>NZ_JAGHQU010000020.1 GCF_017744135.1 Endozoicomonas sp. G2_2
TCGTCGTATCGTCTCGCATGGTGGTGGCACCTCTTCTGTCGTCTGAAATCAGTGATTGGTCTTACTAATTTCAGCAGGTGGGTGCCGCCTCCTTCAATCGCTCATACACCAGAAATGAGCGTAGCTCTCGCATCGCTTCTGAGTACCAGTTCGAGACCCGAACCGTTCGATGTGTGGTCGTACAGGCTCAGCACGGGGCGTCCGGTACCGGTCAGGCCCGCCAGCACCAGCTGGAAGCCGCCGTTGCCCTGTGAGACGAAGGCCACGGGATAAGCCGAGCTGGCGAAAGCCCGGTCGAGGGTGGATTGTGCGGGCATGGCGTATCGCCTTTCGTTGCGTGATGGGATCAGGCGGCGTCGATCAGACGATCCACGCGCGCACTGCTGGCGGCGCCTTTCCAGCCGCAGTCGCCGCAGCACATGCCGTTGCCGTCCGTCCAGCGGGTCATGTCCGGCGCGTCCGGGCGATCCACGCCGTCCACGCGGCGCAGACGCGCCTTGACGATGAACATCACGCTCAGGTCGTCCTGGGAACCGCAGTCCGGGCAGGCATAGTCAGCGGGGGTGTCGCGATCGCGCGGCGCTTCGTTGCGCTGTTTGAACAGTCCCTGAAGAAATCCCTTGCTCATGGTGGTGCTCGTGGTGTGCTTGAGTGCCTCCAGACTGCCCCGGCCCACGCGCGCCGCAAGCCTGCGCGAATCTGTTTGACGATCACGAGTGCCCCATCATCCACGCGATAGTTCGACACGTGCAGCGCGCAAGCCGATATGTCCCGCGTGGCTGCGACCAGCGGCTCGATGGAACGACGACAGATCCGGTCGATCGTGTCAGGTGTATTGCCTTGCCAGATCAGGTGGCGGGTCATGCGGCCCGAGAGCCTGCCACCCAGTCGCAGGGGCCAGATCAAGCGTCAATGGGTCGCCGGGCGCCTGAGTCAGTCCGTCGCGAGGTCATGACGAGGCGCTTGTGCAGGCAAAAAAAAGGGTGTTATATACTTAACGAACCCAGAGTATTTCGGTATGGTTGAGGCTCGTCAAAAACGAGAGCCACCATGTTTGACTACAAAGAGAATAAGAACGCGAAGCTTGACCTACCGTGTCCTAGTTGCGAGAGGAAGAGCCCGCACAGAATCGTCGATCTTGAGAAGAACGAATCTTTCGTCTGCCCTCATTGCGACACGACCGTTCAACTTGAGGGGGACGGATTGGATACTATCAAGCAGTTGAAAAAAACGATGGCAAATCTCGGCAAGCGATAGGCGCTCGCTCTGCGACTCCTTTAGTAGTGCCGCTACGCACTCTTTCGCTTCGTCATCGAATGACAAGTTTAGCTTGACCATATTTAGCCTCCACAAAAAAAGCCCGCTCACTTGGCGGGCTTTTTCTTGTCTTTAGGTTGCCGCTTGGGGGGCGGTGGCGTGTTGAGCATGCGCAATAAGACCGCTCGCTCCTTATGCTCAACGTTCTTATAGTCGGTCATCACTCGTCATCCTCAGGTTTAAAGACACGAGCCGAATGTATAACGACTTCATCGTTATCAAACGAATAAACGACTTGTACAACCGGCACATCGCTCATCACCCAGTTGGGTGTTTTCGCTGTGTAAACATTGCCCCTCGCGTGCGGGAGCTTTACGCCGTCCTCAGGTCTCCTGGCTAACCTCCATTTAAGACCTGAGAATACGTCATCTACACGAGGCCAACAGCGGGAAGCACTATCAATTATATCGCTAGCTGCCTCATCTTCTGCGACAGTTCTAGCATGGAAAAAGCCTTTGCCTACCATTACGCGGCAATATCCTTGGCCTCATCTTCAGCCCAGCTCATATCATGTTCATCGACTTCACCCAACTGGCTGACTAAGACCGCTTCGTAAGGAATTGATTCGCCAATCTTGGCCATTTCCCAAATCTCGTCGTGAGTCTTATCGCTTATAGAAGTCGCGGTGTAGTTGTTACAGATCTTATGCACGACCTCATCGATCAGTTCGATTTCATCGCTGCTAAATACCTCTGATACATCCGGCGTTTTGAGAGAAATAAATTCTTTTTTGGGATACCCAAAATGCTCAGCACGCCGGACGGTAATTAGCTTGTCGTCCGACAGAGAATTTAACGCACTCATTACACGAGATGGGACGGGGCCAAATTGTCTTTTGAGGTAGGTTTCCCCGGTTATTGGGCTGCCATGTTTCAAGTACGAGATGACGTCCGAATACCAAAGTATTTTGTTCAGCTTAGTCGCGCCAAGCTGAGAAACGTCCTCGCAGCTTGCGCATACGTAATGGATAAGCGATTTGAATTTATCTTCAGAGTAATTCATTTTTTGATGCCCCTGTTCAGGCTCGCATTTGTTTCAGCTTCCGTACAAAAGACGTTTACCGCCAATTTGCTTCAACAGAACTGCGGCGCGCTGATTGTCGTTGTAGCCATTGCGCGCCCGGTAATTGTAACGAAAATCGAATTCACCCGCGTATCGCTTTAGATGCTGTTCGCCCACATGATGGAACGTGCCGATCAGACCACGCTTGAGCAGGCTAAAGAAACCTTCAATCGTGTTCGTGTGAATCGGGCCGCGCACGTACTCGCCGATACCGTGGCTAACAACGCCGTGACTCGCGAACTTGCGGCCGATCTTCGTGTACTGAGACGCCTCATCGGTCATTAGGTTCGCATCTGCGGCGATCTGTTCTTCCATTATCGGCGCGAGCGTCTTTGAATTGACCGCAGGCACCGTGAAGCTGCGCGCCTTGCCGTCGCGCTCCAACAAGGTAAAGACCTTCATCTTGTGCGCGTAGCCGCGACCCTTCTTGCCCTGGGTGCGCTGCTTCTTGCTCTTGCCGCCCCAGAAGGTTTCGTCTACTTCGACCGTGCCGCCACCGCCGCCGAGCGGGCTACCGCCTTCGCTCATGGCCTCACGAATGCGGTGGGTCATGAACCACGCGGTTTTATACGTGACGCCAATCATGCGGTGAACCTGATGGCTGCTGATGCCTTTCTTGCTGGCGCACATTAGGTGAACAGCCATAAGCCACTTGTTCAGCGGTACGCGGCTGCGCTCGAAGACGGTGCCGACCGTTACCGTGAACTGCTTACGGCAGTCAGCGCACTTGTACAGGCCGGGGCGCGTGCTTTTGCCTTCCAGCTTGTAGGCATTGCCTTCTACGCCACAGTGCGGGCAGACCGGACCATTCGGCCACCGCAGAGCTTCCAAATACTCGCGGGCCTTGTCGGAGTCCTGAAACTCGGGCTTGGTTAGATCGCACATGGTCTTCTCTCCTTATGCGTCTATTATCTCCCGATCATCTGGGTTTGTAAAGTATATAACTCCCAAAAAAAAGCCCGCGTCATCGGAACGCGGGCCTTTCGGTAGTTTGGTGCGACGCTCAGTCTTCGTCGCCGGCGTGCCCGAGGCAGTAGACGACGGCAAGCATGGTTCCCATGCCGATAACGACAGTCGCACCGAAAGCGATGTAGTCCATCATGACCGTTCGACCTCTCTTACTGCGCGAGCATTTCGTATAAGCATAATACACACGCAGGCCAGAATCACGGCGCAGGCCAGCGTACCCCCCAGGCAGAGCCAGATCATGCCTGTCTCGCCCTTATAGAACGCGATGCCGCCGCGTCCGACGCAGGAAAGCAGGCCGACACTGAAAACCGTCAGAAGAATATTCAGTGAGCGTTGATAGAAATCAAGCTGCTGATAACGGGTCATAGCGGTACTGTCGTGGGTGGTTGTTCATGCCTACAGGTTAGGCCGTGCCGGCGTCGCCGCAAGCCGCTGGAAAATAGCGCATGGTGTGCATCGCGCTGGGGCTGCATCCGATGCCCGTGGGGGACATTGTGCCTCGGTGTGTTTGCGTGCTTGCGCACTGGCCCCGACGCGCGCCGTCAGGCTCTATTCGACACCGCGACCCCGAGCGACTCAGAAGGCCAGCGTCCCTACGGTCTTGTCGCTGAACAGGTGGGGCGGCTGGCCCCGGCGCTTGAGGCGCTCGAGGCAGTGTTGGAGCCATAGCGTCGTCACGCTGCTCTGCAAGACCTGAAGGGGGCTGGCCATCTCCCGGGGGTTGTCCGGCTGCAAGAGCGTGTCCACCAGCTCGATCAACGTATTGCGGCCGTCCCGTTCGGCGCGGATGTCGCCATGCGTGCGCATCGGTTTGTAGTGCGTGTCAGCGAGACTGTGAACCCGCCGTTGGGTCAGCAGCTCGATGGTCTGGCCGTGCTGACCCAGACGCAGGGTGATGTTATCGCTCTCAACGCGCATATCATCATCCCCCAGCCGGTAGACGCCGAAATGCACGGATCGCGGCGTGCTGATCATCGGCTGTTGATGCACGGACCAGTACGGGTTCTGATTGCCCTTGCCTGACAGGTACCGCTCGTTGAGGTCGGTCATGTCCATCGCCGGGCCGATGCTGTCCGGGCTCAGGGACTGGAAGTGCGACTTGCCGGCGGCGCTCATGACTTCGATCACGATTTCGGGCTTATCGTGGGCGCGCATGAGGCACGGGCGGGAGAAGGCGGGCATGTGAGTCATTGCGGTCATGGGATGCTCGTATCGGATGCTTGGATCAGTCGGGCCGGGTCGCTCAGAAGGCCAGCAGGCCATCGGCAGCGTTGAGCACAGGCGACTTTCTCGTGGGGGTCGCGGTCATTCGAGCCAGACAGGCATCCAGCCACATCGCCGAGCTGCCCAGCAGGTGCAGGGGGCTTTTCATCTGGTGCGGCTGGCCGCTGTGTATCAGGTCTTGGGCATGCGCCTGCACGATCTGGCGGCCTTCGTCGTCGGCTTGGATGAGGCCGAACGACTCGCTCGCTTCGACGCTGAGGGTGTCGTGGTCGTAATACTGGCGCTCGGTGCCCAGTTCGAGCGTGCCGGGTTCGCTACCCAGTGCGAGCGTGAGCACATCGGTTTCCACGCGAAAGCGATCGCTGTCGATGCGATAGATGCCCACGTTGATGCAACGCGGCCGGGGCAGGGGCGCCAGGTCTCGTTTGATCTCGAAATGCGGCATGCCGTCCTGTGCGGCCATCTGACGATGCCGGGTGAAGTCTTGCAGGGTCATCTTGGTGCTGATGCTGTTCGGACGCAGCCAGTGCCAGCACAGCGCGCCTTGTGCGTTGACGCACTGGATCACGATTTCGGGCTCGTCATTCAGGCGGAACAGACAGGGGCGGGTGATGATCGGATCGGGTGACAGCTGCATGATGGTCTCGCTGGAGGTGAGATCTACAGGCTGGCCCGCGCGGCGAGCGCCGCAAGGCAAAAAAAAAGCCGCCGGGCACTCAAGAACCCGACGGCTTAAATAGATCGCGCAGCACCCACTGCACTTGACCGAAGTTCACATTCCGCGGGTCCGTCGCGGGGGAGAGGGGTTGTAAACGACCCAGCCAGCACGCTTTACCCTTGGCCATCGGGCGAATCACTCGGGGCGTGCTCCCTTTGCTCTGATGGGTACAGATTGACCCGCCTGAAGCGCGCCGCAACCCCTATATCGCGACTTTTCGACAAAACCTGAAGAGCGGGCCGAGTTCGTTACAACGCGGCGTACGACGTGACCCTGGCCCTACAACAGCGCCCCCGATGTCAGCCTCACGCCGAACCGGGCCGCAGCCCCGACAGTCCATGTTTGGCCCCCGTCCCCACGATCGCGCACCCCACGCGAACCAACGGGCCAATGCCCGCCCGCACGTCATCACCGACCCGCGCGGCGTCAATGTCTGCCCGCACCCGGTCAGCCCTTTGCGCGCCCTGCCAAACCTGCCTTGAGCAACGCACGCCTCGTGCTGTGATCTCGCCTCAAGGCCAGCCCTCACCCCCGCACCCACCGTCGCGAGCCTATAGAGGGCGCAGACACTAGGGCGCCACGCCTGCCTGTCTCATGTCTGTCCGGGGGAGTGGGCCACCGGGGCGATAGCGCTCAGACAGGGGGAGCCACACACAGGTGAGCCCTGGCGCCTCGCCCCGCTTCGGGGGAGACCGACAGAGTCGTTCGCTGTCGTCACACCGGGGGGAGGTGACACTCGGTTGGAGAGAGCACAGGGGAGGAACCACACGCAAAGGGCAGGGCGCACGTCAGGCGCCCTGACCCGGTTGGAGATGGCTACCGAGGGGTAGGCGGGGCACCCAGGGTGGGTGTGGTCAACTCGGTGGAGGCGTGCCGGCCGGTTCTCCGGCCGGGGCGCTGGAACGGATCCGCTATGTCGTCAGACGATCGATCGGCGCGATAGTCAGCGACGACTGCGCGGCGGCGACCCTGGCGCCGCCGCGCCTCTCAGAAGCCCGGACTGGCCGATCCATTAGCGGAACCCTCGACAGCACCGTTGCTCCTGGTGGCAGCGGAGGGCGCCGCTGCTGCGGCGCCCGTAGCGTCCGTAGCTTTGCCCGCACCCGTGGCGCTGGTCGAAGTCGTGGCCTCGTCCTTCTTTGCGGTCGAGGTCTCGGCTGCTGCCGCATTCTTTTCCGTGGCCGAAGATGTGTCCTTCTTCGGCTTCGAGGCCTTCGGGTTTGCGTTGGTTGCGCTCTGCCCGTTCGAGGTCGTGGCCTTCTTGTTCGTCCCTTTCCCTTGGGTGGGATTCGCACGGCCATTGCTGCGCTGGGCTCGACTGCGGTTGCGGCCGCCGTCGTCGATTTCGGAGATGCCACTTTCCAGATGCCCAAGCATCGCGCGACATTTGCTGCGAATCTCTTCATAGCGCGATTCGCTCATCTGACCTCGGCCATACCGTTCGTCGGCACGACGCACGATTCGATCGAGTCGCTTTGCCTGTTCGACCAGGCGCGCGGTGTAGGGCGACGAGATGATTACCTTCTCGGACGGCTTGTTGGAGATCTGCTGGGGGATGTTGGCTTCGGCCATAGTTCTTCTCGCTGATGTACCTGCCCCATAAAAGGGGTCGGCACAACAGCATTCGAGTCTATTCTTGACCGAATCCCGGAATTGCGCTCGCGATTGAGACGCAGCGATCGTGAACATTCATCGAATGCTCGATCATCATCAGATGGAAATCATGCGCCTTCGGGATCACCAACTGCGGCAGATCCACAGTCACGGTGTTGTACGCGAGGTAGATCGGGTAGCACGCGACTTGTGGCCGGGCTGCTGCGGGGTTCAATGCGACCTGGACGCACATCAGGATGATCCCGATGACGGCGATGAGTCGTAGCGTTTTTGCGAAAGGGCCTGCGCCGCTGGCGTTATCAGCCATCGTGCGCCGTAAATCTGATGGTCATCCCGTACCTCACTCTCAGTTGGTGTCTGATCGCGTCGAGGGACATGCCGCTGCGGCTCATCGCTGATGCAACTCGCATCATGGATTCCTCGTCAGCGACAGGTTCGACTCCACAACTAGAAAGCAGGCGGTCGTGGAGCATTCGGGATACATCAGTGAGATTCAGCCGTAGCCGGTATAGCCGGGCGATACGGTCCGTGTGCGCGGCTGAGAACTCGTCGGTGAGGCGAATGATCTGCTGGGCAATGAACACGCCACCATTGATCGCGTCGTGCGTCATGTCGTGAACGGTCTCGACACGGCCCCCAGCGCGCAGAGCGTCGACGTCGTCCTCGCCCTCGCGAGTGACGCTGAAAGACGTGACGATTCCTAGAGGTTCGCAACACGCGATCGTGCGGAGAATACCCTCGTAGCCGGCCTCGCCCGCATCCGCCAGGAAAATCAGCTCACGCACTCCGTTGGACGCCAGGGTAGCCGCTTGGTCAGCGGTAACCTGGTTCTGACCCGTCGCTGCCGCGGGAATGCCCATGGTGCGCAGGGCGTATTGATCGAGGTGGCCTTCGACACACACAGATGGCCCTATAGCGCGCGCCCAGCCATAGGGGCGTGCTTTGGATGTGCCAACTGCGAATGTGTATTTTGGGTCGGCACCGTCAATGCTACGACCCCAGAGACGAATCGTACCGTCCGGCTGCTGCCAATAGCCCACAACGCGATTATCGAAACGCGACTCACTGCCACGTTTAGGCAGTACGTCCCATTCGCGACAGAGGGCGAGATCGGCGCCAGCTTCCTTGAGCTTGGCCCCAACAACCTGAGCCGAGGGGTAGAACCCAAGAACAGTGGTATCGATCTCAGCGTCGTCATAACGACGTGTGTGTGTCAGGTAGCGCCAGGCAGCGGTGTCGCACTTCAGGAATGCGCCCAACACATCTTGGACGATTGCAGCCGTTGATCGTGTGGTGCGGCTCGGGCGGTCGTCCTCATCGTCAGGCAGATCGATACCTGCCATCGCATGCAGGTCTTGAGCGATTTCCGCTGAGGTCATGCCCAGCGACTCGAGCACATCCCAGACCGATGGAGTAGCGCCGCAGTTATCGCGGCGGTTGCATACGACGTGAGATCCACCGGGGTAGTAAAAAGCGCGCCGACTACCCTTGCACTCGGGGCAGTCGAGTTTATAGGCCGAACCGGCCTTGATCGGATTGAGAGCACCCATGAGTTCCGAGGCGTCTACCCGCGGGTAGATTGCCTCGCGCATGTGCTGGGCAGTGATCGGCATCGCAGCTACTCGATGCGTTATGCGAGTGGGCTGTCGGGTAGGGTGCCACCCTGAGACTCGTAGATTTCCTGGAGGCGACGTCGCGCCTTACGCAACAGGCCGTGGACGTTGTTTGTTGAGCAGTTGAGCATGCGTGCTGAATCGGCAGGACCGAGACCGCCAACGATGCTCAGCTCGAGAACCTTGAACTGCTGAGCTGGGAATGCATCACGAAGCGTTTCGAGCTGCATGGTCGAACGCCGATCATGCTCGTGCTCTTCCCACTGCAGCAACGCCTCTTGTTCGATAGATATGCCGCAGGTCCGCAGACGCTCAGGCGCGTCGTGCGTGATGACACTTTCGACCTCATCGATATCGGCGTTCCCAACCGATGCGTACTGAGAATGAAATTTCCGACGCCACTGGGTGCGGATGATCTGCATGCAGTACGCGCGCAGAGAGCGGGCACGTGAATCCGGAGCCATATCAGCCTGGCGATCCATAATCACCTGTGGCTGAGCGATACACAGAATGATCTCGGTAGCGACGTCTTCCGCCTGGACGGTCGCGGCATAGGCCGAATTACCCAGCGTGGCCACAGCGCAACGCGCTAGCCACTCACGCTCCTCGTATAGCAGTACCCGTAAATCGACCGCGCGAACCTCGTCGGCGGTCATTCCATCCAAAGCCTCTAGCGACATCCCCCCTCCCTCAGTTTTTCTTTAACGTCCCCTAGTCCCGCAGGGGATGTAACGACAGCGGCGCTGCGGAATCCAGCATGCGCACAAAAATAACAGAATTCTGTATGTAATATATTTGACGGCGAGTTGAGCCCAAATCGCTGACAACGGGGCTTAGATCGCCGGCGTTGACGGGAGCCATAAAACAACAACTTACGACGGGCCGATGCGTTGGTATCGACAGCCTCTACGAAACAGCAGGAATTTTCCTAATAATGCAGAGTAATTCCGAGTTTTGCAGGTTTTTTCCGAAAAGGCTGGCGCTGACAGACGCGGCCCATCGCCCAGGCACTGGTTGGAGCCGGATTGCCGCAGGTTGTTGCAGACTAATTCCGGTTTACGCAGGTTTTTTCCGAGTATTTCCGAATAACGCGGAATCGGGATTTTGGGCGCTGTGAGCACGCCTGATGAGACACAGGAGGCGGTGGACAGCTATGTCACTCGGCTGGCAGCGCTACGCCAGTCGAGGCGGTCGCACTTCGCAGAACTGATCGAAACGGTGTCTGCTGTCGACTGGGACTTGGATGCGCTCGAGACGAAACTGCACGCGCTGCGATCCCGCTTCAATGGTGTCCGCCCTGGCGGCCGGGTTCGATTCCATCTGCGATGGCATCCGAGCCGGCGTTCAAGCGCCGGTCTGATCCATCACGGGGTAGGGCTCGAGGTCTTAGTCAGTGATCAATCTGCGCCGCGTCAGACGCGAAGGTTGAAAGCCTGGCCACGGTCCATCGAGCTCGACCGTACGACACATCCCGCGGATCGAGCCTACAGGCGGGACGTCATCAAGGAGATCAAGGTTCTCAACCGAACCTTCATCCGAGATCGGTCATGGCTCTATCAACTCGGTAATGCCGTGAGAAAAATCGCCTCGGACAATAGCCTTGAGGTCTTACCGATCGCGCCAACTCGGAACGACCTTACCTTTGATGCCGCCTGTCACTATCGGGCGGCAATATCCGCCCACGTCATTCGCGTTATCAAGGCCCTGCTCGAGCAGATGGAATCGATCGATCGCGAGCTGACGAAAGTGATGTACGAGTTCAACACCGTCGAGCCTAAACGCCGGAATGGTTCGCTAAGCATCGCTTTCACTATACGAGGGACACAGATGGAGCAACGCCTGGGACCGAATGGCCCATTCTTCTCCACTGTGTCCTTCAAGAACGGGAGGCGCTACGCGCACAGGCTCAAGTCAGGCAGCAAACGGTTTCCAAATCGCGTCAATCGCGATGTGCTCAGATCACGGCATCTCCGGCGTTACGCCAGGCCGCTGCTTCTGAAAGCGCGCCGAATTGAACAGCTTCGAAACAAGCGAGCTGAGTGCCAGGCCGCCGCTGAAAGCCTCTACCGTCACATTCGAACAATGCAACGGGAATTGAAATGACACAGACGGTAAATGCCGGCATCGACATCGGGTACGGGGCAGTAAAGGTGGTCGCCAGTGAACGCGCGCCTTTCTCTTTCCCTGCATATACGGCCAGGATTGAAGATGTCCAGATGTTGCCACCCGATATGAAACGAAGGGTGATCACGCTTGACGGCATCAACTACCTGGTCGGGGATGATGCTCGTAAGGTCAGACGCGTAACCGAGACCTATGTGGATAGCGATCGGATTCATCAGAATGAATACCGGCTGCTGGGCTTGCACGCCCTGCGGATGCTGGACGCTGAAAGGGTCAACCTGACCGCTGGCCTTCCTGTACGCGACTACACGCGCCATAGGGAAGCGCTCGCCGAGATTGTTCGCTCTTGGAATGGCGTCTATTGCAAGGTTGCCCTGCACAAGGTGGTCCCGCAGCCGTTCGGCACTTTCTGGGATATCGGGCTGAACCTGGACCCAGTGGAAACCAAGCAGTTCGAACACGGCAAGGTGGCCATTATCGATATCGGATCGGGTACCACCGACCTCATTGAAGTCAACGAAAACCAGTTCAACCCGGCCTCATATACGACCGATCCGTTCGCTGTTTCGATTGCGATGAAGCTGATCCGGAACCAGATTCAGGTGAAGCACAACGCCGAGTTCGACATCACGGCGATACCCAAGATCGCGGCCGACGGCGAGTTCATGTCCAAAGGCAAGCCGCTATCGGTGGCTCGGATCGTCTCTGAAGCGAAGCGCCATGTCGTGATCAACACGCTCGCGGTGGCTCAGAGACTGTGGGGTAGCCTCAATACATTCCGATACGTGGTCGTGACAGGTGGCGGTGCTCAGTTCCTGCGTGAAGAGCTGGAGCAGTATATTCCCAGTGAACAGCTTATGATCCCCACGGATCCCGAATTCAGCAACGCCCGCGGTTTCTTGGCGGCAACCTTAAAGACGAGCTGATATGGCAGCAAAGACTCTGCGCTCTACCATCCAGCTGGATGAGACGAAGGATAAGGCTCTGATTGAGCACCTTGAGTCCTGTCGCTCGTCTCAGTACCGGCGAGCGCAACTGCACGTCTTCATCCTTGCTGCTTTGGATGACGATGAGCCAGTCCGGCTTGATCTTCAGGCTCTGACAGAGACTCCGGAAAATCTCTACAAGATCGAACTGATGATCCCGCCGACGTCACCCCCGCGGATCCGCGAGCTTCATAAGCAGACCAGCCGGAATCTTCGGACAGTGACATTGCGCGCTCTGATCCGATATGGATTCAAGCTAATCAGCGAGAACAGGGGCCCGAAGATATCGACAATGTTCAACGCTCTTGAGCATCAGGCAGTCGAGATTGTGGAGCAGCCCGGCGAGCAGCACGTTGCCGAACAAATCGATCAGCCTGACCTGCAAAGCGATGGGCGCAAGTCTGATACCCCGTCAGGTGACCAGATAGCGGAACGAAACGACGATTCGGCATCACCTCCCCGCCATCAGACGAGTGATCGGCAGGGAGAGTTCGAGGAAATGGACGCGCTCGACGACCACGAGAGTGAATCGTCGAGCGGTCAGCCCGAGTTCGACATGAATCGACTGCTCGGTTCTTTCGGTTAATGCGTCAAACTGGCCAGGCTGCTGACGCTTCGTATGCGTCCTTCGGGACGCAGCCGTGCGATTCAGCAGGCGATTCGAGTGCAATCCATTCGTCCGCGAAGCCGGCGATGATTGTCTCCGCGGGATAGCGTTTCTGCGAGACCATGTAGTCGTAGGCATTCAGCATCGCAGCGCAGTCTTTCGACGAGCTCACTTCGAACGGCATGGCCTCGTAGAGATCCGGATCCGGCTTCGTGCGTAGAGTGACCATCTCAACGCGGCCTTTACCCTCACCCGAGAATCGGATTCGCGCCTGAACCATCATCGTCTCGCGCACGCGCGTCTGTTCGACGATCCATTTCGCGAGGTCCGAGAAAGGCATGTCCTCGACCTCAATTACATCGGGGTCGGTCGGCGTGCCGTAGCGCACCACGCCGTCCGGGACGGCCACTGTCGAACCAGCACAGCGGTACGCAGCGAGACTGACTACTTTGGTATCGGAATTGGTCATGGGTCGTGCCTTCGTTGGGTCGTATATCGGTGAGTTTGGGGTATCAGGGCTGGAAACAGTTAAAGAGGGTGCCGTCGCTGGATTGGTAGATGGACCGGCGTTGGTTACAAACAGACTCGGGTACTAAGCCGAACCAGGTTGGGGGCACGAGCTGCGTCAACATCGTTCCGAATCCGTTGATCAGTCGACTGGTTCGAGCAATCTGCTCGACGCCGACTGGTAGATCGAAGTCGGAATCCAATGTGCCATTGCCATCGAGCGGATTCAGCGCGGTCATCATCAGGATCGCGCCAACGAATCCGGCAACTACGACGCGGCCGCGGATGCTCATCTTTCTCCAGCGCACAAGCGTTAATAGGTTCAGCAGCAGGAACATGGTCGACAGGCATAGCGCCAACGGCATCACATAGGCGGCCTTGAGGGCATTTATACGAAGCTCCTTCATCTCGGCCGTGGCGATCGCAGCCGGGTTGGCGAGCACGTACTGATCGACTGTCTTCTCGACTTCGCGGCTCACGCGCGGCGCCCAGACATTCTGGAAGAACGAAGTGCCGCTCATCCCGAGGTCATGGCCTTGGCCGCCGGCGTCCATAGCTTGAACGCGATCACGAATCGGCGGCAACGTCAGGAACGACTTAAAACGCCGGTCGAAAGCGATGTAGGGCACCAGGGAAGGCGGAAGCCGGTCAGCCAGTTCTGCAGTGGCAGTCTCGAGCATGCGATCACGCTCTGATGCCAGACGATTGCCGTCCGCAACGATGCTCATCGCTGCAGGCGCGTTACCATCTGAGTACAGGCCTGACTGGACACGGACCTCCGGGCGGTTGAAGAACTCGCGCGCGGTCAGGTTTGGCGGCAGATCGACACGTTCAACGAACGTGCGGTAGGCGCGCTTGCGGTTCGACGCAGAAAGGCGAGGCAGCGCACGCTCGTAGTATTTCTGTGCCTTGCGATAGTCCTGGTACTTAGAAACGAGCAAGCGAAAACTCTCCAGTCGCGGCTCGAGAATGGCCTTGCGCGCCTTCCAGACTTTGTCGTCGACTGCGACGCTGACGTCATTCATCGTGCTCCAAAGAGCGACCAGCTCGCGCTGCGCAGCGACGAATCGACCGAGGTCAACACGAAAACGGGTGTGAAAGGCCTGGGCACGCATTGCCGCCGAGATCGCCTCACGGTTTCCGGCCAACCGGCGCGCGAAGCTGTCTGTGCCGATCGAGGCCACAGGCAGAAGTGACAGCATGGTCTCGCTATCATCAACCATCATGTCGTATCGATCGATCGAGGCATCCAGGCCAAATGCCTCGCCTACGCCGGACAGAACCAGTGTCTGAGCGATCCCGCCGGCATAGGCGCGGTAGGCCGTCCGATCGCTCGATAGATCGATCATCAGATTGATCGCGAACGATTGCAGCGCGAGGGCAGAGAGATAGACGCCAACGGCCACTCCGCCCAGAACGAGCCAGCGAGGCCGACCCAGCCCACGATGCACGCGCTTGGCGTTCCAACGCAGGTATAGACCGCCAATCAGGAGGGTCGCGCCAACCGCGGCTACCTGCCGGCCGAACAGGTGAAATCGCTCGATATCGTCTGCGTCGATCCCCGGCGTGCTGCCGAAGATCTGAAGCGTGTTGTTGTAGTACAGCTCGACAGCGATATAGAGCAGCTTCGCAACCACGAGCCCGATGCCTGCACAGAAGAACAGGACTGAACGCGAGTCACGGGCAGTGGTGTCCTCGTGAGGACCAGATGCGATGTTTTGATTGAGATCAGTCATTGTGTGCCCCGTTCGTATCGCGCGCGTCGCCAGTGGCCACCCACCGGCGATATTGGGAACTCAGGCCTTGAGGCACCCCCGAATTGGTGGGATCTGTCCACGGTTCAACGCGGCTTTCGAAAGCATCGCTGTTGATCGGCTTGAGGCCGGGCCATTGACTGATGACGCGCCAGCCGTTCTGTTCAAGCGCGTGGTGCAACGTGGCGGGCAGACGGACATGCTCTGTCCCATAAGTCGGGGCACCGGCAATGGCCGCGGGAGCAGTCACAAAAAGACCGCACACAACTAGCGCGGCGCGGGTGTGATCTCGGTAGGTTTTGAATCGTGCCGTCATGGCAATCGCCCAAAGTGTCCAGTGCCTCTTGCTGGGTACTCTGGGGCGATCGCAGCCGCAATGAATTCTAAAGAGACACTATTGGGCGATCTTGACTACCCGATTTATCCGATCCGGATAGTCGAATTTCGCGATGGGGGCGCGCTGGTACGGGTAGATCTGTTGCAGCACTGTCCGTGTCCGAGAGCGTGAGAGATCAATGCAACGTCGAATGCGAATAGCGAGCCGTTCTGGCGTGAGTTCCCATCGATGGGCGGTGCTGCCGCCTGGTACAAATATTGGGAAGTCGGCGTCACGAAAGCCGTGTTCATGGCAAAAGCCCGCAGGGCACACGATCAGCATCCCGTCGCGTGATGTCACAAAGCATGGCAAAGGGTGGCCGTTTCGATATCGAATCAAGGGCAGATTGATGTCCGGAGTAGAACTCCGGACTTCCCTCACCTGATCACTCGAAATCATCGCGTGCTCGACTCAGAGCATATCTATTTCGCTGGAACACCTCTGCCCGGACTACTTTGGCGATTTTTATCGTCCTCAATTTGGCCGAGATTTCTAGAGTTATTCACGGCGTAGCCCACTGCCTTACCGCCGACACGTGTCGCGACCTGGGTAGCCGCACCTGCAGCAATCATGGCGTTTCGTGCCGCGTCGCTACCAATAGAATCCGGCTTCAGGCTGCTTAGGCCCTTTGTTTCACTGAACACGATGAAGTAAGCGAGCATCGGTGCGGCCGTGAGCAAGACAATAAGCGCGATTAGTTGCGAGGCGACCGCCAAGGACACCTGGGCGGCGTAAAGGCTCGTCGGCATATAGCTCATCGTTTGAACCGAGAACATGGAAGCAGACGACGCAATCAGGCTCAGTTTGCAGGTGATATACATCAGCAGCAGCGTGAGCTTCCCGAACAATATGACCTTGATAATCGTTCCGAGAGTCGAGATGCGGCCCGGCAAGACTGAGAATACGATGACGAGAGGGAGCATGATGAAAAGGAGCGCCATGCCCATTGCCACGACGCTGTTTACAGCGGCCGGGGCCAGATCCAGACGCCACTCCTTCCATAGGGCGCTGAGGCCAAGCCCTAGAGACTTGACCCCAGCATCGAGAAAGCCGTTACTGGTATCCCCGCGGTTGTTGCCGCCCAGGCTCTGATAACCATTAGCTTCAGAGACCGCGCGGTTCAGTGGGACCATGCCATTCATGTAGGACGCTTCAGCAAGCTTCTCGACCTCCAGTGAGGCGATTTGCTGCGGTTGATCGAAGAGTACGTCCCTCAGCCAGCTAAAAGCTGATGAGTCACTTACGAGGTCACCTCGATCCGTTTCGATACCTTTGATGAATGCATAGTATTGACGGTTACCAAGCTGAACCATGTCATGAAGCTCGTCGCAGTCGCTTGCATAGAAGCGCGCCTGATCGGCGCTTGCTGCACTCGGGTTCGGGTGTTCGAACTGTGTTCCGGATACCTCGGCGCGGGTCAGGAAGCTGTTTGAGTCTGGACTCGCGCCTTGCTCGCGAGCGGAAAAGTAGCGGCTGCTTGGTATAAGCGAACCTGATGCTAGGAACACGCCGCTTTCGGATGCTGAGGCTTTTATCTTGGAGAGCTCAGTGTTTGAGAGGCTGTCACCACTGACTTCATGGATTCGAGAACTCATGGGCCAGAGGCTTCGCCAGAACGACACCTGATGCTCAGGGTCTTGTATGACATCACCGTCGTCGATGCCGATCATGATGCTGTTGTGGAATCCAAGCGCCTGCATTGCAGTCGTTGATAAGCCGAGCTTGGAGGCAGGTGTTTGGCAAGAGGAGCGGTAAAGCCTATGCAGCGACACCAATTCGGGCGACGCGGTCGCCAACGTCATCGAGTCATTTGCGATAGAGAGAATCCTGCTGGGCAGTACACCCTCAGAAAGTGAACCGTCGAACTCTGCCATTGCGGTGTTAACCGCGCTGTATAGCCCTCGCTCGAGGACTCCGACCACGTTAAAAAATACGACTATAGATCGCGGGTACTCAATATCGATGTTTGAGTTTCCGGTTACATCAGCGGGGTTTGATGGTACTGCGCTGCTAAACCAGAGCGCTGAATCACCGGTTTGGTAGTTCCCCGGCAAGAGGAGTATCACCGCTAGACAAAGGCTTACGAAGAAGCTCTTTATTTGCCCGTTCTGGAATACAAACCACATGATGAAGCATGCGATGAGGCCAAGATAGGCGACCGGTTCGAGCACTTTCAGGGCTGCGCTGTAGTACGCGCTCGCGTATGGCAATGCGATCTGGATCAAGAAATCCTGTGCTGCGCCGCCATGCGTAAGCATTGAAGCGGCGCCATCGAAAGTGTCGGTAATCGCCATGGATAAGCCTGCTGCTTAGAAGCTTCGACGTGCGTCTTCAACGATCTGGAGGACGTGCTCTTGGTATCGGGCCTTGTTGTCGACCATGTCTACCTGGGCGCGAAGTAGCTTGAGTTCGTTCATTCGGCGGTCCCACTCAGCATCGTTGAGAGCACCGGTTGTGGTTGTGCGTGCGTCCAGCAAGGCGATCTCGTACTTGTCGAGCACATGCCGCATGGAAACGATGGCCGACTCACGTGCCATCGCGCCGATTACCTGGGCATATTGCAGCGGCGTCTCTTGGCTGGCTTCGTAGAGATCCATAACGGCCTTGCCAGACAAGGTCGGTATTGCAGGCAGCTGGCTGAGTTTGCGATAGGCCTCGTTCTGTAGCAGCGACTGATCGCGGGCGCTGGCCACGATCGATTGATAATCCGTCGCGAACTCCTGTGTCATCTCGATGATCTTTTCTTCGACCTGTGCTTCTGGCGGGTCGATCGAGGTGCCGAGTTCGCTGGTGCCGGATCCGCCCGAACTGTCGCCGGCGCTGTTATCCGCGCCGCCGGAGCCACTACCGCCGCCGGAGCCGCCGCCCGCGCCGGAGCCCAGCAGCTCGTCGCCTGTAACGTCACGGATCACCTTTTCAAACGATTCACCTGTGACGACCTTCGCCTGCCGCGACCGCGTACCCATGCGCTCGAGAACAAGATCGGTAGGTGTTGCTCCGCTCATACCAGCCTGCTGATCGCGCTTTTGCTGACGCAGCTGTTGGGCCTGACGTGCATCACTCTCGATATTCGAACCCAATGAGCAGAATTCGGCGGTTTTACCACTCGCCAGACAGGTATCCATTGCTTGGGTCTCGTACTGGGCCTGTTGGGCGCCTTCACGCTGATCAGTTGCGTTCTCTCGCACGGACGAGCAGCTGGCCATCATCTGCTGCGTCAGGAAGGAGTGCTTCTGATTCAGGTTCTGGAGAAAGGAATAGAGCGTCGGATTCCGGTAGACCAGATAGTTGACGGCAAGTCCGAGCGCGTTCTGTTGCAGGTAGTCGAAAACGCGTTCGACTTCTGCACCGACATTCGCCACAGCACCGTACTGAGGAATGCCAGAGCAACCGAGTTTGAAGTTGCTCTCGGCGCCGACGCGCGCCATGTCGAACTCGCGATCACCGAGCTTCGGTATGTACGTGCTGTATTGCTCACCAAAGCCCTCAAGGGCCCCCTGGAAGGGGATGTCCTCGTTCATGTCCGAGACCTGAGCGATCGCCGGCGAAAGGCCGCACAGGGCAATGAGGGCGACAGCGCCAGTAGATTTGAATCGACGCATATCAGCTCTCCTGGGAAACACGGGCAATGGCCTTCTCGAGGTCGCGCATCGGTTGATAGCCACGCAGCACCGTGGTCTTGTTCGACTGTTCGTCCTGGATCCAGACAGTCGGCGTCATGGTTACGCGGTCCATGATCTGTTTGCGCTTGGCGCCTCTCAGCGTCGCTGCGTCCAGACCAAAAACAGAACGCACGCGGGACAGGAACGGCGTGTCGTCGTTAAGCTGCAGCAAGCGCATATCTAGATCGGGGTGCGCATCGGTCAGACGTTTCCACTCCGGCAGGCTCTTGCGGCAATAGCCACAGTTCGAGTCATAGAAGACATAAACCCGGACTTTGTCCGACGCTATGTCGTATTTCTTGACCGTGGAACCGAGCACCGAAACCTGCTCGCGCGCGTTTTTGTCACGTATCCCTTCGATGCTCTCGAGTCCGCCTTCGAACTCGCTGAAGCCGAACCCACCATCAAGTTCCTTGATTGCCTGGCGCGCGTACTGAGCTGCGTTCTTGTCTCGTTCGGCCATACGCCGCTCGCGCAGGACCATAGCGCGCGCCGTCTCGATACTCGGATCGAGCATGTGAGCGATAACGGTCGTAGGCGTCTGAGGTGCGAAGGTGTACTCGGTGCCATCAGGCGCCTTGGCGCGGATAGGCGCCTCGGGATGACGCTTCGCTTGCCGGTTGAGCGCTGAGCAGTTCTTCATCCAGTCGAACTGTTTGCAATCGAGCACATCGGGAAGCTCGTCGTAGCGCGGCGCGTCGGCCGCGGCCTGGTTTGCTGCTGCAGCGGAGGCACTGTTTTGTGCCATTGCGGGCGGTCCGATCATGAGAGCGGCACACAGCAAGAGGTAGATCGGTGAACGCATGAGCCCGGATGATGAGTAAGTCCTACTCCCTCAAAGCGCTCGGGTGTGTAGCGATCTGACGGAAACAACAAAAAAGCCCCGCAAGAGCGGGGCAATCAGAGTTGAATCTAGGATCCGTTGGTCAGGCTCGCGTATGAGCGTCTCACCTTCCGGTAGTAGTGGCGCCAACGTGGGCTCGAGCGGCTGTGGTAGTAGCCCACACCGCGAAAGAGACCGTATTGCTTGATCTGCGAGCGAAGCATCTGGGCCGCATACATGACGTTCGCGTGGGTTTGGCTCATCTGGTCGATCGACGAGAACTCTTTGCCATGCCATCGCCAGTTGACCTGCATGAGCCCGATATCGACGTTGTCGATGTCGATGTGAACCACCTTGGCGGAACGGACGGCACGGTCTGCGCGCTTGCGAAGGCCGAAGGCGCTCGCGTCATCCCCATGCTTGAAGAAAATTCGCCGCGAAGGGCGTTTGTCTCGGTAGACGACAGTCACGAGCCAAGGACGCGATCGTGAAGCCTTGAATGTTCGAACCATGGCCTCGCGATCGGGCAGGTAGAACGCGTTGCCGCCGAAGTTGAGGGTCCATGGGTAGACGCTCGACTCCGTCATGGAGATGCTGCGCAGGAGGGTGGGATCGACGCCGTAAAGCTCACCAGCTGACTCGAATACGCTTTCCGCATTCGCGGCACTGATGCTGGCAACGAGCACGAGGCCAGCCATGATCGTGCGGCGCATCAGATGTCCCATTCGTCTTCACCGTAGCCTTTGCGAGATAGCCATTCCGGCGCGGTCTTGCGATAGGGCGCCAAGCCTTTTTTGACCTCATACAGCCGTGACGAAGGTGTCGTGCATCGGGTAAGCCCCATCACGACGACATAACGGATGACGTAGCGTGGAACAGTGTCCTTGCACAGCGCGGGATGGACGCGAAGTTTGCTCCCCACCCGTTGGAGTGCCGGCGTATAGCTCAGTGTTATCGGCGTGGTCCCTCGGCCGACGATATTCGGAGACGAATACGGCACGGGTTCCGGTAGCTCGACAACGACCTCGATTTCACGGTTAGCCTTGGTGCCGTACAGCCGACGTGCCCAACTCACGGCACCAGCCAAACGCTCGCGCGTAGCTTCACTCGGGTTGCTTGCTAGTTCGATCATGAGCCGGGGTAGTAGGAGTGTTGAACAGAGCCGCGTACCAGCAGCAGACGGTCGCCCTGGATGTCCACGGTGTAACCCTCAAACGAGTCGCCCTTAGACAGGTGCATGGTTTTCCCGTCTTGTAGAACGGTGACCAGCGGCACACAGCTGGCGCAGTAGCGCGCGACGCTAATGCCCAAGAGCTTGATGTCCGGCTTCGTTCTCGTTGCCCGTGCCGACGTGCTGCGTGGTCGGTTAGACCGCTCGAGCCGAGCGATCTTCTGCTGGCTCTTGTGCAGCTCATTCTCGACTGCCTGAAGGCGCGACACGAGGCTGGCCTCGTCCGACGTGGCCGTCTCAGTCGTGTCGTCCTCCGCGGCAGCTAACGCCGGGCCTGATTCATCTTCGACTGTGTCGGCATCGGCGGCGCCGTCGTCGGCACTCGCGAGCGTATCTGGCGAGCTTGGCGAGACCGCCTCCGGCATCACGGCCTCGGCATCCTCAATTCCGCTCGGCGCATCGGCAATATCGGCGTCCGCGACAGCGGTCTCGGTCGAAGTTGTCTTCGAATCGGTAGACGCGACGTCCTGGGTGTCATCCTTGGCCGGCGCATTCTCGGCTGCCGCACTGCTATAAAACGGAGTCGAGTCGATAGCGGTGTATGTCGACATATCCTCGAATGTCGGTTCTTTGTCAGCCAGGGGCTCGTCCATGACCATCGCGACTTCTTCTTGCACGCCATCTGGGGTGCTAGAGAAAGAGCGGTCATCGAGTTCCGGCAATCCGTCGCTACCAAAGCTCGCGTCATCGCTGAAACCGTCCTGCTCGGAGGACGAGTTCTCCGCCAGCTGCGGCAAACCATTCGCAGAGCCCTCATCTTCTATTGAAAGGCCGGACTCGTTGGTCGACTCGTCGGCATTGGTGGTGCCGGCGAGGCTTGGCTGTGAGGGGCTGCCGAGCAGTGAGTTCAGGAACGGCGGCTCATATCCGGCCTTGTAGGCGACCGTGCCGACAACCCCGACGATCAATACAGCAGCCAGTGCCCTGGGCGCCTTCCCTTTGCCACTTTGGGGACGGTTTTGTTCGTCGGTCACGCTCGACTCCTGGTTCTTCTGACGAGCCTTGTTCGCCTTTAGCCGAGCCTTGCGTTGCTTGCGAGCTTCGCGATCCGACTGGGCCTCAATGGGTGTCTCTTGTTCGGATGACGAATCGTGTTCATCGCGCTCAAGCGATGGCGCCTGCCGACTGGTGTTCTTGCCAGCGGCCATCGCCTTGCCATGGGCCGCGAGCCGCTGAAAGACATTGCTTTCGCCCTCGCCTTGATTGGGCTGGAAAGCCTTCTTCACACGACCAACGAGAGAGGCAGCAGACCCCGCTCTCACCGAGTTCTCAGCCTCGAGAGGGTTGTCGTAAAAGACCGGCCGACCGGTACCGCTTCGCGATGCTGCGTCGCGATCAGCCGGTGCCGGTGCGTCATACTCGTCGCCGTGCGCCGCGTCAGCGGAATGGGTGGAATCGGCATCGTCGACAAGAGGCGATGAAGGGCCGCGGTGGGCATCGCTGGTATTGTCAGCCTGAGCTTGCTCTCGCTCTTCCTGGGGAGTCGCTTTTGCCCCTCTACCTTTTTTGAAGCGCTCAACCGCGGGGTTGTTATGCGCCCGGGATTCGACGCCGTTGTTATCGATATCGTCGCTCATCGTCTTCTCCGGCTACTCGTGACCGTAGGGCGAGTTCGGCAGGGCAACGCCGTTGCGTTCCTGCCATTCACCTGGGGCGATCAGTACGGGTTCCATGTGGGCCGGGACCAGCGCGCCGTTGACCACACGCGAGGGCATGTGGACGGTATCGACGATAGGTTTCTGCCACACGTATGTCCGCGTGGCGTTCATGCGCCCGCGGAACTCAGCCATGGTGTCGTTGACGCCCTCGCGGTATGCGGCCCGGGCCTGCTGGCTTGAGAGCATCCTGTAACCCTCACGGGCTTTCGTGTCCGCTCGCAGCACGCGCTGGATGCTGTCGTGCTCAGTGGAATAGGGGAGACCTTGATGCTTTTCAGCCCGCGCCTTCTCGATCGCGGCATCCCGTTGCTCGGCGTATCGAAGGCCGGGGTCGGAGACGCATGCAGTCAAGGCAACGACCGCGCCGATTAGCGCCGTGGCCTTAGCCGGCCAGTTGATAGTCATAACGCGAGCCATAGGGAAATTCCTGTGCCAGTTCCAGAATGGCCCGCCGGCGGGCCTCCTTCGGGGGGATGTTCTCCGCGACTTTTTTATCGATTCGTTCCTGCCGTGCCTTGCGGTCGAGCGGGTGAGTCGATGACAGCCAGAGCGTCACGGGATTGGAGTAAAGCCGCACCGCGCCGAAGTAGTTCTTCGATGCTGTCGTGCGAGCGACGTATAGAAACTCGGTGTAGAAGGGCGGCACGCTCAGGTTGTTTCGCCACAGGCGCTCGGCCTCGTCTTCCAGCTCGAGCAGATCACGCGCGCCGCGACGGTCAGCGGGATTCGAGCCAAGAAAGTAGTAGTGCGAGGTGTTCGCGCTGATGCCGTCATCGGCCTCGCCTTCGCTCGCCACGATCTTGGCGAAGTCAGAGAGCTTCTGACTGATGAGCGTGATACTGCAGTTGTACTTACGCGCTTCGCGATAGACCTGGCCGACCGCGCGGGCGTGTTGCGCCAGCACACGCCATGCCTCGTCGATGATGAGCATCTTGCGCATTTCGCTGGGCAGGCGGAACTTCATGTACTGGTCGATCTGGGCGAGGATCGAAAGCATCACCACGTCCATCGCCTGACGGTCGGCAAACCGTTCGGTTTCGATCACGATCATGGGGTTGTCCCAATCAACGTCGAGAGGTCCGTCGAACATCTCGCCGTAGATCCCCGTTTTGAGGAACTCGGTCATACGTCGAACAAGCTGAGTGCCTTCCTCGCCACGTTGACTTAGCGCTTCGGCAAAGTCGCTGAGCATCAATTCCTGCCCGAGCTGACGCGTGGCGAAGATCTCGATCAGCACGCTCTGAATCAGATTCACCGATGCCTTGGGAACCGATTCGGTCTTGCCCCCCTCATCGGCCGTGCCGGACTTACACATCGCCACGATGCTGTCCTGCATCGTTTCGATTTCTTCACTTGTCGCCTGGCGCGCTTCGGTGCTGCCCTCGACGTCGTTGATGTGCAGAGGGTTCAAACAGATCGGCTTGCGGCCGTCCGGCTGTTCTTGGGCAACGAGATAGACGTATTGCCCATCCGTCGATTCGCACAGATCCTCGAAAGAACGGCCCTTATCGATGATGATCGTCTTCGGGGCGTACTGGCTGCGCATCTGCATGGTGAGCGCGTTGACGAGGAACGACTTGCCCGAGCCGGTACCGCCGACGACCAGTTGGTGCGGCGCCGGCGTCATGTTGGTGAACGGATCCATCATGATCGGCGTGCCGTCGCTGTTGTTCATCAGCAGTCGGCCGTCCTTCATGCCCGGGAACCCACCATAGAGCGGGACTAGATCGGTCATGTTCGACGACAACATCCCGTGGGAGCGCCGCAGCATCTGCATGGCCCGAACGCGAAAATTCAGTGGCAATGTCTGGTGCAGGATCGCGTCAGCACGCAGATCCTCGCGGTAACCGCTTTCCCATAGCAGTGACTCAAGCGCACGCGCGCGGCGGCGCGCTTTTTCCTCGGACGAGTCGCGGCAGCACATATGAATGGCACAGTCGACGACCTTCGTCCGAGTGTGTTCTTCTGGATTGGTGACGTTGTCCAGATAAGCGATGTCTGCAGCATTCTTCTCCCGCTTGATCGCGTCACCGGCGAAGAAGCCGCGGTTCACGCCGGCATGATCTTCACTGCTTGACTGTCGGCCCTTACGCAGCCGGATAGCCATCCTGACCTTGCGCTGGTCACGAACCATGAAATTGAAACAACACCAGCCGGAACCCTCGGTTTCGGACAGGGCGTTCTGGATCAGGTGAGGACTCGGGCGCTCGGCCATGTGCTTGACCGAAGTCACGCGGTAGTAGTGACCATCGATCTTCCAGCCGTCGTCGTTGGCCTCAACCGACGACATGATCATCCTCGACGACAGCCGACCCTCGGCAACGATCGCGTCCGGGTCGGTGGTGCTCATGATTTCGCGAAGCGGGGCGCGTCCCGAGTAGCGGGGCGCGCGCTGGCTGAAACTCCGATTGGGATTGAGCATCGAGAACACGAGATCGATCAGACCTTGGCCCGTCTGTCGCTCGTGGGTGAAACCCATCGCCTGAAGGCTGCGTTCGATGCTATCGACGTGGCCCAGAAAATCATCGCGATGACGCTTGAAGCGGAGGCGGTAACGGTTGTCCGAACTCTCGGAGTTCGCAACCGCCCGAATGCGATCCACAGTCTTGGTCAGGACACCTTTCTCGCCGAAGTGCGGGTCCGTCATGAAGACGAGGAACAAGCGCTGACGCATGGCAAATTTGCCTGAACGCCCGCGAATGCTGTGATCGTTGACCAGATCAGCCGGGTCGATCTGCTCGTCTTCAGTCAGCCCTTGCGCATTCAGCTCTTCGAATTCGTTGCGCATCTGCTCGATTACGGCGTCCTCTGGAACCGTAGTCAGAAACCCTTGCGAGGCGCCGCGTGACTGCAGGTCGATGACCGAGTCCTGGATCTCGCGAGCAAACGTCGCGTCACTGCATCTCGATGCGTAGTCCTCGAGAATGTCTCGGTTGTCCGTGCCAGACACTCTCAGGATCTGGCCGTGGCTCCGATCCGGCATCTGGTCAATCACGTATGCCAGGCCATTCGAAATGGACGCCATGTCGTGGTCGGAGAACCCCTCGCGCGCGAGTAGACCGATCTCCCAGACCGCGGCCAGACGATAGTCGACCGTGGCGAAAATCTTGTCGCCACTCGAGTAGGCGAAAGCGTCGATCAATTCGGAGAAAGGGAGGCTTTGCCCGTAATTGAGCTTTTGATAGGCCGCTTCGGTGTAGTCAGCAACGCTCATTAGGATCCTCGCGGTCCGTAGACCATGATCAGTCGAGATTCAGGAAATATCGTGATCGGGATGTGCATGCGTTCGGTCAGCCATGCGACGACGTCGGCCACCTCGTGCTCACCGCGAATGGCATGTGGTACCAGTTGGCCTCGCACCCAGGGCGCAACGAAATGCGGTTGGTACCCCAGCGAGCGTGCGAGCGTGTCGATTACGATGCCCAGAGGCGTGTTCTCGGCGAAGAACAGCTGCACATCCGCCGAATCCAAGCCACCCGACGTGTTCGGGATATCTGTCTCATTCGCCAAGCGCATCTGATTACGGATGCGTTGGGCATCAGGTTCGCGGTTGGTCGCATGAGGGGCCTGGAAGTAGTTCTGGATCACCTGATTACGAATGGCGTCCTTGCTGATTTCATCGATACCGCTGTGCAAGCCCCCCTTGCCGGCGTGCCAGGGGGACGCATTGACCGGTAGGCTCATTGCCAGGCCCAGGCCTGCAGCAATCAGTAGTCGAGCTGCCATTGCGACTCCTTGATGACGGCGTACTGCCAGTGCCCATCGACCCGACGGCCGGTGGCCTTGTCGATATACGGCGGGATCCAGATGGGCATCACGGTTTCAGGCTGACGGATCGGTATGACCGGGTCAGAGGTT
The DNA here is from genome assembly GCF_017744135.1 of Endozoicomonas sp. G2_2. Classification (GTDB taxonomy): domain Bacteria; phylum Pseudomonadota; class Gammaproteobacteria; order Nevskiales; family Salinisphaeraceae; genus Salinisphaera. The sequence goes on from NZ_JAGHQU010000020.1 coordinate 26,104, forward strand.
CCGGCTGCGGCTTGAGCCTGCAGGCCTTCACGGACCAGACGAACCGTGTCGCGCGCGCCCTGCTGTGTGACGCCGCTGTAAACCTCTTCGATCGAAGGCCCGACAATCGTGGGCCCCTTGGAGGCGCACCCGGTCAAAAGAGCCAACGCAGTCAACGCTGCGAATGCGCCGACGGTCTTATTGGACATTGCTTACCTCGGCATTTGAATTCTTGGCCAGATATTCGAAAGGTGTGGTGGTGATCATCGTCATGGGCAGGCCCGCCTGGATCCGCACGACTGGGATGATTCGAGCGGCCTGACGGTCATAGAACTCGGCGATCCGGCCGAAAGCCTCGCCGAATGCATCACCTGCAACCGCTGCAGGGATATTTCCCCCATCAATCGAACGCGCACTTCCGACACCGCCAGCCGCGCCGCCGCCAAAGATCTGCGTGTTGAACTGCGAATCGGAGAACACTTCGCCAGCAGCACTCATGCCTGCGGCGAACGAGGCGAGAGCGATCTCGCGGCCGCTGGCCTGGTCCAGGTAACCGGCAACGCCCATTTGATTGTCACGACGGTCGATCAGGTAGCCATTGATCGGGATGAACTGGGGCTTGCCATCGGGACCGACGTAGCTCAGACGTTCGATCTTCACGATGGCAGCGGGCCGATTCGATTCCTGGCCGACACAGGTGCCCGAGACGTGCGGCGAACCCATGTGATAGGTGGTGCCGTTAGGGCCGTGAAATTCGCCTTTGACGGGCAGCGTGATGGGGACTTCGGAAAGAAGGGCGCGCGGGCCGTCACCGCCACGCTGGCCCGACGCGTTTGCAACCGGGCAGGCAACCCCGTGCAGATCGGTAACGTGCACCCAGGAGTTTCCAGGCACAGTGATGCTGTCGTACTCCGGCTTCACTTCAACCACATCGCCCGTCAGCGGACTCATCGCGCCACCGGCCTCAGATGGCGGCGGCGGTGGCGTTGAGGTCGAGACCGGGCGGTTGGTCGCGGTACCAGAGCGCGAGCTAGAGGGGCTGCTGAACAGACCGCCGCTGGACTCTGCTGGCTGGGAACGCGCGCCAAGTTCCATATACGGGAACGCGTTATCGGGCTTGGCTTGGCCCTTGGTCGTCGTGCTGGAGGGCTGGTCATCAAGCGCGGGCAGGCCAGAAGTGCTTACGGTGCCGCCTTCGGGTTTCTGTCCGCCCAGCAGGGCATCCCGTTCTTCCAGAATGCGATCTTCGCCTTGGCGCTCAATAGCATTCGTGAGCTGGCTGAGCTTCTCCTCGACCGAGTTTTGAAGCTGCGCCATGTCACGTTGGCTATTACGCGTGTTCTCGTCGAGCGAGCGCCTGAGCTGCTCGATGCGCTCGTTCGCCGCGTTGACGCGCCGATCTACCGCAACAACAGACGATTCATTCGTGCGGTCATCGATGTTGAACGCCTCATCGACACCACTCTGGGCGATCTGATCCTCAGTGCGGCGCTGCTCTGCGCGCTCGCGATCGAAAGTCGTGGTCCGATCAGAATCGCGTTGCTGTACCTGTCCGCTGTTCGCACTCTGCGACTGGTCGTCGTCACCGGTGATAGCAGCGAACGTCTTCCAGACAAGCAAGCCGATGACGATCGCAACGACCGCTATCTTTACCGGGCTGCGACCTTTGTTCTCACCCTCACCGGCCGGGTCGGCATGCATGAGCTCGTCGTTATCTCGTGCCATGGAGGGTGCGCCGGTTACGATTGGAAACGATGTAGACCAGTCCCTTGTTCTGTGCACGCGCGGCATCAGCTGCGAACTCAGGGGCGGGGTCGAGGCGAAAATCTGACGGCATCATCGAGATTTCGCGCACGTGGCCAAATTGCTCGATCAGTTCACGTGAGCCGAACTCGATGTTGTCGATGGCCACGCGAAACGGAGTGCGGCCACGGTTTACCGCGAGAAGCACAATGCCTGTATCCCCACCCGCGCCGCGCCAAGTCTCCTCGAGGTAGAAAGCGACCGAGCCTTGCTCGAGAACAAGCCGCTGCTGCGGGGAGCCTGTGGCCTTCTGGATCTGGTAGCCGGAAGGCGTCGCGCCGCTCACCATGTACTTGATCAGGCGCTGCTTGCCGGGTTCGCGACCTTCGTCGCCGGATCCCACATGCTTCTGCGCTAGTGCCGGCGACTCATCGACGACGGAAACAGTGCCGTCAGCACAGGCACGCTCGATGACCTGCAGGCGGTATGAGTTGCCCGAAGCGCTCTGTACGAGCACCTGCGCGTTGTAGGACTGGCCGTCTTCCTCAGTCTTGATGAAAATGCGGTCAGGAAATGCAGCTTGATTGATCGAGATCCCTGCGGGCTGCTCGGGCAGCAGACCTCGCAACGCTTCAGGGAATTTAACCTCGGCGTACTGATCGTCAGCTGCGTAAACCGGCACAGCGCGGCCTTGATAGACGGTGACCCGATCGGTGCGATCACAGGCTGACCATGCCAGCGCAGGTGATGCTGCGACGAGTAAACCTAGCGCCCAACGCCTCATAGTTTTGTCTCCGTGATGCCGGTCACCCAGAGGCCAGCAGGGCGAGCCTCGGTCGGCGTGACTTTTTCCAGTCGCACAGCGATCTCGACTCGATAGGTCGTGTCATACGACGTCGCGACATAACGCTCGACGCGGCCGCGCATGCGGTAGAGATACCCAGTGTCACTCTCCTCCAGACCAGATTCCTGGAGGATCGTCGTCTTCTGGCTCAACTGGAGGTTCTGTATCCGCTCGGCCAGGTCACGCAGCTGACGGGCAACACCAACGGCCTTACCCGGCACAACCATGTTGGCCGCGCGTTTGAAATTCGCCTCGACGGTGTCGGCGTCGTAGTTGAAGCGGTTCGAAACGAAGTCTCGGGCATATCGCTTCACTGCTGCCGGCGGACGACGACGCGATGAAACCAACACGCCGTCTTCGTCCGGGAATGCGTACATGATCCGGTTGTTCGCCAGCTTCGTGTTCTGGGCATTCATGCTGAGCAGCGCAGCGCCCATCGCGACAACGGTGAGGATCAGGATGATCACCATCGCGACAAGGCCGAGAAAAAGACGCGTGTTGGAGCGTTCATAGCCGACCAGCGGTGATTCCCAGTCGAAGTCTTTGGTCGCCATAATCAGGGCTCGTATCGTTTCGATGCGCCCGGGGCCGGGGGGAGGCCGCAGCTTCCCCACGCCCGACTGAGCAGCGGTTGCAGAAACGGCAGATAACGCCGTGCAAAGGGGGACTCAGATGCACTTGAGGCCCAGAACGCGACAAAATTCGGCATACGGCCGGCGCTGGCCTTTTCGTACGCGTAGGCCAGTACGAGCGCGATCAGCGTGGCCTTGCCCATGCCCAGCATCGGCTTGCCGATGGCGATGATTGCCACCACGATGCCGGCGGTCTCCATTTGCAAGCCGAACGCCTTGAGCGGGGCCAGCGAATAGACGGGGCAGCGTCTGCTGCCCCAGTCAAAGTTGTCGCGAGACTCGTTCACGTGTTGGTCCGCTCAACGATCTCCATGCCACCGACCTGAAGGATCCACTGAACAGCCCACTCGCCGAAGCCGCCGATAATGGCAACAGCTGCGCCGATGTAGACCCACTTCGCGCCGAGGCCGAAGACGAGGCAGACGATCGCGACGATGGCGCCGATATAGACTGCCGAGTTAGCGACGATTCGCCAGATGGTGTAGAACGAGCTGACGATTTTTTCCGAGTCGGCATCATCGATCCCGAAATCGAGATTCGGGTTGTCGGCGAATGCCAGCATCGGCAGGAACCAAAGCGCCACCATGACCATTAGCGATCGGTTCACCCGGTTCCAACGGTCCAAAGTGGCGGCACTCATCGTGTTATTTCCCACTGCGAGCGGGGCGTCCGGCCGGCGGCCGGTAAACAGTTCATAGACAGACATTTTCTGCTCCATTGGTGGAGGTCACGGCACGGGTTTCAGTTGGTCGGTGCATCCGTTGCCCGCGGGGCGCCGGGCACGAAGTAGTCAGCAGACGGTGTGAGTGTTTGGTACTCGAGGCGACGCCGCTCCGGCATCAGCACAGGCGAGAGCTGACCGTTCAGGTACTGCAGGTCGTCGAGGAACAGGTCATAGCGAAAGCCCGGCAACGCGTAAGACGTGCGCGCGGCCTGCACTTCGCGTGCGGCATTGGCGAGCAGCTGCTGAGCACGCGATAGGTGTTCGAACGCCCGTTGGTAGAGCGGATTGCGTTGATCGATTCGCGGTATCGAGCCGAAGTCCTGAGCCGGGTAGCGATCGCCACGCTGACCCTGCTGGGCGTGCGCCGGCAGTGCCAGGCAAAGCGTCACAGCCAGGGTCGTAATGACGCCAGTCAGGGCGGTCTTGGTGAGTGCCACGGTCGATCCTCATGTCTCGGTTACCCCTACAAAGGGGGTCCGAGTGGAGCATCTGACCGGGATTTCCGAAATATTCTGAAAATTAGTGAATTGGCGACGATCTGGCGGGGTTGAGTAGGGAAACGATGCGAGTGCGATCTGCCGACCTGAACGAAAAAAGCCGCCGAGAGGGTGCCCTCGGCGGCTCTGCGTGGGATGCGGTCAGGATCTATCGGTAGATATCACACACACCGACCTGATCTTTTCTGAGCCATTCGAGTTCGGGATTCGAGGTGATGGTGAAATTGCTGTACTGAGGATTGAACAGTGCCCCCTTCGGCGCACGCGAGCGTATGCGGCCGATGAACGCGACTTTTACGTTGTCGCTGCCGATCTGTTCCACTGTTCCAACGTAGTTGCCCCAGGTGCAAACGCGGTCGCCAACGGAAAGGGGGGCTGACGACGCCCGTTCGAAGTTGCGCTTCGCTACTGCGTCGGCCTTTCGCTTCTTATCTGCCTTCGCTTTGGCCCAAGAATCGGAATTCGCCACATATTCTTGCTGGGCACTGACTACTTGGGGCTCTAGAGCGTTCATCCACTCAGCGGCCTCCAGCACGTTATCGAAACTGGAGTTGGTCACTCCGAAACTGTCGGATGGATTCACCAGGTGCCGGTAGGGGCGATCGTCCAGAATATCGATGATTTCGGCCGCCAGCCAAGCGCCGCAAGTGTCTATTTTTAATTCGGTCTGTTCTTGCGATAGTCACGGAACATACGCGCTGAATCGCGAACTCGAGCGAAGAAGAAGCGGTTGACCATCAGGCCCAGCCAGCTCACCACCAGGCCGACCATCGTCATCGCGACATAGACGATCGCGCCCCAAGATCGCGAGAGCATATTCGACGTCCAGTGGTGCGTCAGATCGAGCGAGAGGCCCACGAACACGACGAATAAAAACAGGCCGACATAGGCTGGCCAGCCAATGGTGTCGAGGTAGTACCAGGCGGTATCCATCCAGTGATCCCACAGATCCCATAGGTTCCAATCCCAGTGACGCAGGGAATTGACCCAATCGTTATCGGTCCATTGAAACTCAGCCATGATCAGACCCTCGCGGCTTGCAGCAGCGTGTTGTGTTCCTTGTCGAGGAGCTTGGTGGCGAGATTCAGCCCCGGCTTCGCCGCACGCTCGTAGCGGGGAAGGGTGATCTCGTCGAGGTTGGGCACATCGCCTTCGAAGCGCACCCGCGGTAGACGCAGCCGATACGTGCCCTGTTTGCCGATCAGGATTGCGTCACCGGCGTCCATGGCGAAGTCCTCCGGGTTGAGAAGGTCTTCACGCATTTCCCTATAGCCGTCCGACATCGTCTGACCGTGGGCCTCTGTGCGCAGCAGGCCGGACTCCCAGTTCTTGTAGTTCGAGCCGAAAGACGTGCCCATGTTCTTCTGGCGGAACTGGTTGATGACCGTGCCAGCGAGTTTGATGGCCGTGTCGCGCGTATCGGGATCACGCACGTCGAGATAGACATGGTTCCAGGCGTTGGTAAGGATGTTCGCCGTGAACTCTTTGCCGATCTTGTCGAGGAAGCCGCGGCCCTGCACCGAGCAGATCATCGATATGCCGGCGCCGCGCGCGGCCATGAACAGCTCCTCGTGGGTCTCGTCCGCGAACGACCCGTACTCATCGAGAAAGACCAGGTAGGGCAGCATGGCCTTGGTGCGGTCAGCGTAGAGCTGGCCGACCGCCCGCGACAGGTCAGCCAGAAACAGCCGACCGAATACCTCGACACCCTGTTTGTCCGAGAGCGCCGGCAGCGAAATCATGACGATCTTGGATTCGAGAATGCAGCTCTTCAGCTCGATATCCGGGTTGTAGTCGTTGATCAGCGCGCGGTACTCGCTATGGCAGAAGTCCATCAGCAATGAGCGCAGGCCGGTCAACAGATCGCGAAAGCGGTTGTAGTTGAGCTGCTGCACCCCGTCCTTGTCCGGCGAAATCCAGCCGATCAGGTACTGCATCACGAACTCACGCTCTTCCTGCATGTGCGCGGGCATCTGCGCGTAGTAGTCGATGAACAGACGCGGCTGCGAGATCAAGGCTGCGAGATCAGCGAAATTGAAGCGCGGATCGCCGGGCTGACAGCGTAAGCAGATGATCGCGGCGATCAGGGTGTTGCGGTTAAGGCGAGACCAGAACTCGTTATCGCCGCTCTTGCCGCCGCCTTCGAGCTTCATCGCCGTCGATACGAGCTGACGCACGGAACCATGAATGAGCGGGTTGTAGCTGTGCGACAGATCCGGGCGGTCGAGGTTGAGGTACATGCAGTCGTGCTCACGATGATGGTCGCGCGCCATCGTGTAGAGCTCGGTGAACATGCCTTCGTCGCCCTTGGCGTCGAACATGATCAGGCCACCACCGCGCCGGATCTGGCCATAGGCCATCGACTTATACATCTCCGATTTGCCGACACCCGTCGAACCGCCTACGAAGACGTGCCGGGTCGCGATATCGTCGGTCAGGAACAGCGGCCGCATCCGGTGAATCACCTTTCGGTTATAGGCGACACGGTCGTCTGTTGTGATCTGCCCCTTGAGCGCCTGAATGCGTGCCAGACCTTCGCGATACGAGGTGAAATCCATCGCATGGCCGACATAGAGATGATTGATCAGGCTCGGTTCTGAGGGCGTCTGGAAGCGATACATGCTGTCGATCGCCGGGGGCTGGCTCGAGCGCACACGCAGACGCTGAGCCAGACCCGCGAACAAGCCCACGGGTAAGCCGACAAGCGCGACGACGGGCAGCAGATGCATGGGCACGAATGGTGTGGCCAGTGCCACCGCCATCGGCACGATGAGCAAGGCAAGGCGCGCGCGCCCCGCAGATGCAATGCGGTCATCCAGCGTCATGCTGGAAGCGGTTCGAGCGCTCATGCGGCCTCGCTATTCTGGTGGTCCTTGATCAACTGCGCGAATCCAGACCAGACCTCCGGCCGTCGCCGGGTCAGTGCCTTGGTAAAGGCCTCGGCGTCACCGATCACGATCAGGTGGCGCTGTGCTGCACACGCGAGCGTGTAAAGCATGACCTGGTGGGCAAGTATCGGGTGCGTGTTCTCCGTCATCACCAGGATCACGGCATCCGCACGTTCGCCCATCAGCATTGACATAGATCGCATGCCATCGCGCTTCAGGCGTTTCTCTGCGTTGGCTGGAAGCTCGACAGTCGAACTCATTGGCTCGCCCTGACGATCGATGCGGGTGACTTTTATGGGTGGCCGGTCACGATCGATACGCACCCGGTAGCCCGCCTTGAGCCCCACGCTGTTGATGTCCTCCACGACACAGGCATGCCGGTCTTTACGCAGGGCGTATGTCTGGCCAGGGCTCTCACCGTGACGTTTCCCAAGCCATTCGCGCACGAGCGTGGCGTCAGACTCTCCCGACAAACTCGGGAGCATGAGCAGGCTGTTTTCGAGTTCGAGGCCGGGCAGGACGTGTTCGTAGACGTCATCCAACAACGCGCCGATCGCAGAAGACGGGCACTGGAGCATGCTGATCGGGCCGTCGAGGTTGTCGACCCAGTCCGCAGGATCGCAATGCCCCGCCCAGGCGGCCCCGATGGCTCGGGCAGGTGCTGCATTGGCGCTTAGCGACTGGGCTTTGTAGCAGGCCAGACGCTCGGTAAGCACCAGATCGAGGTAAGGGTGGCCAGGAGCAAGGGACGGCTGGCAGTAGATGTCACCCATCAAGATGAGGCCGCAGTCGTCGGGGATCGCTGCACACAGATCGCGCAGGCGCTCGATACCGAGCTGTTCGGCGTGGGTGACGATGATGCACTCGGCATCGATCGGCGCGTCTGGTCCGGCACCCGGCTGACGATCGTCGTCGTATGCCAGACACGATGAAAGGCTCAGGGCAGTGAGGCCGTCGCTGGCTTCGTTGAGAATTTCGGCGTGTAGCGCGTCCGCGGAGCAGACCACGCAGGACACGGAAAGTGCATCGAACAGATGGGCCAGCGACACAACCACCGCGTCATCGTCGCCGGCGCGAGGTATGTCGATCACGCACGCCGCGTGGGAGAGGGCGAATTCACAGATCGCCCGGTGATGATCGAGAATCCGTGGGCGGCCCATCGCCTGCATCGCGCCATCGATGCCCACCCAGTCGGTCGCCGATTCGTAGGCGGTGTCGTGACACTCGATACGGTCAATCGCCTCGAGCGCACGTAGCTCGGCGTCGTAGAGGCGAGGCAGGTAGATCCGTTCACCGATACGTGCCAGACGTGCGTCGAGCACGATGTTGTCCAGCGTCTTTTCTATGGCGGCTTCGGTGAGATGGTGGCGAGCCAGCATGCGAGACAAACGCGCGACCAGCTTGTCCTGCGGCACATAGGTATGCCCAAGCGTACACATCAGTCGAACGCGGCGAAGGATCAGTGCCCTCAGACGCGGTAGACCGGCCGGGTCGGCACCGTGAGCCTCGGCATAGCGCTCGACCGGGGTAAAGTCGACCGTGTCGTCGAGTACATAGGCCAGATACGGATTGGCCGATAGTTCGTCGGCAAGCCGTTCAAAATCCCCCGCAAACGATGATTCGAGCCGTTCCGTCTGGACGCTCGATAGGCGCATGCCGGCCATGATCGAGCGCGCACGATGTTGCAGTCGTGCAGCTTTCCAGGCGCTATCCATCACGCCCACGGTGACCGCATCGAGGCCTGGGATCTCGTTGAGCCGCTCGGGATTCTCATCGAGCACCGTGGTCGTGCGATCGCCGAACCGGGACACGATTAACGACGCGATAGAGCTATCGCAATCCAGCGCCTGCTGCAGGTAGCGGATCAGACCCTGGGCGTCGGTCGGCGGCGATGATTCAACCCGGTCGGCGTAGAACACGCACGCCGGCGGGGGATGATTCGACCAGTAGCCGGCCAGCACCACCCGTTCGCCCACATAAAGCGCCTGCGTTTCGCAAAGCGCGTTGAAAGCGCGGCCCTGTTCGGTCTGAATCGTGAGGATGCACCGACCGGTGCCTGGTGAGCGCCAGGCAACCTCTGTCAGCGTTCCGGAGATACGTTCACTGTCCATACCCCCATAAAGAGGGTGGCTGTGTTGCGATCGGCTTTCTGAGTGCTTTAATTGGTTTAAGAAAAGCACTTCGTTGCTGGCGGTATCAGCCTGCTACTTTCAATAGGGATAGGCTTGAAGGATCGCGGCGTGGGAAACCGGGCCGAGAAAAGCCGTGCAAGCTATTTCGATAACGACAGGCGTGGCAGCAGTAAAGTCGAGGGGGAGAAAGATGAGCAGCAACACTGCCGCCTGGGTACAGGCAATCTCTGCGATCGGACTGCCGTTGTTTATTTTATGGTTTCAGTCTATCCGGGACGCTGCGCGCGACCGTGAGTTCCAACGCCAGTCCGTGGGGAACATAACTGACCATGTGCGCGAACTCCGCGACACTTTCAAACATCTATCTGATAGCTACGAGACTGGCCAGCAAAGTTTCTATACAAACTGTGATGTGCTGAGTGAAACACTCGACAACCCTTATAGCGTCGCGCAGGTTCCGATTTACGCGATGCGTCTCGATTCTTACTGGCAAGTACGCTTAAAAAATCTGGCGGGATATTACAGGGAGACAGTAGAAATCGGTCTGAGTATCGAGCCCCTTAATCCAGAGAGATTGCACGAACGGGACTGGGAGTTAGCGGGGAAAACCATTGAGGCGGGTATGAAGTTAGCGTCTTCGATGTACGAAACGAGCAACGAAGAATTTTATGCCCCGTCGTGGACTCCGACCCGCTACCTGCTGCACCGCTACAAAGGGCCGATTGATTGGCTCACGTTCTTTTCTGCGTGAGCGTGAGCAATTCGATTGAGAGTCTATCGAGGGCGGGGATCAATCGGTGTCGCGACAGTTAGCAACAATACCGGTCGGGTCTCTTGCGATACGCACGCGCACGCACTCTACAGCGGGACCACGGAACACCATGATGGTCTCTCCGATCTCGCGAAGCGAGTCATCGGGCGAGAACTTCCGGCAGGAACATGAATGCCCCGTGTAGCGTCGGCTCAGTCCGCCGGGCGGGGCGTTAAACCTCCCAAGGCACGATACGCACGCGGGGATACTCATTCGCTGCGTATCCACTGCCCTCAAGGCACAGGACAGAGTGTTTCTCCAGACGATGGAGAAAGCCTTTTGCGTCGCTGTATCGCTGGGTTAGTGATTCATCGTCATCGGGCCAATCGAATAGGGTGCTGTAGAAGTCGCTCAATGCGATTTGGTCAGGAGATGTGTAATCGATGTGGCCGCCGAAAAGCCCGCGCAGGATCTCGTGATACCAGATCACCGATGTCCATACCCGGTAGTGCGTGCCCCATGAATAGCTCCATTCACCCGGGTCACTGGGCGGCGGAACCCGCAGCCATTCCTGTGCAACAACCTCCATCTGTTCGGAAGCTGAGAGGTAATGAAAATCCTCCAGGTATCCGATACCGCGCGAGAGCAGGGTCTTGTCCTTTCGGATGACCCCCTTCCTCGCGTTGCGTCGGAGTTTCTTTCGCCAGTGATCAACACCCAGCCAGCAGACGCGCAGGGATTGCCGGAACTCGGCCCTCGTGCGCCCCGGCGATACGGAAATGGCCAGTACCGGATGATCACGCGCCGGCACCAAGTCAAGCATGCCGCTCAGGCCGACCTCGATCGCAGCGGTGGGTTTGCCGCCCACGATCCCCGAGCCACGCCAGATATAGTCGTCACCCCGGCGCCACTTCGGATCCACCGAGGTCAACTGCGGCGAAGCGGTTGCCTGGTTGCCGTCCACGTAATCGTCGTCCGGCACGGTTTCGACCAAGGTCGGCCAGGGAAAACGGCTCGACGTCAGCCATTCTTCGTCGCGTAAACGCCGAACAGTCTGCTCGAGGAGTCGAACAAGGCTCGCATTGCGATCACGCACGTCAGAATCGAGCTTCGCCTTGGCCATTGTCTTCGCGCGCTCGGCTGCGGCGCAGTGAAGCCATTGCCTTGGCGCCTCTGACAGAACAGCGCGGCTCACTTCATCCGGTGTGGCGTTCCATGGCAACCGAGACAGATCGATTTCGATGGCGTCATGGCCATAGCCGAGATATTTCTCCCGCTCCGCGTCTCCTTTGGCATGCGTGACCCGAATCTCGACTGCAAGGGCGGGTTTTGGGCCTGTGTGATGCAACACAACATCGGCACGCAGATCGTTGCCCACCGCAGCCTCGCAAAGGGCCTTGCCAATCCTGTAGGTGCCTGCGTGAACCGACCACTTGTCGTGCTGAACATCGCCGCGGATGTCGGCCTGGCTCAGCTGCCCGGTGAGTTCGGGCGTGGCAACGCTTTCGCCGGCGGCGGCCGCGTCGACCAGAGCCTGTTTGCCGGCAAGGTGCAGCGCTGATTCGCCACGACACGTCGTCGTGGTCGCGTGCCTGAAATGCTTCGCGTACTTGTTGCCCTGGTGGGCGATCAGCGCTGTCTTGCAGTCGGGACAGACACAGCCGCACGCTTTGCCGCGCTCGACTTGCGAAGCGTGGCGGGCACGCCCGGCGGAATCCATCCCCCAAGCGATTCGAACGGTGCTTTGCATCCGTTCAGCCGGGCAGGCGCTCACCCGCGACCGGGATGGTCGCGCCTTGCAGCCGCGCGCGTGCCTCGGTTTGCAGCTTCACGGCCGTCGCATGGCCGATGCCCTCGATCGTCTTCAGCTCGTCGACACTGCTCTGGGCCAGTGCCTCCAGGCTCGTAAGACCGGCACCGCGAAGGCCCATCAGACGTGCCTTGCCGATGTTGGGTAGCGAGTCGACGGTCAGCCCGAACCTCGATTCGGGGAAACCCGCGTAGCTCTTGGTCAGCCGCTGGTAGTAATCGTCGAAGGCGTCTGAGTGAGTCGACAGCGCACGTATCTGCGCGAGCTTATCGTTGGCACTGAGCAGGCTCTCGACGATCTGACGATACGCCTTGAGAAAGGACAGGTAGCCGTCAGGCATGATCGAGCCTATATCCGAGGATGACGAGCTGTCCGGCAGGCCATTGCCATAGCCTGTCCAGGGAAGCCAGATGCCGTCCGCCGCGGTGCCGTATGTGGGCGCTTCGCTGGGGCGGCCGCGGAACACTTCGCCGTGATGCTGGAGCACATGAAAAGGGGTGCGAAGCTGCAGCGTCGCGGCGAACGCGTAGCCTTCAATCACGTCGGCGAACTCATCGTGTTGTCTCTCGGCCCGCACAGTGGACTGCGGGTGCCCGGACTCGCTCCGGCGCGACCCCAGTAACGACAGCAGCTTCTTCACGATGTGCAAAAGTTTCTCCCCTCGGCCAGGTATCCCCGCGTCAATAGCGCGCAGTGCCTACTATATCGAATGAACGTCGCAAAATTACTCGGCAAAAGCAAAAAATCAAGTTTGTATTAGGTATCAAGCGGTAAAACCCCGCGAATCGCGAGAGAAGGCGCTGATTAAAACTGCGCAATGAAGCGACTTTTGCCAAAACCGCACGCGACAGGCCAATTCTTACTTCTGTGTCGCTAGAGGGCGCGACACACGGGGTTATTCGTTCGCGAGATGGGACCGGGGGGTCATGATGAAACGAGTTATAGCTGGCGCTTTGGCGCTATGTGCCGCACTGCTTGCCGGGTGCGTGAGCTTCCACACAAACAATGGCGAAAATGCAGATGCCGAGAGCAGCAAGATGCCGGGGCTCTATTACTACCTGCCGAAGAAAGACTTGATCGTTACGCTCACTGTCGAGCAGAAAGGCAATTCTGAACCCGTTTACAGGTTCGACTTCGACACCTCCGCGGCTTATCCGAATTTGTCGCAGTCGTATCGGCTGAACCAGACAAAGCAGTTTTTCGCCAACGTGGAGGACAAGTACGAAATCAGCAAATCTGGGCTGTTGAACAGCGTCGACGTCAAATCTGAATCTAAAGTGGAGACCGTGCTGGACAACCTTACAGGTAAACCTACAAAGGGATTTGTTGAGAAACCTGTTAAATGTGCCGTAGGCACTCACGTGTTGGTAATCGATCCGGCTAGTAATGCTGAAAAATCCCCAGACAATGATGGGTATCGCAGCGCGGGAGAGCTTTGCCAATTCAAAATTATGTATCGGGTACTCAAATCCGGTAAGACCTATCATGAGCCGCCCTCTTTGGACGTCCCGCTCGCGGGCATCGTCTATCGCAATGATCAGCCATATGCGATCGAGATTCGGTCAGGCACAGTCCTGAAAGCCCGGAAGATCCTGTTTTCGCCCACGGGGGCACTGGCACGCAGGCTGCCTCTGAAGAAAGGCTTTTTCGCTCAGACCGACCACAAGTTCGTTATGGAAGACGGGCGACTCACCCATGTCGACTACACCAAAGACAGCGAGCTGGCGACGGTACTGACGGCGCCGGCGAAGTTGATTGGTGCCTATACCGGTGCCCTGGGCCAGATCCTGTCGGGCATACACGGGCCGTCGAACGAACGGCTTGAGGCAGACAAGATCGAGGCCAATCAGCAGTTGCTCAAGGCGAAAATCGAACAGTGTCGGGACGCGCTCGACGAGGGCGTCGAGGTGGCGGTCGCGCAGACGCTCTGCGCGTTCTGATCCGATGCGGGCCGGAGCGCATCCGGCCCGCTCGGTTTCGCGCTAGACGCGTGCGGTGATGCGCGCTTCCGTGGCCCGTGCGATGCGGTCCAGGTAAGCCAGCACCTGTGCGAGCGCCATGAAAAGCGCGCATTCGATCACACCGGCCACGATCCAGATCATGGATGGAATGAAATCGATGAGCGTGGGATCGTACCGATAGCTCGTTTCGGGCCACAGATTGACCCCGACGACCAATGACGCAACGAAAAAGAGAATGCCGATGACGCCAAGGGTGGTCGCCATACCCGGCATGGTCGATGTTTCGATCGGGGCCGAAGGCGGCGTGCTCACGGTAACTTCTGACATGGTGGGTTCCCCCGAAAACGCCCACATGGGCGCGTCAGAAGAGTAGCGCGGCCGCTCGCGTTTGTGCCCTGTGTCCGGGCAAAAAAAATCGCGCTTATTCGTCCACCGGCATGAACGGCAGCTTGTCCCAGCCCTCGACCAGCTCGCGCATGGTCATGTCCATGAGCACGCGCAGGCGCACGGCCACGGTGCGGATGATCTCCGGCTCGTGACGCCGGGCATGCAGATCGATCAGGCGCATGTACTTCACACCATCGGCCATCAGGCCGCTGTCGGTACGCAGCAGATGATTCCACAGCGCGCGCACATGCGGCAGATAGCCCTCACGCGAGGTGGGTAGCGGGCGATCACCGGCCAGGCCCTCGAGCACGCCGGCGGTGAGATTGCGCACCAGTGCGGCGTTGGTGCGGGTATCGCGATCCTGACTCATGGTCGCCAGGTAGGCATGCACGCAGGCGCTGGTGAAGGTGATGGCCACGAGCAGGCGTCGCGCGTTGGAGCCATCGCGAAACAGATCCTCGGGCAAAGCCCCGACGTCATGCTCGCAGACCTTTTCGATGAGTCGGCAGCACAGCAGGATCACGGCCTGGTCGTCCGGTCGGGGGGCGGCAATTTCATGGCGGATACGCGTCATCGGTGAGTGGTAGGGCAGTGCCAGTGAGGAACAGCCCAGACCCATCGCCTGATCCACGAGTCCGATCAGAATCGCCTCGGGGCGATCGTTGTCGCTATCGACGCCTTCGAGTGCCCCGGTGATCTCGATCAGATCGATGTTGAAGAACGGCCCGACACGCTTGCACGCCTGCGGGTCCAGTCCTTCGGCACAGGCGCCCACCCAATGCGGCGGCACCCCGTGATAGCGGCACTTCTCACGAAAGTCGACATCATTGACCAGCGCCGTCGTGTCCTTGACGACCATCTGGATCACGGGCGCCCCATCATCCGATGGCTCCGGCTGTCTGTCCTCTATCACTAAAGCGCACCCCGAACAGCAATCACGCGTAACACCCAGGCACCAACACCCATCCAATAATGAAGATTTTATATCATCCTACACAGCGCCCCGCCACCCAAGGCGGGCTGCCCACCCTCGAGTCCTATCTTATCGGCATCGGTGGCCATATCTGACCCCGTTTTTGCCGAACCTGCGAAGCCGAAAAAAACAGGGGAAAAAAAGGGGGAAAACCGCGACAAGATCGGGGCGCCGTTCCGTGAGGGTTCGGCACGGCGTGGTAGGTGGTGGTGGCTGTGTAGGTTGATATAAATATCGGGCTTGGGGTGGGGCGTTTGGGCTGTAAGGGTAGGGTGCATATAGTGGATTGGGAGACGAACAAAGCCGCACGGTCTGTGTAGGTTGATATAAATAATGCGGGGGTAGGGATGGACGACATCGCGACAATCAAGGCTGAGATCGCCCAGGCGGCGCGCGCGCTGGAAGGGTGGGTGCGTGAGTTCAACGATGCCCTGGCCCTGTATGCCGCCGACTGGCCCGCAGTCTGCTACGCGATCGAGCGCTTCAATCCCGACATGCCCCAACAGGCACTCACGGTGACGCGCAGTGTCGGCGAGCCGGCACGTTTGAACGCCCGCGCGATCTTCGCGGCGATCGACTACGCGCCCGAGCAGTCACCGAACACCGTGCGACGCATGGCCGGTGTCGTGTGCGCGCCACGCGAGGTGCTGCCGGCACTCGATGGCCTCAACGCCGCGAAAGAGGCGCTCAAGACGTCGGTGGGCAAACTGCCGCGCGGTCGCTGGCAGCGTGAGCGCGCCAGCATGTCGCGGGCGGCGACTCTGTCACTGCTGCAGGCCTACCGGCGGGTGCGGGTGCTGCCGGATGGGGCATCGCGTGTGAGCTTCACGTGGGATCGCCACGGCGCGTCCGGCCGGCGCCTGACTGTTGCCCAGGCGCGCGAGCTGGTCCAGGCGCCGGGCTATCACGGCCCGATTTCACAGGCCCGCCAGAACATCGAACGCGCCGCGCTCGTGGATCTGCCCGAAACCGAAGTGCTGCTCCAGCGCAAGCCGATCGCACCGACGCCGGCGGCCAATGTCTGGCTCACGCCCGACGCGCGCCCGATCGCCTTCCGCGTGGACATGCCGGTGGTGGTGATCACCGATGCCCCCGAGCAGGCGCCCAAGATCTACGATCTCGAAGACTTCGATCCGCAGACGCCGGCACGAAAGACCCGCTCGGATCGGCGGGTGGAAGATCAGCCCCTGATCGAGCGGCTGCATCTGTATCGCTACACCGCGGCCTGGCGCGGCTCTAACTCGCGCAACTGAGTGCAAAAAAAAGGTTCATCGCACTTTACCGGGAAACGCGGCTTTGATTTTGAGGAAGAAGTAGTCGGCGTTACGAAAGCCATAGGCTTGGCGTTTGATGACTTTAATGCGGTTGTTCATGCCTTCGAGCACGCTGGTA
>NZ_JAGHQU010000021.1 GCF_017744135.1 Endozoicomonas sp. G2_2
ACCAGCGTGCTCGAAGGCATGAACAACCGCATTAAAGTCATCAAACGCCAAGCCTATGGCTTTCGTAACGCCGACTACTTCTTCCTCAAAATCAAAGCCGCGTTTCCCGGTAAAGTGCGATGAACCATAAAAAAGGCCCGGCGCGGGGCCGGGCCTTGCAGCGCGCGGCTGCGATCAGCGGATCAACAGGAACAGCGCGCCGTTACCGCGGCGCACGTGCAGCAGCAGCTGCTTGACGTCCGGCCCCGCGAGCTCGGAAAGCTGGGAGACGTCGCTGATCGGTTGACGATTGATCGATGTGATCACGTCATCCGGGCGCAAGCCGGCGCGCGCGGCGGCACTGGCGCGCTCGACATTCTTGACCACGACGCCTTCGACTTCGCCGGCCAGCGGGTTGTCCTCGGTGATCGGGCCGAATGTGGCGCCTTCGAGTCCGGGCGCCAGGTCGGTGCCGGTATCGCCCGCGGCATCGGTCGTGGCGAGATCCTGAGCATTCGCCAGGGTGGCCTTGACCTCGCGCTTCTTGCCGTTGCGGATGAGGCTCACGGTGACTTTCTCGCCCGGCGAGCGCAGACCGATGGCGTTGGCGAGTTCGGAGAAGTCGTTGATCTTCTTGCCATTGACGTGGGTGATCACGTCACGCTCCTCGATGCCGGCACGGGCAGCGGGGGAGTCGTCCATGACCTGCGCCACGACGACGCCCTGGGTGATGTCGAGATCAAAGGCCGACGCCAGATCGCTCGTGAGGTTCTGGCCGACCACGCCGAGACGCGCGCGCTGGACCTCGCCGGTTTCGGCGATCTGGGTGTAGACACTGTTCACCAGGTTGCTCGGAATCGCGAAGCCGATGCCGATGTTGCCGCCGGTACGCGACAGGATCGCGCTATTGATGCCGACCAGTTCGCCCTTGAGGTTGACCAGCGCGCCACCCGAGTTGCCGGGGTTGATCGACGCGTCGGTCTGGATGAAGTCTTCGTAGCGGTTGCCCAGCCCGTGCCGACCGAGGCCGCTGACGATGCCCGAGGTGACCGTCTGACGCAGGCCGAAGGGGTTGCCGATGGCCACGACGAAATCGCCCACGCGCAGGTTGTCGGAGTCGGCAATCGGCAGTTCGGTAAGGCTGTCGTCGGCGTCGATCTGGAGAACGGCGATATCGGTTTCGGGATCGTCACCAATCAGTTCGGCGTCGTATTCCCGGTTGTCGTTCAGGCGCACGACGATTTTCTCGGCGTCCTTCACGACATGGTGATTGGTCAGAACATAGCCCTTGCCGGCGTCGACGATCACACCCGAACCCGCGGCCGTGGGCTGGCGCGGCGCGCGGCGCTGTTGCTGCTGGTCCGGCATGTCGAAGAAGCGCCGGAAGAACGGGTCGTTAAACAGCGGATTGTCGGGCATCTGCTGGGGTTTGCCCGTGACCACCACGTTGACGACGGCGGGCAGAGCCTCGTCGAGCATCGGCGCGAGCGACGGGTTGTCGCCGGCGAGCATGCCGCTCGGCACCGCCGCCTGGGCGTTGCTCGCGGCCAGCAGAATCAGACAGGAAAAGACAAGCGCGAAGAAGCGCGAGGAAGCAGTTGGCGTCATAGGTCCTTACTCGTTGGTGTGTTCACCATACGACCGGCGTACCCCGGATCGTCCCGCTGCCTAAGACCGCTCAGCGGCGCGCGAGTTTCATCGCGCCCTGTTCAAGTGCTGCCTGCGCCGGTTGGCGCAACACGCTGTTCATGCAGTCTTCGATACCCGCCGTCACGTCTGGCGATGCACGACACGCGCGAGCCCGCTCTCTGCGAACACGCGGCTGATGGCCAGCCGCGATTGCTCGGTCAGGCGGGCGATGAGTCCGGTCTTGTGCCGCATGCCGACGGTGAAGACATCGCGACCGTCCTTGGCCGCCGCGAGCATGACGTCGTCGCTGGTGGAGACTTCGTCGACCAGCGCCAGCTCGAGCGCCTGGGTGCCATGCCAGTGCTCGCCGGTGGCGACCCGATCGATATCCAGCGCCGGCCGGTATTTGGCCACGAAATGCTTGAACAGGCCGTGGGTGTCCTCGAGTTCCTCGCGGAACTTGGCGCGGCCTTCTTCGGTGTTCTCGCCGAACACGGTGAGGGTACGCTTGTAGTCGCCGGCGGTATGCAGTTCGAAATCCACCTGCTTGTCCTTGAGCAAACGGTGAAAGTTGGGAATCTGGGCGACCACGCCAATCGAACCGATGATCGCGAACGGTGCGGCAACGATGCGCTCGCCCACGCAGGCCATCATGTAGCCGCCGCTGGCGGCCAGCTGGTCGACACAGACCGTCAGCCGCACGCCGGCATCGCGTAGACGGGCGAGCTGGGAGGCAGCCAGGCCGTAGCTGTGCACCATGCCGCCGGCGGACTCGAGCCGGATCATGACTTCGTCGTCGGACTCGACCACCTGCAGCACGGCGGTGATCGCATCGCGCAGGGAGTCGACCGCCGATGCGCGGATGTCGCCGTCAAAATCCAGCACAAAAAGGCGGGCGGGCTCGTGGCGCTTGCCGAGCTTTTCTGCCTTGCGCTTCTGTTTCTGCTCGACCTTGCGCCGTTTGGCGCGCGCCTTGCGCTCGCTGGGGTTGAGCAGGGTGGCGTTGAGCGTTTCGGCCATGCGCTCGAGCCGATCGTTGACGTGCGTGACCTGCAGGCTCTCGCCGTCACGCTCGGCCCGCGCCTCGGCCAGAATGCTCAGGATCCATGCAACGGCCAGGCCGATGGCGATGACCACGGTGGCAGCCTTGGCCAGAAACAGGCCGTAGTTCACGGCGAAATCGGCAATCAGCTCCATATAAGCGGGTTCCGGTTGTCAGCGCGGGGCGAGCGGATACCGCCGTCGCCAGACCGGCAGGCTAGAGCCAGCCGGACAGTTCGCGCTTGATCAGATGCGTGAACAGATCGACATGATCGTCACGCGCGTTGAGCGCGGGAATATACCGCAGAGAGCCACCGCCCGCGTTCTCGAAATACTCGCGGTTTTCTTCCTTGATCTCTTCGAGCGTCTCCAGACAGTCGGAGGAAAAGCCCGGGCACATCACGTCCACGCTTTTCATGCCGGCAGCACCCCAGGCTTTCATGGTCTCGTCGAGATAGGGCTGCAGCCAGGGCTCGCGCCCGAATCGGGACTGAAAACAGACCTTGTACTCGTTGCGCGACAGGCCGAGTTCCGCGGCCAGTAGCTGGGCGGTGATGCCGCAATCGCGCGGGTAGGGGTCGCCCTGTTTCACGTAGCGCTTGGGAATGCCGTGAAACGACAGCACCAGCTTTTCGCCGCGCCCGTGCTCGGCCCAGTGTTCACGCACCGAATTGGCGAGTGCCTGAATATAAGCCGGTTCGTCGTGATAGCGATTGATCTGGCGTAGCGCCGGCGGCTCGGCCCAGTCGGCAAGCACTTCGCTGACCTTGTCGAAGGTGGTGGCGACCGTGGTGGCCGAATACTGCGGATAGGCCGGCAGCACTAGCACTTGCTTGCAGCCGGCCGCATCCAGTTCCTGCAGGCCGGCTTCGATCGAGGGGTTGCCATAGCGCATCGCCAGGGCAACGTGCACCGGCTGCTCCAGTTCGCTGTCGAGGCGCGACTGGATCTGTTCGACCTGCCGGCGTGCATAGACCAGCAGCGGCGAGCCTTCTTCCATCCACACGGAGCGATAGCCCTCGGCCGAGTTCTTGGGCCGAAAGGTGAGAATGAAACCGTAGAGGATGGGAAGCCAGAGCGCGCGGTTGAGGTCGACGACCCGCCGGTCGCTCAAGAACTCCGCGAGATAGCGTCTGACCGCGGGGACCGAGGTATCGTCGGGTGTACCCAGGTTGGTGAACAGCACGCCGATCGGGCGCGGTGCACGGCGGGAACTCATCATTTGCGCTCGCTATCGTATTGCGGAATACGATACGTAGGGTCGATGACGCGAGATGCAACCACGAGGTTGCATCCCGCGCTGTCCGGTCTGTCGGGCCGCGTCTAGGTCTTGTTGAAGTAGGCGCGGGTCAGCTTGAACACCACCGGGCCCAGCAGTACCAGTGCGATCAGGTTGGGCACGGCCATCAGCGCGTTCATGACGTCGGCGACCAGCCAGACGAAATCAAGCTGTGCGATCGCGCCCACGAAGACGGCGATCACCCAGAGCACGCGATAAGGCGTGATGACCTTGGAGCCGAAGATGTACTCGGCGGTACGTTCGCCGTAGTAGCTCCATGCCAGCATGGTGGAGAAGGCGAAGATCACCAGACCGAAGCTCACGATCCAGCCGCCCGGTCCGGGCATGCCGGTGGTGAACGCCTCGGCCGACAGCTGCGCGCCGGTGGTGCCCGAAGACCAGGCGCCCGTGGCGATGATCACCAGCGCGGTCATGGTGCACACGATGATGGTATCGATGAAGGTGCCCAGCATGGCGACCACACCCTGACGCACCGGGCTGTTCGTGCGCGCGGCGGCGTGGGCGATCGGCGCGCTGCCGAGGCCGGCCTCGTTGGAGAAGATGCCGCGGGCGACGCCGAAACGGATCGCCATGATGATGCCGGCGCCGGCAAAACCGCCGGTTGCGGCCGTGCCGGTAAACGCGTCGGAGAAGATCAGGCCGATCGCCGCCGGCACTTCGCCGGCATTGAGCACCAGCACCAGTGCGGCGCCCAGGACGTAGATAATCGCCATGATCGGCACGAGCTTTTCCGTGACCCGCGCCAGACGCTGCACGCCGCCGATGATCACGGCGAAAACGCCGGCCGCCAGTACGAGGCCGGTCAGCCACGACGGCACATTCAGGGTATCGCGAAACACCTGCGACACCGAGTTGGACTGCACCGTGTTGCCGATGCCGAAAGCCGCCACGGTGGCGAACAGGGCGAACGCAAACGCCAGCCATTTCCAGTTCGCGCCCAGGCCGTTGCGGATGTAGTACATCGGTCCGCCCACATAGGCGCCCTCGGCGTTGGTTTCGCGGTAGTTGACCGCGAGAACGGCCTCGCCGTACTTGGTGGCCATGCCGACGATGGCCGTCACCCACATCCAGAAGATCGCGCCGGGCCCGCCCAGGTGAATGGCGGTGGCCACGCCGGCGATGTTGCCGGTGCCCACCGTTGCCGCCAGCGCGGTCGCCAGAGCCTGGAACGGCGTGATATCCCCCGGTTCCTTGGTCTGCTTGCGGCCCGCGAACATCATCGAGAAGCCGTAGAAGAGTTTGCGCTGCGGTATGCCGCGCAGACCCAGGGTCAGATAGATACCGGTGCCGAGCAGCAGGATCAGCATGACCGGACCCCAGACCCAGCCGCTGATCGTGCTCAGCAGATTGGAGAGCGTTTCCATGATCGATTCCCCCAGAATAAAGACAGCGACCCGCGGCCGCGATTGAGTGACGTTAGCCGAAAAAGCCCTGAATCAGAATCCAGGCGATGCCCAGCGGCGCAACAAAGCGCAGGATGAACAGCCACAGGCCGGCGAGCGGCATGGCCTGTCCGGGGTGTGACTTCAATGCCTCGACTGCCCGCGGGCCCATGAACCAGCCCACGAACAGGGCGATGAACAGACCGCCGACCGGCATCATCACCGACGATGTCATGAAGTCCGCCAGATCCAGGAAGCCCTTGCCGGCGATGGTCACGTCGGACCACACGCCCTGGGAAAGCGAGACCGGCACGCCGATCAAGAAGATCACAATGCCCGCGCCGATGGTCGCGGCCGGGCGGCTCAGGCCCTTTTCATCCACGAAATAGCTCACGACCACCTCGAGCAGCGAAACCGCGGAGGTGAGTGCGGCGATGGACAGCAGGACGAAGAACGCGATGCCGAACAACGTCCCCGCGGGCATCTCGGTGAACACGGCGGGCAGGGTCATGAAGGTAAGTCCCGGCCCGGCGCCCGGCTCGAGCCCGGCAGCGAAGACCGCCGGCAGAATCACCAGGCCGGCCAGCAGTGCAACCAGCGTATCCAGACCCACGACCATGGACGCGTCACGCGGCAGGTTCTGCTCGCTGGACATGTACGAGCCGTAGGTCAGCATCGCGCCCATGCCGAGCGACAACGAGAAGAACGCCTGGCTGACCGCGCCACCCCAGGTGCCGGCGGTGACCTCGCTCCAGTTCGGCATGAGATAGAACGACAGACCCGCGCCAGCGCCCGGCAGCGTGATGGCGCGTATCGCCAGCACGACGAGCAGCAGGAAGAGCAGCGGCATCAGCCATTTGGAGGCACGCTCGATGCCGGATGCCACACCCCCGAGCACCACGCCGATCATCAGCACGGTGAAGATCGCCGCGTATACCAGCGGCTGTACCGGCGAGGAGACGAAGTCGGTGAAAATCGTTCCGTTCTGTTCGACATTCAGGCCGCCGAAGCTGCCGGCGCCCATGAACACGACGTAGGCCAGGGTCCAGCCGGCCACGACGATATAGAAAGACAGGATGATGAAAGCCGTCGCCACTCCGAGACCGCCGACGACCGACCAGCCGCGGCCAGCCAGCTTGCGGAACGCGCCAACGGGGTTGAGCTGCGTGGTGCGGCCAATGGCCAGTTCTGCCATCACCAGCGACAGACCGAAGAACAGCACGCAGCCGAGATAGATGATGAGGAATGCGCCACCGCCGTTGGCGCCGGCCATGTAGGGGAACTTCCAGACGTTGCCCAGCCCGACCGCGGAGCCGGCAGACGCCATGATGAAGCCCATGCGGCTGCCCCAGTGTTCGCGTGTGACGCTCATGCGTGCACCGCGCGGCCGATGAACAGGATGCTGGCTTGCTCGTGCATTGTTGCTACTCCCCCACGGCGTGCGTCACGCCGTGTCTGACTGCGGCGGCTTTCACGATGACGTGAAACTACAGCACGAACCGTGCCTGCATAGCCGCGTTTTCCCCCAGAATCCGCCGCCCCCGCGACGGTTGTCTTTATCCTGCCATCTTTGTGCCACGCTGTCCCGTACGATGTTAGACAGTGCGCGCAGGCTCATGAGCGCGCAAGAAAAAGGCGGGCTCGAAGGCCCGCCTTTCCCTGTCCACTGGCTGTACGTCAGCCGGCCGGATGCATTACGGCTTTTCCAGGATGGCCGTCACGCCCTGGCCGCCGGCGGCACAGATCGAGATCAGGCCGCGACCGCCGCCATTCTCGTCGAGGATCTTGGCCAGGGTGGCCACGATGCGCGTGCCGGTGGCGGCAAACGGGTGACCAAGCGCGACCGAAGAGCCCTTCACGTTGAGCTTGGATGTGTCGATCGAGCCGAGCGGGGTGTCGCGCCCCAGGCGCTCCTTGCAGTATTTCTTAGACTCCCACGCCTTAAGCGTGCACAGAACCTGTGCAGCGAAGGCTTCGTGGATCTCGTAGAAGTCGAAGTCCTGCAGGGTCAGGCCGGCCGCGTCGAGCATGTCGGCAACGGCGTAGGTGGGCGACATCAGCAGGCCTTCGCCGCCGTCGACGAAGTCCACCGCTGCGGTGCGCGAGTAGGGGGTGAAATAGGCCAGTACCGGAAGATCGTTCTCCTTGGCGTACTCCTCGCTCGTGAGCAGCACGCTGGAGGCACCGTCGGTCAGCGGCGTGGAGTTGGCCGCGGTGAGAGTGCCGTTTTCCTTGTCGAAGGCAGGCTTGAGCTTGGCCATCTGTTCGACGCTGGTATCCGGGCGCAAGTTGTTGTCGCGCTCGACGCCCAGATACGGAAAGACCAGATCGTCGTAAAATCCGTCGACGTAGGCCTGGGCGGCATTCTTGTGGCTCGCCACGGCGAGTTCGTCCTGGGCCTTGCGCGAGATCTTCCATTCCTTGGCCATGAGCTCGCAGTGCTCGCCCATGGACAGGCCGGTGCGTGGCTCGCCGACGCCGGGGAAGCTCGGCACGAGATGGCGCGGCCGCACCTTGGCCAGCAGTTTGGCACGCTCGCCGCCGGTCTTGGCGCGGTTCACGTCGAGCAGGATCTTGCGCAACTCTTCATTAATTGCGATCGGCGCATCGGATGTGGTGTCCACGCCGCCGGCGATGCCGGAGTCGATCTGGCCCATGGCGATCTTGTTGGCCAGCAGCAGCGTGGCCTCGAGGCTGGTACCGCAGGCCTGTTGCACGTCGAACGCCGGGGTGTGCGGGTCGAGATCCGTGCCCAGTACGGCTTCGCGGGCGAGATTGAAGTCGCGCGAATGCTTGAGCACCGCGCCAGCCGCCACTTCACCGATCTGCTTGCCGGCGAGCTTGTACTTCTCGGACAGCGCCTTGATCGAGGCGGTGAGCATGTCTTTGTTGGACTGGTGGGAATACTTCGTGTTCGAGCGACAGAAGGGAATACGGGCGCCACCGACAATGGCGACGCGACGCGGCATGTTATCTGCCATGACTCCTCCAGAAACGCCGGGCGGAATGCCGGCACGGATGAATGATGGCTTCAAGATAAATGTTGCAGTGCAAAGTGACAAGAAGCCCTTTCAAATGTGCAAGCCGGTCAGTGGCTTCCGTAACCGCCGCAGGACGCAAAAAAATCGCGGCGCGCTCTTGAAAGGGTTCGGGGTGGCCGCATCAATGGCGGTGATTGAGATCGTCAATGGTGACGGTTTCGCCCGGCGGCCGACTCGGCACGTCGGGCAGGACGTTTTGATCTACAACCAACGTTTCGAGGAGAAGGGTGGCATGAATATCCGTCCTTTACATGACCGTGTCGTCATCAAGCGGCTCGAGGAAGAGCAGAAGACGGCCGGGGGGATCGTCATTCCCGACACCGCCGCCGAAAAGCCGCAGCGCGGCGAAGTGATCGCCGTGGGTAACGGCAAGCCGCTGGACAACGGCGAGACGCGCAAGCCTGAAGTCAAGGTTGGCGATAAGGTCATGTTCGGCAAGTTCTCGGGCACCGAAGTCAAGATCGACGGTGACGAAGTCGTCGTGATGCGCGAAGACGACATCTTGGCGGTGGTGGCCTGATAGGCCGCGTCGCTCCTGTCTACCGTTATCGAACACAGTATTAGGGGAAGCTAGCAATGGCAGCTAAAGAAGTACGTTTTGGCGAAGACGCGCGCTCGCGTCTGGTCCGCGGCGTCAACACGCTCGCGAATGCCGTGAAGGTCACGCTAGGTCCGAAGGGCCGCAACGTGGTGCTCGACAAGAGCTTCGGCGCGCCGACGATCACCAAGGACGGTGTGTCGGTCGCCAAGGAAATCGAACTGGACGACAAGTTCGAGAACATGGGCGTGCAGATGGTCAAGGAAGTCGCTTCCAAGACTTCCGACATCGCCGGCGACGGCACCACCACCGCCACGGTTCTGGCCCAGGCCATCGTGCGCGAAGGCGTGAAGGCCGTGTCGGCGGGCATGAACCCGATGGATCTCAAGCGCGGCATCGACAAGGCCGTGGACGCCGCCGTCGAGGAACTGGCCAAGCTGTCCAAGCCCTGTGACGACGAGAAGGCGATCGCGCAGGTCGGCTCGATCTCGGCCAACTCCGATGCCGACATCGGCAAGATCATCGCCGATGCGATGAACAAGGTCGGCAAGGAAGGCGTGATCACGGTCGAGGAAGGCTCCGGCCTGTCCAACGAGCTGGACGTCGTCGAAGGCATGCAGTTCGACCGTGGTTATCTCTCGCCGTACTTCGTCACCGACAACCAGACGATGCAGGCCGAGCTGGAGAACCCCTACATCCTTCTCCACGACAAGAAGATCTCCAACATCCGCGAGATGCTTCCGCTGCTCGAGAACGTGGCCAAGGCCAACCGTCCGCTGATGATCATCTCCGAAGACGTCGAGGGCGAAGCCCTGGCGACGCTGGTGGTCAACAACATGCGTGGCATCGTCAAGGTCGCCGCCGTGAAGGCGCCCGGCTTCGGCGATCGTCGCAAGGCGATGCTGGAAGACATGGCCGTGCTCACCGGCGGCACCGTGATCTCGGAAGATCTCGGCATGAGCCTCGAGAAGGCCACGCTGGATGATCTCGGCGAAGCCAAGAAGGTTCAGATCTCCAAGGAGAACACCACCATCATCGATGGCTCGGGCTCCAACAAGGATATCGAATCCCGCATCAAGCAGATCCGTGCGCAGATCGAGGAATCCTCCTCGGACTACGACAAGGAAAAGCTGCAGGAACGCGTGGCCAAGCTCGCCGGCGGCGTGGCGCTGATCAAGGTGGGTGCCGCGACGGAAGTCGAGATGAAGGAGAAGAAGGCCCGCGTCGAAGACGCCCTGCACGCCACCCGTGCGGCCGTCGAGGAAGGCATCGTGCCTGGCGGCGGCGTGGCCCTGCTGCGCACCCTGAAGGCGGTCGAGAAGGCCAAGGGCGACAACCCGGACCAGGACGCGGGCATCCGCATCCTGCGCCGTGCGGTCGAAGAGCCGCTGCGCCAGATCGTGTTCAACAGCGGCGCCGAGCCGTCCGTGGTGGTCAACGAAGTGCTTTCCAAGGAAGGCAACTACGGCTACAACGCGGCCACCGGCGAGTACGGTGACATGGTCGAGATGGGTATTCTCGATCCGACCAAGGTCAGCCGTACCGCGCTGCAGAACGCGGCTTCCATCGCCAGCCTGATGCTCACCACGGAGGCAGCCGTTGCCGACGTCCCCGAAGAGGACGACAAGGGCGCCCCCGACATGAGCGGCATGGGCGGCATGGGTGGTATGGGCGGCATGATGTAAATCATGTCGTTCCACGCACCCTGCGTGAACGAAGAGCCCCGCCTCGCGCGGGGCTTTTTTATGCGCGGTGTTCGCGCCGGTATGCAATCGCTCGCCGTGCCGCTAGGCTGAGCCGGCTTGCCGTCATTTGCTTCAAGGACAGTTCATGCCAGCCTCGCAGTCGTCATCCATTGACGAGACCCTGGCGCGTATCGCGCCCGCCAGCGCCTTTCTTTCGCAGTGGTGCGACGCGCACCGCGATCGGCTCGAGACGCTGGCCGAAGCCGGGCGCCTGGACTCCGGGCAGCCACTGGAAATCGACGCGGCGCCGAATGTCGACCGCGACGATTTCATGGCCGCTTTGCGCGCCTACCGCGACGAGAGCATGGCGCTGATCGCCTGGCGTGACCTGGCGGGCATCGACCGCCTCGAAGACACGCTGACAGGGCTATCCCTGTTGGCCGACCGGTGTATCGAAGCGGCCTTGCAGGAAGCCGAGGCCTCGGTTGCGGCGCGCTACGGCGTACTACGAGACGCAAAGGGCGACACCCAGCGCATGATCGTCATCGGCATGGGTAAGCTGGGTGGTGGCGAACTCAATTTCTCGTCCGATATCGACCTGATTTTCGCCTACGGCCAGCCGGGCGAATCGGACGGGGCGCACAGCCTCGACGCAGACGGCTATTACAAGCGTATTGCCCGACGGCTGGTACAGAACCTGAGCGAAACCACGCCCGAGGGTTTCGTCTACCGGGTGGACACACGCCTGCGGCCATTCGGCGATGCGGGCGCGCTCACGGCCAGCATCGGCGCAATGGAAAACTACTATCAGGCGCACGGCCGCGAGTGGGAGCGTTATGCCTGGGTGAAGGCACGCCCCGTGGCCGGTGACATCGAGGGCGGCCGAGATCTGATTCGTCGATTGCGGCCGTTCGTTTACCGCCGGTATCTCGACTACGGGACCTTCGAGTCTATCCGCGACATGAAGGCGCTCATCGACCGCCAGGTCGTGCGTGCCGAATTGCAGGACAACATCAAGCTCGGCAGTGGCGGTATTCGTGAAGTCGAGTTCATCGTTCAGGCGTTCCAGCTGATCCGCGGCGGCCAGGAGCCGTCGCTGCAGGACAATCGTCTGTTGCCGACGCTCGCCCGGCTGGCCAACGGCGAGCACCTGCCCGAACACACCGCGCGCGAGCTCGACAGCGCGTATCGCTTCCTGCGCCGGGCAGAGAATCGCCTGCAGATGGCGGATGATCGCCAGACACACGACCTCCCCGATGACGACGAGGCACGCCAGGCCCTGGCCCAGTCGATGGACTTCCCGGACTGGAGCGCGTTCGCGCAGGCGATGCGGGACACCCGGGATAGCGTGCACCAGGCGTTCGAGCAGGTTTTTGTCTCCCCGCAGGCGGACGAAGGCCCCGATTCACAAAGCCAGTCGCTAATCGCGTTCTGGGACGGCGACATGGATGACGACGCCGCGCGGCGTCTCGTCGCCGAGTACGGCATCCAGGATGTGGATGCCGTGCGCGAGGCTCTCACCGAGATGCAGGATCAAAGCCTCTACCGCGCGCTGGAAGACCGCGGCCGGCGGTGGATCGCGCGCCTCATCCCCTTGCTGTTCGGCGCGGCCGCGCGCGCAAGCGATCCCGACAAGGCGCTCACCCGGACAATTGTCGTGCTTTCGGCGATCGTCGGGCGAAGCACCTACATGGCGCTGCTGGTCGAGCACCCGGCCGCACTATCCACGCTCATGCGGCTCTGCGCGGCCAGTGAATGGATCACCAGCCGCGTGCGTGATCAGCCGGCGCTACTGGACAGTCTGCTGGACCCGCGCCAGCTCTACCGGCCGCCACGCCGGGCGGAACTCGCCGAAAGCCTGGAAGAGGATCTCGCCAGTATCGATGCCGACGATCTCGAGTTGCGCATGGATACCCTGCGTCGCTTCAAGCAGAGCGCCAGCCTGCGAATCGCCGCGGCCGACGTCAGTAATTCCATGCCGTTGATGATCGTCTCCGATCACCTCACCGAACTCGCCGAAGTCGTTCTCGACGCCGCCCTCGACATGGCATGGCGCCAGATGACACGGCGCTACGGCACGCCTCGCGACGCGAACGGCGAACGTGCCGCGTTCGCCATCGTGGCCTACGGCAAGCTCGGCGGTTTGGAGCTCGGGTATACCTCGGATCTCGATCTCGTGTTCATCTACGACGGCGAGACCGAGGCCATGACGGACGGCGAGCGCAGTTTGACCCACCAGGCATTCTTCACCCGCCTGGCACAGCGGCTCATCCACGTTCTGAGTACGCAGACCGCGGCGGGGCGGGTCTACGAAATCGACATGCGGCTGCGGCCCAGCGGCAAGGCCGGAATGATGGTGACCCACGTCGACGCATTTGCGCGCTATCAAAAGGAACAGGCCTGGACCTGGGAGCACCAGGCGCTGGTGCGCGCGCGCCACGTGAGCGGCCATGCCGGCCTCGGCGAACGGTTTTCAGAAATTCGGCGCGAAGTGCTCGCCCAGCCGCGTGATGCGGGGAAGCTCGCGCGCGAAGTCTGTGAAATGCGCGACCGCATGCGCCGGGTTAAGGACGAAAGCAGTGGCGACTGGCTCGACGTCAAACAGATGCCCGGTGGCCTCATTGATATCGAGTTCATCGCCCAGTTCTCGGCCTTGCGCTATGGCAGTGATTGCCCGGAACTGTTGCGTTTTACCGATGCGATTCGCGTGCTGGAAACACTCGAGTCAGCCGGTATTGCCGATTACGACGACGTGAAGACGCTCACGAAAGCCTACAGGCAATATCGTCAGCGCATTCATGCGGATTCTTTGCAGCGCAATCGCGCCATGATGCATGCCGACGAGGCGAGCGATCTGCGGCGTGCCGTAGCCGCGCTCTGGCAGGCGTGGATTGTCGGCGATACCTGAATTGAAGACTCGCCGCCCGGGCCCATCGATGGGTTTAACTGACCCAGACGCGCGTGTGTAGTTCGGAATTGAACTGCTCGACACGGCTGGCCAGTTCGAGATCGCGGGACAGGTAAACGAGTTCGGCGCCACGCGTGTTGATGGCGTCGACCGCAGCGCGGTCCGTGTTGTTTGCGGTCACGAGCAGGTAGCGCATGGCATCGCTCTGTGCTCTAGCCTCAAAGCACGAGAGTAGCCGCGAAAAATGGGCAATGCGCTGGCGTCGCCGTTGTTCCGTGAACATGTAATAAGTGCTGTTGATGAAACAGACGCACAGGCGCCCCAGATCCATATCCGGCAGGCCGGTGCGCACGAGCTCATATTCCGAGACGTGCGCATTCATCTCGTAGTATCGATCGAACAGATCCTTGCCGAAACGCCGGTCGGCTGCAGCGCGTGCCTTGTCGAAATCGATGCCGATGGACTTGATGTGCGGGTATGCGTCCTTGAGCGCACGGGTGAATGTGCCCACGCCACTGCCGTAATCCAGAACCCAGTCGGTATTGGCCCAGTCCACGTATTTGGCCGTGACCTCGATCAGTCGAGCGTAAGATCGATAGTGCACCTCCGAGCCCAGATCCCACGGATCCTCGACCAGATCGTAGAGAATCCGGCATTCCTCGCGTGTAATGTTCTCGTTGTTTTCGTAGGCGCGCAGAATCTCTCCGTTCGATCGCGCCGGTGGGGTGGGTTTGGCGGGCTTGCGAAATAAACTCATGCGCGGGGATGATTGGGCATCGATGACGTTATCGTAACGTGCCTGGATCAAGCGGCGTCGACGTCGGAATTTCGCACGGTGAATTGCATTTTCACCTTCTGCCACGCGTAAAGCCCGACTGCACGCAACAATCGAGCGTTGATAAATTCGATCGCCACAAGCCGCCATGGGCTATTACGGGCGGCCTTGCGAATGGCGAAAAGCCATCGGGCGGCGAGCATATGCGTAAAAGCCGGCTCGGGGTAGATGCCACGTTGCGCGTTGGGCTCGAATAACGCTTCGAGCCACGCCCGGACCCACCGGAGATAGTCGACGTCGAGCGGCGCGCCAGTCTGTTCCAGCACGGGGCGTCGCCCCTTGAACTTGAACACGCACTCGTGACGAATCAGGTCTTCGTCGCGGTATTGGATACCAAGGGCGGCCAACTGCCGAGCTTGAATTTGCAGATCCGCCATGCGCTGCGATTTGGTGTCAGTGATCGAAACCTGAGCGGCGTGGCGGCGATAGCACGTGAGTGGTTCTGGGAGATTGGTGAATCGGCAGGTCACGATCATGCGTGCCCAGAGTTCGTAATCTTGAGCGATCCAGAAACTCTCGTCATAGCGATATGCCGTAAACGCGGATCGTCGGATCGTGATCGCGCTTTGTGCCAGTGAGCATTCGAAAAGCATGCGGCAGGCGATATTGTCAGCGTCTCGCGGCAGCGCATAAGTCTGATCCGTCAATGGGCAACCGTGGTCGTCGATGGACGACATCCAGCTACCGACGCCGGTGACATGGCGATGAGAATCGAGATGGGCCACCTGGCGCTCGAGTCGTTCAGGGGCACAGACATCGTCGGCGTCCAGAAAAGCAATGTATTCGCCACGTGCCAGGTCTATTCCATGATTGCGTGTCGCCGGCCGGCCGAGATTCTTGCAATGCGATACGACGCGCAGACGTGCATCCCGACCGAACGTGCAAATGCGCGTGGCCGTCGAGTCTGTGGAGCCATCGTCTATGACCAGGAGTTCAAAGTCTTTGAACGTTTGTGCGAGTACGCTTTCGATGGCGGCCCCCACAAAGCGCTCGGCGTTGAACGCCGGAATGAGAACCGTAACGCGAGGAGGCGTGGGCATCGTTGTCGAGCCGGGTAAGATGTTCACGTGCAGCGTGGCATTGTAATCGGATGCCTATCAGCCCGTGCATGGGTGCTGCCGGCCCGGCACGCGGTGGGCTGTCGGGATACGCTATCGTGTTTCGAAGCGCGTGCGGCATCAACAGGCGTATACGGCATCAAGTACAATTTCGGCGCTGTTTACAGTGCAACTTAGTCGCAGCGTTCTAAATATGCATGCTGCAGACCGGGTGCGCCGGTAGCCGCCCGCATCGCTTCCCTGTCGACGCCTCGCCATGCCGAACGAATCAGGATCATGTGCACCAAACCCCTGTGTGACGGTCATCCTCGCGACCCATAACCGGGCGCGCTCGCTGGAAGCGACTCTTGAGTGCCTCGCCGGCCAGAAAATGCGCGTGCAGGACTGGCGTGTACTCGCAGTGGACAATGCGAGTACCGATGACACCGCGACGGTTTTGGCACGTTTTCAGCACGATTCACGCCTCGACCTCGAAGCGCTCCACGAGCCACGGCCCGGCAAGCCGCGCGCACTCAATCGCGCGCTTGAACGGGTCGACCATGGATTAGTGGTCTTCATCGACGACGATGTCGATCTGGGGCCGCACTGGCTACAAGCCTATCTCGATGCAGTCGAACGCTGGCCCGACCACTCGATTTTCGGTGGGCCTATCATTCCGGTATTCCCGCCGAATGCGCCGGCCTGGGTTCAGGACCAGCGGTATGTCCGCCAGAGCCCGATGTTCGCGTATTACGCGCCGCGTGAAGACGAAGGCCTGACGACCGGCGTGCCCCTGGGGCCGAATATGGCGATACGCCGCACTGCGATCGGCGAACATCGATTCGACGAGCGGCTGGGTCCGGGCGGCACGCATCGCCTGATGGGCGATGAGACCGAATTCGAGTATCGGTTGGCGCGTACGGGGTATTACCCCTATGTCTTCGTGCCCAGTGCGCGCGCCGAGCATCGCGTCCGCGTAGAGCAGTTGAGCGTTGAAGCGGTATGGGCGCGTGCCTATTTGTGGGGGCGCAGTATGGCACTCACGCATGGCCGCACGTCGCGCGGGCTGTATCTGCTCGGTGTGCCGTTACGCTACTGGTACGGGGCGTTGCGCGCATGGCTCCGATACGCGCCGTTCGCGCTCGGTCCCCAGCATTTCCGGCTCAAGTACGGTTGGCAATGGCAGGTTCGCGCAGGGCGCGTGCGTGGCTATCTCGATAGCCGAGCCAGCTCGCGCGAGTCCGTCGAATGAGACGGCGTATTTCAAATGGCAGGGGTCCTTCGTGTGGACTCGCGCCAAGGAACGGCCATGCAATCGGCGCGATGCCGCGTGCGGTAGGGCGCGCGGCATATGGCGAAAAGTTCCCAGCGGCGATTTAACTTCGATGTCTGGCCTGACCGCTCCAGGGACCAATATGCGCGCTGATCCGCCTTTATCGGGCGATGCGCCCCGGGCGGTGATCTTTCGTCTCAATCTCGACGTGGTGGGCGGCGCCGAAGTGTCGTTCGCGCAGTACGCCGCGCATCGCCGCGCGCGTGAAGCATCCGACACGGTTATCGTGGGCGACGATATCCACCCGCGGTTCGAGGCCGTTGTGGGGCCGCCATTGCGTACGGTCGTTCGTCGCAGTCTTCGGTGGTGGTACGGGCTCCGTCTTCCGCGGTTCGCCCGCGGGCTGCGGGCGCGTAACGCCGTGGCTCGCGTGGTGCGTGGTAACGAATCCGCCCTCGTCGGTTGGAACACGATCGGAAATCGTGAGATTGCCGATATCGCGCAGCGAGCCCGGCTTGCCCTGGTGCATTACGAACACGGGCAGGCATGGCGTGCGCAACGCCACCATGCGCACACCTACCTGGACAGCGCGCGCGGCGTCATCAGCAACAGCCGGGCGGCTGAGCGTATCCTGGCGCTGCGCTGGGGCTGGAATGGGCCGACGGAGCGCGTCTACTGCGCAATCGATTCGATTTTGCCAATGGACGCCGCACGATCGGCGGTGCCACGTTCGCGACCGCTCTGGCTGGGCAGTGCCGGTCGGCTGACGGAATTGAAAGGCCATCGACTCGCAATTCATGCGCTTCGCATTCTCCGCGACAAGCACGGTGTCGACGCTCGACTCGCTGTCGCAGGCACCGGTGAATGCGAATCGGCGTTGCGCGCCGAAGCTCGGCATCTGGGATTACCAGATGCAGTACGTTTCGAGGGCGCGGTTGGCGACATGGCTGCCTTCTACGATGGGATTGATGTGCTTCTGGTTCCGTCGTTGCGCGAACCGTTCGGTCGCACCAGCATTGAAGCCCAGGCGCGCGGCTGCCCGGTCGTGGCCACAGCTGTCGACGGGTTGCCGGAAACACTGGCCGAAGACATGCACGCGCTGTCGCTTGTAGCGCCGGAATGGTCGTTGGCGGACTATGCGCGAGAGGTCGGGGGCGACGCAGACATCGGCGTGCCGTGGGTTTATGACCCGTCCACCGACGATCTCATCGCACCCCGCGCGCCCACTCCGGCACGCCTCGCCGCGGCAGTCGCTGCGCTGGTTGAAAACGATGCCCGCTACCAACGCGCCAGCATTTCGGGGCTGGCCCACGTCCGCGACCGATTCGCGCTTGCCGACTATGGCCCGGCGCTCGATCGCGCGATCATGCGCGTGGTGCGCGGCGCGCCTTGAGCGGGGTGTGGTCGCCGCTACCCCGGTGACTGTGATGCCGACGTCCTGGTTTTATCGGAGTTAGACGATGCGTCTGCTGCACAGAATAAATCTCGATGTGCCGGCCGGCGTCGAACATCAGTTTCGTTCGCTAATCGGCCATGCGCGGATACAGCAAGCCTTCGAACACGACGTGGTCTACGGTAGCGCACTGCATCCGGCGCTGGCCCCGCATATCCTACCGTTTGTGGATACGGCGGTGTCGTTCAAGCGCGCCGGCCGGCTGCGACTGCCGAAGTACCCGGCGATGCTGCGCCAGCGCGCGCTGGCGGCGCGAATCAAACGCCTCGAAAGCGACGTCCTGCTGTCCTGGAGCGGGTTCGCGCGCGAGGCAGTCGCAGAAGCCGTTCGGCGTAGCGGGGCGGTACTGGTCTATCGAGAAGGCGGCGGCTGCTGGTTCGAGCATGCGCCAGCTGCAGCGGATCGGTTCACGCGCGAGATAAGCGGCGCGATCTGTAATACCCACGCGTCCATGCGCATGCTTCAACTCAAGTGGGGCTACGAAGGTCCTGCGCAGGTTTGCCTGGGTGGAATTCGGCCTGACGTGATGGTGGCGGCCGACGCGTGCAATGCGGACAGACGTACGCCCTTGAAACGGCGTCCGCGTATCGGCGTCGCGGCGCGTCTGGCTTCGGAGAAAGGCGTCTGTCTCGCGATTCACGCGGTCGCGCGCTTACGCGCAGCCGGCATGGACTGTGTTCTGGATATTGCCGGCGATGGCCCGGATCGCTGGCATCTGGAGGCCCTGGTCGCGACGCTTGGCCTCGAGTCCGAGATCCGCTTTCTCGGTACGGTTGTGAACATGCCAGCGTTCTATCGCTCACTGGATGTGCTTTTACACCCGGCTTTGCAGGAACCCCTGGGCAACGTCACCATCGAGGCACAGGCATTCGGTGTGCCGGTAGTTGCCACGTGTGTGGATGGTATGGCCGAGACGGTTCGTCACGGTCGAACCGGCCTGCTGGTCACCGCCGGCGAACCGTACGCCACATATGCGCGTTTAGGCGGGACGCCGTCCTCAATGCAGTCCACGCAGGTCTACGATCCGGGTACCGATAAGCTCAGGCCCGCTACGTTTGCGCGGCCGCAAGCGTTGGCTGACGCGGTGGCGGCCGTTGTCAGCGATGAGGTCTCGCACCAAAGAATGTCGACCGCCGCGGAGGCCCATGCACGCGACACGTTTGCGTTCGAACGTCACGTGGACGCATTCATCGATGCGGTAGGGCGGTTCGGACAAAAGACCGCTCGGGGGCACTCGCGCCTCTAACGTCCGCGCCGCGTCATGCGCGCGGGAACGAGTCGAGCCAGGCCTGGAACATCAGCACGCACCACAGTTGAGGGCTGGCGTCCTGCATGCCGGCGGTATGCCGATGCCAGACGCGCCGCACACGCGCTACGTCGAGATAGCCCTGCCGGTGCATGCGGCTCGGGTCGAGCATGTCCTCGCTCCATTCGCGCAACGGCCCGCGTAGCCACGCGGCCAGGGGGACCTCGAAACCGTGCTTCGGTCGTTCGACGGTTTCTGCCGGCAGATGACGATACAGCAGTTGGCGCGATAGCCACTTCGGCTTGCCGTCACGGTATTGCTGTGACTGTGGCAGGCCAAGCGCGAAGGCGGCCACATTCGTGTCCAGGAACGGCGCCCGCGTTTCCAGGCTTGCGGACATGGCTGCCCGATCGACCTTGGCGAGAATATCGTCTGGCAAATAACACTGCGCGTCCGTAGCCTGAATCCAGCGCTGGGCATCCTGCGTCGCTGTAGCCATATCGTGGCGCAGGAAGGCGGTCGGCGCCTCGTGTCCTCCGAGTACTAAAGACTGCGGATCATCCCAGCAGCTCACTGCATCGCGGTAGAAGCGCGGCAGGTCGTAGCCGGCCCGTTTCATGGCGCGCTGGCGCCGGTATTTCGCGCCCTTGCGGGGTTGAACTCTCGCTTTCAGGCCGAGCCACTGCGCCTGGATCGTGCGAAATGCCGGATTTTCTTGCTCGTGTTTGCACCAGTGACGACCGATGTCGTGATAGCGATCGTAGCCGGCGAACAGTTCGTCGCCGCCATCTCCGGACAACGCCACGGTCACTTGGGCACGCGCGAGATCAGCGAGCAAGATCGCGGGGATCTGGGCGGGATCGGCGAACGGCTCGTCGTAGATTTGGGGCAGTTGGGGTACGACCGCGAGCAGATCCTCGTCGGTTACGGTGATCTCGTGGTGCTCCGTGCCGAGAATGGTGGCGGTCGCGCGTGCCTGAGCCGCTTCGTTGAGGCCGGGATCGTCGAAACCGATCGTGAAGGTCTGAACGGGACGACTTGTATGGGCCTGCATCAGCGAGACAATTAAAGACGAATCGATCCCGCCAGACAGGAAAGCGCCTACCGGAACGTCGGCCACCATCCGGTCGGCGATCGACGCAGACAATAGCCGCTCCAGTTCGTCGACGGCGTCTTTGTCGGACAAGGGCGCGGGCGAAGCCTTGGCGAGCGAGTCGATATCGAAATAGCGTTTGGGCTCGCCGATGTCGAGATCGGCATCCACCCGCAAATAAGTGCCGGCTGGCAGCTTGCGATAGTGTTTGAATATGCAGCCGGGCCCAGGGATATAGGACAGCCGCATGAGTTCGGTCAGTGCGCCGCGGTCGATATCGCTGGCAAAATGTTCATGCTCCGCCAGCGCTTTGAGTTCCGAGCCGAACAGCAGCCGCCCGTCGTGCGCCCCGTAGTAAAGCGGCTTTTCGCCGAAGCGATCCCGAGCCAGAAACAATGCCTGGCGCGCGCGATCCCACACCGCGAGCGCAAACATGCCTTCGAATGCGCGCAGTGCGGGTTCGATATCCCATTCCACGAAGGCGGCGAGCATGACTTCGGTATCGGATTGGCTTTTGAAGAGATGCCCCTTGGTTTGCAGGGTGTCTCGCAGGCGGCGGAAGTTGTAGATTTCACCGTTGAAGGCAACGACGTAGCGCGCGTCGGCAGAAACCATCGGCTGCGCGCTCAGCGGCGAGATATCCATGATTGCCAGACGCCGATGGCCGAGTGCGACATGGCCATGGTCTCGGTCGATCCAGCTGCCACGATCGTCCGGGCCGCGGTGCGATAGGGCATCGCGCATGCGATCGATGTTCGTGCACAGCGAGTCGACATCGGGTCGACGCTGTAGAATTCCTGTCAAGCCGCACATTGTTCGTCTGGTCGGTTGTTGCGCATGAGTCGGTGCAACGATAGCGTCGCTAGCTCGGTAAATGACGGGTAGCGGTGTCGATCGCACGGCAGATCGCCCGGGCTCCGAAACGAATGCCACAAGTTCGCAACGCGCATGGCCTTTTACGAGTGGCCCGGTAACGGCGACACTCGACCGCAACGCGGTGAATGCCTCAGAGAGCGATCAGATAGCGCGACGACGCGGACGCTCCTTTTCTGCGGCGCTGTTTGATGCGATCTTGATTGCTAACTGAAGCCCGGCGCCGCCAGCAAGACTATCAGTTGCGTGCCCGGATGCACGGGTAACGCTTGCGGCACGTCGCGCTCAAATCCCTGAAACGGGCATTTCACCATGTACTCACGGAAAGGGCGTGTGTGCCGCCTTGGCATCTCGATACTTCTGCCATGTGAGGTCCCGGCGCCCCGGGCCGCGAGCGGGCGGGAGGCACACATTGACTGAATACGCCTCGCGAGTCGCTGTCTATTGCCCTGATCTGGGTGGCGGCGTCGCCCAGATTGCGCTCGCCCAGATCGATATTCTGCTCGCTGCCGGTTATCCGGTCGACCTGCTAATTCAGCAGGCCTGCGGGCACTACAGCGAGAGGATACCCGAGCGCGTTCGTGTCGTGCCGTTAGCGCCAGCCGACGAGGCGACAACGAGAGCCTGTCGCGATCGGGCGCTGCGTGGCCACCCGATTATGCGCTTTCGTTCGCGTTTCGTTTCGGCCAACCGTCTGACGGAACTGAGTTATGTGCCGGCACTCGTGGATTATCTCGAACGCGAACGCCCGGCCTTGTTGCTGGCCAACGTGTGGTCCTCGGTACTCATTGCCGGATATGCGCGGGCCTGCATCGACTATCCACCTCGCCTGATCGGGCTATTCCACGGGACTTTTTTCGCTGAAGCGGTTCAACGACGTTCGGCGCGCAGACACCCCTTGCGCTGGCGCCATTTCTTCGCGCTGTGCCGATCTTTCTACTCCCGGGCGGATGCGCTGATCACGGTATCCGACGGCGTAGGACGAGATCTTGTACGTATCGTCGGGGTCGCGGCGCATCGAGTTGAAACGTTGTCGAACCCGGTCGTTTCCGCAGCGCTCATCGAACGCGCGGCCGAACCGGTGACTCATCCATGGTTCGAAGATGTTGCCCCGCTTGTCGTGGCGGTCGGCAGGCTCAGCCCGGAGAAAAACTATCGGCTATTGATTGAGGCATTTGCGCACCTGCGCGCTGCGCGCGCGGACGTGCGGCTTGCGATTCTCGGGGAGGGGCAGGAGCGCGTCGCTCTCGAAGCGCTGCGTGACGAGCTCGGTCTAAGCGAATGCGTTACGTTGCCGGGGTGGGTCGATAACCCGCATGCGTGGATGGCACGGGCGTCGCTGCTGACGCTGTCCTCGGATTGGGAGGGCTTGCCGACCGTATTGATAGAAGCCATGGCCTGCGGCTGCCCCGTTGTTGCAACGGACTGTATGCATGGCCCGCGCGAAATTGTTGATCATGGTCGCTACGGTCGTCTTGTACCGGTGGGCGACGTGCAGGCCTTTGCGCGGGCGATGGCCGAAACGATCGACGCGCCGCATGCGTCGGATCTGTTGCGTACGCGCGCCGAGCACTATTCGATCGCCGCCGCCACACAACGCTATCGCGCGCTCGTCGCCCGCGTGCTTGCGATGCAGGAATAGCGCGGGATTTTGGTCTGCCGCGCTGGCGCTGGGTATATTGCAACCGCTTGCGCCGATCCACCGGTGCATTGGTATTCAACGTCGGGTTCTTTCAATGGCACGTATTCGATCGCGCTATCGCCGCGTTTTCTATGGTCACGGCGTGGCCGATCCGCTTTCGGCACCCGCCGTCAGCTCGGACCGAGTCACGCATGTTCACCCGGACGATCTCGACGAATTTCTGCGCCGTCATGCGCATCAGGCCAAGATCACATTTGACGACGGCTACGCCGACAACCTGACGGTGGCGCTTCCAATACTCGAGAAGCACCGGACCCCGGCCACGGTGTTCGTGACCACCGGATTCGTGGATCGCAGCTGTCCCTTGTTGTCTCGAGTCGCCGCGGCGGTAGCGCGTGACGATGACTGGAACCGGCCATCCGTGCGCACGTGGCTAGAGGGCGCGTCGCGCGACGACGCCCAGGCTGCATTCGCCGCGCTGCGCACCGTGTTGAAGCAGATGACCAACGCCGAGCGCCAGAAACACCAGCAGGCAATCATGGCCGATTATGGTCTGGACGCCGCGACGCTGACCGCGGACTACCTGACGGTGGACCAGCTGCGCGAACTCGACGCGCATCCATTGATCACGATCGGCGCGCATACCGTGAGCCATCCGGACCTGCGTCACGTGACGGATGCGGAGCTGGAAGAAGAACTGGTGGGTGGGCGCGCACAGCTTGAGGCTTGGCTCGGACATCCGGTAACGACCTTGGCCTATCCTTTCGGTGATACCGACGAACGCGTGAGACGGGCGACGGCGGCGGCGGACTACAGGAAGGCCTATGTCACCCAGACCCACGGCTGGCGCAGCGAAATACCGGTTCTGCGCCGTCTCGACCGGCCGCGTCGCGATCTGGCGTGGGAAGTCGTGCGCATGCGTGAACGCGACAGAAAGCATGCGGCTCGCAATGCCCGAAAATCTTGATGTTGGTCTTGCTTGCAACGTGAGCGGGCGCCGCGAACCGCCCTAAAATCGTCGGATCTCGGGTTCTCAGCCCATGGCTTTATTGGCTGGCCATGGATCTTGCTCGCGCCCGGAAATGGTCTCGGTGTTCGGGGGTCGAACTCAGGCGTGGCGATCGGGCGGCCTGGTACATAAGCGCTCGATTTCGGCCTCGTAAGCGTCGACCGAGCGCTCGAGCGAGAATTTTGCGGCGCGCGCTTGCAACTCGGCCGGCGAGGGCGGGTTGGCGAGCGTCAGCGCCATGGCCTCCGCCAGTGCGTCCGAGTCGCCGACCGGCACGAGACGCCCGTGCGCACCGTCGGCGAGAATCTCCCGGGTACCGCCGGGGCAGTCCGTGGCGACAACAGGACAACCGCACGCCATTGCTTCGATCAACGTATTGGGCAGGCCTTCGAACTCCGATGGCAGCACGCAAAGCGAACTACGGGCCATCCAAGCGTAAGGGTTCTCGGCCCATCCGGGCATTCTTACATGTGCCTCCAGGCCGTGCTCAGCGATGCGGTGCGTCAGTCGTTCACGTTCGGGGCCTTCGCCCAAGATAGCCAGTCGGGCGTCGACTCCGCGCGCGCGCAGCCGGGCGAAGGCATCGACCAGCACGTGCTGCGCTTTTTCGGGGGCGAGGCGTCCTGCCGTCACGATCAACGGCACGTCGTCGTTGTGTATCCATCGATCGTCTACGAACTCGGCCGCGCGTGCAGTCAGTTCGGGGCGGACCACGGGGTTGTACATCGTGCGGACCGCGCTACGCGGCAGGCCCAGAATATCGGCCAGATCGGCCGCGGCACCGTTGGACACGGCGACCCGCATGTCGGCCATCGGGTAAAGCCGACGCATCAGCGTCAGGCGGTGCTGCATGATCTTGTGCGTACGTGCATCGGCGCGCGAGGCGGCGAAGTTTCGGGAAAAGATGCTGCGCTCGATGATCACCGTAGCGACGCGTTGCCGTGCGATGCCCGCAGCCCAAACGGCGAGCAGGGGCGCGCGGTCGTGAGCGCTGATCACCACATCCGGACGCTGTGATTCCATGTAATCGACGAGTGCGATCAAGCGGTGCAGTGGTATCGAGCGCTGCCCCAGTCCCAGCGAGCCGTACAGGTGACGAAACCCTTCGCTTGGCCAACCGGTGATGAAACGCCGGTAACCGCTCCAGCGCGAACGACGGCGCAATTCGTGCACCCTGATCGTATCCGGCACGCGCGACAGGTAGGCGCCGGTCTTGCGTTCAAGCAGCAGATCGACGCGGTGGCCGCGCTCGACCAGCCCTTTCATCAGCAACAGTGTGGTTTGTTCCTGTCCGCCGGCCGGAAACGTCGGCAGGAAGAATGCAACATGTCGCGTCTGGCTGCTCATAGAATGTTGGGCGTAGGGCGAGAGTAGGGGACGAACCGCTACACGGCATTTAAACTGGCCGTCGAAATGGGGCATTGTGGCGACAAAAAGCGGGTGACGCGACCGCAAATCGCGTCAGCAGGGGTGGCGATATATGTGTATATGGCACAATTACGCGCCTGCAGGTTGCCCCTAATGGGCGAAGCGGAATGCCTCGCTTCTATCGGGAGTTGGGCGTCGATACCACGACAGACGAATAAGCATGGCCATTCGCATCGGTCTGATCTTTAATCGCTACCGCAGTGATGGCGGCACCGAGCGGATCACGTCCAGCGTTTTCGATGCGCTTGCTGAAGACGATGTGGAGTGGGTGGTGTTGACGCGCCATTGGGGAGGCGCGCTCCCGGCGAATGTCCGCGTGATCGAGTGCCGGCCATTCGCGATCGGCCGCCGCTGGCGTCTAAAGGCTTTCGTCCATGCGCTCGATCAGCAGCTGCGCACGCTGTCCGTCGATCTGGTGCAATCACAGGTTCACATGCCCCAGGTCGATATCTTCCGGGCCGATGGGGGCGTGCATGCGGAATGGCTTGAGCAACGTCACAGGGGCGCATCGCGCTTCAAGCGCTGGTGGCGGCAACTGGGTTCCTATCACCGGGACAAGCTCGATATGGAGCGTCAGATGTACGCCAGCGATCAGCTCAAGGCGGTGATCTGTAATTCGGAGATGGTGCGGGCTGACATACAGCGCCGATTTCCGGCCTGCGGCGCCCGGTTGTGTGTCATCGAGAACGGTATCGACGTTGAAAAATTCAGGCGTGACGCATGGGCCGTGGAAATCGGCCGAAAATCACGCGCTCAACTGG
The DNA here is from genome assembly GCF_017744135.1 of Endozoicomonas sp. G2_2. GTDB lineage: Bacteria > Pseudomonadota > Gammaproteobacteria > Nevskiales > Salinisphaeraceae > Salinisphaera. Next base: position 26,154 of record NZ_JAGHQU010000021.1, read on the forward strand.
ACATTCCCGATCACGCCCCCGTATTCGTGTTCGTGGGCTCCGGTTTCGAACGCAAAGGGTTGGAGACAGCCATCGCGGCATTGGCCCGGGTACCGGAAGCTGCGCATCTGATCGTCGTCGGGCGCGATAGCCGAATGGCCCATTATCGACGTGCGGCGCGCAGGCAGGGTGTGCAGCAGCGCGTGCATTTCATGGGGCCCAGTGACGATGTGCGGCCTTATCTCTGGGCGGCGGATGCGCTCGTGCACCCGGCGCTTTACGAAGCGTTCGGCATCGTGATTGCCGAAGCCATGGCCGCAGGCTTGCCCGTCATTGCATCCGAGCGAACGGGGGCAGCGCGCGCGATGGTTGCCGGGCCGGAAACCGGTCAGTTGTTCGACGCATTCGACGTCGGCGGGTTCGCCCGGTCGATGCGGGCGTTCGGAGAGCGAGACAACGCCGCTCTAGCCAAGGCCCGTGCGGCCTGCGAGGCGACAGCACAGCACTATTCGGTCGAGCGTATGCGGCGCGAGCTGCTGGCGTTTTACGATGCGTTTCGCTAGTTGCGTATGAGTTTGCTCTGGATGCTCGATATGCCTATGACGCGGGCGTTTCGATGTCTCGTATGCGCTCGGCCTCGCGGGTTGTCAGGATGTCGATGACCTTGTGCCGCGGTCTGTTCACGCCGCGAGATCTATGGTGGCTTGACGCCGGGATTGCTGCAGACCCACCGAATTTCGCGTGTGCGGAGCCGCTTTACGAGGGTACCTATACGCGCATATGTCGCCATCCCGACCGGCCTGGCCTGGTAAGCAAGCTTTCGCGGGTGAAGACTGCGCCGCGCGACAACCTGCGCAAGTACTGGTCATCGCAAGCCAGGCGCGAGATGTCGGCCAACCGAACCATGCATGGCCTTGGGATAGCAACCGCGCCACTCCTGGGTTTCGGGATACGGGTCGTACCCTGGGCGCAGGCGGAGTCACTTCTGTTCATGCGCGAGTTGCCGGACCACGACACCTTGCGTGTGGTGCTGCGCCAGACGGTGGACGCGTCAACCAGAGCCGTGATTCTGGATCGGATCGCGGCCGATATCGCCACGCTTTATCGCAACGGCTATCATCACAAGGATTGCCACCTGGAAAATGTTCTGCATCTGCATGCAGAGGGCGATGTGGTGGATCGGGCGGCAGGGCGCGGCGGATTGATATGGATCGATAACGATCTGCGCCGCTCGCTACGGCCGAAACGCGCACGTCGGCGCCTCGCTGCATCGCTGGCACAGTTGCGGTTCACGTCCCGGGATTTCATATCCGTGCACGAGTGGCGCGAATTCGCGCGGCTCTTGTCGATCCACATGCAGTCGACGCCCCTCGGACGCGCGCTGGCTGCCACCACGGTCGCCGATTTTCGAGCGGCATTTGAGTAAAGGTTGATCATGAGCGAGCGCACGAAGCGGCAAGGGCCGGCGAAGTCGCGGCTAACGCACGTCAACCTGGCCCGCGGTTTTCGCGGCGGGGAACGTCAGACCGAGTTGCTCATTCGCGAGCTGGCCGCGCGCGGCATCGCACAACAGGTTGTGTTGCGCCGCGACGAGCCGCTGGCTCAACGGCTTGCAGATGTGCCCAATCTGGTGCGTCTGCCGATCAGCAAGCCGTTCGTGTTGAGCGTGCGCGAGGTGCGGGGCGCGTTTCTTCACGCCCACGATGGCAAGGGCGCGCATTTCGCCCATGCCGCGCATGTGCTGGCGGGTTGCGAGTATGTCTTTACGCGCCGTGTCGACAACGTGCCTTCATCGAGCTGGCTGACCCGGCAGATGTATCGAAAGGCCCGCGCGGTCGCCGTGTTGTCGCGCGCGATCGATCGCGTGGTTCAGGCGTATCAGCCGGGTGTATCGACCGAGCGGATTCCGAGCGCGGCCGGCGGGTTCGAGGTGGATCGCGTCGCCGCGGCGGTGTTGCGCCAGGAGTTCGACGGCGACTGCGTCGTGGGGCATGTCGGCGCGCTCGACGACAGCCAGAAGGGTCAGCGCGATCTGATCGCGGCCGCGCACATCCTCAGTAAGCGCGACGCGGGCTGGCGCTTCGTGATGGTCGGTGGCGGCCGCGACGAGGCCATGCTGCGCGAGCTGGCGGGCGATAACGACGCGATACGGTTCACCGGCCATGTGGACAACGTGGGCGATCATCTGGCCGCGTTCGACATCTTTGCCTTTCCGTCGGTGCACGAAGGGCTTGGGTCGGCGCTGCTCGATGCCATGCATGCCGGGTTGCCGATCGTGGCCAGCGACGTCGACGGCATTCCCGATATCGTCAGCGACGAAGACAATGGCCTGCTGGTGCCGCCGCGTTCGCCCGAGGCGCTCGCTGACGCGCTCGAACGAGTGCGCGGCGACATGGATCTGGCACGTCGCCTGGCCAATGCGGCGAGCGAAAAATCGCTCGCGTATACTGCCGCCGCCATGGCCGATCGCTATCTGCGCTGGTACCGCACGCTGGGTCTGGATCTCGGCGTCGACACCGCGCAGGGTGGGGATCGTTAGCAAGCACAGTACGGGGTAGCGCGCCAGTGATCATCGTAACCGGAGCCGCCGGCTTCATCGGCAGCAATATCGTCGCCGGTCTCAATGCCCGCGGCGAGCGTGACATTCTCGTCGTCGACGATCTGGCCGATGGTCGCAAATGCCTGAACCTGGCCGATCTCGATTTCAGCGACTATCTGGAATACGACGATCTGCTAGCCCGCGTCGAGGCGGGCACGGATCTGGGCGACGTCACGGCCGTATTCCATCAGGGCGCCTGCTCGGATACCACCGAGTGGGACGGCCGCTATGTGATGGACCGCAACTATCGCTATTCCAAGAGCCTGCACGACTGGTGCGTGGCGCGTGGCATCCCGTTCATCTATGCCTCGTCGGCCTCGGTCTACGGCATGGGCCCGGATTTCGTGGAGCGACGTGAAGCCGAGCGGCCGCTCAACATGTATGCGTTCTCCAAGTTCGCGTTCGACCAGTATGTGCGTGCCCAGTCGGCCCGGACGAACTCCCAGGTTGCCGGTCTGCGCTATTTCAACGTCTATGGCCCGCGCGAGCAGCACAAGGGCAAGATGGCCAGCGTGGCCTGGCACTTTTCCCGGCAGATCGAGGACAGCGGCGAATGCCGGTTGTTCGAGGGCAGCGACGGCTACGGGGACGGTGAGCAGCGCCGGGATTTCGTCTATGTCGGAGACTGTGTCGACGTCAATCTGTGGCTACTGGATTCCGGCGTCTCCGGCATCTTCAACTGCGGTACCGGCCGCAGCCAGACGTTCAACGACGTCGCCGATGCCGTCACGGCCTGGTACGGCCGCGGCGAGAAACGCTATATCGAATTTCCGGCGTCCCTGATCGGCCGCTATCAGAGCTTCACCCAGGCCGACGTCAACGCGCTGCGCGAGGCGGGTTACGGCCGCGCGTTCGCGACCGTGGAAGAGGGCGTACGCCGCTATCTGGACTGGCTCGCCGAACATGGCGCGGCCGAAGCGCCCGATGATCCCCGCTAAAAGCTGCGCAATGCAGCAATAACACTGGCCTGCACCCGCGCCTCTATGGTCAAATAGCGCGCCGTGCTGCGGTGTTCACGCGGCATGTCTGCAAGCCCAAGGAGATGAGCACATGACTTCGATGGCCGACCGCGATGGCCTGATCTGGTTCGACGGGGAACTCGTCGACTGGCGTGACGCCAAGGTTCACGTGCTCACGCACACCCTCCACTACGGCATGGGTGCCTTCGAGGGCGTACGCGCTTACAACACCGACCGGGGCACCGCGATCTTCCGGCTGGCCGATCACACCAGACGGCTGTGCCGTTCGGCCAAGATCCTCGGCATGCCGATGCCCTACAGCGAGGATGAACTCAGTGCCGCGCAGATCGAAGTCGTGCGCGAGAACAAGCTCGAGTCCGCCTATATCCGCCCGGTCATCTTCTACGGCTCCGAGGCGATGGGTCTGCATGCCCATGATCTGACCTCGCATGTCGCGATCGCGGCCTGGACCTGGGGCAGCTACCTGGGTGAGGAGAACATCACAAAGGGCATTCGTGTGAAGACATCGTCTTTCACGCGTCACCATGTCAACTCGGCCATGACCAAGGCCAAGGCGAACGGCCCGTACTTCAATTCCATGCTCGCCGTGACGGAGGCCAACAAGGCCGGTTACGACGAAGCACTCATGCTCGACTGCGACGGTTTCGTCTCCGAGGGCAGCGGCGAGAATCTGTTCATCGTGCGCGACGGCAAGCTGATCACCCCCGATCTGACCAGCGCGCTCGACGGGATCACTCGCAACACCATCTTCACCTACGCCAAGGAGATGGGGATCGAGTGCATCGAACGTCGGATCACCCGTGACGAGGTGTATATCGCCGACGAGGCGTTCCTCACCGGCACGGCGGCCGAAGTGACCCCCATGCGCGAACTCGACGATCGCACGATCGGCGAAGGCAAGCGCGGCCCCGTGACGGAAGCGCTGCAAAGCCGCTATTTCGACCAGGTCAGCGGCCGCCGCGACGACCATGCGGACTGGCTGACCTTCGTCTGAGCGGGCGCTGCGCTTGTCGACACACATGACCCTGCGCGAGGCGACAATCGCCGGCGAGTATATCGTCTGGGACGACGTGCGGCTCGAGGAGCCGGCGCCGGATCTGTTCGATGCGGGCTGGTGGCAGGCGCGCGATGCGCTGCGCGGTGAAGCCGAGGGTCGCGGCACCGCGCACTTCGTGACCGGGATCGACGGCACGCCTTGGGTTCTGCGCCACAACCGACGCGGCGGGGCGCTCGCGACGCTCAATCCGGATCGGTTTCTCTACACGGGCCTGGCGCGCGCGCGCCCGGTTCGCGAGATTCGCCTGTTGACCACGCTGCGCGACCGCGAATTGCCGGTACCGGCGCCGGTGGCGGCACGTGTCAACGCTTCGTTGGGCATCTATAGAGGTGACCTGATCACCGTGCAGATCCCGGATAGTGTGCCGCTTGCCGACCGGCTTGCCGAAGCGCCGTTGCCGTCCACGGCCTGGCAGGAACTTGGCGGTACGCTCGCGCGTTTCCACCGTGCCGGCGTATGGCACGCGGATTTGAACGCGCGCAACGTGCTGGTCGACGGCGATGACGGCTTTCACCTGATCGATTTCGACAAGGCGCGGCTGCGCAAGCCGGGCAAGTGGCGCGAGGCGAACATCGCACGCCTGCACCGTTCTCTGGACAAGTTCCGAAGCGCGTCCATGCGTTTCAATTTTCTGGACGCGAACTGGGCCGCCTTGCGCGGTGGCTATACGTCGGTCTTCGCGGCCGGTTTGTAGGGGTTGTAACCCGAGCGCTTGAACCGCTGGTGCAGCCAGAAGTACTGCGCCGGGGCCTCGCGTACCACCGACTCGATCATTTCGTTGATGCGACGCGCATCCGCGGTTTCGTCTTCACCGAGGTCCGCGCTGATCGACGGTTTGATGATCAGGCGATATCCGTCGCCGTCTTCACGGCGCAGGGTAAAGAACGGCACCACGCTGGCCTTGCTCATGCGCGCGAGCCGACTGAGCGCCACATGCGTGCGCGCCGGCTGCCCGAAGAAATCGACCACCACGCCAAGACGCTTGGGCGGTTTCTGATCGGCTGCATACCAGACGGCGTCCTTGCGCCGCAGCGCCCGCAGCAGGCCCTTCACGTCGTCGTCGCGGATGCTCGAGCCACCGATATGCGCCTCGCGGCGCGTGCGCATGACGTGATCGACCACGGGATCGTGCGGCGCCTTGTACATCGCCGTGGTGACATAACCGAGTTCGCGCAGCGGCCGCTTGGCCATGCGTACGCCCAGCTCGAGTGAAGTGAAGTGGGCCGACAAAAGGATGATCCCGCGTCCCCGTTCGGCGGCGGCCTGCAGGTTTTCTAGGCCCTCGATATGGGCCAGCGCCTCGATCTTGGCCGTCGGCCCCCACCAGCAGATCGCGGTTTCGATAGCGCCCATGCCGACCGAGCGGAAATGATCACGCAGGATGCGCCGGCGCGCGCGTTCGCCGAGTTCGGGAAAACACAGCCGTAGGTTCACTTCGGCAACGCGCCGCCGCTCGCCGATAACGTGGTAGGCGATATCGCCGAAGACGCGGCCGAGGCCCATTTGCATACGGTAAGGCAGCCGCGCCAGCAGCCAGCCCAGTCCCATCAGCACCCAGCTGCCCCAGTGGCGAGGCGAGCGCAGACCGCTGCGCGTGTCGTTGTCGGGGGCGGGATCAGCCATGCGAGGCAGGCCGGATGAGCCGGTCGGCAATCATAGGCGCGAAAGACGATGAAGTCGCGAGGGCCGGCGCTACACAGCGCGCAGCAGGGTTTGTATGATGCGCGAATTGTTCGCCCGGTGAAAGCATGCTGACGATCCCCTCGTTCGACAACGCACGCGTCCTCGTTGTGGGCGACATCATGCTGGACCGCTACTGGTATGGCGATACCGGCCGAATCTCGCCCGAAGCACCCGTGCCGGTGGTTCGCATTGCCGACGAGGAGCGTCGTCTGGGGGGCGCCGCCAACGTGGCGTTGAACCTCGCCCGCGTGGGCGCGAATGCCCGGCTGATCGGCGTGGTGGGTGACGACGAGCCGGGCGAGGCCACTGCCGCGCTGCTCGAGCGTGAAGGGGTCGCGCCGGATCTGCTGGTCAGCGACAGCCATCCCACCATCGCCAAGCTGCGCGTGATGAGCCGCAACCAGCAGCTCATTCGGCTGGATTTCGAGAAGTCGTTCGCCCTTGAAGGCGCCTTTGCGCGGGATGTCTTTCTGGAACGCTACCGCGCGGCTCTGGCGGACACGGATGTGGTGATCTGCTCCGATTACGGCAAGGGCACGCTCGCGGATGTCGAGGCGATCATTGGCGCTGCCCGTGAGCGCGATATACCGGTGCTGGTCGACCCGAAGGGCAGTGACTGGCAGCGCTACCGCAACGCGAGCCTGATTACGCCGAACCTGCATGAATTCGAGGCCGTCACGGGCGAGGTTACCGACAACGACAGCCTGGCGCGCCATGCCGATGCCCTGCGGCAACGCCTGGACGTCGACAGCCTGCTAGTGACGCGCAGCGAGAAGGGCATGAGCCTGTTTTCGGTAGCCGGCCAGCTGCACCTGCCGGCGCAGGCGCAGGAAGTCTTCGATGTGACCGGGGCGGGCGATACCGTCATCGCGCTGCTGGGCGCGGGCCTGGCGGCGGGCCTCGAACTGGCGGATGCAGCGGCCATCGCAAATCTCGGGGCGGGTATTGTTGTGGCCAAGCTCGGCACAGCCACCGTCACGCCGGCCGAACTCAAGCGCGCCGCGCGCAACCAGCGCGGCAGCGCCGTTGGCCTAGTCGATGAAGACACGCTGGCCGGTATCGTTACCGATCTGCGCGCGCGCGGCGAACGGGTGGTCATGACCAACGGCTGTTTCGATCTGTTGCATCCGGGCCACATTGCCTATCTCGAGGCGGCCCGCGCCCTGGGCGACTGGTTGATCGTCGCGGTCAACGACGACGCCTCGGTACGCCGGCTCAAGGGTGCTTCGCGACCGCTCAACGATCTGGAACACCGGATGCAGGTGTTGCGTGGCCTGGCCGCGGTGGATTGGGTGGTGCCGTTTGCCGAAGACACGCCGGAACGTGTGATCTGCCGACTCACACCGGATGTGCTGGTCAAGGGCGGCGACTACGCGCCCGACGAGATCGCCGGCGGGGATTGCGTGCGCGCGGCCGGTGGCGAGGTGCGCGTGCTTGATTTTGTCGACGGTTACTCCACCACGGCGATTATCGAACGCATGAACGACGCCCCCGACAGCGACTGAAATGCTCTGGCGGGTCGTCTATTGCCTGGCCACATGGCTCGTTTTACCGCTGGTTTTCGGCTATTTCGCCTGGCGTGGCCGTCGCGAGCCTGCCTATCGAGAAAATCTCGGCGAGCGCCTCGGCCGCATCGGCCCCGTGCCGCACGGCGCGATCTGGATACACGCTGCGTCGGTGGGCGAGGTGGTGTTGGTCGCGCCACTGGTCGAGGCACTGGAGCGGCGGTTTCCGCAGTGTCCGCTGTTGATCACCACGATGACCCCAACCGGGCGCGAGCGCGCTTTCAAACGCTTTGGTGATCGGGCGTCCATTCGCTATGTGCCGCTGGATACGCCAGGCGCCACGCGCCGGTTCATCGCCCAGGCTGCGCCGCGTATCGGCATTCTGGTCGAGACCGAGCTCTGGCCAAATCTCATCGCCGCCGCGGAGCGCGGCGGGGTGCCACTGGTGCTCGTCAATGCCAGCGTTTCCCGCGCCTCGGCCGCGCGTTATGTGCGCTGGCCGCTGAAAAATGCCACGCGTTTCATGCTCGCGCGCGTGCGGGCAATCGGCGCCGCCAGCGACGCGCACGCCGGCCGGTTCGTTTGCCTGGGCGCTCCGGATGATCGGGTCGAGGCCACGGGCAATCTGAAGTACGACGCACCCGACGACCCGGATACGGAAACCATGGGTGCACGCCTGCGCAGCCAGTGGCAGGCGTCAGACCGTTCCATCTGGGTTGCCGCCAGCACCCACGAGGGCGAAGAAGAGATCCTGCTGCAGGCGTTCGAACGGCTTCGTTCACGCGAATCTGGCGGCCTGCTTGTTATGGCGCCCCGGCACCCGCAGCGTTTCGACGCCGTCGCCACATTGCTTGCAAGCAGTCCCTGGTCAATCGCCCGACGGAGCGCGGGCGATACCGTGACCGAGAGTACCGATATCGTGCTCGCCGATACGCTGGGCGAGGTGCCCATGTTCTACGCCGCGGCCGACGTGGTGTTTGTCGGGGGCAGCCTGGTACCGGGTATCGGCGGCCATAACGTGATCGAGCCCGCGGCGCTGGGTCGCCCGTTCTGCGTTGGCCCGTATATCGAGGAGTGGCAGGACATCGTCGACGGCCTGGTCGAATGCGGCGCGGCCCACGTTTGCCGCACGCCGGCCAAACTGGCGGACGCGTCGGGTTTCTGGGGCGTCGATCGCGAACGTGCACGCGCTGCCGGCGCGGCCGGGCGCGCCCATGTACGTGCCCAGGCGGGCGCGCTTGATCGCAGCGTGGCGATGATCGAGCGGGTGCTGTCGACGGGCCGCTGACGCCGCTTCGAATAATTCCTCTTTTGTGCTATATGAAGCATTCCGGCCGCGCCTGCATGCGGCTTGCACACGGGGGTAACAATGAACAATTCGAATTGGGCGCGTCGACTCGCGCCCTGGATGCTCGTATTCGTGACTGCCGGGCTGGGTGCCTGTGGTGGTGGGGGCGGCGGCTCGGACGATGACGGCGGTAGCGGCGGCGGTAGTAGCGGTGGCGATGGCGACACAGGCGGCGGCTCGACCGTGGATCCGTCCCAGGTTCCCGGGCTCGATGCCAACGGCGACATCGTCGATCCGGGCGCCAACGCGACCGTCAGCTATGCGCTGCCGGACGATACCGAAGTCGTGCGTGTGAACGTCATGATAAACGCGCCGACGGGCAGCGCCTGTCAGGGCGACGATCCGGCGACGACAGAAGACGAAGAGGATTACACGGGCTGCACGCTCGCCGATCTGAATGGCGGGGATGATCCCGACAATCTCGGGGATACCGACGGCAGCGACGCGTTCGATCCGGAACTGCAGATCACGGCCAGTATTCCGGGCACGGATTTCAGCTTCATTGGCGAGATGGAAGTCCGCGGGGCGTCCACACGTCTGACCAAGCAGAAGTCGTACAAGATCGAGTTCGACAACGAGGACGACGACGGCTTCGATGACGACTGGTTCGGCATGGAGCGCTTTCAGCTCAACAAGCACCCCTACGATCTGAGCCGCATCCGCAACAAGCTGGCTTTCGACCTGTTCACCCAGGTCGCGGATTTCCCGAGCCTGCGCACCCAGTTCATCCATCTGTATGTGACCGATGGGGCCAACCCGGGCGCCGGTGAACAGGACTTCGGCCTGTTCACCAACGTCGAGTACATGGACGACGACTGGGCCGAGAACCACGGTCAGCTCGAGGAATCGAATATCTTCAAGGCCGAGCAGTTCGAGTTCCTGTCGCCGGACGAGACACCGCTTATCCGTGCGGACGCGGATTCCGACGAATTCGAGACCCTGCTCGAATCCAAGGGCGACAACGAAAACACAGACGTGCTGATCGCCATGCTCGAAGCGATCAACGACGGCGAGCCCGATTTCAATTCCGATTTCGCCCGCTACTTCCATCCGGACAATTTCCGGACCTGGCTGGCGATCAATATTCTGCTGTCGAACAACGACACCAACTCGCAGAATTTCTATCTCTATCGCCCGGCGGACGTGGATGGCGACGGTGTCGAGGACTTCGAACGGTTCTATTTCACGCCCTGGGACTACGACGGCGGATGGGATTTCTATGGGCAGCCCAACGAGGCGGCCGCGAATCCCGTTCAACCCCGGTGGCAGCAAGGCCTGGCCAACTGGTGGGGGATGGTGCTGGTACGCGAGTACATCCGGGCAGGCGCCGGCAACGTGCAGGCGCTGACGGACAAGCTCGATGCGCTGCAGGCCGGCGCGGTCAACGCCGCGAACGTGCAAAGCCTGATCGACAGCTACCCGATCGACGACATCAAGGCGATACTCACAACGAACCCCGATATTAACGAGCTGCCGCTCGAAGGCCCGGCAAGCGCGGCCGAGCAGATTCAGGCCGAGATCGATCGGTTGACGACGACCATTGCCGCCGCGCGGGCCGAGTACGACGACACGCTGGAACGGCCTATGCCGGTCTATTTGTCTGTTGCGGAACAGGGCGGCAACGTCCTGCTGCGCTGGGATGAGTCCTACGATATCCAGAACGATGCGCTGCGCTACGACGTCCGCGTGTCCACGACCCCGGCTCTGGCTACCGGCCGGGCCGGCGACGCCTGTACCGCGACCGCCGACGAGCCCATGCGCTTGCTCGACGGCAATGTGTATCGGGAGAACGGTTTATCCGGCACATCGACCGTACCGAGCATGCCGCTGACACCGGGCACCCGGTATTACCTGCAGGTCGTGGTACGCGATGCCAAGAACTACTGCCAGAGCGCATTCGACGAGTATTACGACGCGACGAACGATCAGGCGTATTTCGGCATTCTTGCCTTCGATTACGGTTCGGACGGCACGGTCAGCCCGGTCGTCGACTGATTGTCTTTCGACCCCGATACAGCGCCGGCCATGAGCCGGCGCTTTTCGTTGGCGGGTCGGGCGGCGTCTCCGATGCCCGTGAAACATGTGGCGCTCGAACGCGTCGGCACGTGAATCGTCAGGCTTGAGCGGCACTTGCCGCCCTTCACACCGGAGATAGGATGTGAAACTCTGGCCAAGCTATGACTTTTTAAACGGGGGGACCTCATGGCAACAGGTGTATGGATCAGTCTGATCCTCTATTTCGGGCTGATGGTCGGCATCGGCTTTTATGCGTGGTTCAAGTCCACGGCTTCATCCGAGGAATACATGCTGGGCGGGAGAAACCTCAGCCCGGCAGTGGCCGCACTGTCGGCGGGGGCCTCCGACATGAGCGGCTGGTTGCTGCTCGGTCTGCCGGGCGCGCTCTATGCCTCGGGGCTGGTCGAGGCGTGGATCGGTATCGGCTTGTTCGTCGGCGCGTTCGTGAACTGGATCGTGGTCGCACCGCGCCTGCGCGAGCAAACCGAGCGCTACGACAACAGCCTGACCATCCCGCAGTTCCTGTCCAAGCGCTTCCCGACACGGGCGCTCGCACTGCGGACCGTGTCGGCGATCATCATCGTGGTGTTCTTCTCGGTTTATACCGCCTCGGGTCTCGTGGCGGGCGGCAAGCTCGTGCAGAGCGCGTTCGGCGATGTCGTCAACATTGCATCCTTCACCGACTATTCGGTGGGTATCTGGGGGACGCTCGCGGTCGTGCTGCTCTATACCGTGGTGGGCGGTTTTCTCGCGGTCAGCCTGACCGATTTCTGTCAGGGCGTGATCATGATGCTGGCGCTTATCATCATGCCGGCCGTGGTGCTCTTCGGTAGCGGCGGCGGCGGCTTCGCGCAGGCCTCGCAAACCCTCGCTGAGGTCGATCCAAACTATTTGTCGCTGACCAACGGCTTGACGCTGGTCGGTTTTCTATCGGCTGTGACCTGGGGGCTGGGTTATTTCGGGCAGCCGCATATCATCGTGCGCTTCATGGCGGTTCGCAGCGTCGCCGAAGTACCCAAGGCGCGCAACATCGGCATGAGCTGGATGGGCATCTCGCTGATCGGCGCGGTGTGCGTGGGTGTGTTCGGCCGCGCATACGCGGTGCGTAACGGGCTGGACGTCGGGGACGCCGAAACGATCTTCATCGTCCTTGCCGATCTGCTGTTCCACCCGCTGGTGACCGGCTTTCTGTTCGCCGCACTGCTGGCTGCGATCATGAGCACGATTTCCAGTCAGCTGCTGGTGGCTTCGTCTTCGCTGACCGAGGATTTCTACCGGCTGTTCCTGCGTAAGGAAGCGTCCGAGAGCGAGAGTGTAATGATCGGTCGCATCAGCGTGCTGCTGGTCGGCATCGTGGCGGCGTTCATCGCGAGCGATCCCAATTCCGAGGTGCTCGGGCTGGTGAGCAACGCTTGGGCCGGCTTCGGTGCCGCCTTCGGCCCGCTCATCATTCTTTCGCTGACCTGGCCGCGCATGTCGGGTACGGGCGCGGTCGCCGGTCTGGTCGCGGGCGCCGCCACAGTGATCGTGTGGATCGCGCTTGGCTGGAACGCCAGTTTCCTGGGCGGCCCCGGGGTATACGAGATCATCCCCGGGTTTATCGTGGCCTGGCTGGCGATCTATGTCGTCAGTCTGGCGACGCAGTCGACCGGCGAGTTCCGCGCCGTCGAGGCTCGGTAGGCCCGGTGTCGGCTCGCCCCGCGAGGCCGTGCCGGCCTCGCGGGGGCGGGTCGTTTCGAGACACACCCGGCAATTCGTACCGCGGGCTGTGTTGCCTGACGACAGTCGCGTGAACAGGGTGCGCCCGGCGCGGGATTGTCCGCAGGAAAATACGCTGCGCCGGTATTGCCAATAAAAAAGCCGACGGCTCACAGCCGTCGGCTTTTCTACATCAGTACGCGCTTTTTCAGGCGTAGCGTTGTGGCTCGGGCGTGACGAACTCGTTGCGTGCCGGCTCGTCTTCTTCCAGCGACATGAGTGACGCGTTGCCGCCGGCCGCCGTGGTATCGCGACTGATGGCCCGCTCCGTAGCGAAGCGATGCAGGTAGTGCGGTCCGCCGGCTTTCGGGCCGGTACCCGAAAGCCCTTCGCCACCGAAGGGATGGACGCCGACAACAGCGCCGATCATATTGCGATTGACATAGGCGTTGCCGACCTTGATCCGACGTACGACGCGCTCGACGGTCGTGTCGATACGGCTGTGAATGCCGAAGGTGAGGCCGTAGCCGAGGCCGTTGATATCGTCGACGACATCGTCGATCTGTTCGGCCTCGAAGCGCACGATATGCACGATCGGGCCGAACTGCTCGTCGCCGAGCTGGTCGATGCGCTCGAGTTCGACGGCACGCGGGGCAAAATACGTACCGCGCTGGGTCTTGTCGTCGAGCCGACAGGTATAGATCTCCCTGAATTGTTTGCCGGCCTTGTCCGCGTAGTCGCGAAGTCCGTCGCGTGCGTCGGCGTCGATTACCGGCGTCACGTCCGTCGATAGATTCCACGGGTCGCCGATCGAGAGTTCGGCCATGGCGCCCGAGAGCATATCGACGAGGGTGTCTGCAATGTCGTTCTGTACATAAAGAACGCGTAACGCCGAACAACGCTGACCGGCGCTCTGAAAGCCGGACCGGATAACATCGGCGACGACCTGCTCGATGAGGGCGGACGAATCCACCACCATCGCGTTCTGACCACCGGTCTCCGCGATCAGCGGAATAAGCGGGCCATCGCGCTCGGCCAGCGTCTTGTTGATGGCCTTGGCGGTGGCCAGCGACCCGGTGAATGCGACCCCGGCAACGCGCAGGTCCGCGACCAGCTTTGCGCCGACCGAGGGCCCGTCGCCCGGGAGCAGGTGCAGCACGTCGCCCGGAATGCCGGCCTCGTGCATGAGCTCGACCGCCCGCGCGCCGATAAGACAGGTCTGCTCGGCGGGCTTGGCGATCACCGCGTTGCCCGCTGCGAGCGCCGCGGTGACCTGACCGGTGAAGATCGCGAGGGGGAAATTCCACGGGCAGATGCACACGAACACCCCGCGGCCGTCCAGGCGGTAGGTATTGCGCTCGCCGGTCGGGCCGGGCAGCGGCTTGTCGCCATCGAACTCGTCCTCGACCTGGCAGGCGTAGTAGCGGCAAAAGTCCACCGCTTCGCGCACCTCGGCCACACCGTCGCCGATGTTCTTGCCGGCCTCTCGGGCACACAGGGCGATCAGTTCGGCGGTATGGCTTTCGAGCAGGTCCGCATAGCGGCGCAGCGCGGCCGCGCGTTTCGCTGCCGGCGTCGCGCTCCAGCGGTCGGCAGCGGCATGGGCGCTGGCGAGCGCGGCCTCAATGTCGTGCGCTTCAGCCCAGATGACATCACCGACCGTCTGGCTGGTATCGGCCGGGGAGGGTATGGGGC
>NZ_JAGHQU010000022.1 GCF_017744135.1 Endozoicomonas sp. G2_2
CTAGTGACTCGGGGGTGTAGACTCCGCGGTCGCCTAAGGTCGGCCCGCCCGGCTGGACATAATCGACTCGGCCGCTTACGTTTGAAATAACCATCCCACGCGCCGGCGTCCGGACAGGGATCGTCACCCCGACGTCGAAGAACGGCTGCAGCATGGCGGTGACCAAGCGATCGCAGATATGCCGAGCCTCCAAGCTATCAACGCAGCTAAAAACGATGTCGGCTTCGGCGACGGCTTCGATGGCATCTCGTTTGCTGATATCGCTCACGATAGGCCTAACACGCGTACTTGAGCGAATACGATTTGCAGCATTCGCAAATACGTCGACCTTTAGGACATTCTCACTCGCGTCAGCCTCCGTTGTGTTGAGTATTCGGTTCAAGTTTTTCTGTTCCACGCGGTCATAATCCACCACGATCAATTCGCCAACACCCATGCGAAGCAACTGCTCGGCGACAACACTCCCCGTACCTGACACGCCCACCACCGCCACGCTGAGCTTGGCCAACACGGTCGTCATTCCCTCACCGAAAGCCATGGTGTGCTTACACGGTTTCTCATCATCATCCCAGCAGAAGCGAAGGTCATTTCCGTAAATCGCGACCAATTCCACAGCGTGAGCGCTCATCGTGCGGTCGTAGACTCGAGCTTTGATCTCGCCGCCGGGGACCATAATGGCGCTCCCATGCCAAGGCTGATGTTCGTTGCGACCGACTGGACCTGCCATGATCAATGACCGGATGACTTCTTGGTCTGACTGATCGTCTATATGTGAGAATTCGTACACACCCGTCGGATGTGAATGAAGCAAGAGAATAGACAAGTCATCCCCCTCTGCGGCAGCCAGCGCCTGGTCAATATATTCACCAGGCCAAGTCAAGTAGGAGGCCGTTCGATGACACTGTTTATGGGGGACCTCAACGACATCACGGACGAGCAGTTTTAGCCCTGCACGTTCGACACGCGAACAGAGCAGAATAGCTGCGGCCTCCTTCCCATCGCCGGGGAACAGGTGCCTTTCTAGTCGTCGATGAGTAACACCTGGTAGAACGAGTGTGCGGGGCCGAATCATGCCTCAATCTCCCGACCTAAGGCTTCATCTACAAGACCCAAGTGGGTTGCGACGTTGTCACGAGTAGGAGACCAGCGATTAGCAGCATTGCGGTGGCGCGACCAGCGTTGGAACGACACGCCAACAATAGTCTTCCGACCATCCGTAGCAGGCGGGGCTTTCCCGTTTTCGTGTGAAAGCGGGGGGTCACAGTAGAACATATCAATTTGCGCTGACGGATAAGACCGTGGAATCTCCAGCGCGAGACGACAACTGGGCACGTTGTAACCTCTGGGAACAGCATAGTTTTCGATTATCAACCAGCGGCGCCCACCCTCCGCGATGGTCTCCCAGCAATAGTTCGATGCCGTGAAAAAATCCTCGTCTTTTGGCAATAGTGAGAAGTCACGGCGGGGCGACTGTCCGTCACCGTTATTGACCTCTTTCGGCCGCAACCACAAGCGCTCGATTCCCGGCTGATCAAGATCGATGACATCGTCGAGTTCGACCGCGCTATGCGGCTTGCCTTTCATTTTTAAAACGATTACGCATTTTTGAGAGGTGTCGAAACCGGCTCTCACAAGCGCGTCTCGAACGATTACGTCTGGGTGATCCCATTCGGTAGGCTCACCTTGTACATCCAACCGCCACTTCCGCTCACGCGTATAAAAGCGCTCTACGCCGGCACCGCTCAAATCTACTGACTCTCCGTGTTCAAGCTCTCGGTCAGGTTCATCTCGCAGTTCTAGCCAAACCGTTCGATTAGAGGGCACACGGCAAATCCGACGGATCGTTTCAAGGTCCAGTGGACCGGCCCAAGCGTAACGGTCGTCGTCAAAGACGAAATAAGAGACATGGTCCGCACGAATGGCCAAAAACTCGATAGCGGATCCATTCTTAGGAATGCGAGTCACTTCCTCCAACCCGATCTCTCGAGTCGGCCCCGTCTCAGGCCATAGCAACAGCGCAAACTCTGTATCGGGCCTAAGGTCTGCAGCGGCTATCACTTGCCGGCCAGTCGGAGTGCGGTCGGTTAGCGATACGGGCTCGCCATTGACGTAGACCCCCGACTTTTCGTCAGACACGTGGTTGGAAGAAGACTGACCGTTTTCGAAGCTGCTCATCGCTCGTTCTCCAAATTTGTATCGTTTCGTTCGTTATAACGAACGACTGGTGAGCACCATGACTGCTGCGAGCCATTCTGTCAACCGTTATTTTTTTGTTCGGTATATAGTATGGTCGCCATCCTTCTTAGGAGACCCAATGGCAACATCAATCGGAAAAAAAATACGCTCCCGGCGAAACGAGCTCGAAATGAGCCTCGACCAACTCGCAAAGGCTACGGGGTCTAGTAAGGGATATCTTTGGGAACTCGAGAATCGGGAAAAGGCCAATCCTTCCACCGATAAACTCATCAAGATTGCTTCCGCACTGCGCGTTACAGAAGAGTTCTTACTGGATCGATCGACCGAGGTTGATCCAGAAACCGGCATGCTCGACGAAGCGTTTTTCCGCCGCTACAAACAGCTTGATACTAGGGCGAAGAAAAAGGTTCGTCAGTTTTTGGACTTTTGGGATGACGAGGACTGAGCATGCCGACCGGAAGCCCGATTGCCGAAGCCAATAAGATTTCTCAGCTGCTTCGAGCGCTACCTGACGAGGAGCGCTTCCCTGTCGATGTAGAAAGGGTGGCCAAGGAGGTGAGTAGAGTTCGATATGCGAACGAGCCTATCGTCTCGATTGAGCCCTTCGACATTAAGGGAGTCGATGGCCTCCTCGCTCAACACCCAAGTGCTAAGAAATGGAAAATCGGCTACAACAGCCAAATTCAGTCCCCGGGCAGAATCCGGTTTACGTTGGCCCATGAGTTTGGGCATTACATTCTGCACCGGCAACTGCGGAATCGGTGCCAGTGCTCACCTAAGAACATGTATGAGTGGGATGAGCGGAATATAGAGGCCGAAGCGGATGTGTTTGCATCGTTCCTGCTCATGCCGCTAGACGACTTTCGCACCCAAGTGGCTGGGCAATCACCGTCCATAGAAATGCTTCGCCGTTGTAGCGATCGATATGGGGTTTCGTTAATGGCGGCGGCTCTAAAATGGACAGAAATCGCAACACAGCGCGCGGTGGTGGTTGCCGTTCGAGATGGTTTCGTACTATGGGCGAGATCAAGTCGTAGCGCCTTCAGATCGAAGGTTTATCTTTCGTCTAAGAAATTCACAATTCCAATTCCGGACGAGTCGGCTGTAAATCAAGCTGATGCTACTAGCGGGCCTATCACCGGCAAATTGAGGGCGAACGCATGGTTTAGTAACGAACCTAGCGACGTTGAACTGATCGAACACGCAATCGCATTTGAAGGCGACTACCCGTACACGCTAGGTTTGCTACTTCTGCCGGACGAGAGCCCTCGCTGGGAGTCACCTGAGAATGAGATCCTCGCTCCCGTCTACCAGTCTCTTCAGTGGCGGAAGTAGGCAAATTCCTCCATCGGTACGTCCGTTATTGGGAAAAGTCGAAGGCTAAATTTATAAAAGAGAAAAGAGCTACGTTTCAAGCTGGCTCGCCGCGGGATCATCGATCTCGCGCAAGTCGTAGTAATCTCTACTAGCTCCGGTAGCCACATTCGTCACTCTCGTACGATTGAACAAAGCGCTTAACCGCTGCCCGATGCGAAGTCCCTGTACTCGCGGAAGCATTGTCTGCGGGAAGGTGGCTCTGATCACGTTACCTTGACCGCCGTCAACTTCTATTCGTCCATTCCTGCCGATAAGATGAACAATACCTTCTATTTGAATAACTTCGCGCGTTTGAGCTGAAATTTGATGTAGCCGATCTGATAAAGCAGCAATAGTTGTGGCATTTGCCGTCCACTCGTATTTCGAGTGATCGGGCGCCCGCCACAGAATCGATGCCTCAAGCTGAGCTTTTTGCAAAGCATCAATTAAGTTCGTCAATTTTTTAGTACCACGATCTCCCAGAGCATGTACCTGTGCCATCAAGGCATCCTCCTGTTGGAAGTCGGTAAGTAACGAAAAAGTAGTTTCCAACGTGTCTTCGAGAAGACTGCGACCAAGTATGTCCGGATTCGTTTTGCCCGTGATGAACACGCGAGTAGATCCAGCTGCAAGCCCACCGAATCGCAATCCAAGCATTTCCTTGAGCTCTTCACGGAACGGCCCCCTCGCTTCTAGCCCGCGCTCATGTCTACTTGCTGTGGCGTACAGAAATCTAGCGATATGGGTTGCTAGGCTACCGAGCAGGTCGAGCGGCAAAGTCCCATTCTGAGCTTTCTGCCCCGACAGCCGTAACTCCACGACTTCAACCTCGCGCTGCGCCTTTGCATGCGCTAGCTGCTGCTGAAGGTCGTCTACGTGGTTACGCATTGATCCCAGGGCAATTTCCTGCGCAAAGTCTTCAGGCGCTCGTTCGTACTGCGCCTCAAGAACCCTAAGATGCTCGGTAGCGTTTTCGAGTAGGTTCTCAGTGCGACTTATATCAACAACCATTGCAGCCCACCTCGATAATACCTTTGGGCCGGCCTTCCCTATCATGGCCGAAGAGTTCGCGCCAATACTGCTCCTGGTCGGCGTTGTCCGCTAACATCAGGTAGACATCGCAGCTGTATCTCTGTTTCACGTGTTGCCGCTCGGTAACAAAGATCTCTCTCAGGGCACTCTTCTCCTGCACACTGAGCGCGTTGAGATGACTACCTTCCACTATTACAACTAGGTCAACATCTGCAGGCTCAGGCTTGCTTGATAGCAAAGAGCCATCTACCCAGACTTTAAATGTCGTGCCTATTAGCTGAACCAAGTCCTCAAGGAAGGCGTGCAGCCTAGAGACTAAATACGCTCTACGGCCCTTCCTGTCGGTGAACGAGTCAACGAGAATAGGTTTCATATCAGCCGCCGCCATCGGATGAACGCCAGCATCCAACAGCGGCTCGTACTCAATCGCCAAAGCCCTATGTCCTAAGTCTCCGAACCCCTCCGCTACAATGCTCGAAAGCAAGCGAAAAAAGCAAACGCTACTGTTTTACCCTCCAGCAAGGTGATCAAGGCCCGCTTTTGGCCGATTGCGACCCAAAGCAGTCGTTCTGCCCTATGGGGTTGGCTTGATCAGTTTGGGAGAATCTTGCGTATCAAACGTCCATCGACCGCTATCAGCCCGAACGCGATCAGCAGCATCCCCATGTAATCAACGGGTGCTAAAGTCTCTCCCAGCACCAGAACACCGAGCAGTATGGCTGAGGCAGGGATCAGGAAGGTCACTAGAAGCAGGTTGGTCGCGCCAGCGCTGGCAAGAATCCGGAAATAGAGAATGTACGCCAAGGCGGTCGACAGAATGGCGAGGCTCGCTATCGCGGCCCACACCCACGCAGACGGCGCATGGGTATCGATGGGCCAGTCGAAGGCAATGACCAGTGGGACCAGCAGCATCGACGAGGCCGTGACTTGACCGGCAGCGGTTGTCACAGGGCTGATATTCATCGCCCTGAAGCGTCGACCGAATACTCCTGCAAATGCGTAGGATATGGCTGCACCCAAGACGGCAAGCTGGGCGGCAACGTGTCCACCCAGATAGGTTAACGCATCGCCCCCGATCATCAACACCACGCCAACAAAACCGACGATAACGCCTAGGATCTTGTTCGGCGTGCTGCGTTCGTCCGATAGCAGAGTGCCAGCAACGACGACGGTGAATAGCGGTGTGGTTGCGTTGAGGATCGATGCCAGTCCGGCTCCGATCTCCGTCTGGCCCCAGACGATCAACGAGAACGGAACCACGTTGTTTAGCAGCCCCATAAGAATGAAGGCTCCCCAAATCCGCGTATCACGTGGTGGGCGTAGTCCCGTGGCGAACGCAAAGGTCCAGAGCGCAATCGCTGCGACACCGACGCGCAAGAGCACGATCGTCAATGGTGGCAAGGCATCGACCGCGATTTCGACAAAGAAGAACGATCCGCCCCACAGCAGCGACAGCGCGACCAACATCGCCCATTCGCGGCTTCCCATCGATTGATTGATTGTCGGTGGCATATTGTCTCGCCTCTGACGTGGTGAGTATTGCGAGTATTTTCATCAAAGCCACCGACGTAGTGCGCTCGTAATCTTGCGGTCTCATTCAGACTCCACCCAATACTCACTAGCGCCTGGGTCTAGAGTCAGAACGGAAGATCGATGCTTGGCAAATGAGGTCCGCTTCTGGCCCAGGCTGTGTGAAAACGCCCCCGCCGGTTAAACTTCTCGCAGGCTATTAGCGGAGAGCCGGATGAGTCGTTTCGTGACCGGTGCGGACCGTTCGCAGAGCGCGCTGCTGCCAGCGAGCCTCGACGACTACGTCACCGAGGACAATCCAGTCCGGGTGGTCGACCTCTTTGTCGATAACCTCGACCTTGCCGATCTCGGATTCGAGCGCGTCACCGCCCAGGCCACCGGTCGGCCCGGCTATCACCCGGCCACGCTTCTCAAGATCTATATCTACGGCTATCTCAACCGGGTGCAGTCCAGCCGGCGGCTGGAACGCGAGGCCCAGCGTAATATCGAGCTCATGTGGTTGACTGGCCGGCTCGCGCCGGACTTCAAGACGATTGCGGATTTCCGTCGAAACAATGGTCCAGCGATCCGACGTGTATGCCGTGAGTTTGTGATGCTGTGCCGTCGTCTCGACCTGTTCTCGCAGGCGCTGGTCGCTATCGACGGCAGCAAGTTCAAGGCCGTCAACAGCCGCGATCGCAACTTCACCCGCGCCAAGGTAAAGCGGCGTATCGAACAGATCGAAGCCAGTGTGGCGCGCTACCTGTCAGAACTCGACAGTGCCGATCGTCAGCGTCAAAGCGAGGTCACCGAGGCCCGTACGACAAAGCTTCGGGACAAGATCGACACGCTGCGATCGGAAATGCAACGTATGCAGGTTATGGCGAAGGCTGTAGAGGCCGCACCCGATCAACAGATCTCATTGACTGATCCGGATGCGCGCTCCATGGCGACCGGCGGCAAGGGGTCGGGGATGGTGGGCTACAACGTCCAATCGACGGTTGATGCGGAACATCATCTGATCGTCGATCATGAGGTCACCAACGTCGGCCATGATCGCTCGCAGCTACAGCCGATGGCAGATCGAGCGCGTTCAGCCATGCAGACCGAGACCCTGGCCGCGGTCGCCGACCGCGGTTACTTTAACGGCGAACAGATCGTGGCCTGCGAGAGGTCTGGCATCCAAGTCCATGTGCCGAAGCCGCAGACCTCCAACAGCCAGGCCAGAGGCCAGTTCGGCAAACGCGACTTCATCTACGAACCCAATAGCGACACCTATCGTTGCCCGGCCGATCAGACCCTGATCTGGCGTTTCAGCACGGTGGAAAAAGGCCAGACGCTGCATTGCTACTGGAGCTCAGCCTGCAAAACGTGTGCAATCAAGACGCAATGCACGGCGGCGGCGCAACGCCGCGTCAAACGCTGGGAGCACGAATCGGTGCTAGAGCGCATGCAACAGCGGCTGGATCGAGATCCAAATCTTATGCGGATACGACGGCAAACCGTCGAACATCCCTTCGGAACGCTCAAGCACTGGATGGGCTCGACTCATTTTCTGATGCGCACACTCGCGCATGTGCGAACGGAAATGAGCCTGCACGTGTTGGCCTATAACCTGAAACGCGTGATGCGGATCATCGGGATCGGGCCGTTGATGTGGGCGATGACTGCCTGAGCGCGATAGTGCCCTGTTAACGGCGCGATCGAAGCGGCCAAAGGCGGATTTGGCGACGGGTCGGAAGCCGGACTAACTGGAATGTCCGTTCGCTCATCACCGCAAAAGCTGACCGAGCAGGGCCACACGATGCCGTATTGAACTCGTGCGCACCGTTTCATGCGTTTTCACACAGCCTGGGCCGATAGCGGACACACGGGCTGATGCTTCGAGATACCACACTGTTCCGCTTGTATGGACGCAACAGAGTGAGTTGATAATCTCTAGCGGCAATATATTAGAACGGAGGCTCGGCTCGGCCACAGCCCCGAAGCTGGCCTTTTTAACAAGGCCTCGTTTTACTGCGATCGATCGGCTGCCCTGCTCTTGCGATCGAACTCAGCCCAGTATTCCTGCTCAAGCTCGGCCGTGATCTCCGGCAGGATCTCGCTCGACAGCTCGTGATTCTCGAAGGGCGACTTCGGCGCCTTGCCCGATTGAACGTGCCCTTCGCTGGTGGTGTCACCGCCCCCGCGAATCAGCAGATCCCGTTCTGCGAGCACGAATCCATCGGTGATCCGGCAGAAGTAGCTCAGCCGCTTGTGCAGCGGACCCGATGGCTCCTCCAGTAACAGGAGATCGCAGTAGCCCGTGCCGCCGGCGCGTGCGACGCGGCCGCGCAGCTGGTGAAGCTGACTCATGCCGAATCGATCCGGCTGCACGACCACGATCCGCTCGGCTGACGGCAAGTCGATGCCGACCTCGAGTATCGCGGTCCCCACCAGAATCTGAGCGTCACCCCGGCGAATGGCTGCAATCGCCGCGTCATTCTCGAGCTGCTGCGCTTGGTCGCCACCGTGGGCATAAACCACCTTCCCAGGAAACAGACGCTCCCACACGTCGATGCTCTCCCGCAGGGCCGGCGCCACCGTGCCATCTTTCAAGACCGCGCCTTTGTTGAGCCGCGGGTATACGACGAGCATCGTCTGTCCCTGCTCAATCGCCTGGCGTAGGTCGGCGACGAGCTGCCCGCGCTGTGCTGGCATCAGAAGTCGATGCTCGAAGGTCTTCTCCACATGGGTCTGTGACAGGCGCGTAACGGCCCATTCGCCCGATTGCGCGAGCGCCGTCGTGCGAGGGATACAGGTCGCGGTGCCTTCGAGCAGATGGCCGGTGGCACCGGCCGGGCTTTCTCGCTGCTCTTTTGACATGAGCTGCTGCTCGTCAACCAGAACCGCGTCCAGCGTCTTGCCCAGGCCGGCGACCGCCTGCGTTCCGACCCAGATTTTCGCTTCGGGATCACCGCTGCGTCCCTCTCCCGTGACCAGGCCGATCGCGTGGCCAGGCAACCAGGCTTTCAGCTTGTCGTAGTTCTGCTTGGCCAGCAGCTGGCGAGGGGCCATCACCCCGACCGTGCCCCCACTGGCGGCGACGGCCGCGGCGGTAAGCGCATAGATCACGGTCTTGCCGGTACCGACATCACCGGAGAGCACTCGGCGCATAACCGGGCCCTCGCACATATCCACCACGATCTCTGCCACCGCGGCGTACTGCTCGCTCGTCGGTGAGAACGGCATATTCACCGCGAGCTCGGTCAGGCCTTCGACCGTCGTGTAACGCGGGTCGGGACGAAAGATATTGCCCTGCGGCTTGAGTCGCATGTGTCGCCGGCGTGCTTTGACCGCCTCGCGCACATCCGAGGCACGAACGGCGACGGCCGCGACTCGATCAACTCGCGTCAGTGCCGCATCGAGTTCCTCTTGAGACGCTGGAAAGTGAATCGTGGTGAGCAATGCCCGGATGCTCTCCCGCGCGTTCGCAATGCTGGGATCACCGAGCGCGACACGTCGGCTGACCTGATCCTTGAGACCCCGGTCGAGCAGACGCTTGGCACTCGCCGACAAATAGCTGCGAAAGCTCTCGGGACTGCGCACCTCGCGGATGAACTCGTTGTGCAGCTTCGCCTGCTCCAGGTAGCTCCCGCCCACATCATCAAGGTGCTCGCGCGCGAGCGAACTCCGGGTCATGTGATGAATGTCATAGACCGGCCGCGGCTGACCGGTGCGGCTTGCCGCCATGGGTTCCGGATCATGGATATGCCAATCACGCCCCTGCCTGTAGACCGGTCCGAAGAAGGAGGCGCGCTTATCGTGCAGCTTCGCGAAGACCTTCCGGAGTCCTGGGGTGTCGAAGCTGATCGTGACGCTGACGTGGTGGCCATGGTGGTCGACGATCCGGGGCCGCCATTGCTCGTCGGTAATATCCGGGCACTCGAAACGGCCACACAGGGCCAGCGTGTCACCGTCGCCGGCGCTCTTTCGCAATGCCACGGCAAGATCGAGACCCTTCAACGACGTGAGGGCCGCCGGGATCACTTCGTAGTCACCCGGGATCATGAGTGTGCGTAGGCGACGGGTGCTTCGTTGCTCTTCCATGAGAGATAGATGGCGATATCTATCCCCACAAAGCCCCCTCATGTGAACCGACTAGCGGTCTTTGGGGCCAGCTAACTCTGTTTCGCTACACGCGGCCGCGCTTTCCTGATTGTGCGCCGAGACCATCTGGTCACGGTACGGGAACCGGCCACTGGGACGGTTGCACGACCCAGTATCGGGAACTGCCCGAGCCCGGCCCACTTGGGCCGGGTTTTACATGCCAGCGGTTTGCTCCTGTGAACGTCCTTTAAGGGGCATGCCCTCGTTTCGTCTGAATCATGCCGAAGAGCCGATACGCAGCCCTTGCGGCGCGCTATGCGGGGATCAGCCTGCGAGCAAAGGAGGCTGATCGCCATGACGAATTTTCCCGAACAACCCGACGCTTCGCGCGACCAGCGCGAGCACTATTTCCGCCAGGCTGATCGAGCGTGGGCTCGTGCCCTGACATGGGCGATTCAATGCGCGGCCGGGCGTCGCGCGCTGTATGACGTCCTGGCCTCTCGTTGCGCCGGCGAACCCGACTCGGGCATCTGGTTTCACTCCAGCATCTCGGTTGTCGCGGATGAGCTGTCCACGCTGAATAACGCGCAATGTCAGTGCCTACGAGCTGACCGTCGTCTCGCTGACCGCCTGCGGATCACGATGGATGGGATCTCGGCTGTGCTCGAGCATCTCGACGAGCCGATCCACGAAGAGCTGATGGAGCGCGTGGAGAAGGAACGCGCCCGTGGCCATGCATGGCTACACCGCCTCGTCATCGCGAACCTGTCGCTTATCGATTTCTGGATGGCCAAGCATGTGCGCGCGCACCCCCAAGATCGCGAAGACATCGCCCAGGCGGCCCGCCAAGGACTCGTGCGTGCCAGCCAGCGCTTCGACGTCGAACGGGGCTTCCAGTTCGCAACATGCGCGTTCCAGTGGTTTCGAAGTTACGCGACCCCGCTGCGTGATAGCGCGCGATCTCAGGTCTCGACATCCCGCACCGACTGTCGCAATTTGCGTCGCATTCACGCGATACTCGATACGCAGGGGCTATCGGATGCCACTTCACGCCAGGCGCCCTGGTTGGCCCAGCAGCTCGACTTGCCCGTTGCCGAGATCGAACAGCTGCTGAAGCTCGACCAGGCAGAGATGTCTATGGACGCGATCGAGTACAGCTCGGTACCGGTCGCGATCGCGACTGAAGACACCGAGGAGAGCGTCATCGCACTCGAACAGACCAAGATGTGCGAAAGCGTTCTGGCTACCCTCGACAAGGCTACTGAGAAAGTTATGCGGATGCGCTTTGGACTGGGTTGTCCCCGCCCGTTCGAAGCACATGAGATCGCACGGCAACTGGATGTCTCGGTCGAGCGCGTCCGCCAGATCTACAACGCAGGCCTCCGGGCCCTGCGCGAAAACCATCAAGTCCAGTGCATGACCATGCCCGTGGCAGCGAGCGCCTGATGTCGATTGTAGAAGTGGCGCTGCCACCTGTGCGCGAGCCGTGCTCAGCAAAGATATTCATCGGCAACACCGTCGTTCTGGCGAACGAGGCGCGGGTGTTGGTGTGTGCGATCGACGAGACATGGATCACCGGAATCGTGCTTCAAGGCACTGTCGGTAACGGCTACCCGGTCATGGTTCAGCCCACCGCGGCCGCCCGGTTCCGGCGCCATGCCGTCGCCTCGCGTTTCGGGGATGTCTCCTTCGATTTCAATGTGAACATGGCGCACGACGCACGCCAGGATGTCGTACTGCGCTGCAGGCGAACCTCTCACAACGAGATCGAACTCGAGCCCATGGCCACCCGGCGGCGTCCGATGCCCTCGATCGAAGCCCAGGTGAACGCTTTGGATCGCGTCTTCGGTTGCTGGAGCACGCTCTGCGAATTCGGCCTGCAGCGCGGCGCGCTGCCGAGTTTCAGCGATCCGCGCCATGCCTGACGCAATTTCCTGATCGTTGTGAGCCGATTGCTGGTCGGCCCGGCCCTTTAACGGGATAGACCCGCATTACCTGCGGCCCTGCCCTGCCGGAGACCTCAATCATGGCGCACGATGACGACAGCGACGATCCGAAGTTCGACTACCAAGACCCCAGTATTTCCAGTGCCGATAACCAGGTCATCTGGAAAGGATCAGCGGGCCAGATCGTCAATCTGGGAACCTACCTCCTCTGCGCGACGGCAATCCTCGTCCTCTGGGTGCTCATGCCAGGCAGACTGGCCACCTATGGCAGCATCGCGATCGCCGCGATCGCCGGTATTGAGTTCGCCAAGATTCACCTGACGCGATACGAGCTGACGAGCGAACGCCTCACCAAGCGCTGGGGCATCCTGACCACACGCATGTCACGTGTCGCGCTCTATCGCGTCGAGGACTCGGGGACAATCTCGCCCTTTGTGATGCGCCTGT
The DNA here is from genome assembly GCF_017744135.1 of Endozoicomonas sp. G2_2. Taxonomy (GTDB): domain Bacteria; phylum Pseudomonadota; class Gammaproteobacteria; order Nevskiales; family Salinisphaeraceae; genus Salinisphaera. Next base: position 12,576 of record NZ_JAGHQU010000022.1, read on the forward strand.
TCGGCCGCGGTGTCGTCTATGTCACGAGCAGTGATCGCTCGGACCCGGATCTCAACTTGCTGGCTGTACGCAATCCAGAACCTCTGGAGGACTTGCTGCGAAAGACCTATGAGCGCGCCAGGGGGCGGAAAGGCACCCGTGTCATTGAGTAGGTGCTTGGGCCCGCTCGCTGTTCGCGATACATAGAGCATTAGAGACCCCGACATCCTCACCTATGCCCGCCAAACCAACACCCGGACTCCACCACGATTATTCGCTGTTCGTAGTGAACAGCGAACTCCTCGATCGTGTGGCATTTCGTGCCCAACCCGGGCGTGTCACGAAGGTCTGGATTCAACTACAGGATGGCGCGCAGCACCTGTTTCGCCGTCTGAATGCCGACCGTGTCTTTACGATGCTCGAGTCTGAAAACCCGGACGCGCATTACCGACAGTTGGTCGAATGGCTGACGCCTGAGAAAGCACTCATCGACCTTCCGAAGCGTGGCATGAGCTGTTCTTCGACGATGCGTGAGCGCACGTATCAGGGGCATTTCAAAGATCGAGAACCGGCCACATCCGCTGCACCATGCTTGCTCGAATTCTGATGCTGACCCTGGCTGCAGGCCTGCTGGCCGCCTGCGGCGCACCTGAACCGGACGCCCTCGATCTGCGCCAAGCACTACGGCTGCGGCTCATCGATGAGGCACTCGGCGTTACCAACCCGAGCAAACGCCCGAAATCGATCGACGAGATCCAGATCCAGGACGTGGTTATCGATCGCACCCAGGGATTGCCCAGTGGAGACTACGACCTCTGGAGCGTCTACGGCATCACGTATCGAAGCCAGCAGAGCCGGCAAACCGCTATCGTGACGCTGACTCCCGATAATGGGGCATGGCGTGTCCTCTCGATTCGCCCGGCGACCCCATGAAACAGGCCATCGCCCTGTTGGTCGTACTGCTCGGTGTTGGCTGCGATAGCTTGTCCACATCAGCCTCGGAGATTCGTCACGCCCTGCTGGTCAACGAGCGTATACAGCTGGCGAAGTCCGCCGACCCCACGGCTATAGAGGCTGCTTCGATCCGCGATCTCGTCGTACATGGCTCGGCACGTATCGGCACTGATGGGCTTGAGGCGCGCGTAACCTATACCTCGGTTCATGCAGATGCATCGATCCGCCGTGATCGTCGAGTCTTTCTACGCAGATCAGGCCCTCACTATGCGCTTGTGGGCCAATGCAGGTGGGCCGATAAGGGCAGCTGCGCACAGTTACGCCGCCGTGCCAGCGCCGGGTAAACGAGAAATTCCTTGCGGCTTACCAGCTGCGGGGCAGGATCAAAGGTGTCCATAGCTCACGCGGAGACCCCTGCCCATGAATTACGGCTACACGATGATCAACGAATCCCTGGCGATCGCACCCATCACATGCGAGGTCGGCTGGGAAGTGTGCGGCGTGGACGGCAACATGCTGCATCTGACCCGTGACGGTGACGAGCGCCGTATCGAACTGCCGTTCTACGACGAAGGCGGCTGTGAGGTCGTCACCTATCGCGTCGACACCGGGGAAGCATTCGAGGATGTCCACATGCTCATTCCCCACGAACAAGGCCAGATGGTCTGCGATGTCACGGCGGACTGGTCGAAAGGCCAGCTATTCGCGATCGCTCGTTTGAGCAAACCTCACACCGCCCGCTGATTCAATCACGCATCATCCGGCGGCGTATCAATGTGCCGAGCCGCCGGGCTTCGCGCGGTTCGAGTGTCATAGGTACCCAGGCCTCAGCTGCCGCGATATTTCCTTCGAGTCGCCGGCGCCGGGACAGGTCGTCCGGCGTCTGCTCGAATCGACTCAACAGATTGATCGCCCCGTGCGGGTCAAAACCAGCAAGACGCATATAGAAGACGCCAAGCCGATCGGCGGCGTCTTCCTGCGTGGCACTCCGTATCGCGCCACCGGGCGGCGGGTGGCCTAAAGCCAGATGAGAGCGTTCGTGCGAAAGGATCGCTGCGATTTCGTTGTTGCTCAGACCGGCGACATCGTGATGGTACGCAACACGGTGATGGGCGTGATCCACATAGGCGTTGATCCCTTCGGCCTGGACACACTCCAGGGACCAGCCGTCACCCGGCGCCGCCACCACGGCATTGATTTGCCGCCATACCGTTTGAGGGGTGCTGTCGTTACAGGGCGGAGGCGAGGCCCATGCGCCCCCTGCCCCGGCCACCGATAGCAGGATCGCAGCGACCCCACGACACACGGCGCAGGTGGTTTCTCGAAAGATCATCTTCAGGGGTTGCGGCGCTCTATCGGGGGGCGAGAGTGAGATGGCCATACACCGATGAAAGCACTGCTATGCGAAGCACCTCCTATCCTCTGGGCCATGCACTGACGCTGGGTATTGCGTTCGCTTGCGGGTCGTCCTTGGCGCTTGCCGCCGATCCTCCGGTTGCCCCGGCCGATGCACCGGACCTGACCGGCGCGACTCATCCCGAGCGTTTGCCCTATGGCGTGGACTTCGTTGCCCTCGGCGATCCGGTCACCGGCGAGCTGCGGCGGCTACTTGAAGGATTCACGCACGAGATCGAGGGCGACACCCAGCGGTTCACGCAGGTTGCCTTCGATCGTGATGAAAAGCACACGATAAAGCTCACCGTCGAAACGACACGGGCCTCTGCTGCTCAAGAGCCCACGGTCTTTCGGGTCACGCGGCGCGTCACTCTGGCGTGGCCGTCCGTCACCGCGCATGAGCTGATGGCCGACGCACGCAACCGCCACGGCGGCAAACCGACCTGTGAGAGCTTCAAGCGTGAAGCGCCATTCGGTACCGGGACGGCACAAACCGTGGCTGCTTTTGTTCGTGGCGGTCTGTTCGGCCAGCCGTCCGATACGCATGCCGATGGCGTTGCGAGCGATACGGGGAATACCTGCCTCTGGGGTGCTGCTGAGCTGGTCGATCACGGAAAGGTCACCTGCGACGGCGCCTGTCTGACGGCCACTGTGGTCTACCCCACGCCGAGCAAGAAGCTCCTACGGATCGACGAACTCGCCTACGACCCGAGCCGCAATCCTGCCGGCCACAAAATTTCGAAATAAACCGCAATTAGGGGTTGCGGCGCTCAAGGCGCGTCCGAGTCTGGCTGTGCCACGACAAACACCGTCACTTCCAAGGGGTGAAACATGACCATGACTGAAGACCGATCGAAGGCACTGAGTGCTGCACTCAAAGCGATCGAGAAAAGCTACGGCACTGCCGCTATCTACAAAATGAAGGATGGGCCGAACGTCCAGGTTGATCGCGTTTCATCCGGCCTCATTGGGTTGGATCGCGTCATCGGCGGCGGTCTGCCGCGCGGCCGTGTCTTGGAAGTCTACGGCCCGGAATCGTCTGGCAAAACGACCATCGCCCTGTCGATCGTCGCGGCATTTCAGCGCGTGGGCGGCTTGGCCGCATTCATCGACGCAGAACACGCACTCGATCCCGTCTGGGCCGAAACCCTCGGTGTTGATGTCGACGAACTGCATATCGCACAGCCGGATACGGGCGAACAGGCGCTCGAGATCGCCGACATGCTGGTCCGCTCAGGTGGTATTGACGTTGTCGTGGTCGATTCGGTCGCGGCGCTCACGCCCAAGGCCGAAATCGAAGGCGATATGGGTGACTCCCATGTGGGGCTGCAAGCGCGTCTCATGAGTCAGGCACTGCGCAAGCTCACGGGCAACATCAAGCGCACCGGCACGCTCGTGATCTTCATCAATCAGATCCGCATGAAGATCGGCGTGATGTTCGGGTCGCCGGAAACGACCACAGGCGGAAATGCACTCAAGTTCTACGCCTCGATCCGGCTGGACGTGCGCCGCGCAGAGCAGATCAAGGAAGGCGAGAATGTGATCGGCGCGGTGACGCGGATCAAGGTCGCCAAGAACAAGGTCGGCCGCCCGTTTGGGAAGGTCGAACTGCCGCTCTACTTCGATTGTGGCCTATGTCCGGCGAGTGATCTCATCAACCAGGCACTCAGCGCCGGCGTGCTCGAGAAAAACGGCAGCTGGTATCGCTTTGACGGCCAGCAAATCGCACAAGGCCAGGCCGCACTGCGAAAGCGGTTGCTCGACAACCGCGATCTATACGATGCCATGCGCAATCGCGTGCTCGGCAAGGACAACCCTTCGGCGAATGACCCCGCCGCCGATATGGCCGGCACCGATGCCGGCAAGGAGGCTGTGGTCAGCACGCAATAACAACGACATCGATGCTCGGCGATGCCACGGCATCGCCGTGTCTCAGAAGGTACTCCTCTCCAATCCCTTTACTGGTTGAACCCACGAAACTAGGAGCGCGATATGCGAACTCTGAATATGAAGCTCATCACTCTACTCATCGCCATGGCGATGACCATGACCGCCTGCGGTGGTGGTAGCGGCGGAGGCGACGACGACGACGGCGGCAGCTCGGGCGGCGGCTCCGACAATGGCTCGGATACGGGCGGCGGCGATAACACGCCGGAGGTCAATTACACGACCAACGGCCTCGACGGCATCAACGGTCCGGAGGATCGCTCCAACAGCGGCGACGGCGCCTCCCTGACGCTGTTCAGCTTCGGCGTCGACCTCGACCATCAGGAGTTCGAGAACCTGACGGTGGCGGGCATGTTCGGTGCCACGGATGATGACGGTACGGAGTACATGCCGTCCGAAGACGACTCTGGCGTCGGCACCTTCTATGCCGGTCTGGTCGCCGGCCAGAACGTCGGTGTAGCACCGGCTGTAACGCTGAACAACATTCGGGTCTTTCGTGCGCCCGATGACCGTGAGCTGGGTAACTCGCGTGAAGCACTGACGTTCACCGAAGCCAATTTCACGACCGACGTGCTGCTACTTACCTACGACGTGAGCGAAAGTATCGATAACGCGGAGTTCGATATCGAGTTGCGCGATGCGGTGACCTCCAATGACTGGGTAATCGCGCTCAGTGGCGGCAATGTCCCGGACACTGTGCAGACCCGCGGCACCTACAACTATGCCCACAACGCGGACGATCCCGAGTTCGGCGGCCAGATGATCGTTGTCGGTGCGACCGATGGGGACGGCAACCTGCTGGAAAACTCGGCCGCCGCATACGCGCCGAGTAGCTATACCGACGATCTGGGCGGTCACTTCATCGTTGCGCCGGGCCAAGCGGTTTGTTCCAGCGGTGTTGTCGGTGGCTCGTCGCAGTCGGCGACCGTCTGTAACTCGCTCACCGAAGACGGCGATGAAACGATCGAGTCGAGCTATTACAACGGCTATGGCACCGGCCCGGCGACGGCGCTTGTCGGCGGTGCAGCGGCAACGATTCGTGGTCTGTACCCGACGCTCGACGCTGCAACCGTGGTCGATGTGCTGCTTTGCTCCGCCGATGACCTCGGCGACCCCGGCTACGACGAGCTTTACGGCGCTGGCCTTCTGAATGTGCAGGCTGCGATCACGCTCGGCCAGGCCATCGTCGACGGTGGTGATTTCGGCGACTGCGACGTACCGGAAGAAACGCAGGACGTGACCCCGCAGGCAAGCAACCGCACTGCCACTAGCGAGCCGGTTGCTACCGCCTCGGCACCGATGGCCTTTCAGCAGGCAACCGCGCCGGGCTATAGCGCCGCCGCAGCGCCTGCCGGCACCGGCATCAGCGACTGCACGGCATATATCCGTGACGAAAGCGGGATGCTGTACTTCCGCGATCGCCGCGGCAACTTCAGCCTGAGCGAAGACGGTTGCATGGCGCCGCTCTACTAAGCGTCAGCCTTGATCGGGCGCGGTTCGATTCTGTCGATCCGCGCCTTTTTTTGTTCGTCTGAGGACGTTGCAATGTCTGAATATGACCCATTCTCAAAGGTTGCCCGTCGAGATCGTCACCGGAAAGCGATCATCGGCCTGGGCATGATTGGCATTGGACTCTTGGTCATCTATGCCCTGCCGATGCTCACGTACACACGTTTCGAATTTACCGACAACACCACAACCACGACAGTCTCAAGCATCCAGCCTGGCCCTGCTGAAACCCAGCGCGAGACTGACGGAGCTGATACAGCCGAGTTCGTGGCGTCACCGAGCTCTCCCCTTCCCCATGACACTGCCGCCACGCAGGCATCTGCTTCTGCAGCGCCAACTGCAAACGCAACGATCGAGAGCCAGACTAAGGCGTCATTGACCCTACAGCGTGACAGCTCGATCTCCCTGGATATCGAGCAGATCGCAGCGCAGCCGAACCAGCAAAACGGCGGCGCCGGCGGTCTGGCAGAGCCGGACCATGGCATTCAACCCTCGCTTGCATATCCCGAGCCAGTGATATCGATTGGGCCTACGACCATTCAACAGGCCGTTCCGGTTGGCGTCGATGAGGTGCCGGTAGCCACAGCGATCATGCCGCAAGCATCCAACTCATCGCCCCCTGTGCCCGTCAGTGGGCGCTCTGGCACCGCGGCGCATACCGACGACCAAGCAAGCGTGGCAGTCCCCTACAGGCGCCCTGCTCGCCCCGAACCGTCCATAGAAGCTGACCTTGTGACGATATGCACTGTCCTGGGTAGACGGATCAATACGCCTGCTGACGAACTCTGCCCAGCTGACCGCACACTCCGCCTTGGAAGCACCGGGATGAATAATCCTGTGATGGGACAGGTCATGAAGCAGAAGGACGCGGCACCGCGGGTCATGGTGATTGCGGGTGTATCAGGCACCCAGACTGGCAGCGTGGATACGTTGCTCCACTGGATCGACGATCTCGCGGCGACAAAGGACATCTCATGGCTGACGATCCCGATAGTCAACCCTGATGGGCTACTGGCCACACCGCCCCGCTCCAGCAATTTTCATGGGGTCATTCTCACCCGCAATCTGCCGACCAAGGATTGGTCTCATACGGCGACACTCGCCCAGCCTACGTCTCTGCGGGTATCTGGCCAGAACCCTGGCTCTCATGGTGGCTCCGAGTCTGAGGTCGCCGCTCTTGTCGCTTCGATCTCTGCATTTTCACCGGATTTGATCGTTGAGCTTCGTGCCGGCGATGGGCTGGTCACATTTCACGGAGATGGTGAAATCGCGGCGGACTGGGCGCCGTTGCTGGTTGGATACGAGCCCTATGAGCCGGGCTCACTCGCTCAGTATGCGAGCGGCGAAAGGGGTGTAGACGTCCTACAAATCAGCGTTCCGTCAGAGGACCACGCGCCTGCCCGTCGTGTTCGCCTTCGTATCCTCGACCATCTGCGCGATTTCGTGCGGACACGTTACTCCCTCCCCGCTCAGCCCTAATTATCTGTTAGCGGCTCTGAGGAGCGCGTTTCCCGCGCGACCCTCCGCAAGCGCTCCAAGTCGATCTTCAAATCGACCGCACACGCTTCCCGGTCAGCATCGGTGCATTCGGGTAGGCAGTGCTCCTTAACCCAATTTCTCCAGAGTGATGAGACCCACGTCGAATTGCCGGTGGGATCCTCACGAAACATCTTCGCGATGAAGGGCGTCTGGCTGGTCTGATATTCACGGAACGCGTCCCACTGACGCTGCTTCTCGGTTTTATCGACTTGACCGATCCATTGCTCAGCTCTCCACTTCGGCAACAGCTCCTGCTCGAAACGGGCGAGCTTTTTCATAGCCTGTTGTTGCTCCTCCTCTTGCCGCCGATTATCACGCTCATTGCGGGTTTCGAAGTCGAGCACCTTCTGGGCGTCGGGTTGTTTGCCGCTGTAGTCACACTCGACAGCATTAACTGCCAACCCAGAAATTCTGTTCACTGATTCAGGCTTTCGATAAAGCCTTTCAGCAACGAGATCGAGATTGCGGTTGATGTGATCATCACTGAAACGCGCGATGAGACTGGACGCCCGAGAGTGCTCTATACCGAAAATCGTCAGCCGTTCGTAGGTTTCCGCGCGCGACTCCAGGGCATCCGTATCCAGCTGCTCAGAAACAGGGCGGATGGCTGGCATGGTCGGGCCTTCATATGAGGTATTTTCACGGACCTGAAACCTCACAGAGACAACCTGCTGGCCACGCCTGAAATACTCTGGCTCGACAAAGAGTTCGGTTTTGGTATTGATCTCTTTGACCGCTGGGGCAATCACACTACGTCGAAGCTCCTTGAACTTCTCGTAGCTAGCGGCATCCGAGATACCCATGAGTTCACGGAATGTCTCCAGATCCCAAACCTTGGTCTGTCCCCACTCGCGATATCGTGCACAGTTCTCATAGAGACTCTGCGTATGACGAGACGTGATCAGGTGCTGGATCGAGAAGTTCAGCCTCGCATAGACCGCGGGATTAAGAAGCTGATCTACAAGGTTGGCTGAGTACGAGTAGTAGAGAAAGCCATCCTTCTCGAAATCGTAGCCAGCGAGCCAAGCTGATCCGCCCCACCGCTTTGTTTTTGCGTCCTCAGTGATTGCCCACCTGATTTTTTTGGTGAGCAGCCGATCCACGCAATTATAGATCTGCTTGTAATTGCGGCTGCCTGGCCGAAGCAACTCAACCAAGTCAGCAACGTAAATACGATGCATCCGCTGATGTTTAAGACTGTCCACAGACCCCATGCGGAGAGCATTCTGAAGCAGGACGTTTGCGAGCTGGATCTCGAGGAGGGTCAGCGGTGTCGCGCAATGAACCGCGTAGACGTGCTTACGGAGTACAGTCGCATTGAGACTGATCGTCTCATTTTGCTCCTCCAGCAACGACATTGTCTGGCCCATCTCTGCCCGCTTGCCTTTATTTGATGGCAAAGCTAGGCGGCGATTCGTGACTCTGTCAACACCAACATACGAGCCGATGAGTGGTCGAATCATTATTCCTTACACCCCTGGCATAAACCGGATCTAGCTGCCGCCCCGAAGCCACCTATCCACGGTTGATTCGAGATTTACCCTCGATCGGTCTTCCCATTATTTCTTACACCTCTAGCCTTGGCCGTGTTCGTGAATGAGCGAAGAAGAGCGGCCGATCGAGGACGACGCGTGTAGGTTTGCGCAGTTGAGGCGTCATAGTTTCTACGAACGAAAGCCGACACCCGTTATTTCTTACACCCCATCATTTCTTACACCTCGAGGCGTTATTTACTACACCTCGCCGTTATTCATTACACCGCTACCCATCATTCGCTACACCTGCAGGAGCGTGTGATCAGTATTCGTTACACCTCGGTGCGTTATTCTTTACACCCAGATTTCTATAAGTTGCTGTTCTCTCTGTTAATTTCGGATCCGGAATATTTCAATGCTCTGCAAGAGAAAAGATAGAAACAACAGCAGAGCTGCTGCTGAAGACACTTTCACGAGAGGTAAGACAGAAGACAGGCGCGAGCAGTCTCGACATGCGGGCACCAAAGAGAGAACGAAGGGATAGTCAAGCACAGGGCTCTGTTTTACTTGACGTTTCTGTGAATCCTTTATTGACCACCAGCTTTGTTACGAGTAGCAACGGGGGTCATCGGAGCGATCTATCGTTCTGACTAATCGTCTTGATCGCAGTGCTATGTTATTGATTATTCACCACTTCGATTGGATTTTCCGCCCAGGTGTAAATGACCTTCGCACAGAAATCTCCGGCCGGGTGTAAACCAAGACCACCAGTGGTGTTGCAGACCAGAGGCTCTGCCCTAGTAGGCAGGTTCGAGGATCAGTCTAAGTTATTGATATTACTCATCGACTCGCGGATTTTACGGCCAGGTGTAAACGAACTTCGCGGGGAAAATTCCAGCCAGGTGTAAACGACATTCGCGGCGGTTTTTCCGCCCAGGTGTAAACGACCTTCGCAACGGATTTTCCGTCCAGGTGTAAACGGCCTTCGCGACGGATTTTCCGCCCAGGTGTAAACGGCCTTTGCAGTGGATTTTCCGCCCAGGTGTAAACGAACTTCGCGAGGGATAATCCAGCGAGGTGTATACGGTGGTCGTCATGTTGATCCGGGCACAAATAACACTGCCTCAGCAGATCACAGTATTCCAGCGACGACTCTCCCTTTAAGCTCAAGAGGCGTGGTGAATACCTCTATGAGATGACTGGGAGTTTCAGGTGAAACTCCCAGAGCATTAGCTCAGGCGCCCTACCCCAACTCAGCCTCAAGACGCTTGAGTAGGTCTTTCCACACCTGGCTAACTTGCTTCGGGTCATCCCAGTTCACGTCAGCGTAGTTGTTGTCGGGATCGATTTTTTTAACCATGTGTTCCATGACAGCCATGTTTTTTGTCGTCCCGAGCTTCGCTCGAGTCGCTGGCCGTCCACCACGACTGGGCTTCTTCGTCTTACCCTTACGCTCCTGAGATGCTTGATGCTTACGCAGCGCAGCTACAATGTCGTCTGAAGCCAAAACGGTCGCACGAGGTTTATCTGCGAGCTTTGCTACGTCGCGTCCCACATTCGGATGTGAGATGCGCCCTTCCTTTATGGCCTCAAGCACGTCCTGTGGCCCATTCAAGATTGCCCACCAACGGAACGCATTCGAGCGTTCAAGTCCGAGCAGTTCAATCAGATCCGCACCCGTGTTGATCGGTTTGTCGTTCTCGCGACATTCGGCCATGACTTGCTGCAGACCTCGGAGTGTCCCCGCCATCGTGAGGTCGCGCCGTTGCGCATTCTCGAGGAGCTGCAGTACCGCGGCATTTGCTGGACGGTCGGCGTAGACCATCACGTCCATTTCTTCCAGCTCAGCGAGCTGGCATGCCCACCAACGACGCTCGCCACCAATCAGTCTTACCGTGCCCCCACTCGATCGGTAACCGATGACCGGCTGTAGCTGGCCATCGCTTGCGATGGTTCTACTGAGACCGATGATCTTGTCGGCCTCTTCTCGCATAGCCTCATCGGTGATGGAATCAGGATTGCGCAGCTCCTCCAAGGTTAAGCTCAGCCCTCGCGCGTTATCAGGGTCAGGCCGGATATTGGAGAGCGGTACCTTTTCATGCCCGTGGGACTGACGAACCTCATGGCGCAGGTTTGCTTCGGTCCCTGTCAGCCCCGAGTTGGATTCGCTGATAATCGACGCTTTGCTCCGTTTAAGCATCTGCGGTCTCCTTGGGGAACAGCTTGGACTCGACGAACTTGCACCAGTCCTCGGCGATCTTCCTCGCGGGGTCACTGGGTTTCAGCTGAAACACAGAAGCAGGCAATAGGCCACGCACGTCGCGTTCCGCATAAGCAACACGGCTCGGAATGATTATCGGCGAGACGTACTGGCTCAGCCGCTCTTGGTTCATCACCTGCTCTAGCAATCCGTTGTGGAGGCTCAGCTGCTTACGATATTTGTTTATCTGAAGTGCAGTGAGTTCTAAGGGATGATTCTTCGACCGCCTGGACTGCTCCTCGATCACCATGCCGATGATAGCGTCGAGACCCGAGATGCACTGCTGTTCGAGCTCAACAGGGATGATTGTTTGTGTCGATGCACGAATTACGCCTCGCATGAGCGGAGATTCGTTGGGCCCGGTGTCGAACAGCACGAGGTCGTACATATCAGCGATGCCTTCGCTTCCGAAGAACTTATCGATGATTTCTTCAATCCGCGCGCGGATTTTCTTGTCCTCCTGTTCACGGACGTAGACCAATTCACGACTATCCGCCGGCAGAATATCGAGCCGACCATTCTCGAACTCCGCAACGCCATATTCATGGATCTCGCGAGTCGAGTAGAAGATATCGGCGGACGATGACCTCCCAGTCCAGTCTGCGTGATCTTCGTTGTCTGGCGTGTAATCCGGATGAAGCGGTGGCCTTTTATGTCGGCCGTTGCCAATACGCTCCATCGGGAGATAGAGCTCACTGAGTGAGCATTGGTCATCGAAGTCGACTAGCAGAACCCTCTTGTTCTGCGAAAACCACTCGGCGAGTATCTTTATGAGTGTCGTTTTACCAACACCGCCTTTCTTCTGCGGTAGCGATAGTCGGATCACAGTTCTCTCCGTTGACTAATAGTAAGCCCAGATCGCTTGATTCGAGGCACATGAGCATCTGTTGCTCACAGGCAAGATGCGCCTCATGACACGCGCCGCAAGCCCCTTCTGCAGCTTTATTGCCGCTGATTTTGCAGAATATCAGCGTTCAAAGCACGCAGAATATGTCGGCGCCCTTCCCTGAGTGTCACGCAAGAGCGAGTTTCACCTGCAACTCGGGGGCCAACATTACCCCTACTACCAGCTCACGACACAGGCGCACACCGCATCACGGCCAGTTTCACCTGAAACTAGAAACCGTTTGTGCAACCCTGCCCCTGGCGTCGCAATCGAACCGTGGTGCGTTCGATCGCAAATGCTATGTCTCTCGTCTCGTGCAGCCATGCCTAGTTTCACCTGAAACTCACACGCGATATACATGGCAACACCGGCTTACGAAAGGCATGTAATCATCCCGGTGGCTGTATTATGCATGTTCTACGTGGAACCTTTTACAAGGCGTTCTTGGTCTCAGTGGATATCGCCTTCCTGGAGCCGCGCTATCTATGTCTATGAGTCCACAGCGACCCGCTTTAGAGGGTGTGGCGAGTTTCAGGTGAAACTCGAAGGCCGCATCGCGCTACGTTAGCTACGCACGAGGTTGGGCCCATGGAGGCAAAACTCAACGCTACAGTCGAGCGAGTGATCTACACCAACGAGGATAAGAGCTGGTCGCTCCTGGAGGTTGAAGATCAGGCCGGCGCGCTCACGCGCGCCAGTGGCGCTTTAGCGGAGGCCGCTGAAGGAATGCGTTTGGTCGCATCGGGACGTTGGGACAGTCACCGCGGGGTTCGGGTATTTCGTGTTGATGAGCATCGTCTCTATCAGCCTAATTCGACCGCAGGGATTCTGCGCTTCCTCTCATCAGATGCGATATCAGGGATAGGTGTCGAGACCGCAAAATCGGTTGTTGATCACTTCGGGGCTTCAGCCCTGGATGTCATACGTGGTCAGCCTGAGCGTTTGGCAGAAGTGCCTGGCCTTGGTGAACGGCGCGCAATCACCCTTTCTAAGGCTGTTGCCGAGAATGCCGGGAAGATCGAAGCGAAGCTCTTTCTTTATGAGCGCTTCGGTACAGCGCGGGCAGAACAGCTATACCGCCTTTACGGGTCCGAGGCGCCGCGCTTAATAGGCGAGAATCCTTACCGGCTTATTCGCGATGTTGAGGGCATAGGATTTCAGACGGCCGACGCATTAGGCACGAGCCTCGGATTCAGACGAAACTCGTTTGAGCGCATTAGTGCCGCTGTTTTACACGCCATACAGCAACAGATCCGCAGTGGTGCCACAGCGATACTCGTTACTCGCCTAATGGACACAATCATCAAGATACTGGCAGTGCAGGCACCGGATGTTGGTCAGACGATCACGAGACTGTCTGACGAAGGCGCCTTAGTTTCATATGAAACTCGGCATCAAAGGTTCTACACACTGCCAGCTGTTGCCAGAGCTGAGTGCGCGATAGCAGAACGACTACACGAGTTGCTCAAGCATGAGTCCTGCATCGCGAATGCCAGTATTGAATCTGGCCTTGAGTCTATGAACACCAAAGCAGGGCGTGCCTTGACGAAAGAGCAGGGTGATGCTGTTAGTGCGGCCTTCACGCATAAGGTCTGCGTGATTACGGGAGGTCCAGGCACGGGCAAAACAGCAGTGCTCGACACAATACGAAAGCTGCTGCACAGCAAGGGCGTTGTCGTTCACCTTTGCGCCCCAACGGGCCTGGCTGCTCGTCTGATGCGTGACGCGACGGGGGGTGACGCTTCAACGATTCATCGACTGCTTGAATACGACCCGATCGAGGGCCTGTTCACGCGCAATGAGCGGCGGCCGCTGTCCGGCGGTGTTGTGATCGTTGACGAGTCCAGCATGTGCGATGTGTGGTTGATTTCAGCGCTGTTACGCGCAATGACCCCTGAGTCGCATCTGGTACTGATTGGCGATAGTGAGCAACTGCCATCGGTCAGTGCCGGTTGTGTCTTGAGAGACGTTATGCAGAGCCAAGTCGCGCCAACGGTGCGACTGACCCATACGTTCCGCCAAGAGGCCGGGAGCCGGATCATCAGCTTGGCGCGCACGATCAGCGCGGGCCAGATGCCGAGACTTGAGAGTGGCGAAGGGGTCATATTCCACGACGCCACGCACCCAGACGCGATATTGAACATCGTGGTCGATGAGGTGGCGAGTTTCATACGAAACTCAAGCCTCGATATTCGAGCGGATATTCAGGTCGTGACGCCGCGTAATCGTGGACCGTTATCTGTCAGAGAAGCGAACATCAGGCTACAGCGAGTCTTTAATCCAGCGCCACGCCTATCGTTCCAGCGTAACGGCTACACGTTCGGGGTAGGGGACAAGGTTATGCAGGTGGTGAATGACGCAGGAAGAGAACTATCTAACGGCGACATTGGTTGGATCCAGTCAATCACCGAGGACGGAAAATCGGCGCGCGTTGTAATGTCACATTGCACTGTCGAGTACGACATCACTCAGATGGGCCAACTCGTCTTGGCCTACGCTGTGACGGCACATAAAGCACAGGGTAGTGAGTTTCCGGTGGTAATACTGGCCGTTGATCGCTCAAGCTATAAGCTGTTTGACCGAACTCTGCTCTATACCGCTGTCACCCGAGCGAAGCAGCAGCTCATCGTGGTTGGCGATGGGCGATCGATAAAGTCCGCGATCAAACGTGACCACAGCCTCAATCGAACGACGACCCTACGAGCGCGACTTGAGTCCGCGCAACGCGAAACGGACCGCGGTGGCGTGGCGTCAAGCAGCTAGTCATCCAGGCAAGAGCAGGCGTGTAACGTCGGTTACCCTTGTAGCGAACTACCGAACGCGCGGTTTTTGTATCCGTGAAAGCTCGAGTTGGTATCTGCAAGGACTGGTTTACAGATTCGTAAACCTCCATTTCAGATAATGCACTTACCACCGCAAAAACAACGGCATGCACTTCACGAAAGGGTAGGGTAGGGCGATTAATTTTCAGTGGTGCCACAGGCACTGTTGCAACGGTGGCTGCCTTGGGTAGCTCAGTCGTCGAACACGCATTCGAGCATGAAGCGGCGGAACTCGACGCGACGTATCTGATCGCGCGCGGTGGGCGACTTGAACAAGGTCATCGGATTTCTGGTGCGTGCATTGAGCCAAGTCTCGAATGACCTGTCCAGGCGGTCACGGTCGTGTTTGCTCATCTTCGCGAGGGCAGACTCGATCCGTATATCGGTCTGCTCATTGTGCTGTTTGAGTTCATCGTTCTTCCTGTCTTCGCTGGCCTTCTGGCTGCGGGACTTATCTGCACGATGACGTTCGAGTTCTTCGAGGGCAGAGACGTTCACGGCATCACGCTCGATTGCCCAGATCGCGAACCCAGCTTTGTTACCGATGCCGCCGCGGTCGGCCTGGCTCCTCGCGTAAGAGAAATTCTCGCTGATCTGGCGTTCGGGATATGACGTGAGTAGGTCGCGCGCCTTTCCGTCTTGAATGCCGAAAGCACGCAGATCCAGCAGTAGACGTTCGCGTTTCTCGGTCAGCCGCAGTTTTCGTCGTTGTGGCTGACTCGGGCCGATCATCGGGCCGTCGTAGTTCGGATTCGGGGCCACCAGAAACTGCAGCTCGGTGATGCGACGTCCGACTCGTTTCGTGCGCATCTCGATTTGAATGCTTGTTGCCTCGTTGATCTGTTTGATCGCGGGCTTGATGACCCGAGCATTCAAGTAACGAAAGTCTTGGTACGCCTGTGACTCGTCGACACCCAGGAGCTGTCGAAAGACATCGACCTCGATCCATGGCGTGCGGCCGGTACCTCGATAACGACTACAGTTTTCCCAGAGGGTGAGCGTGTGGTTGGCTGTGATGCGTGTCTGCTCGAACAGGTTGAGGCGTGTATAGACGTCTGGGTCGAGCAGCTCCTTGCGCAAGTTTGCCTCGATCGAATAACTGATGAAGCCGCGCTTGCAGAACATGAACGGGAAGAAGTGCAGGTACCCCGATTCTTCGTCGGCGCCGCGCGGGCGATCTTCGAGTAGACCGAAACGGACCGAGGCTTTTTCCATGTCCTCGATCGTCTCTCGGATGTAGCTGTAGTTGTTCGAAGCAAAACCCATGAGGCGCCGGAACAAGCGAACCGGCATTTCGAAGCTGGTCACATGAGCAGGCTGCAACGCTGCCCACCAGAACAGTACGTTCGCGGCACGGCGCTGATTCAAGCGCCAATCGACCTTGATGTGAATAGCTCGTGTTGGCTTGTTCAGGATGATGTGATTGTCGAGAACACCCTCGAGCAGGTCTGTCTGGTATTGCATCGGGCTCTAGCGAACGTGGGTTTGCCCCCGTTAAAGGGGTTTGGCAAGAAGCACCTGTCGGGGCAGGTTGCCGAACAAACTGGGCATGCGTCGATGGTGAAAAAACGCCATATCCCAAATTCGTTCACATTTCGCCGATACGTCGCGGTAATCAGTGATCCCAAATCCGTTCACATCACACGTAAGCATTGGGCTTCTTGCCCGTCCCAATGATAGTCGACAATAAAGTCTGTCGGTCCGCAATAAAGTCTGTCGCAAAGAAAGTGCGTAAGCGGTTGTTTTAGTTGGCGATCAAATTTTCCGACAAAATAGCGATAGTCTGTCGCGAAACATTTGTTACGTAGCTTAGCCGTGAGAGCCGTTGCTCTCGCTCCTAAAGCGCTGTTGTGATGTCGCGACGCCAGATTCAGCGTGGAACGATGTCGTTTAGGGGTTTTGCTCTTGCCAGGTCAGCAGAGATAAGAGACAGCTAGGCGGTTATCGAGAAAACCGCCCAGTACGGGCCATCAGCCGACTCAAAATCATCGATCGGGCTGGCTGCTTGTCATTTCGACTCGGCGCGCTACTCTTCGGCCGGGCAGTCCGTGTACAACTCGAATTGCTTCCGCGCTTGATGTGGCAGCTGATGGCCGCAGGGGTCTGTTTGCCATTGCCGATGTTTCGATCAACGGTCGCTGGCCGCATCCACCGATAGCGCAGGTGGATGTCCGGCACGCGAGTACCTTTTCGGTCGTATTGTCGAGTTTCAGCGGTTATGAAAATTTCATCACCTACCTTCGAATTCACGGCGGTACGCTGGCTTCCGTTCTTTTCGATCTCGCACTGCAAACGAAGATGGTCTGGGCATGCAGCGGCTCGGTGATCGCATCGCGTATTCAGATATCGTTGGCGGATTGGCCGCATGAATCGGCGCGTCACTCGCTATCGGTGTACTAGCTCGAGGGCGCCGAACAGGCTCGTTGGGTCGCGTAGTGGGGGCTCTAGGAACCGACGATACGTGAATGTGCAGTTTGGTCAGCAAGGTTCCGGACGATCACTGCGACAGGGGCGGCCACACAGTCCAAGGTGTTGAAGTGTCTGCTGTCTCGTCGAAGGGTGAAGGTGAGATCGTTGCCATAGAGAATGACGGTTTCGGCACTTCTTGGCTGCACGCCCCCAGAAGCATTCTCGACCCCGTACGCTCTTTGAGATCTTAACCGGGACGAATACGCAACGCGGCCGATTCGCTCGTCTGTCGTCGTGCAAGTAAAACCTTGCTACTTGTTAAACCCAAACGTCGTTTTGTGCGGTTTGGTCATTAGTCGCATCTCCGGTGTTCACAACGCCGCGTGGCTCGACGATCAGTACCTTGACCTCGGTATCCGCAAAAGGCTTGTGTTCTACGCCTTTCGAAACGACATACATTTCGCCGCTGGAAATATAGACCGAGCTGTCGCGAAAATCGATTCTGAGCTCTCCATCAAGCACGATAAAAACCTCATCCGTATCGTGGTGTCGATGCCAGACAAAATCGCCCTGGAGTTTTGCCAGCTTGAACTGGTAATCGTTCATTTCGGCAATGACTTTCGGTGCCCATTGCTCATCGAACAAAGCCAGTTTATCGGTCAGATTAATTGCATTAAGCATATTTTTCTTCCGCGCTTTAAAAATTATTCTCTATTTCCGGGCACCAATGAAGCCCGATATCCTAGAATTAAATACTCTTCGGCGAGGCCTGAGACACTATGCTTTCTGGCCCTCGGAGCCTTGTAGTTCCCTCACGATGGCTTTGAGGTGCGCTTCGGCGCAATCGAGGATAAGAGTACGCTCTGACTGGCCATCAAAAACGAGCGAAAGGTCGGTCCCGCCCAAAATGACGGTATCTACTTGTTCTTGCTGAACAAGATAGTCGTATGCGTTTTCGATGAGCGAGCGCTCATCATCCTGCGTGTAGCCGCGCGTTGCCATCGACACATACGCTTCATGCACGTGATCGGTGACGCGAGCCGGCAGATGCACAACTTCAGCCTTTGAAATTCGACCGTAAAGCGCCGACGTCATCACGCTTCGCGTACCCAAGATGCCAATCTTCTCGAAGTGTTGCGCCTTGATTTCGTCGTTCACGGCATCGATGGCATCAATGATGGGCAACGGCAAATTGGCTGATTCGTCCGTAAAACAAAAATGTCCGCCGATAGCCGGGATAACGATGGACGTCGCCCCCGCTGCTCTTAAACGATGAGAAATCGCGCGATAAACCGCTAATTGTGCTGTGGCGTCGCCCCGTGCTTGATTGTTCAGCAAGGTGTTGACGTTTGCGTGTGCCATGGTGAGCTCAAGCGGCAGGTCGCGTTCGCGGGTGCGGCTTATAAGCTCACGGTAATAATTGACGGTAGCAGCGGGGCCGAGCCCTCCAATCAATCCGATATGCATCTGAAATGCCCTTTTAATCTGTCTTGGCTGGCTTAATCGGCTATTGCCGCGCTATGCCTCGAACACAGGTCTCATGAATGATCGCTCATAGCTCAGATAACACTGTGTTTTTTCGTAATAGCGCATGGCGGCTTGGCAATCCGGATCGTCCGCCGCTTGCGTTCGATAGGCTTCGTAAGCTGCGAGCGTGGGAAATGAAAAGAGCGCCACTGCGATATTGTTTGGACCTTCGTGGGGTAGAAAATAGCCGTGGTGTTCGCCGCCAAAGCGTTCGACCAGTGGAATCCAGAGCCGGGCGTAGTGTTCGAAATCACTCAGCTTGAGCGGATCGATGACATAACGGATATAGCAGGTCACCATGCGAAAACCTCGCTTTGTATCGTGCGTGTGTTCAAACGTGTTGTCGTGGCAAGGACTGCTCCGATCGTCCGACTCGACTCACAAGGCGATAACCGACATAGCCAAGGGCCCCCGGCTTTATGTTCGCCGCATGCCAATATCGGCCGCAGTACAGACAGCGGCCCAGCGCTTCGTCGATGGTGCGCGATAACGCTAGCGATAGAAGGGCGGTGATGCCGAACAGGACGCCACAATTCAGGGCGAGTAATCAGCGGTCGTCTGTCAGCGCAAGCATCGTGACGGCCGCGTCCAGGGTCATGGCCCAGCCCTTCAGATTGAGCAGAAGCGGCGCGGAACCGCTCGTAAACAAAAATCGGTTGGCGCATCTCGTCCAAGTCCGGATTGAGATGGCCCTCGAAGGCGACTCTTGAGGCCTGATACCGTAAATCGCCGTATGCGGCGATTCGCGTCATTAGACTCAGTGCCGGAAGAGCCCGTGAA
>NZ_JAGHQU010000023.1 GCF_017744135.1 Endozoicomonas sp. G2_2
GGGAAAGCAGATTAGCCTCGGGCATGGCGGTGGCCTTTCTTGGTTGCCTGGAATGCGTGGTAGCAATCCAAGCTTAAGCCATGCGGTCACCGCCGCCTTTCACGCTTATCTGCGAAGAACCTTTTTTATTGGCCGCGTCATCTACGCGGATTTCACCCGTACCCGCGCTGGGGCTATACTCCAGACACATCCAGGGAGCGTTCATGAGCCAGTTCGAGATCACGCACTTCGAGGATCGCGTGGAGGCCCTCATCGCGGCCTACCGGTCCCTGCTGTCCGATTACGACGCACTCAAGAAGGCGCACGAGGACGAGCAGGCCCGCAATCGCGAGACCCGCGAACGGCTCAACGGGGTGATCGAGCGTATCCGTGCGCTCGAGGCCGAAGCCGATAACGCCTAGCCCATAAGCGTGCGATAAACCTATGGCAGAAAAACAGACCGCGCTGACCATCCGTATCCTCGGGCGAGACTATTCCATCGCCTGCCCGGAGGGCGAACGCGAAAGCCTGCTGAGTTCGGCTGAATACCTGTCGCGGCGCATGCACGCGATCCAGCGCAAGGGCAAGACGCTGGGGATCGACCGGATCGCGGTGATGGCGGCGCTGAACATCGCCCGCGACCTCATTGCCGCCGAACGCCAGCTGGAGCGTCAGCAGGCCGGATTGCCGGCCACGGATGGCGAAATCAGCGATCGCCTGTCGCAGCTGCAGCTGCGTATTGAATCCGCGCTTGATGACCACAGATAACGGCGCGTAATATCAGCTATGCCGGCACTCCTGCGGTGTTCGACGACCTCCCGGTTCCCCTTGAGCCTAATTACCTAAACCGGGGTGGGAAGCGTCGCAGGTGAGTATGCCCGCCCTGGCTGCGGGAAACCTAATGCGGCGTGGAACGCCCCACTTGAGCATTCGTCTCAAGGATAGTGGACGGTCGACGGCACAGGCGGGAGTGGCGGTTCTTTCCTTTTCGACAGCAATCATCGAGCCTTTCGGCCCATGAATGCCAGCGTCCCCGATCAACGCAAGAGCGCGCTGCGCGCGCGACGTGCGCTCGCACCGGCGCGAGCCCGTACGGCCAGCCGCGATGCCTGCCGACGCATCGCCCGCCTGCCCCTGTTTCGACGGGCACGCCGCATCGGGCTCTACTGGCCCATGAGCCGCGAGGCCGATCCCCGCCCGCTCCTAGACGCACTGGCACCGCGGCAACAGGCGTTCCTGCCGCGGGTCATCGACCATCAACTGCGGTTCGTCGCGATCGACTCGCCTGGGTTTCGCCACCGACGCAGCGCGTTGGGGATCACCGAGCCGCTCGGCGGGCCACTGCGACCGGTGACCTGTCTCGACCTGCTCATCGTGCCCCTGGCAGGCTTCGACGCGGCGGCCCGGCGGATCGGCATGGGCGGCGGATTCTACGACCGCACACTGGCGCAGGTTGCCGCCAGCGGCGGATTTCGCGGCCCGCGCCTGATCGGTCTCGCCTTCGATACGCAACGTCTGGCACGTATCGAGACACGCCCCTGGGATGTCGCGCTCGATGCGGTCGTTTCGGAGTCCGCCGTTCACCGGCGGGCGACCTGTCCGCAGGCCCTGCGATAAACTGGCGCGGTATCGATTCACCGCGACCGACAAGGACCGAGCCTCAATGCGCTACTGGCTGATGAAATCCGAGCCCGACGAGTTCAGCATTCAGGATCTGCAGAACCGCAAGAACCAGACCGAAGGCTGGGACGGCGTACGCAACTACCAGGCGCGCAACTTCATGCGCGACGACATGTCCGAAGGCGATCTGGCCTTCTTCTATCACTCGAACACCAAGGTTCCGGGCGTGGTGGGCATCATGCGGATCTCGCGAGAAGGCTATCCGGACGATACGGCCTTCGATCCGAAGGACGCCCACTACGACCCCAAGTCCGATCCGGAAAAACCGCGCTGGTACCGCGTAGACGTCACCTTCGAGCGGGAACTCGCGCGCGTGATCTCGCTGGCCGAGATCAAGGACCACGCCGACGCGCTGGGCGACTTCCCGCTCGTGCGCAAGGGTAACCGGCTGTCGGTGATGCCGGTGGACAAGGCACACTGGGATTTCATTCTCGGGCTCGAAGACAACCCGCCCGAGTAGTCCGTCATGACGCAGCGCGCGTCGACAGCCACGGGGCCACGCATGCATACCGATCCCATTGCCGCCTGGCACGAACTCGTCGAAAACCGGAACTCGAGCGGTCTCGATGCGCTGCTCGACGACGACGCGGTGTTTCACTCGCCGGTCGTGCATACGCCGCAGGTCGGCAAGAAAATCACGGCGCAGTATCTCGGCGCGGCGCTGCAGGTGTTCGCCAACGACAGTTTTCGCTACGTGCGCGAAATTCGCGGCGAGCGTGACGCAGTGCTGGAGTTCGAGCTCGAACT
The DNA here is from genome assembly GCF_017744135.1 of Endozoicomonas sp. G2_2. GTDB lineage: Bacteria > Pseudomonadota > Gammaproteobacteria > Nevskiales > Salinisphaeraceae > Salinisphaera. Next base: position 2,407 of record NZ_JAGHQU010000023.1, read on the forward strand.
CGACGGCATCCATGTCAACGGAGTAGACATGATCGCCTGGAACGACGCCCACCGCATCACCGAATTCAAGGTCATGCTGCGGCCGTTGAAGGCGGTCAACCTTATCCACCAGAAAATGGCGGCGATGCTCCAGGCCGCGCGCTAGGCGCCGGCTATGCGCGGCCCTCGGCCATTGCCTCGTCGATACGCTGAGTGACCGCCGACACCGGAATCAGCGCCATGACCTGATCGTCATCCTCGATTCGGGCGCCCCATTTGACCGTATCCGGCGTGGCGTTTCGATAGCGCGCTGCAGCCTCGGCGAAATAATCCACACAGAAACGCCGCGAGCGATAGGCGCCGCTACGCCGCGGGTCGGTGGCCGCATGTAGCGAAATCGTGGTGATGTCGGTGGCGTTCGCCATATGCGCCGGCCCCGAGTCCGGCGTGACGAGCAGGCGTCCACGCTCGAATAGCGCGATCAGCTGCTTGAGGTTGGTAGCGCCGATGAAGTTATCGGCCTGTTCGGACATCGCCATCTCGATCGCGGTGCCGATCTGTTTTTCCAGATCGCTCGGCCCGCCCACCAGAATCACGCGCATGCCATGCCGACGCACGGCATGGTCGGCCACGGCGGCATAGCGCTCGGCGAGCCAGTTACGGCGCGTGTGGCTGGAACAGGGGCTGATGAACAGTATGTCGCGGTCGTCGTCGCTGCCGAGCATGGCATGCGCCTTGGCCCGGTCGGCGTCCGCGACCGGTACGCGCCAGTCCATAACGGGCTCGTCGGCCCCCACCGCCGCCGCAAACGCCAGAAACCCGTCGACCACGTGACGGCTTGATACCGGCGCAATACGCTCACGCACGAACAGCCGCTGCGCATCGCGCGCCCGGCGCGTATCGAAGCCGATACGCCGGTCCGCCTTGACCAGCAGGCTGATGCGATTCGCGCGCCAACTGGCGTGCATGTTCAGAAAGGCATCGAAGCGCCGCCCGGCAAGCTGGCGCTTGAGATCGGCGATCGCCGCGCGCCCACCGCGCTTGTCGTAGACCAGGCACTCCACCCCCGGCAGTTCGGCGACCAGCGACGCCTCCGCGCGGTTGATGATCCAGCAGATCTGCACATCCGGCCGCGCCGCCTGCAGGGTTCTAACCGTGGGCACGACGTTGGCGCAGTCGCCCAGCGCGGACAGCCTGAGAATGCAGATTCGGCGCGGCACCCGCGGCCGGTCGGTGCCCGCCATTCAGTTGCTGCTCGCGTCCTGCGGCGCCGCGCTGCTGTCCGCCTGGCGCTCGGCCTCGATGAAAATGCGCTTGACGTTCTCGCAGCGGGCCTTGATGTCGCGGTCCATGCGTTCGATTTCGGTCTGTATCTGTTCGCCGCTCATGCCGCGCGCAAAGCGCACGCTGATGTTGGCAAGGATGAAATTGGGGCCGACGTGCATGGTCAGCACTTCGTTGATCCGAGCCACCGCATCATGGCCCGAGAGGACTTCGCGAATATCGCGCACCACGTGCTTGTTCGCCGCCTCGCCGAGCAGCAAGCCTTTGGTCTCGATCGCCAGCCAGATCGCAGTGACCGCGAGGATGAGGCCAATACAGATCGAGGCGATCCCGTCGAATATCTCGATGCCGGTCAACTGGCCGGCGAGCAGCGCGACAAAGGCCACCACCAGACCGAGCATCGCCGCGCTGTCCTCGAACAACACCAGGAATGCAACCGGATCTTTGCCGCGGCGCACGGCCTGGAAAGCAGTCCATTTGCCTTTCGAGCGGTTGAATTCCTTGGCGGCGATATACCAGGCCACGCCTTCGAAGAGCATCGCCAGGCCGAGCACCACATAGTTGATGATCGGGCTTTCGACCGGATGCGGATGCAGCAACCGATTGACGCCTTCATAAATCGAAATCCCCGAGCCCACCGCGAAGATGAGCACAGCAACCATGAAGCTCCAGAAATAGATTTCTTTGCCGTAGCCAAACGGAAACCGATCGTCCGCGGGGCGCTTGGCGCGCTTCATCCCGTACAGCAGAAGTCCCTGATTGCCGGTATCGACGGTGGAATGAATACCCTCGGCCATCATGGCGGCGCTGCCGGTGAACGCGGCGGCGATGAACTTGGTTACGGCGATCAGCAGATTACCGGCCAGCGCGGCATATATGACGGTCTTCGAACCCGAGGCCATAAGTTATCTCCCTTGGCATAACCGCGCCGCAGCGCGACGCGATGTGCTCAGGTGGTGTGCAGAAACAGCTGGTAGGCCGGGTTGTCGCTTTCCTCGGCGTATTCGTAGCCCAGCGCGTCCAGCGCGGCGCGACAGTCGGCCTGATCCTCCGGCCGAACCTGCAGCCCCACGAGCACCAGGCCATGCGCATGACCGTGATTGCGATAGTGGAACAGCGAAATGTTCCAGCGATCACCGATGCTGTCCAAAAACTTCAGCAAGGCGCCGGGGCGTTCCGGAAACTCGACCCGGAACAGAATCTCGTTGCCCGCGCCCTGGGCGCGGCCGCCGACCATGTGGCGCACATGCAGTTTGGCCATCTCGTTGCGGCTCATGTCGAGCACGGCATAGCCGCCGGCCTCGAGTTCGCCGATCAGCGCATCGCGCTCGGCCACGCCGTTGGACAGCTTCACGCCCACGAAGATCTGGGCCGAAATTGCGTCCGCATAGCGATAGTTGAACTCGCTGATCGAGCGATCGCCGATGATCGTGCAGAAACGCCGGAACGAGCCGGGCTGCTCGGGAATGGTCACCGCCAGCAGTGCCTCGCGCTGTTCGCCCAGTTCCGCGCGCTCCGCGATGTAGCTCAAGCGGTCGAAATTGACGTTCGCGCCGGACGTAATCGCCACCAGGTCCTCGTTTTCGATCCCGGTCTCGGCGACGTATTTTTTCGCGCCGGCCACCGCCAAGGCCCCGGCCGGCTCGGTGAGCGCGCGGGTATCTTCGTAGATGTCGCGAACGGCCGCGCAGATCTCGTCCACGCTCACGGTCATCATCGCGTCCACGTGCTTGCTGCACAGACGAAACGGCTCCCGGCCCGCCTGCTTCACCGCCACGCCGTCGGCAAACAGGCCCACTTCCGGCAGTTGCACCCGCTCACCGGCGGCAAGCGCGGCGCCCATGCTGGCCGCGTCCTCGGGTTCGACGCCGATCACGCGGATGTCGGGACGCACGCTCTTGATATAGGCCGCCACGCCGGCCAGCAGACCGCCGCCGCCCACGCAAACGAACACCGCATGGATGTCCTGCGGATGCTGACGCACGATCTCCATGCCGATGGTGCCCTGGCCGGCAATCACGTCCGGGTCGTCGTACGGGTGCACGTAGACGAGACCGTCGCGCGCCTGAAGCTCGGCGGCATGCGCCGCGGCGTCGTCGTAACCGTCGCCGTGCAGCACGATTTCGCCGCCGAAGCCGGCGACCGCGCGCACCTTGATGGCTGGCGTCGTGCGCGGCATGACGATCACGGCACGAATACCCATGTTGCGACCGGCCAGCGCCACGCCCTGAGCATGGTTGCCGGCCGAGGCGCAGATGACCCCGCGCTCGCGTTCCTCGGGCGACAGCTGTGCGATCTTGTTGTAGGCGCCGCGCAGCTTGAACGAGTGCACCGGCTGCAGATCCTCGCGCTTGAGAAAGAGCTGGTTGCCGATACGCGCGCTGAGTTGATGGGCCGCCATCAGTGGCGACTCGATCGCCACATCATAGACACGCGCGGTGTTAATGCGTTTGAGATAGTCGGCGTCGCCGATATCCACGGCCGGCGCGGACGACGACTCGGCGGTCTGTTTGAGGCTGCTGTTCATGAATCGCAAGGGTTAGAACAAGCGCCAATGCTAAACCCTTGGGCCAGTGCAGACCATCGCTGCAATGACCGGAACGCGCGCGAGGGCGACTCGCGGGAAGCGCTCGGCATCGCGTATCATGCCGCGAGTTTGTCGAGCGGGACCGCAATGGACACCAGTATCGTTTTCGTCGGCGGCGGCAACATGGCCACCAGCCTGATCAGCGGGCTGCGTCAGGCCGATTGTCCCGGCGAACGCATCACCGTCGTCGAGCCGGACGAGGCCAAGGGCGAACAGCTCGCCGCAAAGTACGGCGTGCACGTCGTGACCGCTGCAACGGCCGACGTGCTCGACGCCGAAGTGGTCGTGCTCGCGGTCAAACCGCAGATGCTGCGCGACGTCTGCCAAGGGCTCGCAAAGCCGATGGGCAACAATCGGCCGCTGGTCATCTCGATTGCAGCCGGCGTGCCCATCGCGGGCCTGCGCGAATGGCTCGGGGCCGATCACGCCTATGTCCGCTCGATGCCGAACACCCCGTCGCTGATCGGGGCGGGCGCCACCGGCCTCTACGCCGATGAGCGCGTCACCGCGGGTCAGCGCGAGCTGGCGGAGACGATACTCGCCACCGCGGGCATCGTGGCCTGGGTCGACGACGAAAAGCAGCTCGATGCGGTGACCGCGACCTCCGGCAGCGGGCCCGCCTATTTCTTTGCCTTCATGGAAGCCATGCAGGCCGGCGCACAGGAACTCGGCCTGGACGAATCGACGGCGCGCGAACTGGTGCTCCATACCGCGCTCGGTGCCGCGCGCATGGCGATCGAGTCCGGCGACGATCCGACCACCCTGCGCGAAAAAGTCACCTCGCCGGGCGGCACCACGGCCGCCGCGCTCGATGAATTCTCGCAGGGCGAACTCGGCGCGCTGGTGGAACGCGCCATGCGTTCGGCCGCCGGCCGTGCCGACAGCCTTGCCCGTGAACTGCTCGACAAATCGACATGATGCTCAACAACGCGAACAACGCCCTGCTGTTTCTCGTCGATACGGTCTTTGCGCTGTATATCGTCGTCGTGCTCATGCGCGCGCTGCTGCAGTGGGTGCATGCCGACTTTCGCAACCCCGTGTCGCAGTTCGTCTGGCGCGCGACGGCCATGCCGGTCGGCCTGCTCGCCCGCGGCATTCCGCGCTGGCGCAATCTCGACATCCCGGCGATCGTTTTCGCGGTCATCCTCTGCTTCATCAACATCCAGATCGACCTCGCGCTGGCCGCGCCCGAATTCGGTGCGCAGCCGGTCATGGCGCTGTGGTGGGCCGTGCTCAAGGCCGCCGTACTCGTGTGCAACTTCTATTTCTTCACGATCCTCATTCAGGCGCTGATGTCGTGGATATCGCCGGGCCAGCATTCGCCCGCCACGGCCATCCTCTGGACCATCAACGAGCCCCTGCTGCGGCCGGTGCGCAACGTCGTGCCGGCGATTGGCGGGCTGGACCTGTCCCCGCTGGTCGTCATCATCGGTCTGCAGGTCATCAGCCGGTTGCTGCCGCTACCGGGCCTGTTCCGCTAACCGGATGGTGATGCACGAACACGCCACCCATTCCGTCGGCCAGGTCGAACCGCAGACGCTGCATGTCGCCCAGGCAATGCCCCTGGACTGCGGCAAGACGCTCGATCGTTTCGACATCGTCTACGAGACCTACGGCACGCTTAACGCCGATGCCTCGAACGCGGTGCTGATCTGCCACGCGCTGTCGGGCAATCATCACGCGGCCGGCTACCACAGCGAGCAGGACACGAAACCGGGCTGGTGGGACAAGTGCATCGGCCCGGGCAAGATGATCGATACCAATCGGTTCTTCGTGGTCAGCCCGGCGAATCTGGGCGGCTACAACGGCTCCACCGGCCCCGGCAGCGCCCATCCGGATACCGGCCGTCACTACGGCCCGGATTTCCCGGTCGTCACGGTCGGCGACTGGGTGCGCTCACAGGACATCCTGCGGGAAGCGCTGGGCATTACGCAGTGGTCCGCGGTGATCGGCGGCAGCCTGGGCGGCATGCAGGTCATGCAATGGGCGATCGATTTCCCGAACCGGCTGCGCCACGCGGTGGTGATCGCGGCCGCACCGAAGCTCTCGGCCCAGAACATCGCCTTCAACGAGATCGCCCGTCAGGCCATCGTCACCGACCCGGAATTTCACGGCGGGCGCTACTACGAGCACGAGGTCGTGCCCCGGCGCGGACTCATGCTCGCGCGCATGCTCGGGCATATCACCTATTTGTCCGACGAGGCGATGCGCGCCAAGTTCGGGCGTGATCTGCGCGACGGGCGCATCTCCTACGGCTTCGACGTGGAGTTCCAGGTCGAGTCCTATCTGCGCTATCAGGGCCAGTCGTTCGTGGATCGTTTCGACGCGAACACCTATCTGCTGATGACCAAGGCGCTGGACTACTTCGACCCGGCGCATGCGCACGGCGGCGATCTGGCCAAGGCCTTCGCGCCGGCCACCGCGCGGTTCATGGTGATCTCGTTCACCTCGGACTGGCGCTTTGCCCCCGAACGCTCGCGCGAGATCGTCGACGCGCTCGTGGATGCCGGCAAGCAGGTCTCCTATGCGGAAGTGACCTCCGATCTCGGCCACGACGATTTCCTGCTCACGCTGCCGCATTACGTGGACACGCTGCGGGCCTATCTGGACCGTGCGGCCCGGGAGATCGGCGCATGAACACCTATCTGACCGAAACCCACGACGGCCTGCGCGACGATCTCGCCCTGATCTCGAACTGGATCACGCCCGGCGCGCGCGTGCTCGATCTGGGTTGTGGCGACGGTGCCCTGCTGGCCCATCTGCAGCAGACCAAGCAGGTCAGCGGTTACGGCCTCGAAATCGACCCCGACAATCTCATCGCCTGCGTAGCCGCCGGCGTCAACGTGCTGCAGCTCGACCTCGACGCCGGCCTCCAGCAGTTCGAAGACAACAGCTTCGACTTCGTCGTCATGAGCAGCGCGCTGCAGGAAGTCCGCCGCCCGGACGAACTGGTCGAGGAGATGCTGCGCATCGGTCGCGACTCGATCGTCACCTTTCCCAACTTCGGCCACTGGAAACCGCGCATGTCGCTGGGTCTGCGCGGGCTCATGCCGGTGTCCGGCTCGCTGCCCAACCGGTGGTACGATACGCCCAACATCCATCTGTGCACGGTGCGGGACTTCGAGACGCTATGTGGGCACAAACGCGTGGAAATCGTCCGGCGACACGTCGTCAATCATGCGCATCGCAGCAATATCGGCATGCGCACCTTTCCCAACCTGCTCGGCGAAATCGCCCTGTACCAGCTGCGGCGCGGCACCTCGGACTGATCGCCCTCACGCTGCTGTGCGCCGCCGCATGGCCCGTCTGGGCGGCCGGCGGTTCCATCAACAGCGGCAACTACGTGGTGCACTACAGCGCCGTGAACAGCCTGGATATTCCCGCATCGGTGGCCCGGGACAACGGCATTGCCCGCGACGGCGAGACCGCGATCGTGATGATCACGCTACAAAGACCCACGCCCGAGGCACCGCTTCAGGCCGTAGCCGCCAACGTGTCCGGCAGCGCGCGCTCGCTGATGGGCGAACGCAAGACCCTGGAATTCCGGCGCGTCGAACGCGCCGACAGCATCTACTCGCTGGCCCCGGTACCCATCGACGACGAGCAGACGCTCACCTTCAATCTGGACGTCACGGCCGCCGACGGCAGTGCCACCGTGCCGGTCCGCTTCAACCAGACGTTTTTCACCCGCTGATCGGTCCCGGCAACGGCCGCGCAGCCGCCGCTATTCGCCGGTAACCGCCAGCTTGGCGCGGATGAACTCGCTGTGCGGCAGATAGAGCATTTCGGCGAGTTCGCGCAGCAGGTGCTCCTCGTGCGCGTCCAGGTGCCGATCGGCATAGGCCACGCGCCATAGCATTTCCAGCACCTGGCGCTTTTCGGCCGGTTCCAGCCCGTCGTTGAGCGTCTTGAGGAAACGGTAGAGCGAGACCGACTTCGACGCTTCGGGCTGCGCCGCCGCCATGAGCTCTTCGGTCTCGGCGTCGTCGAGCGCGAAATGCATCTTGAGCTGGCGGCGGATCTCGACGTATTCCTCGTCGGCGTGACGATGATCTGCGTGGGCCATCTCCAGCAGCAGAACCGCTGCCGCGATGCGCTGGGCCTGCTCGACATCGCGTCCCTGCTCGGTCTGCGGATTGAGCGCCTCCGCGAGGCGTTCGAACAGCCCCATTATTTGCCTGCCTCGTCCAGATGCGCGATCACGCGCTTTCTCAGGTCAGTCAGGCGCCCGTGCAGGAAATGCCCGGCGCCTTCGAGGATCTGGACATCGACCGACGGTTCGAGTGCGCGTACCGCGGCAATCGAGGCATCGACGTCGATCACGTCGTCGTCGTCACCGAAGATCGCCAGCCAGTCGGTATCCGGCCGCGGCAACGCGGCATCGAAATAGGCCGACGGAAAGCCGACCGTGACCAGCCGCGGGGGCGCGTCGCGATCGGCCAGCCGCAGCGCGACGGCGGAACCGAAGGAAAACCCGGCGAGTGCCGCCAGCGACAGACCCGACGCCTTCAACGCCCAGTCACGGACCGCGGCGGCATCGTCCACCTCGCCGACACCGGCATCGTAGGCGCCCTCACTCTGACCGACACCGCGAAAATTGAAACGCACCGCGGCCAAGCCTGCCATGGTGGCAGCGCGCGCCATCATGAACACGACCTTGTTGTCCTTGGTGCCGCCCTGCTGCGGGTGCGGATGACAGATGACCGCCAGTCCGCGTGGCGTGGCGTCGGGCAGGTCGACATCGACCTGCAGTTCGCCGGCCGGCCCCTGGATGAGGCCGCTGGCACGGTTCTTATCGTCGGGCCATTCGAGCATGGGCATGGTTACTTTGAATCGGTCTCGGGTTTGTTTTCTCGCGCCGGCGCCTCGTCGACGCGCGCATCGGCCGGTGTTTCGGGCTCGCCGCTCGCAGCCGCCGCCGCGACACGCCCACTGGCGGCCTCGGCGCGTTCGGCGCGCGCCTTGCGACGCTCGCTCGCGCTCTTCTTCGGCGCGTAGTAGATGACGGTGTCCCCTTCCTCGGGCCGTGCGTTACCGCCCGCGGCATTGAACAGCACGGTGCCATCGGCAAACAGCGTGGCGATGACGATGGCATCGGTCGGGCAGTCGCGGCGAAAATCCTCGCGCGTGTAGCTTTCCGTGATCCGCGTCTTGTAGAACTGCCAGCTCTGGAAATGCCGGCGCCAGAGTTCCTCGTACTGGGCGTTCTCGTGGAACGCCGGCCGGCCGCGCAGCGGCCGCGCCACGATCTTGGAGTCGTTGTCCTCGTCGGCGGCATACATCGGCAGCTGGAACACACGGTCGTGTTCGAGACTGGTCACGAAATGCGAGCACACCAGCGCGTTGTAGGCGTCGTTACTCGTGGCCGCCAGCAAACAGGCGATCTCGTTGAGCTCGAGCGATTGCTGGATCTGGTCGGACAGCACCTCGCCGTAGAGCACGCGCACGCCGGCGAGACGCGCCGTACGCAGACGGTGCCAGGAGGAATCGACCAGCAGCACCTGAACGTTCAGCTCGTTGGTGAGCGCGCGCGCCAGCTCGGTCGACCACGGCGAGGCCCCAACGATGAGCACGCCGTTTGGCTCAGCCGACAGGCGCAGCCAGCGCGACAGCCAGCCGATCGAAAAGCCATGCAGGATGACGGTCGAGAACACGATGGCGAAGATCAACGGCAGCAGCTGCTCCGCGCCGCCGTAGCCGGCCTCGATCATGCGCGGGCCGAACACGCCGGCAACCGCCGCGGCAACGATACCGCGCGGCGCGATCCAGGCGACCAGGGTGCGATCGCGCCAGTTCATGTCGGTGAACATGGTGGACAGGAGCACCGCCGCCGGGCGCACCACGAACAGCACCGCGAACACCAGCGCGGCCGCGTGCCAGTCGAGATGCAGCAGCACGTTCGGGTCGAGATCGGCGGTGAGCACGATGAACACGGTCGAAACCATGAGGATCGTGATGTATTCCTTGAATCGGCGCAGCTCGGCCATGCCAGCGATCGACAGATTGCCCATCACCATGCCCATGACGGTGACCGCCAGCAGCCCGGCTTCGGCGAATATCTCGCTGGCCAGCCCGTAGATCACCAGCACGAAGGCAAAGGTGACCGGCGCCTTGAGATATTCCGGCACCCAGATGTGGTTGAACGCCCAGCCCAGCGCCACGGCCACGCCGCCGCCCAGCGCGAACGAGATCAGGATCGCCCAGCCCAAGTCGACGAACACCTGTGCGCCGTTGCCCGCATCGGCGCCGGCGAACACGAAATACTGGAACACCAACACCGCCAGCAGCGCGCCGATCGGGTCGTTGATGATGCCTTCCCATTTCAGATACGACGCCGTGCGCCGGTTCAGCCCGGCCTGGCGAAGCATGGGAATGATGACCGTCGGGCCAGTGACGATCAGGATCGCGCCGAAAAGCAGCGAGACCGCCAGGCTCAGGTCACCGATGTAATAGGCAGCGAGCGTATACAGCAGCCACGACAGCGCCGCACCCACCGACACCAGGCGCTTCACCCCGGACGCGGCTTCCTTGAACTCGTGCAGGCGCAGGCTCAGGCCGCCTTCGAAAAGGATCACCGCCACCGCGAGACCGACCAGCGGCGACAGCACTTCGCCGATGTCGTGGGTGGGGTTGATCACGCCGAAGACCGGGCCCGCCAGCACGCCGCTGACCAGGAACAGCACGATGGCCGGGATCCGCAGCGACCAGGCGATCCACTGCGAGAACACGCCCAGGGCGACGATCGATATCAGTATCAGGGAAAGATGATGTTCCATTCGGGTCCGCTACGCGACACGGGCTCGCGGGCCAAGTTCAAATCACCATAGACAGGTCGTACGCCGACCACAACGGGCCGCGTACGGCCTGCGTCGTGCGCGGCACGGGCGCTACAGCGAATCCCAGCTGCTGCCCTTGCGCTTGCGACGGAACAGCGGCAGCACGAGACCGACGATGATGCCGCCGATCATGATCAGCGCGCCGATCTTCATGCCGTCGCGACGGCTCTGAAGCGCCGCGTTCTCGTGACGCAGCCGCTCGTTATCGCTACGCATGGACAGCAATTCCTCGCGAAACTTTTCGTTCTCGTTGCTGATACGCACGGCGTCCGCAGAAGTTTCACGCAGCTGCTGAAGACGCTGCTTGAGATCCTCGTTCTCGCTCTGGAGCGCGCTCTTGGTCTCGGTCAGCTCCTGCGAGCCGCTACGCACTTCCTCGAGCTGCTGCTTGAGCTCCTCGTTCTCCTTCTTGAACTGCTCGGTCTGCTCCTGCATGGACGCAATGCGGGTACGCGCGGCCGGCTGCTCCGACAGGAAACGCGTGAGCACATAGCCGGTCGTGCCGTCGCTGGTACGCACCTGGGTCCAGCCGTTGGCCTCGGACAGCGTATTCAGCCGTTCGCCGGCGTTAAGCAGTTCACTGATGCGATAGCCCGTGCCCGGGCCGCGGCGCATGTTGATCGACAGTTCGTCGCTGACATACCGCGTTGCGGCCGTCGCGGCCGTGCTGAACATCATGAGGCCGATAAGACCGGCGATCAGCCCGTTCTTGTAACGCATGCGAGGTCATCCACTTCAGGTTGCGGCACGGGGCGCCGCAGACCTCGAAACAGGGCACGGCGCTCGACAAGCCCGCGAGTGTAGCAAACCCCCGCACGGCTTCGGGCATCCCGTTCAAACGCCGGCATGTCAAGCGTTCCGGCAGGCGAAGACTGCATCTGCACGATGCGGCCGCTAGACTGTGCGCGGCCATTCGACCGACCCATGACCATGCAGTTGACCGATATCGGCGCGAACCTCGCGCACGAAAGTTTTGCCGAGGATCTGGACGCGGTTCTCGAGCGTGCCCATGCCGCCGGCGTCAGCCGGCTCGTGGTTACCGGCAGCGACCTGGAGAGCAGCCGCGCCTCGCTCGAGCTCGCTGGCCGGTATCCGGGCCGATGCTTCGCGACCGCCGGGCTGCACCCGCACCACGCCGAGGACTGGAACGCCGACCTCGAAACACTCATGCGAGAGGCCGCCGCCGCGGGCCGCCTGGCCGCAGTCGGCGAAACCGGATTGGACTTCTTTCGCGATATCTCGCCGCGGGATGTGCAGGAACGCGTCTTCGCCGCGCAGCTGGCGGTGGCCTGCGATAACGACATGCCGGTGTTTCTGCACCAGCGAGAGGCCCACGATCGCTTTCTGCCGATACTGCGCGAACACCTGCCCGATCTGCCCCGCGCGGTGGTCCACTGCTTCACCGACGATCGCGCCGCGCTCGACAGCTATATCGAGGCCGATTGCTATATCGGCATCACCGGATGGGTCTGCGACGAGCGTCGCGGGCGCGACCTTTACGACAACGTCGTCCGCATTCCGGACGAGCGGCTGATGATCGAGACCGATTGCCCCTACCTCATGCCGCGCACCATCCGCCCGAAGCCCAAAACGCGCCGCAACGAACCCGCGAATCTGCCCTGGGTGCTCGAAACCGTGGCTGCAGCCCGTGGCCAGGCGATCGAGGACGTGGCCGCACGCACCCATGCCAATGCAGCCCGTTTCTTCAATCTGGAAGACGCGCGCTAATACGGATGGTCGCCGACCGGCCAACCCGTTATGCTGGCTCGACAATCACGATTCCAGGGAGATCCCATGAGTCAAAATGCCGAGAACGAAGCCCTCAAGAAGGACATTGAACAGCTGCGCAACGACCTTGCGGCGCTGGCGAAAAGCTACAAAGCTTCCGGTGAACAGCAGGCGCAGGCCGGCCTCGACTCGGCCCGTGGGAAGTACTACGAACTGCGCGACGAAGCCAATCGCCGCACCCAGGACGTGGGCAGCGAGATCGAGGCGCGGCCGTTCACCAGCGTACTCGCCGCATTCGGCATCGGCCTCGTGCTGGGCAAGCTGATCGGCCGCTAGCCCGTGGGCATCAAGGAAAAGCTCATCAAGGTGATGAGCCTCAACGTTGTCCTCTGGCTGCTGATGCTGTTGGTGTTCAGCGGCCTGCTGCTTTGCGCGGGTGGCATCTACCTGTTGCTCGCGGCGCAGATGACGCAGGTTCAAGCGCTGCTGATTACCGGCGGTGGCCTCATTGCCATCGTCGCCTGCCTGCTCTTGTTCGTCGCGCTTTCATCTTCGTCGACCGCCAAGAAGACGAAAGCTAATGAGAACAAGCCGGTAGAGCATAATTCTGACAACGCGATTGAACACCAGCTGCGGCCGTTGCTCGGCAATCAGGCCACCGACTGGGCGAAGCGCAACTCCGGGCTCGCCATCGCCGGTGCCCTCTCCGCGGGCGTGATCCTCGCTGCCAGCCCGCGCACCCGCGCCGCGTTGATGGGCGCGGCCGGGCCCCTGATTACCCGCAAGGCCGTCAAGTTCATCGACCAGTTGACCGACGACAGCTGACCCGCCCGGCAAGCCACCGACCCGGCCGGCGCCCATGGCGCCGGCTTTTTTGTGGGCGTCGGTTGTGATGCCGAAGCAGCCCGCCGGTCGCGCCTTCGCGCACGCCGCGCCCGATCTGCATGGGCGTATCGAACGGGGCTTGGAATAGGAATGATTATCAGTTAGCTTTTAACCTTTCCTGCCTATCCCTGATTGCCATGAACCGTCTGCCCCGGCCCATCCTCCACACCACCCTGTTCGTCTGCCTGTGCCTCGGCGCGGCGGGCGCCGTTCAAGCACACGGCGAGCTGTCCCCGGTCGACGACCTCACGGCCCATATCGGCGATTACGAAAACGAGGTCGCCGACATGCGCTCGACGGTCGACAGTATCGTGGCCGATTACGCCGCGGGCGAGGCCGTGGCCGACCGCGTCGATGCGCTGGTCGAGACGTGGGAAGAAGTCGAGTTCCACGAAGCGGTGGAAACCCACGCCATGCCGCTGTACCCGTCGATCTGGATCGCGCTGGGCGGGCTGCGCGAAGCGGTCGATGAATCCGGCGCCGACGCCGATGTACAACAGTGGCAGCGCCGTCTCGAACAGGCGCTCTACGAAGGCGTCGGTGCGCTCAAGCTGGCCGCGACCCAGCAGGACGATGAGGCCGATACGGCCGAAACGGCGGCTCACGGGCATGGCGCGGCAGCCGACGAGCGCCCCACCATCACCATCATCAAGGACAATCTGCAGTCTGTGGTGAAAACCTATCGCGAAGGCGATGCCGAGTCTGCACAATCGCTTCTTCATCAAACATATATCGAGCGTTTTGAAGGTATCGAGGGAGATCTGATCGAGCGCGACGCCGATCTCGTCACCGACCTCGAGAAAGACTTCAACGCCACGCTCCCGCTGCTTATGGAGAAACAGGCATCGGCCGACGATCTCGCCGCCGAAGTCGAAAAGATGAACGCCAAGCTCGACCGCGCCCAGACGTTGCTGGACGACGCCGCGAAAGATCAGAGTTCGGTCTTCTAGATGATCGACCGTCGCACCCTGCTCAAAAGCGCCGCCGCGCTCGGTCTGCTCGGCCCGACCCATCTTTGGGCGGCATCGAACAGGCAATCCATCGCCGCGGAATCGGCCGACGACCTGCCGCCGCTGGTCGGCAAGCTCAGCGTCTATCTCGGGCGTGGCGAGGGCGGGCTGTATGACGACATCGTGGCCGCGATCGAAAAGCGCAATCCGGAACTGGAACTCAGTATCCGGCGCGCGCCGTCCGCCGCACTCGCGAACACGCTCGTTGCAGAGGCCAAGGCCGGCGTCAGCCGCGCCGATCTGTTCTGGTCGATCGATGCCAGCTCGCTCGGCGCGGTCGCAGCCGAAGGCGTAAGCCGGCCCGTACCCGCGGCCATCCGTCGGCATATCAAGCCGGACTTCCGTTACGAGGCGTGGGCCGCCATTTCCGGGCGCCTGCGCACGGTCCCCTACAACCCGACCCGTCTGGACGCCGCGGCCATTCCCGACGACATCATGGCCTTCGCCGATACGGACCTGAAGATCGGCTGGGCGCCCGCCTACGGCGCGTTCCAGTCGTTTGTCACCGCCATGCGTGTGCTCGAAGGCGAGGCGCGCACCCGGCAGTGGCTGCGCGGCGTGAAGACGCAGGCCCGAAGCTACGCCGGCGAACTGGGCGTGGTGATGGCGGTCGCACGCGGCGAAGTCGATCTGGGGTTCGCCAACCACTACTACACGCTGCGGCTGAAACAGGGCAAACCCGACGCAAACGTCGATCTGGCCCTGACGCGCAACGATGCCGGCAGCCTCGTCAACTCCTCCGGCGTGCTCCTGCTCAACGACAACCCGCTCGCGGCGAATTTCCTGCGCTATCTGCTCACCGACGAAGTACAGTCGTATCTCGCGCGCGAAGCCTACGAGATTCCCATGGCACCGGGTGTCGCGCTGCCGCAAGGCCTGCCCGAGCGCGTGCAGCCGCCGTCGCTGGACCTGACCCAACTGGCCGATCTCAAACCCACGCTGGACCTGCTGCGCGAAACGCGGGTGCTATGACCCGCACGCCGCTGTCGTACCTGCCGGCGGCGCTGGCCGCCGCGGCGGCGCTCGCGCCGGTCGCGGTGCTGGTCTGGATGAGCGTGGGCGCGGATCTGCTCATCGACGGGCGCGCGTTCGAGATCGCGCTCAACACCGTCGCACTCACGCTGCTGACCGTGGCGGGCGCGGTACTGATCGGGGTGCCGCTGGCGGTGGTGACCACCTACGCCGATCTCGCGTTCCGGCGCGTATGGGTCGCGGTCCTGGCGGCGCCGCTGGCCGTGCCCAGCTATCTCGGCGCGTTCGCGTTCTTCGCGGCATTCGGGCCCGGCGGCGAGATCGAGACCGTCGCCGGGCTGGCGACGCCGCGCGCCCAGGGCCTCGCCGGCGCTACTCTGGTGATGACGCTCTATACCTACCCGTTCGTGCTCATCTCCACGCGCGCTGCCCTGCAAAGCCTCGACGCGAACGTTGTGGACGCGGCCCGCACGCTCGGGCTGTCGCTGCCCGCGGCGCTGCTACGGATCGTGCTGCCGCGGGCCGCCAACGGCATTGCTGCGGGCAGCCTGCTCGTCGCCCTGTATACGCTATCGGATTTCGCGACCCCGGCGATCATGCAGCTGGATACCTTCACACGCATGATCTACGTCGAATACAACGCCTTCGGGCTTGATCGCGCGGCCCTCATGTCGCTGCAATTGCTGGCACTGGTGGTCATCGTGCTGTTCTTCGAGTCCCGCGTGCGGGTACGCCGCGAACGACCCGGGCGCATTCTGCGTCTGCCGCTGGGTAACGGTGTGAAAGCCGCGGCCCTGCTACTCGCCGGCCTCGTCGTGCTGGCCGCGCTGGTCCTGCCGGTTGCAATATTCGGCGCGTGGCTGGTGCGCGAAGGCGTCGTCGGCTTCGAGCCGGCGTATGCGCTCAATTCGGCCTATGCTGCCCTGCTCGCCGCAGCCGGGGCCGTGATTCTCGCACTGCCCGTGGCCTACGCCGCATCCGTCGGCTGGATCGGCCGGCTGTGCGAGCGCGCGACCTATCTCGGCTTCGGCATTCCGGGCATCGTCATGGGTACCGCGCTGCTCTATCTCGGCCTGCGCCTGCCGCTGCTCTACCAGACGTTGACGCTCCTGGTTCTGGCCTACGTGCTGCGGTTTCTGCCGCTTGCGGTGGGCGCGGTGCGTTCCAGCACCGAGCGCGTGGAGAACAACCTGGTCGGGGCCGCGCGCAGCCTCGGGGCTACGCCGGGCGAGGCGTTTCGTCGCGTGAGTCTGCCGCTGATACTGCCCGGTATCGTGGCCGCGGCCGCATTGGTGTTTCTCGAGGCGATGCGCGAACTGCCGGCCACGCTGCTGCTGCGCCCGACCGGTTTCGATACGCTGGCGACTTATCTCTGGCGTGTCTACGAGGCAGGCTATCTCGGTCGCGGCGCGGTGCCGGCGCTGGCACTCGTGGTGGTTTCCGGTGTCGCACTGGTGCTCATGCTCTCGGGCGAAGCCCGACGGCGCCGCCTGACCGCCGGCTAGAAGGATCGACGATGCTGGAAATCAACAATCTGTGCGTGCAGTACGGCGATGCCGCCGCCGTGCGCGACCTGAGCCTGACGCTGGGCGACAACGAAATCGTCACGCTCGTCGGCCCCACCGGCTGCGGCAAGACCAGCGTGCTGCGTACCGTGGCCGGGCTCATCCAGCCATCGGCCGGCGAGATACGCATCGGCAAACTGCGTATCGACAGCAAGCGCAACGTGCCACCGGAAAAACGCCGGGTGGGCCTCGTGTTTCAGGATTTCGCCCTGTTCCCGCACCTGAGCGTCGCGGACAACGTCGCCTTTCGGCTCAAGGACCGTGCACCGGCCGAGCGCTGGATCGAACAGCTGGGCCTTGCCGCGCATCGCCATGCGATGCCGGATACGCTCTCCGGCGGCCAGAAGCAGCGCGTGGCACTGGCGCGCGCGCTCGCCCATGCGCCGGCGCTGTTGCTGCTGGACGAGCCGCTGGCCAGCCTCGATGCCGCGCTCAAGGCCCAACTGCGCTGGGAGATTCGCCAGGCGCTCAAGGCCGCGGGCGTACCCGCGATCTGGGTCACCCACGACCAGACCGAGGCGCTGTCGGTAGGCGATCGCATGGGCATCATGTGCGATGGCCGGCTGGAACAGATCGGCGAACCGGATGCCTGCTTTCGCCAGCCGGCAAGCCGCTTTGTCGCCCGGTTTCTGGGCGATGCCGCATTTCTGCCCGGCGAACTCGGCCACACCCACGTCCATACCGCCCTGGGCGACGCGCCCATCGGCGACGGTGTGCCGGCCAACCCGGCGCGCGTCGACGTGCTCGTGCGCCCCGACGACCTGTCGCTGACGCCATCCACGAACGGCAACAGCCGGATCGAATGGAGTCGCTACGAGGGCGAAACCCGCCTCTACGGCGTGCGCCTGGATACGGGCGGCGAGCTGCGCGTACGCACCAACCACGAGCACCATCTCGCCGACGGCGCCGCGGTCGACACGCGCATCTGTGCCGGACACCCGCTGGCCCTGTTCGCGCCGGAGCCGGCGGCAAGGCCGGCAGGCGAACCCATCGCCTGAACGGGCCGGACGACCAGCATGGCCCGCCCGCGACGGCCATGCCGCGCCGGACTCAGACGTCCGCCCAGCGCCGCAACAGGTTGTGATAGGTGCCGGTCAGGCTGACCAGCGACGGATGATCGGGCACCGCGAGCGTAAGTTCCTGGATCGCGCGATCCATATCCCACAGGATGCGCCGCTAGCCGTCGTCGCGGATCATGCTCTGGATCCAGAAGAACGCGCCCATGCGGCGCCCGCGGGTGACTTCGGTGACGTGGTGCAGGCTGCTGGCCGGATAGAGCACGAGATGCCCTGCCGGCAGTTCGACGTTCTAGGTGCCGAAGTTGTCCTCGATGACCAGCTCGCCGCCGTCGTATTCCTCCGGCCCGGCAAAGAACAGCGTGGCCGACAGGTCGGTACGAATACGCGCGCCGCTCTGGCGATGCTGGCGGATCGAGTTGTCGATATGCGCGCCGAATCGGTGCCCCACCCCGTAGCGGTTGAACAGCGGCGGAAACACATGCTGTGGCAACGCCGCCGCCATAAACGTGGGATGCGACGACAACGCCTGCATGATCGCACCGCCCACCCCGCGCGGCGTCGCTTTCGGCGCGCAGCCGTGCGTTGATCTTGCGCCGGCCGGCGGGTGGCCGGACGCTTGCCGTTCCCACGCCGCAGTATCGAACAGCGCGGGGTGGGGCGCGATCTGCGAATCGGCGCGCCTCATGCCCCTATTCCGTTCGAACGGTGCGCACCGGCATCGAACCCCGGGATGACAGCCGACGCAATCGCATCCGGCATTCGAGTGGCAGGCGCGGCGCAAACCCTTGCCGCTCAAGGCTCATGCCCGCGTGTTTGCGATACAGGTTTTTTCTATGGGCGACAACGGCATACGCTATCGCCCTGCCTTAACGCCGGAAATGGCGCCGTGACCGAAACCCGCGACGATCGCGAGTTCGTGGCCGCGGCTAGGCCTCGGCAGACTCGCCCCGCGCGACGGGCAGCGGCAGCCGCGTGAGTCGCCAACTCAACACGGCACCGACCAGAATGATCGCCGAGCTCAGGCCGAAGGTCAGCCGGAAGCCATCGGTCCAGCCGATCAGCCACCCCGCCGCCGTCGGCCCGATCAGCTGGCCGGCCGCAAAGAACACGGTGACATAGCTCACCGCCAGCGGCGCTTCATGGGCGGTCACTCGCTCGGTGGACGCCGCCAGCGCGGAGGTGAACATGCCGGTTACGGATACGCCGAGAATCACGAAATGCGCGGCGAACCCGGCAAGCGTTGGCGACAGCACCGGGATCACGGTACTGACGAACGCCATGCCCATGGCCAGCGCGAGACTCTGGCCGCGCCCGAGCCGGTCCGACACGCTGCCCCATATCGGCCCGCAGACGATGCCGAGAAAACCCATGAACGAGGCGAGAAAACCGGCGATTGTCGGATCCACGCCCGCATCGAGCGCGAAGCTGAACATGAAGATGGCCTGCACGATATACGTCATGCCGACGATGCCGTAGACCAGCCCCACGGTTACCACATACGGATTGCGAAACACGGCACGACGCATGGCCTTGCGCCGCGCCGCCGCGCTATCGCCAGCGGGTTCGTCCACTGCCGGGCGCGGCGGGTTGTGCAGAAAGCACAGCGCGCCCAGGAAGGCGACCACGCCCACGACACCAAACAGCACCCAGACCCAGCGCCAGCCTTCGTCTCCGTACGCCTCGCTTAGAAACGGCACCACCCAGCCGGCGCTCATCATGCCCGTGCCCACGCCGCTGTTGAGCAGGCCGATGACCAGCCC
This sequence comes from Endozoicomonas sp. G2_2, assembly GCF_017744135.1. GTDB lineage: Bacteria > Pseudomonadota > Gammaproteobacteria > Nevskiales > Salinisphaeraceae > Salinisphaera. The sequence goes on from NZ_JAGHQU010000023.1 coordinate 22,032, forward strand.
GCGCCGCTGGGGGAACCAGGTCGCGATCAGCGAGATCAACGGCGTGTAGGCGAACGCGGTGCCGAAGCCCAGCAACGTCATCAGCACCAGCAGCTGCCAGTACACCGTCGCGATACTCAGCCCGGCAAAACCCACGATGACGCATATCAACCCCAGCAGGATCGATACCCGCCCACCGCGGCGCGAAGCCAGTGCGCCGGCGACCATCACCAGCGACAGATAACCCAGCGCGGTCGCGGTCCCGAGATTGCCCGCCTGCTCGTAGCTCAGCCCGAGCGATTCGCGCATCGGCGGCAGAATGAGCCCGAACGACAATCGCGCGAGCGCGACCGTGACCAGCGTGACCAGTACGCCGCTGGCAATCGTGAGCACGGACGAGTGTTTCGGCAGCGCCACTAGAAGCACCCCAGCGGATAAAAGCGACGAAGCATGGGCGACACGCGGACGATCTCGAGAGCTCTCATTATTTGCCTTGTATATGCAACTATCGGCACCTTACCGTCATTCGCCCGCCACCGGGGCATTTTCGACGATCGCACGCCGCCAATGGCGCGTTCATGCGGTGCCCACCTGCGTTTTAAGGCACGCTAGCGCACAGGACACAGCCAAGCGAGGTCGCGCCATGACCCAGCCTCTCGACGATATTACCGATACCGAACTCGAAACCCTGCTGGCCGACGCCAAAACGCCGGTGCTCGTCGAGTTCCATGTTCCGAATTGCGCCTACTGCGCACGCCTCGAGCCGCTGCTGGCCGACGCCGCCCGCACCTACGCCGACCGGGTGACCATCGTGCGCATGGACGCCTCGACCAACCAGACCCGTCCCCAGTACGGCCTGAGCGGCACGCCCACCCTCGTGCTTTATGCCGGCGGCGAAGAAAAGGTCACCAAGACGGGTGCGATGCGCGAACAGCAGCTGCGATCTTTCCTCAACGCCTATGTCTAGAGCGCGGGAGTCCGCGCCGGCCAGAGCAGTTGCGCCGGGTCACGCGCAAACCGGATACTCGAAGCCGCCGTTTCAACTGCATTCCATCGAGGTATTCATGCTCAGAATCGCCACCGTCGCCGCGCTCGTTACCGGCAGTCTCGCACTCAGCGCCTGCGGCGGCTCGGATCATCCCAAGCATCCGCACAAAGGCCCGCACGGCGCGGTGGTCATGCCGGCGGCCTCGCCCTCGATACATTTCAAGGTGAACGACGCCAACGGCAACACCATGGATCTGATGATCGAATGCGGCGCCGACACCTCGCTCAAGCAGTGCGCCGAGGTAAACCAGAACATCATCGACAAGGTGACCAAGATCCGCCGCGAGCAGGCCGGCAAGAAATAGCCGCGGCCGCCAGTGCGCTTGCGTTCACGCAATGGCAGTAAAAAGGGCCGGCGCCCCGAGCGGACGCCGGCCCTTGTCTGTCGGCGCAATGCCTAGTTGCGCAGCGCCTTCTTGTCGACCTTGCCCACCGGCGTGAGCGGAATCTCGTCGATCACGTGGATCTGCTTGGGCACCTTGTACGGCGCCAGATGCTCGCGACAGAAGGCCAGAATCCGCTCTTTCACCTGATCCTGCGGCTGCGATTGCGCATCCGCGGACAGCTGCACATAGAGATTGACCTGATCGTTGCCGGCCCGCTCGGGATCCGGCTTGCCGATCACCGCCGACAGCTCGATCTCGTCCATGGCCTTGAGCGCGTTCTCCACCTCGACCGAGAACACCTTGTAGCCACCGACGATGAGCATGTCCTTGCTGCGGTCGCAGATGGTGAAATACCCGTCGGCATCACGCTTGGCGATATCGCCGGTATAGAAGAAACGTTTGCCGTCGAACTCGCGCAGCGCCTTCGCGGTTTCCTCGGGCAGGCCGAGATAGCCGCCGAACACCTGCGGCCCGCTGGCGACCAGTTCGCCCGGTTCGTCCACGGGCATCTCCTGGTCGCCCGTCTCCGCGTCGACAATCCGGATATCGGTACCCGCAAGCGCCACGCCCACGGTGCCCGGTTTGGCCTTGCCCAGCGGGTTCATGGTCAGCAACGGGCTGGTTTCCGTCAGGCCGTAGACCTCGCAGAACTTGCCCCGGCCGATCACGGCCTCGATCTTGGGAATCAGCTCGGCCGGCATCGGGCCCGCGCCGGAGACCGCGATCTTGAGACTGGAATAATCCACCTTGGCGAACTCGGGCTCGCCGAGCAGCATCTGGTAGAGCGTCGGCACATTGCCGAAGAACGTCGGTGGATGCGCCTGCATCGCCTTGCAGAACGATTTCAGATCACGCGGGTCCGGCACCACGATCAGCTTGGCGCGATTGCGCAGCCCCATCAGGCACACGCCCAGCCCGGCAACATGGAAATACGGGAAGACAGACGCGAACGTCTCCTCGCCCATGGCGTAGTCCACCATCGTTTCGCTCTGCGCCGCGTTGGACTGCGTGTTGCGCAGCGTCAGCTCTGCGCCCTTGGGCTTGCCGGTGGTGCCGCCGGTGTACTGGATGAGCACCACGTCGTCCATCGCCACCTCGCTGGCCACACGGCTGTCGTCCGCGCCGTTGATCGCCGACCAGAACGCGACGAGGTTGAGCTGCTGCGTGGCCGGCAGCTTGAACTTGGGCACTTTCTTGAGCAGATGCGCGAGCGTCTTTTTCCAGCCGGGCAGGAAATCGATCGGCGAACAGACGATCGCCGCCTTTAGGTTCGGGAGCTTGCCGTCGTTGGGGCCGAGCGCGGTTTCATACAGGCGATCCAGCGTCACCAGAAAACGAATGCCCGCGTCCTCGACCTGATACTTCAACTCCGGCGCGGTCAGCAGCGGCGACACACCCGAAGCGGCACACCCCAGTTTGGAAGCTGCAACCAGCGCGATCACGTATTGCGGCGTGTTCGGCAGGTGGCAACCGACCACATCCCCGCGGCCGGCGCCCAGTTCCTTGAGAAGATTCGCGAAGCGATTCGCCCAGCGATCCAGTTCCCCGTAGCTGATCGATACACCGAGATATTCCAGGCACGGCGCGTTGGGCGCGGTCTGCGCATGGGCTTCGATGGTCTGCGCCAGCGACTGGGCGTCGACCTCGGGCATGGGGGCTACAGCGGGGCGCGCGCTCGTCGACGCGCTGGATGCAAACTCATCCGGGTTGGTCGCCATGACTCCTCCTCCAGAGTGTGGGCTTGTTGTCGTTATCTGCAGGCGGGTTATTTGTATGTATAAGTCACATTTATCGTAACTATGCGAAACCGCCCTTCCTTTCGAGTTTTGGCTGTCCGGCGGTCCACGTCAAGCGCCGTTGTGCACGAGCCATGAATACGGCGCGCCGCTGGGCTCGGCTGGCTGATCAATACGTTGGATGGTCTCGCCGAAGCGGTACCACGCCGTAGCCGAACGAGCAGAAACCCGGCAGGTTTTCGATATCAGAATGGCCACCGCAGCTCAGGCGTCGGCGCGTTAGTCCTCGTCGAACGGCGGCAGCTCGGGATAACGCGGCAGGCCATCGGCAAACTCGGCCCAGCCGAGATGCCGGGAATGCCAGTAATGCAGTTGCGGAACGATCGCTTCCGGTTCGTCCAGGCTACCCAGCGCAATATCGATCAGTCCGGGGAGGAAGCTGGCGGTAAAACTGATCTGTGTGCCGCATGCGCCGCAGAAGCCGCGCCTAGCCTCTTCGGACGACGCGAACTCGCGCAGCAGCGCGCCGGTAAACACCACCTGGCTTTGCTGAAACATGGCCCAGCCGACCGCAGGCGCGGCGTGCGCCCGGCGGCACATGCTGCAGTGGCAAATCGCCGCCACCATCGGCGCACCGCGGGTGCGGTAACGAACAGCACCGCACTGGCAGCCGCCCTCGAAAACATCACCCGTCATCGCCACCTCCCATCCCGCTGGAAGACCGACACAGGGGCCGCGCACATCGGCGGTTGAAAACCGGCCCGCGCGTTGCGCGCCGACAATCCGTGCGTGCGACGGCGGCTCGGGCCACGCCAGCGGTCGTCGACCGCCGGCGTGCCGAGCATCAGCGCATGCCGCTACATGACGCCGAGGAAGGAAAGCACCGCCACGATCACGACAACGAGACCGATCAGATAGATGATATTGCGCATTGTGGGCTCCAATATGCGTACTGCGATCACGGCGTCTGTGATCGCATTCGATCGTATCACCAGCCGCACGAGGAACGACGAATTTTCAGCCGCACCACATCGCACACCGGCATATGAACCCGATCACGCGCCAGATACCGCGCCTCACATTGACGCGCGGGCGCCGGAGCACCAGCGCGATCACCGCTCTCGTCGATTTTTCGGCACCGCATCGGCCCCACCCGGTTATCGTGCTTGAAACCGGGCGACGGCAAGCACCGACAGCAACGCCCTCGATTCTCCGACAATACGATCTTTCACACGCCCATGACCGAAACCGCCGCCGACACCAACGCCCGCCTCGCAAAATTCAGCCGGCAATACGGCTTCAGTGAAGACGCGGTACGACATCTGTTTGAAGCCGTCACCCAGGGTGGTGGCGACATGGCGATGTTCGACCATCCCGAATTCCACGGCCCCGGCCAGTGGATGCGCGGCGGCCTGATGATGACGACCACGCCCGGCGACCGCGTGCTCAACAACGCCATCGAATCCCTGTGCAACCGGTTGTCCGCACTATTGCGCGCACAACACGCGCCCGGCCAATCCGGTTACAGACGCATCAGCCCGGAAGCCCGCGCCTGGGATACGAGCGTCAGCCCGCGCCAACGCTGGTGGCCCCATGAATGGGGCGACCCCGTCGCCACCGGCCACACCGACGACCTGGCCTATGCCTTCTTCGACGACGCCGCGCGTATGGCGATCCGCAGCGGCGATCAGGTGGACCTGTACAAGACCGCAGACCATTGCATCACCGGCATCGCACAGGCGCAGCAAGGCACGAGCGCAACTCTCGTCTTCACAACACCGTTCGGCGAACTGCCGCTGGACGAGCTGGCACGATGCGACGACGACAGGAACAATCCCGCCGGCAACGCAACGGCCACCGAACACAGATCAGGCGAGCCCGCCGCAGCCGAGCAAGCCACGCCCCAAAGCAGCATGGAAATTCTCGAAGCCATCGAAAAGCTCGGCGCCCTTCACCGCGAAGGCGTTCTAACGGATGACGAATTCAACGCGAAGAAGCAGGCGCTGCTAAACCGCCTTTAGCTCGACGGAGGGCAACCTGTCGCCAGGCATTCGCACAAGAATCGATACGGCCCGGCACGCCCTGACCCGAACCAATAAAAAAGCCCGAAGCGTTGGCCACCCCAGCCGTCACTTCGGGCGCTTTTTTACCGGCGTCGTTGGCAGCGTTACCGCGAATCGCCGAGCGCGTACCGCAACGCGCCGCGCGTCGTCTTAAACAAGTCTTGTCTTAAAGAATGCCCGCAAACGAAAGAACCGCAATCACAACGACCACGAGACCGACAAGATAGATAACCTGATTCATGACAACTCCCTGATGCACTTGATGTAGTCCCACGGAATACTATCACCGGCAAAGCTGGTTCACGATGATTGATAAGTCCGCAGACTGGGTTCTTACGCCGTAGCTCGAGAATGGCGACGAGTGTTCGGTTTAACGGTGAAATGTACGATCAGTCACAACGGCGCTGGTCGCGATGCACAATACAAGACCTGATCCCAATTTCGCAGTTGCCGCTGGAGCGGCCGAAGACTGCGGAGGGAACCCAAAGCGCGCCAGCGCTTTGGGCGGTCAACTGCAGCGATCTGTTGGGTGGCTATGAACTACTTGGCGCGGCGAACGGCATCCAAGGCAAGGTAGGTAAGAAAACCGCCGCCAGCCACAAGCACTAAACCCATTACAATTTCCATAGCTACAACTCCGAAATCTCTTTGATTTTGACCTCGATTTGACGATGAAGAGCCGAGCATCCGATGGCAATAGAAAGCAAGGCAATGAATCCGCCAAGCAACAGGAACCACGAGGCAGAATGAATGCTCGTCAGCAACCAACCAATGAGACTAATGCCGGTCACAATCATGATCCCCAGCCACAGTTTGAGATAGGCGAGTTCTTCTTTCAGACCATCTAATTTCGACATTGCTTATCTTTCAACACGCTTAGCTTCAGAATAGCACTCTTGGGGGAATTGACGCCCAACGCCCAAGCTCAGTTGCCGCCGGAGCGGGCGAAGCCCGCGGAGGGAACCCGAAGCGCGCCAGCGCTTTGGGCGGTCACCTGCAGCGACCTGTTGGGCATAATTACAATAATATGCGACCGCACTGTCGACACAATGGATCCTCGCCTTCTGGGTACAACTCCAAACTTATCAAATTATCAGTTAGACAATGATCGCACGGCAGCCAGCGATCCTGAACGAAGTCCTCAAATGGGACATTCCTATGTATTATACGAACTGCGCATGGATCAATTACGCCGTATAGATGCGTCGGCCTAGTTGCGGGCGGCACTATAACTGTTCCAACCTGGGCAACGATGCCTAGGTTGGCCCAAGCCGTAATTTTATTTCTGGCCCCATTGCCAGAAATTTTAAGAATGTCGTTAGCAACAAAGTTCGTAGTGAAAAGCTCCTGTCCAATTCTCTGGAGATCTTTTAGTACATTTTCGCCATGGCTCTCAATAAAAACTTTTTCACTATGAATAACAGTAGCTTGATCAATTGCCGAAATCGTAATCCTGTTGGAATCAAGATTACGCTCTGCCTGAATGGCGAAAATAGTCTCGCAAAGACGAATCAGATTGCGAGGGGATCCGTTGGCCAGCAGGCATAAATGATCGTCAATGCCGCAGGGCTCAGCCATCAATTGATCAAAATTTTCGACTCGGTTGTCGCTGTATGACTTAAGTCTTCTCGAGAGCACCTCTTTTAGCCCGTTTCGAGTCCATTTCAGCTCGTATTGCGCGACTCGGTCAGGCCTCGCATCTGCCCTGTAGTAAGGCTCAATCTGATCCCACAAGAAGAACTTGAACGCATAACCCCTTAGTCCTAAAAGTTCGAGATCCCTTATAAGCGGCTTTATCAACTGATATGTCGCGTCTGGATTGTTTCCGGTCTTCTCTGTCTCGTCTGGCCTATCTATCAGTACGTAAATAGATTCAAACCCTATTTTCCGAACCAGCGACAACAACGTCTCAAGTTGATGCTTGTACGTTTCGCCGAGGCGCTTTTCCTCTTGCTTGGCGTCTGGGAGATCTATTTTTTCAAGGTCATAAGTCCGCAGCAGAAAATTTATTACTGACTCCATGAAGCCAACATGATTACGCCAGAAATCTTTAAATTTGTCGGGCAGACTCTTTAACTCAGCCAATAGCTCCTGAATACCATCACCTGTCAGCCCACCTAAATAACCGTTGATAAAAATCGAAAGTTGTTTTTTCTCGTCTTTAGATATTAATTCCGCTACATTTCTTTGCTCGCTTAGATACGACAAGAAAGAAACCAAAACCCTTGTGATGATATTCCTCAGATGGTACTGAAGAGTAATTTCCGAAATTTTTTGACCGGAACTAAACTCGAACCTGTCGTAAGTGACTGCTAAGAAGTTACTACGGACCGATTCTGCCTCCACCATGCGACGTTGAGCAGTCTTTCCTGAACCACGAGGAGCTAAAACAACTGAGGAACTTGGGGCACTAGAATCGCCAATCACCGCGTCGAAATATGGAGGCGGAACAAAATAGGATTCAAGAGCATCTTCTTCATCCGCGTTCGTTTTAAGGAATGGATGATTTTTGAAACCTAGCTGTGCATATAACGCCACAGTTCCTCCTTATATTTTTTGTGCGTTTAGCGCGCCCAACGCCGAAGCTCAGTTGCCGCCGGAGCAGCCGAAGGCTGCGCAGGGAACCCGAAGCGCGGCAGCGCTTTGGGCGGTCAAATGCAGCGTTTTGTTAGCGATTGTCCAGTTTATCCAGCATATAGCCGGCGACGACCCCGGCAAGCTCAATTGCCGCTTCGGCTTCGACTACTCCCAAGCTAGCTACCCAAGGCCTACCGTGACCACTTCCTTCCTTGTTCCTGAGTCGGTTCACGCCAACCGCGGACTGATACATTCCACGTTCCATAACGCGATGAGGCGATTCAGTCGATGAAGGAGGATCTTCTGGGGTAGCCATCTCAAGGATTAAGCAACATTCTTTCTGTAAAAACGCGATCCTGACGTTGGCGTAATCGTTCTATTCGCTGTCGTCCTCGCTCATATTCAGATAGCGTCGCCCCGTCTGCCAGTCCTGCGAGATCTCCATGGCC
>NZ_JAGHQU010000024.1 GCF_017744135.1 Endozoicomonas sp. G2_2
AGAACGACCGAAGAAAGAACTCAGCGGGCTGACGCCCGCTGACTACGCTGCGCGGATGGCCGCAGAAGCGGCCATTTAAACCCTGGGGCTCTGGATCGAAACGCTACTGAAACCGGGGTATGGTCGCGCAGACACAAGCTATGCTTCCTGTTTGCACCGCGCGAAGATATCGCCATGTTCAAGTGCTTTCCGAGGACGGTGATTCCTGAAGCTCGTCTCGCGTTTGGCGCGCGTCCTTCAGGATGCGGATACCGCCGCGTAACACGATAAAACCAACGACCAAACCGATAATGAGATCGGGGTACCGCGTGTCGAAGTAGTAGACCAGCGCGCCACCGACAATGACGCCGATATTGGCGATTACATCGTTGGCCGAAAATATCCAGCTCGCGCGCATGTGCACGTCGCCTTGTCGGTGGCGGGCGATGATAAGCAAACAGGTTGTGTTTGCCACGAGTGCCGCCGCGCCCATCAGCATCATGTAGCTGGGCTCGGGATTGCTGCCCATCAGGGTTCGCCGAACCACCTCACCCACGGCGAACAGCGCGAGCAGTATTTGCACGACGCCGCCGATGGAAGCGGCGCGCGCCTTGTGATGGGCGGCGCGCCCCACCGCATACAGCCCCGCAGAATAAACCGCTGCATCGGCGAAGTTGTCGAGCGAGTCGGCGATCAAGGCGGTCGAGCCGCCTAGCAAACCAATCCCGAACTCAGCTAGAAACATGACGCCGTTGATCGCCAACAGCCAGTAGAGCGCCTTTTGTTGGGCCTGGTCTTTGGCCTCGAATTCACAGCCGCAATCGGCCATCCCGTGTTCCCTCCACCAGCGCAATCATGCGCCAAACTCTGTTGGATATAAGACGACGATAAAACCTCTAGCGACTAAAGGGTCAAGCACTCAGCGAGACTGAATTTCGTTTGTCTTTTTTCCTACCCCAACGAGCACGACCAGTGCGATCCCGACGACAGCCAGCACCGGTTTGTCCTGCCAGCGGACGTAGGGCGTGGTCCCCGTACGCGGGGTGACCTCTGCCTGCAAAACAGTCGGCTCGAACTGAGGCGCGCGCGCCAGCAGTTGACCGTTGTGATCGATTACCGCCGTGAGCCCGGTATTGGTGGATCGGACAAGCGGGCGCCCAGTTTCAACGGCGCGCATTTGGGTAATTTGCAGGTGTTGATGCGGCCCTAGGGAGTCTCCGAACCACGCGTCGTTACTCAGATTGACCAACAACTGCGCGGTTGGGAGCAGGTCAGTAACTTCAGCGCCGAACACCACATCAAAGCAAATCAATGCGCCGATGGGCATGCCGGAGGCATATAGTAGTTGTGGCTGCTGGCCTGCCCTGAAGTCTTCAAGCGGTGCGCCCAGAATATTCAACCATGGGCCCACAAATCGACGCAGTGGGACGTATTCACCGAAGGGCACCAGATGCCGTTTGTAATAGAACTGACTTGGGCGAGCCAGGCTCACTGCAGAATTGTATGCTTCGCCCTGGCGTGTACGCATGGGGATACCCAGCATAAGGGTCGATCCGCGCTCGCCGAGGCGTACTTGAAGTCGGTCTAGATATTCAGAGGTTTGATCGAACCACGCCGGCACGGCGGTTTCCGGCCAGACTATAAGGTCCGTTCCAGCGTATGGCTGTGTCAGTGCCCTATAGCGCCTCAAAGTGAACGCCAGCGCTCCTGACTCCCATTTCCTGTCTTGTTCCACATTCCCCTGCACAAGCGCAATGGACAGTGGCTTGGCTACTACCGGCTCGGTCCATTCACGATCAAGCAATGAAATGCCAAGCAATAGCGCCACCAGTGCGCCGCTTGTGATTCCCAGGCGCCGCAAGCTCAAACGAAGAATCATCCACGCAAGGCCCCCCGCCATAACGGTCACCACAAAGCTCACGCCCAGCACGCCAAATACGGGTGCGATCGCGGCAAGCGGCGTGCCGATCTGGCTGTAACCTAAAAAAAGCCAAGGAAAACCGGTCAGGAACCAGAGCCGGACCCATTCGCTCAGTACCCATGCCGCTGGCAAACCAAACCATAGAGCAACGCCATTCATCCGGGCGGATAAGGTGCGCACGAGAAATACCACTGACCACGGGAACAAGGCCAAGAGGGCTACAAAGCCTACCGTGACGAGCAGGGCTGCTACGGGTCCGCTGCCATAGCGATTGATGCTGATAAACACCCATGAAACGCCTACACCGAAGTAACCCAACCCGAAGAAGTAGCTTGCCCACAGCGCAGCACGTTTTGGTAGACGCACGGCCAACAGGAATAGAACCGCCGGCGACAGCACGGCCAGCCAATACCAACCTAACGGCGCGAAAGCGAGCGGCAAAACGCCGCCAGCGAGCAACGCCAGACCATAGACCACGAGCATGATTGGGAGTGCTGAGACGTTGCGCGCCGACATGCGGTTGATCGAAGCTCGGTTGCACACAGGATATTCCTACGCTTTAGTTGCGAGCGTGCTGCAACAGCCACACACTAAGTCCTCGAGCTACTAGAGCTTCAAGCGCGAGAAGGTTATGAGGCAATCCGATCTACGGATTGGCGATCTCGCCCGACACACGGGCGTAGGTGTAGCCACGATTCGTTACTATGGCGACGTAGGCCTGCTACCGGAAGCAGGCCGTAGCGAGGGCGGCCAGCGCCACTACCGCCCTTCACATGTCGAACGGCTCATGTTCATCAAGCACTGCCGGGAACTGGGCTTCAGCCAAGACAATGTACGCATGCTGCTGACGCAAGCCGATCAGAGTGATGCCTCCTGTGAAGACGTCGCTCGACTCGCTAAAGAGCATCTCGAAGCCGTGCGTAAGAAGCTTACGGCCTTGCAGGCGTTGGAAATGTCGTTGGAGGATATGATTCATGCCTGCCGCGGTGGTCGAATCCAGAATTGCCGCATCATCGAAGCTTTAGCGGCCAATGAATAACGTTACCGATAGGCTGCGGGCGCGCGTCGCTGCTTAACGTACGATTTTCCCGTTTCGTGTTTTGACCCAAACAAAGTCGATGAACGGCGGAAAAGACAATCACGTTTTCATCAGATCGATTCTTTTCTAGTTTGTATTGTCGCTCGGCGACTTGGGTGGAGCCGTTCTTTTGCACAGAGGCGCCGCCGGTACGGCGCAGGCGCTAACCTACATCCGGCAGAGTGGCACTCGGCGGCGTTTCTCGGCGGCCGATAAAAGCGTCTCAAGACGTTTTTCAAGCACTCTCTACCGGGGCACGTCGGTTAGGGAACTCGGAATAGCTAATCGCGCGAGGCCGGCTATCGACCTAAAGTGGACCATCCCAGTCAGCGATCGGCACCCACGCCAAGCCTTTCAAAAATGACTTGACGGGCAGTCGTATCAGGCACCCTTAATTCGATGTGGTTTGATGCCCAGCGAAACAGGTGCTCGGCGGCGACGCTCGACAGGATTTGCTCATTCAGTGGATACAGTCGCCAATGGTTCAAACCGTATCGGTCACCCACTACAGGCAAGCATGAGCCTCCACCAAGATTTACCAGCACCGACTCGGCCCGGTTTGAACTTGCACCGCCCGCGACTGGATAGGCGCTGGTGACGGCGCATCGAGTATGTCTTGTTGCTACCGTATTTACGCGTGGCAAATTGAACCTGAAACGACATGGCTGAGACTGGACTAACGATCGGAAAACTCGCGGCGGCCGCCGGCGTAAATCTGCAAACTGTGCGCTATTACCAGCGACGCGGATTGATCGATCAGCCGCCCAAACCGTCCACTGGCTACCGTCGCTATCCGCGCGCGACCGTTGACCGCATTCGTTTCATCAAGCGCGCGCAGGGCTTGGGGTTCAGCCTTGACGAAATCGGCGACTTGCTGATTTTGGGTGACGGTCATTGCGATGACGTACGCCGCGTTGCGGAAAATCAGCGCGCGCTGGTGGCAGCCCGCATCGCCGATCTGGCCGCAATGCAAGACACGCTGGATGGGCTGATCGATCGCTGCCGGAACGCGCAAGTGTCCAATCATTGTCCGCTGATCGAGACGCTGTCCCGCCGCGACTGAAATAACTCAGCCAGCCCTTGACACGGTACCTGAGTACCGCGTTTAAGCTGCGCTTCGTCCGATTATCGAACCGGCACGGAGCCTTTTCATGAACGACCCCACGACCGCGACCGGTCGCACCACCTGGGCCCAGATCGGCGCCGTACTCGCCGCGGTCGGGGCTTCCCTGTGCTGTGTAGCGCCGGTGTTGTTGATATCGATTGGTGTCGGCGGCGCTTGGATGAGTTCGCTCACTGCACTGGAACCGTATCGGCCGATATTCGTCGTCATTACGCTGGCGCTGCTGATTTTTGCCGGTTGGCGGCTGTATCGCCGCGAGCCGAGTTGCGATTCCGATACAGCGTGCGCACGACCCGCGGTCAAGCGCCGTCAGCGCCTCATCTTCTGGCTGCTCGCATTACTCGTCACGGCACTGCTCACCTTTCCCTGGTACGCGCCGGCTTTTCTCTAAGGAACGATCGTCATGGTTCGAAAACAACGCATGATTCTAGTGGCCACCATGCTGCTGGTGGGCACGGTCTGGATACAAGGCGCTTTTGCGGCGGCTGAAAGGACCGTAACGCTTGCGGTGGGTCATATGACCTGCGCGACCTGTCCCTTTGTGGTGCGCAAGGCGCTCCAGCAGGTCGACGGCGTCGACACGGTGCGCGTGGACTACGAGTCCAAGACCGCCACGGTCGCCTTCGATCCGAAGATTGCTTCGGTCTCGGACTTAACCGCGGCCACGACCCGCGCTGGCTATCCGTCCGAGCCAACGGAGTAACACCACATGGGCCGCAATAAAAAGCTGTTCAGTGTGGGCATTGCAGGCACCGTCATCGCGGCGCTGTGCTGTTTCACGCCGGTGCTGGTGATCCTGTTCGGCGTCGTCGGTCTTTCTGCGCTGGTGGGCTATTTGGACTATGTGCTGCTGCCCGCGCTGGCCTTTTTCCTGGGGCTGACGATCTACGCCGTTTATCGGCGTAAGAAAATGGCCTGCTAAACCCGACCGATCCGGAACCCAAATGAAACGCATACTCGCTATTCACGGCATGACCTGCGCGCACTGCGCCCAAAGGGTCGAGGACGCGCTCAATGCACTTCCTAGCGCAAGCGCTGTGGTGTCCTATGCCGAGCGCCGTGCCGAAGTCCAGTTGGATGACGGCACAGATGAAACCACGCTGATCGAAGCGGTACAGGCCCAAGGCTACGATGCCCGCAACTGGGACGACGAATCTTCGCTTGCCCAGTCTTCACGGGTCGCGGGAGAAGACGAAAACCGCCATATCGCGATCATTGGCAGTGGCAGCGGCGCGTTTGCGGCTGCCATCCGCGCCGTTGAGGCAGGGGCGCGGGTGAGCATGATCGAGTCGGGCGACATCATTGGCGGCACCTGCGTCAATGTGGGCTGCGTGCCGTCCAAGATCCAGATTCGCGCCGCCGAACTGGCCCAGCACCAACGCCACAACCCGTTTGATGGGTTGGCAGATTGCAAGCCAACGATTAATAGGCCACGCCTGCAGCGCCAGCAGCAGTCCCGAGTCGAAGAACTACGCGCGGCCAAGTACCAGAAAATACTCGACGATAATCCATCGATTACGCTGCGCCGCGGGCGGGCCCACTTCGAAGATGCGCATACGCTAATTGTCACGGCACATGACGGGTCCGAAGATCGTTTGGTGACCGATCGCATTCTGATCGCTACCGGGGCTTCCCCAACGATCCCACCGATACCGGGCCTGGCCGACACGCCGTATTGGACGTCCGATGAGGCGGTTTTCAGTCCGGACACGCCCGAGCACATCATCGTCATCGGCGCCTCTGTCGTTGCCGTTGAACAGGCTCAAGCGTTCCGCCGTTTGGGTTCGAAGGTCACAGTCCTGGCCCGCAGTACGCTGCTATCCAGCGAAGACCCCGCGCTCGGCGAGGGCCTTGCCGCGGCCTTCCGCGCCGAAGGAATCGACGTACGCCAGCACAGCCAGGCGCGTTCCGTACATTTTGCGGCAGGGCAATTCACGCTCGACACCGACGACGGCCCGATCCAGGGCGACCGGCTGCTGGTGGCAACGGGCCGCTCCCCGAACACCCGCGATTTGGCACTAGACAAGATCGGGGTGGTGACCGATGAACGCGGTGCGATCAGGGTTGATGCCTCGCTATGTACCAGCGCCGAGCATATCTATGCCACTGGCGATTGTACGACGCTGCCCCAGTTCGTCTATGTGGCCGCCGCCGGCGGCACCCGCGCGGCCGTCAACATGACCGGCGGTCGAGCGCGGCTGGATCTGTCCGCCATGCCGGCAGTGATCTTCACCGATCCGCAGATCGCGACGGTGGGGTTGGATGAACGCCAAGCCCAAGCGCGCGGCCTCGAGATCGAGACCCGTTCTTTAGGGTTGGAACATGTACCACGTGCGCTTGCCAACTTCGAGACCCGCGGATTCGTCAAGCTGGTTGCCGAGGCGGCCAGCCATCGTCTACTCGGAGCTCAAATCTTGGCTCCCGAAGCCGGCGAGATGATTCAGGCCGCTGTATTGGCCGTCCACCACGGCATGACCGTTGAAGCCTTGGGCGATCTGTTGTTTCCTTATCTGGTTCACGTGGAAGCGCTCAAGCTCTGTGCCCAGACTTTTACCAAAGATGTCGAGCAGCTGTCCTGCTGTGCTGGGTGACTGTCGCCGTTAGCGATCGGTTGATCGATCGAGCCGTTGTTCGTCTACCTCTTTCAGTTCGGCGCGAGGCGAGCCTCGCAGCGCTGGATTCGCCATCAAGTCTTGGGGTATTTTCGCGTGACCCGATGTCTTTGATTGGGGCACCACCCAATACAGACCTCCAATGATCGGTTCACCTAGTTTGCCCCTGATGTATGCGATTCAAGCACAAACTTCACGTCGCATGCGGGGCCCACAGAATGATCGCTGCGCCGGCAAGACAAACCGCTCCGCCCAGGGCATCCCAGACGTCGGGCGCGTGCCCTTCTATAGCCCACATCCAAAGGATTGAAGCGACTATATATAGGCCTCCATAGGCAGCGTAAGCGCGTCCTGCTTGATCAGTGGGGCTGAGCGTTAATAACCAAGCGAACGCCGCCAGTGAAACCATGCCCGGAAAAAGCCATAGCGCACTATTCCCCGATCGGAGCCAAGACCAGAACGCGAAGCAGCCGGCGATCTCAGCAAGCGCAGCGCAGGTATAGACCACAAGTGTCGGCATGAGTGACCAGCAGATTTGCTTTTGGCGATGCAGTTTAACGCGAGCAAACCAGCACTGAGCGTTCACGAACTAGGCTGAACTGAAAAACGGTTCGAATCCCGAAGGCGTGTCATGTCGATGTGTTTGCGATAACAGCGCATTAGTGAGTTCGGAAGCTCCGTGAGCGTCTGCTTTTGGCCGCATGCGGCCATTGGTCAGTGTGATTCCTCAATTACGAGAACGTTTTGAATATCATGTAGCCGGCAGTGAGCAGCATGGCGATCGAAAAAACCAGCTGTAGCGACGGGCCAGCGATATAGCGTGACAACGTACGGCCCCCGATCATCCCCAAAACACCACCGAGTATGAATAAGCCGGTCAGTGCCCAGTCGATATCACGACCGGAAAAAACCGCTGATGTGAGTCCAGATAACCCAATAAGCGTAATCACCAAAAGGGAAGTTGCGACGGCTCTGTGAATTCCCATTTCGGTGATCATGATCAGCGCCGGTACGATTAGAAAGCCGCCACCCACGCCGAAAAAGCCGGAGAGGACACCGACGAGAACTCCGACGGCTACAAGCGCTGCGCTACATGGCGCGTTCAGCCGGAGTTGGCCATCGCGGCTGTAGTGACAAACGGTGCCCGGGTCGTCATGAGCGTCGGCGGCCGGCCTCGCCCGTACGACTTTCGAGTCATCACCCGCACGGCGCGCGCTTCGAAACATCCTTGTAGCCACGAGGATCATCACGCCAGCGAATAGCGCCGTAATCGTAGCTTCGTCAACCAGATCGCCCAGATAGACGCCGACCGGCGCAGTCGCAACTCCTGCCACTGCAAAGATGAGTCCTGCTCTGAGTTCGATTAACCCGCGCCAATAGGACTCTGCTGCCCCGAACGCCGCGGTAATTGCGACTGCGCCGAGCGATACCGCTATCGCAGCCTGCGCCGGTTCGCCGAGGCCGTAAATCAATAGCGGCACTGCGAAAATCGAACCGCCTCCGCCTGTCAGGCCAAGGGCAAGGCCTACCAGAACTCCGAAAATCACACTCATGGCGCTCATCCACCATCTGGATATCAATTCCGATAGAACTAATTGCTCTATCTTTATGCCTCGGTAGTATACAGATACGTGTAGGGGTACGATGGAATGGTCCAAGCGGAGGCTCTAACAATGGCAATACGTAAATGCACCCTTTCTGCGCTTGTGTGGCTTCTATCGGTCTCGCCTTGGGTACAGGCAAGTCCAAGCGATATAGCGAATCAAGGCCTCGGCGAGAACATCGCGCCCTGTAGTAGCTGCCATGGTGTGAATGGCGAAGGCAATGCGGCCGCCGGTTTCCCCCGCCTTGCCGGGCTCGGCGCGACCTATCTCAACTCGCAGCTCGACGCCTTTGCCAGCGGCGCGCGCGAGAATGCGGTCATGCAACCGATTGCTAGTGCATTGTCTACGGACCAGCGAAGCGCGATGGCCACCTATTACAGCCAGCTTCCAACAGAAGGCGCGCAGGCAAGCAAAGGACAATCGGATAACCCACCCGATACTGGCGCCGAGCTCGCGGAACATGGCCGTTGGGCGAACGATATTCCCGCGTGTGTCCAATGCCATGGCCCGGCGGGTGTGGGTGTGGGCGAGCACTTCCCCGCCCTCGCCGGCCAACCAGCAGCTTATCTCGAAGGTCAGTTGCGGGCCTGGCGCAATGGCAAGCGACCCGGCGGGCCCATGGGTTTGATGGCGTCGATCGCCGCTAAGTTGGACGAATCGGATATCAAGCCAGTCGCCCAATACTTCGCTGCGCAATCACCGGCACCCGCCAAGGGGCTAGATCATGAGTAATCGTATTCCGCTTTTAACGGTCGCGGTGTCGTTTGCCATGCTCGCCGCAGTTATTTTCTGGGTTGGCACGCGGGATCAGAGCGCGCCGACGCCAGCACAGGCAAAAACTGCGAACGCCGCTCCCGCAGCTAGAGGCGACACGACAGAGAGCGCCACGAAATCTGAGGACGTGGCTGTATCGGGTAACGCGGCGTCCGAGAGAAGCGAACCGCTTCCGGGCGCGGCGCAGCCCGGCGCTGCGAGTGCGGCTGACGATTTTGCCCCACCCGCACGCAGCGAGATCCCGGACGACGAGTTCGGCGCCATGGTTCGTAAAGGCCGCGACATCTTCACCGACACGCAGCAGCACGCCGATCAATTCGTCGGTAACGACCTGCAATGTGCCAATTGCCATCTAGACGAAGGCCGTCGGCCGGATTCCGCACCGCTCTGGGCGGCGTGGGCGATGTACCCCGCGTATCGTGGCAAGAACAAGCACGTCAACGATTTCGCCGAGCGTATCCAAGGCTGTTTTCGCTACAGCATGAACGGCACACCGCCGCCGCGCGGTGACGAGGTGCTCGTCGCGCTCGAGTCCTATGCCTATTGGCTGGCCAGCGGCGCGCCGGTTGCCAAGAATCTCCCGGGGCGCGGCTATTCCGAACTCGAGGCCCCCGAACAGCCACCAAGCTTCACACGCGGCAAACAGGTGTTCGCCGACCACTGCGCCCTGTGTCATGGCAGTGACGGGCAAGGTCAGCGAGCGGCGGACGGCAGTCTGGCGTTTCCGCCTCTGTGGGGACCGCGCTCCTACAACTGGGGCGCGGGCATGCATCGCGTGAACACCGCCGCCGGTTTCATCAAGGCCAACATGCCGCTGGGCGCGGCGACGCTATCCGATCAACAGGCTTGGGATGTGGCCCGATTTATCGATAGCCAAGAGCGCCCGCAGGATCCGCGTTTCACCGGATCGGTCAGCGAGACCGCGGAGCAATATCACGGCGAGCACTCGATGTACGGCCAGACCGTGAACGGCGTCGTGCTCGGTCAAGATGCCCCACCCTCGGGAACGGCCGCCAAGGTGAACCAGCCGTGACCAATCGCGCATTCGAACCGAAGGAGACCCCATGACCGATTACGCTTCGAACATAGCCAATGCCCACCCGCTTGAGAACAACGTGGTCGCAGCCGGCCAGCCGTCAGCGGCACAGCTGAAAGAAGCGTTGGCTGGCGGTGTGCGAACCGTCGTCAATCTGCGGCCCGCCGGCGAATTCGATGAGTTCGATGAAGCCGCGCTGATAGCCGAAGCAGGAATGCATTACGTTCATATTCCTGTCGCCGGCCCCGAGGACATCAACGACGCGAGTGCGCGCACGCTTGACGCAGCACTCGCAGAGGATCAGCGCCCGGCAATCGTGCATTGCGGGAGCTCGAACCGCGTGGGCGGGCTTATGGCCTATCGTGCACGCTACCTTCAGGGTAAAAACGCGGACGAAGCGCTTCAGGTCGGCTTGGATGCGGGCCTAAACCCCGAGTCGCCCCTGTTCGCCGCGATACAAAAGAAACTCGACTGAGTCTGCCGCATGGGTCTGTATAACCGCTATATCCTGCCGCACGTGCTTGATTGCGCGTGCGGCCTGCCTGCCGTAGAGCGTGAACGCGCGCGTCTGGTTCCTCAGGCGCGCGGGCGTGTGCTCGAAATCGGTATCGGGACCGGCCGTAACCTGCCCCACTACAACCCAGCGAACGTGGATACGATCGTCGGGCTTGATCCCGCGGCTGAAATGCATCCGCGTGCGCGGCGACGGCTGTCCGAAACGCGCCTATCCGTATCGCTAATGGCCGTTAGCGCCGAACAGATACCGGCCGAAGACGACCATTTCGACACCGTGCTAGTGACTTATAGTCTGTGTAGTATTCCCGATCCGTTCTTAGCCCTGCGCGAAATGCGCCGCGTGCTCAAACCGAACGGCACGATGCTGTTCTGCGAACACGGCCGCTCGCCGGAGGCGAAAGTGGCGCGTTGGCAGCAGCGCCTTACGCCGGCGTGGCGGCATATTGCAGGCGGTTGTCACCTGGATCGCAACGTACCCGAGTTACTGACCGACGCAGGCTTTTCCATAGACACGCTCGACTCCGGCTATATTCAGGGGCCGAAACCACTCACTTGGCACTTCCGTGGGCTCGCTAGCAAACACCCCGCCAAATAAGCGCTATTTGGATACAAACGTTGCGCCCTGGCGATACGAGGTCACGCGTTGCACGGGAATAAAGTCCCCGCTCCCCAACCGTAAGGCTTCGACAGGCACCCGAAAATGATCGAGGGCCTAAGGCTCAGCCCCTCGCTCTGCATGCATTCACTGCGATTGCACGTTTGACGACTTATCTTCGACACCCGGAATCGCCTGGGTGCCTCGCGGAAACTGCCCTTTGAGCACATCCACGCCCTGCTGCGGTTTCGCCAAAGGCAGCAGATCCTGCCGATTCCGCCGACGGTCGGCCGTATCGATATTCATTCGCTTATCACGATCCTCGACCAACCCAGGTTTGGGCTCACCGAAGCGGTTGAACGACCACGCCAGAGACGGTTCGCCTAAGGGTAATCGCACCTTTCCTTCAGCACTACGTGTTGTATTCCAGGTATGCCAGGTTTTGCCGTAGCTGTTCATCTTCTCCTTCATCAGCTCGTGGTCAGCCGCTTCGGGAAGATTGGGCGCGACAAGCTGGCCCGAAAGAATTTCACCGTTATGCGGATGCCAGTACTGCTTTTCCTTCTCCGGTAGCCGCTTGAACAGTTTTTCGGAAATTATGTATTCGATACCCGTCATGTTCGCGTGGGACGTATTACCGTCATAGAGCGAGCATTGTGCGAAATCTTCGTTCACCTGCTGGCAAAAGTGATGCGCCTCAAACTGCTCTTCTGGTTTGTTCTTCATCGGGTGGAACCCGACCAGATAAATATCGAGTTGATCCGTCGGCGCATCGGTCTGTAACGCGTCTGCACCGGCCTCGAGCACGTTCGTTTTCATGCTGTCGGGACTGCCATCGACTTCCGCAGCGGGCCCAGTACGTCCCATACCTGTGCAACCGGCCAGTAAAATCGTGCTCAGCGCCGCAACGCCCACCACGTCAGGCAATGCCGAACTCCTCACTACTATCTCCTAGATGCCTCTATGTTACGCAGACCCAACATAAGGTCTTGCCGTTAAGGACTGTATCCGGGAAAACCCTGCGCCTCCTATTCTGAGACGCCACTTTGAACGACTAGATCGGTTCTCGATATACGATGCATTTGGTGAGGACATCGGCTTGCGTCATCGGCCGGTCACGTCTAAGACGGTGCCGCTCGGGGCCAGGAAAGACGCACCGCCAAGCCGCCGCCGGGACGTGGCTCGAAGGCGAGCTCGCCGGCAAAGCGCTGGGCAATCGCGGCAGCAATGGTTAGTCCCAAACCGCTGCCGGCGCCCGCGCGCGACGCCTCGCCACGCCAGAAGCGCTGGGTCAGGGGTTGCGTGTCACGATCGGCAGGCCAATCACCCTGATCGCAAACGACGAACGTCACGCGCGCCGCTTTGACTTCAATAGCCAGCGAGACCTCACGATCGGCTCGCGTATGCCGCAGCGCGTTATCGAGCAGATTGCGCAGAGCGGCAGTGGCGAGCGCCTTGGGCACCGCAACGGGTATCGCCACACCATTCTCATGAATCCCGACGCGTCCGCCGTTCGGCAGATCAGCCAACGCTGCGGTTGCGATCGCCGAACTTGTCGCCTGCGCCATATCGAAATGCGACTCGCCAGCCTCGACCCGTGCGAGCAGTAACAATTGCTCGAGCGTGCGCTGCAGCCGCGCGATACCCGCCTCGGCCTGTGCGAGCGCGGCGTACGCCTCATTTCCGTCGAGCCGTTTGGCAAGCTGAACATGGGTCTTGATTGCTGTCAGCGGAGTGCGCAGTTCGTGTGCGGCATCGCTGGTGAAACGCTGTTCGCGGGCGAGCGTCTCGCCGGTTCGGACGAGCAGCTGGTTGAGCGTATCGACCGCAGGTCGGAGCTCTTTAGGCGCATCGTCGATTTCGACTGGTATGAGTGTATCCGGCGCTCGTCGGGACAGTTCGCCACGCAAACGCTCGAGCGGGCGGAGTCCGCGTCTTATACCGAACCAGAGCACTACCAGGCTGCCGAGCAGTGCTACGGCAAACGGCACAGCTGCGACCGCGATCACGTTGCGTTGGAGGGCGCTACGCTCGACGAGTCGGTCAGCGGTCGTGATATGCACGCCGTTCTGAACGTAGGTGAACAAGCGCCAGCGTTCGCCGTCGATATCGCGGTCGGTGAAACCGGGTGCCGGCGACTCGAGGCCATCGTCGAATTGGCCGTGGGTGCGCATCAGAACGCGTCCGCTCGGCGCATTGATCTGACACGCTACGCCAGCGCTGCTCGGTACCGAAAGAACAGGGTCGCCCGTATTTTGCCAGGCCGAGTCGGGCAACTGGGCGACCAGGCCCGCCACCATCCGGGCGGAAGCAGCCAGACGCTGGTCCAATGTATCGCGCACCTGATCTTGCAAGTCGCTATATAGCCAGACGGCAACGAGCCCCCACAGGGCCGCAAAGGACAGGCCCAGCGTTAATAAAAGACGCCAGCGTAGACTCAAGGCCTGCTCCGCTTACCGATGTCCGAAGCGTTACCCAACCGATAACCCAAGCCCCGCACCGTGCGCACGAGGCCAGCGCCTAGCTTTCGCCGCAGATGATAGATATGGACGTTGATCGCATTACTTTCGACCTCGGCCTCAATACCGTAGAGGGCATCCTTAAGTTGCTCAGCGGTAAGAATTGATCGCCGGGCATGCAGAAGCTTGGACAGGAGCGCATATTCGCGGCGGGTGAGTTCAACCTCCCGCTCCTCGCAATACACTGTTTGCGTCGTGGGATCGAGGGTGATTGGACCATGCTCGACAATCGGTCCGGCGTGGCCCCCTGCCCGCCTTAGCAGTGCCTGTACTCTCGCGATAAGTTCATCGAGATCGAAGGGCTTCAGTAAATAATCATCTGCACCCGCTTGCAGCCCGGTTACACGATCCGCCAGACCATCACGCGCTGTCAGGACTAGCACTGGGAGCGCGACACCGCGCTTGCGCCAATCCCTTAATAACGCGACGCCGTCCATATCCGGTAAACCGAGATCGAGTATGGCGATATCGCTCGCCACCGCACTCAAAGCTAACCGCGCCTCTTCCCCACTTGTCGCCCAATCGACCGTGTACCCAACGGTTTCGAGCGCAGAACGAATACCGGCCCCGACTAGCGCATCGTCTTCGATTAGAAGTATATGCATTCAGTAGTTCTTTCTTGCGTACTTGGGATGATCCCGAAGCCGATGAAGTGAGGATTAACCGCGGGCAAAGGTTTGCCTGCATGACCATTGTTTATATACCCGTACGGGTATATGTTATTGAACACGAGCCATATTGCCATAGAAGCCAGATCGCTATGGTCGACGCAATATCCAACACGCCCACCCGTCGTCTCGTCATCGCCCCGAATGCATCGCTGACGAGAGCACAGGCACAGTGGTGCTTCTTAGCCATGTGCGGCGTTTCTTTCTCTGTCGCTCTGTTTTTTATGACGTTAGGGCTCTGGCCAGTTCTGCCCTTCGCCGGCCTCGAGATGGCGGCCCTCGGCACCGCTCTCTATGCGAGCGTTAAAGCGAACAGCTACCGGGAAATCGTGTCGATCACCGACGAACGTATTGAGATCGTCGCGGGTACTGCTAAGCCCGAGCGCCAATGGGAATTTCCGCGTCTACTCACACAAGTTCGGCTTTCCAGCAGTGTTCATCGAAATGGCCGGTCGCGCCTTCTCGTAACACGCCACGGGCACGGCTGCGAGATCGGGGCCCTCCTGACTGAAGAGGAACGGGCTGAGGTGGCCGAACGGCTAAAGGAGTGGGTTACCGCTCGCTCGATCGAATCTTAGTCACGGAGTAACGAGCTAAGTCGGGCGCTACGAATTGGAGAGTTTGTGATGAGTACTGTCAATCCGACCGATACCCACGACCACCACGGTCATGACGATCACCACCACGGGCCGGTGACGCTGGCCGATGGCGTATGGCCGTGGATGAAACGCTGGATCGGCACCACGAACCATAAGGATCTGGGCACGCTGTACCTGATCTTTTCGCTGACCATGCTGTTCATCGGCGGCGTGATGTCGCTGATAATCCGAGCCGAGCTGTTCGCGCCGGGCATCCAGTTTGTCGATCCCGGCTTCTATAACGAGATGATCACGCTGCACGCGCTGGTGATGATCTTTGGCGGCGTCATGCCGGCGTTCGTGGGGCTTGCGAACTGGATGGTGCCGATGATGATCGGTTGTTCCGATCTTGCGCTGCCGCGCGTGAACAACTGGGGTTTCTGGATCCTGCCGTTCGCGTTCTCGATGCTGCTGGGCACGCTGTTCGTTTCCGGTGGTGCGCCGGCTTCGGGCTGGACCATGTATCCGCCGCTGGTCATGCAGACCGGTAACGCGCTGCCGCTGATGGTGTTTGCCATCCATCTGGCCGGCATCTCGTCGATCACGGGCGCGATCAACATCGTGGTCACGATCCTGAACATGCGCGCCCCGGACATGCCGCTGCTCAAGATGCCGCTGTTCGTGTGGACCTGGCTGATTACGGCCTATCTGCTGATCGCGGTCATGCCCGTGCTTGCCGGTGCAGTGACCATGCTGCTGACCGACCACTTCTTCGGCACGACCTTCTTCGATGCCGCGGGTGGTGGCGACCCGGTCCTGTTCCAGCACATCTTCTGGTTTTTCGGGCATCCGGAGGTCTACATCATGATTTTGCCGGCCTTCGGCATCGTGTCGACCATCATCCCGACGTTCGCCCGCAAGGCGCTGTTCGGGCATGACTCGATGGTCTACGCCGTGGCCTCGATTGCGTTCCTTAGCTTCATCGTGTGGGCGCATCACATGTTTACCGTGGGCATGCCGGTCTCCGCCGAGTTGTTCTTCATGTTCGCGACCATGCTCATCGCCGTGCCGACAGGCGTGAAGGTGTTCAACTGGGTTGCAACCATGTGGCGTGGCTCGATGACCTTCGAGACGCCGATGCTGTTCGCGCTCGGTTTCGTAGTGCTGTTCACCATCGGTGGCTTTTCGGGCCTGATGCTGGCGCTCACCCCGGTCGACTTCCAGTATCACGATTCCTACTTCGTGGTCGCGCACTTCCACTATGTGCTGGTGCCGGGCGCGATCTTCTCGATCATCGCAGCCATCTACTACTGGATTCCGAAGTGGACCGGCGTGATGTACAACGAGAAGCTCGGCCAGTTCCATTTCTGGTGGAGTGCGGTCTGGATCAACGTACTGTTCTTCCCGCAGCACTTCCTGGGTCTGGCCGGCATGCCGCGTCGTATCCCGGATTACGCGGTGCAGTTCACCGATTTCAACATGATCTCGTCGCTGGGCGCACTGCTGTTCTTCCTCGGGCAGTTCGTGTTCATCTACAACATGATCATGTGCATGCGCGGTGCCGGGAAGAAGGCGACCGGACGTGTATGGGAAGGCGCACGAGGTTTGGAATGGACAGTGGCATCGCCCGCGCCGTACCACACCTTCGAGCAGCCGCCGAAGATCGACCCGCGTGAACTGGCGTAGCGCGCTATTCTTCGTGCGCATCGATTCAATAATGCGCATGCCTACGCGTCTTACTGATTACTACGAGCTGTGCAAGCCGCGCGTGGTGCTTCTGATCGTGTTCACCGCGATGGTGGGCATGTTTCTGGCCACGCCCGGTATGGTGCCGATCGATGCACTTCTTTTCGGCACGCTCGGCATCGGGCTGATGGCAGCTTCCGCCGCCGCGGTTAACCAGATGCTCGATCGCAAGGCCGATCAGCGCATGGCGCGTACCCGCAAGCGCCCGTTGGTCACTGGCCATCTGGACATGGTGCAGTCGGCGCGTTTTGCCGCCGCCATCGGCCTGATCGGCATGGCGATCCTGCTCTGGCTGGTCAACCCACTGACCGCCTGGCTAACGCTGGTCACGCTGGTCGGCTATGCCGGCGTCTATACCGTCTATCTCAAGCGTGCGACGCCACAGAACATCGTCATTGGCGGTGCGGCAGGGGCGGCTCCGCCGGTGCTCGGATGGGTCGCCGTCACCGGAACAGTCGACGTGCACGCGTTGATCCTGTTCCTGATTATCTTCATCTGGACGCCACCGCATTTCTGGGCGCTAGCGATCGAGCGCCATCGCGAATATGCGGAGGTCGATATTCCGATGTTGCCGGTTACCCACGGGCTCGAGTACACCCGTACCCAGGTGCTGCTCTATACGGTGCTGCTGTTCATCGTGTCGCTGCTGCCGTTCGCGACCGGCATGAGCGGACCGTTGTATCTGATCAGCGCGATCGGCCTGTCCGGCTGGTTCCTGATCTACGCGATCCGGCTGAAATACGCGCCGAAGCCGGGGCTGGCGATGCGCACCTTCGGCTATTCGATCTTCTACCTGATGGCACTGTTCACGGCATTGCTGGTGGATCATCACCTAGCGCCGTTGCTGATGCGAGAGGCTTTTTAATCCTGACTTAACCGCGGTCCTTATCTTGTGCATCAGTGCAGACAGGAGCGCGTTAGATGACTCTTTTCCCGTATCGTCGGCTGGCCATTGTGGTCTTGATTTTGTTGTGCGGTCCCAGTGCGCTGGCCGCCGGTACGGCTTCGTCAAACGATTTCCTTTCCGTGGGCGAGGCCTTTACTTATGACGTCTCGGTCAACGCGGACGACACGCTGACCGTAAGCTGGACGATCGCTGACGGCTACTATTTGTATCGGCATCAATTCGATTTTGCCGGCAAACCGGCACCTGTGGCCGCCGTCGAGATGCCGCACGGCCAGCCCATCGAGGACGAATTCTTCGGCAAATCCGAGGTATATCACGACTCGGTCGCGGTCCGCGTCGACCCCGGTAACGCTCAAACCGTCGAACTGACCTGGCAGGGCTGTGCGGAGGCCGGCCTATGCTATCCACCGCAGCGCGCAACGCTGGATTTGGCCGACTACAACTTGGGCGGCGGCACGGCCGCCCCCGTGGACTCGAACGACGAAGGCGCCGGCACTACGACGGCGCAAGCCAAAGCCGGGAAATCCGACGCCCTCGGCGAGGATCAGTCGTTGGCCGCGCAGCTGTCAGACAGCAACACGGCCTGGGTGCTACTGGTGTTCTTCGGGCTCGGGCTGCTGCTGGTATTCACACCCTGCGTACTGCCCATGGTTCCAATCCTGACCAGCCTGATCGTGGGCAGCGGCGCGCGCGGCCGGCGCGGCCTGACTCTGTCGCTGGCCTATGTGCTGCCGATGGCGTTGACCTATGCCCTACTCGGCGTCGCCGCGGCGCTGGCCGGTGCCAACTTGCAGGCCGCACTTCAGACTCCCTGGGTGCTGGGCGCATTCGCGCTCGTGTTCGTGGCACTCGCGCTGGCGATGTTCGGCGTCTACGAGTTGCAGCTGCCGGCGGCCCTGCGTAACCGGCTGGATCGCGCCAGCAGCGCCCAGCGCGGCGGCAGCCTCGGCGGCGCGGCGGTCATGGGCGCACTATCGGCGCTGATCGTCGGCCCGTGTATGACCGCGCCGCTGGCCGGGGCGCTGCTGTTCATCGCCGAATCCGGCGACGTGCTAATCGGCGGCAGCGCGCTGTTCGCGCTCGGCCTGGGCATGGGCGCGCCGCTGGTCCTCGCCGGCAGCCTCGGGGCCCGATTCCTGCCACGCCCGGGGCCGTGGATGAACGGCGTGAAGGCGGTGTTCGGTTTCGTCCTGCTGGGCATGGCGCTGTGGTTCGTCGCCCGCGTGACGCCCGCCCCCTGGATGCTCGGACTGTGGGGCGCGTGGCTGCTCGCCATCGGCACCACGCTCTATCAGGTCGCGCTGCGCGCCGCCCAGGCGACGCTACCGCTAGCGATGATCGCGCGCGTAGCCGGCCTTCTGATCGGCCTCTGGGGCGCGCTGCTGGTGATCGGCGCCGCCGGTGGCGCCAGCGATCCGATGCGGCCGCTGGCCTTTGCCGGCGCGCCCGCGAACACGACCGACGCGGGCGGCGAAGCCGGTGCGCAGACAGACGACTTCATGGCCCGTTTCGAGCCCGTGTCCGATCTCGACGCTCTTGATGCGCAAGTGGCCAAGGCCGGCGAAAACGGCCGCTGGACGGTCGTGGATTTCTACGCCGACTGGTGTATCTCGTGCAAGGTGATCGAATCCGAAGTCTTCGGCGACGCCCGCGTACAGGCGGCACTGGACGACGTGCAGCTGCTGCGCCCGGACGTGACCGACAACGACGCCGCCGACCGCGCGCTGATGGGCCACTACGGCGTCGTCGGCCCACCCACCCTGCTGCTGATCGGCCCGGACGGCGAAGAGGCCCGCAGCGCGCGCATCGTCGGCGAGCTGGACGCCGAGGCCTTCCTCGATCACCTCGAGCGCGCACGTGACGACTTGGAGAATTCCTGATGCTGTCCTTCAACCTCGGCCCGCTGGCGATCTCGGTCGCCCATGCCCTGATGCTGTTCGCGCTGGCCACAGCGCTGGTGGTCGGCAAGATCGCCGCGCGCCGGCGCGACGTGCCCATCACCGACACGCTGTTCAACCTGGCGCTGGCCGGCGCGGTGGCGGCCCGCATTGTGTTCGTGGGCCGTTACTTCGGCGAATACCGATCGGCGCCGCTGGGTATTATCGACATCCGGGACGGCGGTTTCGATGCAATCGGCGGGCTACTCGGCATGGCCATCTATGCAAGCTTCGTGGTCTGGCGCCGGCCGCTGCTGCGCGCACCGCTGGCCGCCGCGCTGGTCGCCGGCGGCCTCGCCTGGGGGCTGACCGGCGGCGCGCTCACCCTGATCGAACAGCAGGCGGCGAGCCTGCCCGAGGCACGGCTGCAGACGCTGGATGGCCGCGCCACCGATCTCGCTACGCTACAGGCCGAAGCCGAGAGCCGGCCGATGGTGGTCAATCTATGGGCGACCTGGTGTCCGCCCTGCCGTGCGGAGATGCCCGTCCTCGAGGCCGCCCAGAACGAGCGCGATGATGTGCTGTTCGTGTTCGCGAACCAAGCCGAGGCAACGCCCACCATCCAGAGTTTCCTCGACAGCCAGGATCTACACATCGAACACGTGCTGCGCGATTCGGGCGGGCATCTGGCCAAGCAGGCCGGCTCAGCCGCATTGCCTACGACACTGTTCTACGACGGCGACGGGCGTTTGGTCGACAGCCATCTGGGCCAGCTGTCGCGCGCGACTCTCACCGCCGCTCTCGAACGTTTCGACACGGCGCCCACTGCTTCTTCTCACGATGATGAGGAACAACCATGACCAGAACCGCACGACTATCTCTAATCCTGACGATCACCGCTACCGCCATCGGCATGTACGCGCTGGTCGCATGGGCCGCCCCCGAAGAAGAATCCGATTCACCGGCGCCCGTGGCGGCGATGGAGGATCGTGGAATGAATATTCTCGGCTCTTTCGATGCCCCAAGCGGGCTGACCGGATACGCCGCTACCGTCCAGGGCCGGCCAATGGCGATTTATGTAACGGAGGACGGCAAGCATGCAGTACTCGGCACGCTAGTCGACGAACAGGGCAACAATCTGACGGCCGACCCTCTGGAGCGTATATCGTCGGGACCGCAGAACAAGAAGGCTTGGGACCAGTTGGAAGACGCCACTTGGGTCCGTGATGGTGACGCCGACGCGCCCCGTATCGTCTACGAGATCACCGATCCGAACTGCCCTTACTGCAACGAGTTCTGGCAGACAGCACGCCCCTGGGTGGAAGCGGGTGACGTCCAGATCCGCCACGTCATGGTCGGTATTCTCAAAGCCGACAGCGTGCCGAAGGCCGCCACGATCGTCGGCGCTGATGATCCGGAGGCTGCACTGGAACGCCAGGAGCGCAACTACGCCAGCGGCGGTATCGAAGTCACCGAGAATATTTCGGACGCCGCTCGCGACAAGGTCCAGGACAACAACGCCCTCATGGAGGCCTTGGGCTATTTCGCCACGCCGACGATTCTCTATCGCAAGACCAACGGGGATATCGGACTCAAACAGGGCATGCCACGCGGCGACGACGTAGAGAAGATTCTGGGACCCAAACCCTGATCAGGGCGTTCAGCGCGGCAATCGTGGTCATCGAGGCATCTTCAGCTGACGCGTTGCACCTGCCAACGGCAGTCACGGCGCAGCAAAAAGCCATTCCTGCGTTGGGTGAGCGAATCGATGATCCCACTGCTACCGACGCAAATACGACCACGTCGGCTAAGGCCACCGTCGTTCGAATTCTCGAGCGCCGCCTAACGTTCGAACGAAGACTGGCTGGTTTGGAGTCGCATGGGTGGCCGTATCAACCGATATCCGGCACACCCGGACTGACATTGACCCAGAGCCTTGGGAGGCACTGGATCGAGCGCACCCAGCCCAGTGTTCAACCATTCAGTAACGCATAAAGGAGCTCGTTATGACCCCAATGTTTCGTACAACTCTCATCATCTTGAGTGTCGCATTGGCTAGTGTTGGCCCCGCCTTGGCCGCAGGGGGCGACTGGCGCTACCCGGCCATCGAAGGCTATGGCGGCATCAAACCACTCCCCGAAGCAGCCAATCAGCCCTCAGTCAAGGCCGAGCACAAAGCCGTATTCGATGTGACCAAAGCAGCGAAGAGCCCCGACCAGCTGAACCCGGGCTTGGAACGCGTCGCACGGGCCGTGAACGTGTTCGCATCGGCCGGCGTGCCCGCTGAAAAGCTCGACTTCGTGGTTGTGGTTCACGGGCCAGCGACACCCGGTATTCTGAATGACGCCCAATACGAGAAGCAGTTCGGACAGGCCAACCCCAACACCGCGCTGATCGCCGCCCTACGCAAGGCGGGCGTTACCCTGCACGTCTGCGGCCAGGCGCTCGCCAAGCATGCGTTCGATCAGTCATGGGTCAACAATGAGGTCGATGTTGCATTGTCGGCGCTCAGCGATCTGGTGATCTTTCAAAGTCGCGGCTACGCTGTCGTGCCCCAGTAAGAATGTTCGTGCGCTCTCTTAGCTAGCCATCGCCCGCAACATCCAAGCCGTCTTCTCATGCACGCGCATACGATCAGAGACAAGAGCCGCCGAAGACTCGTCACCGGCATGCTGCGCGCGTTGCAGTACATCCCGGCATGTCATCACGACCTTTTCATGTCCCGCACCTAGAACCTCGACCATACGATCTGCATTAGGCACGTCTTCGACCTCGGAGATCGAGCTCAAAGTCGAGAACTGGCGATATGTACCCGGCGCGACCTGATCGAGCGAGCGTATGCGCTCCGCGATCTCGTCCACGGCCGCAGCCAACTCCGTGTACTGCTCCTCGAACATAAGATGCAACTCGCGAAAGCGCGGGCCGGTCAGGTTCCAATGGAAGTTATGCGTTTGCAGATACAACGTATAAGAATCAGCGAGCAATTTTTTCAAACCTTCGCCGGTGTTCATCCGACCTGCTTCATCTATCCCGGTGTTAATCGAGCTCATATCGTTCTCCAGATGCTGAATTAGTAGGCGTGCGACTTGCTCCGGCTCGTCGGTGAGGAACGTTGCGCATTGCCTCGCTCTCTTTAGAAAGCGTTCACTGGGATCTTCAGGTACGCGGTGCCGTTATTCTCCGGCGTAGGGAGGCGCCCTCCCCGCGTATTGATCTGAAGCGCGGCGAGCATGAGCGCGGGCAGCGGTAGTTCCGCATCACGCTTGTTTCGCAAGGCCGTATACGCGGATTCGTCCATGTTCTGCAGATGCGGGTTACGCTCCCGCTGTTCGCCCACCGTGGACTCCCAGCGCGGTTCTCGCCCATCCGGCATGTAGTCATGACCGGTGAAAAGGCGAGTCTCGTCCGGCAACTCAAGAATGGCCTGGATCGAGCGATAGAGTGTGGCTGCATCGCCGCCTGGGAAATCTGCTCGTGCGGTACCGAAGTCGGGCTGGAACAGCGTGTCGTGCACGAACGCGGCATCGCCAATCACGCAGGTGATCGAGGCCAGGGTATGACCCGGCGAATACATTACCCTCGCCTCAAGCTCGCCGACAGTGAACGTGTCGCCATCGCCAAAAAGCCGATCCCACTGGTGTCCGTCAGTTTTGAAGTCGTCACCGAAGTTGTAGATCTTCTTCCAGAGCTTTTGGACGTCGATGACGTGCTCGCCGATCGCGCGCGGCGCGTCGAAAAGCCCCTGAAGATAGATCGCTGCCGAGAGATGGTCCGCATGCGGATGTGTGTCCAGAATCCAGTCGACCGTGAGCCCGCGCGACTGCACGAACGCCGCGATCTCATCGGCGGATTCCGTGCTCGTGCTCGCCGATTTCTCGTCGTAGTTCAGTACCGGGTCGATGATCGCACAGCGTTTGCTGACTGTATCGACACAGACGTACTGAACGCTGAAAGTCTTTTCGTCGAAGAATCCGACGACTTCCGGAGTGCCGCTCGCCATGGTTGTCTTCCTTCTAATCTGTGGAAACCAGAATTGCACCAACCTAAGAATCGGTTATTTGCAAATGCCTTCGGGTTCTATTATACCCTTAGGGGTATACGTAGCAAGACGGAGTAAATCATGTCGAGCAACACAAGCCATCATCGCGTCGTTGTCGCGGGCGGTGGTACAGCCGGGCTATCAGTCGCCGCCGCCCTACTGAGGCAATCGCCTCAACTTGATGTCGCTGTAATCGAGGCGAGCGACGTGCATTACTACCAGCCGGGCTGGACGCTCGTAGGTGGTGGCGACATGCGGGCCGAAGACACAAAGCGGCGCGAGGAAGAAGTTATGCCGGACAAGGCCCGCTGGATCCGGGCCACGATCAGTGCGTTCGCACCGGACGAAAATCGCGTCGAGTTGGCCTCCGGCGAGTCAGTTACCTATGACTTTTTGGTAGTGGCACTAGGCCTCCAGATCGACTGGCAAGCCATTGAGGGTCTCTCCGAGACTCTGGGGCGCAACGGCGTAACCTCGAACTATCGATACGACCTCGCACCCTATACCCACGAGTTGGCCCAATCGCTGACCCATGGCGCCAAGGCGTTGTTTACGCAGCCAGCTATGCCAATCAAGTGCGCCGGCGCTCCGCAGAAAGCGCTTTACTTGACCGCCGATACGCTGCGCAAACGCGGGATATCGGCGGAGATCGGGTTCTATAATCAAGGCGGTGCGATGTTCGGGGTCCCCGCCTATGCACGGGAGCTCGATAAAGTTATTGCTTCGTATGGAGCGACGCCCTATTTCAAACACAATCTAGTGGCCGTGGACGGTGAAAAGCACGAAGCCACCTTTTCGACTGACGATGGGCCAGTAACGCGTGCTTTCGACATGCTCCACGTGGTGCCGCCGCAGTCTGCGCCGGACGTTATCAAGGGAAGTCCACTCGCGGGCGACGCCGGCTGGGTCACCGTCGATAAGAACCGGCTCACGCATACCCGCTACGATAATGTGCTGGCTTTGGGTGACTGCACCGACACCCCCAATGCGAAGACCATGGCCGCCGTACGCCGCCAGTTCCCAGTCGTGGTCGCTGAACTGCGCGCGGCCCTGGGGGAATCGGCTAAAAAACGTGCTTACGACGGTTACGGGGCGTGCCCACTCACGGTCGCGCATGGCAAGGTCATGCTGGCCGAGTTCCGCTACGGTGGTGAAGTGGTCTCTAGTTTTCCACTGGATCCGCGGACTTCGCGGCGAATGTACTGGCCAGTCAAAAGCCAATTTTTCCCGGCCTTGTACTGGCAGGTCATGCTACGCGGACTGGACTGGCACTGGCCGAAACCCAAGCCACGCCCGGATCTAACGGAATAACTTCGTGTTCGACGTGTTTGATTTCACGCCGCTGACTGCGTCGGCCGGCGGGGCGCTTATCGGCGCGGCGGCGGCATTGCTATGGATCGGAACGGGCCGTATTGCTGGAATCTCCGGCCATTTGCACGGTGTCGTAAGGCGTCGCACGGACGACCGTATGCGGCGAGGTATGTTCCTGGTTGGCATAGTCGGCGGCGCTGTACTAATCGCCCTATTCAGCGCGAACGCCGTGCCGGAACGCACGAACTTTCCGACGCCTCTGCTCATAGCGGGCGGAGTGCTGGTTGGCATGGGCACACGATTAGGGTCAGGCTGCACCAGCGGCCACGGCGTGTGCGGAATTGGGCGCGGTTCGACGCGATCCATTGCTGCCACCCTTGTCTTCTTTATCTGCGGCGTGGTTACAGCGGTTATCACGCGACATCTTTTTACGGGCTGAGCGGATGCAGTACGTGATCACGCTAGCGTCCGGCCTGGTCTTTGGTATCGGGCTGACGATTTCTGGAATGGTGAACCCGGAGAAAGTGCTCGCTTTTCTGGATCCCGTCGGCCGGTGGGATCCGAGCCTTGCTCTGGTCATGGCCATGGCTCTCGCCGTATTCAGCCTTACGAATGCTTTCTTGGGAAAACGGATACGCCCGCTATTCGGGTCTACATTCCACCGACCCAGCTCGCTGACTATCGATCGACGATTACTATCGGGCGCCGCCCTCTTTGGAGTTGGCTGGGGGCTAGCAGGTTATTGCCCCGGACCGGCCTTGGCAGCCTTGGTATTCAACTTTCGAGAAGCCGCTATCTTTCTCCCCGCCATATTATTGGGCGGGTGGCTAGCCGATCGGTTTCTTTCGGCAACTCGTACCTAGCCGTAGCGTGACAATAGCTCCGTAGCGTACTTAAGACGCTCGCGCGCATCGGCCGCATCAAGCTTCTGGCAAGACAGCTCTCGCTCGATTACGCAGGACAGCATGTTATAGAAGGTACGGTCGAGCGCTTTGCGGGCAGCGGTCATTTGAACCGCTACGTCCTCGCATTCGGCATCACGTTCCAGCATAGCCTGCAAGCCGCGAACTTGCCCCTCGACGCGTTTCAGACGCCGAATGAGTGCGGACTTGCTGGCTTCCCATTCCTGGTCGAAAGGAAGGATGTCGGCATTTTCGGACATTGTGTTTACTAGCTAGGAAATAAGCCTTACTAAATTATACATTGACAGCCTCCTTGGTGCGTCATATCTGAATCGAGCGTCTTCCTGCGGTCCGACTTATTCTCCGTAGCCGCCATGTAATTTAAGTCGCGATTGAATAGTGACGCTATATACCCCCTCCGGTATACTTCGATAAGCAGCTTCCTAGGTGAAAAGCATGGCTCTCGATCCGGAAATCCTGTCGCGAATACAGTTCGCGTTCGTGGTGTCGTTTCATATCCTGTTCCCGGCCTTCACCATCGGCCTGGCGAGCTGGCTGGCGATGTGCGAAGGCATGCACCTGTTCACCGGTCGCGACGTGTTTCGCCGGCTCTACCAGTTCTGGGTGAAGATCTTTGCCGTGTCGTTCGGCATGGGCGTGGTTTCCGGCATCGTGATGAGCTTTCAGTTCGGCACCAACTGGTCGGTGTTCGCCGAAGCCACCGCGCCGGTGCTGGGGCCGCTGTTCTCCTATGAAGTGCTGACGGCCTTTTTCCTGGAGGCGACCTTCCTCGGCATCATGTTGTTCGGCTGGAACAAGGTGGGCCCGAAGCTGCATTTCTTTGCCACCGCGATGGTGGCGATCGGCACCATGCTGTCGGCGTTCTGGATTCTGTCGGCCAACTCCTGGATGCATACGCCCGCCGGCTACGAGCTGCGCGACGGCGTGTTCTATCCCACCGACTGGTGGGCGATTGTGTTCAACCCGTCGTTTCCGTATCGGCTCGTGCACATGGTGCTGGCGGCGTATCTGACCACCGCCTTCGTGATTTTGGGCGTGGGCGCCTGGTACCGGCTGAAAGGCACCGCCCACGAGGCCTCGCGGGTAATGCTGATCATGGGTGTGGCGTTCGTATCCATCGTCACACCGTTGCAGATCGTCGCCGGCGATTTCCACGGCCTGAAGACGCTGGAATACCAGCCGGCCAAGATCGCGGCCATGGAAGCGCATTGGGATACCGAAGAAGGCGCCGCCCTGGCGCTGTTCGCCTGGCCGGATGCCGAGAACGAAACCAACCACTACGAGATCGCGGTGCCGAATCTCGCCAGTCTGATTCTCACCCATGAATGGAACGGCAAACTGGTCGGCCTCAAGGATTTCCCGCCAAGCGAGCGCCCGCCGGTCGCGCCGATCTTCTTTTCGTTCCGGATCATGGTGGGGCTGGGCCTGCTCATGCTGCTCGCCGGCATGCTCGGGCTGTGGCTGGCGTTTCGCGGCCGGCTGCTCGACTCGCGCGCCTATCATCGGTATCTGGTGGCGATGATTCCCTCGGGCTTCATCGCCGTATTGGCGGGCTGGATCACGACCGAGATCGGGCGCCAGCCTTATACCGTCTATGGCCTGCTGCGCACGTCGGATTCGCTCTCGCCGGTGGGCGCGCCGAGCGTGTTGGCGACGCTGATCACGTTCGTGATCGTCTACGGCATCGTCTTCGGCGCCGGGCTGTATTACATCGTGCGCGTGGTGCGTACCGGGCCTGAAAAAGCGCCTGCGCACCCGGTGCCCGACCCGTATGCGACCCCGGCCCGGCCGTTGTCGTATCCCAACGAGCCGGTGGGAGAGAAGTCATGACGTTGATCGAAATCCTGCCGCTGATCTGGTTCGGCATAATCGGCTTCGGCGTGATCATGTACGTGCTGCTGGACGGCTTCGTGCTCGGCATCGGCATCCTCTGCGGCGTGGCCTATGGCGAGGCCGAACGCGACATCATGATGAACTCGGTCGCGCCGATCTGGGACGGCAACGAAACCTGGCTGGTGCTCGGCGGCGTGGCGCTGCTGGCCGCGTTTCCGCCGGCCTATACGGTATTGTTGCCGGCGCTCTATCTGCCGCTCACCGGCATGCTGATCGCGTTGATCTTTCGCGGCGTGGCGTTCGAGTTCCGTTTCAAGGCGCGGCGCAAGCTCGGCTGGAATCTGGCGTTCAATCTCGGCTCCGTGATCGCGACGTTCTTCCAGGGCGTAACCCTCGGGGCGATCGTGCAGGGCATCGAGGCCAACGGCGCCCAGTATGTCGGCGGCGCGTTCGACTGGTTTTCGGGCTTCACGATGCTTACCGGCGCTGCACTCGTGGCCGGCTATGCACTACTGGGCGCGACCTGGGTGGTGATGAAAACCACCGGCCTGTTGCAGCGGCGCGCCTATGGCTGGTCGCGCGTACTGTTGACGGCCGTGATCGTGTTCATGGCGGTGGTGAGCATCTATGTGCCGTTCCTCGACGGCAACTATGCCGAGCGCTGGTTCGGTTTCCCGCATGCGCTGTTGCTGGTGCCGTTCCCGATCGCCGCGATCGTGGTGTCGTATTTCTTGTACTGGAGCGTGAGCCGGCGGCGGGAGTACGCGCCTTTTCTGCTTTCGTTGGCGATGTTCATCGTCGGCTATGGCGGGCTCGCGGCGAGCTTCTGGCCGCATATCATTCCGCCGCATCTGACCATATGGAACGCTGCCTCGCCGCCGGAAACACAGAGTTTTCTGCTCGTGGGCCTGGTGATCCTGTTGCCGTTCATCCTGTTCTATACGGGGTGGTCGTACTGGATATTTCGGGGCAAGGTCAGCCGTGACATGGGCTATCACTAGCTGCCGGATAAGTCGGAGTCGTCATGAATGAAACCGGACGCCGTCTGTTGTGGTTCGTGGGTATCGGCGCCGCCAGCCTGCTGGTCTGGGGCACGGCGGCCTATGTGTTCCGCGAGGTGATCTTTTTCGTGCTCGAACACTAGAACTGCTGCCAGACTAGGAGGCCCAGCCTACTATTTCATGAGACCTGATTAGGTCCGCTATTGGCCGGAAGCGGTCACCCTTTTTCGTGTCAAGCGAGCGACCACCGGGCAAACCACGAGAGCCTGCCACTTCAGTCGCCATTAGTTTCACCGAGATGGCGCAACGGCTCCATTCGACTATGGAGAATCCGAATGATGAAGATGTCTTCCGCGCGAACCCGATAAAAAATAACGTGGTGCCGATGATCGTGGCGAAGAACCCCGTCGCCGATGCTAGAGCATTCGCGGCCGACGTGCGGCGATCCACACAATAGCCGCATGACTTGGTCTAGCTGCTCTGTGTACACGTCGGCCTGCCCGGTGCCGAAGTTCAAGAGCGTATATTCGTAAATCGTCTCGAAGTCTCTCGCCGCCAGGTTCGAGAGCCTATACATCGTGATGTTGCTTCACCCGACAGGCGATATCGTGAATCGATTCTTCGCTTTCCCCGCTTTGCTCACCTGCCGCAACGGCTGCCCTTAGCGCCGCGGTCGCCTGCTCCTGTCGCTCTAGCAACCGCAAGGCGGAGCGTACGACCTCGCTGGTCGAACCATAACGGCCGGACGCCACCAATTCGCCCACAAAATCATCCATTTGCGGACCAATAGTGATACTGGTTGTTCTACCCATTACAGTACCTATTGTGTGATCTATTCACACAACTATACCAGCAAGTGCCTACCTGCCGTTACCTTCTAACCTGGCCGGCTCAAACTCCCAGTAGCTGCTGCATGCTCGCTTAACGCTGAAACAGCGCGCTACACAACATAAGTACAGTTGTGAATCACCCCGGGATTACCGGAGGCTCGTGGGTTTGAGTCATGCCGCCTCGGCAGACTCGGTGAGTGTGGCATAGAAGTGTTTTTCCGCCTCGGCCGGCGGGATGTCGCCGATCGGTCCCAGCAGG
>NZ_JAGHQU010000025.1 GCF_017744135.1 Endozoicomonas sp. G2_2
TGTCGTTGGCAGGCCATTCGTTACTCCTTTCGTCATTCACGGCTAATGAATTCCAACGAAAGGATAGCGGGTGGCCTGTCACCTTTCCGGCTCAGGCCAATTTACAGAACGAATGGTGCACTCCCCGGCAGGTCCGAGCCGGTCGTGCGCGTTGTGCGTAGCGTCTTGTCCCGCCGATGCTGCGGGAGTTTAGCAAAGGGCGATGATGGGGCTAGCGGCCTCAGCGATGGGGCGCTAGAAGCTTAGGTTGATGCGGGTGAGGCTTTGTTGTTTACGGCCAGCTGTCTAAGCCGACCTACGGAATGGGTGCGCGTTATACTGCGCGGCCTGCGGCGTTGCTCGCTACGCTCAAACCAGTGGTAGATATTGTATGAAGGTACTCGTCACCGGCGCGGCCGGGTTTATCGGTTCGCACGTCGCGCATTCGTTGCTGGATCGTGGCGAGACGGTGGTCGGCGTGGATAACCTTGATCCGTATTACGACCCGTCGCTCAAGCAGGCGCGCCTGGATCGGCTGATCGCGCGGGATGGGTTCGAGTCCGTTCATATGAATATTGCGGATCGCGAGGCGATGCCGGCGCTGTTCGAAGCACATGGTTTCGATGGCGTGGTGCACCTGGCCGCCCAAGCGGGCGTGCGGCATTCCCTGACGCACCCGCACGACTATATCGACAGCAATGTGACCGGCACGTTAAACGTGCTTGAGGGCTGTCGGCATACGAAGGTCGAGCACCTGGTGTATGCGTCGACGAGTTCGGCGTATGGGCTATCGACGGATATGCCGTTCTCCCCACAGGGCACAGCCGATCATCCGGCCGCGATTTATGCGGCGTCCAAACGCGCCACCGAGTTGATGGCGCATTCCTATTCTCATCTGTATGGGTTGCCGACAACCGGGCTGCGGTTCTTCACCGTGTATGGACCGTGGGGTCGGCCGGATATGGCCTTGTTTCTGTTCACGCGCAAGATGCTGGCCGGCGAGTCCATACCGGTATTCAACCACGGGCAGCACCGGCGAGATTTCACCTACGTGGATGATATTGCCGAGGGTGTGGTGCGGATTCTCTACAAGCCCGCCGAGCCGGACCCGGCCTGGTCCAGCGATGCGCCGACGTTGGGCACGAGCTGTGCGCCTTGGCGGATTTACAATATTGGTAACGGCGACCCGGTGCCGCTGATGGATTATATCCAGCGTCTGGAAGAGTGCCTGGGGATCGAGGCGGATAAGGAATTCTTGCCGATGCAGCCCGGCGATATCGAGGCTACGAGTGCCGACGTGTCGGGCCTGTTCGATGCGGTGGACTACCGACCTCAGGTCCGCGTTACCGAGGGCGTTAAGGCTTTCGTCGATTGGTATCGTGATTATTACCGGGTCTGATTAATGGCGCTTAACAGGCATGAGGATTAGCCGAGCGCCTTGGGACCGGCTGCAGCTTTTAGTACGCCGGCAATGCACCGCGAGGTAATTGGCCCTGACTTGATGGGCCGTGGCCGGCGTTTATCGCCGCGAACACGCTGAGCCGTTCGCTAGAAGCCTCTGCACAAGCTCGTTGCGTGCCGGCCCAGCCGATCTGGCATGCGTCTCATCTGTAAAAAAATGCGGCGTTTATAGTGGCGCGAGTCTGCAACCGTTGTAAGATTCACCATACACAGGCGGTCGGCATGGTTCATGCTGCATTCAAGTAGTCGCATGTAGGTTCGCGACCTGAATTCGCAGCGTGCCATGTTTCGGTCATCTGCTGACGCAATACTCTGCGCATGATCGAGTTGGCCTCAAGGTTTTCATGATGGCGGTTCCATGTCGGGTGTACTAATAGCTGTAGTGGCTTTTGTCACGAGTGCAGCCGCTATATTTCTGTTGAAACCGCTGTGCCTCAAGATCGGGCATGTCGATCATCCGGGCGGTCGCAAGGGGCACTCTCTCGCCACGCCGTTGTGCGGCGGGCTCGCGATCGCGAGCACGATCGTGCTGCTGGGCATGGGTCTTGTGCCGTCTCGCCAGTTCGCGGGCTTCGCGTTCGGCATCACGGTGCTTCTCGTGCTCGGCGCGCTGGACGATCGTAAACACGTGCCGGCACCGGTGCGTCTTGCCATGCAGACGCTGGCCGTGGGTGCGGGCATGTGCTTTTTCGGCGAGGTGTATTTGCAGAACCTCGGCTCTCTGACTGGTGGCGCGGACGTCGAACTCGGCGGTCATGCGATCTGGTTCACTATTTTCGCGGCCGTGGGCCTGATCAACGCGGTGAACATGGTGGACGGAATGGACGGCCTCGCAGGTGGATTCGCGGTACTGGTCGTCGGAATCATCCTGTCGCTGGCCGCGGGTACGAGTGCCGTCAACATCGTGCTCCTGTGTCTGACGATTGGCAGCCTTCTCGGCTTTCTGATGTTCAACCTGCGCATGCCGTGGCAGCGCCACGCGCGGATATTCCTGGGTGATGCCGGAAGTCTCGTGCTGGGTTTCATACTCGCCTGGTTCGCCATCCAGGGCGCCCAGGGTCCGGCTGCCGTCATGGACCCGATCACCGCGGTGTGGCTTTTCGGGCTGCCGTTGGTCGATACCGTGTACCTGATGGTTTCGCGTGTTTTCCGCGGCAAGAGCCCATTGGCTGCCGACAGCTATCATTTTCACCACCTGCTCCAGCGCGCAGGGCTAACCCCGGGCTGGGCGCTATATGCATGGCTGGCCGTTGCGGGCTCTTTCATGTCGGCAGGCCTGTTCGCGCAGGCCATGGAGATTAACGAGGGCGCCCGGTTCGTCGCCTTCCTCGCGGTCTTTGCCGTTTACTGCGGCCTCATGAACA
The DNA here is from genome assembly GCF_017744135.1 of Endozoicomonas sp. G2_2. Classification (GTDB taxonomy): domain Bacteria; phylum Pseudomonadota; class Gammaproteobacteria; order Nevskiales; family Salinisphaeraceae; genus Salinisphaera. The sequence goes on from NZ_JAGHQU010000025.1 coordinate 2,805, forward strand.
TGTGCTGGGCGAGGGTTGATTTACACGCCAGGGCGAAAGTGGCGAGATCCAGCAGCTGAGCCATAACTCCGCTTTGCCTTGATCTGGCGGCGCTGACCAGGATTTGAAAGCCTGGTTTGCTCGGTGCCGCTGCGCCTGCGGCCCTTGCGAGTTGGTGGGTCGCGCCGCACCCTTGGCGCGCGCTGTGACCGTGCGACGCTGTGTTAAACGCCGTGGTCAAATCTTCCTAACCGCATTTTTTTTTGTGGTAGATTGGTCGTATATAAGAAGGCGGCGATTGCACGCTGTCGGGGACTGCACAGGGAATTTGAATGGCGCGGCATGCTTGTGCCCGTTCGGCCGTACGTCGCGGCGCCGGGCCCGTTGGATCGCATAGCGTTTACGCTTACAGCAAGCGTCGCGTGCCGCTTCGTCTTTCCCAGCGGCCCGATGAGGCGCGTCGTCGCGCCCGTGGATTGGCGCGCTTCGCCAGCTTTTCGAGCGTCTTCACGCGCGCTGTACCGTTCGCAGGGCGGTGCAGGTGTTCGGCGTCGATCTCGAATCGCGGGCTCGCGCCGAGATATCCAATCCGTGTCAGCTTGTTGGCCAGTGCACGTATTCATGCGGGCAGCCACGCGCTGCCTTGCCGATGTGGTGCAGGCTGTGGGGGTTTGACAATGCCTAGGTTTTTCTCGGGTACCCGTTTTCGTGACCTGTTGCTGCGGGCACGCGCAGTGACGCACCCGCAAACTGCGCGCGTGTCGCTCTCATCGGCGGTGTTGCCTGCGCGTGCCAATACGGTTAAAGGAGCTGGCAGTTGATCATTCTCAGCGCTCGCGTCGCGCGAGCCGGTGTTGCCGTTCGCAAGCGCGCGGCCGCCCGCTTGGCGATGGCCCGACATCTGCTCGCTTTTAGTCTGGTCATGCTGGCTGTGAGTGTTTCGACGTCGGCTCTCGCGGATGTCGATGCGCAGCCCAGCGTCGCATTCTATTACGGGAACGACGTGCCGGTGCAGATGCTCAATCAGTTCGATTGGGCGGTCGTCGAATCCGAGCATGTCAGCGATAAAGAGCTGACGTCGCTGGAGCAGCATGGCACCACGGCGTTTGCCTACGTCAGCTTGGGCGAGGCGGAACACTGGCGCGGTGCCGACGCCGTACCCCAGGCGGCACTCAAGGCGCGCAATGAGAACTGGAGCAGTCAGGCGGCCGATCTGACCCGGGCGGAGTGGGGCGACTACATCGTCAACGACCGTATTCGCCCGTTGTGGCAGGCCGGCTACCGCGCCCTGTTCCTGGACACGCTGGACAGCTACCGCTTGTTCACGACCGACGACGCATCCGCGCAGCAACAGCAGGACGCGCTCGTTGCGCTTATTCGGCGCATACGCAGCGAGTTTCCGGGCGTCAAGCTGCTGCTGAATCGCGGGTTTGAGGTTCTCGATCGAGTCCAGGGCGATATCGTCGGCGTGGCCGCGGAGTCCCTGTATAAATCGTACGATGCGCGTACGCAGAGCTACCGCGACGTGAGCGCAGAAGACTCGCAGTATGTGTTGAATCAGCTCGAACGCGTGCGCGATGACTACGGCCTGCCGGCGATTGCAATCGACTACGTCGCCCCCGCAGACCGCGACGTGGCGCGTGAAACCGCGCGGCGGATCGCCGATGCCGGCATCGTGCCGTGGGTGACCAACGGCGCGATCAATCAGGTCGGTGTGGGCAGCATCGAGCCGATGCCGCGCCGGGTGCTCATCGTCTACGACCCGACGCAGCTCGAATACGGGAACCTGGCTTTCTCAAATGCACATCTTTATGCCGCCATGCCGCTCGAGTATCTCGGGTATGGCGCCGACTATGTGGACGTGAATGGCGCACTGCCGAGCGATTCCCTGGTGGGCCGCTATGCCGGCATCGTGACCTGGTTCAGCGGCGGCGTGTCCAACGGCGGCCGCTATCGGCCCTGGCTTATAGAGCAGATGCGCGAAGGGCTGCACGTGGCCATGCTCGGTGACCCGGGTGTGGATGTCTCGGGTGATCTGGCGGATCTGATGGGCCTTCAGGTCGTGCCGACACTCAACGATGCCCAGGTCGAGATCCTGAGCCACGACGACTTGATCGGCTTTGAAGGTATTCCCAAGCGCGCGGAGACCAATCAGTCCGGTTATTACCAGATCGTCGGCGACGATGTGACGTCGCATCTGCGACTTCGTGACTCGAACGGCTCCGAGTTCGTGCCGATCGCGTCGGGCGACTGGGGCGGCGTGGCGTTGTCGCCGTGGATTCTGCAACAGGGCGGGCTGGACCAACGCCGCTGGATTCTGGATCCGTTCGCGTTCTTCAAGCGCGCGCTCGATCTGCCCGAGATGCCGATACCGGACGCCACCACGGAAAACGGCTCCCGCTACTGGATGACCGAAGTCGACGGCGATGCGTTCATGAACCGCGCGGCGTTCCCGGGCAATCCGTTCACGTCACAGGTGATGCTGGACAAGATCTTTCGCCAGTATCGCGTGCCGACGACCGTGTCGGTTATTCAGGGCGAGACCGGGCCGAACGGCATGTACTCCGAGCTGAGCGACCAGCTTGAATCCATCGCGCGCGAGATCTTTCGGTTGCCGTGGGTCGAGATCGGTACGCATACCTTCAGTCACCCGTTCGACTGGGTCGAGCTGAAAGAGGGCGACCTCGCGGGTCAGGGACGCACTGCCGCTGGTTTTCCCTTCAACATGCCGATCGAGGGCTACCGTTTCTCGCTCGAAAAAGAGGTCGCGGGATCCGCGCGCTATATCAACGAGAACCTCGCGCCGCCAGGCAAAAAAGTGAAAGCCGTGCTGTGGAGCGGCGACGCGCTACCGCCCGAGAAGGCGCTGGCCATCGCCGATGGCCTGGGGCTGGCGAACATCAACGGCGGTAATACGCACGTGATGAAGCACAACCCGACGCTGACCGATGTTTCGGCCATGTTGCGTCCGGTCGGTGACCAATTGCAGGTCTACGCGCCGGTGATCAACGAGAATGTCTATACCAACGACATGACCGGCCCGTACTGGGGTTATCGACGCGTCATCGAGACGTACGAGCTGACCGACATGCCCCGACGGCTGAAGCCGATCGATATCTACTATCACTTCTATTCGGCGGGACGTCCGGCATCGCTGAACGCGCTCAAGGACGTCTACAACTACGCGCGCTCGCAGAACACGGTGCCGGTGTATGCGAGCACCTATAGTCGCATTGCCAGTAACTGGAACGATGTCGGTGTCGCCCGCCGGCTCGATGGCGGCTGGCAAATTACGGGGGCAACGCAGACGCGGACCCTTCGTTTGCCCGCGGCGATGGGCTGGCCCGCGATCGCGCGTTCCGATGGCGTTGCCGGCGTCCGTGACTTGCCACAAGGTCGCTATGTCGCGCTCAGCGGTGCGCCCCGGGTCACCCTCGATACGCAGGGCAGTGAGCCCGCGACCCCGTATGTACGTCGCGCCAATGGCCGGATTACAAACTGGACCCAATCCGGCGACGTGACGACGGTGGAACTCAGTGCCGAAGTGGTGTCGCTGGACGTGGAGCTGGGCGGTGTAAGCGGTTGCCGCGTCAACGCTGCGGGCGCACAACGCTCGGGGGGTGGCAACAGTGTGACCCTGCGTTATCAGGGCAGCACTTCGGGGCCGGTGAGGATCGACTGTGGCCGATAATACCCAAGGTTCGAAAAAGCCCGAGAGCGAGAAACGGGTTCGGTTCATCCGGCCCGTCACGCTGCTGCTCATTGCCGGCGTGCTGGTGTTGGCGCTGGTGCTGCTGTTTCCGGCGCGGCGTTTTCTCACGCTGAGCCACAACCTGGAGCAGCGCGAGGACCCCAGCAGCGTATCCATCAGCTACCTGCAGGAGCTGTTGCGCGCGAATCCCGAAGACGATCAGCTGCGCATGAATCTCGCACGCCAGCTCGCCGCGGCCGGCAATATTCCCCGCGCGCGAGAAGTGTTGTTGCCGCTGGCGGACAGCGGCAACACCGAGACGCGCTGGCTGTACATGCAGGTGACATGGCAGGCCTTCAACGCGCTCGAGGAAGACGATCCCCAGCGCGCTGAGCTGCGCGGCCAGCTCGTCGCACAGATGAATGCGATCGAGGACCGTTCGCTCGGCAACGATCAGCTCGAAACGCTCGCGCAGCGCTGGTTGACCCTGGGTGAGCCGGCGCGCGCCTCCTCGCTGTACGAGCGCCTGGCCGAACAGGACAGCGAACAGTCCTACCAGTGGTATGCGCTGGCCGGGCGGTGGTCGCTTGCTGCGAACGAACCGCAGCGATCTGCACAGGCGTGGCGTTCGGCCTTTGAAGCCACGGACGATCCCGATCGTCGGCGCGACGCGGCTCTTGCCGCTCTCGACGCGGCGCAACAGACGAACGATCGCAGCAGCCTGCGTCTTGCCGAAGGGTTCATCGAGTCCTACCCCGAGGATCCAACATTTCTCGATATCGGCATCGAGATGGCGTTGGCGAACAATCGGCTCGACCTTGCGCAGAAGTGGTCACGGGAATACGTCGCGTTGCGCCCCGACGACGAGAACGGCCTCGAACGCGATGCCCAGATCGCGCTTGCGCGCAATCAGCTCAAGGCCGCGATGGAGGGCCTGCAGCGGCTCGTGGATCGCAATCCGGACAATGAAAACCTGCGCGCGCAGCTCGCTCGGGTTCAGGTTTGGAACGGGCAGAGCGCGGCGGCCTTGGCCAACTACAAGATTCTCGCGCGCCAGCATCCGAATGATGACTACGACAACCAGATCATCGATATCGCGACCGATCTGAACGATCTGTCCGCGGTGCTGGCGGCGCTGAGCCGTATCCAGTCGCGGCACCCGCTCAATCCGAGCCAGCGACGGATGCTCGTCGACGTGCTCAACAGCGAGGGCGATCCGGATCGGGCCATTTCGATGCTGTCGAACTGGGTCCGCGGCGGTTCGATGGATCGCGATCTCTGGGTTCGCCTTGCGACGTTGCAGGAACTCAACGGCGATACGGAATCCGCGCTGGCGACCTGGAACACGATCGGCGAACGCTTCGGGCGTTCTCTGGACGAGACGCAGGCGCGTGGGCGTCTGTTGGCGCGGCAATGGGAGCTCGAACGGGCGCTTGCCGTGCTGCGTTCACTGCCCGAGAAGCCGGGAACCCGCACCGAGGCAGAGCGCTACTACTGGGAGACGCTGGGCGAACTCGCGTGGAACCAGAACGAACTCGTGCCGGCACGCGAGGCTTATTATCAGCTGTATCTCGATCGCCGGCTCGACGAAAACGGCTATCTGCGGCTCGTTCAGAGTGCGGCCGAGACCGACCGTCTGGACCTCGCGATGGACGTCACTCGGACCGATTGGCAGGAGAACCAGCACGCCGAAGTCGTGGTGCTGATGTTGGGCCTGGCCCAGCGCTTCGAGCGCAATGAGCTTTCGCGTGAACTGATCGCCATGTCCGAAACGAGGCCGCAGCTGTTTGCCGACAACGCGGACTACTGGCAGCTGTACGGCGACTACCATTTCGAGCACCGCGAACTCGACAAGGCGCGCGTCGCCTATCTGCGGGCGCTGGCGCTCGAGCCGGGGGATGTGTCGAGCCGCTCGGCGTTGTTGTACACGCTCGCGGAAAGCGGTCGGCACGACGAGCTGGCCCGCTACACGCAAGCCTGGGCCGGTGGGGCGCGCAACGACCCGCGCCAGTGGCCGGTATTCGCCATGGCGTACAGCGAGCTGGGCCAGACGCGCAACGCACTGCCCTGGTTCGACCGTGCGGTCCGCCGCGACAGCGACAACTACCTGCTCGTCCTCGACTATGCCGATGCGCTCGAGCGCGGCCGCCGTTTCGATTCGGCCCGCCGCATGCGCGAGTACGCGCTTGTCGAGCTGCGCCCGCGTTTGATGAGAGACCTTCAGGCGCAAGGCAAGCTTACCCGTACGGAACGCGAACAGAATGCGCGCATCCTCTCGGCCCAGGCGAACATGCTGGGCCCGGAGGGGCGGCGTGCGTGGCTGCGTCGTGCGCTCGATGGACGCAGCGGCGAAGACCTGACGCCGACAGATATCGAGATGCTTCTCGGTTATTACCTGAGCGAGGAAGAGCCGGCCCACTCCCGCTACTGGCTGCTGCAAGCGCATCGGCGCCGAGTGGCCACCGAGGACTGGCAGCAGCTGGCGGTCGCTCTTCAGGCGAACGATCAGGTGGCCATGCAGCGCATCCTTGATGGCTCGCGCGAGGGCGGCGACATCGGTATTGCCGACCGCATCTCGGCACTGCGTCAGCTCGATTATCGCGAGCGCGCACTCGTGCTCGCGCTCAACCACGAACGGCCGAACGAGCCGTACGTCACGGGTATCGACGTGGTGCCGCGCTACGCCGCCGAGCTGTATCAGGAGATGCCGCAGAATTTCGGCACCGAGCTCATCGTGCGCAGTATCAGCGATCTCGACGTCACGTCCGAAAGCGTATTCCTGCGGCTGAGCGGCGAACGCCTGTCGACGCGCGTGGAACTCGGTGCCCGTCAGCTCTCGGCCGAGGACGATCTGGTCGATCTCGACGGGCTGGAAGACGAGCGCTTCGCGAGTGTCGAACTCAACTGGCGTGAACGCCGGGGGATGACCACGGTACGCGTGGGCGCTGTCTCGACCGATTCCGAAGACACGGCGCAATTCGGCCTGCGCCAGGAATGGCAGGTCAAGAGCAACGTGACGGCCGCGGTGTTCCTCGACTACAACAGCCTGGCCGACGAGACAGGACAGCTGCGCGCGCTGGGCCTGCGCGACGATATCGGCATCGGGCTGGACTGGGTGCTCACGGCCCGCGACAGTGTCTCGCTGCAGGCCGAGTATTCGCAGTTCCACTCGCGCGAAGAGCGCAATGACCTGGGCGACGGCTACAGCGTCGAGGCCTCCTATCAGCACTCGCTGATGGTCGGCCCGACCCACCAGGTGCAGGTGCGTGGTTTTGCGAATACGCAGCAGAACTTCCTGGAAGACGACCTGCCTTCGGATATGGCCGCGCGATTGCCCGCGGGCACGGAGCTCGACGATGTCGTGCCCACCCGCTACACCTTCGTGGGCGCGGGGATCTCCTTCGCGCGCGGGATTCCGGGCGAGGAGTATCCCGTGGTCGCATCGCCGCGCTATCGCTTCGATCTCGATGCGGGGTACGTCATGCCGGATAATGATTTCGGGATCGGCGCGAATTTCGCGATCGGTACACGAATTCTGGGCAGCGACGAGCTCAGCCTGAACTTCGGGGTCGATCAGACCGGCAGCAACACCCAGGACAATTCGTACTCGGGTTCCATCAAATACCAGTATTTCCTAGGGCGCTAGCGCCCTAGCGAACCAGAGCACCGCAACGCTCATCATCGTCCAACGTAGGCAGGGAGAAACCACAGTCATGAAACGCACGACCTTCATCGCAAGCCTTTTCGCGCTTGCCCTCATCACGCTGTCCGGCTGTGCCGTCACCGACGTGCATCGCAGCCAGCAGCTCGACGCCAACGCGCGATGGGCGCTGCTGCCGATCGCCAACTACGCGGAAACGCCGCAGGCCGGTGAGCGCGCGGAAGCGATTCTGACCACGCTGCTGCACCAGCAGGGCGTCAGCCAGTTGACGCCGGCCCCACGGACCAACAACGGCGGTCTGCCCGAGTTCGACCAGGCCGCGGCGCTCGACCAGGCCGTCACCTGGGCCCGCAATCAGGGGTATCGCTACGGCGTGACCGGCGCGGTCGAGGAGTGGCAGTACAAGACCGGCCTCGACGGGGAACCGGCGGTCGGCATCAGTCTCCGCGTGATCGACGTGAACACGGGTGCCACGGTGTGGAGCGCGTCTGGCTCGAAGGCGGGCTGGGGCTACGCCACGGTCAGCGGTACCGCGCAGCAGCTGATGAGCGGTCTCGTCGGCGACATGCCGCTTTGAATCGGCCTCGCGTTTAGCCGGGACAGCACGAAAGGTTGCCTATGGTCACCCAGATCGAAGATGTGAATTACCAGGTGCCGCCCATGTGGGTGCGCATACTGGAGACAGTCGTGATCACGCTGCTCGTTCCGGCAGCCGGGTGGCTGTTCAACCCGCAGGACCCGCTGTTCTACGACAGCCCGTTCTCGTGGCTGGTCGTGGGCCCGCTGCTGGCGGGTTTGCGCTACGGCTTTCTGTTCGGTTTTGCCAGTGCGTTGTTCACGGTGGCGATCATGGTGGTCGCGTCGAGCGCCGGCTGGGCGGTCACGGATCTGCCGGTGCAGTACGCCATCGGCGTGTTGCTCACCGGCATGGTCGCGGGTGAGTTCACCGACATCTGGCGTCGTCGTCTGACCCAGATGAAGATCATCAACGACTATCAGGGCACGCGCCTCGATGAATTCGTGCGCAATTTCCACGTGCTGCGCGTGTCGCACGATCAACTCGCCGAACGTCTGGCGGCTAACCCGCACAACCTGCGTGACGTGCTGCAGGCGCTGGCCGAGCGGTTCGACGTCGTCGAAGCCGGTGACGATATTCTCACCGAACGTGCGGCCGACCTGCTGAGTTTCGTGGCCCACGAAGGCCGCGTCGAGCAGGGCGCCTTGTACATCGTTGACGAGAAAGAGCGCGTCGCGAAGGAACCTGCCTCGTTCATCGGCGGGTATCCGTCGGATGTGGATATTGCCGATCACCCGATGGTCAAGGCCTGTTTCGAGCATCGGAGCATGATCAGCCTGCGCAGCGAAATGGAAGAGGAGCTCCAGAATCGGAGCCAGTCGCTACTTGCCGTGATTCCGCTGATCGACGTAAACGACCGGATATGGGCGCTGGTGACGGTGACCGAAATGCCGTTCGTGGAGTTTCAGCGCGGCAACCTGCATCTTCTGTCGGTGCTCGGCGGCAATCTGGGCGATATCATCACCGAAGCCTACGAACGCACCCCGGCGGATTCCGAGCTCGCGCGCTTCCAGTTCGAGCAGCGTCTCAAGCGTTGGACGCAATACGCCTCGCGTTACAAGCTCAGCTCCCTGCTGATCGCTTACGAGATTCCGGGGCATATCCGCGATATCAGCGTCGAGTCCCTGTCGGATCTGGTCTACGAGCAGCTGCGCGCGCTCGATTTCGCCTGGACGACCGAGGTCGGCCCGGACACACGGGTGATCTACGTGCTCATGCCGCTGACGCCGGAGCGCGGTGCGGGCGCATATCGCGAGCGCATGACCATGCTGCTCAACGAGCGCTTCGGTGTGGATGTCGCCAACAGCGGGCTCGTATTCCACCAGCGCGCGATCGACGGCAAGCAGTCGGCGTCGAACTTGCTGGCCGGTATTCGTCGGCAGGCGGAACAGCATGCGTCTGCTTAGCCTGATCTTCATTCCGCTCGGGCTGCTGATCGAGCTGCTCGCGGCGTGGGTGTTTATCGCCGGCTGGCATGGGCCGGTCGGATTGACGACCATTTTGTTCGTGCATCTGATCGGCTGCGCGGTGCTGATCGTCGGCGTCTATCTTGCCCTGCCGCCGAACTACAAACGGCCCGTCGGCGGCGGATTCGCTTTTCTCGCGACCGCCGCGGTATTCGCGCCGCCGCTGGGCGCGCTCGGTCTGGTGCTCAGCATGTTGCCGGGGCTTTACTTCGCCTACCGGGAAAAGCCCGAGGAATGGGATGCGCTGGCGATTCCGGATCTGCCATTCCAGCCCGTGACCGTGAACCCTAACGATGTGTTCATGCGTGACGGCCTGTCGTCGGTGCTCATGCATTTCGACGATCGCAACCGCCGCCAGCAGGCGATTCTGGCCTGTCGGCACCTGCCGCGTCGCGATGCCGTGCCGATTCTACGGTCCGGTCTCAGCGATTCGGCCGACGAGGTTCGGCTGCTCGCCTACGCCATGCTCAACTCGATCGAGCGCGACCTGGAAAGTCAGCTCAATGCGGTACGGGACGCGATCGTGGCCAATGGGGATCGCGACGGCGAGCTGCACGAAGAGCGTGCGATGCTGTTCTGGGAGTTTTCCTATCTGCAGCTGGCCAAGGGCAGCGTCGAGGAACTCATGCTCACCAAGGCGCGCGATGCGATCGATACCGCCATCGAAGCGCAGGCGACCGCCCAGCGCTGGCTGATGCGGGCGCGTATCTGTCTCGAGCTCAAGAATTATGACGACGCCGAAAGTGCGCTCCGACACGCGGAACGGCTCGGGCTATCGCCGGACGACGCCGCGCCGCGGTGGGCCGAACTCGCGTTCAATCGCGGTGATTTCCAGGACGTGGCGCCGGCACTGCAGCGCATGAGTAAACGTGCGGCCAACAACCCGGTCATGCGGCCGGTAACGGAGTACTGGTTATGAAATGGCCGACGCTCAAACCCAATGATCCCCCGGCGGATGTGACGCTGCTGCTCGAAGGCACCTATCCGATGGTGCGCGGTGGCGTGGCGAGCTGGGTCGAGCAGATGATTCGCGGCCTGCCGCATCGCCGGTTTGCGATCGTCTTCATGGGCGGCAGCGAGGCGGCATACGACGGCATTCTCTACGACAAGCCCGACAACGTCGTCCATCTCGAATGCCATTACCTGATGGACGCGGGGCGCGACGTCGATGAGCCGCGTCAGTTCGAGGGCAACCGCAAGGCGTTCGCGGCAAGCGATGCGCTGCACCAGTATTTCAAGGACCCCGGCGCCTCGGACCCGAACCGGCAACTGTGTGAAGTCGCCCAGTTGCTCGGCAAGCGCGGCAATCTGTCACACGAGGATTTCCTCTATAGCCGACAGGCCTGGGAACAAATCGTCGACTATTACCGCAAGTACTGCACGGACCCGTCGTTTCTCGACTATTTCTGGTCGGTGCGGAATATGCATTCGCCGCTTTTCCTGCTCGCGCGTATTGCCCGCAATCTGCCGCCGAGCCGATGCCTGCATTCGATTTCGACAGGCTATGCGGGCTTTCTCGGCGCGCTCGCGCGACACATGCACGATATTCCGTTCATCGTTACCGAGCACGGTATCTATACCAAGGAACGCCAGATCGATCTCACCGAAGCCGAGTGGATCAAGACCTACGACGACGTGCTCACCCACGGTTTTCGGCACGATGTCAGCTATATCCGCCGTCTGTGGATCCGTTTCTTCGACGGGATCGGGCGGCTCACGTACTCGGCAGCGAACCCGATTACGACCCTCTACGAAGGCAACCGGGAGCGCCAGATCATCGACGGCGCGCCGGCCGAATACACCCGTGTCATTCCGAACGGCATCAAGATCGGCCGGTTTGCGCCGCTGCGCGAGCAGACACGCGACAACACCGCGCCGATTATCGCGCTGATCGGGCGCGTCGCGCCCATCAAGGAAATCAAGACCTTCGTGCGCGCAATGCGTATCGTCGCGACGCGTCTGCCCGGCGCGCAGGGGTGGATCGTCGGGCCCGAGTCGGAAGACCCGGAATACGCACAGGAATGTCGCGATCTCGCCGAACAGCTCGATCTCAACGGCACCGTCCAGTTCCGCGGATTCCAGAAGACCGAGGACGTCCTCTCGCAGATCCGTGTCGCAACGCTGACCTCGATCAGCGAAGCGCAACCGCTTGTCGCCCTCGAGGCGATGGCTTCCGGTATTCCCGTGGTGTGTACGGATGTCGGCTCCTGCTACGAGATCGTGCACGGGCATCCCAAGGCGCATCTGACCACGCTGGCGACGCCGCCCGATCCGGCCAATGCCGCGGGACGCATCGTGCCGATCGCGGACCCCGGCGCGACGGCGGCCGCGATCCTCGATCTGCTCACGGACCGCGAGGCGTGGATGTCCGCGCGTGACGTCGGGATTGCACGTGTCGACAGCCAGTATTCCGAGCAACTGATGCTCGAACGTTATGAACACCTCTATACGGAAGTGACCGAGGGGTCGCGACCGGTAGCCGCCGCAGGGGAATAGGGCATGGCCGGTATCGGTTTCGAACTGCGCAAGCTGCTGCGCAAGGACAGCTACTTCGGACTGCTGCGCGCCTACGGTTATGCCGGCATCATCAGCTCCGGACCCTGGGTGCTGTCGATTCTGGTCATCATGGCCATCGGGCTGCTTGCGCTCGGTCTGCTGCCGGATCGGTCCGACCAGATCTGGCAGTTTCTGGTATCCGTGACCTATCTGGTCGCGGCGTCACTGTGTCTCTCGGGGCTGGCACAGCTCATATTCACGCGTTTTGTGGCCGACCGCCTGTTCGAGCAGAAGCACGGTATCATCCTGCCGAACCTGCTCGGACTGCTCACCGTCATGAACCTGCTTGCCGCCGCAGTAGGCCTGACGGTTCTGCTCACACTGTTCGGCGGCACGCCGCTGTTGTACCAGGTCGAGATGTTCGTCGGTTTCGTGCTGCTCACCAACATCTGGTGCATCACGGTGTTCATCACCGGCATGAAGGCCTACCGCCAGGTGCTCTGGGCTTTTTTCATTGGCTATTCGGTCACGTTCATTCTCGGCATGGCACTGCGACGGTACGACCTCGAAGGGTTGCTCGGCGGTTTCGTGATCGGGCAGGGCATACTCTGTTATATCCTGCTGTTTCTCGTGTTGCGGTATTACCCCGGCGACCGTATCGCCGCCTTCGACCTGCGGCGCGCGAATCTCACCTTCCGGTCGCTGATCTTTACCGGGCTGTTCTACAACCTCGGCATCTGGGCCGACAAGTTCTTGTTCTGGTACAACCCGGCGACGTCCGAACACGTTATCGGGCCGCTACGCGCATCGCCGATCTACGATTTCCCCATCTTCCTGGCGTATCTGTCGATCGTGCCCGGCATGGCCGTGTTCCTGATTCGCATGGAAACCGATTTCGCCGAGCGTTACGACGCCTACTACAACGCCGTGCGCGAAGGCGATACGCTCAGCCATATCGAGCTGCGACTCGACCGCATGGTCGAGACCGTTCGCCAGGGCGTATACGACATCTTCAAGATCCAGGGCATCACGGTGGTTGCGCTGCTTCTCGTCGCGCCATCGTTGATCGACTGGCTCGGCTTTTCGCCGTACTACGTGCCGCTGTTCAATATCGACATCGTCGCCGTGGGCATCCAGGTGCTCTTCATGGCGATTCTCAATGTCCTGCTGTATCTGGACAAGCTGAAGATCGTGCTTGTGCTCTGCCTGCTCTTCTTCGTTTCAAATGTGCTGCTTACGCTGCTCAGCATGTATCTCGGTGCGATCTTCTACGGCTACGGCTTTGCAGTCTCGCTGATCATCTCGTCGCTGGCCGGCCTCGCCATGCTCGACCGCGAATTTCAGAGCCTGACGTACCAGACGTTCATGCTGCAGCGGCAGAGCTGACGCGCTTGTAGGTCGGTTTGTAGTGATACGGCGGGGAGAGGTTCGTAATTGCTAACATAGAACTCATAAGGCTACGAACGTAGACGCGTCCTATATCGAGCAGGTGTAGCGCATATAATCAGAGGCTGTCCTTTCTTGGGCCGCCCAAAAGAAAACCGGCTTTGCTATGCGCAAAGCCGGTTTTCGAGTCTTTAATGAATAGTAGATCAGGCTTGGTTCAAAGGCCTCGTGCCAGATTTAGCTCCCCGAGCTTTCGCTGTCCATGGTATCTGCATCGTCAGCGCCTTCGACTACTGCCTCACCCCGCAGGGATTCGACAGTTTTGTCGCCGATACCGCTTACACGTGCCAGTTCGTCGACGGAGTCGTAGGCACCGTTCTCTTCCCGGTCCTTGACGATTGCAGCCGCCTTGGCCGGGCCGATATTCGGCAAATCGGTCAGCGCTTCGGCGCTCGCCGTATTGATATTGACCGCGGCGAGTACGGTGCCGGCATACAGGAACAGTGCAACGGCGAGGATAGGTAGTAGTCTTTTCATTTTATATCTCCTATTTTGCGTTAGTCGCACTAATCGGTATCGGCGATCTTCGGCAAGACTTAACGGGAAATTATTTGCAGATTAATCGTGGGGCCCTGTAGCCGAGATCTAGCTAGAAAATATGCGGATAGGGTCGCGGACGCAGGCTTTACCCGGCGTCCGCGTCTGGTGGCAGTGTCCTTCGCGATACGATCGGGCGATTGTTGTTCTTGGGCAAATTATGGCCTTGCTCCAGTCGCTGGTTACACCATCAACCTCGCGTTCATGGCGAACCACTTTTTCCTGGGGCTGGGAACATCCCTTTCTGCAGAAACCCTTCAGGCGAACCTTCAATCTGAGATCGACACGGTATTCGAACCGGAGAGATTCGGGTTTGGCGGGGCAGGCATGTTGTGAATACTCGCGTGTGCCAAAACCCGCTCGGAGGCGGGATTAAGCAACATTCTTTCTGTAAAAACGCGATCCTGACGTTGGCGTAATCGTTCTATTCGCTGTCGTCCTCGCTCATATTCAGATAGCGTCGCCCCGTCTGCCAGTCCTGCGAGATCTCCATGGC
>NZ_JAGHQU010000026.1 GCF_017744135.1 Endozoicomonas sp. G2_2
CCTGTCGTTGGCAGGCCATTCGTTACTCCTTTCGTCATTCACGGCTAATGAATTCCAACGAAAGGATAGCGGGTGGCCTGTCACCTTTCCGGCTCAGGCCAATTTACAGAACGAATGGTGCACTCCCGGAGGCGGTTAGTCCGTGATTGGCACCGTGTCTGAACCGATATTATTCGGTGTCGCTTCGTTACAGGTCGAAGGCGCCTTGGCGGGCGGCGCCGTTGTGGTGCATTGCCAGGCCAAGGCGTCTGTGTTGATCGTGGGTATCAACGTCATCGTCTTGCCATCGAGTGCGCTATCCGCCTTGAATGTGGCGGTGATGATGCCGTCGGTAACTACGACATTTTCAACATAGGTGCCCGTAATGGCGCTGGCCGCCGGTATCGAGCCAACGCCGTTATCAATCCCGTCGAGATCGTCGCGGCTCTGATAGGCATCCGCCACCGCGGTTTTCACGCCACTAACCAGAGTGAGCGCCTCGGAAAACTGTGCGCGGGCGACATAGTTCGAGTAGGTCGGCACCGCGATCGCCGCGAGAATGCCGATGATCGCAACCACGATTATGAGCTCGATCAGCGTGAAGCCGGACGCGCGCCGCGAAGCCTGGATCATTATTGTTCTCCTGAGAAACGCCTTTTAGGAGCGCTCGGCGAAGCACTTCTGCGAATGGATAGCCGTTACCCAAGGGGGTTATCGCGGCTGGCAACTTCTAGCGAGTGGTAATCAAAATAAAAGCGGCAACAACAGCCTGGCAACCCCTGAACGCCGCTAATCCAGTCCGTCTGAGAGCAGTCAACAAATCTCCACTAAAAGGGGTCAGACACAATTAAAACACGCTGGCATTGTCGATCGGTTATTATCTGCCGTAACTATCTGCTGTGCGATTGCACCATTAACTACGGCGATTACGTGGGCGGCCGCGGCTCCCCGGTCGAGCACGCATGTCCAATGCCGCTTCGATCTGATCTCTGAACTGTTCTCCGCCGAGTGCGACGCCTTGATTCACGGTCTGTCGTATCTCCTGTACCGCCTCTTGCGTCAGCGCTTCGGTAAACAGCGCTCGGTAGCGCGCTTGCCGTTCGGCTGGCGATCCGCCGAGATCCGAGTAGAGCGGATGCGGCGTAAGCCACGCGTCTCCACGCCCTAGCGCATTGGCATGATAACTGGACCAGCGATAGTTCTCCGGCTTATCGGGCAAACTCTTGGCGCGGACCGGGTTCAATTCGATATAGCGATAACAGGTCAGTAGATACCGTTCGGCTTCAACCAGACTCGCCCTGTAGCGGCCTTCCCAGAGTGTGCCGGTCCGCTGATTTCTCCTATTGACGTATTGCACATACCGCCGACCGACTGACTGCATCATGCGTGAAACGGCATGGTCGCGACGTGGCGTGGCGAGAATATGCACGTGGTTGGTCATCAGCACGTAGGCGTGAATATCGCACCCGGCGGATTTCGACGCCTCCTTCAAACATTCGAGATAGAACAGATAATCGTCCGCCTCGAAAAAGCAGGCCTGACGATTGTTGCCACGCTGAATCACGTGTTGTGGCACATCAACGAGATTGAAGCGGGGCAGGCGGGGCATGGTTATCGGGTTGTTTGT
>NZ_JAGHQU010000027.1 GCF_017744135.1 Endozoicomonas sp. G2_2
GAGTTACTGTCAAATCTGGTGTATGAGGAAAGAAGCTAGGCGGCTTTCCTGCTGAGTTGTCGCTCGTCTATTCCGTCGATGAATTGGATGCCATCAATGACATCGGCGAGTTGCTTGAAGCCGCGTAGCCGGCGCCAGCGTTTCTGAGCGCTCATCGCCAGCTGGTGGACCAACGCCAAGCCGCTCTTGGCGCTCACGCAATTTCGTGTGGCCGCGGTTCGCAAGCGGATCGTGGCAAAGGTGGACTCGATCGGATTGCTGGTACGCAAGTGCTGCCAGTGCGCCGCCGGGAAGTCGTAGAAAGCCAGCAGCTCAGCGCGGTCTTTTTGCAGGCACGCCGTGGCTTTCGGGTATTTGTCGTCGTAGATCGCAACAAACCGATCAAAGGCCTGCTCGGCGTGGTGACGTGTGTCAGCTTGCCATATTTCATGAAGATGGCCTTTGGCCTGCGGCTGTATCCGCTTGGGCAGCTTGTCGAGCACGTTCGCGGTTTTATGCACCCAGCATCGCTGGACCGCTGTCTTGGGGTAGACCTCGGCCAGCGCGGCCCAAAATCCCATCGCGCCGTCGCCGACGGCGAGCCTGGGCGCGACGACCAGCCCGCGATCACGCAGGCTCAACAGCAGTGCTCTCCAGCTCTCGGTCGATTCACGGAAGCCCTCCTCGATGGCCAGGAAGTGCTTGCGGCCGTGACTATCGCAGCCGATGACCACCAACACACAGCGCCGCTCGGCGGCGCGCACGTTGACGTAGATGCCATCCGCCCAGAGATACACCATCTCGTGGCCGCGCCAATCGCGCTCGCTGAACGTGTCGTACTCGTGCTCCCAGCCGGCTTTCAGGCGACTGATCGTCGATGCCGACAAGCCTTTGACCGAGTCCCCGAACAGCGCCTTGAGCGCTTCGTCGAAATCGTTGGTCGATACACCCTTGAGATACAGCCACGGTAGGACCGACTCCAGTCGGCGCGTCTTCTTCAAATAAGGCGGCAGCAATGCCGAGGAAAAGCGTCGGCCGCGTCCGGCGCGATCCCGCGTCTTGGGCAGCGCGACGGCGACCGGGCCAACCCCGGTGAGCACGTCACGTTCAGGCTGATAGCCGTTGCGCACCACAGCCCGCCGCCCGTCGGCGTCTCGGTCGGCATGCGTCTGCAGAAACGCATTGAGCTCGGCCTGAACGGCCTGTTTGATGATGCGTTGTGCACCATCGCGAACCAGATCGGACAGCGCGTCCGCAAAGGCTGGATCAGTAAAGGCAATCGTCGTATCGTCTCGCATGGTGGTGGCACCTCTTCTGTCGTCTGAAATCAGTGATTGGTCTTACTAATTTCAGCAGGTGGGTGCCGCCTCCTTCAATCGCTCATACACCAGAAATGAGCGTAGCTC
>NZ_JAGHQU010000028.1 GCF_017744135.1 Endozoicomonas sp. G2_2
GGGAGTGCACCATTCGTTCTGTAAATTGGCCTGAGCCGGAAAGGTGACAGGCCACCCGCTATCCTTTCGTTGGAATTCATTAGCCGTGAATGACGAAAGGAGTAACGAATGGCCTGCCAACGACAGGATAACGAAGCCGTGGCTGCTGCCCAACTGATTGCGGAACGCGGCCTGGAGGGGCTGGGTGATGCGGTGTCGATGTTGATCAATGAAGCGATGCGCCTGGAGCGCGAGCGCCACCTGGCGGCTGCGCCCTACGAGCGCAGTCCCCAACGCACCGGCTATGCCAACGGCTACAAACCCAAGACCGTGAAGTCGCGGGTGGGCGCACTGGAACTGGCCGTGCCCCAGGTCCGCGAAGGCGGCTTCTACCCGACCTCGCTGGAGCGCGGGCTGCGTTCCGAACGGGCCCTGAAGCTGGCGCTGGCCGAGATGTATGTCTCGGGTGTGTCGACGCGCAAGGTCGCGCGCGTAACCGAACAGCTGTGCGGCTTCGAGGTCTCGTCGACCGAGGTGTCGCGCTGCGCGCAAGCCCTGGATGACGAGTTGATGGCCTGGCGCGAGCGCCCGCTCGGCGCCTATCCCTATGTCGTGCTGGATGCCCGCTACGAGAAGATGCGCCACGGCGGCACCGTCGTCGACTGTGCCGTGCTGCTGGCCATGGGCGTGGATACCGAGGGCAAGCGCGCGCTGCTGGGCGTCTCGGTGGCCCTGTCCGAGGCGGAGGTGCACTGGCGCAGCTTTCTGAGCGATCTGGCCGCTCGCGGGCTGCACGGCGTGACGCTGTTCGTCTCGGACGATCATGCCGGGCTCAAGGCCGCTCGCGCGGCCGTGTTCCCGGCGGTGGCCTGGCAACGCTGCCAGTTCCATCTGCAGAAGAACGCCGGGCACTACGTACCATCGAGGCGCCTGAAGAAGCCGGTGGCTGCCGATATCCGAGCCGTGTTCGATGCGCCCGATGAAACCGAGGCGAAGCGGCTGATCGACCGCTTCATCCGAACCTACGAAGCCACGGCGCCGAAGCTGGCGCAATGGGCGGAAACCGCCTTGCCCGAGGGGCTGGCGATCCTGGCGCTACCGCGCCACCATCGCCGGCGGCTGCGCACGAGCAATGCCATCGAAGTTGTCAATCGAGAGATCAAACGGCGAACACGGGTCGCGACTCTGTTCCCGAACGAGGCGAGTTGCCTACGCCTGGTCACCGCCGTGGCCATGGAGATCTCGCAGGACTGGCAGACGGGGCGACGCTATCTGAATATGAGCGAGGACGACAGCGAATAGAACGATTACGCCAACGTCAGGATCGCGTTTTTACAGAAAGAATGTTGCTTAATC
>NZ_JAGHQU010000029.1 GCF_017744135.1 Endozoicomonas sp. G2_2
TGAATCACCCCGGGATTACCGGAGGCTCGTGGGTTTGAGTCATGCCGCCTCGGCAGACTCGGTGAGTGTGGCATAGAAGTGTTTTTCCGCCTCGGCCGGCGGGATGTCGCCGATCGGTCCCAGCAGGCGCTGCTGATTGAACCAGTCGACCCAGTCCAGGGTGGCGAACTCGACGGCTTGCAGATTCGGCCACGGGCCGCGATGGCGGATCACTTCGGTCTTGAACAGCCCAATGACGGTTTCGGCCAGCGCGTTATCGTACGAGTTGCCGACCCGTCCGACCGACGGCGTGATGCCGATTTCGGCGAGCCGCTCGCTGTATCGAATCGACAGATATTGCACGCCGCGGTCGGTATGTTGAATCAGGCCCTGGGTCGGCTGCCGGTCATGGATGGCCTGCTCGAGGGCATCGAGTACAAGGCCCGTGTTCGGCGCCCCCGACGTACGCCAGCCGACGATGCGGCGGGCAAACACGTCGATCACGAAGGCGACGTAGACAAAGCCGCGCCAGGTGGCCACGTACGTGAAGTCCGCCACCCAGAGCCGGTTGGGCGCGTCGGCGGTGAAATCGCGCCGGACATGATCGTTCGGGGCGGCCTGGCGCGGATCCGAATGCGTGGTGCGCGGCGCGCGCCCGCGCACCACCCCGCGCAGGCCCATATCCCGCATCAGCCGCTCGACGGTGCAGCGGGCCACGGACCAGCGTTGCCGATGCAACTCACGCCAGACCTTGCGCGCGCCATACACACACCGGTTGTCATGCCAGACTTGGTCGATCGCCTCGGACACGGCGGTGTCGCGCTGGGCGCGTACCGAACGCCGCGTGGCATCGGCCTGCTGGGTCTTGGCGTCGTAATAGGTCGACGGTGCGATCGGCACTATCCGGCAGATCGGCTCGACACCGTAAACCCGACGATGGTCGTCGATGAAATCGACCATCACTTGCCTCGGCGGTCGAGCTCCGCCTGGGCAAAATACGCAGAGGCCTTGCGCAGGATCTCATTGGCGCGCTTCAACTCGCGGTTCTCGCGCTCAAGCGCTTTGACGCGCTCACGTTCTTCTGTGGTCTGGCCATCGCGCAGCCCGCGATCACGCTCGGCCTGGCGTACCCAGTTACACAGCGTCTGAGCGGTGCATCCGAACTTGCCCGCAATCGAGCCGATCGCCGCCCACTGCGAGGCGTACTCGCCCTGATGATCGAAGACCATCCGAACCGCACGCTGGCGAACTTCCGGGGAATAACGTTTGCTTGCTTTCATGGCTCCAGTCTCTCAAGAGTTGGAGCCTCCGACGAACCCGGGGCGATTCAG
>NZ_JAGHQU010000002.1 GCF_017744135.1 Endozoicomonas sp. G2_2
GATAGAACAGATAATCGTCCGCCTCGAAAAAGCAGGCCTGACGATTGTTGCCACGCTGAATCACGTGTTGTGGCACATCAACGAGATTGAAGCGGGGCAGGCGGGGCATGGTTATCGGGTTGTTTGTCTTGAGTTTTGATCCTAGCAGGAAATTGTGTCTGACCCCTTTTCTCTCGCTTTTCTCTTTTCTCTCGTCGACAAGATTGACGCGTGGCAGGCGAGGCATTGGTACGTCCGGCGAGTGCTTGGCTATTGAGTAGCGATCCTAGCAAAAAACGTGTCTGACCCCTTTTATTGTCGCATCAACGAGATTGAAGCGGGGCAGGCGGGGCATGGTTATCGGGTTGTTTGTTTTGAGTTTTGATCCTAGCAGGAAATTGTGTCTGACCCCTTTTCTCCAGAGTGTGCCGGTCCGCTGATTTTTCCTATTGACGTATTGCACATACCGCCGACCGACTGACTGCATCATGCGTGAAACGGCATGGTCGCGACGTGGCGTGGCGAGAATATGCACGTGGTTGGTCATCAGCACGTAGGCGTGAATATCGCACCCGGCGGATTTCGACGCCTCCTTCAAACATTCGAGATAGAACAGATAATCGTCCGCCTCGAAAAAGCAGGCCTGACGATTGTTGCCACGCTGAATCACGTGTTGTGGCACATCAACGAGATTGAAGCGGGGCAGGCGGGGCATGGTTATCGGGTTGTTTGTTTTGAGTTTTGATCCTAGCAGGAAATTGTGTCTGACCCCTTTTCTTCTCGTCGACAAGATTGAAGCGGGGCAGGCGAGGCATCGGCGGGTCCGGCGAGTGCTTGAGGCTATTAAGCCGCAATCCTAGCAAAAACGTGTCTGACCCCTTTTCTCTAAAACGTGTCTGGCCCCTTTTCTTCGCAACTCTTCCCACTAATCTGCGATGAACCAATAAAAAGCCCACCTCGGGAGGTGGGCTTGCTAGCTATTATATAATGCTTGCAGAAGGCAATTTTTTACAGCCCTGACGTACAGCTCCCCGGGAGATATTTCGCTTCCGCGTCGCTTTTGCATTCCCACGTAATGGACCCTACCTCTGACGCAGTTGCTGAACTTAAGGCTGTGAACCCCGTCCCTGTGGTTACGCCCGGCGTAAGTTGAACTTTCTTGCCTTGGATAGCTGCACTCACGTCGCTGCCGGTACCACGAAGTGTTGCCGTAATAACACCATCTGAGACAGCAACGTTATCAACGTAAGTGCCGCTAATTTGTGAAGACGGCGGGATTTGGCTGGCTGCAGAATCGGTACTGCTATCCGCCGAAGAAACCGAGCCTGTAGTGTTATAAATTTCTGCCACATCTGTTTTTACGCCGCTTGCAAGAGTCATTGCCTCAGACATCTGCGAGCGTGCGACATAATTCTGATACTGCGGGATAGCAATCGCCGCCAAGATGCCGATGATCGCGACGACGATCATCAGTTCGATGAGAGTAAAGCCTTGTTGCTTCTGCATTGGGTTCCCCCGATTGAGCGTGAATTAGGACGCCGAGTGGTGACGCACCAGTGTTATAGCACGTGGCGTGCCATCTTATAAATTCTTATTGAACGCGGGTTTGCGGTCGAAGTGACGCGAGTGGGCACATCCGAATGCGTCAGAAGGTGACGCGAAACGTCACCTAGCGGCCGCGGTAGGTGATTCGACCCTTGGTGAGGTCGTACGGGGTGATCTGCACGGTGACCGTGTCGCCCCGCAAGATACGGATATAGTGCTTGCGCATCTTGCCGGAGATGTGCGCGGTCACGATGTGGCCGTTCTCCAGCTTTACCCGAAAAGTGGTGTTCGGCAACGTCTCGACGACGGTGCCTTCCATCTCGATGTGGTCTTCTTTTGCCATTGACTCCTGATCTCGATTCGGCGGTTAACCCGCGGATTATCGGTGATATGCGGCACGGGTTCAATCGTGACCGGCACGTCGGGCGTGGCGCCGTCAAGCGCCGATATGTTCTCGAGAGGCCGGAACCGCGATATCGAACTGCCACGGTGCCCTGATTGACGGGCGCTGGGCGGCCTCGTTGACGATCTTGAGAAACTTGCTGCGCGGTAGATCGACCGCGCCCATGCGGTACAGATGATCCGAGCCGACCTGGCCATCGAGAATGGGAAATCCCCAGGCGTGTAGCTGGCGGGTGAGCCAGACCAGCGCGATCTTGCTGGCGTCGCGCTCGCGGCTGAACATCGATTCGCCGAAGAACATCCGACCGAGCGCCACGCCGTAGAGGCCGCCGATCAGGTCTCCATGCCGCCACACCTCGATTGAATGCGCGTCGCCCAGGGCATGCAGCTTCGCATAGGCGGCGCGCATTTCCGGGCCGAGCCAGGTGCCGGGATTGCCCTTGCGCACGCCCGCGCAGGCGCCGATCACGCTGTTGAAGTCTTCGTCCAGGGTCACCGCGTAGTCCGTTTTCGCGATGGTGCGTTTCAAGCGCCGGGAGACGTGCACGCTGTCCGTGACAAAGACGGTGCGCGGCTCGGGACACCACCAGAGTATGGATTCGTCCGGGTTGTACCAGGGAAATATGCCGTGCGCATAGGCGCGGCGCAGCCGCTGCGGGGACAGATCGCCGCCCATGGCCAGCAGGCCGTTGGGCTCGTCCAGTGCGAGCGAGGGATCGGGGAAAGCGCCGTTCGGCGTATTCGGGTCCAGCCAGTACACGCGCAGGCCACTCACGAGGCGCGCAACGCGTCGGTGGGGAAATTGGAGCGATCCCGTTGTTCGGCATGAAACGAGCGCATCATTTGGGCTTCACGCAGGCAGAAGTTGTCGACTGCCGACGACAGGCGCGGATCGGCGATGACGTGATAAGACCAGGTGGCGACTGGCTCGAAGCCGCGGCGGATCTTGTGCTCGCCCTGCGCGCCGGCGTCGAAGCAGGCGAGGCCGTGTTCGATGCAGTAGTCGATGCCCGCGTAGTAGCAAGTTTCGAAATGCAGGCTGTGATAATCGGTCTCGCAGCCCCAGTGACGGCCGTATAGCGTGTCGTCGCCCTGCATCATGAAAGCCATACCGACAGGCGTCGTGTGGTGGTAGGCGATGAAAAAGAGCACCTGATCGCCCATGCGCGCGCCGAGTTCGTCGAAAAACCGCCGGGTGAGATAGGGCGCCTGGCCGCGAATGGCGTAGGTGCGCCCGTAGAAGGCGTAAAGCGTTTCCCAGAGTTCTTCGTCGATCTCGTCCGGCCGGCGCGCGATGACGGTGACGCCGGCGTCGCGCATGCGCTTGCGTTCGCGACGGATCTCCTTGCGCCGCTTGGAAGATAGCCGGGACAGAAAGTCGTCGAAGTCACGATAGCCGCGGTTGAACCAGCGGTACTGGCAGCCGCGCCGTGCGATCGCGCCGGCTTTGCCAATGGCCTCGCCCGTGGCGTTGTCGGGAAACAGCGTATGCAACGACGAGCGTTCGAGCGCTTCAGGCAACGCGGTGAGATGCGTGGCCATTTGCTCGCGCGCCGCATCGGTACGCGCGATGATTCTCGGGCCCGCAACTGGCGTGAACGGAACCGCGTTCAGCAGTTTGGGGTAATAGTCGAGCCCCAGCTGCGCATAGGCGTTCGCCCAGGCGAAATCGAATACGAACTCGCCGTAGGAATGGTCTTTTTCGTATAGCGGGGCTGCGGCGATCAACGCGCCGTCGTCATCTTCCAGAAGACAGTGGGCCGGATGCCAGCCGTTCGCGGCACATACGCTGTGACTGGCTTCGAGCGCGGCCAGAAAACCGTGCCGGATGAACGGCTGGCGTGTGTCGCACAGCGCGTTCCAGGCATGGGCCGGCACGTCGAGCATGGAATCGACTTGGACGAGTCGGGGCATGAAGCAATCAGAGCGCAGGTGGCAGGCGAATGCAATGCGTGAAAATAGCCATACGAGACAAGCCGGCCACGGCGTATGCTCGTGGCCGTGGTCTCTCGTTCTGTGACTATACGCAGGGGCGTTGCATTCAGTTCAAGGCGTAGCGCTGGCCAATCGTGTCCCGCAACGCGTACTGCACGCAGGCATCGTGTTCGAAGGCGTCTAGCTTGTCCTGCTCGTTTTCTGCCGTGCCGGCTTCCTTTAGACGGCCGGCATCGTCAAAACTCACGATGGCACCCAGCGTCTTCACGTGAATTTCGCCGTTTTCATTGGCCTGTTCCTCGTAGGACACCTGAACATAACGAAGCCGCTTCTCGGCGTATTGCGGCAGCTCGCGTTTGCCTTCCGCCACGGCCGATGCCTCGGCTTCGCTGAATTCCTCGATTGCGCCGTCCTGCGTGAGCAGGAAATGATGTACCGACATTGCGTACCCCAACTGCGTGGTGTTGCGGTTATATCTGGTGCATAAACCGCGCCAATTCAAGATCGTGCACGCGCATCTTCAAGACGTTAATCCGCTCGGGCCCTTCGCGTCGGGTACAATTCGGCGCATGAGGGCAGTACGTATCGTCTCGGCATGTCGCCTGTGCAGTGCGGCAGTGAAGGGCTATTGATGGCAAAGGCAGTCGCCAAGAAAGGCAAGGCTACGAAAGCCGGTCCCCAGGCGGGTTCCCGGGCCGGCAGCAAGGCGCGCGCGCAGGACAAGAACGCCGCGCCGCCCAGTCGCTATCGTCAGCGCCTCGGCCGGCTCATGCGCGAGGCGGTACTGTTCGCGGCAGCCGCGATCACGCTTTTTCTGCTGGCCGCGCTCGTGTCCTACAGCCCGCGCGATCCCGGCTGGTCCGGCCTTGGGGACGGCACCGCGATTCGCAATCTGTTTGGCGTGCCCGGCGCGTGGTTTGCGGATGTGCTGCTCAGCCTGTTTGGCTATCTCGGTTTCATCTTTCCCTGGCTCGTGCTCTACGGCGGCTGGCTCGTGTTTGCCAATAGTGGGCGACCGGCGGGTGATGCATTCTCGAAGAGCGTACGCGCCGCGGCTCTGCTGCTCTGGCTCATCTCGGGCTGCGGTCTGGCCTGGCTCGCGCTGGGGGACCAGACACAGGTCATGCCACAAGGTAGCGGCGGCATTCTTGGCGCTGCCAGTGCGGGTGCGTTGGCCAGTGTGATCAACAACATCGGCGCGGCCTGGCTGTTGATCACCGTATTCGTGATCACGCTGTCGGTGGGCCTTGGGTTTTCCTGGCTGGTGGTGACCGAGCGAACCGGCCATTTCGTGCTGTCGCTCGTCCACGGCGGTTTCACGGGGCTGATCGATCGCGTCCGCGCCTGGCAGGCGACCCGCGCCGAACGCCGGGCCGCCGCGCCGCCCAAACCGGCGCCGGTGAAAAAGGAAAAGAAACGCGTGGCGCCGAGTCTCGGCAACGGCGAGAGCAGCCCGCCGGTGGCGCCGGCCAACGCCGAGCCGCCGGCGAAAACCGGTGTACGGGTCAAGAAACCGAAGAAGACCCTGAAGGCGAACCAGCTCGATCTGCCGATCGAGGAACAGGTCGATGTGCCCACCTACGACCCCGAGCGCGACAGCCCGATCCCGCCCACCGCATTGTTGGACCCGGCGCGCGAGAGCAAGCACGACCAGGACGAGGCCGTGCTGCAGCACATGTCGGAAATGCTCGAGCAGCACCTGGCCGATTTCAACGTCCAGGCCAAGGTGGTTGCCGTGGAGCCGGGGCCGGTCATTACGCGCTTCGAGCTGGATCCGGCGCCGGGCGTCAAGGTCAATCAGATCTCGAATCTCGCCAAGGATCTGGCACGGGCCATGTCGACCACCAGCGTGCGCGTGGTCGAGGTCATTCCCGGCAAGTCGGTCGTCGGTCTGGAAATTCCGAATGCGGACCGCGAAATCGTGGCGCTGCGCGAGATTCTGGATTCACCGCGCTATACGGGAAACCACTCGCCGCTCACGCTGGCGCTGGGCAAGGATATCGGCGGCAACCCGGTCACCGCGGACCTGGGCAAGATGCCGCATCTGCTGGTTGCAGGCACCACCGGGTCGGGCAAGTCCGTCGCGGTCAATTCCATGATTCTGTCGATCCTGCACAAGGCGACCGCCGAGCAGGTCCGATTGATCATGATCGACCCGAAAATGCTCGAGCTGTCTGTCTATGAGGGCATCCCGCATCTGCTCGCGCCGGTTGTGACCGACATGAAGGACGCGGCCAACGCGCTGCGCTGGTGCGTCGGCGAGATGGAACGGCGCTACAAGCTCATGGCGGCGCTGGGCGTGCGTAACGTGGCGGGCTACAACGTGAAGGTGCGCAAGGCGATCGAGGCCGGCACACCGATCGAGGATCCGATCCTCAAGAACGCCCAGTCGAACGACGACGCCGAGGCGGGCGAAGAGGTGCCCACGCTGGAGCCCATGCCGGCGATCGTGATCGTCGTCGACGAGCTCGCCGACATGATGATGGTGGTCGGCAAGAAGGTCGAAGAACTCATCGCGCGTATTGCGCAGAAAGCACGTGCTGCCGGCCTGCACATGATCCTCGCGACGCAGCGCCCGTCGGTGGATGTGATCACCGGCCTGATCAAGGCCAATATTCCGACCCGTATCGGTTTCCAGGTGGCGTCCAAGATCGACTCGCGCACGATTCTCGACCAGCAGGGCGCCGAGAGCCTGCTCGGCCACGGCGACATGCTCTACCTGCCGCCCGGCACCGGCTTTTCCACCCGCGTGCACGGCGCATTCGTGGACGACCACGAGGTGCACAAGGTCGTCGAATACCTGAAGCAGGTCGGCGAGCCGGACTATATCGAGGAAATTCTCGACGGCGGCGGCAGCGACGCCGAGGGCGGTGGCGACGACGGTGAGGATATCGAAGCCGACCCGCTCTACGATCAGGCAGTCGCGATCGTTCTCAAGACCCGCAAGGCGTCGATTTCCTATGTCCAGCGCCGTTTGCGCGTGGGTTACAACCGCGCCGCGCGGCTGATCGAGCAGATGGAGAACGCTGGCATCGTCGGTCCGCTGGAAGGCAGCGGCGGACGCGACGTGCTGGCCCCGGCGCCGCCCGAGGATTGAACTCGCGCCGGCAGCCGGCCTCCAACGGCTATCGATTGCCGGCGCGACAGTTCAGGGATGATTCATCGCCGGCGCTTAGCATCAGCGTCGTTTCATATCGACCGTTTTGGAATCCGAGGAGAGCGCTTCATGCCGCTGCGCCGTATCTTTGCCGCCTTCGTTCTGTCTTGCGTCGCCATGGGTGCGCAGGCCGACGGCGTGGGCGATCTGGAAAGCTTCTATAACAATGTCGACAGTCTGTCCGCCGAATTCGAACAGGTGCAGCAGGACGACCAGGGCAATCGTCTGCAGGAGGCGTCCGGCACCTTCGATTTGTCCCGGCCGGACAGCTTCCGCTGGGAATACACCGCGCCGTACAAGCAGGTCATCGTGAGTGACGGTGAGGTGTTTCGTTTCTACGATGTCGATCTCGCCCAGGTCACGATCCGCAGCATCGATGCCACGCTGCGCGCCACGCCCGCGCTGCTGCTCACCGGCGGCGCGGCGCTGGAAGACGCCTTCAACATCGCCTCGGCAGGCCAGCGGGACGGCATGAGCTGGGTCAGGCTGACGCCCCGCGCGGACGATACCGACTTTCAGGAGGTGCGCCTGGGGCTGAAGGACCAGGTACCGAGCGTCATGGAGCTTGACGACAACCTCGGCCAGACCACGCGGATTCGTTTTACCGACGTCGAGCTCAATCCGTCGCTGGAGGATGCGCGCTTCACGCTCGACATTCCGGATGACGTCGAAGTCGTGGACGGCCGGGGCATGAACGAAGGCGGCGGCAGGCAATGAACCGCCGCGAGCGCGGCTACAAGATGTTTCGGGTCTGGATGACGCTCGGCTTTGTCGGCTGCGCGATTCTGTTCTACGCGTGTCTCATGCCGAGCCCGCCGACCCTGCAGGTCAGCAATTTCGACAAGATCGAGCATTTCGCGGCCTTCGGCATACTGGGCGCCTGGTTCGCTGCGGTACTCGCGCCGCGCTATCTGCTGGTCTTTGTCGGGCTCGCGGTGTTCGGGGTGGTGATCGAGCTGGTCCAGGCGGCGACGACCTATCGCAGCGGTGACCCCTGGGATTTCCTCGCAGACGGTATTGGCCTGGTCGCGGGCATACTGTTCGCGCGGATCGGCGGGATGGACTGGCTGCGTTATATTGATCGGCGTGTCGCAGCAGCAAGAAATCGCCCTGAGTAACGCCGGACCGGCGGCTGGCCGACCGCTGGCCGATCGCATGCGCCCTGCGCGTCTGGCGGATTACGTCGGGCAGACTCATATTCTGGGGCCGGACAAGCCTCTGGCGCGCGCGCTGGCGGCCGGGCGTATTCATTCCATGATCCTCTGGGGGCCGCCGGGCACCGGCAAGACCACGTTGGCCCGGTTGCTCGCGGCGGCCGTCGACATCCGATTCGTGCAGATCTCGGCGGTGATGGCGGGCGTGAAAGACATTCGCGCAGCCGTTGCCGACGCCCGCGAAGCACGCGAGGTCCACGGGCAGGGCACCCTGCTGTTCGTGGATGAAGTCCATCGATTCAACAAAGCGCAGCAGGACGGTCTGTTGCCTTATGTCGAGGACGGCACGCTGGTGTTGGTCGGGGCGACGACGGAAAATCCGTCTTTCGAGGTCAATAACGCGCTGCTCTCGCGCACGCGAACCTACGTACTGCGCGCGCTCGATCAGGACGCGATCCGCGAGTTGATCGACCGCGCGCTCGCCGACGAGCACGACGGCCTCGGCGCCCAGGCGCTGTCGATGTCGGACACGCTGCGCGATCAGCTTGCCGCCCGGGCGGACGGCGACGCACGCCGGGCCCTGAACCTGCTCGAGCTGGCCGCCGATATCGCGGCCGGCCGGGAGAGCGGCGAGGCACGCATCACCCAGGCCGATCTCGACGAAGTGCTGCGCGAGGGCCTGCGGCGTTTCGACAAGGGCGGCGATTACTTCTACGACCAGATGTCGGCGTTGCACAAGAGCGTGCGCGGCACCGACCCGGACGCCACTCTTTACTGGCTGTCTCGCATGCTCGAAGCCGGTTGCGACCCGCGCTATGTCGCCCGCCGTATTACCCGGATGGCCAGCGAGGATATCGGTAACGCCGATCCACGCGCGCTTCGCCTGGCTCTCGATGCGTGGGATACCTACGAGCGTCTCGGCACGCCGGAGGGGGAACTGGCCATTGCACAGGCTGCGGTTTACATGGCCTGCGCGCCCAAATCCAACGCGGTCTACTCGGCGTTCAATGCGGCCTGGCGTGATGCCCGCGAGCGGGGCACGCTCGAAGTGCCCATGCATATCCGGAATGCGCCGACCGCGCTGATGAAGGATCTCGGCTACGCCGAGGGCTATCGCTACGCGCACAACGAGGCCGATGGCTATGCCGCCGGCGACAGCTATCTACCGGAAGAACTGGTGGGTACGCGCTACTACACGCCGGTGTCGCGTGGCCTGGAAATCAAGATCGGCGAAAAGCTTGCGCGGCTTCGCGAGCGTGACGCCGCAGCCGCGGCCGAGCGGCGGGTGACGCGCAGTCACCCCGACGCCGGAACCACCGACACGGGGTAGGCGCGCTCAGTCGTGCGCCGCGGCGATCAGCTGCTCGGCCACGTCGGCCACGTCGGCCACGTCCGGGCCGATGACGTCCGGCGTTTCCCCTGCGCTGTTGAGCACGGCGCCGTCGCGCGCGACGAACGCGCCCTGGCAGCCGGCGCGCATCGCGCCCGTCACGTCCCAGTCGTGGGCGGCAATCAGGCGAAAGGCCGCGGGTTCGCAATCCAGCGCGTTCGCGGCGACGGCATAGGCCGCCGGATGAGGTTTGTAGCACTGGGCCTGGTCGACCGAGAGCACGTGCGTGAACAGCGATGTAAGTCCGGCGTGGCGGAACTGCGCGTCGACCGTCTCCTGTGCCGAGTTGGTCAGCGCGACAAGCGTGAAACCGGCGGCCTTCAGCCGCTCCAGTGCATCCGGCACATCGTCGTGAGGCGGCAGCGTGGCGATCGTGTCGAATATGCGCTGGCGATCCGCGGTCTCGAGTGAAATGCCGTCCTGGCGCGCCAGGGTGTCCAGACAATGCCCGGCTAGCGTGCCGAAATCGCGAAACTCGCCGGTCAGCGTGGTGACCGTCGACCAGTGCAGCAGGCTCGCGAACCAGCGTTTGCGGGCGGTCGCGTCGCCGAACGCGGCATCGAAACAACCGTCCAGGGGCGCGAGATCGAGCAGGGTTTCGTTGACGTCGAATACCAGCAGCGGTGTATGCATGATCGCGTTCGTGTCGGATGTGTAAGCCCGTCAGGCTAAGCCCCTGACGCAACGAATACGAGCGCGCGGCCGCCATTGCCGGCTCGTGCGCCCGCGCGACAATTCACAGCGCCGCACTGCGGCGCATTCGATGGGCGCTCGGCCTCGCTTGCCGGCGGCCGCACCATGCGGTGGATGGCTAAGCCATAGGTATTAGTACGGTATGTCGTTTATGATTGCGGGTATCGATAGGCCCGAGGACACCGAGGCCATGCCCGCAGATCACGTTGAGGCGACGATGAAGGTCGTAATTGCAGATGACCATCCCCTGTTTCGGTCGGCGCTGAGCCAGGCCGTCAATCAGTGTCTGGATTCACCGGAACTGCTGACCGTCGGCTCCTTCGACGAACTCAGCGATATCCTCAAGAGCGAAGCCGCGGCGGACCTGCTGCTGCTCGATCTCAACATGCCGGGCGCCCGCGGTTACTCCGCGCTCGTGCATGCACGTAGCGTGGCTCCGGCCCTGCCGGTGATCGTGGTGTCGGCCTACGAGGATGCGAGCGTCGCCCGGGCCGCTCTGGATCACGGGGCGTCCGGCTTCATTCCCAAGTCGTCCTCGCCGGAAACCATGGCCGAGGCCATCGACACCGTCCTCGCCGGCGATCGCTGGGCACCGGAAGCGGTGGATCAGGTCGAAAACAGCGATAGTGCGTTTACCGACAAGCTGGCGCTGCTCACGCCGCAGCAGCAGCGCGTGCTGGTGATGCTGACCGACGGTCTGCTCAACAAGCAGATCGCGATCGACCTGGATATTTCCGAAGCCACGGTCAAGGCGCATATCACCGCGATCCTGCGCAAGCTAGGCGTGCATACCCGCACCCAGGCAGTGATCGCCGCGCGCAGTCTTGAAATCGACTGGGCCAGCTACGGCCGTAGCGCGCCCGGCGCGCCCGAAAACGGCTAGCAGCCTTCGACTAGACGTCCGCGGTGTCGGTGGCCAGCCGCGCTAGCGTGGCGCGCAGCTTGGCCGGGGCCAGCGGTTTGTAGAGCACCGTCACATCCATGGCGCGCGCGCGTTCTAGAATCTCCCGGTCCCGGTTGGCCGTGATGAGCACGCAGGCCAGTGGCCTGACCGCGCGTAAGGCCTGTGCCAGCTCCAGCCCGTCCGGTTGATCGCTGCCGAGATCGAAATCCAGGACCGCGATATCGATCGGAATATCGGCGACCACGGCCGCGGCATCGTCGGCCGGGGTGGTGATGCATTCGGCCTGCCAGCGTTCCAGCAGGCCGGCCAGTGCATCGAGCGACGCGTCGTCGTCGTCCACGCATAGAATCTGGCGGCCGGCCAGCGTCTGGACATCGTCGCGCGCCGTTGGCAATTGTTGGGTCGCGTTCTGCGTCGCGGGCGCCACGCGCGCAAGCGAGAGACAGAACAGCGTGCCGCGGCCGACCTTCGAACGTACCTCGATCTCGTGGCCGAGCAGCCGCGCCATGCGGTCGGCGAGCGACAAGCCGAGCCCGAGGCCGCGATCGCTGGCAGCGCTGCCCGAGGCACCGCGAGAGAATTCGTCGAATATCGAGCCGAGCTGTTCTTCCTCGATGCCCGGCCCGGTATCCCAGACCTGGATGCGGATCGTGTCGCCGCTGCGACGGGCGCCCAGCAGCACGCGCCCGCTGCGGGTGTAGCGCACCGCATTGGATAGAAAATTCTGCAGGATGCGACGCAACAGCGCCGGGTCGCTGCGTACCCAGCAGCTCGAGGGCACGCTGCGCAGCTCGAGCCCGGCTTCGCTCGCGAGCACGGCGAACTCCGCGGTGAGCGGTTCCAGCACCTGGGCGAGCGGAAAAGGCGCCGGGTCGATGTCCCAGGCGCCGGCATCGATCTTCGAGATATCCAGCAGCGGCTCCAGTAGCGCCTGTGCCGCTTCCAGCGAGGTCTGGATATGGGTCAGCGCTTCGTTCTGGCGTTCGCCGCCCCCGTCGCGCGCGGTCGCGGCGAACAGACGCGCGGCGTTGAGCGGCTGCAACAGGTCGTGGCTGGCGGCCGCGAGAAAGCGTGTCTTGCTCAGGTTGGCCCGTTCGGCTTCGCGGCGGGCCTCGTGCGCCGCGCGCTGGGCCTGCGCGCGCTGATCGTTTTCGCGGCGCAGGCCTTCGTTCGCGCGGCTGAGCGCGGCGGTGCGTTCGGCCACGCGGGCCTCGAGCTGTTCGTTGGCGCGGGTCAACGCCGCCTCGGTGCGCTTGAACGCGGTGATGTCGTTGAAGGTGGTCACGAAACCGCCTCCCGGCATCGGGCTGCCGGTCATCTGCAGCACGGTGTCGTTGTGGCGATGCCGCTCGAAGCGGTGCGGCCTGCCTTCGCGCATGTGGGCCAGGCGCTTGCGGACGTGTTCCTCGACCGGGCCCGGGCCGCATTCGCCGCGCATGGCGTTGAAACGAATCAGATCGGCGACGGGGCGACCGGTGCGCACGAGCCCGGGCGGATATTCGAACAGCTCCAGATAGCGGCTGTTCCAGGCCACGAGACGCAGGTCCTGATCGATTACCGAAATGCCCTGGTCGATATTTTCCAGTGCGGCCTGTAGCACGCTGCGGTTGAACTGCACGGCGTCGGCGGTGCGGTCGATCAGTCGGACCATGTCCTCAATCGCCAGATCGCGCTGGCGCAGGCCGGAGGCGAGCATGAGGCGTGCCGATGCGCTGCCGACCACGCCCGCCAGACGACGCTCGGCGAATTGCAGCAGATGGGCGTCGACGAGTTGATTGGACAGCATCTCGCGGTTGTGATGCCCGCCATATTCCTCGAGCGCGGCGCGCGCGGCCTGCACCCCGAGAAAACGCTGAAGGAGCACCTCCAGCTCGGCGACACGAATGGCCGGCTGTTTGGGCTCGATGCGCCGCCGCTGCGGGCGCTGTACGCCCAGATCGACGAAGGCGATCGCCTGGGCGCGTTCGATCAGGCTGGGGGAACTGTTGAGCGAAACCGCCGTCATCACCGCGATGTCGGTGACCAGAATCCAGAACACGCCGTGCGTGAGCTGGTCGCCGAAGTCGTAGCCGAACAGGGCCTGTGGTGCCAGCCAGCTGATATGAAACGGGCCGGTGGCGACCCAGCCGGTGTCGAACCAGCCGACGGCCGCCAGGTTGGGCAGCACCAGCGTGTAGGCCCAGGCGGCGAGACCGGCGGCGAGGCCGGCGACCACACCGCGCCGGCCGATGCCGCGCAGATAAAGCCCGCCGATCAGCGGCGGCAGGAAAAGCGAAACGCCGGCAAACGACAGGAGGCCGATCGAGGCCAGAGCCTCCGACGTGCCGAACAGGCGATAACAGCACCAGGCGAGCACCAGAATGGCGACGATCAGCGCGCGGCGGATGTGCAGCAGCGCGTCGCCCAGATCGCGTCGGCCGGCAAAGCCCAGCCGCGGCATCCGCAGCGCCAGCGGTACCACGATCTCGTTGCAGAGCATGGTCGCGAGCGTGACGGTGGCCATGATCACCATGCTGGTGCCGGCCGACACGCCACCGATATAGGCGAACAGCGCCACCACGTGGGCGTCGGCCTGTAGCGGCAACGCGAGCACGAAGCGATCGGGATTGACCTCGCCCGGTTCGAACAGCACCAGCCCGGCCGCGGCCAGCGGCACCACGAACAAGGACATCAGCAGCAGGTAGAGCGGGAACAGCCAGCGTGCCGTGGCCAGGTCACGGGTATCGGTGTTCTCGACCACACCGACATGAAACTGGCGCGGCAGGCAGAGGGTCGCGGCAACAGCCAGAACGCAGGTCGTCACGAAACGCGGCTCGAGCAGCGGCGCGTTGAACAGCGCATTGAACTTGTCGACCTGGTTGGCCTGGGCGAACAGATCGTCGAGGCCGTTGAACATGCCGTAGACGACAAAAAGCCCCACACAGAGGAAGGCGGCGAGCTTGACCACCGACTCGAACGCAATCGCCAGAATCAGCCCCTGGTGGGACTCGCGCGGATTCACGTGCCGGGTGCCAAAAAAGATTGTGAACACGGCCATGAGCACGGCCACGTAGAGCCCGGTATCCACCCAGGGCACGTCCGGCGTGGCGGCCACACTGGTCGTGCGTGCGCCCTGCGACAGCGTGTAGAACGACATCGTCAGCGCCTTGAGCTGCAGGGCGATATAGGGCAACACGACGAGAAGCGCGATGCCGGAGACCAGCGCGGCCAGGCCCTGCGACTTGCCGTAACGTGCGGCGATGAAGTCGGCGATCGATGTGGTGTTCTGCTGCTTGGCGATCAGCAGCATCTTGCGCAGAACCGGCGAGAACACGAGCAGAGCGACCATCGGGCCGACGTAGATCGGCAGATAGGTCCAGCCCTGGGTCGCCGCGCTGCCGACGTTGCCGAAAAAGGTCCACGACGTGCAATACACGGCCAGCGACAGTGCATAGACGATCGGGCGCGGGCCCGGCCGCTTGTGGACCCGCCCGCGACGATCGCCGAGATAGGCGATCACGAACAGCACCCCGATATAGACCATCGAGATCGTGACGAGAATCCAGGCGCTGACGATGATGCTGTCCCCCGACGGCGTGCTTGGCCGTCATCGCGTGTTTCTGACTGTGCGGCGCCGGGCCCCAGGGCTGCAGCCGCCTGCCGCGGCCCATATAATGCCGCGCAAATTCGCAGACAACGACGTTATGCTCGATCCCCGGCTGCTACGCAATGACCCGCAGGCCGTCGCCGAGGCGCTCAAACGCCGCGGCTTCGATTTCGATGCCCAGGCCTACGGCGAGCTGGATGCGCGCCGCAAGTCGCTGCAGACGCGCACCGAGGAGCTGCAGGCCGAGCGTAACCGTCGCTCCAAGGCCATCGGCAAGGCCAAGGCCGCGGGCGAGGATATCGAACCGCTCAAGGCCGAGGTGAGCGGCCTGGGCGATCAGCTCGACGAAGCCAAGCGCGAGCTGGACACAATCCAGGCCGAGCAGGACGCCGTGCGCGCCGGTCTGCCCAACATTGCGGCCGACGACGTGCCCGACGGCGAAAGCGAGGACGACAACGTCGAAGCGCGTCGCTGGGGCGAGCCGCGCGCATTCGATTTCGACGTGCGTGACCATGTTGAAGTCGGCGAGGCGCTGTCGGGCCTGGATGCCGCGACCGCCGCGAAGATCACCGGCGCGCGCTTCACCGTGCTGCAGGGGGGCGTGGCACGGCTGCACCGCGCGCTGATCGCCTACATGCTCGAGACGCATCTTGCGAACGGTTACACCGAGCTGAACGTGCCTTATATCGTCAACGCACGTTCGCTTTACGGTACCGGACAGCTGCCCAAGTTCGGCGAGGACCTGTTCCGGCTGGCCGAGCCGGACGACTACTACCTCATTCCGACGGCGGAAGTGCCGATGACCAACATTGTGGCCGACGAGATCGTCGACCCCGAGCGGCTGCCGTTGAAGTTTGTGACCCATTCGCCGTGCTTTCGTGCTGAAGCGGGTGCTGCCGGGCGCGACGTGCGCGGCATGATCCGCCAGCACCAGTTCGAGAAGGTCGAGATGGTCAACGCCGTGCTGCCGGAAGAATCCGACGCCGCGCTGGAGGCGCTCACGGCAAGCGCCGAGTCCATTCTGCAGGGGCTGGAACTGCCGTACCGCGTGGTCACGCTGTGCACCGGCGACATCGGCTTTGCCGCGGCCAAGACCTACGACCTCGAAGTCTGGCTGCCCAGCCAGGAGACCTATCGCGAAATCTCGTCCTGCAGCAACTGCCGGGATTTCCAGGCCCGGCGCATGGGCGCGCGCTATCGCGATCCAGAGACCGGCAAGCCGCGACTGCTGCATACCCTCAATGGCTCGGGGCTGGCGATCGGACGTACGCTCGTTGCCGTGCTGGAGAACCACCAGAACGCCGATGGCAGCGTGACGATCCCAGCGGCGCTGCGACCGTTCATGGGCGGTATCGAAAAGCTCGAAGCCTGAATCGACCTCTATAGCCCGCGCCACGCGCACCGCTCGCGGCGCCGCGAGGCACAGCCGGCTGATCACGCGGCGTGTCGGCGCGAACGCCGTGTTTTGTGGGTGTAGCGCGGCGGCGCGCCTATATGAACCTACCGGCGTCTACAGCTCCGGCAGCTCGTCCAGCAGCCGCTTCACGAGCGCTTCATAGCGGGCATCCGGATAGCAGGCCACGGCCTCGTCGATGCGCTCGCTGGTCAGATGCGGGGCGAAGGTCTGGATGAAGTGGCGCATATAGCCGCGCAGGAAGAGGTTGTGGCGAAAGCCGATATGGGTGGTGCTGGCCGCGAACAGGTGGCTGGCATCCAGGCGGACCAGATCCTGATCGCTGTCCGGGTCGTAGGCCATGTTGGCGACCACGCCCACGCCAAGCCCGAGCCGGACATAGGTCTTGATCACATCCGCGTCCACGGCCGTGAGCACCACGTCGGGCGTCAGCCCCTTGGCTTCGAAAGCGGCGTCGAGGTGCGATCGGCCGGTGAAGCCGAACGTATAGGTCACGATCGGCTGGTCCGCCAGCGCCTCGAGTGAAAGCTGCTTGGTATTCGCCAGCGGGTGATCGCGCGGGACCAGCACGCAGCGGTTCCAGTGATAGCAGGGCAGCATGACGAGTTCGTCGTAATGCTCGAGCGCCTCGGTAGCGATGGCGAAATCGGCATCGCCGGCGGCGGCCCAGCTTGCGATCTGTGGTGGCGCGCCCTGATTGATATGCAGCGAGACCCGCGGGTACTCGCGCCGGAATGCGCCGATCACCGTGGGCAGGGCATAGCGCGCCTGGGTATGGGTGGTGGCCACGCACAGCGAACCGCGGTCGGCGTCCGCGAACTCGCTGGCGGTGCGCGTGATGTTTTCGACTTCGGACAGAATCCGGCGGGTCGTCTCCAGAATGCGCGCCCCCGCGGGGGTGACTCGATCCAGATGCTTGCCGTTGCGTTCGAACACGAGCACGCCGAGTTCGTCCTCGAGCAGCCGGATCTGTTTGCTCACACCGGGTTGCGAGGTATGCAGCGCCTCGGCAGCGGCGGTGATATTCAGGCGTCGTTTGGCGACTTCATTGATATACACGAGCTGACGCAGTTTCATGGCGGCTCTTCCCTAAGAACGGTCCGATATGCCGGAATCTTATTAAACTATAAATATATATTTCTATCGGATTTTAAGACCCGCTGCTAGCCTGCGCTCTTTCTCGCGCAAGGAGTCGCTCAGGCGATGTTAGCGTTCAGCGTTGCCGGTCTCGTGGTCGGTGTAGCGGTGGGTGTCACCGGCGTCGGCGGTGGGTCGTTGATGACGCCGCTGCTGATTCTCATCTTCGGATTCGCACCGTCGGCGGCGGTGGGGACCGACCTGCTGTATGCCGCCGGGACCAAGGGCTTCGGCACCTGGCTGCATGGCCGTCAGCAGACCGTGGACTGGCGTGTCGTCGGGCTCATGGCAGCCGGCAGCCTGCCGGCTGCGATCATCACCATCATCTGGTTGCATTACGTCGGACTGAACCCCTGGGTCGAGACGTTGATGACCATCACGCTGTGCGTGGCGATCATCGCCACCGCCGTGCTTACCCTCGTACGCAAGCAGATCATGGCCCGCATGGACGTGACCGACGCCGAGGCGTCGGGTCTGCCGCCGGGGCTGCTGAAGCTGCGCGAGCCGATCACGGTCTTCGGCGGCGTCGTGCTCGGTATTCTGGTGACGCTGTCGTCCGTCGGTGCGGGCGTGCTGGGTACCACGATGCTGCTGCTGCTGTACCCGCGCCGCGCGGCCATTCGTATCGTGGGCACCGACATCGCCCATGCGGTGCCGCTCACGCTTGTCGCCGGCATCGGGCATCTGAGCCTCGGGACCACGGATCTGCCGGTCCTCGGCTTTCTGTTGCTGGGGTCGCTGCCGGGCATCTATATCGGTACACGGCTGGGTTCGCGTTTGCCTGACGGGCTGTTGCGGCCGATCATATCGGTGCTGTTACTCGTGATCGGCGCGAGCATGCTGTTCGACAGCGTGACGTCGCTGATGCACGCCGTCTAGCGCTTCCAAGCCCCAACGAGCGATCTTGTCGAATACCGTACCCAGCCTTCCTGTATTCCTGCGTCTTCTAGACCGCCCGGTTTTGGTTGCCGGCGCAGGGCATGTCGCAAGCCGGCGTGTCGACCGACTTCTGGCGGCCGGTGCGCGCGTTACCGTGGTCGCTCCGACGGCACAGGCGCGTATTCGTGAATGGGCCGATGCGGGCCGCCTGACCTGGCATGCCCGCGCGGCGGTCGCGGCGGATGTCGACGGGCAGCTGCTGGTGTTCGCGATCACCGACGATGGCGATACGAACGCGATGCTGGCCAAGGCTGCCGCCGCGCGAAACGTGCTGGTCCAGCGCGCGGACGACGCCGCCGGTTCGGATTTTCTCGTTCCGGCAGTGGTCCAGCGCGATGCGCTGCAGATCGCCATATCGAGCGACGGTCACGCGCCGACGCTGGCGCGCATCTTGCGCACCCGTCTCGATGCCTGGATACCGCGGGCCTACGGCGACCTGGCCCGGCTTGCCGGCGAATTTCGTGACCGCGTCAAGACCCGTCTGCCGCGTCAGGCGAGGGCGCGCTTCTGGCTGCGCGTGCTCGACGGACCGATCGCCGAAAAGGTTTTTTCCGGCCGCATGACCGAGGCACGCGCCGATCTGGACGATGCGCTGAGTCATCCCGAAGCGGCCCTGCCCACGCGCGGCGAGGTCTATCTCGTCGGCGGCGGACCGGGCGATCCGGATCTGCTCACCTCACGGGCCTTGCGGTTGATGCAACGCGCGGATGTCGTGCTCCACGACAGCCTGATCGCGCCCGCTATTCTCGAGATGGCCAATCCCGACGCCGAGCGAATCCACGTCGGCAAGCGCGCGGCTCGTCATACGCTGCCGCAGGAGGATATCAACGCCCTGATGGTGCGCCTGGCCGGGGAGGGAAAGCGCGTGCTTCGTCTCAAGGGCGGTGACCCCTTCGTCTTCGGTCGCGGCGGTGAAGAAATCGCCCAGCTTGCGGAAGCGGGCATCGCGTTTCAGGTCGTGCCCGGCATTACCGCCGCGAGCGGTTGCGCCGCTTACGCCGGCATACCGCTCACCCATCGCGACTATGCGCAGTCGGTAACGTTCGTGACTGGCCATCTTAAGGCGGGCGAGCTCGAACTGCCCTGGGGGCAGTTGGCGCAGCGCGGCCAGACGGTCGTTTTCTTCATGGCAGTCAAGAGCCTGCCCATCATCTGCGAGAAGTTACGCGCGCACGGGCTCGCAGCAGACTGGCCGGCGGCTCTGGTCATTGAAGGCACGACTGTACGCCAGCGTCTGATTGTGGGCTCGCTCACCGACCTGCCGGCACGGGTGGCGAGCGAGGTCGTCCAGGGGCCGGCGCTATTGATCGTGGGCGAGGTGGTGCGCCTTAACGAGACGCTGGGGTGGTTCCGCCCGGACTCGAATACGGATACCCAGGCATAAAAAAACCCGGCGCCGCATGGCGGGGCCGGGTTTGTCGCCGCGTTCAGGCGGCTTGGCAGTCGCTTACTCTTCGCCCATGAACACGCCGAGCAGCTGCAGCAGGCTCAGGAAGAGGTTGTAGATGGTCACGAACAGGGTCACGGTCGCCGTGATGTAGTTCGTTTCGCCGCCGTGCACGATCTCGCCGGTCTGATAGACGATCAGTCCCGACATCAGCAGCACGAACAAGGCCGAGACGGCCATCGACAGCGCCGGGATCGAGAAGATCACCGCGACGATGCTCATCACGAAAGCGACCAGAATGCCCATGAACAGCATCCCGGCCCACTGGTTGAAGCGCTTGCCGGAGGCCAGCGCGTAGGCCGACATGCCCATGAAGATCGTGCCGGTGCCGCCGAGCGCGAGCATGACGATCTCGCCGCCGTTCGAGAAGGCGTTGAGGTACATGTTCAGGATCGGGCCGATGGTGTAGCCCATGAAGCCGGTCAGCGCGAACACGCTGACGAGACCCATCGCGCTGTTTTTGGTCTTCTCGACCGCGAAGAGCAGGCCGAAGTAGCCCACCAGCGTGATGATCAGACCCGGGTGCGGCGCGTTGAGCGCCATGGCGGTGCCGGCCACGGCTGCCGAGAACAGCAGCGTGAGCGACAGCAACATATAGGTGTTGCGCAGCACACTGTTGGTAGCCAGCGCGGTCTGCGCGCGGGAAGATTGGACGGTACGTTCCGCGTTCATTGATGCTCTCGGATTAATGACTGAGTTGAGGCTAGCACGGTTTGTCGGTGATGAAATCTTTGCTTGAACAATGCAGATAATCCGCGTGTTCAACGCGATTGTACGGTTAATGCAAAGACCGTTCCGCGGGACGCGAGTTCCCACCGCGCTCTTGCTTTTAATGGGGGCGACGAGCGCCTGCACAACACCGGCTCAGGCACCGGAAATGGCATGGCCTACCGCTATCGGACCCCCGACAAGTACACACCGGGATATACGCCATCTGGTTAATAACGGTTTCGTTGTCGGCTACGATCGCGACCGCGATGAAGCGGCGTGGGTCGCCTATCGGGCGCAGCCCGTCGCCGCATATCGCGCCATGCCCAGGCCGCCGTTTACTGCCGACCCGCGTCTGGCCGCGCGAAAGCCGTCGCCGCATTATGCCGGCCGCGATTACGATCGCGGCCATCTGGCACCGAACTATCTGATCAGCCAGCTTTATGGGCGACAGGCACAGCGCCAGAGCTTCTACTACAGCAACGTCGCGCCGCAGCGGCCGCGCCTGAATCAGCTCGTCTGGCAGCGTCTCGAGGAGATTGAGGCCGATGCGTTGGCCGCAAGGGCCGGCGCGCTTTGGGTCGTCCTGGGCCCGATTCCGGACACCGATCCCTCGGCGCCACCCCAGGCTTTCTTTCGTCTCTGGATTGCACGTACGCCTTCGAACGACTGGGCATTGCTCGCCGTGCGCGTACCGCAATCGGTGCGCGGGGACGAGCGGCTCAGCGATTTCATCGTGTCCATCGACCGGATCGAGCAGGAGACGGGGCTGGACTTTCTCAGCGGGCTGAGTGCCGCGCGCCAGCGAGCGCTCGAATCGCGAGCTGCGCCGGCCACGACGCTCGACTTCGATGCGCACGCCTGCGAACCGGCGCGCTACGGGCGCCGCTGGCAGGGGCGCGATGGCATCGAACTGCGCTATGACCGCTGCGACTAGGCGTCTGGTGTCGGCTCGCTCGGCGTGTCGAATGCGACCGGCTCGGCGTCTTCACCGTCGCCGAGCAGCTGGTCGACGCGCAGTTCCGCATGCTTGAGTGTCTGCTGACACTGGCGCGCGAGGGTAACGCCGCGTTCGAACTTGGCGAGCGCCTGTTCGAGCGAGACATCGCCGGTTTCCAGCGCCTCGACCAGGGCCTCGAGTTCGGAGACCGACTCCTCGAATTCGGCCAGACGGGGCTTGGCCTCGGTTTCGGCCGGCGCGTCGGATTTGCGGGGCATGCGCGTTGCTCGTGCTGATGAATGGCGGGGCCAGCCAGTGTAGCGACGTCGACACCCGGCGTCAGCGCCCGTCCATACTCTATTGCCAGCGGGGACGGCGTAGCTTAACGTGCCGCGCAACCGCCGGCAGGCATTCGCGCGGTGGCTTCTAGCGCCGCCGTGGATCGATCAACCTTTCCAGAAGACGAGGGCTCATGGCCAGCCGCTACGACGCTGCCGATATCGAAGTACTGTCCGGACTCGACCCGGTTCGCAAGCGCCCGGGCATGTTCACGGATACCGCCCGGCCGAACCATCTCGCCCAGGAAGTCATCGACAACAGCGTGGACGAAGCGCTGTCCGGCCATGCCAGCGAGATCGAGGTGGTCCTGCATGCCGACGGTTCGCTGTCGGTCACCGACAACGGTCGCGGCATGCCGGTGGATGTGCACCCCGAGCAGGGCGTGCCCGGCATCGAGCTGATCCTCACGCGTCTGCACGCGGGCGGCAAGTTCTCCAACAAGCAGTATCAGTTCTCCGGCGGCCTGCACGGCGTGGGCGTGTCGGTGGTCAACGCGCTTTCCACCTCATTGGTCGCCCAGGTGTGGCGCGGCGGCACGCATTACGAGATGCGTTTTGCCGGCGGCGAACTGGAAAGCCCGCTGACCGAGATTGGTAGCTGTGCCAAGAACAAGACCGGCACCAAGCTGCATTTCGATCCGGACCCGCAGTATTTCGACAGCCCGCGTTTCGCCACTGCCCGCCTGAAGCATTTGCTGCGTGCCAAGGCGGTGCTGTGCCCGAACCTGAAGGTGCACTTCGTCGACGAGGCCGGCGAGGAAGACATTACCTGGCAGTATGCCGACGGCCTCGCCGACTACATGGCCGACGCGCTCGAAGGCATTGAATGCATCATCCGCCCGGCATTTACCGGCAGTGAGGACGGCGGCAGCCAGACCGTGGACTGGGCGCTGACCTGGCTGGCCCCCGATCAGCCGGGCATGGACGGCGTCGCCGAAAGCTATGTGAACCTGATTCCGACGGCCTCCGGCGGCACCCATGTCAATGGCCTGCGCTCCGGTTTGACCGAAGCGGTGCGCGAGTTCTGCGAATTCCGGAATCTGCTGCCGCGGGGCGTGAAGATCGCGCCGGAAGACGTCTGGTCCGGCTGTACCTATGTGCTGTCGGTGAAGATGAACGAGCCGCAGTTCTCCGGTCAGACCAAGGAACGGCTGTCTTCGCGCGATATCAGCGGATTTGTGTCCGGTGCGGTCAAGGACGCTTTCTCGCTGTGGCTGAACCGCCATGCCGAGACCGGCGAACTGCTGGCCGCCCAGATCATCGGCAACGCCCAGGCCCGCGCGCGTACCGCCAAGAAGGTCAAGCGCAAGCGCGTGACCGCGGGGCCCGCGCTGCCCGGCAAACTCACGGACTGCGTGACCGACGACCCGGTTCGTTCGGAGCTGTTCCTGGTCGAGGGTGACTCGGCCGGCGGCAGCGCGAAGCAGGCGCGCGATCGCAACTTCCAGGCGGTGATGCCGCTGCGCGGCAAGATTCTCAACTCCTGGGAAGTCGAGCCGGCCGACATCATGGCCTCGAACGAGATTCACGATATCTCGGTCGCGCTCGGGCTCGATCCGTCCAGCGACAACTTCGAGCGCCTGCGCTATCACAAGATCTGCATTCTCGCGGACGCGGATTCGGACGGTCTGCATATCGCCACGCTGCTGTGTGCGTTGTTCGTGAAGCATTTCCGGCCGCTGGTCGAGCACGGGCACGTATTCGTGGCCATGCCGCCGCTGTTTCGAATCGACGCCGGCAAGGAAGTCTTCTATGCGCTGGATCGCGACGAGCGCGATGCCATCATGCGTCGGCTCGAGAACGAAAAGAAAAAGCGCAAGATCAGCGTCACCCGTTTCAAGGGCCTCGGCGAGATGAGCGCGCTGCAACTGCGCGAAACCACCATGGCGCCGGACACGCGCCGGCTGGTGCAGCTGGGGATCGAACCCGGCGCCGATACCGATACGAGCGTGGACGAGCTGCTGGACATGCTGCTGGCCAAGAAGCGCGCGAGCGACCGGCGCGCCTGGCTGGAAGAACGTGGCCACGAAGCCGAGGTCCAGTAGGCCGTAGCCGCGACACCACGCAAATGGCAAGAGCCGCCCGCGTGACGATCAACTGAAGAACAAGACGACTGCCCATGGCGAGCACTTTCGAACACGACAGCGAGCGCATGCCGCTCAACGCCTTCGCGGAAAAGGCGTACCTCGACTACGCGATGTACGTCATCCTCGATCGCGCGCTGCCGCATGTCGGCGACGGCCTCAAACCGGTGCAGCG
The DNA here is from genome assembly GCF_017744135.1 of Endozoicomonas sp. G2_2. Taxonomy (GTDB): domain Bacteria; phylum Pseudomonadota; class Gammaproteobacteria; order Nevskiales; family Salinisphaeraceae; genus Salinisphaera. The sequence goes on from NZ_JAGHQU010000002.1 coordinate 23,928, forward strand.
GCGTATCGTCTATGCCATGTCCGAGTTGGGGCTTTCGGCAGCGTCCAAGCCGAAGAAGGCCGCGCGTACCGTGGGCGACGTGATCGGCAAGTTCCATCCACACGGCGATTCGGCGTGCTACGAGGCCATGGTGATCATGGCGCAGCCGTTCTCGTATCGTTATCCGCTGGTCGACGGCCACGGCAACTGGGGCACCGCGGACGATCCGAAATCGTTCGCGGCGATGCGCTATACCGAATCGCGCCTGACCGCCTATGCCGCCACGCTGCTCTCGGAACTGGGGCAGGGCACGGTCGACTGGCAGCCCAACTTCGACGGCACCCTCAACGAGCCGGTGACCATGCCGGCGCGCCTGCCGAATGTACTGCTCAACGGCGGCACCGGCATCGCGGTGGGTATGGCCACCGATATTCCGCCGCACAACCTGCGCGAAGTCGCCGATGCCACGGTGCATCTGCTCAACAATCCGAAGGCTGATCTCGAAGCACTCTGCGAATACCTGCCGGCGCCGGATTTCCCGACCGGCGCGGAGATCATCACGCCGGCCGAGGAAATCCGTGAGCTCTATGCCAAGGGCAACGGCATCGTGCGCCTGCGCGCGACCTACACCGTGGACAACGGCGAGATCGTGATCGATGCGCTGCCGTACCAGACCTCCGGCGCGCGTATTCTCGAACAGATCGCCGGCCAGATGGCGGCCAAGAAGCTGCCCATGGTCTCGGATCTGCGCGACGAGTCGGACCACGAAAACCCGACCCGCCTGATCATCGTGCCCCGATCCAATCGGGTCGATATCGACGCACTCATGGCGCATCTGTTCGCGACGACCGGGCTGGAAAAGGGCATTCGCGTCAATCTCAACGTCATCGGTCTCGACGGCGCCCCTAGGGTCAAGAACCTGCGCGAAATTCTCGAGGAATGGCTGACCTACCGACGCCAGACGGTCACCCGTCGCCTCGAACACCGGCTCGACGCGGTGCTCGACCGGCTGCATATCCTGGAAGGCCTGCTCGTCGCCTATCTGAATATCGACGAGGTCATCCACATCATCCGCACCGAGGACGAGCCCAAGCCGGTGATGATGGAACGCTTCGGGCTGACCGGTACGCAGACGGATGCGGTACTGGATCTGCGCCTGCGTCATCTCATGAAGCTCGAGGAGTTCAAGATCCGCGGCGAGCAGGAAGAGCTGGAAGCCGAGCGCAAGACACTGGAAGCCATCCTCGGCTCGCGCAAGAAGCTCGACAAGCTGATCGGCGACGAGATCATGGCCGATGCCGAAAAGTACGGCGACGATCGACGCAGCCGGCTGGTCGAGCGTGGTCAGGCTAAAGCGCTGTCCGAAGCCGACCTGCTGCCGAGTGAGCCAATCACGGTCGTGCTGTCGCGCCAGGGCTGGATTCGCGCGGCCAAGGGCCATGACGTGGACGCGGCCGGCCTGAATTTTCGCAGCGGCGACGACTATCTCACGCACGCGGCCGGGCGCAGCAACCAGACGCTCGTCGTGCTCGACTCGACCGGGCGTAGCTACACGCTCGCGGCGCACAAGCTGCCGTCCGCGCGCGGTCAGGGCGAACCGCTGAGCGGCAGTCTCAACCCGGCCGACGGCGCCCGTTTTGTCGGCGTTGCCCTTGGCGACGAGGGCACCCGCTGCGTGCTGGCAAGCTCCGCCGGTAACGCGTTTGCGACCACGCTGGGCGAGATCAGCAGCCGCAATAAATCGGGCAAGGCCGCGCTTGCACCGGGCAAGGGCGCCGACGCGCTCGCCCCGGTCACGATCGCCGGCGACGATCCGGAGGTCTGTGCAATCACGAGCAGCGGCCAACTGCTGTGTTTGCCGCTTGGCGAATTGCCGGTGCTCGCGAAGGGCAAGGGCAACAAGCTGATTTCACTCAAGAAGGATGAACAGGTCATCGCGCTCGCGGCCCTGCCGGCAAGCGCCGGCCTGACGATCTACAGCGGCAAGCGACACATGACGCTGAAGTCCGGCGATCGCGATGCCTATCGTGGCCCGCGTGCCTCGCGCGGCAAACGTCTGCCGCGCGGCTTCACCCAGGTGCAGTCGGTGTCGATCGAGGACAAGTAGCGCTGGGTGAAAGACGCGTTTCGCGCAAGGCGCTAAGCCTTAAAGAAAAATCACTAACCTTGAGTTGCGTCTCGCTTCGTTTTCTTCGCGGCTTGGCGTTTTTGCGTGAGGCGTCACTTTGAAAGTGCGATCCGAAAAGATCGTTAGCCGCACGGGGCTCGGAGAAAAATCCACGCGTCCATCTTGAAACCTATTCGCGACTCCGCCATCTAAACGCTTGAACCCGTCACCGAAAAATCATCGATGAAACGTATCGCCCTGTTTCTGCTGACCAACATCGCCATCATGGTGGTGCTGTCGGTCATTCTTCAGCTGTTTGGCGTCACCAGCCTTCTGGACGAGCAGGGCGTCAATCTCGACTTGCCCTCGCTGCTGATCTTTGCGGCGGTGTTCGGCATGGGCGGCTCGCTGATCTCGCTGGCGCTGTCGAAGTTCATGGCCAAGCGCATGACCGGTGCGCAGGTCATCGAGCGGCCCTCGAACGCAATGGAGAACTGGCTGGTCTCCACGGTGACGCGTCAGGCGCGCCAGGCCGGGATCGGCATGCCCGAGGTCGCCATCTACAACTCGCCCGACATGAACGCGTTCGCCACCGGCATGAGCCGCAACAGCGCACTCGTGGCGGTGTCCACCGGCCTGTTGCAGCAAATGAGTCAGGACGAGGCCGAGGCCGTGATCGGCCACGAAGTCACCCATATCGCCAACGGCGACATGGTCACGCTGGCGCTGATCCAGGGCGTGGTGAATACCTTCGTTTTCTTCTTCGCACACGTGATCGGGCACATCGTCGATCGCATGGTGCTGCGTAACGAACGTGGGCACGGCATCGGTTATTTCATGACCGTCATCTTCGCCGAGATGGTGCTCGGCGTACTCGCCAGCCTGATCGTGTTCTGGTTCTCGCGGCGGCGCGAATTTTCGGCCGACGCGGGCGGTGCCCATCTCGCCGGGCGCGGCAAGATGATCGCCGCGTTGCGTCGACTGCAGGGCGGCGCCATCGCCACGGAACTGCCCGACCAGATTCAGGCGCTGGGTATTTCCGGCAAGAAGGGGCTGGGTATCAAGCGCTATTTCATGACCCATCCGCCGCTCGACGAGCGGATCGCCGCGCTCGAGAACGCGCGCGCCCAGCAGGCGTGAACCGAACGGTCCGGCGCCTATCCCGGGCCTTGGTGCGCGGTCGGATTACAGGTGGATGTCTTGCGACTGCGCGAGCGCTTCGGTGTCCGGTTCTTGGATGAAGTGGCCCTGGACGTAGTTCACGCCGGCCTGCCATAGACGCGCCATGCTGTTGGCGTCCTCGATCTGTTCCGCGATCAGCGGAATCTCGCGTTCGCGCGCGCTCGAGATGATGTGCGCCAGGCGTTCGTCCTCCTCGCGGCCAAGTATTTGACGCGCGAAGTCGGGGGCCAGCTTGATGAAGGATGCCGGCATGCGGTCGAGCACCTGAACGGCCTTCGGCGTGCTGCCGTAATGCGTGAGCGCCACCCGAAACTCGGCCGCCTCCAGCTCGTCGGCGAGTTTGCGGGCAAGCCGGGTCTGATTGCGGACATCGTCCTCACGAAAGCTGAAGATCAGATTCCAGCGACTGATCGGTTTCGCCTCGACCGCGGCGAGCAGCCAGGCCATGAAACGATCCGCGTCCTCGATGGTGGCTGACGACAGCTTGGCGAACAGCGCGATATGGGCATCCTTGGCCCGCTGTTGCCAGATCACGTCCAGGCAGCGCTGTACCACCCATCGGTCGATATCGGGCATGAGGCGCGCTTTTTCCGCGGCCGGCAGGAATTCGCCGGGGCGCACGAGCGCACCGCGGTCGTCGACATAACGCAGCAGCGTGTCGAAATAGGGCTGACTGTCGCCCGCAAGGCTGGTAATGCCCTGATAGGCCAGGCTGAAGCGGTCCTGTGTCAGCGCTTCCCTGAGCCGGGTGGTCCACGCCTGATCGTCGGCGCTATCCATGGCGGGCGCTGTCTCGGACTGGCAGCGCCGCACGGCATTGCCGCCGTCGTCACGAATCTCGTAGACGGTGTCCATGAGCAGTTGCAGACGCGAGTCGTTCTGCGCGGCGCCGCCGGACAGCACGCAGTGCGCCATGCTCGCGGCCAGGCTCGCGCTGCGGCGTTCGTCGCCGAAGACTTCGTCGGACAGCGACTTGTGCAGGTTCTGCGCGAACTCCTCGATTTCGTTGGCCGAATGACGTTCGACGAGCATCACGTACTCGCCGGCACCGAAACGGAAGACGCGATCCTCGCCTCGAACCGCCTGCAGCAGGTACAGCCCGACCTCTTGAAGAAGCAGATCGCTTTCGGCGAGGCCGAGCTGGTCCTGGAGCGAAGAGATTTCGTCCACCGCCACGAACACGAGGCCGAGAATCCATTCCTTCGCGCGCGTGGTCGTCTGCGCGAGCACGCCATGCAGCGCCATGCGCCCATCCAGGGCGGGGCCGCGGGCCACGGCGCCGCTGGGCGCGTTCTCCGCAGGCTGCAGCACCAGGTTGGTGCGCTGTTCGTCGGACTTCTCGGCGACACCGGGTTTGAGCAGCGCCCGCAGGGATGTGCGGTGGTTGAGATGCGTGGTGATGTCGAACACGAGTGCCGTGTCCGAATGGGTGGTGGCGACCTGTTCGAGCGCATCCGCGAACCGGGTCCGGTCGTGCGGGGCGATCCGGTCCAGCAGGTCGATACCGCGGGCGTCCTCGACGTCGTCCACGCCGATCAAGCGGGCAAAGGCGGGGCTCGGGTCCGCCACACGCCGGTCCACGAGCGTGGCGCGCGCGTCCTGGCTCTGGCTCAAGAGCACGTCCAGGCGGCGCTGTGTCTGATTAAGGCGCTGGGCAGCGTCGGCGATTTCGACGCGCGTGCGCCCGACTTCGAGCGCCTGGCGAAAACGCGTGCGGATATCCTGCTCGGATTCGACGCTCAGCAGGTCCCAGGCGCCGGCGGCAACGGCGGCGTCACGGTCGAGACCGGCATCGCCGGTGTTCAGCAGGATGACGGGTGCGGTGCCGGCCAGGCCCTGGACCAGCCCGAGTTCGCGCTTCGCGCGGGTGGGGTCGGCATGACAATGCAGACCGACCACGGCCACCCCCGAAATCACGCCCTCGTCGGAGAGTTGCGTGGGGTCGTCCGAATGCACGATATCGACGGGATCGTTGCGATCGTCCAGGGCCTGGCGGATGGTTTCGAACACCGCCTGCTCGGCGGTCACCGCCAGCACGGCGAGCGTATTGGCGACCCCGGTGCCGTGCAGCGCCTGCGGCGCTGTCGTCTGCTGGTTCAATCCTGCCCCCTGTGCACTCATAGATTCCTCAAGCGGTCGTCGCGGCGTCGTGGCCGAGCACCTGCTTGGCCTGTTCGCCCGGGTTCTCGCGCGCCAGGCGTGGTACGAGATACCCCGGCAGCCGGCTGGCAAGTGCCGTCATCAGCCGGCGCGCGACCGGCTCGGCGACCTCGAAATGGGCCGTGCCGGCGACGCGATCGAGCAGATGCAGATAGTACGGCATCACCCCGATGGCGAAGAGCCGCTCGCTCAGCGCGGCCAGCGTATCCGCGTCGTCGTTGACGCCGCGCAGCAAGACCGCCTGGTTGAGTAGTGTTGCCCCCGCCTCGCTCAGCGCCGTCATGCGCGCGCCCAGATCGGCGTCGAGCTCCTGCGGGTGATTGGCATGGATCACCACCACGCATTGCTGCTTGCGCTGCGCAATCCAGTCGACAAACGCATCGTCGACGCGCTGCGGCAGCACGACGGCCGTGCGCGTGTGGATGCGCAGGCGCTGGACGTGCGCGATCGCATCCAGGCGCTCGCCGGTTACGGCCAGTCGGGCATTGCTTAGCGACAAGGGATCGCCACCGGAAAGAATGACTTCACGAATACTGGTATCGGCCGCGATGCGCTCCAGTGCAGTCTGGCCCTGTCGTGCGCCGGCGTGCTGGGCGGCGTAATCGAAATGGCGCCGGAAACAGTATCGGCAGTGCACCGCGCACGCGCCGGTGGTCACCAGCAGCGCGCGGCCGTGGTATTTGTGCAGCACGCCGTCGCCCAGCGCACTGGCGTGATCGCCCACGGCATCGATATCGAAGCCGGGTACGGTGTCGTTCTCGGCGTCGACCGGGAGCACCTGGCGCAGTAGCGGATCGTGGATATCGCCTTGCCGCATGCGCGCGACGTAGGCGCGGGGCACGCGCAACCCGAAGCCGGTCGCCGTACGCCGTGCCGGCTCGCGGTAATACTCGGGCAGGTCGAGCAGATCGAAGAGGGTGTCCACGTCGGTGACCGCCTCGCGCATCGCCCGCTGCCAGCCGCCCTCGCTTTGCGATAGACTGGCGCGATCGACGGCGGAGGCGCGCAGGGATTCGGCGGTCGCGTGTTGCATGTCCGCAGTGTAGAGCGCCACCCGCGCCGCGCCAACCGCAGGCCCCGCGCATTCGCGCGTCTTTCATCCACGCAAAAACAAGCTTCTATGGCGACGTTCAATACCAACCAGTTCAAGGGCGGACTCAAGATCATCCTCGACGGCGACCCGTACAACATCGTCGAGAACGAGTTCGTGAAGCCCGGCAAGGGCCAGGCCTTCAACCGCGTCAAGCTGCGCAACCTCAAGACCAATCGCGTGGTCGAGCGGACCTTCAAGTCGGGCGATAGCGTGGAAGCGGCCGACGTGTTCAATCTCGATCTTCAGTTTCTCTATCACGATGGCGAGTTCTGGCACTTCATGGAGCCGAACAGCTTCGAGCAGTATCAGGCCGGCGAAGCCGCGGTGGGTGACTCGGCGCAGTGGATCAAGGCCCAGGATATGTGCAGTGTCACGTTGTGGAACGGCACGCCGTTGCAGGTCGACGCGCCCAACTTCGTGACCCTCGCGGTCACCGAGACCGACCCGGGCGTGCGGGGCGACACCTCGGGTGGCGGCGGCAAGCCGGCTACGCTGGAAACGGGTGCGGTGGTGCGCGTACCGCTGTTCATCGAAGAAGGCGAAGTCCTGAAGGTGGACACGCGCAAGGGCGAATACGTCTCGCGCGCCAACGAAAGCTGATCTCCGGCCGATCCCTTGGCCGATGACGACTGGCGGCCCGGGGCATCCCGGGCGACGCTCGAACGGCGGGCCGGTCTGCGCGCGGATATTCGCCACTTCATGGCGGCCGCCGGCGTGCTCGAGGTCGACACGCCGCTGATCAGCACGGCCGCGCCCGCGGAGCGCGGTTTGCAGTGCATGGCCGTCGAGCGCGGCGGCCACTTGGTGCCTTCGCCCGAGCACGGGCTCAAGCGCCTGCTCGCAGCCGGCGCCGGGCCGATCTATCAGATGGGGCCGGTGTTTCGCGCCGGTGAAGCGGGGCGCTGGCACAACCCCGAATTCTGCATGCTCGAGTGGTACCGTCCGCGTGCCGCGATCGACGACATCATCGAAGAGACCGAGGCGCTGCTTGGTGCAGTGACCGGTCTGGAATGTGCGCCGCGCACCTCTTACCGCGCTGTTTTCCTGTCGGTCACCGGCCTCGACCCGATCGAATGCGCGACCGACGCGCTGGCAGCCTGGGCACGGCAACGCGATCTCGCGCCGGCGAACATGGCCGATGAGCACGACCGCGCCTTCTGGCTGGATCTGATCATGAGCCTGGCGGTACAGCCGACGCTGGGCGAGTCCGCGCCGATTTGCGTGACCGATTTCCCCGCCGAGGACGCGGTGCTGGTCGAGACGCACCCCGACGACGACCGCGTGGCGCGGCGTTTCGAATGTTTCTGGCAGGGCGTCGAGCTGGCCAACGGGGCCCAGGAACTCACCGCCGCTGCCACGGCGCGTGAGCGCATGGCGCGCGAACAGAGGTTGCGTCGCGAGGCGGGCCGCGCCGTGCCGCCGCTCGACGAGAAGCTGCTGGCGGCGATGACGGCGGGGCTGCCGCCGTGCGCCGGCGTCGCGCTCGGCGTCGATCGGCTGCTGGCTCTGGTTTGCGGCTTCGACTCGCTAGCGCCTGTACTGGCGTTCGACTGGGCGCGACGCTGACCACGACGCGCCCCTGTCACCTTGTCAGGCGCCCGTACCCAGGCGTGCGATTGATTGGCCCAGTACAAGCTTCTGGCCGCTTGCGAGCTCGTCCTGCCAGTTCAGCGCGCCGGGGCCGAACAGCAGGATCACACTGGAACCGATCGAGAACCGGCCCATCTCGTCCCCGCGGGCGTAGTAGGCCTGCTCGAGCACGGTGTCCGAGAAGTTCTCGTCGCGCGGGGCGGGACGATGTGGCGGACAGATCTGGCCAGCCCAGCGGGTGTGAATGCCACCGACGATAAACGCGCCGACCATCACCACGGCCATGGGCCCGACGGCCGTGTCGAACAATGTCACGAGCCGTTCGTTGCGCGCGAACAGCCGCGGTATCGATCGCACGCAGCGCGGATTGACCCCGAAAAGCCGGCCCGGCACGTAGCGCATTTCGCGCACGCAGCCATCCATCGGCATGTGCACGCGGTGGTAGTTGTCCGGGGCGAGATAGAACGTGGCATAGCGACCGCCGAGAAACGCGGCCGACCACGCTTCGCTGCCACCGAGCAGGGTGCGCAGGTCGTAGGCCATCCCCTTGGTCTGACAGATCGTGCCGGTACGGGCGTCGCCGAATGCGCCGAGCGTGCCGTCGACGGGGGATACGACGAGCTCGCGATCATCCGGCATCGGGCGCGCGCCCGGCGCGAGCGCGCGGGTGAAAAAGGCATTGAAGCTGGCGTAGGCGCGCGCATCCGGCTGGGCCGCCTCGGTCATGTCGATGCCGGGGTAAAGCCGCATGAACACGTCGATGAGGCGTTGCTTGAGCCAGGGCATGCGCGCCCGCGCGAGCCCGTGGGCCGCGCGCGAAATCGCACGTGTGGGCAGGAACCAGAACAGGGCGGCGAACAGGCGGTCGCCGGCGCTGGCCGGAGAGGATGACATCATGCGCAGCGGTGGTCACTCGGTTGATGCGCGCAGCGTAGCGTCACCGCGACGGCACGCAAAGCGGTCAGGTGGTTTATCCTAGCTGCGCCGCTGCCCGACCGGTGGCCTGCGTGTGCGCGTTTTCGAAGTTCGCTACCTGCAACAGTGTGGCGGCACGCGCGCTGGCGCCGGGCGCGGGCGCACTCACGCCGTCGACAAACGAGCAGGTATGACCGACAACGACAACAACGAAATCGCCAGCACGCTTACGCGGGTTCTCGACTACATCCGCTGGGGGGCGTCGCGTTTCGTTGCGGCCGAGCTCGCCTTCGGCCACGGCAGCGACAACGCCATCGACGAGGCCGCCCACCTGGTGCTCGATACGCTGCGCCTGGGCCCGGAAATGCCCGATGCCTATCTCGACGCCACGTTGACGCCCGCGGAGCGTGCCGCGGTGATCGCGATCATCGAGCGCCGTATCGAGAGCCGTCAGCCGGCGGCCTACATCACCCGCAAGGCCTGGTTTGCCGGGCTCGAATTCTTCGTCGACGAGCGCGTGATCGTGCCGCGTTCGCCCATCGCAGAGTTGATCGAAACCGAGTTCCAGCCCTGGCTGGGGCATCGCGAGCCGTTGTCGATTCTGGATCTGTGTACCGGCAGTGGCGCGATCGCCATTGCCTGTGCGCTGGCATTTCCAGAGGCGCGCGTGGTCGCCACCGACGCCAGTGCCGATGCGCTCGATGTCGCGCGCATCAACAGTGACAAGCACGATATCGGTCCCCAGGTCGAATACGTCGAGGCCGATCTGTTCGACGGGCTGCCCGCCGAGCGTTTCGACCTGATCGTGAGCAATCCGCCGTATGTCACCCGTGACGAGTGGGCGGGTCTGGCGCCGGAGTATCTGCACGAACCGGGCTTTGCCTTTCATGGCGATACCAATGACCTGTCGCTGGTTACCCGACTGCTGTTCGATGCCTGCGATTACCTGAGCGACGACGGGCTGCTGATACTGGAGGTCGGTTACAGCGCGTTCTTGCTGGAACAGACCCATCCGGATCTGCCGATAACATGGGTCGAACTGGAGCGCGGCGGGCTCGGCGTGGGCGTGCTCGAAGCCGAAGACTTGCGCGCCTGGGTCGATGCCCAGCGCGAAACCACGAGCTAATATGGAACCTCTGATCTATTCCTCCGCGCATCGCGTTTGTGTCCCCAAAGGCGTTGATACAAGACGCAGAGCGCAGCGTCCGGGTCATTCCCGGAACAAGCTCTGCAACGCGGTTGCGGCGTCTTTGGGGCCAAACTTTTCTCGCAACGCGAGAAAAGCCGGGGCTTTGCGCGCGCCTGGACGGCGTCAGCGCTCGCTACCGTGCAATGAGCACGCTACGCTCGCGCTTCCTTGCCAGGCGCGCGCAAAGTCCTCCGGCGCGACCACGCAGGAATAGAGCAGAGGTTCCTATGGCAGGCAATACCTGGGGCGAACGATTCACGGTCACCACCTTCGGCGAAAGCCACGGTCCGGCGATCGGCTGCATTGTCGATGGCTGCCCGCCCGGGATCGAGATCAGCGAAACTGACTTGCAGACCGATCTGGATCGCCGCAAGCCGGGCACATCGCGCTATGTGACCCAGCGTCGCGAGGACGACTGCGCGCGCATCGTCTCCGGTGTCTTCGAGGGCCGGACCACGGGCACGCCGATCGGTCTGATCATCGAGAACACCGACCAGCGCTCGCGTGACTACTCCAAGATTAAGGACGTGTTCCGCCCCAATCATGCGGACTATGCGTACCTGCAGAAGTACGGCGTTCGCGACTATCGCGGCGGCGGGCGTTCCTCCGCGCGCGAGACGGCGACCCGCGTGGCGGCCGGCGCGATCGCGCGCAAGGTGCTCGCCGAGCGCTTCGGCGTGCGTATCCAGGGTTATCTCGCAGCGATGGGGCCGCTCACGCTCGCCTGCGAGGATCTGGATGCGGCCAATCACAACCCGTTCTTCTGCGCCGAGCCGACTCGGCTCGAAGAGCTGGAGAACTACATCAACGCGCTGCGCAAGGACGGCGATTCGATCGGCGCGCGTATCAACGTCGTCGCGACCGGCGTGCCGCCGGGGTGGGGCGAGCCGGTGTTCGACCGGCTCGACGCCGAGATCGCCAAGGCCCTGATGAGCATCAACGCGGTCAAGGGCGTGGAGATCGGCGACGGCTTTTCGGTGGTCAATCAGCGCGGCTCGGAACACCGTGACGAGATGGCGCCGGACGGCTTCGCCAGCAATCATTCCGGTGGTATCCAGGGCGGTATATCCAGCGGCCAGACGATCCGTGCGAGCATGGCGCTGAAGCCGACGTCGAGCATCATCATTCCCGGCGACACCATCGACACGCAGGGCAACGCCACGCAGATGCGCACCACGGGACGGCACGATCCCTGCGTCGGTCTGCGGGCGACGCCCATCGCCGAGGCCATGCTCGCGCTCACGCTGCTCGATCACGCGCTGCGCCATCGCGCGCAAAACGCGGACGTGCAGGGCACACTCGCGCCCATCGCCGCCGAGCGCGGTTGAGGTTTGGACTTTCGTTTACATCGCAAGTCGATGACCAGACGGCATAATATGAACGCATCCGCACATTGCCCGGGGGATTCCGTTTCGATGACCACCAAGATCAAGACCACCGCCGCCACGGCGCTCATCGTTTCCGCGCTCGCGGGCGGCGTCGCCCACGCCGACATGGACACGGCGCGCCAGGCGCTTTCGAACAACGACTTCCCGGCGGCTGTTGAGGCGCTCGACGAGGTGCTGGCGCAGTCGCCCAACGACGCCGAGGCACGTTTTCTCAAGGGGTTGGCGCTGGCGCGAAGTGGCGACACCGGCGGCGCGCTGGACGTGTTCAATGCGCTGGTAAAGAACAACCCCGACATGGCCGAGGCCTGGAACAATCTGGGTGTGCTGCGTGCGCGCGACAACGATCTTGCCGGCGCCCAGACCGCGTTGGAAAAAGCGGTCGAGATCAATCCCGAACATGGGCCGGCGCAGGAAAATCTTGGTGATATCTATGTCGCCATGGCGCAGACTGCCTACAGTCGCGCGGGCGAACTGGAAAGCGACAACGCCATCGCGCGCGCCAAGAGCCAGCAGCTGGCCGAATTCATCGGCGGCGGCATGAGCAGTGCGCCGGCCGCCGCGGGCCAGGGCACGTCCACGCCGCCGGCAGTGCCGAATGTCACCCGCGGCGCGCAGGCACAGGTGGCCGTCGACACGAGCACGCCGCAGGCCACATTGCAGACCTGGGCGAAGCTCTGGTCGGCGCAGGACGTGCGCGGCTATCTGTCCATGTACGGCGATGCGTTCGTGCCGTCAGACGGCATGAGCCGCTCGGCCTGGGCTGCGCAGCGCCGCGACCGGGTCGGTTCACCCGCGCGCATCGATATCGGCTTGAGCAATACCCGGATCGACCGTCGCGGTGAGCAGGCGCTGGTGACCTTCACCCAGCGCTACGAGTCCAACACCTATCAGGACGAAGAGCGCAAGGCGCTGCTCATGGGTGAAACGGCCGATGGCTGGCAGATTCTGCGCGAAGGCGGGGCCGACGAGGTCGCCTTCACGGTTGCCGAAAATGCGACGCCGGCACAGACGGAAAGCGTCGATAGCCGCATCGTTGCGGACGACGCGTCCGGCGAGCTTGCCGATACGCCGCCCGCCGACGCCGAGGCAATGCAGGCACACGCGCAGTCCGAAGCGCCGCCGACCGACGAGAGCGCGTCGCAGCAGCCCGCCGGGCAGACAGCCGCTGGGCAAACGGCGAACAACGCGCCGGCGGGTTCGGCGCCCGCACAAATGCAGGCCGAAAGTCAGGCGCAGGCCCGTCAGGCCGTTGAACGTGCGCTGCAGGACTGGGCTGCGGCCTGGGCTGCACAGGACGTCGGGCGTTACCTGAACGCCTACAGCGACAACTACAAGCCGCGCGGCGGCGTGTCGCTGAGCGACTGGGTGCGCGGACGCCGCCAGTCGGTGAGTTCACCGGCCTGGATCAAGGTGGAGATCAGTGACCTGCAGGTCAGTCTGCTGGGCGATGATCGTGCGCAGGCCAACTTTAACCAGCATTACCACTCGAACACCTACGAAGATCGCGAGCGCAAGCGCGTGACGCTGGTTCGCGAAGACGGCGGCTGGCGGATCGTACGCGAAAGCTGATCGGCGTCGCGTTCACAGCGCCGGCGCTCGAACCCGGTCGAGCAGGGCGAGCAACGCGTCCGCGGCGTTGGAGAGCGTGCGCCGCGGATGCCGAATGGCGCCCAGTCGCCGCTGGATAAACAGCCCCGGTATGTTCAGGCGCACGAGCTCGGGGTGCTCCATCGACGTCGGCAGAACCGTCCAGCCAATGCCGACCCCCGCGAGCATGCGTAACGTCTCCAGATAGTGGCTGGTCATGCGCGGCGTGATACTCACGTCCAGTGTGCCCAAAGCGTGCGCGATGATCGCGTAGGTGTAGCTTTCCACCGGCGGTAGCACGCAGGCATGCGGTGCCAGATCCGCTGCCGTGATGTCCCGTTTGGCCGATAGCGGATGGTCGCGGCCGACGAAAACGCTCATTGGGTCCGGCCAGATGCAGTCCTCCACGAGTGCCGGGTGTGCCGGTGTGGGCAGCGTGATCACCGCGACCTCGCGCTCGCCGTTGGCAACGCTGCGACAGGCGGCCTCGGAATCCACGAACACGATCTCCGGCTCGACCTGCGGGTAGCGTTGCACGAACGTGCGCAGCACCGCCGGCATGCGGTGCAGCCCCACGTGATGCGACAGCGCCAGCCGCAGATTGCCCGCGACTTCGGCGCCGAGGTTGTCCAGCGCGCGTCCGCCGTCCTGCAATGCCGCGAGCAGTTCGCGGGCGTGCGGCAACCAGGCCCGCCCGGCCTCGGTAAGTGCTACCCCGCGGCCGATGCGGTCGAACAGCGTATGCCCGAGGCGTTGTTCGAGGGTGGCCAGGCGCTTGCTGATCGTGGGCTGGCTCAGATGCAACGCTTCGCTGGCTGCCTGAAACGAACCCAGGTCACAGACAGCCACAAACGCACGAATCGAGTCGGTCTGCATGGCTTCTACGCATGCGAAAAGGTAATTGATTATATCCGAAAGATTCACTTGAGTAATCGACGGCGCGACCGTAGTCTTGCGCCATCGCAAGTCAGGAGGCAGTGATGGGTCAGACCCTCTACGAAAAACTCTTCAACGAACATCTGGTCCGCGAGGAGGACGGCAACGCGCTGCTCTATATCGACCGGCACATGGTCCACGAGGTGACATCGCCACAGGCGTTCGAAGGCCTCACATTGGCAGACCGTCCGGTGTGGCGCGTGAACGCCAATCTGGCCGTGCCCGATCACAACGTGCCCACCGTCAACCGCGACGGCGGTATTGCGGACACCATTTCGCGTGCCCAGGTCGACGCGCTGCTCAAGAACTGCAATACCCACGGCATCCGCCTGTTCGGGCTGGGTGATCCGCGTCAGGGCATCGTGCATATCATCGGCCCGGAACAGGGTGCGACCCAACCGGGGATGACGATCGTCTGTGGCGACTCGCATACCGCCACCCACGGCGCCTTCGGCGCGCTGGCGTTCGGTATCGGTACCTCCGAGGTTGAGCACGTGCTGGCGACACAGACGCTGCCCCAGGCGCGTGCCAAGACCATGCTGGTGCGTGTCGACGGCCAGGTGGCGCCCGGCATCTCTGCCAAGGACATCATGCTCGCGATTATCGGCAAGATCGGCACCGCCGGCGGTACCGGCTACGTCATCGAGTACGGCGGCGAAGCGGTACGGGCGCTGTCGATGGAAGGACGCATGACCATTTGCAACATGTCGATTGAAGCGGGCGCCCGTGCCGGCATGGTGGCGGTCGACGACACCACCGTGGAATACATGCGTGGACGCACCTACGCGCCTGATGGGGCGCAGTGGGATGCCGCTGAGGCCTACTGGCGTACGCTGGTTTCCGACGACGACGCGACGTACGACGAGGTCGTGGTGCTCGACGCTGCCGAAATCGCGCCCCAGGTCACCTGGGGCACCTCGCCCGAGATGGTCGGGCCTGTCACCGACCGCGTGCCGTCTCCCGATCAGGCGGCCAGCGACACGCAGGCTGAAAGCTGGCGAGCCGCGCTCGAGTACATGGATCTCACGCCGGGCGTGCCCATGACCGAAATCATGCTCGACAAGATCTTTCTTGGCTCATGCACGAACGCGCGCATCGAGGATCTGCGCGTTGCGGCGAAGTATCTCGAAGGCCGGCGCATCGCGCCGAATATCGAGCTCGCCATGGTGGTGCCCGGTTCCGGCCTCGTGAAGCAGCAGGCCGAAAAGGAAGGTCTGGACGAGATATTCAAGGCGGCCGGGTTTGAATGGAGAGACGCCGGTTGTTCGATGTGCCTGGGCATGAACGACGACAATCTGTTGCCCGGCGAGCGTTGTGCATCGACTTCCAATCGCAATTTCGAAGGCCGCCAGGGCAAGGGTGGGCGAACCCATCTGGTCAGCCCGGCGATGGCCGCCGCCGCGGCCGTGTACGGGCACTTCGTGGATATCCGCGAGCTCGGCATCGCCGGCTGATGAGCGCAAGCGACGACGTTTCAGCGCCCGAGGACTGGGATGCGGGCCAATACGCCCGGCATGCCCGCTTCGTGCCCGAGCTGGCCCGCTCGCTCGTCGACTGGCTCGCCCCGGAAGCCGGCGAACGGATTCTGGATCTGGGCTGTGGCGACGGTGTGCTCACGCAGGCGATCGCCGCTCGCGGCGCACGTGTTCTCGGCGTCGATCGCAGCCCGGCGTTCGTGACCGCGGCTCGTGACCGCGGCGTCGAGGCGATTGTCGGCGACGGGCACGAATTGCAATACGAGCAGTGTTTCGATGCCGTATTTTCCAATGCGGCGCTGCACTGGATGATCACCGACCCGCAGGCCGTGATTCGCGGTGTCGCGCGCGCCCTGCGTACCGGCGGGCGGTTCGTCGCGGAATTCGGCGGCGAAGGCAATATCGCGCCCATTCATGCCGCGCTACGTGACGAGGCGGCGGCACGCGGGCGTGATCCCGATCAGCTCGACCCCTGGTACTTTCCGTCGCTGGAAACCTATATGGATCAGCTGGAAAGCGGCGGTTTCTCGATTGTGCGTAAAGAGTGTTTCGAGCGTCCGACGCCACTGCCGGGCGATGTCTCGAACTGGCTGCAAACGCTGGCGGGGCCTTTTCTCCAGGCGTTCGAAATCGGCACGGCGCGCGAGGCATATGTCGCGGCGGTACGCGCGCGTCTGATCCCGGAACTGTGTGACAACAGCGGCCAATGGATCGCGCCCTATGTGAGGCTGCGTTTCGAAGCACGCAAGAACTGATTGACGATAAAAATATTTTCGACACCGAGAACGAATCATGCAGGCATTTACCGTTCACGAAGGCATCATCGCGCCGCTCGACCGGTCCAACGTCGATACCGACGCCATCATCCCGAAGCAGTTCCTCAAGTCGATTCGGCGTACCGGGTTCGGCCCGCATCTGTTCGACGACTGGCGGTATCTCGATCAGGGCGGGCTGGAGACGGAGATAGCCAGTCGACGCGAGAACCCCGAGTTCATTCTCAACACCGCGCCGTATCGCGATGCGAGCATCCTGCTCGCGCGGGAGAACTTCGGCTGCGGTTCGTCCCGCGAGCACGCGGTGTGGGCGCTGGAGGACTTCGGTTTCCGGTGCGTGATCGCACCGAGTTTTGCCGATATCTTCTACAACAACTGCTTCAAGAATGGTGTGTTGCCGGTTGTTCTTGAAGCTGCGGAGGTCGATGCCTTGTTCAAGGCCGCCGAAGCCGAGCGCGGACTGAGCGCGCGGGTCGATCTCGTCGAGCAGCGAATCGTGCTGCCCGGCGGCCAGACGTACGACTTCGATATCGACGCCTATCGGCGCAAGAACATGCTCGACGGTCTGGACGACATCGGTCTGACGCTGCAGCATGCCGACGAGATTCGCGCTTTCGAGGCGCGGCGCGCTCAGGAAAAACCGTGGCTGTTCCGCGATCTATAAGCGAATTCTCAGCCGGTAACTGAAACCATAAGGACACCCTGGATTCATGACTGCACGTATTCTTGTGATGCCCGGCGACGGCGTCGGCCCGGAAATCTGCCGCGAAGCGGTTCGCGTGCTCGATGCGCTGGCCAGCGATCACGGCCTGGACATCGAACTCGAGGAAGCGCTGGTCGGCGGTGCCGCCATCGACGCCGAGGGCGAGCCGCTGCCGCCGGCATCGCTCGATGCGGCGCGCGCTGCCGATGCGATTCTGTTCGGTTCGATCGGCGGGCCGGCGTGGGACGATCAGCCGCGCGAGAACCGGCCGGAGTCCGGGCTGCTGCGGCTGCGCAGCGAGCTGGGGCTGTTCGCGAATCTGCGTCCGGCGATTCTGTACCCGCAGCTGGCGCATGTCTCGGCGCTCAAGCGCGACATCGTGTCCGGGCTCGATATCATGATCGTGCGTGAGCTGACCGGCGGGATCTACTTCGGTAAGCCCTCCGGCATGCACAAGAACGCGAACGGCAAGCGCGAAGCGTTCAACACCATGCGCTACGACGAGGGCGAGATCGAGCGCATCGGCCGTACCGCCTTCGATATCGCCCGAGCGCGCGGCGGGCGTTTGTGCAGTGTGGACAAGGCCAACGTGCTCGACGTCTCCCAGCTTTGGCGGGACGTGATGAACGAGATCGGCCGTGAATACGACGACATCGAACTCACGCATATGTATGTCGATAATGCCGCCATGCAGCTGGTGCGCGCGCCCAAGCAGTTCGATACCGTCGTGACCGGCAACCTGTTCGGCGATGTGCTTTCCGACGCCGCGGCCATGCTCACGGGCTCGATCGGCATGCTGCCCTCGGCATCGATGGACGCCAACGGTAAGGGGCTCTACGAGCCGGTGCATGGCAGTGCGCCGGATATCGCGGGCCAGGATGTCGCCAACCCGCTGGCCGTGATCCTCTCGGTGGCGATGATGCTGCGCTATACGCTCAAGCGGCCGGACCTGGCCAAGAAGGTGGAGAGCGCGGTGGGCTACGCGCTCGATCGGGGGCTGCGCACGCGCGATATCATGGACGACGAGAAACAGATCGCGAGCACCCAGGAGATGGGTGGCGCGATTGTCGATATGCTACGCTAACGCCCATTCCCACTTACTTTCCGGAACCAGATCAGGTACCTAAATGGCCAAGGAATATGATGTTGCCGTCGTTGGCGCCACCGGCGCGGTCGGCGAGACCATGCTCAAGATTCTCGAGCAGCGCGATTTCCCGATTCGCAATATCTATCCGCTAGCCAGCGAACGCTCGGCCGGCAAGAAGATCCAGTTCAAGGGCAAGACCGTCACCATTCAGAACCTTGCGGAATTCGATTTCTCGCAGGTTCAGATCGGCCTGTTTTCGGCCGGCGGTTCGATCTCCGAAGAGTTCGCGCCCAAGGCGGCCGAAGCCGGTTGCGTGGTCATCGACAACACGTCGCATTTTCGCCAGGCCGAGAACGTGCCGCTGGTGATTCCGGAAGTGAACCCGGACGCGATCGCGGATTACACCAACCGCGGCATCATCGCCAATCCGAACTGCTCCACCATTCAGATGGTGGTCGCGCTCAAGCCGATCCACGATTTCGCCTATATCGAGCGTATCAACGTGGCGACCTATCAGGCCGTGTCGGGCAGCGGTGCGTCCGCGATCCGCGAGCTGGCCGACCAGAGCGCGCGCCTGCTCAACGGCAAGGAAATCGAAAAGCCGGCGGCGTATCCGAAGCAGATCGCTTTCAACGCGCTGCCGCATATCGATGTCTTCCTCGACAACGGCTATACCAAGGAAGAGATGAAGATGGTCTGGGAGACGCGCAAGATCCTGGGCGACCAGAACATCCGCATCAATCCGACAGCCGCGCGCGTGCCGGTGTTCTTCGGCCACTCCGAAGCGGTTCATATCGAAACCCGCGACAAGGTGACGGCGGAGAAGGCGACCGAACTGTTCCGCTCGGCGCCGGGTGTCACCGTGCTCGATACGCGTGAGCCGGGGGGCTACGCGACGGCGGTGACCGAGGCCGCGAACGAGGACGACGTCTTCGTCTCGCGCATTCGTGAAGATATTTCGCACGAAAACGGTCTGGATTTCTGGGTCGTTGCCGATAACGTACGCAAGGGTGCTGCACTCAACAGCGTGCAGATCGCCGAGAAGCTGATCGAGAAGTACATCTAAAAAACCAAGGGCATGGCCGCCGACTGGCGGCCGTGTCGGTTCGCCGGCGTGCACATGGGGCTGCGCGGCGGACCGAGTCAGGGGGATACGAAGGCGTCGTGCTCGAATCAAGCCCGTTTATCAGGCGCAGGCTGCGGCGTGCGGCCGTTGCCGTTCTGCTTTGCCATGCCGGCGCTGCCTCCGCCCTGGGTTTTGGCGCCATACGCGTCCACTCCGCGCTCAATGAGCCGCTGGATGCGACCATCAATCTGGTCGCGGTCACCCCGGAAGAAAGAGCCGTGCTCGACGTGCAGATGGCCAGCGTGGACATGTTCCAGCGCTTCGGCATCGAGCGCACGGCGCTGGCCGATCGCATTCGTGTATCCGTGGCGGAGGGCGCGGGCGCCGGCCAGGTTCAGGTCCGGCTGACGACCCGCGGGGTCGTACGCGAGCCGTTCCTGCGCTTTCTGATCGAGGCCGATACAGGCGCGGGGCGCGCGTTGCGTGAATACACGGTGCTGCTCGATCCGCCCGGCCGTGCGCCGGCTGCACCGACAACCGCCGCGCAGCCGTCGGCGGCCCCGTCGCAGGCCGCGCCGGCGCAAACCGCAGAAGTCACCGCGCCGCGTGCTACGCCTGCCCGCGCTTCCGCGGAGCCGGCAGGCCCGGCAAGCAACGAGTACGGGCCGGTGCGCGCGGGCGAAACACTCTCGCGGATCGCGCGCCAGGTCCGTCGCCCGGGCGCAACGCCCGAGCAGATGCAGGTGGCGATCTATCGCAACAACCCGCAGGCGTTCAGCGACAACATGAACGTTTTGCTGCGCGGAGCCATGCTGGCCATCCCGCCGGTGGAGCGCATCCGCGCGATCGCATCGGACGTCGCGCGTGCCGTTGTGGCCGAGCAGCGTGAGCAGGCCGTGGCGAGCATCGCCGCCGAGAATCAGGCCACGGCGACAAGCACGCTGGCGCGCGCCGAGGCGCCGCCAACCACCACCCAGGCGCGTCTGCGTCTGGAGGCGCCGCGGGCGATCGGAACGCGAGGCGACGGTGGCGGCGCCGTGGGTACCGCCGGTTTCGGGCGTCTGCTGATGCCGGAATTCCCGGCCAGCGACGATAGCGTTGCGGCGGCCGACGCCGTCGACAACGCACAACAGCCGGCAGCCACCGACGCGACGCCTGCAGAACCTGCTGTCGGCGGCGGCGCGGATACAGCGACCGAGGGCGCGACATCGAGCGCAGCCGACGAGGTCGACCCCATGGTGTCGGATGGCAATAGTGTCGCCGAGGGCGGTGACGCCGTCGACGCCAGCGAGAACGTCGGCAGCGATCCGAACCAAGCGACAGAAGGCGCCGCGCCCGATGCGACGCTCTCGGCCGATGCCCCGTCCGCAGAAGCGGAACCGGTGGCTCCCGCCTCGGATACGGCCGAGGCCTATCAGCCCTTGCCGAGCGAGAATCAGGACGTCGCCTACAGTGGCGGCTCGAACAGCCTGCTGCATCCGCGCAATCTGTTGCTGCTTGCGGCCGGCCTGCTGCTGCTCGTTGCGCTGCTGATCTGGAACCGTCGCCGTCAGTACACGCCGGTGACGCTCGATTTCAACGACGTCGATACGGAGAGCGCCCCCGGCGCGGCCGTCGAAAACGAGCAGGGCGAGGCGCCGTACTACGAAGCACCGGCCGCCGAGCCTGTGCCCGCCGACGAAGCGCTCGCGCCGTCCCTGCGGGTACAGGAAGCCGACCGGCAGATGAAGGTTGGTCTGTTCGATGAGGCGCGTGCCGGTCTCGAGGAAGGGCTCGCGCACTATCCGGACGACAGGGGCCTGCAGGACAAGCGCCTGGAGCTGGATTATGTCGCCGGCGACAGCGCGGCATTTTCGGCAAACGTCGAACGTTTTGGCAGCCAGTTGAGCACCGACGGTGTCCGCTGGGCCGGTGTGGCGACCATGGGCCGCGTACTCCTGCCGCAGGATCCGCGTTTCGGCTTTACCGACCGTCAGGAAGACCGCGAGACCGCGCCCGTCGAAGCGCCGGCGCCGCAGCGCGAGTCCGCCCAGTCGATCATCGAGCGCTTCGAGGCAGGCGTCGAGGACGACAGGGCCGATCCACTCGACGCCATCGCCGAAAGCGACGACAGCGATCGCTATTTCTCGCTCGACGACGATACCCCGGCCGATACCGCAGGCGACGCCACCGATACACTCGACGGGCGCGATATCCCCGCGCACACGCTCGACGACGAAGCGTCCGCGGGCCGCGATTCGAGCGCCTACGATCTCGGCAGCGACGGCGGCTTCGAATGGCAGGATCAGGAAATCGATACCAGCGGCACCCGCGAGCATGATCTCGGCGACGATCCGGGCATGGCTTTCGACCTGGATACATCGTCGTCCGATACGCCGGCGGAGCCCGACAAGCCTGCGTATATCAAGCCGATCGACACCAGCGAGTTCGATCTCGGCGACGACGAGGCGCCGGCGAGCGACGACGCAGCGGACCCGGTCGAGGTACGCCTGGACCTGGCGCGCATGTATATCGACATGGAAGACCACGCCGCCGCACGCGAGTTGCTCCAAGAGGCCGTGAACGACGGTACCGAAGCACAGCGCGCGACCGCGCAAGAGTTGCTGAACAGCCTCTAGTGCGGTGGGCGGCCTGTGTCGAATACGACGGCTCGGGCTATCACGGCTGGCAGAGCCAGCCGCATGCCTCGAGTGTTCAGGACACTCTCGAGGCCGCGCTCGCGCGCCTTGCCGATCGCCCGGTACGCACCGTCTGCAGCGGACGCACCGATACCGGCGTGCATGCCCAGGGCCAGATCGTGCATTTCGATACCGACGCGAAGCGCAGCGAGCGTGCCTGGCTGCTGGGCACCAATCGCTATCTTCCCGACGATATCGCCCTGCAGTGGGTGATCCCCGTGCCGGAGACGTTTCACGCTCGATTCGGGGCGGTGTCCCGCGAGTATCGCTACTGGATTCTGGATCGCACGCCGCCCAGTGCGCTGTGGCGCAATCGTGCCTTTCATTCGCACAATCGGCTGGACGCCGACGCGATGCATATCGCCGCACAGCATCTGGTCGGCCGTCATGACTTCAGCGCATTTCGGGCCGCCGCCTGCCAGGCGAAGACGCCCTGGCGCGAGGTCAGCCGCTGCGACGTGAGTCGGCACGGCGACTGGGTGCGGCTCGACGTGCAGGCGAATGCCTTTCTGCATCACATGGTGCGCAATATCGTCGGCAGTCTTCTGCCCGTGGGGCGCGGGCTGTGCGGCGACGACTGGATCGCGCAGCTGCTTGCGCTGGGCGATCGACGCCGGGCCGGTATGACGGCACCCGCTCAGGGACTGTCGTTGCGGCGCGTGCACTACGGGCCGGATTTCGACCTGCCGCCGCCGGCGCTGGATGACGACGGCTGGTAAACTGTCGTATTGGCGTAGCAGTCGCTCGACGGGCGCAACGGCGGATGAAACGAGTACGGGTCAAGATTTGCGGCATCACGCGAAGCGAGGACGCGGCGGCAGCCGTGGCCGCGGGCGCGGATGCGATCGGGCTCGTGTTTCATGCCGACAGCCCGCGTGCGATCTCGATCGACCAGGCGCGTCGCATCAGCCGCGAACTGCCGCCATTCGTGGCCCGGGTGGCGTTGTTTCTGGAGCCCGCCGCCGCGGACGTTCAGGCGGTTCTCGATCAGCTGCGCCCGGATGCCCTCCAGTTTCACGGACGCGAAACCGTCGAATTCTGTCGACGCTTTGCCTGGCCGTACATGAAGGCCGTGCCCATGGGCGAAGACGCGGTCGACCTCGGCGCGTGGGCAGACCACTACGATGACGCCCAGGGGCTGTTGCTCGACGCCAATCGCGCGGGTGCGGCTGGCGGTAGCGGCAAGACGTTCGACTGGGACGACCGCATTGAACTGCCTGGCATGCCCACCATCATTGCCGGCGGGCTCGACGCCACCAACGTGGGTGAAGCCATTGCGCGTTTCGCGCCGTATGCAGTGGATGTCAGCAGCGGCGTGGAAAGCGCACCCGGCATCAAGGACGCCGAGCGGATCAGGTCTTTCATGACCGCCGTCGATCGCGCCCAGCCCGGCGGCAAGGCGCGTCGCGAAACTGTCGCGCGGCGATGACGGCACTGGCGCGCACGGCGAGCGTTTCCGTAGGCGAGCGGCGGGCAAGAGACAAGACGATTTAGACACGAAGATCATCGATCGAGTCGCCGCAGCCAGCGGCCGGTCGACCAGAGGTTCAAACGATATGGCGAACACTGACGCGCAACCCGTGGACACCTCGGCTCCGCTGGCGCAGGCCTGGCGGAACATGCCGGATGTGCGCGGACACTTCGGGCCCTATGGCGGCCGCTTCGTGGCGGAGACGCTCATGGCGCCGCTCGAGGAGCTGGCGCAGGCCTATGAATCCGCGCGCAACGACCCGGCCTTCATGGCCGCCCTCGATGCCGACCTGGCCGATTATGTCGGCCGGCCCACGCCGGTCTATTACGCGCAGCGGCTGTCCCGAAAAGCGGGCGGCGCACAGATCTGGTTCAAGCGCGAGGACCTGAATCACACCGGCGCGCACAAGATCAACAACACCATCGGTCAGGGTCTGCTCGCCGCGCGCATGGGCAAGAAACGCATCATCGCCGAGACCGGCGCCGGCCAGCACGGTGTGGCCTCGGCCACGGTCGCGGCCCGGCTTGGGCTCGAATGCGTGGTCTACATGGGCAGTGAAGACATGCGCCGGCAGGCGACCAACGTCTATCGCATGCGTCTTCTCGGCGCCGAGGTGCGCCCGGTGGAGTCCGGCTCGAAAACGCTCAAGGACGCGCTCAACGAGGCGCTGCGCGACTGGGTCGCCAACGTCGACGACACCTTCTACATCATCGGCACCGTCGCCGGTCCGCATCCGTATCCCGCGATGGTTCGCGATTTCCAGGCCGTGATCGGCCGCGAATCCCGTCGTCAGATGCTCGAACGCTGCGATCGCCTGCCGGACGCGATCGTGGCTTGTGTGGGCGGCGGCTCGAACGCCATCGGGCTGTTCCACCCGTTTCTGGATGATGAAGAGGTGGCCATTTACGGCGTCGAGGCGGGCGGCGACGGCGTGTCGACCGGACGCCATGCCGCGCCCTTGTCGGCCGGGCGCTCGGGCGTGCTGCACGGCAACCGCACCTACATCATGCAGGACGAGAACGGCCAGATCAGCGCGACCCATTCGGTCTCGGCCGGTCTCGATTATCCGGGCGTCGGGCCGGAACATGCCTGGCTCAAGGATATCGGTCGCGCTCACTATGTGGATGTCGGCGACGCAGACGCGCTGGCCGCGTTCCACGAGTGCACCCGCATCGAGGGCATCATGCCGGCGCTGGAATCCGCGCACGCGGTGGCCTATGCCCAGAAGCTCGCGGCGACCATGCGCGAGGATCAGATCGTGCTGGTGAACATGTCCGGTCGTGGCGACAAGGATATGGCCAGCGTCGCCGAAGCCGCAGGAGAATCGCTATGACCCGTCTGGCGACCCGATTTGACACGCTGCGCGAGCAGGGGCGTACCGCACTTATCCCGTACATCACTGCCGGCGATCCGGCGCCGGATGCGACGGTCGGTTTCATGCATGCGCTGGTCGAGGCCGGCGCAGACGCGATCGAGGTCGGCGTGCCGTTTTCCGACCCGATGGCCGACGGGCCGGTGATCCAGGGCGCCTGTGAGCGCGCGCTCGCGGCGGGTACGAGCCTGTCGCGCGTGCTTGACATGGTGGCCGAGTTCCGCGAGCGCGATGCGCAGACTCCGATCGTGCTCATGGGCTATCTGAACCCGATCGATCGGCTGGGCCTGGACACTTTTTCAGAGCGCGCGGCAGCCGTCGGTGTCGATGGCGTGCTCATCGTGGACATGACCGCCGAAGAGGCGCCCGAAGTCGCGCCGACGCTGCAGGGCGCGGGGCTCGATGCGGTCTGTCTGATCGCGCCCACCACCGGCGATGCGCGTATCGAGCGGATCTGCGCCAACGCGGGTGGGTTCATCTACTACGTGTCGTTCAAGGGCGTGACCGGTTCGTCGAGCCTCGATGTGTCGTCGCTCGCCGAGAAGATCGAACGCATCCGCGCGAAGAGCGCGCTGCCCGTCGCGGTCGGCTTCGGCGTGAGCACGCCCGACAATGCAGCGGATGTCTCGCGGGTGGCAGACGCCGTGGTGGTCGGCAGTGCCCTCGTGCGCCAGATTGCCGAACACGGCACCGATCGATCCGCCACCGAGGCGGCTTTACGCGATACGCTGTCGGTCATGCGTCGAGCGATCGATGAACAGGACAACAGTACAGGGGAGGCACGCCGCGCATGAGCTGGCTCGAAAAACTGATGCCGTCGCAGATGCGCAACGATTCCGCGGCGAAGAAAAGCACCGTCCCGCAGGGACTCTGGACCAAGTGCAGCAATTGCGGCGCGGTCCTCTACAGCGCCGAAATGGAACGTTCGCTCGAGGTTTGCCCGAAGTGCAATGCCCATCAGCGGCTGCGCGCGCGCAAGCGTCTCGATCTGTTTCTTGATCCGGACAACCGCGAGGAACTGGCGCTGGGCATCGAGCCGCGTGATCCGCTCAAGTTCCGCGACAGCAAGAAGTACCGCGATCGCCTGAGTCAGGCGCAGAAGGATTCCGGCGAGCGCGAGGCCGCGCTCGCGATGGCCGGAACGCTCAAGCAGATGCCGGTGGTCGCCGGGGCGCTGGATTTCCGCTTCATGGGCGGCTCGATGGGCAGCGTGGTCGGTGAGACCTTCGTGCGCGGCGTGGATGCCGCGCTCCAGCGCGGCTGCCCGTTCATCTTCTTCTCTGCCAGTGGCGGTGCGCGCATGCAGGAGGGCCTGTTCTCGCTGCTGCAGATGGGCAAGACCAGTGCGGCACTGACACGACTGGCCGATCATGGCCTGCCGTTCGTTTCGGTGCTCACCCACCCGACCATGGGCGGGGTGGCAGCGAGCTACGCCATGCTCGGCGATATCAACGTGGCCGAGCCGGAGGCGCTGATCGGCTTCGCCGGGCCGCGCGTGATCGAACAGACCGTGAAACAGACGCTGCCCGAAGGCTTCCAGCGCAGCGAGTTCCTGCTCGAACACGGGGCCATCGACATGATCGTCGAGCGCAAGGACCTGCGCGATCGTATCCACCAGGTGGTTTCGGTGTTCATGCACCAGGAGGCCGCGGCACCGGCTCCGACCGGCGAGGCGTGAGCGCCGCCGCACCGCTCGACGGCAGCGTCGACGACTGGCTGGCATGGCAGCTCACGCTGCATGCCACCGAAATGGACCTCGGGCTCGAGCGTGTCGGGCAGGTGGCCGATACGCTCGGTGTGCGCGCGCCGGCCGCGCGTACCGTGGTCGTTGCCGGCACCAACGGCAAGGGCAGTTGCGCGTCGCTGATCGAGTCGATGCTGGGCGAACACGGGCGTGTCGGCACGTATACCTCGCCGCATCTCTGGCGCTACAACGAGCGTTTTCGTGTCGACGGCGCGCCGGTCACGGACGACGCGCTCTGCGCCGCGTTTCGTGCCATAGAGCAAGCCCGTGGCGATATCTCGCTGACCTTCTTCGAGTACGGCACGCTCGCCGCGCTCTGGCTGTTTGCCGATCAGCAGGTGGACTACGCCATTCTCGAAGTAGGCCTCGGCGGGCGACTGGATGCGGTCAATATTGTTGATGCCGACGTGGCACTGATCACCAACATCGGGCTGGATCACGTCGACTGGCTGGGTTCGGACCGGCAGAGCATCGGTTTCGAGAAGGCCGGCGTCATGCGGGCAGGGCGCCCGGCAATCTGCTGCGATCGCGACCGGCCCGCTTCGATCGATACCGTCGCTGCACGAACGGGCGCGGATCTGCGCGTCATTGGCGAGGCTTTCGACGTGAGCCTGCAGGCCGGCCGGTGGCGGTTCGTCCACGACGAGAACACGATCGACATACCCGCGCCGCAAGGGGTGATTGCCGAAAACCTGGCCGGTGCGCTGGCCACGGTACAGGCCTTGACCGGGCGCTGGCCATCGGTCGCGACCATACAACGGTCGTGTCGCATACAGGCCGGGCTGATCGGTCGACGCGAGCGTGTCGACGACATACTGCCGATCATCTACGATGTCGGCCATAACGTCGAAGCCGTCGCCGCACTCGTGCGCGACCTCGTCAGCCAGCCCGTGTCGGGCCGTACGCATATCGTGTTCGGAATGCTCATCGACAAGCCCGTGGAAACGGTAGCCGCCTGCCTTGAAAAGGTTGCCGATCGCTTCTATCTAGCGGGTCTGGACGGTCTCGGCACACGCGGACTCGATGCTGCGGCACTGGCACGGCGCAGTGGTATCGACGGGCCCTGTTTCGACCATCCGCGTGCTGCGCTCGAGGCGGCGCTCGAAGCCGGCGAGGCGGGCGACCGCGTTGTGGTCTGTGGTTCCTTTCTCACCGTGGCCCACGCCCGGAGGCAATTGCCGTCATGAAGGATGTGATGAAAAAACGAGTCGTAGGGGCTGTGGTCCTGGTGATTCTCGGTATCGCGCTGCCGTTGATGCTCGCCCGTTGCATGCAGGGCGGCGGTGAGGAACAGTCGTCGATGCGTGTCTATGAAGTCGCGCCGGACGGCCAGGCGCGGCCCGCCTCCGGCCAGGACGACTCGCAGCAGGCCCAGGCCATCGATGGCTCGAGCGGTGTCGGCGCAGATCGCGAAGCGTCGGCGCAATCGCCGGACACGCCGGATCTGCCCGAGGCGGTCTCGCCGTCCAGCGAGCCGGACGCGCCGCAGGCGGCGGCTTCGGAATCCACGCCGGAGCCGGAACCGGCCCCGGAACCGCGCGAGACCCAGCAGCCGAGGGGCGCATCGACGGCTGCGGCGCCCAACGAGAGCGAAAACGGCGGCAGCCTGCGTCAGCGCCAGAGCTTGTCGGGCTATGTGGTGCAGGTTGCGAGTTTCGGTGACGAAGCCAATGCCGAGCGTCTGGCCCGCGAGCTCAACAGTGAATTCAAGGCGTTCTATCGCGCCGGCGACGTGAACGGCAAGACCTACTACCGCGTACGGGTCGGCCCGTTCGAGAACGAGGCGAGCGCCAACGCTGCTGCCGAACGGCTGCGCAGCAGCGGCCGAGCGACCCTGGTACGGCGCGCGGAATGACGCGCGCCGGCCGCGCTGGCGGGCGGTTTGCTAGACTTGGTGCGTCCGGCCGGCGCGAGCGAGTGCAATGATCTGGGTCGATTTAGCCATAGTTGCGGTGATCGCGCTGTCTGCGATCATCGGCTTCTTTCGCGGTTTTCTGCGCGAGTCCATCGGGCTTGCGACCTGGATACTCGCGTTCTATCTCGCCTTCGTGTGCGCCGATGCCGGGGCGGTGTTTCTGGAACGCTGGATATCGGTCGCCTCCGCGCGTCTCGCCGTGTCGTTCGGCGTCATCTTCATCACGATCCTCGTGCTCGGCGCCATCGCCAATTACATCATCGGACGCTTGGTGAATCAGACCGGCTTTGCGGGCACCGACCGGGCCATCGGCGGGCTGTTCGGCGTGCTGCGCGGTGTCGCGGTGCTGGTGGTGCTCGTCTTGCTGGCGGGCGTGACGCCGGTACCCCGCGATGCGTGGTGGCAGCAATCCATCTTCATCGGCCACCTGCAGGACGGCGCGGTCTGGGTTCGCGGCTTTCTGCCGCCCGACCTCGCCGGCGCGGTGACCTATCCGGGCGTGCCCGACGCGCCGTCCTCGCCCAAGACATCCTCTACTTAAACCTCGCTTTCGGACTCCTCTATGTGCGGCATTGTTGGCATTGTTTCCCACACCCCGGTCAACCAGGAAATATACGATGCATTGACGGTGTTGCAGCATCGTGGCCAGGACGCGGCCGGCATCGTCACCACCGACGGCGGGCGACTTTTCCTGCGCAAGGACAACGGCCTGGTACGCGACGTGTTCCGCACCGACCACATGCTGCGCCTGCAGGGCAATGCCGGGGTGGGGCATGTGCGCTATCCCACGGCGGGCGTGGAGACCAGCGCCGAGGCGCAGCCGTTCTACGTCAACACGCCGTACGGCATCTGCCTGTCGCATAACGGCAATCTCACCAACGCGGATCAGCTCAAGGAAGAGCTGTTTCGCTCGGACCGGCGTCACCTGAATACCGATTCGGATTCGGAGATTCTGCTCAACGTGTTCGCGCACGAGCTGATGCGCAGCGAACGCCTCCAGCTCGCACCGGCCGACATCTTCGAGGCGGTCACCGCGCTGCATCGACGCTGCAGCGGCGGCTATGCGGCCACCGCGTTGATCACCGGCTATGGCCTGATCGGCTTTCGCGACCCGCACGGCATTCGCCCCGTGGTCTACGGCAAGCGCGAAACCGAGGCCGGCACCGACTACATGATCGCCTCCGAGTCCGTCGCGCTGGACGCGCTGGGCTACGAACTGATCGACGACATTAACCCGGGCGAGTGCGTGGTCATCACTCTCGACGGCCAGATCCATGTCCAGCAATGCGCCGACAACCCCAGCTATGCGCCGTGCATCTTCGAGTACGTATATCTGTCGCGCCCGGACTCGGTGATCGACGACGTCTATGTCTACAAGGCGCGTCTGCGCATGGGCACCTATCTGGCCGAAAAAATCCAGCGCGAATGGCCCGATCACGATATCGACGTGGTGATCCCCATTCCCTCGACCAGCCGTACCGCGGCCGTGGAACTGGCCAGCCAGCTCGACGTGAAATACCGCGAGGGCTTCATCAAGAATCGCTATATCGGGCGCACCTTCATCATGCCCGGCCAGCAGCAGCGCGCGAAGTCGGTGCGCCAGAAGCTCAACCCGATCGATCTGGAGTTCGCCGACAAGAACGTGCTGCTGGTGGACGACTCCATCGTGCGCGGCACCACCTCGCGCCAAATCATCGAAATGGCACGCGAGGCCGGCGCCCGCAAGGTTTATTTCGCCTCGGCCGCGCCGCCGGTGCGTTACCCGAACGTCTACGGCATCGACATGCCCAGTGCCACCGAGCTGGTCGCCCACGGCCATAGCGAGGAGGAGATCGCCGAGATCATCGGCGCCGATCGGCTGATCTACCAGAATATGGACGATCTGGTGCGCTCGGTCGCGGCCGGCAATGCCGACCTGGACAAGTTCGAGGACTCGGTGTTCTCGGGGGAATACATCACCGCCGACATCAGCGCCTCCTATCTGGAGCAGCTGGAACTGTTCCGCGCCGACGCCGCGCGCGAGGATCGCCGCCGCAAGGAGAACGCGGTGCTGGAACTGCACAACGACGGCTAGCCAGCCGCTTTGGTGCACGGGCCCGGCGATCGCGGTTGATCGCCGGGCCCAGTCGTTTCATACTGCATCTGCGCCGATTTGGAACAGCTTGCGGGCGCCCTAGGGCCTGCCAATATTTACGTGCATCGCCGCGTTGCTGTTCAAAATCGCGCCAAGCAAGGCGGGAGGAGCGAAGTTGGGTTTATACCCAATGAGCGACGACCAACGCCGCTTGGCGCGATTTTGAGCGCAACCCTTCGGGACGCATGCGATTTTCCTGCAATCCCGCGTTACGGCTCGCTAATGTAGCGCAGCTACACAGCGCTCGCCGCGCCTTGGCTTGCAACAAAATCGCATGTGGCGCGACGATTCAGGTAAGTATTGGCAGGCCCGAAATTCCGCTAAACGGGTCGAGGGACGGCAAGCCTGGTTCGCAACGCGATAGCGGGCTTTTTTGTGTCCGCGATCCAACGCCTGGAGATTTTTATGACCGACGATTTCGACGAAAGCTGGGGCACCGCCACGCGCGGCGTGCGCGCCGGCACCCATCGCACGCCCGAAGGCGAGCACAGCAGCGCGATCTACATGACCTCGAGCTTCGTGTTCGACTCCGCGGACGCGGCCGCCGCGCGCTTCGCGGGCGAAGAACCGGGCAATATCTATTCGCGCTTCACCAATCCCACGGTCGACGCCTTCAGCAAGCGGCTTGCCGCCATGGAGGGTGGCGAATGCTGTGTCGCGACCGCGTCGGGCATGTCGTCGATTCTGGCCACCTGTCTGGCTACACTGGAAGCGGGCGACCATATCGTGGCCGCGCATACGCTGTTCGGTTCCACCATCGGGCTGTTCAACAACTATCTGGGCAAGCTGGGCATCACCACGAGCTATGTCGCGCCCGATGATCTCGACGCCTGGAAGGCGGCCATCACGCCGGCCACGCGCATGCTGTTCGTGGAGACGCCGTCCAACCCGCTGACCGAAATCGTGGACATGGCAGCACTCGCCGAGCTCGCGAACGAAAACGATGCGCTGCTGGTGGTCGACAACTGTTTCTGTACGCCCGCGCTGCAGCGCCCGCTGGATTTCGGCGCGCATGTGGTCATCCATTCCGCGACCAAGTTTCTGGATGGGCAGGGCCGTGCGCTTGGCGGTGCGGTGATCGGCGATGCGGATACCGTCGGCGACAAGGTATTTCGTTTTCTGCGCACCTGCGGCCCGACCATGAGCCCGTTCAACGCCTGGGTGTTCTACAAGGCACTCGAGACGCTGGAAGTACGCATGCGCGCGCACTGCGAGGCCGCCCAGAAGGTTGCCGAATGGCTGGAACAACAGCCCGCGGTCGAGCATGTCTACTACCCCGGGCTGACGTCGCATCCGCAGCACGAACTGGCCGCCCGGCAGCAGCCGGCCGGTTTCGGCGGCATCCTGTCGCTACGCCTGGCCGGCGGGCGCGAGGCTGCGTTCAAGCTCATCAACGCCACGAACATGATCTCGATTACCGCCAATCTCGGTGATACGCGCACGACGATCGTGCACCCGGCGAGTACCACCCACGCACGCATTTCGGCAGATGAGCGCGCGCGGGCCGGCATTACCGACGGCGTGGTACGCATTTCGGTCGGGCTCGAGAACGTCGAGGACATCATCGCCGATCTCGAGCCGGGGCTGGCGTGAGCATGACGCCGGACGACGTTTTCGCCGCGCTGATGACGCGCGACCCGGCCGAGAAGTGCGCCGCAGCGAGAGCGCTGCACGCGGCCGACAGTGCACCGCTGGCGGAGGCGAGCGGCGAACCCGAAGACGTGGTCGTGCCCGGTCGCCCCGATGCGCCTGCACTCGTGCACCCGGCGAAGCTGTCGAAACGTGGGCTCGGCAAGCCGGAAGGGCGCGCAGCGCTCATTCATGCCATCGCGCATATCGAATTCAACGCCATCAATCTGGGCCTGGACGCGGCCTATCGTTTTCGCGACATGCCGGCGGATTTCTATGCCGACTGGCTGCGCGTGGCGGCCGACGAATCCCGACACTTCGAGCTGTTGAACAATCGCCTCGCCGACTACGGCTTCACCTACGGCGATTTCGATGCCCACAACGGCCTGTGGGAGATGGCGGTCAAGACTGCCCATGACGTGATGATTCGCATGGCGCTGGTGCCGCGCGTACTCGAAGCGCGCGGGCTGGACGTCACGCCCGGCATGATCGAGAAATTGCGTCAGGCGGGGGATGCCGAAACGGTGACGATCTTCGAGATCATCCTCGAAGAAGAGGTCCCGCATGTGGAGATCGGTACGCGCTGGTTTCGCTACTGCGCCGAGCCGCGCGGCCTCGATCCGGACACCACTTTTACCCAGCTGCTCGACGAGTACATGAACGGCGGCCCGCCGGGGCCGTACAACTTTCCCGCGCGCCGCGAGGCGAAGTTCTCGGAAGACGAACTCGACTGGCTGGCCACGCGCCACTCGAAGAGCGGCTGACGCGCGATCTCCCGTTCAGGCCGGAATCGGCGCCGCCAGCAACGAACGCCGTTCGATACCGTCGGCATCGACCGTGAGTATCTCGGCCTGATCCGGGCGCCAGTCCGCGAGGACGATGCGCTCGGCGGTTTCGCCCTGAACCTCCAGCGTATGCGTGGCCGGGCGGTGCGTATGACCGTGGATCAATCGACGCACGCCGTGGTGCGCCATGGCTTCGCGAACGGTTTGGGCGTTCACGTCCATGATATGCGCCGGTTTGATCGCCTTGCCCTCGGTACTGCGCCGGCGTGCGCGCCGCGCCAGGCGGCGTCGTAGCCAGAGCGGCAGCTTCATCATGCGCCCGCGCCAGCGCGGGTCGGTATAGCGGGCACGAAATTTCTGATGTGCCGTGTCGTCGGTACAGAACACGTCGCCGTGCGAGAGCAGGGTGGGCGTGCCGTGCAGATCGACGACCACCGGGTCGTCGAGAATCTGCATGTGGCTGGCCGCTACGAATGCCTCACCGACCGCGAAGTCGCGATTGCCGCGCATGAAATACAGCGGCACGCCACTGCGCGCGAGTGCGGCGAAACGCGCGATGACCGCGTCGTGGGTTTCGAGCGATCCATCGTCGCCAATCCACACGTCGAACAGATCGCCCAGCACATAGACGGCCTCGGCCGCACGGGCCGGGCCGTCCAGATAGGCGATCAGACGCGCGACATTCGGGTCATCGGCGCCGCGCAGATGCACATCGGCGAGCAGATGCGTCGCCATGAGCTGCGTTCCGCGGCTATTGGCCGCTGACCTCGGCCGATTCGATCACCACCTGCTCCTGCGGCGCATCCTGGCGGAAAGGCCCAGCGCGGCCGGTCTGCACGTCGGCGATCTGGTCGACCACGTCCATGCCGTCGGTCACCTTGCCGAACACCGCGTAACCGGCGTTGCCCCGGCTCGGGTTCAGCGGCGCGTTATCGGAGAGATTGACGAAGAACTGCGAGGTAGCTGAGTTCGGATCGCTCGTGCGCGCCATCGACAGCGTGCCGCGGTCGTTCTTCACGCCGTTGTCGGCTTCGTTGGTGATCGGGTCACGCGTCTTCTTCTGCTGGTAGCTCTCGTCGAAGCCACCGCCCTGGATCACGAAGCCGGGGATCACGCGGTGAAAGATGGTGCCGTCGTAGAAACCGTCCTGCACATATTGAAGAAAATTGGCGGCGGTTTTTGGCGCCTCGTCTTCGAAGACCTCGATCGTGATATCGCCGAGGTTCGTATGCATGACAACCATGGGGGCTTCCTTGCTGGCGTTGCCAGCGGCAAACGCGGTGGACGCGCAGAGCGCGAGAGTGAGACAAACGACAAGACGCAGAATACGCAGGGATTTCATCAGGCAACGGCCTCCAGGGGTTCGACACGGGCCAGGGCCGCGTCCAGTACATCCAGGCCGGCATCCGGCTTGTACGCCTGCTCGGAAAGCACGCGCCGCCAGGCGCGGCCGCCCGGCTGACCATGATACAGACCGAGCATGTGGCGGGTAACGTCCTTGAGTGCGCCGCCCGCGGCGAGGTGATCGGCGATGAAGCCGCGCATCGCGCCGACAATCTCGTGCCGCGTCGGTGCCGGGGCTTCGGCTGCGAAAAAGCGCCGATCCACCTCGGCCATCACGTACGGGTTCTTGTACGCCTCGCGGCCGATCATCACGCCATCGACGTGTTCGAGCTGCGCGGCTGTCGTATCGAGATCGACGATGCCGCCGTTGATGCTCATCGGCAGGGCGGGGAAATCGCGCTTGAGCGCATGCACGCGCGGATAGTCCAGCGGCGGGATCTCGCGATTCTCCTTCGGGCTCAGGCCGGACAGCCAGGCCTTGCGCGCATGCACGATCAGCTGGTCGGCGCCGGCGGTGTCCACGGCATGCGCAAAGGCATGCAGGAATTCATAGCTGTCCTGATGATCGATGCCGATTCGCGTTTTCACCGTCACCGGAATCGACACGCGCGCCTTCATCTCGGCTACGCAGTCTGCCACGCGCACCGGCTCGCCCATCAGGCAGGCGCCGAAGGTACCGTTCTGCACGCGGTCCGACGGGCAGCCGACGTTGATATTGACCTCGTCGTAACCGTATTCCTCGGCCATAACGGCACACTGCGCCATCGCCGCCGGATCGCTGCCGCCCAGCTGCAGCGCGATCGGATGCTCGTCGGCGTGATAGGCCAGAAGACGGGCCCTATCGCCATGAATCAGCGCGCCCGTGGTCACCATCTCGGTATACAACAGCGCATGGCGCGTGATCTGGCGCATGAAATAGCGCTGCTCGCGCGTGGTCCAGGCCATCATAGGGGCGACCGATATGCGCGAAGCGGTCAAGGCGCGTTTTTCGGCGTCACTTTTCATGCGCGGCATTATCGCAGACACGCCCGTCGGTTGGGACCATGGGCGCCACGCCCGATGTCGCAGTGCCGCAGACGCATCGGCACAATGGGGCAGACACGCGCTTTCGCTGCTTTAGAGGACCGCCATGTATTCCTTCGCCCGGGATGCGCTGTTCGCGCTCGAACCGGAAACCGCCCACGACGTGACGCTGCGCACGCTGGCGCGCACGGCGCCGTTGGCGCGGCGAATTTACGGGCGGCATGTGCCGCATGCGCCGGTCGACCTGATGGGTATGCAGCTGCCGAACCCGATCGGCCTCGCGGCGGGGCTGGACAAGGACGGCCGCTGTATAGACGGATTGGCCGCGCTGGGTTTCGGGTTCGTGGAGATCGGTACCGTTACCCCCGAGCCGCAAGCCGGTAACGCGCGGCCGCGCCTGTTTCGCCTGCCGCAACAGCGCGCGCTGCTCAACCGCATGGGATTCAACAACGACGGCGTCGAGGCGCTGGTCGCGCGGGTGAAAGCGAGCAGGCGAACGGGCGCGCTGGGCATCAATATCGGCAAGAACGCCGTCACGCTCGCAGACCGGGCCGTCGACGATTATCTGACCGCGTTGCGCGCGGTCTACGCGTTCGCGTCTTACGTCACCATCAACATCTCCTCGCCCAACACGCAGGGTCTGCGCGACATGCAGGGCGGTGACAGCCTCGACGCGCTGCTCGAACAGCTGCGAGCCGAGCGCGACCGGCTGGCCGACGCGCACGACCGGTATGTACCGCTGGCCGTGAAGATCGCGCCGGACCTGGATGGCGAGCAGCTGGACACCATCGCCGATCGGTTGCTGCATCACGGTATCGACGGGGTGATCGCGACGAACACGACGATCAGCCGAGAAGGCCTGGCGCCGCGCTGGTGGCAGGAGGCCGGGGGACTGAGCGGCGTGCCGGTGCGCGATGCGGCCACGCGGGTGATCGCCGCGCTGCATGCGCGTCTGGGCGATCGGATCCCCATCATCGGCGTCGGCGGCATCCAGAGCGCGCGGGACGCCACCGAGAAACTGGAAGCCGGCGCCACCGCGCTACAGATCTACACCGGCCTGATCTACAAGGGCCCGGCGCTGGTACGCGAATGCGCCGAAGCGGCGGCGCTGGTGCGTGCCGGCCAGCGTGCGAATGCGCTCAAGGACCTGGTCGGGCGCGATCGAGCGCGCGCTTCAACTGACGGTTGAACAACGCACCGATGAGGTCGATGGAATCGGCCAGGCGATGGCCGTCGTCGAGAACATGCAGGGCGGCCCGGCGTTCGCGGGCAAACCGCAGGCTCGAATCCAGCGGCACGATATCGTCGCCCCAGCCGTGCACGACCATGCTGTCGGCCGGGCAGCCCTCGGGTTCGCCCGGATACCCGTCGAGATAGAGCGCCGGCGCGAGCAGCAGCAGGGCGTCGGGCTTGAGTGCGCTACAGGCCATGGCCGATACATAGCCGCCCATGCTGGAGCCCACCAGTACCAATGGCGCGCCCACGGGCGCATGCGCGGTCAGACGATCGACACGAGCGGTCGGATCCATGAGATCGCTGTAGTTGAGGCTTTCGACAGCGAAGCCGAGCGACTCGGCCACACCCGCGAGATGCTGGATCTTGCTGCCCCAGGGGCCGCTTTCCTTGCCGTGGGCGAAGACAACGCGGGGTTCGGACATGGGGCGAGGCCTCGAATGGACGATGATCGAAAAGCCGGCGTACTATGCCATGACGCACGGTCTGATCGTGCGCTGGACGTTATTCTTCGCGGGGATCTGCTCTGAAATTCCTGGCTTTTCTGAACTGGGTCGCACTCGGCGTCGGTGCGCTCATGACGCTGCTCTATGCCGTTGTGTGCCTGATGATGCTGCCGTATCCCCAGCTGGTCTCCGATGCCGGCGGCGGGTTCGA
This sequence comes from Endozoicomonas sp. G2_2, assembly GCF_017744135.1. GTDB lineage: Bacteria > Pseudomonadota > Gammaproteobacteria > Nevskiales > Salinisphaeraceae > Salinisphaera. The sequence continues at coordinate 61,143 of NZ_JAGHQU010000002.1, forward strand.
TCACGTCGTTCGTATCACGATCGTCATGACCTCGTTCACGGCCGTGGCGGGTCTGGCCACATGGCTGTTGCAGAAACGCCATCGCGCGCTGTGGCTTGGCCAGGCGGCCCTGGTGGTGGCTTTGGCGGGTGTGGTCGTGTTCGCCGTCACCCAGCGCTAGTGCACCGCTTGCGTTGCCAGCGGACGACTGGGCGCCCGTGAGCGAGACGATGCGCGTACAGCCACGCTGGTCGCTCGACGCGCTCGCGCCGCTCGCGACCGGTCTGCTGTGGTTGCTGACGGGTTTTTCCGAGGGCGCACTGCTATCGATCGTGGCCTGCGTGATCGGTGTGCCGCTGCTGGCCACGGCCACCGCGTTGCTGCTTTGGCCGGGCGATCGCCAAATCACCCATTATCTGGCCCTGATCGCGCTGCCAAGCCCCGTGGTCGCGCTGCTGGTGGCGCCGTGGTTCGGGTTTGCGAGTCTGGCGCTCGTCGCCGGCGGACTGTTGTCTTTTCTCGTGGCGGGTCGCGTGGCGACGCGCCAGATGGTTCTGCCCGAGGGGGTGCCGCCCGCGCCGTTGTCCTTCGGTGTGTGTCGCAAGGTGGCGACCGACGAGGCGTTGCTCGGCTTCTTTGTCAGCTTCGCGCATATCCCGCGCGATCGCGCCGTCGCACGGGACGTCACGGATCTGCGCGCGCTGCGCGCCTATGCCGATGAAAACGACTGGGCCGCGGCGCCCGAGGCGTTGCACCGAACGCCGGTCGCCCCGGTCGATTTCAGGCTTGCGCCGAAAAAGTCGCAGGGCTGTCGTTTCGAATGGCTGCGCTTCGACAGCGGCTTCGAGCCGGCGCCGGACCTGCCGGGCGTCGCGCGCTGGCAGGCGCACGGCTCGAATCGCCGCATGGCGGCCCGGATATTTCGGCATCCGGGCGGGCCGCGACCGTGGCTGATCTGTATTCACGGTTATCGCATGGGCCTGGACGGGCTCGATCTGTCGCTGTTTCGCGCCAACCGCATGCACCACACGCTGGGCCTTAACGTCGCCATGCCCATTCTGCCGCTGCACGGCGCACGCAGCATCGCGCGCATCACCGGCGGACATTTCCTGGACGGCCCGCTCGCCGACCTCGTCCATGCGCAGGCGCAGGGACTGTGGGATCTGCGTCGGCTCAAGGCCTGGATCGCGGCGCAACAGCCCGGCATGCCGATCGGTGCGCTCGGCTATAGCCTGGGCGGCTACCATGCCGCGCTGCTCGCGGCCTTCGAGGCGGACCTGGCCTGCGTGATCGCCGGTATTCCGTTGACCGATATTCCGGCCGCGCTATGGCGACACATGCCCGGGCTGCATCTGCGCTACATGGAAGCCCAGGGTATCTCGCAGGCCGAGCTCGGCGCGCTCATGGCCCCGGTTTCGCCACTGCATCTGGCCCCCGTGGTGCCGCACGAGCGGCGCTATATCTTTGCTGCCACCGCCGACCAGCTCGTGGACCCGGCACAGCCGTATCGCCTGTGGGAACACTGGGGACGGCCGGCAATGCACTGGTATCACGGTTCGCATCTGTCGGTGCGGCGCGAAACCGACCTGCTGCCGTTCGTGGAAAACGCGCTGCGGCGCCACGGGCTGCTTGGCAATCGCGATGCCGGCTGAGGCGACGCTGAATGTTGCCCGGTTGTGACGCGGGCGCTCGCGCGCGAGAATGCCGCGCACTGCTTGATTTGTCGGTCATTGAAGGGGAATACAGGTGAACAACGTCGTCATATCGGCCTCCGGGCTCTATACACCGCCGGAATCGGTTTCCAACGAGGAGCTGGTCACCGCCTTCAACGCCTATGTCGAGAACTTCAATCGCGACAATGCGGATGCGATCGAGGCCGGCGAGCTCGAGGCGCTGACGCCGTCGAACGCCGACTTCATCTACAAGGCCTCGGGCATCAAGAGCCGCTACGTGGTCGAAAAGAGCGGCATTCTCGACCCCGAGGTCATGCACCCGTGGATTCGCACCCGCGGCAACGACGAACCATCGCTGCAGTGCGAGATGGCGATCGCCGCGATCGAACCCTGCCTGGAACGCGCCGGCAAGCGCCCTGAGGATATCGATGCGGTGATCGTGGCCTGCTCGAACCTGCCGCGCCCGTATCCGGCGCTGGCGGTCGAGGTGCAGAAGTATCTCGGCGCCGGGCGTTTCGGTTTCGATATCAACGTCGCCTGTGCCTCGGCGGCCTTCGGCATTCAGACCGCGGCCGACATGATCAAATCCGGCAGCGCGCGTACGGTGCTCATGGTCAACCCGGAGATCTGCTCGGCGCATCTGAACTTTCGCGATCGTGACAGCCATTTCATCTTCGGCGACGTCTGCACCGCGGCGCTCATCGAACACGCCGACGATGTCGCCGAGGGGCAGGGCTTCGACGTGCTCGGCACCAAGCTCAAGACCGAGTTCTCCAACAACATCCGCAACAACTTCGGTTTCCTCAATCGCGCCGAGCAGGACGAGCGTACCGACGCCGACAAGCTGTTCGTGCAGAACGGGCGTCGCGTGTTCAAGGATGTCGCGCCGATGGTCGCGGAGATGATCGTCGAGCATGCCAACGAGCTCGACCTCAGCGCCGCGGATATCAAGCGGCTCTGGCTGCACCAGGCCAACATCAACATGAACACGCTCATCAGCAAGCGCGTGCTGGGCCGTGACGCCGAAGCCGAGGAAATGCCCTCCGTACTGGCCGAGTACGGCAATACCAGTTCCGCCTCGCCGGTGATCGTGTTCCACAAGTTCTCGGACGACATGGCCGCCGGCGACGTCGGCGTGCTCTGTGGGTTCGGGGCCGGCTATTCGGCCGGCAGTGTCGTGACCCGCAAGCGCTAGTCACGGCAGCAATATTTTTCGTTCTTCCGAGGCAGTGATCCCATGAGCGGCAACCCGCAGCGCAAGTACCGCGCCGACTACGCCGTCCCGGCCTATCTCATCGATACGGCCGATCTGGATTTCGATATCCGCGATGATCACACCGCGGTGCGTGCGGTCTACGGCGTGCGACGTAACCCCGAATCAGCGGACACGCAGCAATGGCGTCTCGACGGGCGCGACATGCGGTTCGTTTCCGTAGCCATCGACGATCGCGAGCTGTCCGAGAACGAATACCGGCTGACCGACGACGCGCTCGTCGTCGACAATCCGCCCGAGCGTTTCACGCTCACGGTCGAGAACGTCATCGACCCCGAGCACAATCTGTCGCTGGAAGGCTTCTATCGCTCCGGCGATATCCTGTGCAGCCAGTGCGAGGCGAACGGTTTCTCGCGTATCACCTATTTCCCGGATCGCCCCGACGTGATGGCGCGCTACACCACGCGTATCAGCGCCGACGCGAAAACCTTTCCGGTGCTGCTGGCTAACGGCAACTGCGTGGACTCGGGCGAACTCGACGGTGGGCGCCACTACGCCGTCTTCGAGGATCCCTTTGCCAAGCCCTGTTATCTGTTCGCGATCGTCGCCGGCGATCTGGGCGTGATACAAGACAGCTATACGACCACCTCCGGCCGCGAAGTCGATCTGCGCCTGTACACCGAGCACGGCAACGAGGATCAGTGCCACCACGCCATGGCGTCGCTCAAGCAGGCGATGGCCTGGGACGAGGACACCTACGGGCTGGAATACGATCTCGACAGTTATGTGACCGTCGCGGTCGGCAGCTTCAACATGGGCGCGATGGAGAACAAGGGCCTGAACGTGTTCAACACGGCCTGCATCTTCGCCCGTGCTGATACCGCCACCGATAGCGATTTTGCGCTCGTGCGCGACGTCGTCGCCCACGAATACTTCCACAACTACACCGGCAACCGCGTGACCTGTCGCGACTGGTTCCAGCTGTCGTTGAAGGAAGGGCTGACGGTCTATCGCGAGCACCAGTTCGCTATCGACCAGGGTTCGCCGGGCGTCACCCGCATCCGCCAGGTGCGCACCATGCGCGAGATCCAGTTCCCCGAGGACGGTGGCCCGCGCGCGCATCCGGTACGCCCGGAGTCCTACGTGGAGATGAACAACTTCTACACCATCACGGTGTACGAAAAAGGCGCCGAGGTGATCCGCATGATCGCCCAGATGGCCGGCCGCGAGGCTTTCCTTGCCGCGGTACGCCATTATCTGGACAAGCACGACGGCCAGGCCGTGACTATCGAGGATTTTGTGGTCGCGATGGAGGAATCCACCGGTCTCGATCTCGAACAGTTCCGGCGCTGGTATGCCCAGGCGGGCACGCCGCGCGTGCGGGTCGAAACCGCCTTCGACAACGGCGAACTCGCGCTCACGCTCTCCCAGCACACGCCGGCCACGCCGGGCCAGAACGAGAAGGCGGAGTTCGATATCCCGGTCGAGATCGCCCTGTTCGATGCCAACGGTGCGCCGGTGCGCGAACCCGAAGTGCTGCGTCTGAACACGGCAGAAAAGACCTGGACGTTCGACGGTTTCGACGCCGAGCCCACCGTATCCGCGCTGCGAGGGTTCACCGCACCCGTACGCCTGGAATACGACCAGAGCGACGCCGCGCTGGCGCGGCTGATGGCCCACGACAGCGATCCGGTCTGTCGCTGGGACGCAGCCCAGGCGCTGTATCTGAAAACGCTGGTGGCGGACGTGGGCGCACGCTGCGATGGCCAGGCGCCGGTCAAAGCGCCCGATCTGTTGTTCGATGCCATCGAAACGCTGCTCGACAACCCGCCGGCCGACCGGGAACTGCTCGCCGAGATGCTCACCCTGCCCAGCGAAGCCATGATCGGCGAACAGTTCGAGGCGATCGATGTGTTCGCGATCGATGCCGCGCGTAGCGCCCTCAAGCAGGCGATCGCCACGCGTTTTGCCGTACGTTTCGAAGCGCTCGCCGGCGAGCACGCCGCGCAGGGCGCTTATGTGTTCAATGTGGCGGAAGCGGGACGGCGACGCGTGCTCGCGTTGGCACTGGACTATCTCGCCGCGATCGATGCGCCCGGCATCGTCGAGCGTGCGGCCGCGCTTTATGACGCGGCCGACAACATGACCGACCGCATGGCCGCTCTCGAGGCGCTGCGGGACAGGAGCGATCCGGCGCGGGATCGCGTGCTGGATGATTTCGCCGCCACCTGGGCGGACTATCCGCTGGTCATGGACAAATGGCTGCGTCTACAGGCCATGACCCGGCGCGACGACAGCATCGAGCGGGTGCGCGAACTCCTCGCCGATTCCCGCTTTGATTTCACCAACCCCAACCGCATCCGCGCGCTGCTTGGCGGGTTCGCCCGGGGCAACCGGCCGGGCTTTCATCGCACCGACGGCGCGGGCTATGCATTGATCGCGGATGAGATTCTGCGGTTGGACGCGCTCAACCCGCAGCTCGCGGCCGCGCTTGCCGGCATTCTCGCGCCTTGGCGGCGGCATGTGGCGGCCCAGGCGAACGGCATGTACGCCGCGCTGGAACGTCTGGGCGCGGCCGAGCTGTCGGACAACACGCGCGAGATCGTGGATGCCGGGCTCGAGCGCAGCGGGGAAGCGGCTTAAAGCGCTGCCACGGGGCAGTCTTCGCACTGTCATATTGTTGTAATATCGAGTGCCTAGCGTTACGGCGTCATAGTCCCCATGAGACCCAACGTAATGCAGCACAAGCACGTTCTGATCGTCGAGGATGAAGCGCCGATTCGCGACATGATTCGGTTCGCGCTCGAGCGCTCGGATTTCACCGTGAGCGAGGCCGAGGATGCCCAGGAGGCACGGCTCGCGATCGCGGAGCGCCGGCCCGATCTGGTGCTGCTGGACTGGATGCTGCCGGGGGTTTCGGGCGCCGAGTTCGCGCGCGAACTGCGGCGTGACGAGCTCACCGCGGACCTGGCCATCATCATGGTCACGGCACGCGTGGATGCGGACGACCGCGTGCGCGGACTCAACCTCGGCGCGGATGATTACGTCACCAAGCCGTTTTCCTCCTCCGAGCTGGTCGCGCGCGTACGCGCGGTGCTGCGCCGCAGCCTGCCGGGCGGCGAGGACGAGACGCTGGAGCTCGACGGACTCACCCTGGACGCCGCCAGCCAGCGCGTGGCGGCGGGCGATTCGCCGGTCAAGCTCGGGCCGACCGAATATCGTCTGCTGCGTTTTTTCATGAGCAACCCGGAGCGCGTCTATTCGCGCGAGCAGATGCTCGACCGGGTCTGGGGGCAGAACGTGTTCGTCGAGGAACGTACGGTCGACGTGCATATACGCCGACTGCGCAAGGCGCTGGCGCCGTTCGGTTTCGACCATTTCATCCAGACGGTACGGGGCAGCGGCTATCGATTCTCCAGCAAGGCGGTCTAGCCGGCGCGCAAGCGCCGGGGTGCGCCGATGAGCAGTATGCCGTCGATCGGGGCGGCTCGGGTCTGGCGACGCGAGTGCCTGATCATCCTGCTATGGCTGGCGTTGTGCGCGGTGCTGGGCCTGATGGTGGGCCACGTGCTGGTGGCCGTGCTGCTGGGCGTCTGCGCCTATCTGGGCATGCAGCTGGTTTATGCCTACCAGCTGCATCGCTGGCTGCTTTCGGATCGCATCGAGCCCTCGGACGGCTTCGGTGTATGGCAGGAAATCTATACCGAGCTCTATCGGCTCAAGCAGCGCAATCGCAAGCGCAAGAAGCGACTCAAAAGCATCGTTCACGAGTTTCAGGCGTCGACCGCCGCACTGCCTGACGGCGCGGTCGTTCTGGATTCGCAGGGGCGCATTGTCTGGTTCAACGATGCGGCCGGCGCGCTGATGGCGCTGCGCAGCCCGCAGGATCTCGGCCAGCGGCTGGCCAACCTGCTGCGTCATCCCAAGGTTTCCGGTTATCTGGCCAGCGCCACCGAGATCGGCGAGCTGGAAATTCCGTCCCCGGTCAACGAGGACGATACCGTTCTCATGCGGCTGATTCCCTATGGCAACAATCAGCGCCTGTTGATCGCACGCGACATCAGCGAACAGAAGCGCCTCGAACACACGCGGCGTGACTTCGTCGCCAACGCCTCGCACGAATTGCGTACGCCGCTCACGGTGTTGCGCGGTTATCTGGAGATGATGGAAGAAGAGGCCGGCGATCAGGGCGCATTGGCGGGCTGGCAGGCCCCCATCCGCGAGATGGGCGAACAGTCGCGGCGCATGAACCGCATCATCGAGAGCCTGCTCAAGCTCGCCCGGCTTGAAGGCGAGGGTCTGCAGCAGCGCCAGGAACATGTCGACGTGCCGACGATGATCAATGCACTCGTCGACGACATGCGCCGCACCCCCGCCGGCGCCACACACGAGATCACCCTCGAGGCGGAAGCCGAACTCGGCCTCTACGGCCGTCCGGGCGAACTGGAGAGCGTGTTCTCCAATCTGTTGTCCAATGCCGTGCGCTATACGCCCGAAGCGGGCGCCATCCGCGTTCGCTGGTGGCGCGACGACGAGGCCGCCTGTTTTTCCGTGACCGATACTGGGCCGGGTATCGAGGCCGGGCACATACCGCGCCTGACCGAGCGTTTCTACCGGGTGGATCCGGGACGCAAGGCCAGCAGCGGCGGCACCGGCCTGGGACTGGCCATCGTCAAGCATTGTCTCGAGCATCACGAGGGCGAGCTGGATATCACCAGCACGCCCGGTGAAGGGTCGACGTTCACGTGTCGGTTCCCGGCGCAGCGGGCACTCGATCGACGGGCGGCCTGACCGGTCGGCCAGGGCCTTTCATGACGGCGATTACGCTGTCACGCAACCGTCATATAGCAGTTACATAGCTGTCATATCGCTCCGGTAGTTTCTTCCGCGGCTGACCAAGCCGAGACATTTACAGGGAGACACTACTGATGAACCGTTTTCAATTGCGCGCCGGGGGCGTGCTCGCAGGCGTGGCGATGACGGCGATGCCGATGATCGCATCCGCCGGCATCACGCTGTACGAGGAAGGGGAGAAGTCCCTCGAGATCGGTGGTCGTCTGCAGCCGCAGTATCGGCTTGTCGACGGCGACAACGAAGGCGCCGAGGGCAGCGATTCGGGCGACGACTTTTTCCTGCGTCGCATGCGCTTCTATATCGAAGGCACCGTCACCGAAAACATCTATGGCATCTGGCAGGTGGACTTCGGCGACACCTCCGACGATCCGGAAGTCAAGGACGCCTTCATCAACTATTCCGGCCTGCCGATGGGCAACATCACCGTCGGTAACGCCAACGTGCCGTTCTCGCGGGAACTGCTGACGTCCTCCAAGCGCCAGCAGTTCGTCGAGCGCACCGTGGTGGGTGACCACAACTTCGGTGTGCCGGACCGCCAGATGGGCGTGACCTACAACCTCGACGACAACGACATGGTGCAGGGCTCCATCGGTGTTTACCAGGCCGGTATCGACCCGAGCTTTTCGAAGATCGACTTCGAATCGCGCGTGAGCTCCGACGCCGAGTACTTCGGCAACATGGTCGCCGGTCGTGTCGATATCACCCCACTGGGCGCGTTCAAGATGGCCCAGGGTGCGTTCGGTGAAGACACCCGTTTCGGCATCGGCCTGAACGCCTTCACCTGGAACAACGACGACGATATCAGCGAAGGCGATATCCAGAACCAGTTCGACACCGTCAACGGCTACGGCGTGGACGCTGCCTTCCGTGCCGGCTATTTCTCGATGGACGCAGGCGTGCAGTACTTCGACGCCGACACGATCGACGGTGCCGACACCGCGACCGGGCTGGTCAACGAAGACGGCGACGCCCAGTTCACGACCTATCTCGTCAAGGCCGGCTACATGGTCGTACCGAGCAAGCTCGAGTTCGTGGCCGGTTTCTCTGCGCTGGACCCGGACGACGGTTTCTATGCCGGGGGCGAGAACTATGACGACACGGACAAGCGTTACTCGGCGGGTCTGAACTACTTCTTCAACAAGCACAACGCCAAGATCCAGCTCACCTACGAAATGGGTCGCGACGTGCTGTACACGAACGACGCCAACGGCCAGGTCGAAACGCCGTCCAACATCGGCAGCGACCAGAACACGCTGTTCCTGCAGTTCCAACAGGTGCTTTAACGCCTTCCCTGAAAAGAAGAAGACGGATTGCTCCCCCATCGTGACCCCGGCTTTGCCGGGGTCTTTTTTTGCACGAGGGATTTTATGAAACATTCAATGTTGTGCGGCCTCATCGCGGCGAGCGTTTTTGCGCTGGCGGCCTGTAGCGACGACGACAACAACAGCGACGACGGCAGCGATGGCAGTCAGTCCACGCTGACGATCGAACAGACCGGGCGCTACCAGGTCGAGCCGTTCGCCTTCGATGAAGGGGCGGCCGAAATCGTGGCCTACGACGCCAGCCTGCAGCGGCTGTTCGTGGTCAACGCCAACGCGAATACGGTCGACGTGCTCGATATCGCCGACCCGTCCAACCTGCACCGGCTCGGCAGCATCGATGCCACCACCGAAGGCGCGTCCGCCAACAGCGTGGCAGTCCACGAAGGCACGGTGGCCGTCGCCATCGAAGCCGAAGACGCCCAGGCGCCCGGCAAGGTCGTGTTCTATTCGGGCAGCGGGCTGGAAAAGCTGGGCGAAGCTACTGTCGGCGCCTTGCCGGACATGGTGACGTTCACGCCCAACGGTGAGCGCGTGCTGGTCGCCAACGAGGGCGAGCCGAACGACGACTACGATAACGATCCGCAGGGTTCGATCAGCGTTGTCGACTTGAGCGCCGGCTTCAACGTACCGACCGTCACGACGCTAGATTTCACTGCGTTCAACGCGCAGGCCGACGCGCTGCGTGATGCCGGGGTACGCATCTTCGGGCCCGGCGCCACGCCGGCGCAGGACTTCGAGCCGGAATACATCGCGGTCAGCGCCGACGGCAGCCGCGCCTATATCAGCCTGCAGGAAAACAACGCGATTGCCGTTGCCGATCTCGACGCGCTCGAAATCACGGCGGTATTGCCGCTGGGTTACAAGGACCACAGCGTCGCCGGGCAGGGCATCGACCCGAGCAACGCGGACGGCCTCGACGTCCGACCCGTGCCGGTGCTGGGCATGTATCAGCCGGACACCATCGCGGCCTTCGAGCGCGACGGCGTCACGTATCTGCTTACGGCCAACGAGGGTGATGCCCGCGATTACGACGGCTTCAGCGAAGAAGTCGACGTCGCCGACGTCACGCTCGATACCGACGCCTTCCCGAACGCCGCGGATCTGCAAACCGAAGGGCAGCTCGGCGATCTCAAGATCACCAGCACCCTCGGGGACAGCGACGGGGATGACGCCTACGAGGCGCTCTATGCCTTCGGCGCCCGGTCGTTTTCTATCCGTCGGGCGCAGGACGCCGCGCTCGTCTACGACTCGGGTGACGACTTCGAGCGCATCACCGGCGAAATCTACGGCGAGGATTTCAACAACGACAATACGGAAAACGACGGCGATTCTCGTTCCGACAACAAGGGGCCGGAACCCGAAGCCATCGCCTATGGCGAGGTCGACGGGCGCGCGTTCGCCTTCATTGGCCTGGAGCGGATGGGCGGCTTCTTCGTCTACGAGATCGACGACGTGTCGGCGCCGCGTTATGTCGCCTATATCAACAATCGCGATCTCGATGCCGATCCGCAAGCCGGCAGGGCCGGTGACCTGGGTCCGGAGAGCATCGTGTTCATCGCCGCCGCCGACAGCCCGCTCGCCGGTGTGCCGTTGCTGGTGGTGGGCAACGAAATCAGCGGTTCCACGACCGTCTATCGACTGGGCATGGAATAACAGCGCGATATCAGAGATTTACCAGGCTGTCACAAAGCTGTCATGAATCGGCAATACGCTGTTCAAAGTCAGCTCCCACACTCACGGCAGGCCAGCGTGGCTGGTCTGAATAATTTTCATCCGGGAGACATTGATGAAACTTCGTTTGCAACACTCGCTGGGCGTCGCGGCCGTCGCCGTCGGTTCGCTGGCGGCCATCGGCACGGCCCAGGCGGCCGAGCAGATCCGGATCGTCGGCTCGTCGACGGTCTACCCGTTCTCGTCCTATGTGGCCGAGGAACTGGGCGCGACCAGTGATATTCGTACGCCGGTGGTCGAATCCACGGGCTCCGGCGGTGGCATGAAGCTGTTCTGCGGCGGCGTCGGCGACAACACGCCGGACATCACCAACGCCTCGCGTCGCATGAAGCCGTCCGAGTTCCAGATGTGCCAGGACAACGGCGTTACCGACATCACCGAGAACGTGGTCGGCTTCGACGGCATCGTCGTGGCACAGAGCAAGCAGGACGATGCGATCGATCTGAGCCGCGAGCAGATCACGCTGGCGGTCGCCGCCAAGGTGCCCCAGGACGGTAAGCTCGTCGACAACCCGTATACCAAGTGGAGCGATATCGATTCGTCGCTGCCGGACCGCGAGATCCTGATCTACGGCCCGCCGACGTCATCGGGCACGCGCGACGCGTTCGAAGAACTGGTGATGGAGCACGGCTCGGAAAACATCGACGGCTACGGCGAGGCTTACACCACGATTCGCCAGGACGGCAAGTACGTGCCCTCCGGCGAGAACGACAACCTGATCGTGCAGAAGCTGGCCCAGAACAAGGACGCCTTCGGCGTGTTCGGCTTTTCCTATCTGGAAGAGAACCGCGACAAGATCCAGGGCGCCAAGGTCGACGGTGTCGAGCCCGAGCGTGATCTGATCTCCTCGGGTGAATACCCGGTGTCGCGCTCGCTGTTCTTCTACACCAAGAACGCGCACATCGAGAAGGTCAAGGGCATGGAGGACTATGTCGACATGTTCCTGTCCGATCAGATGGTCAGCGACCGGGGCTACCTCAAGAACCTGGGGCTGATTCCGCTGCCGGCAGATCGCCTGAAGGCCGAGCGTAGCGAATGGGAATCCCGCGCCAAGCTCAAGGCTTCGGATCTGAAGGGCTGATCGAGCCCGCAATCGGACGCCGGGTCGGGGAGATCCTCCACCGTCTCGGCGTCATCTTTCGTATCATGGCGACCCGTCGCCCGATGTCTACTTCCTAGGAACGCGCTTTGGATACCAGCCAGACTCTGCTCGTTTTCTTCGGTGGCCTCGTGCCGATGGCCGCCGTGGCCTTCGCGCTGGGGCGCCGCAAGGCGCTTCTTTCCGACGCCCGCGGTGCCCGCATGCATTCGCTGCCGGGGCAGTACGGCGTGTATGTCGCCACATGGATGGCGCTGCCGGCGCTCGCGATCGGCGTCGTCGCCGCCTGTGCCGTGCTCATCGGCGTGCGCGTGCCATCCGCACCGTTCGTGCTGTCGTTCGCGCTGTTCGGCGCGGCTGTCGGTCTTGCCATGGCGCTGCGGCGGGTCGAACCGACCCTGCGCGCGCGCAACGCGATCGAGAAATTCGTCTACTGGACGCTGTTCGCGGCGTCGCTGGTGTCGATTCTCACCACGTTCGGCATCATCATCTCGATTCTTTTCGAGGCGCTGAAATTCTTCAATCAGGTCAGCGTCTGGGATTTCGTGACCGGCACCAACTGGAGCCCGGTCGCTACCTTCCGGCCCGGCCAGGATGCGGCCGACTCGCAGTTCGGCTCCGTACCGCTGTTCGCCGGCACCTTCATGATCACCGCGATCGCCATGTCGGTCGCGATCCCGGTGGGGCTATTCGCGGCCATCTACATGTCCGAGTACGCGAGCTACCGGATCCGCACCTTCGCCAAGCCGTTGCTCGAGATTCTCGCCGGCATCCCGACCGTCGTGTACGGCTTCTTCGCCGCCATCACGGTCAGCCCGCTGGTGGTCGACGTCGCCGCCTTCTTCGGCCTGAATGCGTCCTACACCAACGCGCTCGCGCCCGGCCTAGTGATGGGGATCATGATCATTCCCTTCATCTCGTCGTTGTCGGACGACGTGATTAACGCCATTCCCAACAGCCTGCGCGAAGGCGCCTACGCGCTCGGTGCGACCAAGTCGGAGACGATCAAGCAGATCGTGCTGCCGGCTGCGTTTCCCGGAATCATGGCGGCTTCGCTGCTGGGCGTCTCGCGCGCGCTGGGCGAAACCATGATCGTGGTGATGGCCGCCGGCCTGCGCCCGAACCTCACCTGGAACCCGCTCGAGGACATGACGACCGTGACGGTGCGCATCGTGGACGCGCTCACCGGCGATCAGTCCTTCGACAGCCCCGAGACGCTCGCGGCATTCGCCCTGGGTCTGGTGCTGTTCGTGGTCACGCTGACGTTGAACCTGATCTCGATCATCGTCATCCGCAAGTTCCGTCAGTCCTACGAATAGCCCGGTCCGGACACGCAAGGAATTCATTGATATGAGTCAAGGGATCAGTCTCCAACCGTCGCGTCAGCTGCGTCGCCGCTACCGTGCCGAGCGTCGCTTCAAGGCGTACTGCGTCGGTGCGTTGCTGTTGTCGATCGCGTTTCTGGTGCTGTTCTTCTCGGACATGGTCCGGCAGGGGCATTCGGCCTTCATTCAGACCGAAATCCAGGCCGAGGTGACCTACAACGAGGACACCGTGAAGTTCACCAACGAGTCGGTGGACGAAAGCATTGCACCGCTGGTGTCGCGGGCGTTCTTCCGGTCGATACCGCGTCGGGTCGATGCCGACCCGTCGTTGATGGGTACGACCGAGACGCTCTGGCTGACCGCCACGGCCGATGTGGACCAGTACCGCAAGAAGTACAGCGACCGCCTCGAGCCGGAAATGCAGTCCACGCTCGAACGGCTGGAATCCGAAGGCAAGGTGTCTTACGGGTTCAACAAGGGCCTGTTCACCTCCGGCGACTCCAAGATTCCGTCGAACGCCGGCCTCTGGTCCGCGTTCGTGGGCACCTTCTACGTGATGCTGGTCGTACTCGCCGTGAGTTTCCCGATCGGCGTGGCCACGGCCATCTATCTCGAAGAGTTCGCGCCGGACAACCGCTTTACCCAGGGCGTCGAGATCAACATCAACAACCTCGCCGCGGTGCCCTCGATCCTGTTCGGTCTGCTCGGCCTGGCGATCTTCATCAATTTCTTCGGTGTCCCGCGCTCCTCCGCACTGGCCGGTGGTCTGACGCTGTCGCTCATGACGCTGCCGGTGATCATCATCAGTACCCGTGCGGCGCTGCGGGCGGTGCCGCAGAACATCCGCCAGGGCGCGCAGGCGGTCGGTGCATCGCGCTGGCAGGCGATCCGGGATCATGTGCTGCCGCTGTCGTTGCCGGGCATACTCACCGGCACGATCATCGGCGTCGCCCAGGCGATGGGCGAAACCGCGCCGCTGCTGCTCATCGGCATGATCGCCTATATCCCGGATGCCCCGACGAGCATGACGGAGGCCGCGACCGTGCTTCCGGCCCAGATCTTCACCTGGGCAGGCATGCCGGAACGCGCGTACGTGAGCCTGACCGCAGCCGGCATTCTCGTGTTGCTGTCGCTTCTGATCACGCTCAACGCCACGGCCGTGATCCTGCGCAACCGCTTCGAGCGGCGCTGGTAGTCGCCGGCACAAACTTAACGATTTGAAACATTTTCCCTTCTTCAGGGCGGAGATTTAGGATGCGTACTCGAGACTTGACCGGTGACAGCACCCAGGTGGTGCGTGTGCCCACGATGGAGCGCCCGCGAGTGAATCAGAGCACGAAGATGAGCGTCAGCGATCTGGCCGTGTGGTACGGCGAGAAGCAGGCGCTGCACGGCGTTTCGCTGGACGTGTACGAAAACGAGGTCACCGCACTGATCGGGCCATCCGGCTGTGGCAAGTCGACCTTCCTGCGTTGCCTGAACCGCATGAACGATCTCGTGCCCGGGGTACGCATCGAAGGCGCGGTCGTGTTCGAGGACCAGAACATCTATGCCTCGGAGGTCGATGTCGTCGAGCTCCGCTCGCATATCGGCATGGTCTTTCAGAAGCCGAATCCGTTCCCGAAGTCGATCTACGAGAACATCGCCTACGCGCCCAAGATTCTCGGGCAGGTCCGAAAGCGCACCGACATGGACGATCTCGTCGAGCGCTCGCTCAAGCGTGCCGGTCTGTGGGAAGAGGTGAAGGACCGTCTCGATGCGCCGGGGCTTTCGCTTTCCGGCGGTCAGCAGCAGCGGCTGTGCATCGCCCGCGCGATTGCGGTGAGCCCGTCGGTGCTGCTCATGGACGAGCCCTGCAGCGCGCTCGACCCGGTGGCCACCGCGACGGTCGAGCAGCTTATCGACGAGCTCAAGGAAAACTACACGATCGTCATCGTCACGCATAATCTGCAGCAGGCGGCGCGCGTGGCCGGCTACACGGCATTCTTCCATCTCGGCAACATTGTCGAGTTCTCGGATACCGATTCGCTGTTCACGCATCCGCGCGAGAAGAAGACCGAGGATTACATCACCGGCCGCTACGGCTAGCGCCGCGGTTCGGGCAGAGGAAGCAGAACATGGACAAGGTTGGCCTGGAGAAGCACACGTCGAAACAGTTCGACGCCGATCTGGAGGACGTGCGCGAAATGGTGCTGTCGATGGGCGGGCTCGTCGAGCAGCAGATCGCCGACGCGGTACGCGCGCTGATCAGCGGCGAGGGCACGCTCGGCGAGGACGTGGTTCAGGGCGACACCCAAGTCAACCGCATGGAAGTCGAAATCGACGAGGAGTGCACGCGCATCCTTGCGCGTCGCGCGCCCCAGGCGGGTGATCTGCGCCTGATCATCGCGATCGCCAAGACGATCACGGATCTCGAGCGCATCGGCGACGAGGCCGAGAAGATCGGCCGCATGGCCACGCATCTGGCCAGCTACGACCGGCCCAAGAGCGCCTTTCGCCAGATCGAGGTGCTCGGCCGTCACGTGCGCGAGATGCTGCGCGAAGCACTCGATGCCTTCGCCCGTCTGGATTCCGAGGCCGCGGTGCGTGTCGCCCAGCAGGACGAGGACGTCGATCGCGAGTACGAGGGCATCGTGCGCCAGGGCATCACCTACATGATGGAGGACCCGCGCACCATCCGGCATATGCTCGATGTGCTCTGGGCAGTGAAGGCGCTGGAACGCATCGGCGATCATTCGAAGAATATCGGCGAATACGTCGTGTACTTCGTCGAGGGCAAGGACGTGCGCCATATCGGCCTCGAAGCGCTCGAGAAGGAAGTCAGCCAGAGCGCGCGCCGGCGTCGCGACGGCGAATAGCATTCCCGGCCGCGCCACGAAATGGTCGATCGCGTCGTCGCGTGACGAAAAATCGCGCGGCGGCTTTGATACTATCGGCGGCCCTGTTTGGCGCGGATAGCTGAGTTGGCCCAGAAGAAGCGTTCTACGCGATCACCCCAACGTCGTTCCGGCACGAAAAAGCGTGCGAACCAGCGGCCCGGTTTCTTCCGGCGCCTGCTGCCCTATGTCTTTCTGCTGGGTTGCATCGCGGCCGCTGTGATCGCCGGCTATATGGTGTATCTCGACGGCGCGGTTCGAGCGCAGTTCGAGGGTACGCGCTGGACGCTGCCGGCCAAGGTCTATGCCAGCCCGCTGGAGCTCTATGCCGGGCTCGATCTGTCGCGCAGCGAGATCACGGCACGGCTCGACCGGCAGGGCTATCGCGCCAGTTCCAGCCTGTCGCGCGGCGGCACGTACCGCAGCAGCGGCGGCCGTCTGGATATCCATACCCGGCCGTTCAAGTTCTGGGACGGCGAGCAGGCCGCGCGCGAAATCCGGCTCGGCTTCAACAGCAGCGGCGTAAGTTCGCTGAGCGCGATCGACGACAAGGGCGATATCGCGCTGATTCGTCTCGACCCGCTGATGATCGGCAGCATCTACCCGAAACAGGGCGAGGACCGGATTCTCGTCAAGCTCGGCGATGTGCCGCCGATGCTGCCGGCAGGGCTGATCACGGTCGAGGACCGCGATTTCATGAACCACTGGGGTGTGTCGCCCAAGTCGATCATGCGGGCGGCCTGGGCCAATCTGCGTGCCGGGGGCGTGGTGCAGGGCGGTTCGACCATCACCCAGCAGCTGGTCAAGAACTTCTACCTGAACAATCGCCAGACGCTGGTGCGCAAGGCCAAGGAAGCGCTGATGGCGATCCTGCTGGACGCGCACTACTCAAAGCCGGAGATCCTCGAGGCCTATCTCAACGAGGTCTATCTCGGCCAGGACGGTGGCCGCGCGATTCACGGGTTCGGCCTGGCGAGCTATTTCTATTTCCAGAAACCGCTCGAGGAACTGCAGCCGCAGGAAATCGCGTTGCTGGTCGCGATGGTCAAGGGTCCGAGCTACTACGACCCGCGCCGCCACCCAGAGCGTGCAACCCAGCGCCGCAATCTCGTGCTCGACATGTTCCACGACGCCGGCTTTCTCGAGGACGACAGCTGGCGCGAAGCCAAGAAGGCCGGCCTCGGAGTAAGCGCGCGTACGGTGCGCAGCACCAGCCAGTATCCGGCTTTCATCGACCTCGTTCGCCGTCAGCTGCTCGGCCAGTACAAGGATGCCGACCTGACCGAGGAAGGCCTGCGTGTGTTCACCACGCTGGATCCGGCCGTGCAGGCCGCGACCGAGGAACGCGTCTCGAAGGGCCTCGATCAGGTCGAGGCGGCGCGCGGCATCGAACGCGACAGCCTGCAGGCCTCGGCGGTCGTCACCAGTGTCGAAGGCGGACGTATTTTGGCCCTGGTGGGCGGTCGCGACGCCGGCTTCGCGGGTTTCAACCGGGCGCTCGATGCGCGTCGGCCGATCGGTTCGCTGATGAAGCCGGTGGTCTATCTCACCGCGCTGGCGCAGCCGTCGAAATACAACGTCATCACGCCGCTGGACGACAGTGCGCTGTCGGTGAAACTGGCCAATGGCGATACCTGGCGGCCGCAGAACTATTCCAAGCGCACGCACGGCAACGCGGTGCCGCTGCATTACGCGCTGACCCACAGCTACAACCTCGCGACCTCGCGGCTCGCGCTGGATGTGGGCATTCCCAACGTCATCGACACGCTCAAGTCGTTGGGCTACAACGGCGATCCGCTGTCGGTGCCGTCGCTGGCGCTCGGCGCCGTCGACATGGCGCCGCTGCAGGTCGCCCAGGTCTACAACACGCTGGCGGCGGGCGGTTACTACACGCCGCTGCTGGCCATTCGCGACGTCACCACGCGAGACGGTGAGCCCCTGAGCCGCTATCCGCTCAAGATCAAGCGGGCAGTCGACGAGTCGCCGGTCTATCTCACCAACTGGATCATGCAGCGTGTGGCGCGTTTCGGTACCGGCGCCTCGATGTACGACATTTTGCCGCGCTCGCTCAATGTCGCCGGCAAGACCGGCACGACCGACGATCTGCGTGACAGCTGGTTCGCCGGCTTTACCGCCAACCGGCTGGCCGTGGTCTGGGTGGGCCGCGACGACAACAAGCCCGCACAATTGACCGGCGCGACCGGTGCACTGCAGCTGTGGTCGCGCATCATGGCGGACATCGAGCCGCGCGGCATCATGAACGTGCCGCCGGAAGACGTCGTCGAGGTGCCGCTGCGCATGCGTTTCGATCCGTCGCGCGCGGGCGGCGAGGGCGCCTACGGTTACGATCGGGACTGCAGCCGGACCGCGCCGGTGCCGTTCGTGCGTGGCGAGGTGCCGGATGGGCTTTCGTCCTGCGATAGCGATATCATGCAGGAGAACCGCTACCGTCGCCGTCAGCCGCCCGAACAACGCGAGCAGGACGACGGCAACTGGCTGCAGAAACTGTTTGGATGATGATCATGCAACGACTTCCTGTCCTCATCGCCGTGCTCGTTCTGGCCGGCTGTGCGACCTCGCAACGCACCAGTTTTCCGCCGCCGGAAGGGCCGGCCTCGCCCCAGCCGCCGGCGCCCGAGCGGCCGCAACCGCAGCCGGGCGATCAGGTGGGAACGCCCGCGCCGCAGACGATGCCGGCGCGTACCGCGGCCGAGGCGAGCAGCCCCGCGGTGCTGTCGCTCATGGGCCGCGCGGATACGCTGGCGCGCAACGGCAATATGGACATGTCCGCCGCGACGCTGGAACGCGCGCTCGACCTGGAACCGCGCAACCCCTTCGTGTATCAGCGACTGGCCAGCGTGAAGCTGGCCCAGGGCCAGACCGGACAGGCCGAGGCCATGGCTCGCAAGTCCAACAGTGTCGCCGGCAACAACCCCTTCGTGCGCGCCGACAACTGGCAGATCATCGCCGAGGCGCGCCGTACCGGCGGGGATCGCAGCGGCGCGGATGAGGCGGCCGGTCGGGCCAGCGACTATCGCAGTGCCAGCCAGCAACTGATGCGATGAGCGCGGCGGCGGGCGCCGCACTGTTCGGTGACGATGCGGCGCTGGCAGCCGCGCTGCCCGGCTATGCCGCACGCGCAGGGCAGGCCGAGATGGCGCAGGCGGTTGCGCAGGCGATCGATGCCGGCTCACGGCTCGTGGTCGAGGCCGGAACGGGCACCGGCAAGACGCTGGCCTATCTGCTGCCGGCACTCGCCTCGCGGCGCAAGATCATCGTGTCCACGGCCACGCGCTATCTGCAGAGCCAGCTTGACGACAAGGACGTGCCGCTGGCGCAGACAGTGCTGGGGGGCGACGTGCACGCGACGGTGCTCAAGGGTCGCGCCAACTATCTTTGCCTGCACCGGCTGAATCTCACCGAAGGCAGCGGCGATCTCTATCTGGCGCCGAAGATTCGCGCGGTGCGCGAGTGGGCGGCGCGCACCCAGACCGGTGATCTGGGCGAGTTCGGCGACCTCGGGGACGGCGATGCCCTGTGGCCGCGAATCACGTCGACGACCGACAACTGTCTGGGCCAGGAATGCCCGCTTTACGAGCAGTGCTGGGTAGTGCATGCGCGCCGCGAAGCACAGGCCGCCGATCTGGTCATCGTCAATCACTACCTGCTGTTCGCCGACCTGACCCTGCGGGAGTCCGGGTTTGGCGAAGTGCTGCCCGGCGCCGACGCCATCGTGCTCGACGAAGCGCACCGGCTGCCCGATATCGCCGGGCGTTTCTTCGGCCAGGCCCTGTCGGCGCGTCAACTCAAGGATCTGGTGCGCGATGGCCTGGCCGAACTGGACACGCTCGGCGGCGACATGCCCGCGCTCAAGGCGAAGCTCAAGGACGTCGGCAACGCCGAGCGTCGGTTTTCGGATGCGCTGGGCGACGCGCCGGGCAACCGCAGCTGGGTGGAACTGGAAACGCCGGAGCGCGCGGCCGCGCGCGACGACCTCGACGCCGCGCTGACGGCGCTCAAGACGGGGCTCGACCCCGTGGCCAGCCGCAGCGATCGTCTCAAGGCACTGACTCGGCGCGCCGGAGAACTGGCGGCGGCGCTGACCGGCGTCAGTGTCGTCGACGCCGACCGCATCAGCTGGCTGGAAAAACGCGGCAACAGCTGGATCTGGCACAGCACGCCGCTGGATGTCGCCACGCCGTTCTCGCGCGCCATCGAAGCCTATCCGGGAGCCTGGATCTTCACCTCGGCAACGCTCGCGGTCAAAAACGATCTGGATTATTTCTGTCGCCGGTTGGGGCTGGCGGATGTCGAACAGCAGGTGCTGGCCAGCCCGTTCGACTACGAGCGCAATGCCATGCTCTATGCGCCCCGCGCCATGCCGGCGCCGAACACTCCCGAGTTCGACGACGCCGTGGTCGCACAGACGCTCGCCTTGCTTGAATTCTCCGGCGGCGGGGCGTTCTTGCTGTGCACCAGCTACCGCGCGGTGGCGAAGTACGGGCAGGCGCTTCACGCCGCCGGCATCGATGTGCTCACCCAGGGCAGTGCGCCGCGTGCGACGCTGCTCGCCGATTTTCGCGACGACGACAACGCGGTGCTCGTGGCGACCAGCAGTTTCTGGGAGGGTGTGGATGTACGCGGCCAGGCGCTGCGGCTGGTCATCATCGACCGGCTGCCGTTCGCATCCCCGGCGGACCCGGTGCTCGCGGCGCGTTTCACCGCCATGAAGGACGCCGGGGAAAACCCGTTCATGGACTACCAGCTGCCCCAGGCCATCATCACCCTCAAGCAGGGCGTGGGCCGGCTGATTCGCGACGCCGCGGATCGCGGCCTGCTCGCGATCTGCGATCCGCGTCTGTTCACGGCCCGCTACGGCGGCGCGATCCGTGCCAGCCTGCCGCCCATGCCGGTCACGCGCGAGCAGGCCGTAGCCTGCGAATTTCTCGGTAGTCTCGCGCCGGCATGAGTGGGCTGAAAATACTGGCGCTGGATGCCTCCACCGAGGCCCTGTCGGTTGCGCTCGTCGATGAAACGGGCGCGCGTGAGTTCGAGCGTTTCGAGATCGCCCCGCAGGCGCACGCCCGCCGTCTGCTGCCCCTGGCCGAGGAACTGCTCGCCAGCGCCGGCCTCGGGCTGGCCGACATGGACGGTTTCGCCTTCGGCCGCGGGCCGGGCGCGTTCACCGGCCTGCGCATCGCGGCCGGGCTGGTCCAGGGCCTGGCTGGCGGTCTGGATCGCCCCGTGGTGCCCGTATCCACGCTGAGCGCGCTCGCCGCGCGTTGCCAGCGCGATGAAACCGTGGATTTCGTGCGCGTCGTGCAGGATGCCCGCATGGGCGAGGTCTATGTCGGCGATTTTCGCCGCGGCGACGACGGCGCACCCGAGACGTTGGGCCCGGAACGCGTGATGCGTCCGGCCGATCTGGATGCGGCCGCGGAGACCGACGACTGCATTCGCGCGGGCAATGGCTGGCCGGTGGTGGCCGAGGCACGGGCGCTCGACGCCGATGTGCTCGCGCCGCGTCACACCTGGCCTCACGCGCTCGATATCGCCCGGCTGGCCAGCCCGCTGCTTGCGCGCGGCGCGGGCGTGGCTGCGGCCCAGGCGTTGCCGGTCTATGTGCGTGACGATGTCGCGCGCAAGCCGGGCGGCGCGCGCTGAACGTCTTCAAACAACAAACACAGGAGATCGCACCATGCTCTATCGACTGGACGACATCGAACCGACAACCCCCGAAGCCGGGCAGTTCTTCGTGGCCGACAACGCGACCGTCATCGGCCGCGTCACGCTGGCCGTTGACGCCAGCATCTGGTTCAACGCGGTGCTGCGTGGCGATCAGGAAGAGATCGCGATCGGCGAGGGCAGCAACGTCCAGGAAGGCTGCGTGATGCATACCGATCCGGGGTTTCCGCTGACCGTGGGCGCTGGCTGCACTATCGGCCATCAGGCGATGCTTCACGGCTGCACGATCGGCGACAACAGCCTTGTCGGCATCAAGGCCACCGTGCTCAACGGCGCGAAGATCGGGCGCAACTGCCTTATCGGCGCGGGCGCGCTGGTGCCGGAGGGCAAGGAGATCCCCGACAACAGCATGGTGATCGGCGTGCCCGGCCGCGTGAAGCGTGAACTCAGCGATGCCGACGCCGACAAGCTGCGCCACGGCGCGGCGCACTACGTCGAGAACTACAAGCGCTTTCTGGCCGGGCTGACGCCGCTCGGCTGATCCATGCGAGCAGGGCGCCGATCACGAACGGATCAGGCGCCGGGCGTGGCCGCGAGATAGATATCGAAACGGATCGCCTTGCCCTCGACCGTGCGATCGGGCGAGGCGAGCGGAGCGCTACGCGCGTGCTGCTTGACCACGACCTGCCGGGCCGCGCGACGGCGGGCGTGCGCCAGCAGATCGGCCACATCGCTGTCGCCGCCGACGAGTTCACTCAGCCAGGCGAGCGCCTTCTGCGGCCGGGCCTTGCGCCGCGTGGATTCGAACATCGGATCGATATAGATCACGTCCGCGGCGGGGGTGGCGTCGGCGTCGGCAAGGTATCGAATGGCGTCGGCGCGGTGGTTGGCGTGCCAGTATTCGAGCCACACGGGCGGTGGCTCGGCGGCTGCGGCGCGTTCGCGGGCGTCCGCGACCAGTGCGAACAGCACCGGGTGCCGCTCGAGCGTCGTTACACGACAGCCGAGCGCGGCGAGCGTGGCCGCGTCGCGGCCCAGACCACAGGTGGTATCCAGCACGCTACTGTCGGGGTGACGTCGTAGCCCGATGGCCTTTGCGAGTGGCGACTTGCGGCCGCCCGCGGCGCGCCGTTCGACGCCGCCGTCGCGCAGATCCAGACACAGCCCCTGGTCGTTGGGCCCGGCCTGGGCGTGGCGTAGCGTCAGACCGCCCGTCTCGTATTGCAGGTAGAAACCATCAGCGGGCGCCTGCGCCACGCGCGCGAAGTCGGCGACCACGACAGGCAACGCCGTCGTGTCGTGCTCCGGGGTGACAAGCGGCGGCAGGGCGCGTGTGTCCATCGGCGAGTCGAACCGTCCTGTCATGATAGTGAGAATGTCCGCGAGGCGCATGTTCCAGGTGACCGAGGCGTGGCCAGTTTGGCCAGTGCGGTCACGCCTGCATTATAGTGACGGCCCTGCAATCGAGGATCCTCACTATGGCCGATAACGCCGCCCGGACGACATCCGGCAATGCCCTGGAAGCCCTTCGCGAGCGCACCATCGTGGTGGCCGACAGCGGTGACTTCGAAACCATCCGCGCCTATCGGCCGACTGATGCCACCACCAATCCGAGCCTCGTGTTGCAGGCGGCGGGCGACGCGCGCTATCGGCATCTCATCGACGAGGCCATGGCGGCGACGCCCACAGCCGGCCTCACGCGGGTCGAACGGCTGATGACGCTTTTCGGGCGTGAACTGACCCAGGTCGTGCCGCGCTATGTCTCCACGGAAGTGGACGCCCGCCTGTCCTTCGATACCGATGCCACCATTCGCAAGGCGCGCGCGCTGATCGCGGATTATGCGGCGCTCGGCGTGTCGGCGGACCGCATCCTGATCAAGATCGCCAGCACCTGGGCGGGTATTCGGGCAGCCAGCGTACTGGAAGCCGAAGGCATTGCCTGCAACATGACGCTGATCTTCTCGCTTGCCCAGGCCCAGGCCTGTTTCGAGGCCGGCGTGACGCTGATTTCGCCGTTTGTCGGCCGGATCACCGACTGGCACAAGAAGGCCGAAGGCGTGGATCACTACGCGCCGCAGGATGACCCCGGCGTGCGCAGCGTGCAGCGCATCAATGCCTACGCCAAGACCCACGGTTATCCGACACAGGTGATGGCGGCGAGCTTTCGCAATCGGGATCAGATCCTCGCGCTGGCCGGCGCGGACCTCATGACCATTTCGCCGGCTCTTCTGGAAGAACTCAGAGGCATGGACGCGGCCAACGCGCCCGGCATGTCGACGCAACCCAGCGAAGTAGCGCGCGTCATGCTCGACCGCGCGGCCTTCGATTGGGCCCTCAATGCGGACGCGATGGCCACCGAAAAACTGGCCGAAGGGATACGCCGCTTCGCCGACGATCAGGCCGCGCTCGAGTCGCGAATGGCGGGTTGAGCGGGCGGCGTCGCGGCGTCAGCCCTCGAGATAATCGAGGACCGACTGATAGCCGCCTTCCGTGAGCAGGATGGCGTTGACCGTGGTTTCGTAAATGCGGCCGGCGCTGCGCAGTTGTTCGATCTCGCGGCTGTCCTGGCTCGCACTGAGATAATAGAAGTCGCGACCTTCGTCGAAACTGTCCTTGAGCTGCTTGAACGCCAGGAAGGCGGTGCCTTTCTTCGCACCGCGTGCCTGATCGATTTCCTTCAGACTCCAGGTCTTTTCCGTCTTGGCCATGCAACGCTCTCGGCTTGAGTTGGCGTCAAGCTAGCAGGCGCCCCCAGACGGGTCAACGACCGCTGCATGACGCCGCCATGCGTTGTTTCACGGCACTCGATTTTCGTAATCTAGGGGCGTCAAGCGGCATCTACACAACCAGCAGGTACCCGGATGAAAGTCAACGAACTGGTCGCGCAGTGGCAGGCGAACGCGGGCGAGACCCGTACCGATGAAACCTACGAGATTCGGCTTCCCCTCTACGATGCGGCCAAGGTCGCGGCATTGTGTGACCTGTTCCCGGGGCTGACCCAGGAACGCATTCTTACCGATCTGCTGGCCGCCGCTCTGGACGAGCTGGCGAGTTCCTTCAGCTACGAGCCCGGCAGCGAGATTGCCGCGTACGACGAGGAAGGCGACCCCATGTATGCCGACGATGGCCTGACGCCGCGCTTCCAGGCGCTGGCCAAGGAATACGCCGAGAAGCTCAAGGCCGGCCAGACCATCGATTCGAACGGCTAGCGCGTTGCAGCGATCAGACGATCAGCCGGGCCGCGACTGGCGGCGCCGGCTCGAACACGCGCTGCGCATACCGCTGCCGGCCGGTTTCGGCGCGCCCGGCGAGAATCGACCCGTCGAGGATCACGGCATCGCCGCCCGCCGTGCCGGCGTGCTCATTCCGGTGGTTGGCGCTGCAGAGCCCTATGTGTACTTCACCGAGCGCAGCGCGTCGCTGCGCCACCACCCCGGGCAGATCAGCTTTCCGGGCGGGAGTGTGGAAGCGCGCGACGCGGGCCCGCAGGCCGCGGCGCTGCGCGAGGCGCAGGAGGAAATCGATCTGGATCCCGCGCACGTGCAGATTCTCGGCGAGCTGCCCGAGTATCGGACGGTCACCGGCTTCGTGGTCAGCCCGTTCGTGGGCTGGGTCGACCCGGGCGCGCGCGTCGCCCCCGACGATGCCGAGGTCGCGCGGCTTTTCGCCGTGCCGTTGGCGCATATCGTGGATCTCGACAACTATCACCGCTACGAAATCGAGCGAAACAGCCGGCATTATGAAGTGCAGGCGCTGGACTATGCCGGCGACCATATCTGGGGCGCGACAGCCGGCATGATGCTCGGGCTCGTGCAGCGGCTCGCCCATGCCGAAGGCCGGATGGCGACCGCCGCCGGCACGACCTGCGGCGCGGACTGAGACTATGGCCGGGCGCAAGCAGGCCAAGCGCGAAGTCGAGGCGCTACAGACCGAATTGCAGCGTCTGCAGCTGGCCTACGCGCGCCAGGGCCGCAGCGCGGTGGTGGTTCTGGAGGGCTGGGATGCAGCCGGCAAGGGCGGACTGATCCGTCGCATCGGTTGGGTGCTGGACCCGCGCACGCTCTCGGTCTGGCAGATTGGCGCGCCGGACGCCGTCGAACGTCGTCAGCACTGGCTGCAGCGTTTCTGGGCTCGTATCCCGCCTGCGGGCGAGATCGCAATATTCGATCGCAGCTGGTACGGGCGGGTACTCGTCGAGCGGGTCGAGGGTTTTGCCAGCGCGCAGACATGGCACCGCGCGTACGACGAAATCAACGGCTTCGAGCAGACCCTCGTCGACGACGGCATTCGGGTGGTGAAACTGTTTCTGGATATCGACAGCGCGACCCAGCTAGAACGCTTCGTGGCGCGTTACGAGAATCCGGCAAAGCGCTGGAAGCTGACCGCCGAGGACATCCGCAATCGCGGCCGCTGGGGCGCCTACGAGAGCGCCTATGCAGACATGTTCGCGCGCTGCTCGACGCGCGTCGCGCCTTGGCATCGTATCGACGCGAACGACAAGCGACGCGCACGTGTCGAGGCCCTGCGCGTGATCGTCGATACGCTGGGCGCCGGTGTCGACACGGCACTGCCCGCGCCGGATACCGCGGTCGAGACCTTCATGGACGCATTGGGGCCAGGCGGGCGCTAGGGCATCATCCGTCGCGGTCGGTGCCCTTGGCCTGGCGGGCGACGTCCATGAGCGGCTCGATCAGGTCCATCGGCAGCGGGAACACGATGGTCGAGTTGTTCTCCCCGGCAATGTCCACGAGTGTTTGCAGATAGCGCAGCTGCAGGGCCTGGGGCTCGCGCGCGAGCTGTTCGGCTGCGCCACGCAGATTCTCTGCTGCTTGCATTTCGCCCTCGGCGTTGATGACCTTGGCGCGCCGTGCGCGTTCGGCCTCGGCCTGGCGCGCGATGGCGCGCGTCATGCTCTCGTCCAGATCGACCTGTTTGATCTCGACATTGGCGACCTTCAGGCCCCAGGCATCGGTATGCCGATCGAGAATTTCCTGGATATCGGCATTGAGCTTGTCGCGTTCGGCGAGCATCTCGTCGAGCTCGTGCTTGCCGAGCACGCTGCGCAGGGTGGTCTGGGCCAGCTGGCTGACCGCATCGTAGAAGTGCTCGACCTCCACGATCGCCTTGTCGGCATTGATTACGCGGAAGTACACCACCGCGTTCACCCGTACCGACACGTTGTCGCGCGATATCACGTCCTGCGGCGGCACGTCGAGTACCACCACGCGCATGTCGACCTTCACCATCTTCTGAATGATGGGGATCACCAGGAACAGGCCGGGGCCCTTCACGCCGGTCATGCGGCCGAGGGTGAACATCACGCCGCGCTCGTATTCCGGCAGGATCTTGATCGACGCGAAGATCAGGAGCGCCAGAAGGACGATGATGGCGAAGCCGAAATTGATGAACATGACTATCTCCTAGGGGATGGCCGCAGGAAAGACCGGTTCGGCGACGGGCCGCCGGTCGTGAATGGCTGATCCGCCGGGCCGGCGGGCCGCACGAACACCTTCAGGCCTTCGGCGGCGGTGACGATCAGTCGGTCGTCGCGCGCGACCGGCGCGGTGCTCTGCGCCAGCCAGGATTCGCCGTGCAGCAAAACACGGCCTTCGTGCTCGAAGTCGGCCAGCGCCACGCAGCGCGCGCCGATGAGACCGGCGTGGCCGGTCTGAACCGATTCGCGGCGCGAGCGCAGAAACAGGTAGAGAATGAGAAAGAGCAGCAGCGCGCTGGCGACCGCGATGCCGCCGATTACGCCAAAGGGGATCTCGAAGCCGGGTACGTCGGTATCCATGAGCATGATCGATCCGAACACGAAGGCCGTGACGCCACCGAGTCCGAGGATACCGAAGCTCGGCGCGAACATCTCGGCCACCATCAGGCCCGCGCCGAGCGCGATCAGCGCAAGACCCGCATAGTTGACCGGCAGTACCTGAAACGCGAACAGCGCGCATACGAGGCTGATCGCGCCGACCACGCCGGGTACGGCCGCGCCGGGATTCAGGCCTTCCAGAATCAGGCCGTAGATGCCGATCATGAACAGCAGATAGGCCACGGTGGGGTTGGTGATGACCGACAGGAGTTCGGTCTGCCAGCCGGGCTCGCGTCGATCCACGGTCGCATTCTTTGTGGAAAGCTGCTGGACGCCGGCGGCCGTCTCCACGCGGCGACCGTCGATGGCGCCGAGCAATTCACGCGTGTTCGCGGCCATCAGGTCGATGACGTTATCGTCGAGTGCGGCCTGCGCGGAAAGGCTCACGCCTTCGCGAACCGCCCGTTCGGCCCAGTCCGCGTTGCGCCCGCGCTGCTCGGCAAGCCCGCGAATATAAGCCACCGC
Organism: Endozoicomonas sp. G2_2; assembly: GCF_017744135.1. Taxonomy (GTDB): domain Bacteria; phylum Pseudomonadota; class Gammaproteobacteria; order Nevskiales; family Salinisphaeraceae; genus Salinisphaera. The sequence continues at coordinate 89,237 of NZ_JAGHQU010000002.1, forward strand.
GTCGTTGACGACCTTGCGTCGCTTGGCGGTGGCATCGTCGGCGCCGGCGCGCGCCACGCCGGACGCATTCTCGTCTTCCGGTTCGCCGTTCTCCTCGTCGTTCGTCTTGTCCTCGTCCGACGCTTTGGGCGTTTCCGCATCGCCGAAACCGCCGCCGAGTGATACCGGCGTCGCTGCCCCGAGATTGGTGGCGGGCGCCATGGCCGCGATATGACTCGCGTAGAGAATATAGGTGCCGGCACTCGCCGCCCGGGCGCCGCCCGGCGCCACGTGGCCGATTACCGGGACCGGGGACGCGAGGATCGCCTTGACGATATCGCGCATGGCGCCGTCCAGGCCGCCGGGGGTATCGATGCGCAGAACCACTGCCGATGCACCGGCCGCGTCCGCGTCCTCCAGTTCGGTTCGCACGAAACGGCTGGTGGCAGGGCCGATGGCGCCTTCGATCGCGATTTCGCGTACTGCGGTGTTCGCGTCCTGGGCCACAACGCGGCTCGCGCTGCCGATGAAAACGGCGGCGAATGCGAGCAGAACCAGCAGACAGCGCGATGTACAGGCCATGACCGAATTACGCTGCCATGCCGCGCCGCGATGCGAAAGCCCGCGTCGTTTCGCGGTGTCCGGGGTCAGTCGAGACGCTCATAGAGCGCGACCAGTTGCTGGGTGACCTTGTGCTGGGGCGCATAGTGGATGAGCGGGACAGACGCATCGTGGGATTCGCGCACTTTCACCGAAGACGTGATACGGGTCTCGATCAGGGGGTGGCCTTCGGCACCCAGTTCCTCGAGCATGCGCGCGGGCAGCTTGGCGCGGGCCTGAAACTGGTTGACCACGATGCCGTCGATGACGAGATCCGGATTGTGGTCGTCCTGGATCTCATGGATGTTGTCGAACAGCGAATACAGGGCCTGGCGCGCGAAATCGTCGCAGTCGAACGGAATCAGGCAGCGATCGGCCGCGATCAGCGCGGACTGGGAATAGAAATTCAGTGCCGGCGGCGTATCGATGAACACGCAGTCGAAGCCGTCGAGGCGCTCGAGCGACTGCTTGAGCTTGTAGATCTTGTGCTTGGCCTCGAGCTTGACGCGCAGTTCCTCGAGATCCGGATGCGCGGCCATCACCGACAGGTTTTCGAACGGCGAGGGCGTGATGAAATCCTCGAGGCCGCCGCTGCGACGGCTGCGCGACAGGATGGACTCGAAGAAATCCGCGCTGCCGGCGTCGGCCTGACGATCGGCCGAAGACAGCAGGTACTGGCTGGCGTTGCACTGGGCGTCGAGGTCGATGACGAGCGTGCGCTTGCCGCGGGCCGCTGCGATGGCCGCCAGGTTGCAGAGCAGGGTGGTCTTGCCCACACCGCCTTTCTGATTGAACACCACGCGACGCGTCATCGGCCAACTCCTCGGGAAAACGGTTGTTGTCGGTTGCGAGGGCGCCGGTCTGCCTGAAAAATCCGGCTTTTCGCTGTCGTCGAGCTTAGCGGGCTGTCGGCGCCTCGTCGAGCGCGCGCACGACCGCCGGCAGCGCGCGGCTGGCCCGTTCGGCAATGCGAATATCGACCGCGCCGGACACGGCTGTCGGCTGGGGATTGACCTCGATCACGGTCGCGGGGCCGGCTACGGCCTGTTCGACCAGGGCCGCCGCCGGATAGACCTGGTTCGAGGTGCCTACCACCAGCACGCAGTCGCAGTGCTCGAGTTCGACCTGGGCGCGCTCGAGCGCAGCCACGGGCAGCATCTCCCCGAACCATACGACGCCGGGGCGCGTGAGCGCCCGGCATTGCGGGCAGCGCGAAAACGGCGCGTTCTCGTCCGGTTCGGCGACTGGCAGCACGGTTTCATGGCCACAGTTCGGGCAGCGATCGCGCCAGATGTTGCCGTGCAGTTCGGCGATATCACGGCTGCCGGCCGCGGCATGCAGGCCATCGACGTTCTGCGTGGCCACGACCACCGGCAGGTGGCGTTCGAGTGCGGCGATCGCCTCGTGGCCCGGGTTCACCCCGCCGCGGGCAATGAGGGCACGACGCCAGCGATACCAGCCCAGCACACGTTCGGGCTGTGCCGCGAAGGCTTCGGGAGTGGCGAGATCCTGGGGCGAGAACCGGGCCCATAGCCCGGTCTGGGCTTCGCGGAAGGTCGGGATGCCGGATTCCGCCGAAATGCCGGCGCCGGAGAGCACTAGCAGCCGTCGGGCGCCCGCCAGGGCTGTCGCGGCAGCGTCGATCGGATCGTGCTGTGTCATCGAAAACGCGCCGGCCCCATACCGGCCATTAAGGAATGCCGCCGCCCAGCTTACGGGCCGGCTGCGGTGACGTCACACGCGAGCCGGCGGCTAGCGCCGCGAGCGCGGCGCCTTCACCGGGCGCCGGCGCGGCATCCACTGCACGTGATAGAGATCGTGGCGCCGATCCAACATGTTCTGTACCGACCCGGTCGTGCGCGCGTCCTGCAGCACGTCGAGACGCACATCGGCGATCGCCACCATCTCCACGTTGGGGGTGGTGTCGGCGGCGATGCCGTCGCGGGCGAAGGCGAAATCGCAGGGGGTGATGATCGCGCTCTGGCCGTAGTGCAGATCCATGGCGTGGATACGCGGCAGGTTGCCGACGTTGCCGGCGGTGGCGACATAGATCTGGTTTTCCACCGCACGGGCATGGGCCGAGTAGCGCACGCGCAGATGGCCGTTGCGGTCTTCAGTGGAGAACGGCACGAACAGCATGTTCACGCCCTGATCCGCGAGATGCCGGCAGAGTTCGGGGAATTCGCTGTCGTAGCAGACCAGCACGCCGATCGGCCCGCAGTCGGTCTCGATCGCGTTGAGCGAGTCGCCGCCGACGATGTTCCAGTAGTGGCGTTCGCCGGGGGTCGGGTGAATCTTGGGCTGCTGGTATTCGGAACCGTCGCGCAGGTAGATATAAGCGATGTTCTGCAGGTCTTCACCGACGCGCGTCGGGTGCGAACCGGCGATGATGTTGATATTGAACTTCACCGCCAGCGAAGCCATGAGCTCGCGGAATTCATCGACGAAATCGGCGAGCCGCTGGATGGCCGCGCGATGTCGCAGTTCCTCGTTCTTGATCGACAGCAGCTGGACCGTGAACAGCTCGGGGAAAACCACGAAGTCCGCCTTGGCGTCCGCGGTCTCCTGTACGAAGTAGGTCACGATCTGCGCGAACTCGTCGAAGGAGTCGATCGCGCGCTGGCCGTACTGAACGGTGGCGATACGCACGGTGGCCGGGCGCTGCAGGTGCACATGCGAGTCGCCGACCACGTCCTCACGATACTTGTATTCCGGGTTGCGCCAGAGCAGGTGGGCGCCGTAGCCCATGGAGGCCTCGTCCGGCGGCAGGTAGTTCGGCATCACCCCGAGCAGCTCATAGCCCTGGTTGAGCTGAAAGCTCAGGACCGAATCGCGGATCTCCTTGTTTGCCACCGCCTCGACATAGGCCTCGGCGCTGCCGTATTTCTTGTAACGGCGTTTGAGGCCCGGCAGCCGCCCGGAAAAGACGATGCCCTTGAGACCGAGCTTCATGCACAGTGCTTCGCGCTCGCGGTAGAGCCGCTGGCCGATGCGCAGGCCGCGGGCTTCCGGGTCCACGCAGATCTCGTAGCCGTAGAGATAGTCGCCGTCGGTATCGTGCGTGGAGCCGTAACCGTTGCCGGTGATACGCGCCCAGGTATGCGGACGCATGACCTGATCCTCCGGCAGGCACAGCGTCGCGCAGTAGCCGACCACGGTGTCTTCGTAGACCGCGACCAGCTGGCCTTCCGGGAAGTTGTTGATCTGGCCACGCAGCTCGTCGAACGTGTAATCGTCGAGGTTGGGGTAGGTGCGCTGCACCACCCGATTGATTGCCGGAATATCCGACAGCTTGGCGGTACGAACGATCAGGCGCGAACGGCTTTGATTGGGCATGGGCAGCTATCCTTGAACAGATGGCGCGATACGACGATCCGCGGTCGGGCTGTCGCCGCGGATCGCTCGAGCACAATGAACAACCGCTGCGCACGATAACGCAGGATCGGCATGGCGTGGCCAGCGCCGCCGCCGGTTTCATCGCGGCAGCGGGCTCAGGCCGGCCGCCGATCAGCTCGCGCGGCCGGCCTTCTTGCGTTCGTGTTCCTTGAGCCAGCGCTTGCGTACGCGCACGTTGGAGGGCGTGATCTCGACCAGTTCGTCGTCGTTGATGAACTCGAGTGCCTGTTCCAGCGTCATGCGCACGGGCGGCGTGAGGTTGATGTTCTCGTCCGAACCGGCGGCGCGCACGTTGGTGAGCTGCTTGGCCTTGAGCACGTTCACGGTGAGATCGTTCTCGCGCGAGTGGATGCCGACCACCATGCCTTCGTAGACCTCGTCGTTCGGCCCGACCATCATCTTGCCGCGATCCTGCAGGTTGAACAGCGCGAAGGCCACGGCCTTGCCGGCCGCGTTGGAGATGAGCACGCCGGAATGCCGCTGGCCGATCGCCTCGCCGCCGAGCGGGCCGTAGTGATCGAACACGTGGGTGACGATACCGGTGCCCGAGGTCATGCTCATGAACTCGGTCTGAAAGCCGATCAGCCCGCGCGAGGGAATGATGAACTCCAGGCGCGTACGGCCCTTGTTGTCCGGCTGCATGTTCTGCAGCTGACCACGCCGCTGGTTGAGGTTGTCGATCACCGCGCCCTGGTGCTCGTCCTCGATGTCGCAGATGAGCAGCTCGTAGGGCTCGTGGATAGCGCCGTCGACTTCGCGGGTCACCACTTCAGGGCGGGCGACGGCGAGCTCGTAGCCTTCGCGGCGCATCGTCTCGAGCAGCACCGACAGGTGCAGCAGGCCGCGGCCGGAGACCTTGAAGCGATCGGCGTCGCCGCCTTGCTCGACGCGCATGGCCACGTTGGACTTGAGCTCGCGTTCGAGGCGTTCGCGGATCTGGCGCGAGGTGAGGTAATCGCCTTCCTTGCCGGCCAGCGGCGACTTGTTCACCTCGAACGTCATGCTCATCGTCGGTTCGTCGACGGTCAGCGCCGGCAGCGCTTCGGGTGCGCTGGTATCGCAGAGGGTGTCGGAGATATCCAGGCCGTCCATGCCGGTGAGGGCGACGATATCGCCGGCCTGGGCCTGGTCGACCTCCACGCGGTTGAGGCCGAGAAAGCCGAATACGCCGGCGATCTTGGCGTTGCGCTTGTTGCCCTCGCGGTCGACGATCGTGATCTGGGTGGCGGGCTTGACCGCGCCGCGCGCGATACGGCCGATGCCGATCTGGCCCACGAAGCTGTTGTAGTCCAGCGTGGTGATCTGCATCTGGAACGGGCCGTCGGTCTTCACCGGCGGGGCCGGCACGCGCTCCGTAATGGTGCGGAACAGCGGTTTCATGTCGCCCTCGCGCACGTCGTCGTCAAGGCCGGCATAGCCGCCGAGCGCGGACGTGTAGACGGTGGGGAAGTCGAGCTGTTCGTCGGTGGCGCCGAGCGAATCGAACAGGTCGAACGTCTGGGTGAGCACCCAATCGGGCCGCGCGCCGTCGCGATCGATCTTGTTGATTACCACGATCGGCTTCAGGCCAAGCTCGAAGGCTTTCTCGGTCACGAAGCGGGTCTGCGGCATGGGGCCGTCCACGGCGTCGACCAACAGCAGCACCGAGTCGACCATCGACAGCACGCGCTCGACCTCGCCACCGAAGTCGGCGTGGCCGGGGGTGTCGACGATGTTGATGCGGTAGTTCTCGTCGCTGTCGGGGTCACGCCATTCGATCGCGGTATTCTTCGAGGTGATCGTGATGCCGCGTTCCTTTTCCAGATCATTGGAATCCATGATCCGGTCGGCCACGTCCTCGCGCGCCTCGAAGGTGCCGGATTGGCGAAGCAGGCAGTCGACCAGCGTGGTCTTGCCGTGGTCGACGTGGGCGATTATCGCGATGTTGCGAAGATTTTCGATCATGAAGGGTGCGCTCGGGGCGTAGAGAAAAACGCGCGCATTATCCTGTATTAGAGGGCTCCCGGCCAGCCGTGACGCGAAATCGACGGCCTGTGTTGGTCAAGTGAGCGCAGGGGCCGCTGTACCCTGCATGCGATAATGCGTGGCATGAGTGTTTCCAACCATGCCGAAGCGCCCGGAACCGCGGCGCAGGGCCTGACGCGCGGCAGTTCGTCCTACCGGCGCGCGAACATCGCGCTGTTCGCCGCCGGCTTCGCGACTTTTTCGTCGCTTTACAGCGTCCAGCCGCTCATGCCGCTGTTTTCGAAAAATTTCGAGATCACGCCGGCAGTAAGCAGTCTGTCGCTGTCGGTGAGTACCGGCGTGCTCGCCTTCACGCTTTTTCTCGCCGGGCTGATGTCGGAGGCCATCGACCGCAAGCGGCTGATGAGCGCGTCGATGGTCGCGTCGGCAGCGCTTTCTGTCGTGGCCGCATTCGCGCCCGGCTGGGGCACGCTGTTGCTTGCACGCGCACTGGAGGGCTTCGCGCTCGGCGGCGTGCCGGCGCTGGCGATCGCCTATCTGTCGGAAGAAGTGTCGCCCGGTGATCTCGGCTCCGCCATGGGGCTATACATTGCCGGCAGCGCCTTCGGCGGGATGAGCGGGCGCGTCATGGCCGGTGTGATCGCGGATATCGGCGGCTGGCGCGCGGCGATCGGCGGGATCGGGGCGCTGGGCTTCGTGGCGGCGATCGTGTTCGTGGTCATGTTGCCGCCGTCGCGTAACTTCACCGCGAAGAAGGGGCTCAAGCTGGCCGATCATTTCGCGCCGATTGCCCGTCATTTGCGCCATGGCGCGTTGCCCTGGCTGTTTCTGTGCGGCTTTCTGCTGATGGGGTCGTTCGTCTCGGTCTACAACTACATTGGCTATCGGCTGGCCGAGCCGCCGTTTTCCCTTAGCCAGACGGCGGTGGGCGCAATCTTCGTGGTTTACCTGCTCGGCATCGTCGCCTCCGCCGTGTTCGGACGGCTGGCCGACCGCTACGGGCGGGCGCCGGTGATGGTCGGCGCGATCGGGCTCATGAGCCTGGGACTGGTCTGCATGCTGCCGGAAACACTGTGGACGATCGTGCTCGGCATCGCACTGCTTACCGTCGGCTTCTTTGCCGGCCATTCCGTTGCCAGCGGCTGGGTGGGGCCGCTCGCCGAAGGCGGCAAGGGCCAGGCGGCAGGTCTGTACCTGCTGGCCTACTACCTGGGTTCGAGCGTGGTGGGTTCGCTCGGTGGCGTGTTCTGGTCTGCATACGGCTGGTGGGGCGTGGCCGGGATGGTGGCCACGCTGCTGCTCACGGGCGTGGCTGCCACCGCACGACTGATGCGCTGGCAAGGGCGTGCGAATCGCGCCCATTTCAAGTGAGTTATAGCTTTATAAATACTCGATAAACGTCTGGTAAAGAAGAAATATATTCAGCGCTATCACGATTGATGCAATCAGCCAGGCGAGCATCGTGGTCAAGCGGTGATTGACCAGAGAACCCATGATGTCGCGGTTCGAGCAGAACAGCAGCAGCGGGATCAGCGCGAACGGAATGCCGAACGACAGCACCACCTGACTCATCACGAGTGCGGTGGTGGCATCCACCCCCATCGCGAGGATCGCCAGCGCCGGTGTCATGGTGATCATGCGCCGCGCGAACAACGGGATGCGGCGTTTGATGAAGCCCTGCATCACCACCTGGCCGCTCATCGTGCCCACCGACGAACTCGAGAAGCCGCTGGCCAGCAGACCGACACCGAACAGCGTGGCCGCGACGGGGCCGGCGTATTCGCCGAGATGGGCGTAGGCCGCTTCGAGCGTGGCGACGTCGACGTCGGCGCCGAAGAACAGCCCTGCGGCCATGACCAGCATCGCGGCGTTGATCAGGCCGGCCACGCCCATGGCGATGAGAATGTCGAAGAATTCGAAGCGAAAGATCCGCCGGCGTTCGTCGTCGCTGCGCCCCACGACGCGCCGCTGCGTGAGCGCGGAGTGCAGATAGATCACGTGCGGCATGACCGTCGCGCCCAGGATCCCCGCCGCCAGCATAACGCTGTGGCTGCCCTCGAAACCGGGCACCAGCCCGAGGGCGAGGTCGCCCATGTCGGGTTGGGCGACGTACACCTCGTAGGCGAACGAGACGATCACCACGCCCACCAGCGCGGTGATACCGGCCTCCAGCGGCCGGAAGCCGCGCCGCTGCAGTTCCAGCAGGCCGAAGGAGAACACGCCGGTAATGACGGCGGCCGGGAACAGCGGAATGCCGAACAGCAGATAGAGGCCGAGCGCGCCGCCGATGAATTCGGCCAGATCGGTCGCGATGGCGATGATCTCGGCCTGGATCCAGAGGCCGATCGTGACCGGGCGCGCAAACCGCTCGCGACAGACCTCGGGCACGTTCTTGCCGGTGGCGATGCCCAGCTTTGCCGACATCGACTGGATGAGGATCGCCATGAGGTTGGACACGATCACGACCCAAAGCAGCAGATAGCCGAAGTTCGAGCCTGCCTGGATATTGGTCGCGAAATTGCCGGGATCGATATAGGCCACGGCCGCGATGAACGCGGGCCCCAGAAACGGCCACAGCCCGCGCAGCCCGCGCTGTCGGCCGTCGAGGGCGGCCTGGGCCGCGGTGATGGTGGCGCTTTCGCCCGGCAGGCGGTCGCCGCTGTCGTCGCGGGGTTCAGCGCGCATCGTAACGACGGTGCGTGACGATCGCGGGCAGGATAGCCGGGATGAGAACGCCGCAAGTGTGACGTTCGGCTGTAAAACTTGGCATCGGCTGAAACTAGCGCCGACGCCTTGGTGCGTCAAGCATCTATCGCCGGCACGCCACACTGGCGCTGGCGGCTTCGAGCCGTACAATCACTGCATGCAGCATCCGAACCTCGACGCCGACCCGACCGCCCGCGACATCATCGCCGGCCCCATTCTCCGCCAGGCCCATAGCGGGCGCATCGTGCTCTGGCTCGCGGTGAGGCGCCCGGTTTCGCTGCAGCTGGCGCTGTATCGAGACGACGACGGCCGCCGCCAGGTCGCGGACGACACGGTCGATCTGGCGCCGTTCCGGCGCGACGTGCAAATCGGCGAACGCGCCTGGCTGATATTTATTGATGTCGATCTCGAGGCGGCGGGCGTGGCACCTCTGGCCGAGCGCCGGGCGGTGGGCTACGACCTGCGGCTGGGGGCAGGCGGCCTATCGCTGGCCGAGCTCGAGCCCGGGCTTTGCTATCCCGGCGAGTCGCGCCCGCGGTTCGTCATCAAAACCGAACTCGACAGCCTGCTGCATGGTTCCTGTCGTCGACCGCATCATCGCTCGGGCGACGGCATGGCACGCGCGGACCGTTGGCTCGGCGAGCGTCGCGACAACAGCGAATCCTGGCCGGTGGCGCTATTGCTGACCGGCGACCAGATCTATGCCGACGACGTCGCCGGCCCGCTGCTGCGCGCGATTCATGCGCTGATCGCCAATCTCGGTCTCTGGCCCGAAACGCTGGAGGGCGCAGTGCTCGACGACAGCGAAGCGCTCTATGCCTGTACTGCCTGCTATTACCGGCGCGACGAGTTGCTGCCGCAGGAAAAGAGCAGCCGGGACCTGCGCGATCGTTTCTTCGGCGGCACGCGCAAGCCGGTGTTCACCTCGGCGTCCTCGGGCAACCATCTGATCACGCTGGCCGAGGTGCTGGCGATGTATCTGCTGTGCTGGTCGGACGCGCCGTGGCGTGGCCTGGAATACACCCGGCCGCCGCTCGACGAGGAAGAAAGCGCGACCTACGACGACGAGGCCGCAGTGATCGACGACTTCGTCACCGAATTGCCGGGCGTGCGACGGCTTATGGCGAATAGCGTCACCGCGATGATCTTCGACGATCACGACATCACCGACGACTGGAACCTCACCGGCGCGTGGATGGATACCGCCTACGGCCATCCGTTCTCGCGTCGAATCATCGGCAATGCCCTGGTCGCCTATCTGCTGTGCCAGGGCTGGGGCAATCGGCCGGAAATCTTCGAAGAGACGGTCTGGCCGTGCGTCGAGCGCTATACCGCAAACCGGGATGCCGTATCCCATGATGCGCTCATCGACTGCCTGCTCGCGTTTCGCGGCTGGGACTTCATCCTCGACACAGAGCCGGGCGTGGTCGTTCTCGATACACGCACGCGACGGTGGCGGCGCTCGCGGCGGCCGTCGAAGCCGTCCGGCCTGATGGACTGGGAAGCGCTCAGCGAAATGCAGACCCACCTCATGGACCGGCGCAGCGTCGTGATGGTCTCGGCGGCGCCGATATTCGGCGTCAAGCTCATCGAGAACATCCAGCGTGTGTTCACCTGGTTCGGCAAGCCGTTGATGGTCGACGCCGAGAACTGGATGGCGCATCGTGGCGCGGCCCATACGCTGCTCAACATCTTCCGCCACGGCAACACGCCGAAAAACTTCACGATTCTGTCCGGCGACGTGCACTACTCGTTCGCCTACGACGTGACACTGCGCTTCTCGGCGGCGCGCCAGAAGATCTGGCAGATCACCAGCAGCGGGGTGAAAAACGAATTCCCGCGCAAGCTGCTCGACTGGTTCGACCGCCTCAACCGCTGGCTCTACGCGCCGTACTCGCCGCTCAACTGGTTCACCAAGCGTCGGCGCATGCGCGTGAACCCGCGTCGGCCCACGCCGGCAGACCACGGCGAACGCCTGGTCAACGGCGCGGGCATGGGTTACGTAGGGTTCAACCCGGCCGGCCAGCCGATCGAGATTCGCGAACTCGGCGTGGACGATTCCGATGTGGTATTCGAAGTCAGCGACGAGGAAGAGGTCTGAGGCTGAACCTAACGGCGCGCGTGTTGCCAGAGCAGGGGCGCCGCATCGCGACGCGGCTTTCATCCCCGCCTGGAGACGAACCGATGACGAGACCGGTACGGATACCGACCCTGGCCCTGACGTTGCTAGCCGCCATGCCCGCAAGCCTGTGGGCACAGAATGCGATCTCCGAACTCGATACCAACGGCGACGGCGCGATCGGTCGCCAGGAAGCGGTATCCGCTCAGGTCGAGGCCTTCAAGCGTCTCGACGCCGATGGCGACGGCCAGGTTCGGCTCGACGAACTCGAGGCCAGCCAGGCCGCGCCCGATGCCGAAACGCCGACGCGCGAGGTAGAGCGCGCCCGCCGCAAGGCGCGCGAGCGCTGGCTGGCGAATCTTGATCGCGACGAAAGCGGCGGGGTTTCGCTGTCCGAATATCAGGCCGCGATGACGCCATATTTCGATCGGCTGGATACCGATGGCAACGGCGTGCTCGACGGCTCGGAACTCAAGCGCGCCATCGGCGAGCCACAATAACGCCAGAGCCGTGCCCGCGGCATCTTGCCGCGGGCACAGGTACGCACGCTATGCCGTGGCCGCCGAGGCATTGCCGACCTGACGTAACCGGGCCGGATCCGGATAGGTCGCGGATACACCCTCATAGTGGTTGAGTTCGACGGTGATGGCGCGCGCGCCGGCTGATTCGATGAAGCGGTCGATATCCTCGCGGATATCCGCGTCCATGAATCGGGTTGCCGAGGCGTCGATAATCAGCGTGCCGCCCTCGGGCACGCCCGCCAGGTGGCTGCGCAACTCCTGGCGATTGAGAAACGACACTTCCGTGTTGAGCCGCAGCAGTGCGTGGTCCCCGCTGCGCGTGAACGACAGCGCCGAGCGATAGTTCGCCCGCACCAGAAAGCAGGTCGCGCACAGCATGCCGACGAGCACGCCTGCGAGCAGGTCCGTGACCAGGATCGCGCCGATGGTGACCACAAACGGAATGAATCGCTGCCAGCCACGCCGATACTGCGCCATCACGAGCGCCGGCCGCGCGAGCTTGTAGCCGGTGTGCAGCAGAATGGCCGCCAGGCAGGCCAGCGGTATCTGTTCGAGCGCAAAAGCCAGAAACGCCACGCTCGCGGTCAGCAGTACCCCGTGGATGAAGCTGGATAGCCGCGTGCGCCCGCCGAACTGAACGTTCGCCGAGCTGCGTACGATGACGGCCGTAATGGGCAGCCCACCGATGAAGCCACTGACCATGTTGCCCAGCCCCTGGGCACGCAATTCGCGATTGGGCGGCGACGTGCGCCCGAGCGGATCCATGTCGTCGACGGCTTCGATACTCAGCAGGGTCTCGAGACTGGCCACGAGGGCGATGGTCACGGCGGTGAGGTAGATGCCCGGCGTCATCCAGTGGCTGAAATCGGGCAGGCGCAGCGTTTCGAAAAACGACACCGGGCCTTCCAGGCCGGGCAGCTGAACGTGGCGTGCGGCGTCGAGTGCAAGCGACGAGCCCGCGAGCGAGGCGCCGGTACTCAGGGCGATACCGAAGGCGACCACCAACAGCGGTGCCGGAATGATGCGCAGCCATGGCCGCTGTCGAACCCAGCGGGTTTCGAACAGCAACAGCAGGGCGAGTCCGCACACGGTGATCAGAACAGCGAGCGGCGATGTCTGGGCGAACAGCGCCTGCGGGTCCGCGAGGCTGGCCTCGGTCTGGGCGCCGTGGCCCAGCGCCAGCGGAATCTGAGTGGCGATCAGGATCAGACCGATCGCCGCGAGCATGCCCTTGATCACGCCGCTGGGCACGAAGGCGCCGATACCGCCGAACCGCAGCACACCGAACAGCATCTGCAGCGCGCCGGCGAGCAGGGTGGCGAACAGCAGGCCGCCGTAGCCGAACTCCTCGATAGCCGCGAGCACGATCACGGTCAGCCCGGCGGCGGGCCCGCTGACACTCAGCTGCGAGCCGGAGGCGAGCGAAATCACCAGGCCGCCGACCATGCCGGCAATCAGGCCGGAGATCGGCGGCGCACCGGAGGCGATGGCAATACCCAGACACAATGGAATGGCGACGAAGAAGACGACGATGCCGGCACGCAGGTCGCGCCCGGCATGCCGGAAATCGAACGGGTTCGATAGCGAAGTCATGACGTTGACTCTTGAAGTAACGAGCGGAGAGGGGAGGGGCGGTTGCGGCTCAGGCCGGCACGGCCTGGGCGAGCGGTTCCGGTTCCCGGTAGCAGACCGATTCGAGCAGGCCGCGATCGGTCGCATACACGAGGCCATGCAGTGCCGGCGGACGTGCGGCCGTTCGGATCAAGGTCAGCTCGGCGAGCCGCTCCACCTGCGCGCGCACGTTGAGTTCGACCAGACGGTTGATGCGCGCGCTGACGCCATTGAGGGCGTCGAGTGTCTCGCGATGGCGATTTCGCAATGCCTTTAGCGGTTCGATATGGGCGTCGACATGCGCCAGCGGCACGGGTTCGTCGCTGCAGGCCGCCGCCACGCCGCCGCAACCGTAGTGACCGCAGACCACGATATGCGGGACCGCCAGCACATGAACCGCATATTCGAGCACGCTCAGGAAACCGGCTTCGCCATCGGCGACCAGGTTGGCCACGTTGCGGTGGATGAACAGATCGCCCGGTGAAGCATTGCAGAGCTGCTCCGGCGGCACGCGGCTGTCGGAGCAGCCGATCCAGAGCGCATCGGGCGCCTGGCCATGGTTCAGACGGGTGAAGTATTCCGGGTCGCGGGCCGACATCTCGTCGGCCCAGGCGCGATTTTCCAGCAGCAGCCGGTCGCGAAATTCCATGGTGATTTCCTTCTCGCGTGAGTGTTTCGGACAACGACCCCTCGTTGCTCGACGCGCTTTCTACAGCGTCTCCCGCAAGATCCGGCCGCCGTATCTTGGTGAATACAGCGACCGGTCATCACCATTACTGACTTCTAAAAAATGTGCAAGTTCAACTCTCTATGAAATGACGCGACGCAACACCCCCGCGCCGCATACACCCAGGCAGCGCAAGGCCGGGTGCGGCGGGCGGATGGGTCCGCGCGTACTAGCGCGACAACGCCTGGCGTAGTGCCTGTGCGCCTTCGGTCAGCGCCGCGTCGCCGCCCGCGATTGCGCCGGCGACATTCAAGAAGCCGTGAATCATGGTCGGTCGGCGCGAGACGTGCACCTCGACCCCGGCGGCCTGCATCATCCGCGCATAAGCCTCGCCTTCGTCGCGCAGGGGGTCGAAACCGCCGGTGATGACGATCGCGGGCGCGAGACCCGCGAGATCGCCATAGATGGGCGAGACCCGGGGATCGCGATTGTCCATGCCGTCCGGGATGTAGTGGCCGCGAAACCAGTCCATCGAGGATTTTTCCAGCAGGAAACCGCTGGCGAAGGTCCTGACCGATTCGCGGTCCTCGGCGAAATCGACCGCGGGATAGAACAGCAGCTGAAAACAGGGCGCGGCCTCGTCGTCGCGGGTGGCCTGTGCGACCACGGCCGAGAGATTGCCGCCGGCGCTGTCGCCGCCGACGGCGAGACGACGACCATCGACACCGAATTCGTCGGCCCGGGCGACGATATCGCGGAATGCGGCAATGGCGTCATGGGCGCCGGCCGGTGCGGGATGCTCCGGCGCGAGGCGATAGTCGACCGCGATGACCACACAGTTGGCGCGTTCGGCCAGCGCGCGGCATACGCCGTCGTGCGAATCCAGCGAACCGATCACGAAGCCGCCGCCGTGATAGAACACCAGTGCGCCGCCCTTGTCCGGGCACTCGGCCGGGCGGTAGACGCGCGCGGCGATCGGCCCGTCGGCCCCGGCCAGCTGTGTCTCGCGCGTATCGACGTGACGCTCCGTCGTCGGCTCGAGCAGCTGACACTGACTTTCCATGAGGGCGCGTTCGCGCGCGACCGGGCGGCCGCCGAGCGCGGCGCCGCCGCGGAGGTTTTGCAGGCGAAGCAGCATCTGTGTCTGCACATCCAGCGTCTGGCCGTCGCGGATGACGGGACGGCCGGCCAGAATGCGCAATAGCGCTGCGGGCAGGTTCAACGTGGCGCGAGCCATGCCGCCTTCGATGCGGCTGGCGAGGGTTTTTGCCTTCATGATCACCTGGAGTCTGACAAACGGGTGGCCCGGCGAAATCTGACCGGGGGCGTTGTCAGAAGTCTAGCGCATCGGGCCACCGCTGCGCTCGGCGGCCCGATGCCCGGTGTGGCTCATGTCGGTGCGCTAGTTTCGAAACCCCTGAGACAGCACATAGAAATCCACGCCCATCCCGGCCAGCGGCTCGCGCAGCTGATCGAGTTCGGCTGCCGGGCCGTGGACTTCCAGTCGGGTCAGCGTGGCGACTTCCTGGGCCTGGGCAAACAGCTCGCCGATGTTGTCGAGATGTGCGAGCACGCCGGCCGCGCCGTCATAGCCTTCGCGACAGGTCGCGGTATTGCCGTCGAAGAGAAAGCCGTAGTACAGGCATGCGGGCTCGCTGCGGGACGCTTCGACAAAGCGATCCACCAGCGCCATGAATTCGTCCATGCGCTCGTCGGGGACTTCGAAATACGGGGCAATCGAGCAGCAGTTGTCGGTGGCCATGGGGTCGTTCTCGTTGTGGATTGATGGCCCGCCGAGCATAGCCCTCGAGCGTGCCCGACGGCCAGCGATGGGCCGGTCAGCGGTGACGGGGCTACTGCCGCAGAACGTCACGCGTGGGACGCCTGACAGGGCGGGTAGGTGACAAAAACGGGCTAGGTACTGTTCGTGATTTAATTGCGCACCGGTTAATGCTTAACTGCGTCGGCTTGTGTGGGAAATATAGACCTGATGATCGATCTCGAATTGTTGCAGCACGCCGTGATGGACTCGCGTGACGGTATTTCCATCGCCGACGCGCGTGAGATCGATACCCCGCTCATCTTCGTCAATCCCGCTTTCGAGCGCATGACCGGCTACAATTACGATGATGCGGTCGGTCGCAACTGCCGTTTTCTTCAGGGCGGGGCGATCGACGCCCGTCAGCGCGGCGTCATGCGTGCGGCGGTGGCCCAGGGCGAAGGCTTTTCCGAAGTGTTGGCGAACTACCGCAAGGACGGCACCCTGTTCTGGAACGAGCTGAGCGTGTCGCCGATTCATGACGAGAATGGCGCGGTCACGCATTACATCGGTTTCCAGAAGGATGTCACCCAGCGTGTGCTGCTCGACGAGCAGCTGCGGGCACGCAATCGCGACCTGGAGTCGGCCAAGCGCGCGCTCGAAGAGCTGGTCACGCTCGATGCGCTGACCGGAGTGTATAACCGACGTCATTTCGACAGCCGGCTGAACACGCTCTGGAAGATCTCCACGCGCGCCGCCGAGTCGATGGCGATCTTTTTCATCGATATCGACCATTTCAAGGCCTACAACGACCACTTCGGCCACCAGAAGGGCGACGAGGCATTGATTGATGTTGCCCAGACCCTGGCCGAGAGTTTTCAGCGCGGGTCGGATTTTCTTGCCCGCTATGGCGGCGAGGAGTTCGTGGTCGTGGCCTGTGGCATGGACCGCCAGCCCGCCGGGCATTTCGCCGACGACCTGTGCCGGCGCGTGCGCGATCTCGCCTTGCGTAACCCGAATGCGCCGAGCGGCCGGCTGACGATCAGCGTGGGCTATACCGTGGTCACGCCGCAGCCGGGCATGGCAGCGGACGCCGCGATCAAGCGCGCCGACGAGGCGTTGTTCGCCGCCAAGGATGCCGGGCGCAACTGTGCACGCAGCGCACCGGCGCCCGTGCCCACCGTCGCGGTGGCCGAGCGGCGCCAGCGCGCGAGTTTGGACAGCTAGCCGCGGCGGTCAGCGCCCGCGAAAGGCATCCGTCGCTTCCAGCAGGGCGTGTCGGTTGCCGGGTTCGAAGGCCGAATGCCCGGCGTCCGGCGTGATCCGCAGGTCGGCTTGCGGCCAGGCGCGATGCAGATCCCAGGCGTTGGCCAGCGGACACACGACATCGTATCGGCCGTGCACGATCACGGTCGGAATATCGCGTATGACGTCGATATTGCGCAGCAGCTGATCGTCGCGTTCGAAAAAGCCCCCGTGCACGAAGTAGTGGCACTCGATGCGCGCGAAGGCGAGCGCGAATCGGCTCGCCGTCGTGGTGTTCATGTAGTCGCGGCTGGGCTTGAGATAACTCGTCGCCCCTTCCCAGCCTGACCAGTGGCGTGCCGCCTCGAGGCGCACGGTCTCGTCGTCGCTGGTCAGGCGGCGGTAATAGGCGCTGATCAGGTCGCCGCGCTCGCCCACGGGGATGTGGTCGCGATAGGCCTCGAACGCATCCGGAAACAGTGCGCTCGCGCCCTGCTGATAGAACCAGAGCATTTCCGCACGCCGCAGCATGAAGATGCCCCGCAGCACGAGCTCGGTGACCCGCGCCGGGTGACTCTGCGCATAGGCGAGCGCGAGCGTGGACCCCCAGGAGCCGCCGAAGACCTGCCAGCGTTCGATCGCGAGATGCGTGCGCAGGCGTTCGATGTCGTCGACCAGATGCCAGGTGGTGTTGTCGACGAGGTCGGCATGGGGCGTGGATCGCCCGCAGCCGCGCTGATCGAACAGCACGATCCGGTAATGATCGGGGTCGAAGAAGCGGCGGCTGCTCGGCCCTGCGCCGCCGCCGGGGCCGCCGTGCAGAAAGACCACCGGCTTGCCCTGCGGGTTGCCGCATTGCTCGTAGTAGAGCGTGTGCCGTTCGTCCACCGCAAGCTGGCCGCTGTCGTAGGGTTCGATTTCGGGATAGAGTGGGCGATAGTCCGTACGAGGATCGGTCATCGGCATGCGATCGATGGCTAGGAGGTTCGGCCGCTCAGGCTAGCATCGCCGGCGATCGTGCTCAGCCGCGCATGAGTGCCAGGGTGAGTCCGGCGGCCAGCAGCGACGCCAGCGTAAGCGCTATCAGCGACAGCCGCGCGCTCCAGTGGACCGTGATACGCCAGTTGTCGTAGCCGGTCAGACGTTGCACGAGCAGCGCGTTGGCCGAATAGGGCGTACCCGCGATGGTCAGGCCCCAGCCGCACACCATGGCCACGGCGAGGCCGAGCCCGGCGCCGGCCGGCCAGAGCTGGCCGGACAGGCCACCCACCATGGTCACGAGGATGAGCGGGTTTACGCCGATCAGCCCGCCGGCGAAAAGCGTCCAGGGCAGACCGAGCGCAATCGCCGGAAAAGCCCAGGCGGGCAGTTCGAATGCCGCGCCCAGCCGGCTGGATACGAACGCGCTCAGGGTCGCGCCGAGAAACGCCGAGCCGCAGATGATCGCCACTTCGTTGCCGATGCTGTCCATGCGCGGCGGCTTGCGCTGGCCGTGCGGACTGCCCGCGAGCCCGATGACGACCACCAGCAGACAGCTGCAGGTCACTGCCTGCGCATAGGCCAGACCCAGAAACGCGCGCGAGGCGAACGTGGCGATACAGATCAGGCCGATACAGCCACCGAAGAAAAGCCACGACGGCAACACGTGGTCGGGCGCCTGGCGGTCGGGGGCATCCGGCGTGTCGTTCTCGTTCTCGCGAAAGACGGTGCCGAACAACAGATAGCTTGCGGCGAGGGGAAAGGTCAGGCCGATGAGCTGCCAGCCGTGCAGGCCGGGCACGAGTGTGAGCGTGAGCACCACGGCGATGGACAGCGGCGAGCACAGCGAGGCCGAACCGAAGCCGCGAAGCACCGCACGGGCGGCATTGCGTGTGCCGTGCGAATCGCCGTGTGTGTCGATTTCGCGGCCGATGAGCGTGGACACCACGCTGACCGAGCCGAAGTTCAGCGGCATTGCCAGAAAGAGCGTGCCGAAGGTGATGCTCAGATAACGCGTGAGCGCGCGCCCGGCGAACAGATGCTCCGAGATGATCGCGAGATGGCGCGAATTGCCGAGCACATGGGCCAGCAGCATGACACCGACAATCAGCGCGGCCAGCCGCGTGATGGTCATGAAACCCGGGCCGAGCAGCGCCGGGTCGAGCGCGAGCGCTGCGGCGATCGCGGCCAGAACGGCGGTGATGATCACGCGCGGGATACGGTTGAGGCGCGGCCACGACAGCACGATAGCCAGCACCACGGCCGGCGCGCCGACGAACCACGCCAGGCGCGGTTCGCCGATCACGCCGGCCGCGAGCGCGATATAGATCAGCGCGCTGCGCGCCCCGCCAAGCGAGTCGCGTGCCGTCACGCGCGTGTGCTGTCGGTTGCGGCCGGCCTGAACAAGGCGAGCCGGCGCTAGGTCTGCGGCGCCAGCAGGCGCGTGCCGGTCACAGCCTGTACATCGTCGAAGCTGTTGTCGCCGAACAGTTCGATCACGCGCGGGCCTTCGGGCGTGATCTCGATCACGGCCAGGTCGGTGTAGATGCGGCTGACCACACGCGTGCCGGTCAGCGGATAGGTGCAGGCATCCAGAATCTTCGGCTGGCCGTCCTTCGTGGTATGGCGCATGAGCACATACACGGTCTTCGCGCCGACCGACAGATCCATGGCGCCGCCCACTGCCGGCGGGTATTTCTCGTTGTCGGTCGCCCAGTTGGCGAGATTGCCGTCGGCCGACACCTGAAAGCCACCGAGCACGGCGATATCCAGATGCCCGCCGCGCATCATCGCGAAGGAATCCGCGGTATCGAAATAGCACCCGCCGTTAATGAGCGTGACGTACTGTTTCGCAGCGTTGATCAGGTCCGGGTCTTCGGTGCCGGGTTCGGGCGTGGGGCCGACACCGAGGATGCCGTTCTCGCTGTGATAGATCACCTCGCGGCCCTCGGGCACGTAGTTGGCGACCATCACCGGCATGCCGATGCCGAGATTCACATAGCTGCCGTCGGGAATGTCCTGGGCCAGACGTTCGGCCATCTGCGGGGGTTCGAGACGGGTCATACGAGTCCTTCCTGTGCCACGATGCGGTCGACGAAGATGCCGGGCGTCGCCACGCTTTCCGGGTCCAGTTCGCCGAGCTCGACGATATGTTCGACTTCGGCCACGGTGGTTTCGGCGGCCATCGCCATCACCGGATTGAAATTGCGTCCGGCGGTGTTGTAGGCGAGGTTGCCCCACTTGTCGCCCTTGTGGGCCTTGATGAGCGCGAACTCGGCCTTGAGCGGGTATTCGAGTACATAGCCCACGCCGTCGATCTCGCGTGTTTCCTTGCCGTCGGCGAGCTTGGTGCCGTAGCCGGTGGGCGTGAAGAAACCGCCCAGCCCGGCGCCGGCGGCGCGCATGCGTTCGGCGAACGTGCCTTGCGGCATGAGTTCCAGCTCGATCGCGCCTTCCTCGAACATGCGCTCGAACCAGATCGAGCCCTGGGAACGCGGGTAGCTGCACACCACCTTGCTGACCAGCCGGTCGCGCAGCAGCGTGGCGATGCCGATCTCGTGCGAGCCGGCGTTGTTCGAGATCACGGTCAGATTGTCCGCGCCGTGCAGGCGCAGCGCCTCGATCAGCTCGAAGGGAATGCCCGAGCTGCCGAAGCCGCCGATCATCACGGCGTCGCCGCTCTTGATACCGGCGATCGCTTCGCGCATGGACGCGATTCGCTTGTCTATCATCCTCAAGTCACCTTCTGGGATTGCGCGTTGCTGTTTTCCTGTTCGGCCTGATCGGCCTGTTTCGCTTCGGCCAGGCGCTGGGCGTCCTTGGAGCCGAGCCGGCCGCCGAGCGCGGCATCGGCGATATACACGGCGGCGATGATTGCGACGCCCAGCAGATCCGAGGCGCGCTCCGGGTAGATCAGCGCGGCACCGGCCGCGAGAACGATCAGGCGCATGGCCGGGTTGATCGCGCCGACGCGATAGAGATAGCCCTCGAGCGCGGCGGCGACCAGCCAGATGGCGGCCACGGCGGTAATCGTGGACAGCGCGATATGGACGATATCGCCCTGCAGAATCAGCGCGGGATTGGTCACGAACAGAAACGGCAGCACGAACAGGATGCTGCCCAGACGCATGGCGTAAAGCCCGGTGCGCCCGGCGTTCGAGCCCGCCACGCCCGATGCCGTGATCGCGGCCAGCGCGACCGGCGGCGTGATGTAGGACAACATGCCCCAGTAAAGAATGAACAGGTGGCTGGCCAGCGGGTTCAGCCCGGCCTCGACCAGCGCGGGCGCCAGCAGAATCGACAGGAAGATATAGCAGGCGCTTACCGTCATGCCCATGCCGAGCACGAAGCTGGTGATCGCGCCGGCGGCCAGCATCAACGGAATGCTGCCGTCCGCATAGAGCAGCAGCTCGCGCGAGAATGCGCCGGCCACGCCGGTATAGGACAGCCCGCCGACCACGAGGCCGATACCGGCCAGAATCGATACCAGGCTCGCCACGCTGCTGGTGAGGTTGAGCATGAGGTACTGAAGCCGGCGCCAGTCCAGCCGGTGGCTGCGCTTGAACACGGCGATGACCAGCAGGATGAGGGTGGCGTAGTAGGGCGCATAGGCGTCCAGGCGCATCACCAGCAGCATATAGATGAGCATGGCGAGGCTGAACAGATAGGGCCAGCCGGTCTTGAGGGTGTCGATCACGCGCGGGATCTGCGATTCCGGCAGCCCGATCAGCCCGCGGCGCGCGGCGTAGGCGTCCACCTGGAAAAGCAGCGCGAGATAGAACAGCAACGCCGGCAGGAACGCGGCGATCATCACCTCGGCATAGGGCACGTTCAGAAACGAGGCCATGATGAAGGCCACCGCACCCATCACCGGGGGCATCAAGGTTCCGCCGGTCGACGAACAGGCTTCGATCGCCCCGGCATAGTGGGCCGGATAGCCCGACTTCTTCATGGTCGGGATGGTGATCGGGCCTGTGGTGAGGATGTTCGAGATCACGCTGCCGGACAGGCTGCCCATGATCCCGCTGGAGACCACGGCCACCTTGGCCGGTCCGCCGCGGCTGCGGCCCATCAGGGCCATGGCGAAGTCCATGAAGAAATCGCCGCCGCCGGTGACCGTCAGCGCGGCGCCGAAGACCACGAAGCCGATGATGAGGTTCGCCACCACCTGCATGGGAATGCCGATCACGCTTTCCACGCCGAGCACGTGCGCGCGCAGCGTTTCACCGAAACCGTACTGCGTACCCCAGAGAAAGCCGGGCATGTAGTCGGCGAACAGCGGATAGCAGCCGAACAACAAGGCGACGACGACCAGAATCAGGCCGCCGCAGCGGCGCGTGCCTTCGAGGATCAGCGCCAGCATGACGCCCGAGGCGATGGTCGCCTCGATCGGCGCGCTGAAGTCCCAGCCTTCCTGAATGATTTGCAGGCCGTGCTGGCCGAGATAGATCGCCGGCACGAGGGCGATCACGGCAAGCACCCAGTCATAGAGCGGCACGTTGTTCTTCGCGCCCGACCACGCAGGGTAGTAGAGAAAGGTCGCGGCCAGAAACAGGCCGATCAGATAGTAGAGAAAGGCGTTGCCGAGCGGCTGGAAGCCGAACAGCCCGAGCGTGAAGGTCTGGTTGATGGTGAGTAGCAGACCGAGCGTGCCCAGGCCCAGGGTGGTCCAGTAGGCGGCGCCGCGCAGGCGGCTGGCTTTCTTGTCCGTTTCCAGACTGATCTCGGTGGCAGATGGCGTGTTCGAGGCCATGGCGGCGCCCTCGGTGGCTATGAACGGGAACAGACTGAGGCCGGGCCTGTCGACAGGCCCGGCCCCGGGGAAAAACGCTTACAGCGAATCCAGCGCCTTCTGGCGATGGGTTTCCCAGATATTGGCGAAGGCGTCGTCGCTCTTGCCTTCGCCCTCGGCGACGGCGTCTTTCCAGGCGGCCCGCAGCGCATTCAGGCGTGCCAGACGCTTGTCGTTCCAGGCCTGCATCTCGTCGGTCCAGATGTCTTTTTCCTTCAGGTACTTGATCGCACCGGGATGGAAGGGCACGTCGATGGGCGGAGTGCCCGCGCGGTCCATCTTCCAGCGATTCATGATCGCGGTGCCGTCCTTGTACATCGGATAGGTCTGGTCGAAGGCCTTGAGGAAGTTGTAGACCAGCTCTTCATCCTGATCGGCACGCACGACCAGCACCGGATAGCGATAGGCGAAGATGTTGACCGGGTTGTCTTCGCTCAGGCCGGCGCCGACCGTTTCGGTGTACGGCTGCAGGAACGGCGCGATCTTGCGCAGACGGGCCCAGGCTTTTTCGTCGTCCGGGTCGACTTCCAGCCAATGGATGCCGCGCGGCGATTCGGCCAGTTCATAGAGCTGGCTGGGCGTTGTGGTGGTGCAGGAGGCATCGGCCTTGCCCTGGGCCAGCGAACTCATGGTCGCGTTGTAGGTGGGGAACATGCGTGCGTCGACATCGTCACGGGTCAGGCCCGCCGCGCCGAGCAGCGCATCGCACTTGAGGTTGATCGACGGGTTGCCGGCCACGTAGGCAAAGCGCTTGCCCTTGAGATCCTGCATCGAGCGGATGTTGGCGTCCTTGGCGGTGAAGATGCCGAACGAGGAGGGGCGCCCGCCGAGCGTGCGCAGGTTCTGCGGGCCCCAGCGGCGATCGGCGAAATCGGCCACGCCTTCAGAGGCGAAGAATGCCTCGGTGGCGAGAAAACCGACTTCCGCACGCTTTTTCAGCACCGGCTGCAGGCGGCCGATCGAGGAACCCGACGGCTGGATACGGATACGGGTGCCGAACTCGCGTCCGAACGCGTCGGCGATGGCGGAGGCCTCGGCATAACCGGCCGAACCGACATCATAAGATGACCAGGTCATGGAACGCGGCAGCTCCGGCGCGTCGGCGCCGCTCTCCGCGGCCTGGGTGCTGGCAATCGGCGCCAGACCGAAGGCAGCCGTCAGAAGCAACGGCGACAACGCGCCGAGTAGAGTTTTTGAACGCATGATGGGGTGATCTCCACGTGTTTCTGATTCTTGTCCCGCACCCTGTGGCGCGATGGCATACCGATCGGACACGCTCACTCGAAAGTGACTGCATGGCGAACAGTTGGTCGCGAAGCGTATGCGCGCAGGCGGAAGCGGTCAACGCATGAGCGATGCATGTGCGTTCACCATAACCAGCGGTGAACACGAAATTACCGTTCACTCATGTCACCGTTGTACGCGCTGGAGGGAAAAAACGCGATCCCCGGCAAAACGTCGTAATCACGGGCGTTTCGCCATGACGCGAATCAAGCAAACTGGCGGCTCGCCGCGATGCCGGCCCGTTGCAGAACAGCCGGCAGGCGCGAGCGTTTCGGGTGGGTGCCAGATAAGGCGGCAAATCGAAACGTTGTTTCAGTCGCGCGACCCCAAGGGCGGCGTCAATCCCAGCATGCAGGCGCGCTTTGCGCTCTTAGGACACGGCGGGCGGCGGGGCGAATCGCAGCATTTCAGTTCGTGAGCGCTCTATACGCGAACGCTATGGATGCGATAGCGGCGCCCGGTCTGCACGCGCGGGCTGCGCGTACAGACCGGCCTGCGGATCAGTTGGCTGGCTGATCGCTGTCGTTTGTCGAACGGCCGCTGCGGCTTACCCGCCAGATCGTGTTGCCCACGTCGTCGGCCACGAGCAGGCTGCCGCTGTTGTCGATGACCACGCCGACCGGGCGACCCTTGGCCTCGTCGTCCTGGATAAAGTCGTCGAGCACCACCTGCGGCTGGCCGGCCGGGTCGCCGTTCTCGAACGGCACGAAAATGACTCGGTAGCCACTGCGCGGCTTGCGATTCCATGAACCGTGCTGACCGACGAACATGCCGTTCTGGTATGCCTCGGTCAGCGCATTGTCCTGGCTGTAGTAAAGGCCGAGCGACGCGGTGTGCGGGCCGAGGGCGTAATCCGGCTTGATCGCCTGTTCCACCAGCTTGGGTTTCCGGGGCTGTACGCGTTCGTCCACGTTCTGGCCGAAGTAGCTGTACGGCCAGCCGTAGAAGCCGCCGTCCTGTACCGAGGTCATGTAATCGGGCACCAGATCGCTGCCGATCTCGTCGCGCTCGTTGACCACGGTCCAGAGTTCGTCCTTGCCGTCGGGCTGTGGCACGAACGCGATCCCGTTCGGGTTGCGCAGCCCGGTCGCGTAAACCTCGCTTTCACCCGTTTCGCGGTCGATCTGCCAGATCGCGGCGCGTCCTTTCTCTGCGTCCATGCCGTTTTCGGCCACGTTGCTGTTGGAGCCGACGGTGGCGTACAGCGTGGTGCCGTCCGGGCTGGCCGATACGTTCTTGGTCCAGTGATGATTGATCGGCCCGGCGGGCAGGCTCGTGACCTCGCGACCTTCGCTGTCGATCCGGTCGGCGTCTGCTTCGTACTCGAATGCGACGACGGCATCGGTGTTGGCCACATAAAGCGTGTTGTCGACAAGCGTCATGCCGAACGGCGAGAACAGGTCGTCGAGAAACACATGGCGTTCGTCGGCCCGGCCGTCGTCGTCGGTGTCACGCAGCAGGGTGATGCGGTCGGCGCTCGGCACGCCCGCGCCGGCGCGCTGCATGACCTTTTTCATCACCCAGCCGCGGATGCCGGTCGCGTCTTCGGGACGTTTGGGGGCGTTGCTTTCGGCAACCAGCACGTCGCCATTGGGCAGGACATACAGCCAACGGGGGTGGTCGAGGCCCTGGGCGAAGGCGTTGACCTCGAGGCCTTGCGCGGCGCTCGGCTTCTCACCTTCGGCCCAGCGGTTGGCCTTGGCAATGTTTACCGTGGGGATCAGGCTGCTCTGCGGCTCCGGCAGCTCTGGGTCCGGGCCCGTGCCCTGATCGACGGAGAGCCGGGCTTCGCTACCGCAGGCCGTCAGTGTCATGGCGGCGAGAAAGACGACGGATGTCCGAACGGTGGAGGGGATAGGCATGAGGTATCGCGTTGGTTGATGTAATACGCACACTCTATCCGATTCGACCGTCGCGCAGGGCAAGCCGCACGCGCCGTCAATTCCGGAGCGTGCGCTATCGGGGCTGCATGCGAATGGCGCCGTCGAGCCGAATGGTCGTGCCGTTGAGCATGGTGTTTTCGATGATGTCGCGCGCGAGACGCGCAAACTCCGCCGGCTCGCCCAGACGCGGGGGAAAGGGCACCATCGCGCCCAGCGAATCGCGCACCTCTTCGGGCAGCTCGGCCATCATCGGGGTATCGAAGATGCCCGGCGCAATCGTCATGACCCGTATACCGTGGCGGGCCAGTTCGCGCGCTATCGGCAGGGTCATGCTGACGATGCCGCCCTTGGACGCGGAATAGGAGGCCTGTCCGATCTGGCCCTCGAATGCGGCCACCGACGCCGTGTTGATGATCACGCCGCGCTCGTCGTCCGTACCCTGGCCGTTGCCGGCAGCCATGGCTTCGCACGCGAGGCGGATCATGTTGAAACTGCCGATCAGATTGACCTGTACGACCTTCGAGAAGGCGGCCAGATCATGCGGGCCTGACTTGCCCAGCACCTTGCCGGGCGCACCGATACCCGCACAGTTGAGCAGGCCGTGGAGTGCGCCGCCGTGCTGACGCGCGGCACTGATCGCGGCCTTGCCGTCTTCTTCGCGGGTGACATCGCAATACACGAATCGTGCGGCCTCGCCCAGATCCTCGGCGGTGGCGCGCCCGGCCTCTTCGTTGACGTCGGCGATGAGTACGCGCGCGCCAGTCGCCACCAGCATGGCCGCGCTCGCCGCGCCGAGTCCGGAGCCGCCTCCGGTGATCAGAAAACAACGGTCTGCGATCTGCATGACGACTCCTTGATATTTCGACGCACTTGGTCAGGGCAACCCTGTCCCTGAGCCTAGCATCGCGGTTGCCCGGTCGTGTGCGGGCACTAGGGCATCGCCGGGCGTATCGTCATGCACCGGCTGACGGGTCGAGCGGCTTTTGCCAAACATCCCGAAACCGCCAGGCCGACGCAGGTCACGCGTCGTCGTCGGGCCATGCATATCGATCGAGATCGATACGCCCACCGATGAAGACCACGCCTTCGTCCTCGAGCTGTCGCCGCTGTGCCAGACCGGCGGTGCTGTCGGCAGGCAGCGACACGCGCCCTTGCGCGTTCACCACCCGATGCCAGGGCAGGCCCGGCGGGCAGCGATGCATCGCGTAGCCGACCACGCGCGCCGCGCGCGGGCGCCCGACCAGCCGCGCGATGCGTCCATAGGTCGTGACGCGGCCTGACGGAATACGGCGCACGACATCGAAGATGGGCGTGTAGGCGCTGGAGTCCGACGCGCCGGAATTCATATCGGCTTGCCCGCTTTTGCTCATATCGGTTTCGAACATGCTTTACAGCGCGACGGAGAGGGTGGCACAAAGACATCCCCTCCCGATTGCGAATGATGACATGAGCGACGCCTATCTCGTTTCTGCGCTGCGCACCGCCGGCGGCCGCCGGGGTGGCCGTCTGTCCGGCTGGCACCCCGTGGACCTTGCCGGGGCACTGATCGACGGCCTCGTGGGTCGAAGCGGCGCCGACCCCGATGCCGTGGATGACGTGATCCTCGGCTGCGTGGGCCAGGTCGGCGAGCAGGCAGTCAACGTCGCGCGCAATGCCGTGCTCGCCTCCAGCCTGCCCGAGTCGGTACCCGGCACGAGTGTGGACCGCCAGTGCGGTTCTTCCCAGCAGGCGTTGCACTTCGCCGCCCAGGCGGTCATGTCGGGCAGCATGGACGTCGTTATCGCCGGCGGCGTCGAGAGCATGACGCGGGTGCCCATGGGCGCGCCGCTAACCCTCGCCAAGCAGGCCGATATGGGCATCTACATGAGCCCGGCGATCCGGGACCGTTATCCGCACACGCAACTGTTCAGTCAGTTCGATGGCGCGGAGATGGTCGCCGAGAAATACGGCATCGAGCGCGCCGCGCTTGACGAGTTCGCCCTGGCGAGCCACCAGCGCGCCATTCGTGCCACGCAGACCGGCGCTTTCGACGACGAAATCCTTCCGATCACCGTGCTCGATCCCGAATCGGGCGAGGAGAGCAGTCATACCGTCGACGAAGGTATTCGTTTCGATGCCACGCTGGAGTCGATCTCGAGCGTGAAGCTGCTCGCCGAGAACGGCCGCATTTCTGCAGCCACCGCGAGCCAGATATGCGACGGGGCGAGCGGCGTGATGGTGGTCAGCGAGGCTGGCCTCAAGCGTCTGGGGGTCAAGCCGCTGGCGCGTATTCATCACATGAGCGTGATGGGCCACGACCCGGTCATCATGCTCGAAGCACCGTTGCCGGCGACCGAGCGTGCGCTCGATCGCGCCGGCATGACCATCGACGATATCGACCTTTTCGAAGTCAACGAGGCCTTCGCACCAATTCCGCTTGCCTGGCTGCAGTCGACCCGCGCCGATCCGGAGCGGCTCAACGTCAACGGAGGTGCAATCGCGCTCGGGCACCCGCTGGGCGCCTCGGGCACGAAGCTGATGACCACGCTCGTGCATGCACTGCAGGCGCGTGGCGGTCGTTATGGTCTGCAGACGATGTGCGAGGGCGGTGGCATGGCGAACGTAACCATCATCGAACGGCTCTGATCGGCGGCCGCGCCGCGCTACGACGCGCGGCAACCCGGCAGGCACGACGCGGCGCGGTCTTGGTCGTCAGGCCGATGCGCCGAACACGAACGGCTACAGGCGATTTTCATGCAGTACGTCAAATTGCCCTGCGCAGAGAACGTCCCGGCGATGGGTCAGGGCACCTGGTTTCTGGGCGATGACCCCACGACCCGTCGAGAGGAAATCGCCGCATTGCAGGCCGGTATCGAACGTGGGCTGTCGCTGATCGACACCGCCGAGATGTACGGCAGCGGGCGCTCGGAGCGGCTCGTGGGCGAAGCCATCGCGGATCGCCGTGACAACGTGTTTCTGGTCAGCAAGGTTTTGCCGTCCAATGCCGGGCGTAAGCGGGCGATCGCTGCCTGCGAAGCCAGTCTGCAGAGGCTCGGTACCGAGTGTCTCGACCTGTATCTGCTGCACTGGCAGGGCGGTGTGGCGTTCGAGGACACGATCGCCGCATTCGAGCAGCTGCAACGCGACGGCAAGATCCGGTATTTCGGCATCAGCAATCTGGATATTGATGCCGCGCGCGATTTTCACGCGACGCCCGGTGGCGCCGCGATCCAGGTCAACCAGCTGCTGTACAACCTCAACCAGCGCGGCATCGAATGGGATTTGTTGCCCTGGTTGCAGAGCCAGGGCATCGCGACCATGGCGTACTCGCCGTTCGACCATGCGAGCCTGCTGTCCCACGACGGTTTGCAGGAGTTCGCCGCGGCGCGCGACATGACCGCCGCCCAGGCGGCGCTGGCTTGGCTGCTTGGTCACGACGCGGTGATGCCGATCCCGAAATCCGCAAGCGCGGACCGGGTGATCGAGAACGCCGGGGCGCTTGAGATCACTCTTTCGCGCGATGACCGGGCCACGCTCGATGCCCTGTTCGCACCCCCGCAGGGGCCCGAGCCCTTGCAGATCTACTGATGTCGGCCGAACGACGCCATCCGCCCATGCCCCGACTGAACGGCGTTCTGGAAACCATTCTGTATACGCGAGACATGGCGCGGGCGCGGGATTTCTTTGAAAACGTCATGGGTCTGATCCCGCATACCGCGGATCACCGCTTCACCGCGTATTCGGTGGGCTGGAACATGCTGCTGCTGTTTGCGGATGGCGAGACACGCGAGACCGTCGAGCTGCCGAACGGCATGGGCACGATCCCGCCGCACGACGGCAGCGGGCGACAGCACATCGCGCTGGCGATCGACCGCGACCAGCTACACGCCTGGGCCGACCATCTCGACGCCCGGGGTGTGCCAATCGAGGGGCGAACGCACTGGCCCAGGGGCGCCGAGAGTCTTTATTTTCGCGATCCGGATGGCCATCTGCTGGAAGTCGTCACGCCCGGCATCTGGCCCAACTACTGACCGGTGCGCGACGAAGGTCGGCGGCGACCGCCACCGCGTTGTCTAGTAGAGTAGCGTCGAATAAATCCTGAAGGGACCGTTTCATATGTCGCTCCGTCTAGTTTCGAGTTTCGGCGCTTTTATTCTGGCGACCGTTTTCATGTTGTCGCCGATGGCGTTCGCCCAGCAGTCGGGTGGCGGCAACACGACCGTGGAAACCTTCCAGGACTGGGAAGTGCGTTGTCCCGAGCAGTCGGGCAGCGGCGGCTGCGAGATGACCCAGCTCGTCAACAGCCCCGATAACGGCAAGCCGATTCTTCGTGTGGTGATGGGTTACCCGCCCGAAATCGATACCGCCGCGATGGTGTTCATCCTGCCCCTGGGCACGCGGCTCGCGCCGGGTGTGCAGCTGCAGGTTGATAACGGCGAGGCGCAGGCGTTTCCCTTCCAGATTTGTCTGGAGCAGGGTTGCCGCGCCGATTTTCCGGTCAACGATGCACTGCGTAACCGCATGCGCAGCGGCAGCACGGCCACGGTCAGCCTCATCGATCCGCAGGGCGAACGTATGGATCTGAACGTGTCGTTGCAGGGCTTCACCGACGCGGATAACCGAATCCGCCGCTAGCGTTTTCGCCTGATCCGCCTACGGCGCGATAGCGGCGTGCCCGCCGTGATCGTCGCGCGTACAGTCCTTCGAATCAGCCCTTTCGGATGCCGCCATGACCGATAGCCCCGACGCGCGCCGCCCGGAGTCACGAACCGATTACTCGTATGAGGCCTTCGGCCGCGAATTCTTCGAAACGGCGGTCACGAAGACGCGCGTCGAATCGGCATTGGCCGGTCTCACCGGCAACGCGATCGATTTCGGGCCGCGCCACGCCGGCCCGGCCAACCTCGCGAGCATCACCGCGAAAGGCGAGATCCGCGCGCCGTCGGTATCGCGGCAGGAGCACGAGCTGATTCGGTTCGCGGTCGTGATCCCGATCTATCTGGAGCTCACGGTGCGTCTCGCGGCGCACGATCACCGGTTTCGAGCCCATCTGCGCGCGCATCTGCATCTCACCGCGCGTGCACAACGCCCGCTGCATGTGTTCATCGATATTCCTGCGCCCACCGAGAAGGATGTCGAGGTCGATATTGAAGCCCAGGGACTGCGCGCGTCGGTGCTCGACGTTGTCGCCGATGTCGACGGCGAACTGCGGCGCTTCGTGGCCCGTTATATCGGCAAGGAGATCGACAAGCCGAATATCCGGGCCATGCGCGACATCGATGTGCGCGAACGCCT
This sequence comes from Endozoicomonas sp. G2_2, assembly GCF_017744135.1. Classification (GTDB taxonomy): domain Bacteria; phylum Pseudomonadota; class Gammaproteobacteria; order Nevskiales; family Salinisphaeraceae; genus Salinisphaera. The sequence goes on from NZ_JAGHQU010000002.1 coordinate 120,016, forward strand.
GGAGAGCGGCGGGCCGGACAAGAAGCGCGCCCGCGATCAGGGGAGCGCCACGTCGCGCACGTGACGATCCAGATCGTAGATCAGCGCGGCGATTGCGTCGTCGAAAATGGGGTTGCGTGCCAGCAGCTCGGGCAGGCAAAGGTGCACCTCGTTGCGGCGACGCAGACGCCGGGCTACGGAATTCAGTGCGCGCTGAATGCCCTCGGGATGCGCGTACCCGGCAAGAACCCGGGCCAGCCATGCAAGACGCGCGGAGCTGAACGGTGCCTGTGATGGCCATTCGGCGATCACGCGCCGTTGGGCGGTGTCGCTGAAGGCGTTCAGCGTGTCGGCGTGAAACGCCGGCCACTGGCGCGCCAGCGCGTGGTCCAGGCCAATGTCGACCAGAATGCCGGCATAGCGGCGCAACGGCGGCTCGAACGTGCGTCGCAGCTCCCGGTGCAGGGTGTGGTCGTCGCTGTAGCGGTCAATGGCCCGATGCAGTCGAATCCCCTCGCGGATCGGCGGGGCGAAGCGTTCGTCGAGCCAACCCTTGATCTCGTCGCCGAGAATCTGGCCGGCAAACGACGTGTCACTGCGCTCGGCGAGCAGCAGATGGGCGAGCAGATTCATGAAACAGCCTTTGGACGTACGTGGTCAGCATACGCGTCGACCGCAGGCCGGGGCGACGCCTCGATGGCCCACGGTTTTATGCGACAGTAGCGCCCTGGAGATCCCGACAGTCAGGAACAGCTCATGGCGGATTCTTGGTCGCCCGTCGATCCGGGCGGATTGCTCGAATACTCGGTTGTCTATACCGATCGCGCGCTCAACCACATGTCGGCGCGTTTTCAGGATGTGCTCACCGGTATCTCCGAACGGCTCAAGCGCGTCTACAGTGCGCATTCGAGCGTGATCGTGCCGGGCAGCGGCACGTTCGGCATGGAAGCCGTGGCTCGCCAGTTCGCCCGCGATCAGCACTGCCTGATCGTGCGCAACGGCTGGTTTAGTTATCGATGGACGCAGATACTGGAAATGGGCGCGATCGCGCGCAGCAGCACGGTGCTTAAAGCCGAGCGCGAAGGCCAGCGCGAAGGCCAGCGCAGGCAGGCGCCGTTTCGCCCGGCACCCATCGATGCCGTGGTTGCGCGTATTCGCGAGGAAAAGCCGGCCGTGGTGTTTGCCCCGCACGTGGAAACCTCGGCCGGAATGTTGCTGCCCGACGACTACCTGCGCGCCATCGCCGATGCGGTCCACGAACACGACGGCCTGTTCGTGCTCGACTGCATTGCCTCGGGCACGCACTGGGTGGACATGGACGCCTGCGGGGTCGACGTGCTGGTCAGTGCGCCGCAGAAAGGCTGGAGCAGTTCCCCGTGCTGCGCGATGGTGATGCTGAGCGCGCGAGCGCGTGAGCGCATTGAATCCACGACGAGCGACAGCTACGCCTGCGATCTGCGCAAATGGCTGCAGATCATGGAAACCTACGAAGCCGGGAAACATGCCTACCACGCGACCATGCCGACGGACGGCCTGACCCGTCTGCTCGCGATGATGGACGAGACCGAGGCGCTCGGGCTCGATACCGCGAAAGCGCGCCAGATCGAGATCGGTCGCGCGGTGCGCGAGCGCCTCGAGAACAAGGGCTTCGCCAGCGTCGCCGCCGAAGGCTTCCAGGCGTCGGGGGTGGTCGTGAGCTATACCGACGACCCGGACATCCAGTCCGGCCAGCGCTTCAAGACAGCGGGTGTGCAAATCGCTGCCGGCGTACCGCTGATGTGCGACGAGGGCGACGACTTCCACTCGTTTCGTGTCGGCCTGTTCGGCCTGGACAAGCTGCAGAACGTCGACCGCACCGTCGAACGATTCGCCGAGGCGCTCGATCAGGTCTGCTGATCGCCACCCCGGCGGTTCCGCCATGAACGAAGCGCGGGGCTAGCGCCCGAGGTCGTCGGCATCCTCGACGACCACCCCGAACAGGTCGGCAATGCTTGCGAGACTGGCCTCGTGCAGATCCGCCGCCCGCACCAGGTGCGCGCCGCGCGCGAGATCGCGCGTGGCGGTCGCCGCGGCGACCACCGTCGGGGCATACCCGTGGTTGAAAGCTCCGCGTGCCGTGGAGTTCACGCACATATGGGTCATGAACCCGCCCAGCACGAGCTGGCTCGCGCCGGCGGACTGCAGCGTGGCGTGCAGATCGGTGTTCACGAACGCATTGGGATGTGTCTTGGTGATCACGATCTCGCCGTCACGCGGTGCCACTTCGTCCGCGATCTGGCCCGCTGCGGTGTCGAGATCGTAAGGCGAGCCGGGGCCAGCGTCGTGGCGGACATGAACGATCGAAATGCCCGCGTCCCGGGCGCGTTCCAGCAGCCGCTGGGCGCGCTGGAGCGCGGGCTCGACGCCCACGAGCTGCATCACGCCTTCGCGATAAGTGTTCTGACAATCGATCAGCACCAGCACGGACTCGGACAGCGCCGGCGGTGCATCGCTCAGGCCGGATACGGCACGCAGCGTGGGGGAGGCATCAGCCATGGTCGATCTCCTGATCGCGTGATTGCCGCGCTGAGTTTGCGGCGATTGTTGTTTTCGTTGAGTCGAAGCTGTGGTGGGCTACCCGCTTCAGTCGCTTTCTTTTTCAGCCACGGTGGCCTGGGTCAGCTCGGCGAGCGCCTTGCTGATCGGCTGTACCGGCTTGCAGTCCGGCACGCCGTGACGTTTGGCGATATAGGCCGGGTCATTATACCCCATCCAGGTCTGGCCCGCAGCGTCCTCCCAGACCAGTGCTTTCAACGGCAGGTCGATACCCACCGTCTGGGCGCACTGCATGAACGGGGTGCCGCCCTTGGGATTGCCGAAGATCACGACGGTGGTGGGGCGCAGCGTCATGTCGACCTCGGCCGCCCCCTGGGCGTGCTCGACCACGGCAAATATCTTGAGCCCTTTGTCCTGCGCCCGCTTTTCGAAACGCTCCACGGTTTCGGCGACCGAATAGGGGCTCTGGGTGCTGATCAGGCCGTCGGCCGAGGCGCTCGCGCCAAACGCGGCGCCGTTCATGCCGACGAGCAGTGCGAGCAGGGTCAGGCGCGACAGTATGGGCATGGTCTATCTACTCGTTATCGGTATTTTTTATGGGTATGTCGTGATGGTTATTTCGGCGCACCCGCCGGCGGATCGATTGATGCGCGCCAGCGGGTGTTCAGATGAGGGTAGCCCGCATTACCGTCTGGCGCCAGACACCGCCCGAACGGTCGGCGTTCAGGCCTGAATCGTGTCGTCCAGGAAAGCCACTTCGCCGGTCTCGACCGCATATTCGGCGCCGACGATCTTCAGCTGCCCGTCGGAGATCAGCTGCTCCAGGATGTCCGAACCGTTGCGCAACCGGTGCACCGACTTGGCCACGTTCGCGCGCACACCCGCGTGGATGAGCGCGTCGCGGTCGCCTGCGAGATCGGTCTTCAGAAGCTTTTCCACCGAAGGCCGCACGCGATCCACGATGGTGCGCAGATTCGGCGACTGGTTCTCTGTCGGCTGTTGGAGCTCTTCGAGCGTCGTGGTCACGGCGCCGCATTGTGTGTGCCCGAGCACGACGACCAGCGGGGTGCCGAACTTGGCCGCCGCGAACTCGATGCTGCCGATCTGCGAGGGCGCGACGATGTTGCCCGCGACGCGAATCACGAACAGATCGCCAAGGCCCTGATTGAAAACGATCTCGGCGGGTACCCGCGCATCCGAACAGCCGAGGATGATGGCGAACGGCTCTTGCTCGTACACGAGCTCGGCCGGGCGCGGATACTTGCTGAGCGTGTCCTCGTTCTGGATGTTATCCACGAACTGACGGTTACCCAGTTTGAGACGTTCGATCGCTTCGTCTGCCGTGATCATGAGTGGTGAAAATCCTCTGAAAAAACAACGAGCCTGTGTGCTCCACGCGACTCAACTTACATCAACTTGCGTGACGCGGCACGGGGATGTGCGATGCCTGTGTACCGGACGTCGAGGTCGCGTCATATCGAGCAGCACATTTTGTACCAGCTGATCCGGGTCGCCCGCCCATCGGTTTTGACTCGCGCGGCCGATATCGAGGATAGCGCGGCGATTACCGCGGCCGGCGGTCGGCCGGCTCATGCATGCCCGCTACGCCTTCGAGCGAATGTGCCTGGGACGGCGTAACCAAAAGAATCATCGACACGCGTTGGCAATCGCCATATAAAAACAGGAAAGATCGCGCGACATCTGAGCGCGGGATCTGGGGAGACGGAGTGAGCATCGAGACGATCCATGCGGAGTTCGCCGGCGCGAGGCCGACGATACGCAAGGCGCTGCGGCAGGCCGGCGCCGAGCGGGCCGGGCTCGTTTCACGGCCAGGTCGTTCAGCGCGCGGGGCGGATGGGCGTGCTCTCGCTTAAGAATCCCTTCCACGACGCCGAGGTGCGCCCGCACCAGCGCGCGGTTCTGCGCGCGCTGCTGTGGTTCACCTGTTCCGCCGTGCTGCTGTTCGCGGTCATGCATTTGTACATCGGCGACACCTGGCTCGCGGTCGCGGAGCTGTGTCTGGTCGGCTATGCCGCGCTGTTGTTGTACGTGCTTCAGGAAATGGATCGTCTGCGCACGCGCAGCCTGCTGTTCATCGTGCCGTTCTTCGTGGTCATGATGTATGCGCTGGCGTCACCGGAAAACGGTCTGACCGTTTTCGTCTGGGTACTGCTCGTGCCGCTGCTGTCGCATCTGTTGCTCGGCCGCTGGCAGGGCATGCTGGTGGCGATGGTGTTCATGATGTGCGCCGGCGTGATCTTCGTGTTCAAGTTCGAGATGACCCCCGGCATGCCGGGTCTGATCGAAGTCGTGCACATCAGCCTCTGTGCGATCGCGATCTTCGGGTTTTCCTATGTCTACGAGGTCAGCCGGGAGCGCACCGAAGAAGAACTCCGGCGGCTGGCGCTCGTCGACCCGCTGACCGGGCTGCCCAATCGCACGCGCTTTCGTGACGTGTTCGCCCGCGAACGCCAAAGATACCTGCGTCACAAGACGCCGCTGTCGCTGCTGGTGGTCGACGTGGATCATTTCAAACGGGTCAACGACACGCTAGGCCACGACGCGGGCGACATGGCGTTGCGGTTCGTGGCGGATATTCTCAGCGGCCGGATTCGCAAGACCGATATCGCCGGGCGTCTTGGCGGCGAGGAATTCGGCATCCTGCTCTCCGGCGCGGATATCGACTACGCGCGGCCGGTCGCGGTGATGCTGCGCGACCGCGTGCGGTTACGGCCATTTCGCTATCACGGCCAGGATATCGCGCTGTCGGTGAGCATCGGGATCGCGGAACTCGGCCGCGACGGGCTCGATTTTCGCAGCGTGTTCGCGCACGCCGATCGGCGCCTTTACGAGGCCAAGGCGTCGGGGCGCAACCGGGTGGTCGGCTGATTGCGGCCGATACTCGGCGCGCTATTCGAGCGCTTCGTAGCACTCCGGGTGAAAACGCGGCGTGCAGATCGCGTGAAAAACCAGATCCTGGTCGCCGATGTTTCGTATGCGCTGGCGTACGCCAGCCGGGATGAGCACCACGTCGCCCGGGCCGACCGCCGCCGGTGGGCGGTCGCCGACTTCGACTTCGCCGCGGCCGCGCGTGATCAGATAACGCTCGACCGTGCCGCGCAGGCGATGCCAGGCGGTGGTGCCGCCGACCGCGACGCGCGCCCGGGCGATGGACACGGCCGGATCGGCCTCGTGGTTCGAGATTTCCAGAATCGCGCAGCGTTCGGCGGTGTCGAACTCGCTGCAAGCCGCTTCGTATCGCACTTGCGGGCGCATGCGGACCTCATCAAACGTGATATTCTTGCGTCTCGATCGCCGCGACAGGGTTTGCGGCGATCGAGGCTCACAACTTCATGTGACCACGGTACACAAAACAGCGCGTGATATCGGGAGAGACCGGCCAGTCGGCCGGCGCCGAAGGAGCAACCGCCCCGGAAACTCTCAGGCATCAGGGACCGGTATCACCCCATATTCCGAAGAGCTGCCGATGCATTCGTCCATCGGCGCACCGAAGGAGCAAGCGGTACGGCCTGGCGGTACCGCGAATCTCTCAGGTCCAGAAACGGAGGGGCATTCCCTGCCCACGAATTGCAGGGACTCGAAAGCTCGACGTTATCGGATAGAGAGTCATGAACCAGATTGCAGTCATTGGCGGTGGCATCACGGGCGTCACCACGGCCTACGCGCTGATCACGCGGGGTCACGATGTCACCCTCTACGATCGCAACCGCTACGCCGCGATGGAGACATCGTTCGCGAACGGCGGCCAGTTGTCGGCCTCGAACGCGGAGGTGTGGAACCACTGGCCGATGATCTTCAAGGGGTTGAAGTGGATGCTGCGCAACGACGCGCCGCTGCTGGTCAACCCCAAGCCCTCCTGGCACAAGCTGTCGTGGTTCTTCGAGTTCATGGCGGCCATCCCGCAGTACGAGAAGAACACGACCGAGACCGCGCGCATGGCGATCGAGGCGCGCGATTACCTGTTCTCCTGGGCCGAGCGCGAAAACGTGGATTTCGACGTGAAGCGCAAGGGCATTCTGCACATCTACCGCAACCGAGCCGGCTACCGGCACGCCGAGAAGGTATCGCGGCTGCTTGCCGCGGGCGGGCTCGAGCGCCAGCCGGTCACGCCGGAAGAGATGCGCGCCATCGAACCGACGCTTGCCGGTAATTATTACGGCGGTTTCTTCACCGAAAGCGATTCGACCGGCGATATTCACAAATTCACCAACGGCCTGGCCGCAGCGGCGGAGCGTCACGGCGCGCGGTTTCGCTACAACCATTCGGTGGAAAGCGTGCGCTCGGACGGTCGGCGCATTCATATCGCCGCCTACGAAAACGATCTACCAGAAGATCGGCATGCCGCAACCTTCGACCAGGTGGTGGTCTGTGCCGGCACGGGCAGCCGCCATATCGCCGCGCAGCTCGGCGATCGCGTGAACGTCTACCCGGTGAAGGGATATTCCATCACCGTGGATCTCGAGGACGAGGCCTCGCGGTCGGCCGCGCCGGAAGTCAGCCTGCTCGACGACGAGACCAAGCTGGTGAGCAGCCGGCTGGGGCCCGACCGTTTCCGGGTAGCGGGCACGGCAGAGTTCAACGGCTTCAACCGCGATATACGCGCCGACCGTATCGAACCGCTGGTCGACTGGGTCAACCAGTGTTTCCCGGGGGTGAGTACGCGCCACGTGGTGCCCTGGGCGGGCCTGCGGCCGATGATGCCGAACATGATGCCCAAGGTGGGCCGCGGCCGCGCGCCGAACGTGTTCTACAACACCGGCCACGGACACCTGGGCTGGACGCTGTCGGCGCTGACGGCAGACACCATTGCCAACGTGATCGACCCGCAACCGGTCGATACCGCGCGCTAGCCGTTCCACGGACTCGCGCTGATCTGCAGGCGCCCCGAGAAGCCGGGCGCCGGCGGATTGGCACTCTGCCTGTCGAAACCCAGCACAATCTCGAAATGAAGCGAACCGTCCGCGGCGATTGTCAGGTCGTCGCCAGCGATTTTCTTCGGCGCGCGCCGCGGGGCATGCCGCGACGCCAGTCCGTAGCTGATCGATAACGGTGTCTGGCGGGGGCGTATTTCGAAGGTGAGCGTCTCGTCGAAGATGTAGTCGCCCGGATAGTGCTCGTCGAACCAGAAGGCGTTGTCGATCTCGTAGGCGGGGACCTGAATCGCGAGGCGCAGCTGAAAGGCCAGCGCGCGGTCGTGGCTTTCCGGCATTTTCGCGCCCTCATGCAGATAGCCGGTAAACAGGTAGAGCGGATCGTGCCCGTGCACCAGTTCATCGTAGTTCTTCATCAGCGCCGAACTCTGATCGAAACGCCGCTGGTGTAGGAAATAGCGGGCACCGCGTACCGCGGCCTCGGTTTCGATGTAGTAGGCCGCATTCACCCGGTGGCGACCCGTGGCGCCGCCCACGGCTTTCTCGATGGCCGGGGGCAGGGTGATCGCATCGATGACGAGTCTGGCGTCGACGCGAAACTGGCCGAACAGGAATCGCCGCAGGTTCTGGTATCCCTCTTCGCTGTTGACCAGCCCGTAGGCGCCGCTATGGCTGCGATGCACGAACGCGCGCGGCGCGCCGCTCACCGCGGCGTTGCCGATCATCACCAGGCCGTCACTCATTGGCCCGGTGCCCTTGCGCGCAAGGCCGAAGAAAGCCGTGTAATCGTTGTAGTTCGTGCCGATGCAGCAGAAAAAGCGCTCGGGCGGGAAGTGGCCGTCGAGCGTATCGACACGTGCAGGCTGGCCGTCGATGGCCAGATACCGGGCCATGTCGCCGCGGTTGAAGGTATCGGCTTCGAGCGCGCGGGTCAGACCCAGGTCGGGCACGTTGAGCCCGCGAATATCGATGCCGTTGTGCGGCGTGCCATAGGTGAAGACCTTGTCGACTAGGCTGGCGCCCGGCAGGCCGAGCTGCGCGTCGAGCGCCTTGTCGCCGCTGCCGTGAATGCACACGTTCTGCAGGTAGCAGCGGCTGATCAGCCCGCCCATGGAGTGGGCCACGAGATAGACCTGGAATTGCTCGCGCGCCTGCGGATCGTCGCCGCAGACCTTGTCGCGCACGCTCAGAATGAAACGCCGCAAGTCGGTGGCGAATACCACCATCTGTCGCCGTTTGCCGTCGCCCAAATCGTTGGACGACGGCTCGTAGTAACGAAAGATCCAGACGCTGCGCGCCGGCGCTGCGCCCTTGACGTAGTCGCCGTCGCGGTAGGTGTCGATATAGTCTTCATCCTTCATCAGCCGCAGCAGCGGCGATTCGAAGATGAAGCGATTGATCTTGCCGTCATGGTCCTGGCGGCTTTTGGTCGCCCCCAGATTGAAGCCCATGTAGGGCGTGGCGACGGTGTCTTCGATCTCGCCGTCCGTGGCCGCATAGCCCCGCACGTAGATGATCGGAAAATAGGGCGGCTCGACGGTCGGCATGCGCGGCTCCCCAAGGCTTCGCCGGGCGTGCGTGGTGCGCGACCGTGCGATGGCGGCATTCATCCCCTGCGGTTTAATTAGCACCGGCGTTGCGATCGCGCAATTGGTTCGTGGCGACGCCCGTGTGGCGGGATCGTGAAATTCTTCGCGTGGGCGTGCGTGTTGCGCACTGCTGTCCTGCCGATACGCGTTAGAATATGCGCCCGCGCCGTTCGGCGCGGTAGTTCCCCGGGCGCACGTTGGCGCCCCGCGCTCGCAGGCAACGCATGGCCGCCTCTCCCCAAGACGATTCCAACCCGGTCGCTTTCCGCGACCTGGGCCTTTCCGACGCCGTGATGGCCGGTCTGTCGGAGGTTGGCTATGAAACGCCGTCGCCGATCCAGGCCGCGACGATCCCGCCGCTGCTCGCGGGGCGCGATGTGCTCGGCCAGGCCCAGACCGGTACCGGCAAGACCGCGGCGTTCGCGCTACCCATTCTGTCGCGCCTGCGCAGCGGTGGCCGCGGACAGGGGCCGCAGGCGCTCGTGCTAACGCCCACGCGCGAGCTGACGATCCAGGTCGCGGAAGCCTTTCAGCGCTATGCCAGCCATGTGGACGGATTCACCGTGCTGCCGATCTACGGCGGCCAGAGCTATGGCCCACAGTTGTCCGCGCTCAAGCGCGGTGTCGATGTGGTGGTCGGCACGCCCGGCCGTGTGATGGATCACATCAAGCGCGGCACGCTGCGGCTCGGGAACCTGGGCTGGATGGTGCTCGACGAAGCCGACGAAATGCTGCGCATGGGGTTCATCGACGACGTCGAATGGATTTTCGAACAGACGCCGGCCGAACGTCAGGTGGCGCTGTTTTCGGCGACCATGCCGTCGGCGATCCGGCGCATCGCGAAGACGCATCTCAAGGCGCCACAGGAAGTCACCATTCAGGCGAAGACCACGACCGCGGTCAACATCCGCCAGCGCTACTGGATCGTCGGCGGCGGCACCAGCAAGCTCGACGCGCTTACGCGGCTGCTCGAGGCCGAGCCTTTCGACGCGATGATCGTATTCGCGCGCACCAAGAAGGCGACCGATGAACTTGCCGAACGGCTGTCCGCGCGCGGCCATGCCTGTGCTGCGCTCAACGGCGATATCGCCCAAACCCAGCGCGAGCGCACCGTCGCGCGCCTGAAGAACCGCCAGCTCGATATCCTGGTGGCCACCGACGTGGCGGCCCGCGGCCTGGACGTCGAGCGAATCAGCCACGTCATCAATTTTGATATTCCGCACGACACCGAGTCGTATGTGCATCGCATCGGCCGGACCGGTCGCGCCGGGCGCGAGGGCGACGCCATCCTGTTCGTGACGATGCGCGAAAAGCGGCTGTTCAAGGCCATCGAGCGCGCCACGCGCCAGTCGATCGAGCCGATGGATCTGCCCAGCGTGGCCGAAGTCAACGAGCAGCGGGTCGCGCGTTTCAAGCAGCGCATCACCGACACATTGAACAGCGCGGAGCTCGATACGTTCCGGCGGCTGATCGATGAATACCGCGCGGAGCAGAACGTCGAGCTCGAAGAGCTCGCGCCGGTGCTCGCCTATATGGCGCAGGGCGACGAGCCGTTGATGCTCGACACGTCGAAGAAAAAGCCATCGAGCGCGGCCGCCGGCCCCTCTACGGACAAGGCGGCGGGCCGAAACGCTGCGTTCACGGACGGCGATCTGGAAACCTTCCGGATCGAGGTCGGGCGCGCGCACGGTGTCGAGCCGCGCAATATCGTCGGCGCGATCGCCAACGAGGCCGGCGTGGACAGCAAGCATATCGGGCGTATCGATATTCGCGACGAATTCAGCCTGGTGGATCTGCCCAAGGGCATGCCGAAGGAGATCTTCGAGCATCTGAAAACGGTCTGGGTGGCCAATCGACAGCTGGCCATCAGCCGCGATCAAGGCGCGCCGCCGGCGCCGCCCGCCGGGCGTCGGAAGAAACCGAAAACGCCGAAGACGAAAAAACCGGTAAAGAGCAAGGCAGGCAAGGCCAAGCCCAAATCGAAGCGGAAAGCCGGAAAGCAACCGGCCGGCGGGGCAGGCTGACCGCGTTTCCTTTCTCGCTCGTATCGGGATGCCCGCCCGGACATAACGCCTGGCGATGTTGTCTGGCGGCGGTTGTACAGCGCGGCCGGGCGCCCCATGCTTCCGGCATCTTCACGGATTGCCAGACCGCGAACGGAGCATAGCGTGACCGCCGACTCGAACCATCTCTCTGCAACCCATATCGATATCGGCGGGGTGGCCCTGCCACGCGACGAGCTTGTCGAGGTGCTGCCGGATATCGCGCGATTCGAACAGCACTTGCCCGACGCGCTTGCTGTCGACAAGGCCATGCGCGAAGGCGATGGATCGGTCCCCGATTATGTGCGCGCCTGGCCTCAGCCGCGTATCGAGGCCGTGGTGACCACGCTCAAGGAAATCGGCAGCCTGCGCGAGCAGGCCGGCGAGCAGATCAAGGCGCATCGCCAGAAATCCGATCGTTGAAGCGAAACCCGCGAGGCCCACTCGACTCGTCGGTTCTCGGAACGCAGAGTTCCAGAAATGATACCCCTGGATACAAAGCGGCAAAATCGGTTATAGCCAAGTAAGTTATAGGTGCTGCTGCACAAATAGCCCGTTTGCGCTTTTGCCGCCGAGGTTGGCAAAAGCACACTTAACGCGATATTTGCCGGCCAGATAAGGGGCGACCGTTTGGTGTAATCGCTAGCCGCGCCGTCGAAAATTCAAGAATCCGTTGTGAAAAACTTCCCCGAAGGCATGGTTTGATCTGGATTATCGTCATGGGCAAGGCGCGAATCGCGCGCAAGCCCGCGAACGATAACAGCACCGGACGATACCGGCGCGTAATGCGAGGGGATAGAATCCATTGCGGCGTAATGGATCGTGCCCGGAGGACCGCGGTGTGACGGACAATGGCGCGCGTGACGACGCGCTTCAGCGGATCCAGTACATGATCGCGCATGACGCGCCGTTGGAGCATACGCTCGCGGCGATCTGCGAAATGATCGAGTCCCAGCTTTCCGAAGCGATGAGCTCGCTCATGCTTTTCGACTGGGAGTCGCAGACCCTGCGTTTCCGGGCCGGCGGGGGGCGGCTGCCCGAGCGCTTTCGCAACGCGGCGGCCCAGGTGCCCGTTGGGCCGGCCTCAGCGATCTGTGGCACAGCCGCGCATCGACGCCAGGTCGTGATCTGCGCGGACATCCTTGCAGACCCCAACTGCGCGGGATATCACGACCTCTGCACGGAACTCGACATTCGCGCGGGATGGTCGTACCCGCTGTTCACGAAAGAAGACGAACTGCTCGGCACGTTCGCGATCTATCAACGCACAACCGGCGCGCCCGACGATACGGAACGTGCGCCCATCGAGCGTGCTGCGGGGTTGGTCGCGCTCGCGATCGAGCGCCACCGTGACCGGCGTGCGCTGCTGGAAAGCGAGCAGCGTTATCGCTCGCTGTTCACGCACAACCCCGATGCCGTGTTCTCGCTCGATAAGGATGGGTTTCTACGCAGCGTCAACGAAGCGGCCTGCGATATCACCGGCGTGCCCGAGGCGGATCTCATCGGTCTTCATTATCGGGATTTCGTCGTCGAAGACGATGTGTCCAGGACCGATCGCTTCTTCGAGGCCGCCGCGAAAGGCGAGCCGCAGCGCTACGAAATACAGATCACCGATGCACGCGGCGAAACACGCGTGCTCGACGTCACCAATCTTCCCAGCATGGTCGACGGCGCCGTTGCCGGCGTGTACGGCATCGCGAAGGACATCACGCGGCGCCGGGCGCAGGAGACCGAGCTGCGGATTCTCCAGCGCAGTGTGGAAACCACGGTCAACGGCGTTGTGATCGCGGACGCGGGCCTGCCCGATTTTCCCCTCATCTACGTCAACAAACCTTTCGAGCGCATGACCGGCTACCGGCGCGACGAGGTGCTCGGGCGAAACTGTCGTTTCCTCAGGGGGCCGGACACCGATCCCAGGGCCCTTGCGCTGATCCGCCAGCGGGTGAGCGAATCGCGCGATGTCCGGGTGACGCTGCTCAATTATCGAAAGGACGGCAGCACCTTCTGGAACGACATGTTCGTGTCCCCGGTGACCGCCGATGCCGGCCAGCTGACCCATTTCGTGGGTATTCAGCACGACGTGACGGCGCAGAAGGCGCATGAGGAGGATCTAGCGCATCAGGCGAGCCACGAACCGTTGACCGGGCTGCCCAACCGCGGCCTGCTCGAAAAGCGGCTGCAGACGGCGTTCGTTCAGGCCCATCGCGACGCGACGCTGATCGCGCTGCTTTATATCGATCAGGATGAATTCAAGCCGGTTAACGACACGCTGGGTCACGGCGTGGGCGACAAGCTTCTCAACGCAGTGGCACGGCGTCTTTCCGGCATACTCGCGCCCGGCGACACACTAGCTGACGTGGGCGGCGACGAGTTCGTGATGCTGCTGCCCCGCATCGACGAACCGGCGCAGGCGCTCGCCGTGGCCGAGCGGGCGCTGGCCGTGCTCGACAAGCCGCACCGGATCGACAACCACGAGGTTCATGTCACCGCGAGTATCGGCATCGCGATCAACGACCAGAGTGCCGAACACCCGAATGCACTCATCCAGCATGCCGACATGGCGATGTATCTGGCCAAGCGCCAGGGTCGCAACACCTATCACTGGTACACGCAAGAGATCACGGCGACGATGAACGAGCGCGTGAGCATGCGTCGTGAACTTCACGATGCACTGACACAAGCCGAGTTCACGTTGCATTACCAGCCCCTTATCGAAGCCGCATCCGGCGCGGTGGAAGGTTTCGAGGCCCTGATCCGCTGGGCGCATCCAACACGCGGCATGGTGTCGCCGGTGACCTTCATCCCGCTTGCCGAACAGACCGGACAGATCATCCCCATCGGCGAGTGGGTCATGCACCGGGCTTGCCGCGATATCGTCGCGCTCAACCGGCATCACGGTACGGCCTACTCGGTCGCGGTGAACATATCGCCGGTGCAGTTCCACGGCCGCAATTTCCTGGGCAGCCTCCTCGAGACGCTGGAGGAAACCGGGCTTGCGACCTCGCTGCTCAAGATCGAGCTCACCGAGGGGGTGCTGATGGAGAACACCGACGCGGCAATCGACATTCTGCGCACGCTGCGGCGCATGGGCGTCGATGTGTTCATCGACGACTTCGGGACCGGGTTCTCCAGTCTGAGTTATCTCAAGCACCTGCCGATCAACAAGGTGAAGATCGACCGGACATTCACCCGCGACATCACCCGCAACGCCGGGGACGCGGCCATCGCCCAGGGCATCATCACGATGGCGCATCACCTCGGGCTCGAAGTGGTTGCCGAGGGTATCGAAACCGGCGCGCAGCATCTGTTTCTGCTCGAACGCGGTTGCGATCTGTTTCAGGGCTATCTGTTCGCCCGGCCCATGCCGTTCGATACGCTCACGCGCTATCTCCAGGAGCAGACGCCGGTCACGACCTCGTCCGGATAAGTCGCGACTTGTCGGCAGGCCAGCGGCGGGTCGAAGTCCCGTCGGACTTCTGGAGGCCGTGGCACGCGGGTGAGTCGGTGGCGCAGCTCGCGCCCTGGTAATAACGCGCGCATCGGTTCGCGTCGATCCGGCGGCTCGTGCAAACGCCAACTTTCGTTTACGCTCGAAGAGCCGACGGCTATCGCATCCTGCGGGCGCGGCCATCGAGGTAGAGCCGAGATGAGCGGGACGTATCGCTACACCCTGGGCGATCGAACCTACCGGTTCGCCCATCTTGCCGAGGTCATGGCCAAGGCCAGCCCGGCGCGCTCCGGCGACCGACTGGCAGGGGTCATCGCCGAGTCCGCCGAGGAACGCGTCGTCGCCCAGATGGTGCTCGCCGAGCTGCCGCTCAAGACCTTCCTCAACGAGGCGCTCGTCGCCTACGAGGACGACGAGATCACGCGGCTCATCGTCGATGATCACGATGCATCGGCCTTCGAAACCATCGCGCACCTGACCGTCGGTGATTTTCGCAATTGGCTGTTGAGCGACGACAGTACGCCCGAGGTGCTCGAAAAGCTGCGGCCGGGAATCACGCCGGAAATGGCGGCCGCGGTGAGCAAGATCATGCGGAATCAGGACCTGATCCTCGTCGCGCGCAAATGCCGCGTGACAACTGCCTTTCGCAGCACGATCGGCCTGGCCGGGCACATGTCGACACGGCTGCAACCCAATCACCCCACCGACGACACCACCGGCATCGCCGCGAGCATTCTCGACGGTCTTTTATACGGCAACGGGGACGCCGTGATCGGCATCAACCCGGCGACAGACAATGTGGCCCAATCGGTCAAGCTCATGCGTCTGCTCGACGAGGTGATTTGCAAGTACGAGATCCCGACCCAGTCCTGCGTGCTGACCCACGTCACGAACACCATGGAGGCGATCGAACAGGGCGCGCCGGTCGATCTCGTGTTTCAGTCGATCGGCGGCACCGAGGCGACCAATAGCAGTTTCGGCTTCGGCCTGAAGGATCTCGCGGAGGCCGAGTCGGCCGCGCAATCGCTGGGCCGCGGCACCGTCGGTAACAACGTGATGTACTTCGAAACCGGTCAGGGCAGTTCGCTCTCGGCCGATGCCCATCACGGCCTCGACCAGCAGACCTGCGAAGCACGCGCCTATGCCGTGGCGCGCAAGTTCAAGCCGCTGCTTGTGAATACGGTGGTCGGCTTCATCGGCCCCGAGTATCTGTTCGACGGCAAGGAGATCATCCGTGCCGGTCTGGAAGACCATTTCTGCGGCAAGCTGCTCGGCGTGCCCATGGGCTGCGACGTCTGCTACACGAACCACGCCGAAGCCGATCAGAACGATATGGACAACTTGCTCACGCTGCTCGGCGTGGCCGGCTGCAACTTCATCATGGGCATTCCCGGCTCGGACGACATCATGCTCAACTACCAGACGACGTCGTTTCACGACGCGCTCTACGCACGGCGCGCGCTCGATCTGCGGCTGGCGCCGGAGTTCGAGGCCTGGCTCGAACGCATGCAGATCATGCGCGATGCCGACCGCCACGTGCTGCACGAGCAGATGCCGCCGTCCTTTGCCCGCTCGCTCGAGAATCTGCCAGGCGGTGCCGACCATGGCTGATCCAACCGACCGGTCCGACTCACAATCCGACGTCACGAAAGCCGACCCTGCGTCGCGTCGCGAGGCAGGCGTCGTCGACAATCCCTGGCGCGCGCTGCGCGATTTCACCGACGCCCGCATCGGCCTGGGGCGCGCAGGGGTCAGCCTGCCGACCGACGAAATGCTCGCGTTTCAGCTGGCCCATGCCCAGGCGCGGGATGCGGTGCACCTGCCGCTCGATGTCGATAGCCTCTGCGACGGCCTGAACGATATCGTCGATTCTGCGGGCGGCGATGGCACAACCGAGCCGCTGCGCCTGCACAGCCAGGCGTCGGACCGTATCACCTATCTGCAACGCCCCGATCTGGGGCGCCGGCTCGACGACGCGTCGCACAAGGCACTGGGCGACGGCGCGGACGCCGCGCAGAAGACGTGTGATCTCGCAATCGTGGTCGTGGATGGGCTGTCCTCGCGTGCCGTGCAGGCCCATGCCGCGCCGTTCGTGAAAGCACTCGCGTCCGCACTCGCGCAAGACGCGGAGCACTGGGCGCTCGCCCGGTTGTGTGTCGTCGAGCAGGGGCGTGTCGCCATCGGCGACGAGATCGGGGCGTTACTCAACGCGCGCGCGGTGCTGGTCCTGATCGGCGAGCGGCCGGGGTTGAGTTCACCGGACAGCCTCGGGCTGTATCTCACCTGGAATCCGAAACCTGGCACGACCGATGCTTTGCGTAACTGCATATCCAACGTGCGGCCCGCGGGCCTGCAGCTGGACGAGGCGAGCCGTCGTGCGCTGTATCTGTTGCGCGAGGCGCGCCGACTCGAACTGTCTGGCGTGAAGCTCAAGGACCGTAGCGACTCGAACGTTATCGAACACGACAGCGAGCCGGGCAATTTCCTGATTTCCTAGAAATCCATAAAGCGAGGTACGGTCATGGCGGCAGAAGGACTGGACGACGACTATCTGGCCAAACGCCAGCTCCGCCGTGGCACGGCCGGATGGGTGCTGCTTGCCGGTCTTGGCGTGTCTTATGTCATCTCCGGGGATTTCGCCGGCTGGAACTTCGGCATCGCGGAAGCCGGCTGGGGCGGTTTCGCCATTGCCGCGGCCTTGATGGCCTTGATGTATTTCACGCTCGTCCTGTCGCTTGCCGAGATGTCGGCCGCCATTCCGGCCGCCGGCGGCGGCTACAGCTTCGCCCGTCAGGCCATGGGGCCGGCCGGGGGATATCTCACCGGGCTCGCCGTGCTCATCGAGTATGCGCTCGCGCCGGCGGCGATCGTCATCTTCATCGGGGCCGCGGTGGAGGAACTGCTGGGGGTGAACGGCCCGGTGGTGTATGCCGTCTTCTATGCCGTGTTCATCGCCATTCATCTTGCCGGTGTCGGCGAAGCGCTGAAAGTCATGATGGTCATCAGCGGCCTCGCGGTTTTCGCGATTCTCGCGACCGCCATCGCACTGATCGGCGATTTCGATACCGCCAACCTGTTCGACATGGCAACCACCGATGCGGTCGGCGCATCGAGCTTTCTGCCGATGGGCTGGTATGGTGTATGGGCAGCGTTGCCTTTCGGCATGTGGCTTTTCCTCGCGGTGGAAGGGGTTCCGCTGGCGGCAGAGGAGGCCAAGAACCCGGCCCGCGATGTGCCCAAGGGCATTATCGGCGCAATGATCTTCCTGCTGGGAACGGCAGTGCTCGTGCTGTTTCTGCTCGCTGGTGCGGCGGGCGCCCAGGCGATCGGCGAGAGCGGCGTGCCGCTGGTGACCGCGCTCAAGGAAAGCGGCAGCGAAACGCTGGGCACGGTCGTCAATGTGCTCGGCCTTGCCGGGCTGATCGCCTCTTTCTTCTCGATCATCTACGGCTACAGTCGTCTCGTTTTCGCGCTCTCGCGCGCGGGCTACCTGCCGCAGTTTCTGTCGCTGACGAGTTCCCGCAAGGCGCCGTCCTGGGCCTTGATCGTGCCCGGCGTACTGGGATTCCTCGTGTCGTTGAGCGGCGCGGGTGATCTGATTCTGGGCATGGCCGTTGTCGGCGCGACACTGTCCTACGCGCTCATGGCCCTGAGCCATATCCTGCTGCGCGTGAATCAGCCGCAGCTCGAGCGGCCGTACCGCACGCCCGGTGGCATCGTGACTTCGGGGATTGCGCTCGTGCTGTCGCTGGTCGCGCTGACCGGCGTCTATGCATTCGATCCGCGGGCGTTTGGCTACACGCTGATCCTGTTTGCTGTCGGCGCGGCGTATTTCTTTCTTTTCAGCCGGCATCATCTGGTCGCCAAGACGGCCGAGGAAGAATTCGCGCTACTCGCGCGGGCGGAATCGGATCTTGACGGCGAGGGCGCGGCAGAGGGTTCGAGCTAGCTACAGGGCGCCGCGCGTCGCCGTGAGGGCTTATGCGCGCCGGCTCAGTGGCGTGTCGGCCGTTTTGCGAGCAGCTGATCCAACTTCTGCGCAAAGGCGTGACGATCGTTCGGGTGAAGCGGTGGCGGGCCGCCGGTATCCACGCCCGCGCCCCGCAGGCTGTCCATGAAGTCGCGCATGTTCAGACGTGCCTTGACGTTGTCATGCGTATAGAGTTCGCCGCGTGGACTGAGCGCCAGCGCGCCACGTTCGACGGCTTCGGCGGCCAGCGGTATGTCCGCGGTGATCACGAGGTCGCCCGCCGCGACACGTTTGACGATCTCGTTGTCCGCGACGTCAAAGCCCGCAGCCACCTGGATGGCCGCGATGTTTGGCGATCGCGGCACGCGGATCGGCTGGTTCGCGACCAGCGTCAGCGTCATGCCGGTGCGGCGCGCGGCGCGAAAGAGAATGTCCTTGATGACGCCGGGGCAGGCGTCGGCATCGACCCAGATGTTCATAAGACGCTCGTTGGCGCTTATGCCGCAGGCACGCGGCAGACTTGTGTATGGCTTGCGGCATGGTCACGGCTATGGAAAAGCCATACCGGCCGTGTCGTTACGCCAGCAGTCAGCCGCGCAATTATCGGGTACGCAAAGATGGGAATGGGGCGGTTCGGCACCGCCTCCGCCACATGTCGGAAAGCATTGACGAGTAGATTCCCGCCTCCGACGGAGCACGGGATTTCGCTGCTGCTCCCCGACATGCAGTGGTTTTGAATCGCTAGGATTCGGTGCTGTTGCATCGATCGGTCACGTGCAGGGGCAGATCGCCGGGCGATCCGTCCGGTGTGCCTGCCACGAAAATGTAGCAGGGCAACCGCGATGCATGGGTCTTAAACCGCGACCACCTTGTTGGCGCACGGTCCTTTTCTGCCTTCGCCGACTTCGAACTCGACCGCCTGGCCGTCTTCGAGGGTGGCAAAGCCGCCGCCGTTCTGAATTTCAGAGTGGTGTACGAAAAGGTCCTTGCTGCCATCCTCGGGAGCGATGAAGCCATAGCCCTTTTCGGAGCTGAACCACTTAACGGTGCCTTTGGCCATAATTTTCTCTTTGCTTGATCGAACTGATTGATTGCAGATTTCTGCGCCAACAGTGTAGCGGTCGGCCCGGCGCAACGCGAAGGAAACCATCAGCAAGCCTGTCGCAACAATTGCAGCAGCGGACTGATCCGCCTTGGAGAATCCCGCTAGATTGCAGGCAACCGGGTGAAGAATCACTCCCATGCCAGATACCTAGGGCCGGCCACACCCGTCATGCGCCACAGCAGACGTGGCGCAACCCGATTGTTTGAATCCGCGCTGCCTCACCGGGTTCCGTGCCTGGCCGGCGGGCGGGCCGCGCCCAAATCCCGCCCGCGGTCGTCATCGCGCGGGCCGCGTGACTAACGAGGCTGGGCATTAAAGCGAAACGCGCGCGCCGCCGATAGGTCTGCGTCCAGCGAACCGAAAGCCAGTGGAAACCGTTGCCATGTCGAATGCGCGCTACGCGGAAATCGAGGCACCGCAAGCAATTGCCGATGCCTTTGTCGACCTGACACGCAACGCGCACGAAGTGACCCTGCGTTTCGACGGCACACTGATTCATTATCCGATCAGCGTGATGACCGTCGATCGGGTACTCGGCCGATGTCTGCTCGATATCACGGGTATCGGGGACCTCAATCGTATGCTCGGCGCCGACCGGTGGTTCGTGCTGCACGCGCGCCAGGCATCCGCCGTCATGCAGACGAGCGCGATGCGAACCGTCGAGGTCCTGCAACGCTCGACCCGCCTCGGCCTGCGCTGCGAGCTGCCGGGTCAGATCACGTTTCTCAAGCGGCGCAGCTATTTCCGCGCGGCGCTGGGGCAGGGGATGCGCGTGGCCGTCCTGTTGCGTGATTCGCGCGGAAACGAATGGAAGGCCACCCTGCACGACCTGTCCATTGGCGGCTGCTTGTTGAGTCTGCCGGCGGACGACGTCCACGGCCTCGAGTTCGGCGATGTGCGCTACCGGGCGCGTGCCTGCTTTCCCAATGGCGAAACCTTCGAGGCCGCAAGCCAACTCAGCCACAGCCATATCGATACCGACGCGCAGCGGGCCTATATCGGCGTGAGTTTCGATATCGGCCTCGAGAAGGAGTCGCGGGACGTTTGGTTCTATGTGCGCGAAGTCGAGCGGGAGCAGGCGCGCCAGGCAAGCGCGCGACCGGAGATGCGCCCGCTCGCAGCGTCGCGCCTGTTCGAGGCCGACGGCGACATGCCTGCCGTCTGATCGGCCGCCCATGGCTCGGTCTTCGGGCGTTGAGCCCTTGCGCACGAAGCGGTCCGGGCGATCGTCTGCGCTCAAGAATCGTGTGACGCGGCCGATCTATAGGCAACGACCTGTGCTGCGGTCGGCGCCACGGCGTACTTCCGGTCGCCGACGCACGCACCAGGTCGATCATGCCGCGGTTTCTTGGCTGAACACGTCCCGCGTGATGCGTTCATCGAGATAGGAGCGACGATCTTGGGCATCGATTACATGTTCGGTACCTACGACTACCGGGTCACGGCGCTGGCCATCGTCGTGGCAATCCTGGCGTCCTATACCGCGCTCGATCTGGTCGGTCGCGTCAGCGCTTCGCGCACCCGTGATGCCTACGCCTGGCTTGCCGCGGGCGCGGTCTGCATGGGCACGGGTATCTGGTCGATGCATTTCATCGGCATGCTCGCCTTCGATCTGCCGATCGAAATGGGGTACGACTTCGAGATTACGGCGCTGTCGTGGGTGATGGCCGTGATCGCCTCCTCGATCGCGCTGCTGGTCGCCAGCCGCAGCCAGATGTCGCGCGCGCGCTTGATCCTCGGCGCCGTGTTCATGGCGGCCAGTATCGCGGGCATGCATTACACCGGCATGGCCGCCATGCTCATGGAGCCCGGTATCGTCTACGACCCGCTCTGGGTCGTGCTGTCGCTGCTGGTTGCCCTCGGCGTGTCCGGCGCGGCGCTGTGGATCGCGTTTGTACTGCGCGACGCGAGCCGTCTGCGCGGTTTTGCCGGCAAGGCGACAGCCGCGGTGGTCATGGGCGCTGCGATCGTGGGCATGCACTACACCGGCATGGTCGCCGCGCAGTTTCCCATCGGCAGTATCTGCGGCGCGGCGTCGCAGCTCGACAGTGAGTGGCTGGCCACGCTCGTCGGCGCCTGCACAATTCTGCTGCTCGGGACCGCGTTGACCGCGGCGGCGCTGGATCGACGGCTGGAAAACCATACCGCGCAGCTGGTGCGCTCGCTCAGCCAGGCCAATTCGAATCTGCGCCATGCCAGTCGTCACGATCCGCTGACCAATCTGGCGAACCGCAACCTGCTGCACGAGACCATCGAGGACGCGCTCGCGCGCTGGCGCGAACACGACGAGCCGTTCGCGGTGATCTATGTGGACCTCGACGGTTTCAAGGTCA
The DNA here is from genome assembly GCF_017744135.1 of Endozoicomonas sp. G2_2. Taxonomy (GTDB): domain Bacteria; phylum Pseudomonadota; class Gammaproteobacteria; order Nevskiales; family Salinisphaeraceae; genus Salinisphaera. The sequence goes on from NZ_JAGHQU010000002.1 coordinate 141,909, forward strand.
TCAACGACCAGCTTGGCCATGATGCCGGCGATGTGCTGCTCAAGCGCGCGGCTGCCGCCATGACGGCGGTTGTACGCCATAGCGACACGGTCGCCCGCATGGGCGGCGACGAGTTCATTCTCGTGCTCGAAGGTGTGTCGTCACGCGCGGGGATCGCGCAGATCTGCGAAAAGCTGCTCGATGCGGTCGCTCATATCCAGCAGGGGACCACGAGCTTGTCGGCCAGTATCGGTTCGGCCACATGCCCCGACGACGGGACGAAACTATCGGATCTGGTGACCGCGGCCGATGTCGCCATGTACATGGCCAAGAACAAGGGCAAGAACTGCTACCAGCCCTATCACGGCGACATGGCCACGCGTATCGCCGAGGAATATGCCGTCCAGGAGGATCTGCGGGGCGCGATCCGGGACGGCGAACTGGTGGTCCACTACCAGCCCAAATATTCGACGCGTGACCGCCAGCTTACCGGCGCCGAGGCACTGGTGCGCTGGCAGCATCCCGAAAAAGGGATGATCCCGCCCGACAAGTTCATCGGCATCGCCGAGCGCACGGGCTTGATCAACGATCTCGAAAGCTGGGTGCTGGATTCGGTCTGCGCCCAGATACGGCGCTGGCTGGATCAGGGGCTCACCGTGCCGCCGATCTCGGTGAATCTCTCCGCGATTCGCATTCACAACGAGGATCTGCCGGAGCGTACGCAGGCCTGCCTCGAACAGCACAACGTCGATGCCGGGTATCTCATGTTCGAGATCACCGAATCGCTGGCGGTACGCGAGATTCTGCGGGCGGTCGAGGCCCTCAAACGCTTCAGCGCGATGGGAGTGCGCGTGGCCCTCGACGATTTCGGCACCGGGCACTCGAGTCTGTCTTACCTTCGCCAGCTGCCGATCCAGCAGCTGAAGATCGACCGCTCCTTCATCAAGGATCTCGGCAGCTGCGACGGCGATCATGTCGAGATCGTGCGTTCCATCATCGGGCTCGCGCATGCCCTGCGGCTGCGGGTGGTTGCCGAGGGCGTCGAGACTGAAGAGCAGATGGCATTTCTCGACAGTCTGAACTGCGACGAGGTGCAGGGTTTTCTCTTGAGCCGACCCGTACCTGTCGAGGATTTCGGCAATATCATCGCCCGCCAGTCAGCGCGCGAAGGACGGGCGACGATTCACCTGCTGCCGGGGGCCTGATAGCAGAACCGCGGCTAGTCTGCAGGCGAATGCCTCAGCCCAAAGCGGCGCCTTTCTCGCCATCGAGACGCGGTCAGCCGCGCTAAGCCCAAGGCGAATCGATCCGATCACGGCATAAAAAAAGCCCCGCCGAAGCGGGGCTTTATCGCAGGCTTTGGCTGCGAGCGGGTGGCGCCTGTTATCAGGCCGCCTTGGCCAGCTGGCGCAGCACGTAGTGCAGGATGCCGCCGTTCTGGTAGTAGTCCCACTCCTTCGGCGTGTCGATCCGGACCTTGGCTTCGAATTCGGAGGTCTCGCCACCTTCCTTCGTCGCCTTCACGGTCACGCTCGTGGCACCTGCAGACAGGCCCTCGATATCGAAGGTCTCGGTACCGTCGAGCCCCAGGGAATCGGCGCTATCGCCTTCCTTGAACTGCAGCGGCAGCACGCCCATGCCGACCAGGTTCGAGCGATGAATGCGCTCGAAGGACTGGGCGATCACGGTCTTGACGCCGAGCAGCAGGGTGCCCTTGGCGGCCCAGTCACGCGACGAGCCGGTGCCGTACTCCTTGCCGGCAAGAACCACCAGCGGCGTACCTTCATCCTTGTACTGCATGGCGGCGTCGTAGATGAACATTTCATCGCCCGAGGGCTGATGACGTGTCCAGCCGCCTTCGGTGCCGGGCGCCAGCAGGTTGCGCAGGCGCACATTGGCAAAGGTGCCGCGCATCATGACTTCGTGGTTGCCACGACGCGAACCGTAGCTGTTGAAGTCCGATGGCTTGACGCCTTTCTCCTGCAGGTACTGACCCGCGGGGGAGTCCTTCGTGATCGCGCCGGCCGGGGAGATATGGTCGGTCGTGATCGAGTCGCCGAGCAGGGCCAGGCAACGTGCGTTCTGGATGGTCGGAATGTCGTCGACGTCGACCGACATGCCTTCGAAATAGGGCGGGTTCTGCACGTAGGTGCTGGTCTCGTCCCAGTCGAAGATTTCGCCCTCCGGCACGTCCAGGCCCTTCCAGCGGGAGTCGCCGGCGAAGACGTCGCCGTAGCTGTCCTTGAACATCTCGGAGTTCAGCGAGCTGCCGATGGTGTCGTAGATTTCTTTCTGCGACGGCCAGAGATCCTTCAGGTAAACGTCGTTGCCGTCGGCATCCTGACCCAGCGGGTCGCTGGTTAGATCGGTGTCGATGGTGCCGGCCAGCGCATAGGCCACCACGAGCGGCGGGCTGGCCAGGAAGTTCATGCGCACGTCGCCGTGCACGCGCCCTTCGAAGTTGCGGTTGCCCGACAACACCGAGGCGACGTTGAGGTCATGCTCGCGCACGGCTTCGCCGATCGGTTCCGGCAGCGGGCCGGAGTTGCCGATGCAGGTGGTGCAGCCGTAGCCGACGAGCTGGAAACCGAGCTTGTCCAGGTCGTCGTCGAGACCGGCCTTTTCGAGATACTCGGTCACGACCTTGGAACCGGGCGCCAGCGAAGTCTTGACCCAGGGCTTGACCTGAAGGCCCTTTTGGATCGCATTGCGGGCCAGAAGGCCAGCGCCGATCATCACAGCGGGGTTGGAGGTGTTCGTGCAGGATGTAATCGCTGCGATCACGACCGAACCGTCGTGCAGATCGAATTCTGCTTCCTTGTACGTCACCGGTGCGTGCGTGGGGCCGCCGATGTCGTTCGAGGCCAGGCCGGCTTCGCTCTGCTGCTTGGCCTCGGCCATGCTCTTTTCCTGCTTCTCCGCGCGGTTAGCCATGAACGGCTCGACCTCGCGGCGGTAGGTTTTCTGCATGTCGGTCAGCAGCACGCGATCCTGCGGGCGCTTGGGGCCGGCCAGCGACGGCTGAACCGTCGACAGGTCCAGTTCCAGCACATCGGTGTAGTCCGCATCCGGCTGGCCTTCCTCGCGCCACAGGCCCTGGGCCTTGGCATAGGCCTCGACCAGATCCAGCTGCTCCTGCGGACGACCGGTGAGTTCCATGTAGCGAATGGTTTCGCCGTCGACCGGGAAGATGCCGCAGGTGGCGCCGTATTCCGGGGCCATGTTGGCGATCGTCGCGCGATCGGCCAGCGGCAGATCGGCCAGGCCGTCGCCGAAGAACTCGACGAATTTGCCGACCACGCCCTTGGCGCGCAGCATCTCGGTGACGGTCAGCACGAGGTCGGTCGCGGTGGTGCCTTCGGCGAGCTTGCCCTTGAGCTTGAAGCCGACGACCTGCGGAATGAGCATGGTGATCGGCTGGCCGAGCATGGCCGCTTCGGCTTCGATGCCGCCCACGCCCCAGCCGAGCACGCCCACGCCGTTGATCATGGTGGTGTGGCTGTCGGTGCCGACCAGCGTGTCCGGGTAGGCCAGGTTCGTGTCTTCATTGCCGAAGACCACGCGGGCCAGGTATTCGAGGTTGACTTGGTGCACGATGCCGGTGTCCGGCGGCACGACCTTGAAATTGTCGAACGCACCCTGACCCCAGCGCAGGAACGCATAGCGCTCCTTGTTGCGGTTGAACTCGAGTTTGGCGTTCAGATCGAACGCCTTGTCGCTGCCGTACTCGTCGACCATCACCGAGTGGTCGATGACCAGTTCGGCCGGCGACAGCGGATTGATCTTGTCGGGGCTGCCACCGAGGTTGGCCATGGCATCGCGCATCGCGGCCAGATCGACCACCGCCGGCACGCCGGTAAAGTCCTGCAGCACGACGCGCGCGGGCGTGAAGGCGATCTCGGTATCCGGCTCGGCCTTGGCATCCCAGTTGGCCAGCGCCTTGATGTCGTCGGCGTCGACGTTGGAACCGTCTTCATGACGGAGCAGGTTCTCGAGCAGGATCTTCTGCGCGTAGGGCAGCTTCGCCACGCCCGGGAACTGCTCCTGGAGCTTCGGCAGGCTGAAGTAGTCGAAACTGCGATCGCCGGCAGTGAACTGCGAGCGTGTATTGAAACTGTCCGTCATAGGTTCTTATCTCCAAAGACACTCGGTGGATCTTCGGCCCGGTACGAGTCCGGGCTCTTGAAAACGCTGCGCATTATAGCGTTTTCCGGCGCAGCCCTGCAGACAAGCAGCTGGATGCGCGCGCGGGCAGGAATGGCGTCAGCGTACCGGCGCGCTCGGACCGATGCTTTCCAGTGACTTGAGCAGCGCCTTGCGGCGGAAGAACAGGGTAATGAAGCCGCCGCCGCACTGCCGCCACATGATCGCGCAACGCACGGCTGCCATGAGCTGGGTACGCGCACGCGCCTGTATAGCCTCGTTCTGCAGATAGGTCGGGTGGCCGTGCAGCATGATTCGGGGTTTCACCGGGCTGATGCTGTCGCGATAGGCGTCGTCGAGAATCGCCGGCACGTCTGCGGCCTCCGCCAGTCGTGCGCGATCGATCGCGCCGCGAATCCGGCTCAGCGCCGCGTCGTCCTTGAGCAGCGCGCCGGACAGGCGCAGGATCTGGCCGATGTAGCGGGCGACCAGGGCGGCCTTCTGGTCCGGCTTGTGGCCGGCCAGCTGCCCCTTCAGATAGGCGATACCGTCGCCCACGCTCGACAGATCGCCATACACATCGACCACCGAATCCGGATCGGTCGAGAAGATGGCATGCTGTGCAACCTCCATGCGCTGCGGCAGATCGCGGCCGTCGGAGGCGAGTTCGTGCGCGTAGAGCGCAAATTGCGCCACGCCGGCCAGGGAGAGGGCCTGGTCACGCAGGGTGTGCGTTTGCTGTTCGCTCATGCGCTCGCTGAAACTCGAAAATCGGGCCGTCCGGCGTGCAGGATCTCGGCACTGCCCAGACACTGATCGCCGTCATAGAACACGGCGTATTGACCGGGGGCGATGGCGCGCGGCGGCGTGTCGAACTCGACCACGAGGCCGCCGTCCGGGCCCTCGTCGACAACACAGTCGATCGCGCGCTGGCGGTAGCGTACCTGAGCGGCGCAGCGAAACGGAAACACGGGGGCTTCGATCAGCCAGTGCGGCGCGATGCTGGTCAACGTCTTCTCGAGGAGCGCGGGATGGGCGTGATCCTGGGTCACCCAGAGCGTATCGCGCTCCAGATCCTTGGCGGCCACATACCAGGGCGCGTCGGAGGCGCCGGCGACGCCGCCAAGGCCCAGGCCCTTGCGCTGGCCGATCGTGTAGTAGATCAGCCCGGCGTGTTCGCCGATGGTTCGGCCGTCGAGCGCGCCGCCCGCGACACGTACCGGGCCGGCACGGCCGGACAGGTACTGGCGCAGAAAGCCCTCGAAATCGCGCTCGCCGATAAAACACACGCCGGTGCTGTCCGGCTTGTCGTGAATCGGCAAACCGGCCGCGCGGGCGATGGCGCGCACGTCCGTCTTCCGGGTCTCGCCCAGCGGAAACAGCGTGCGCTCGAGCGCGGCCATGGGCACCGCGGCCAGAAAATAGGACTGGTCCTTGCCCGGATCGCGCCCGCGCAGCAGACGGGTGCCGTTCGCGTCATGCTCGAGACGGGCATAGTGACCGGTGGCGATCGCGTCGGCGCCAAGTCGTTCGGCGTGATGGAGAAACGCGTCGAACTTGATCTCGCGGTTGCACAGCACATCCGGATTGGGCGTGCGCCCGGCCGCGTAGCTGTCGAGAAAATAGCGGAACACGCGCGCCTTGTACTCGCGCGAGAAATCCGCCCGGTGCAGCGGGATGTCGAGCGCTTCGCACACTGCAGCGGCGTCGTCGAAGTCGTCGGCGGCCTGGCAGCGGCCGGCTTCGTCCTCGCTCCAGTTGAACATGAACAGGCCTTCGACCTGATAACCGGCTTCAACCAGCTGCAGGGCCGTAACCGAGGAGTCCACACCGCCGGAAAGACCCACGATCACGCGGGTTTCGGCGGGCGGTTTCTGCCAGAACGTGGGCGCCATGTCAGCGGCCGTGAACATGCTGCACCCGGTCGAGCGGTAGCGGCTCGCAGGTGCTGAAATCCTCGATCGCGCGCAGCACCAGCGGGCTGCGCAGATCGTCGCGGCGGGCGAGCTCGTCACGGGTCAGCCAATGGGCGGCGATGATCCCCTCGTCGAGCGACTGATCGCCGGCGTGACCGAACACCTCGCCGCAGAACGCGAAGCGCAGTGTCGTGCGGCCGTCGTCGTGCGGCCAGTAGTACATGCCGACCAGGCCGGTGGGCGTGAAGCCCCAGGCCGTTTCCTCCCGGGTTTCGCGCACGACCGCATCGAGAATCGTCTCGCCCGATTCGACATGACCGGCCGGCTGATTGATCACACGTTCGCCGTGGGCGAATTCCTCGACGACCAGGTATCGGTCGTCCACGCGCACGATCGCGGCAACGGTAAGTTCGGCATGAACCAAGGGCAGCCTCGCCATGATCCGGGCTATAAGAACCGCGATTCTAGCAAAGCCGCTTTTCACGTGGCCAAGACCAGAACGGGTGGGTATGATGCCGCCATCGCTTGTTCACGACGATTCTTATGTCGCGTTTCGGGATGCTTTTTCCCGGTCAGGGGGCCCAGTCGGCCGGTATGCTTTCGGCGCTCGCCGAGCGCTACGCGGTCGTCGGCGAGACCTACGCTGAAGCCAGTGACGCGCTGGGCTACGACGTCGCCGATCTGATCAACAACGACAGCGAAGGCCGCCTCGATCAGACCGAATACACCCAGCCCGCGCTGGTCACTGCCGGCGTGGCTGCCTGGCGTGTCTGGCAGAGCCGCGGCGGGCGCACGCCCGAGTTTCTCGCCGGGCACAGTCTCGGCGAATACACGGCGCTGGTCGCAGCCGACGCGCTCGATTTTGGCGACGCGCTGCGGTTGACGCGTATGCGTGGCAAGGCCATGCAGAACGCCGTGGGCCCGGACGAGGGTGCGATGTCGGCCGTGATCGGCCTGGACGATGACGCGGTTCGCGAGGCCTGTTCGCAGGCCGAGCAGGAGCACGCGAGCGACGCCCTCGTGGTGTCGGCCGCCAATTTCAACGCGCCGCTTCAGGTCGTTATCGCCGGGCACGCAGACGCCGTGGCCACGGCCGGGCGTATCGCCAAGGACAAGGGTGCAAAGCTGGTCAAGCCGCTGGCCGTGAGCGTGCCGTCGCACTGCGCGCTCATGCAGCCGGCCGCGGAGCGGTTGCAGGCGCATCTGCTCGAGATTCCCCTGCGTCAGCCCAAGCTGACCGTGCTGCACAATGTCGACGCGCAGCCACGCGAGGACGTCGACGGCATTCGCAAGGCGCTGGTGCGCCAGCTTGCCCAGTCGGTGCTCTGGGCAGACACCATTCGCACCATGCGTGCGGCTAATTGCGAATTGTTTCTGGAGTGCGGACCGGGCAAGGTGCTCACCGGCCTGAACAAGCGCATCGATAAGAGCGTGACGTCCTTCGCCTTGTCGGATACCGAAAATCTGCGCCAGGCCCTGACGGCCACACAGAACGACGACGAATAGCCGTTCGTTGCAATCGAGACAGGCCTGAGCGACACAGGAACGACATGACAGAACGCACTCTTTCCGGCCAGGTGGCCCTGGTGACCGGCGCATCGCGCGGCATCGGCGCCGCGATCGCCGACCGCCTGGCGGCCGACGGCGCCACGGTTGTCGGCACCGCGACCAGCGACGATGGCGCGCAGCGTATCGACGAACACCTCGGCCAGGCCGCAGTAGCGGGCGCGGGGCGTCGCCTGGACGTGACCGACGAAGACGGCGTCGCAGCGCTGATCAAGGACATCACCAAAGCATACGGCGCGCCCACCATCGTCGTGAACAATGCCGCGATCACGCGCGACAACCTGCTCATGCGCATGAAGGAAGACGACTGGCAGTCGGTGCTGGACGCCAATCTGTCGGGCGTGTTCCGCGTATCGAAGGCGGCGCTGCGCGGCATGATGAAGGCGCGCGGCGGGCGCATCGTGAACGTGGCCTCAGTGGTCGGTCTGATGGGTAACGCCGGTCAGACGAACTACAGCGCGGCCAAGGCCGGGCTGCTGGGTTTTACCCGGTCGCTTGCACGGGAAGTCGGATCGCGTCAGATTACGGTCAACGCCATCGCACCCGGCTTCATCGAAACCGACATGACCCGCGATCTCGACGAAAAGACCCGCGAAACGATGCTGGAGCAGATCCCATTGCAGCGTCTGGGCAGCGTCGACGACATCGCCGCAAGCGTCGCGTTTCTGGTTTCCCCATCGGCCGCCTACATCACCGGCGAGACGCTCAGCGTCAACGGCGGCCTGTATATGGGTTCCTGAATCTGGCGAGGCCCACCCTTTTTCCCTAGAATGGCGCGCGGTTCGCGAGGGCGAATGCGCGCGCTAGACGCGTAAACCATAGTCAATCAGGAGAGAGTCCGATGAGTAGCGTTGAAGAACGAGTACAGAAGATCATTGCCGAACAGCTTTCGGTCAGCGAAGACCAGGTCACCTCGGAAGCGTCGTTCGTCGACGATCTCGGTGCGGATTCCCTGGATACCGTGGAACTGGTCATGGCCCTCGAAGAAGAGTTCGAGATCGACATTCCCGACGAGGAAGCCGAGAAGATCGTCAACGTCAAGGACGCGGTCGATTACATCAAGTCCCACGCCGAAGGCTAAAACGCCCGGCGAGAGACTTCGCGTTGGCGGCCGGTGACGGATCGGCCGACCAGACTCTTCACTCCGCCGCCACGCGCGGCGATTCGAGCAACTAGGGGGCCCCCGTTGAAACAGCGTCGCGTAGTGGTTACCGGGCTGGGTCTGATATCCCCGATGGGCCTGGATGTGGCTTCGAGCTGGTCGGCGATCCTGGCCGGGCGCAGCGGCATTTCGACCATCGACAGCTTCGATGTGTCGGGCTATCCGACGCAGTTTGGCGGGCCGATTCGTGACTTCGACGTCACCCAGTACATGTCGGCCAAGGAAGCCAAGCGTTACGACCCGTTCGTGCACTACGGTGTTGCGGCGTCGGTACAGGCTTTCAACGACAGCGGTCTGGAACTCGACGACGAGTACAACGACCGGGTCGGCGTGGCCGTGGGTTCCGGTATCGGGGGTATCGGGACCATCCTCAAGACCTGTGTCGGCTTCCACGAGGCCGACTACAGCGCGAAGAAGGTGTCGCCCTTCTTCATTCCTTCCAGTATCGCCAACATGGCGGCCGGGCAGGTATCCATACAGCTGAACCTGCACGGGCCGAACATCGCGGCGGTGTCCGCCTGTACCACGGGCGTGCACAACATCGGTCTCGCCGCACGCCTTATCGCTGCCGGTGATGCCGATGCCATGCTTTCGGGTGGCTGCGAGATGGCCGTTAACCCGATCGGGCTGGCCGGCTTCTGTGCTGCGCGGGCCCTGTCCAGCCGCAACGACGACCCGCAGGCGGCGAGCCGGCCGTGGGATGTCGACCGCGATGGTTTCGTGCTGTCCGATGGCGCCGGCGTGGTGATGCTCGAAGAGTACGAGCAGGCCAGGGCGCGTGGCGCGAATATCTACGGCGAGGTCGTCGGCTTCGGCATGAGCGGCGACGCCCACCACATCACGCAGCCGAGCGGGCGCGGCGCGCGTCAGTGCATGACCCATGCGCTGGCCGATGCCGAAATGAACCCGGACGAGCTGCAGTACATCAATGCCCACGGCACGTCCACGAACGTGGGTGATGTGTCCGAAAGCCAGTCGATCGAATCCGTGCTCGGTGATGCGGCCAAGAATGTCGCCGTCAGCTCGACCAAGTCGATGACCGGGCACATGCTCGGCGCGGCGGGTTCCGCGGAGGCGATCTTCACGCTGCTCGCGATCCGCGATCAGGTGGCGCCGCCGACAATCAATCTCGACAATCCCGCCGAGGGCTGCAATCTGGACTATGTGCCTCACGAGGCACGCCAGATGCGCATCGACGCCGCCTTGTCGAATTCATTCGGGTTCGGCGGGACCAACGGGTCACTGATCTTCAAGCGTCTCGATTGAGCGGTCTGCCCGGCGTCCATCCACGCCAGGCTCGATCGGTGCGCGCTTACGAAGCGGGCGATCTGCGAATCGTCGAAAGCGCGATCTCGCAGACGCCGGACCTGTTGCGTCTGGCTTCGGCCTTTCCCGAACGTTATCCCTTTCTTCTGGAAAGCAGTGCCGGCGCGGCGGCGCAGAGCCGTTTCGACATCCTCCTGGCGTATCCGGGGGACACGATTCGGGGCGCGGCCGCGGACGAGTCCGGTGCGGCATTCTTTGACGCGCTCGATCGGCTGAACGCGCAGCGCCATGAGCCCGTGCCGGGCGTGCCGTTTGTCGGCGGGTGGTTTGTCTATCTCGGGTACGAGATGGCGCAGGGCGTCGAGCCGACGCTCGATCTGCCGGTCGATCCGGACGGCGCCTTTGCCGATGCCTTCGCCGTACGATGCCCGGCGGCGATCATCCACGATCGTCGCGAAGGCCGGCTGTTGTTTGTGTCGGAAGGCAACGACGACCGACTCGAGCAGATGCAGCAGGATCTGGCCGGCGCGCGTACGGTGGCATCGGATCCGCTGGCCGCGAATTGGGTAGAACAACCGCCGGATGAATACATGTCGCGTGTCCGCCGCGCGCGCGATCTCATCCACGCCGGCGACGTATTTCAGGTGAATTTGTCGCGCGCCTGGCGCGGCACGCTGCACGAAGGTGCGGCCCCGGCCAGCGTCTATGCGGCGTTGCGCGACGCCAACCCGGCGCCGTTTTCGGCGCTCGTCCAGTGGGAGGGCGCCGCGCTGGCCTGCTCGTCGCCCGAGCGCCTCATGCTCGTGGAGAACGGTATCGCCCAGACCCGGCCGATCGCCGGCACGCGCGCACGCACGCCGGGCACCGACGCCGGGATGACGCAGGCGTTGCTCGCGCATCCGAAGGAGCGGGCCGAACACGTCATGCTCATCGATCTCGAGCGCAACGATCTGGGCCGCGTCTGTCGGCCCGGCAGTATTGCGGTCGACGAGCTCATGGTCGCCGAATCCTATGCCCACGTGCATCACATCGTGTCCAACATCCGGGGCGAGCTGGCGGTGGATGTCGGGGCCGGAAGGGCGCTGCGCGCGGTGTTTCCCGGCGGCACCATCACCGGGTGTCCGAAAGTGCGCTGCATGGAGATCATCGCGGAACTGGAAGGCGAGGGCCGCGGACCGTATACCGGCAGCATCGGGTATCTGAGCCGCTGCGGCCGCCTGGACACGAATATCGTCATTCGCTCGCTCACGCAGCGCGGCCGGCAGCTTACATTGCGCACCGGGGCGGGAATCGTGGCAGATTCGGATCCGCAGAAAGAACTTGAGGAAACCCGCGTAAAGGCGCGCGGCGTATTGCGAAGTTTCGTCGACAGCGCGGGAAGGCCGTATGGCTAGCGAGGTTCTGGTCGACGGCGAGCCGTGCGGCGCGATACCTGCGGACGATCGCGGCCTTGCCTACGGCGACGGCATATTCCGTACCGTGCGGATTGCGCGCGGCCGCCCGCTGGCCTGGGACGAGCATCAGGCCCGGCTGGCCTACGACTGCGCGGCGTTGTCGCTCCCGGCACCAGATCAGAGCGTGCTCGAGCGCGATCTTCGTGCTCTGTTTCCGAACGAACGGGACGGCATACTGAAGATCATCATCAGCCGCGGCAGTGGCGGCCGCGGTTATGCGCCGCCGCACGACAGCGCGCGGCGTATCGTGTCCGCGCATGCCTTGCCCGCACACGCGCACGGCGAGCCTGCGGCACTGACATTGCGCCGCTCGCCGATCGCGCTGGCCTGCCAGCCGCGCCTCGCCGGGGTGAAACATCTCAACCGCCTGGAGCAGGTGCTGGCTCGGGCGGCCTGTGACGAGCGCGGCGACGCCGATTCCTGGATGGCCGACAGCGAAGGTTTCGTGGTCGCGACCACCATGCGCAATCTGTTTTTCGTGGACGCGAACGACGCGTGGCATACCCCGGCCATCACCCGAGCCGGTATCATCGGGGCCACACGCCAGCGACTGATCCGCGCTCTGGGCCGGTCCGGTATCACGTTGCACGAACGCGATATCCGGCCCGACGAGCTGGGGCAGTTCGGTGCAGCGCTGGCGTGCAACAGCGTCGGCGGGGTGGCCCCCGTGAACGCGCTCGACGGCAGGGCGCTGACGTACAGTGAGCGAGCCGCCGTGTGGGCGCGCGGCATTATCGAATAACGGAACCACATCGCGCGGGCAATACGCCGGGCGCGACGAAGGAACAGGCAGGTGCCGGTGATCAAGCGAGTGATTTGGATATTCGTTGCCGTCGGGCTGCTCGCTGGCGCGGCGCTCGGCCTAGATGCGGGACGGTTCTTCACGTCGCCGCTGCATAATACGTCGGGACAGCTGGTCACCGTCGAATCCGGCATGAGCTTCAACGCGATTGCCGCACGCCTGGTCGAGGAGGGCGTGATCGTGAATGCGCGCGATGCGCGCTATCTGTCGTTGTATGCGCGTTATCAGGGCGTGGCCAATCGCATCAAGGCCGGCGAATACGCAGTACCCGCACGCCAGACGCCGGCCCATCTGCTCGAACTGCTGGTTTCCGGCAAGACGCGTCAATACCGGATCACGCTCGTGGAAGGCCGGCGCTTCAGCGAGATAAGGCAGTTGATCGAATCCAACGATGCGCTCGACCAGAAGCTCACCGGCAAGAGCGAGGCCGAGGTGATGGCCGCGATCGGCCATCCGGACGAGCAGGCCGAAGGCCGCTTCATGCCCGATACCTATCTGTTCCCGCGTGGCATGACGGATATCGCGTTCCTCAAGCGCGCGTACGACGCCATGCAGACATTTCTGGACGAGGCTTGGGAGAACCGCTCGGAAAACACGGTGGTGGAAACGCCTTATGAAGCCCTGATTCTGGCCTCCATCATCGAGAAGGAAACCGCCGTCCCGGAAGAGCGGGGGCGCATCGCGGGCGTGTTCACGCGTCGGCTTGAAAAAGGCATGCGTCTGCAGACCGACCCAACCGTGATTTACGGCATCGAGGACTACGATGGCAACATCCGTCGTTCGGACCTGCGGCGCGATACGCCCTACAACACCTATACCCGCACCGGGCTGCCGCCGACGCCGATTGCCATGCCTTCGCGCGCGGCGATCAAGGCCGCCCTCGATCCCGCCCCGGGCGATGCCCTGTATTTCGTCTCCCGGGGCGATGGCAGCCATGTGTTTTCGGATTCACTATCCGAACACAATCGCGCGGTCGACAAGTATCAGCGTGGGTCGTGATGACGGAACCGGTCACAGACGCGCCGCGGCTGATTGCGCTCGAGGGCGGCGAGGGCGCCGGCAAGAGCACCCAGATCGAGATGGTGGCTGCGATATTGCGTGGCCGCGGACTGGATGTCGTCACCTCGCGTGAACCGGGCGGCACGCGTCTCGGCGAAGCGGTTCGCGGCGTATTGATGAACGAATACGATCACCCCATGCCGGCCATGAGCGAACTACTGCTGATGTTCGCCGCCCGCGCCGCGCATCTGTCGCAGGTGATCGAGCCGGCGCTTGCACGCGGCGCGTGGGTAGTGACCGACCGGTTTACCGATGCCAGCTATGCCTACCAGGGTGCTGCGCGCGGACTCGGCGACGCGGCGGTCGCCACGCTCGAGCGGCTGGTGCAGGGCGAGCGTCGGCCGGACGGCGTGCTGGTTTTCGACATTCCGGTCGAAGCAGGGCTTGCCCGTGCCGGCAAGCGCGGGGACGGCAATCGTTTCGACCGCGAAACGGTTGCATTTCATGAACGCGTGCGTGCCGCGTATCTCGCGCGTGCACACGCCGCGCCGGCGCGCTATCGCGTGATCGACGCCGAGGCCTCGCCGGCAGCGGTACGCCGCCAGATCGAAACCGCCCTTGCGGACTGGCCATGACCGACGCGGCCGAGGCATCGCGCCGTGCACCGCCGTGGCATGCGCCGCTGTGGGGGCATTTCGGGCAGGCGATCGAAAGCGATCGCGTCGCCCATGGATTGCTGGTGTGCGGCCCGCCCGGCGTGGGCAAACGCCGCTTCGCGGAACGCATCGTCGCGGCGCTTTTGTGCTGCGAGCGCCTCGAGAACGGAGATGCCTGCGATCAGTGTGCGACCTGTCGTCAGCGCCTGGCCGATACCCATCCCGACATATCGCGTCTCGTTCCCGAAGAGCGGGGCAAGCTGATCAAGGTGGATCAGGTGCGCGCCTTCTCCGAGCGTCTGCACCTTACGCCGCAATACGCGACGGGCCGCATCGGCTGGATCGAGCCTGCCGAGGATCTGTCGCCCAGCGCGGCGAACAGCCTGCTCAAGACGCTGGAAGAGCCGCCCCGAGATTGTCATATCGTGCTGGTTACCGATCGGGTATCGGCGCTTATGGCCACGGTACGCAGTCGCTGTCAGCTCTGGCGCGTGCCGCCGCCGGACCCGGAGACAGCGGCATCGTGGCTCGACGCGGCGGGTGTCGATGTGGCCGATCTCGATGCCGACAGCCTGCGCGCACCGTTCGGCGTCATCGAGCGGGCGTCGCGCGATTACGCAAGCCTCGTGTCCGCCTGGGACGACGATCTCGCCAACGCCATTCGCGGGCGCGAGGACATCGCCCTGATATCCGAACGTCTGGCCGGTCAGCCCCGGGATCTGTTCATGGATTGGCTCTACCGCCGGGCGGGCGCGATGCTGGCCGCGGCCCTGGAGGCCGCACAAGCAGGCACCGATCCCGGGGCGGGCACTCCAAGCCGCCGCGATCTGCCCGAGTCGCTCGCGCGTATCGCGATCCGGCTCGATCCGTTCGTGTTTCAGCCCTGGTGCGCGCGGGTGGCCGATACGGCCCGGCTGGCACGCACTAACGCCGACTGGCAGCTGGTGATAGAGTCGTTGTTCCTGAGCCTGAAAAGCTGTCTCAAGCGGAGGCGAACTGCATGATGACCGAACCCAATGTTGCCAGTCAGTCCGGCATCGTGCGCCTGGACATCAAGGATCGGGACGAGCTGTTCGTCGCCTACATGCCGTTCGTGACCAATGGCGGGCTGTTCGTGACGCAGGCCACGCTCGGCAACGCACGCTACGACATGGGCAGCGACGTTTTCCTGCTCATGCATCTTGTCGAGCAGAACGAACGGATGCCGGTCGCCGGCAAGGTAATCTGGGTAACGCCCCGCGGCGGCGGCGTCCAGCGCCCCTCGGGTATCGGCATCCAGTTCTCGAACCAGGACAACGGCGCGACCCAGCGGCGTCTGGAAACGTTGCTGGCGGGCATGCTCGAAAGTCCGCGCGCGACGCACACGCTCTAGCGCCGCGCCTCGCCGCGCGGCGAAGCGTTCTCAGCCGGTTGCCGCGGTGTTTTCGGGCATCGAGCGGCCGAGCAGCTGCTCGGTGAGCACCTGCTCGCTGGCAATCGCGCGCCACACCATGTTGAACAGGGCGGGGGCGTTCGCCGTCAGCGGCTTCTTGCGACCGCGAAGCAACCACATGGCCACCGTGCGGTTGGCCACACCCCAGATGAAGTCGGAAATCTCGATCTCGTCGACTTCGTCGGTAAGAATGCCGCGTTCGCGGCCATCCTGAATCACGCCGAGAAACACCGACATCAGCGCAGGCTGACGGAAGGTCTCGTCATCGCGCCATGTGCTCAGGTACACCGAGCTGAGGATGATCTGCGCGACCTTGGGATTGCGTTCGAAGTAATCCAGCAGCACCCAGAACACCTTGCGCAGGCGATCCTCGAAATTCTCGATGCCCTGCAGGTGATCGATCATCCGCGTGGCCAGGTCGCCGAGCCAGGTATCGAGGCTGGCGAACAGCACGGCTTCCTTGCTGCCGTAGTACTTGTACAGCGTCTGCAGACTGATGCGGGCTTCGCGCGCGATGTTGATCAGTTTGACCCGGTGAAACTCGCGCTCCGAAAAGAGATCGAGCGCGGCGGCTTCGATGCGCTGGCGTGTTGCCGGGTCCAGACGGGCCAGGGTGCGTTCGCGTTCGCTTGTCGTTCTCGGATACCGGTCAATCAACAGTAATCCCCATTACGCGGCGTGTGACGGGTAACTCTAGCAACCTGAACGAGTGCGCCCAAGTTTGTGTAACTGCTTGAGATAATTGTGTGCAACTTTAAATCGCACGGGTCATGTCGCGTACGCACAGGGTCATCGGCGCAAATGATAATTTCAATTATCTTTGTGCAGTGCACCGTGGCGGGGTATAGTCGAACCAGACACGAGTCAAGACCGACGGCCGCGCAAGGCCGCTAGATCGTTCATCTTGTTGGGAATACCCCGGAGACGCCATGTTTGCCACGCTTCTCAAAAAAATCAACGACGCCAAGCTGTTGCCCAAGATCTCGGATACCGAGCGTCACGCGCTCGAAGCCGGATCGGTCTGGGTGGACGGCGAATTCTTCAGCGGTAATCCGGATTTTCGCCGCATCATGGCAGAAGCCTATCCGGCGCTACCGGCCGAAGAGCAGGCGTTTCTGGATGGCCCGGTCGAGGAACTGCTGCACAAGGTCGACAGCTGGAAGCTGCGCGAAACGCGCCGCATTCCGGACGATATCTGGCAGTTTTTGCGCGAGAAGGGCTTCTTCGGGCTGATTATCCCGAAGGAGTACGGCGGCTCGGGCTTTTCCGTGCTGGGCCGCAGCGCGGTAATGATGAAGACCTCGAACCTCGGCCCGATCGGCACACTGGTGGTCATCCCCAACACGCTGGGTGCCGCCGAGCTGCTGATCGAGTACGGCACGGATGCGCAGAAGGACAAGTACCTGCCGCGTCTTGCCAGCGGCGAGCTCGTGCCGTGCTTTGGCCTGACCGAGCCGACCGCCGGTTCGGACGCCGCGTCGATCAAGGCCGAAGGCGTGGTCTTCAAGGACATGGACGGTGAGGCCAAGATCCGGCTTAATTTCTCCAAGCGCTACATCACGCTCGCGCCGGTCGCGAACATCGTGAGCCTCGCCTGTTCTCTTCACGACCCGGACAACCTGCTCGGCAAGGGCGAGTTCCCCGGTATCAGCGTCGTGATGCTCGAGAAGGGCACGGAGGGGCTGGAGCTGGGCGATCATCATCTGCCGATCGGGCCGTTCGACAACGGGCCGATCTATGGCAAGGACGTCATCGCGCCGGTCGACAATATCGTTGGCGGCCGCGACGGCGCGGGCCAGGGCTGGCGCATGCTCATGGAGCAGCTCGGCGGTGGCCGCGCGGTTTCGCTGCCCGCCGGCGGCGTGGCACTCGCCAAGGTCAGCGCGGCGGCAACCGGCCCGTACAGCATGGTGCGCGAGCAGTTCGGAATTCCGGTCGGCCTCATGGAAGGGGTGGAAACCCGCGTGGCGCGCATCGCGGCGCTGACTTATGCCATGGAATCGGCACGTATCTACGTCTGTGCCGGTGTCGATAATGGCAACCACCCGCCGGTCATTTCGGCGATCCTCAAGCAGCAGACCACGGAAGTGGGCCAGCAGCTGGTCACGGACGGCATGGATGTCATGGCCGGGGCCGGCGTCATGCAGGGGCCGAACAACATCCTCGGCGGCGGGTATGTCGGTGCGCCGGTCGGTATCACCGTCGAGGGCGCGAATATCCTGACCCGTACGCTGATGATCTTCGGGCAGGGCGCGGTGCGCTGTCATCCGCATGCGCTGGATACGCTCAACGCCATCCAGGCGGACGATGTGCCGGCGTTCCGCAAGGCCATCCTCGGATGGATGCGGCATTCGACAGCCAACTTCTTCCGCGGGATCGTGCGCGGGCTCACGCGCGGCTGGACGGTGCGCACGCCGGTCAACGATGAAACCGCGCAGTACTTCCGCAAGCTCGGCTGGGCCGCCAGCCGCTTTGCCTTCATGACCGATCTGGCGATGTTCCTGATCGGCGGCAAGCTCAAGCAGCGCGGAAAGCTGTCGGGGCGGTTTGCGGATGCGTTGTCGTGGATGCTGTTCGGCGTGACCACGTTGCGGCGTTTCGATGCCGAAGGTCGCCGTAAGGAAGACCTGCCGCTGGTGCACTGGGCGCTGCGTTACAGCCTGCAGCAGATCCAGCAGGCATTCGAAGGCATCTACGCGAACTTCGATGTGCCGGTGATCGGCTGGTTCCTGCGCTACCCGGGCCGGTTCTGGCTGCGTATCAACCCGCTGTCCACCGGGCCCAAGGACGCCATGGATCGAGCGGTCGCCGCCAGCATCCAGAAGCCGGGCGAGCAGTATGCGCGCGTTGCCGGCGGGCTGGGTACGCCGCGCGACGATGAACCCGGCATGGGCCGCCTGATCCACGCCTGGCGACTGGTCAGCGATGCACAGACCGCGACCTTCAAGGTTCGCAAGGCCATGCACAAGAAACAGGTCGAGGCCACGGATCTGGTCGCGGCGATCGACCCCGCGGTCGAAGCCGGTGTGATCACGCAGGACGAGGGCGACAAGATTCGTCGCGCCGAAGCCGCCCGCATGGAGGCGATCCAGGTCGATACCTTCTCGGCCGAGGACTATTACAAGGACGAGGTCGCCGACAATCGCGAGGCCCCGCACATGGCACGTGCGGCCAATCAGTAGCGCTGGCTCGCTAGCCTGAGACAGACGGGCGCCTCCTTCGGGGGCGCCCGTTTTTCGTTCGGGGCGCGGCTACGGCCTGCGGGCCGGGTTCGGTGCGTTGCCTATCGACGCCATTGCAGCGGCAAATGAGCCCGGCGCATGGCAGAATGCGCGCCATGACAACGACCGCCAGCACACCGAACCAGCCGCGCGTGAACAGCTCCGGCTACACCCTCGGCGAAGAGATCGCCAACGCGATCACCTCGGGCATCGGCACCGCGCTTTCGATCGCGGGGCTGGTGCTTCTCGTCGTCTATGCCGCGCTGCATGGTGATGTCTGGCACGTGATCAGCGTGAGCATTTTCGGCACCAGCCTGATTCTCAGCCATCTGTCGTCCACGCTGTACCACGCCATCGCGCCGCCGCGCGCGAAGAGCGTGCTCAAGGTCTTCGATCACCTGGCGATTTACGTGTTGATCGCCGGCACCTATACGCCTTTCACGCTGGTCAACCTGCGTGGTGTCTGGGGTTGGAGCCTGTTCGCCCTGATCTGGTCGCTCGCGATCGGCGGCGTGCTGATCAAGCTCACGCGGCTCAACGATGTGAAGTATCTGTCGACCGCCTTCTATGTAGCCATGGGCTGGACCGTCGTGCTGGTGATCGGCCCGGTGATCGAGAACGTCGCCATGGGCGGCGTGTGGCTGCTGCTGGCCGGCGGCATCTCTTACACGGTCGGCGTGCTGTTCTATGTCTGGAATCGCATGCCCTATAACCATGCGATCTGGCATCTGTTCGTGATCGGCGGCAGCGTGTTCCATTTCTTCGCCGTGCTGTTCTACGTGATCCCGCTCGCGCCGGCCGCGCTCGAGCTGCTGGGCTAGCATGCAGGACGAGGCGCGCACGCCGACCGCCGTACTGCAATCGGTGTTCGGCTACGACGCTTTCCGGGGGCGTCAGGCCGAAATCATCGATGCCGTCTGTGCCGGCCAGGATGCCCTGGTGCTCATGCCCACCGGCGGTGGCAAGTCGCTGTGCTACCAGATTCCGGCGCTGGTGCGCAGCGGTGTGGCCATCGTGGTCTCGCCGCTGATTGCGCTCATGGCGGACCAGGTGGCCGCGCTCGAGCAGCTCGGCGTGCGCGCAGCGTATCTGAACTCGACGCTCGAATTCGGCCGCCAGGTGGATATCGAGCAGGCCATGCGTGCCGGCACCATCGATCTCGTATACGTCGCGCCGGAGCGGCTCATGCAGCCGCGCATGCTGGACCTCGTCGCGGACTGCCATGTCTCGCTGTTCGCAATCGACGAAGCGCATTGCGTATCCCAGTGGGGACACGACTTCAGGCCCGAGTATCGCCAGCTGGCCGCGCTCGCGGACCGGTTTCCGGACATTCCGCGTGTCGCGCTCACGGCCACGGCCGATCTGCCCACGCGCGACGAGATCGTCGAACGCCTGCGCTTGGAACGCGCCGCGATCTATCTGCACAGCTTCGACCGGCCCAACATCCAGTATCGCGTCGCCGAGCGCGGCAGTGCGCGCCAGCAGCTGCTCGATTTCATCGAGCGCGAGCACGACGGCGATGCGGGCATCGTCTACTGCCTGTCGCGACGCAAGACCGAGGAAACAGCCGAATGGCTGAATGCGCGCGGCAAGACCGCGCTTGCGTATCACGCCGGCTTGCCCGCAGCGCTGCGCCAGACCCACCAAGCGCGCTTTCTGCGCGAAGAGGGGGTGATCGTGTGTGCGACGGTCGCCTTCGGCATGGGTATCGACAAGCCCGATGTCCGCTTCGTCGCCCATGTCGATCTGCCGGCAAGCATGGAAGCCTATTACCAGGAGACCGGCCGCGCCGGCCGTGACGGCGCGCCGGCCACGGCCTGGATGCTGTACGGGCTCAACGACGTGGTTCAGCGCACGCGCATGATCGAGCAGGGCAACGCGCCCGAGGAGCGCAAGCGCGTCGAGCGCGCCAAGCTCGACGCCATGTTGGCCTACTGCGAGCTGGCCAGTTGCCGCCGGGTGAGCCTGCTCGGCTATTTCGGTGAGCAGTGCGATGCGGCCTGCGGCAACTGCGACACCTGTCTCAACCCGCCCGAAACTTACGACGCGACACGCAACGCGCGCATGGCGCTATCCGCGATCTATCGCACCGGGCAGCGGTTCGGCACCGGCTATGTGATCAGCCATCTGCGCGGCGGCGACAGCGATCGCGCAAAGGAACTCGGCCACGACCGGCTCTCGACATTCGGCGTTGGCGCCGAAACCGAAACCAAGCAGTGGCGTTCCGTGCTGCGACAGCTGATCGCGCTCGGTTACGTGCGGGTGGACCAGGCCTATGGCGGGCTCGCGCTCGGGGGCACCTGTCGCGACCTGCTCAAGGGCCGGGAGACGCTGGAGCTGCGGGTGGACCGCAGCGCCAAGCGTAGCCGCAGCCGCAGCCGGCTGAAAAAGGAACTGCCGCCGATCGAGCTCGAGGACGAACCGCTCTGGGAGGCGTTACGGGCGCTGCGCCTCGACCTCGCGAAGGAACAGGACGTGCCCCCGTACGTGATCTTTCACGATGCGACGCTGCGCGAGATGCTGGCGCGACGGCCGACCGAAGTGCGCGAACTCGCGGACGTGCCCGGCATCGGTGAAAAGAAGCGCGATGCCTACGGGCGCGCTTTCGTGGACGTCATCGCCGCACACGTGTCGTAGACGAACGTTAGCGGCGCTCGCGCGCTAGCGTCGCCGCGCCGGGCTTCGTCGGCAACGCCCAGGCTATGGCTATCCGCCGCGTTTCACGGCACCGCGCCCCATCGAAACGTCGGTCGCGCCGCGCCATAGATCGCCTGCGGTTCGTCCCGCGTCCAGGCCCACAGCTGGTCACCGTAGTCGTAGTGCCACCATTCGCTCGGCAGGTTCACGAAGCCGGCGTCGATCATGGCGTGATAGAGCAAACGCCGGTTGTCGCGGATCGTGCGCTCGCCTGCAGCCGCAGCGTCTTCGAACGCTCGCGTATGCGATGCCGCGGTCATGGTGTCGAAATCGGTACCCATGTCGAGTAACCGCCCGCGCGGGTCGACGATCGACAGATCCACCGCGCCGCCGGTGAGGTGATAGGGCGGGTTGGTCTGGCTATCCGCCATGGGGCGCGAAACGAACGATTCGGCCTGTTCGAGACCGGCCCCGGGTTCGTGTTCTTCACATTCGGCCACGAAGCGTTCGAACAGCCAGCGCTGCAGCCCGACCGGTCGCCAGGTATCGAACAGCACCAGCCGATGACCCGTGGGCAGCGCCGCGGCGGCGGCCAGCAGGCGCGTCCATACGCCTTCCCTCACAAAACATTCCGGCAAGGCACCCGGCAGACCTTCGAGGTGATAGCGCGGGCGGGCGAGCACCTGTTCGGGAGCGAGGCTGGCGGGTACCAGGGGTTCGCCATTGTCCACGATGGGTAACGCGCGAATACGCGGCGTGTCGGGCGTTGGCTGGGGTGGTATGGGCTGTTGGGGAATCGGGGGTATTGGCGTTCGTGAAAGCTGGGCGAGCCGCACAGGGTAATCGAGTGGGCAATGCAAGTTGTTGAGAATTCGATGCAAATGATAGCCGGTCGCGATACCGATAATCTGCATTTCGCGGGGTTGCGCTCATGACCTGAAGCGGTACATTTGCCTCATACAAGTAAACGGGGGATCGCGGCACATGAAGATTACCGTCAACGGGTCGAGCCACGATATCGACGCGCCGGAGGACATGCCTTTGCTCTGGGCCATTCGCGACCGGCTCAAGCTCACCGGCACCAAGTATGGCTGCGGCGTGGCCCAGTGCGGCGCCTGCACGGTGATGGTGGACGGCAAGCCGCAGCGCTCCTGCGTGACGCCGCTGAAATTCGCCGTCGATCACGAGATCACCACCATTGAGGGCATGGACGGCGCCGAGTACGAAGCCATCCAGAACGCCTGGCGCGCCATCGACGTGCCTCAATGTGGCTTCTGCCAGTCCGGCCAGGTGATGACCGCCGTTGCGCTGCTCAAGGAAAAACCCGCGCCCAGCGATACCGATATCGACAACGCCTTGGCCGGCAACATCTGCCGCTGTGCGACCTATGTGCGCATTCGCCAGGCCGTGCACGACGCCGCAGACACGCTAGAGGCGTAACCATGAGCATGACAACCACATCGCTGAGCCGGCGTGCCTTCCTGCGCAACGCCGCCTGGGGCAGTGCGGGCCTGGTCATCGCCATGGCGCTGCCGGGACGCGGGCGTGCCGCCGAGGCCGACCTGGGCGCGGCGAATTCCGCGCTTCTGGGTGGCGAAAACGCCGATTTCGCCCCCAATGCCTTTGTGCGGATCGCGCCGGACAACACCGTTACCGTACTTATCAAGCACATCGAATTCGGCCAAGGGCCGTTCACCGGTTTGTCCACGCTGGTGGCCGAAGAACTGGATGCGGACTGGTCCCAGATGCGCGCCGCCAGCGCGCCGGCCGACTCCGAGCTGTACAAGAACTTCGCCTTCGGTATGCAGGGCACCGGCGGCTCTACCGCGATCGCCAATTCCTATAATCAGATGCGCAAGGCGGGCGCGACGGCCCGGGCGCTGCTGGTACGCGCCGCGGCCGAACAGTGGTCGGTACCGGAGAGTGAGATCACGGTCGAAAAAGGCGTGATCTCGCATGCCGGCAGCGGCCAGTCCGCCAAATTCGGCGAATTCGCCCAGGCCGCTGCGCAGTACGACCCGCCCGAGGACGTGCCGCTCAAGAAGGCCAGCGAATTCAAGCTCATCGGCACCGACGTGCCGAAGCTGGATACGAACATCAAGACCGACGGCCGGGCCCTGTTCACCCAGGACCTGCATTTCGACGACATGCTCACTGTCATGGTCGCCCACCCGCCGCAGTTCGGCGCCACGGTGGCCTCGGTGAACAAGGCCGCGGCGATGAAAACCCCGGGCGTGGTCGATATCCAGCAGATTCCTACCGGCGTGGCGGTCTATGCCGAAGACACCTGGGCCGCGCTGCAGGGCCGGCGCGCGCTGCAGATCGAATGGAACACGGCCAAGGCCGAAACCCGTTCCAGCCGCCAGATAACCGAACACTACCGCGAGCGCGCCCAGAAGCCGGGCAAGACCGCGGCCTCGCGCGGCAAGCCGGAACAGGTGGGTACGGCCACGAAGACGCTCACCGCGGAATACAGCTTCCCCTATCTGGCCCATGCGCCGATGGAAACGCTCGACTGCGTGATCCATGCCGGGGAAGGCACGGTCGAGACCTGGTTCGGCTCGCAGTTGCAGACCGGGGACCAGGGTGCGATCGCCGAGGTCTTCGGTATCGAACCCCCGCAGGTGACCATTCACACCATGTTCGCCGGCGGCAGCTTCGGCCGGCGTGCCCAGCCGGGCAGCCCGCTGGCCGCGGAAGCCGCGCATGTGGCCAAGGCACATGCCGAGTCGCGCCCGCTCAAGCTGGTGTGGTCGCGCGAGGACGATATCCAGGGCGGCTGGTATCGCCCGCTGAACGTGCATCGCCTGACCGGCGGCGTGGATGCCGACGGCAATATCGTCGGCTGGGATCAGACCATCGTCGGCCAGTCCATTTTCGGCGGCAGCGCCTTCGCGGCGATGATCAAGGACGGGATCGATCCGTCCTCGGTCGAAGGCGCGGAAGACTTGCCGTATGCGATCGACAACTTCCGCGTTTCGCTGCACGACGGCGAAGCCGGCGTACCGATTCTCTGGTGGCGCTCGGTCGGCCATACGCATACCGCGTACTCGACAGAAACGTTCGTCGACGAGCTGCTCGAACTCGCCGAGAAGGACCCGATCGAAGGCCGGATCGCCATGCTCGGCGAACATCCGCGCCATGCTGGCGTGCTCAAGGCTGTGGCCGATCTCGCCGGCGGGCTCGAACCGTCGTCACCCGATCGCGCCCGCGGCGTGGCCGTACACAAGTCTTTTGGCAGCTATGTCGCCCAGATCGTGGAAGTCTCGCGCGACGACGACGGCCGCCCGAAGGTGAACAAGGTCTGGTGCGCGGTGGACTGCGGCGTGGCCGTGAACCCGAACGTCATCACCGCACAGATGGAAGGCGGTATCGGCTACGGCCTGAGCGCCGCGCTGTATAACGAGATCACGCTGGAAGAGGGCGGTACGGTCGCGCAGGCCAACTTCGACCGCTACCGCTCGCTGCGTATTCACGAAATGCCGGAGGTCAAGGTCACCATCGTGCAATCCGATGCCGACCCCACCGGCGTGGGCGAACCCGGCGTGCCGCCGATCGCCCCCGCGCTCGCCAACGCCTGGCGCCGCCTCACCGGCGACACCGTGCGCGATCTGCCTTTCGTGACCATTTCCTAAAGGATGCCGGCCACCGTGAATATTCTACGTATCGCCAGCTTTACCGCTGCTCTGGGCCTTGGCCTGCTGGGCAGCGTGCATGCCACCGAACTCCCAAGCAGCCAAGAGCTCAAGGGGCCCGAAGCCTTCAGCCAGATCGAGGATGAAACCGAGCGTTCGCGTGCCATGTTCAAGGAGGCCGGCAAGGTCATCCAGCACCCGCGCTGCGTGAACTGCCATCCCGTTTCCGACACCCCGCGCCAGGGCCTGGACATGCGCCCGCATGAACCGCCGGTCGTGCGCGGGCCGGACAACCACGGCGCCCCCGGCATGGTCTGCAGCACCTGCCACCAGCCCCAGAATGTCGACCCGGTCGGCAACGGCGTGCCCGGCAACCCGAAATGGCATCTCGCGCCGAAATCCATGGCCTGGTACGGCAAGTCACTTGCCGAGATCTGCACCCAGATCAAGGATCAGGATCGCAACGGCGGCATGGATATGGATGACCTCATTCAGCACATGGCCGAAGACAGCCTCGTCGGCTGGGCCTGGAACCCAGGCGGCGACCGCCAGCCGGTGCCCGGCACGCAGGAGAAGTTCGGCAAGCTCTTCGCCGCCTGGGTGCATTCCGGGGCGCATTGTCCGGTTGAATAGGGCTAATCCGCCGATTTCGCATCGCCTGGTTTCACGACTAACGGCGTGGCCGTGATGCGTGTTCCCGGCTTCCAGCTTATGGCGACGAGAATTCGAACATCCGCAACGTGGTGCCCATGAGTCGGTATATCGCCAGCATCAACGATTTGCCGATCAGCGCAGACGAGCGCAAGTTTTACTGGCTGATCGGTCGGCGACCCGATGATCACCCCGGGTTGTCCGAACTGGGGTTGTAGCGGTGCGGTATGTGACCCAGCGCCCGGGTGCGGCGTGAACGCGCGGCCATCTTCATCGCCGGTGGCGGCGGGCGAGCGTGTGATTCTGTTCGACGGCGTGTGCAAGCTCTGCAACGCGTGGTGCCGATTTATCATTCGTCATGACCATGGGCGCCTGTTTCGGCTGGCGTCAGTGCAGTCGCCGGCGGGCCAGCGCATCCTCGCGCATTTCGATATGTCGACGACGACCTTCGACACCATGCTCTATGTCGAGGGTGACCGGGCGTTCGAGAAAAGCGATGCCTTTCTGCGAATCGTCGTTCAGCTCGGTTGGTCTTGGAAACTGCTCGCAGTGGCACGACTATGCCCGCGCGTGGTGCGCGACTGGTGCTATGACCGAATCGCGCTAAACCGCTACACGATCTTCGGTCGCTACGATCAATGCGTGTTGCCGAGCCCGGATCACGAGCGGCGGTTTCTGGACGACACGATTGCCGATGACGACTGAGCCGGCGCGTATCAATCGCGTCTGCCGTTACGCGCTGGCTTTCGTGTTCGCTTTTCACGGTCTCGTGCCAAAGATTCTCTGGCTGAGCCCGGTCGAAGTCGCCTGGGTGAATGCGCATCACCTGCCGTTGCCGCCTGCGCTGTTTGCGGCGGTCGCGGGCGTGTTCGAGATCGCGATCGCGCTGGCCATCGCGATGCGCCCACGCGTTCTGTGGCCGGTTGGCGTCGCTGGTGCGCTACTGGTCGCTCTGCTGGCGGACGCTATGCTTTTCGCGCCCGGTCTGTTCGTGCAGGCGTTCAACCCGGCGACGACCAATATTGCGGCGCTCGGGCTGTGCTATGCGATTTATGCGAGCCAACCCGCCATGCGATCGCCGACGCGATAGCCGTTCGCCGCCGCTCGGGTGTCGAATGCCGTTTCAAGCCTATGGGCGGGCAACGGTTTCAGGCCTTGTCTGTATCGTGCAATATCGCGTTTCGGCGGCGACGGCGCCGTGACATTTCGGGTAGGCGGGGAGCACGAACATGGGCGGGCAGACGGGGCTGCGGGACGACTTTCTCTCCGGTGCGCGCGTGGTGGCACCCGTGCTGATCGGCGTGCTGCCGTTCGCGCTGATTGCAGGGGTGGTCGCCGTTCGGCTGGGGCTGTCGCCGCTCGCGGCGAGCGGGCTGTCCGTGCTGATATTCGCGGGCGCGTCCCAGCTCGCCGCGATCCAGTTGATACACGACGGCGCGCCGCTGCTGATCATCCTGATCACGGTGTTTTTCATCAACTTGCGTTTCACCATGTACAGCGCCTCGATCGCGCCGCATTTTCGCGGCGCGCGAGCGCGTACCAAGGCCATGCTCGGGTATCTGCTCACCGATCAAGCCTATGTGCTGGGTCTTTATGGCTTTTCGGACCGTCCAGCGCTTGCGCGCCGGATCGCGTTCTATCTCGGCGTGGCGCTGCCGCTGTGGCTATGCTGGCAGGTCGCGACCGTGGTCGGCGCGGTAGCCGGGTCACGCCTGCCGGAGTCGTGGGGATTGGAGTTCGGCATACCGCTGACGTTCATGGCAATGGTCGTGCCGTCGATCACCGACAGGGCGACGGGCGCGGCGGCCCTGGTCGGCGGCGCGCTCGCGGTGGCGGGCCATGCGCTGCCATGGAATCTCGGGCTGATTCTCGGCGCACTCGCCGGTATCGCGACCGGTATGCTCGTTTCGACCCTCGCGGGCGATAAGGCGTCGACATGAACGCGGAGCCGCTGGGCACGACAATGCTCTGGTTCACCATAGCCGCGGCCGGCCTGCTGACGTTCGTGTTGCGCTGGTCGTTCATTGCGATGATCGACTCGCTGGAAATGCCTTCCGGTGTGCGCCGTGCATTGCGCTTCGTGCCGGCGGCCGTACTGTCGGCGATCATCGGGCCGGCGGTCGTCGTGCAGAACGGCGCGGTCGATCTGTCGCCCGACAACCTCCGCCTGATCGCGGCGCTGGTGGCTGCGGTGGTGGCCTGGCGCACGCGCAGCATCTTTTACACGATCGCGACCGGCATGCTCGCACTCTGGGGTTTGACCGCGCTTGTAAATATCGGCTGAGGCTGTGTTGCTGTCAGCAAGGGGCTGCTGCCGTCGTCTCGAAAGGCCGGGTTGGGCGTTCGCATTGACCCGGACAGCAGGTATCGTGAGCGCATTGTCTGTCGAATGAATCACCGCCGCGGGCCGCTGTTCGGCCCGCGCGTGTCGCCATGTTCCAGCTCCGACTCAAACGCCTGCGGCGACGCTCGCACCAGCGTATCGCCCGCGAACTGTATTTCGATATCGGCGCGCGTGTGCGACGGCTGCTGCTCGTGCTGCTGGGCGTGGCGATCGCGCATACGCTGGCCGTGCTCTGGTTCGAAGACATCGGCGTGTCGGACGCCATCTGGCTCACGCTGACCACGCTCACGACTGTGGGCTATGGCGATTTCTCGGCGGCGACGGTCGGTGGCCGGATCGCGACCACCGTGCTGATGTATGCGATCGGCATCACCGTGCTTGCGCAACTGGCCAGCGACTATATCGACTATCGCCTGCAGCGCCGCCAGCGCATGATCGAAGGTAAATGGGACTGGGACATGCAAGACCACCTGCTCGTCATCAACACGCCGAAGTTCAACGGCGCGCACTACTGCGAGATCCTCGTGCGCCAGATTCGTGAAACACCCGCTTTTGCCGATGTGCCGATCCAGTTTCTGACCACAGGCTTCCCGCACGGCCTGCCCGACGATCTTCGTGCTCACGGCGCGCTGCATCGCCACGGCGAGGCCGACAACGCCGACGATCTGGCACGCGTCGAACCCGAGCGCGCGCGTCATGTGGTCGTGCTCGCGCACGACCACTACGATCGCCACGCCGACAGCCTGACGTTCGACACCACCCACCGGCTGATGCAGCACGTCGACCGAAGTCGCACGCATGTGGTGGTCGAGTGCGTGAACGATGCCAACCGGCAGCGCCTGCGCGACCTGGGCGCGCATTCCGTGATCCGCCCGATTCGCGCCTATCCGGAGTTGATCGTGCGTGCCATCGTATCGCCGGGCGTGGAAACGATGATGGAGAATCTATTCACCCATCACGGCGATCATTCCCAGCGCTACGACCTGCCGGTGGACGGGCTCCGCTGGGCGGATCTGGTGGCCGGGCTTATCCAGGCTGACCTTGGCACCGCGTTGGCTTATACGGATGACGCCGGCGAAGTCGTCTGCAATCCCCCTTCGGAGACCCGCGTCCACGGCACCGGGTTGATCGTGATGGTGCGCGCCAATCAGGAGCCGACGCCGGCGCGTATCCGTGAATGCCTGGCGGCGATCGCCGCGCAGTCGCCGCACGCCACGACCGCGCCCGGCAGTTGACGGCGCGCCGATTTCTTCACGCTACACAGACAATGCCATGACCGCTTTCGTCCCCGATGATTTCGACGTACCGGAACGCCTCGCGGGCGATGGCTTCGTGTTGCGCCCGCTGACGATCAACGACGTGGTCAAGGACTACGACGCCGTGATGACCAGCCAGGCGCGGCTGCTGGATCTTTTCGGTCCCGGCCACGGCTGGCCTGCGCCGGATCTGTCGCTGGAGCAGGACCTGATCGATCTCGGATGGCATCAGAAGGAGTTCCAGATCCGCCAGTCCTTTGCGTATACGGTGATGACGCCGGACGAGACCCGCTGCCTCGGCTGTGCCTACGTCGAGCCGTCGCCAAAGCAGGGCTACGACGCGCAGGTGTTCTTCTGGGTGCGCGACAGCGAACTGGCCACGGGGCTGGAATCCCGGCTCGACGATGCGCTGCATTCCTGGATTGCCGATCGCTGGTGCTTCACGCATGCCGCCTGGCCGGGCCGGGATACGCCCTGGGCGCACTGGTTGGCCTTGCCGGACAAATAAGGATGACCGTGTCGCAAGATACGCTGCGCTTCTTTCTCGTGTTCGCCGATGGCGCCGATGAGCGGGCGCTGCAGGCAAACTTCGATGCCGTACGGCTGCGTGACGACCTGTTTGCCGTGCATACGCGGCTGAGCCGGTCCGAGCTCTACCATGCCGTGCGTGATCTGTGCCTGCCGGACGGCCTGCTTGTGGCACCGCTTTCGGCGCATCCCAAGTTTCGCGGGATGGCGCCCGGCGCATTGAAGTGGTTCAAGTTGCGCAGCAACGATTAGCTGCCGGGCAACCGATGCCTGCAACCCGGCGTAAGCTGTTCTTCTTTCACGACAACAGGATTCACGTATGGCGCGTTCGATAGGCGACACGGTTCGCTGGAACTGGGGGCAGGGCACGGCCGAGGGCCGAATCACGCAGATCTACAAGACACGGGTGAGCAAGACGCTCAAGGGGTCCGAGATCGTGCGCGAAGGCAGCGAGGACAACCCGGCCTACCTGATCGAACAGGATGACGGCGACCAGGTCCTCAAGCTGGCGTCCGAGCTGGATTGAGCCGCGGCGAAGACCGCATGCGCTGACCGCAGGCTACACTCCGCCGTGTTGACCGATAGGGAGTGACCGATGCCGATGCCGGACGACTTCGACAGCACTGCAGTCGATACGGGCGAGGTGACGTTGCATGTGGCACACGGCGGTAGCGGGCCGCCTGTCTTGCTGCTGCACGGGTACCCGCAGACGCATGTGATGTGGCATCGACTGGCGGGGCGTCTCGCGCAGCATTTTCACGTGATCTGTCCGGATCTGCGCGGTTATGGCGACAGCGACAAGCCGTCGGGCGGTGCGGATCACGCCGCCTACAGCAAACGCGCGATGGCGCGTGACTGCGTGGCGCTTATGCGTCATTTCGGTCATGCCCGGTTCGATATGGTCGGCCACGATCGCGGTGCACGGGTCGGCCACCGGCTGGCGCTCGATTATCCGCATGCACTTTCGAGGCTGTGCGTGCTGGATATCGCGCCTACGCTGCATATGTTCGAAACCGCGGACCGGCATTTCGCCAATGGCTACTACCACTGGTTCTTTCTGATCCAGCCGGACGGCCTGCCGGAGCGCATGATCGGCGCCGACCCGGCGTATTTCCTCAACGAGAAACTGGCCCGCTGGGCCGCGCCGAACGCACGTTTCGACGCGGCTGCGGTGGCCGAATACGAACGGTGTTTTCGCGATCCGGCCTGTATCCACGCAACCTGTGAAGACTACCGCGCGACCGCCGGCATCGATCTGGCCCACGACCGCGCCGATCGTGCGCAGGGTCAGCGTATCGAATGCCCGCTGCTCGTGCTCTGGGGCGCGCACGGTTTTGTGCACAAGACTTACGACGTGCTTTCGGTCTGGCGCGACTATGCGCAGCGGGTGGAAGGCCGCGCACTGGACTGTGGCCATTTCGTGCCCGAGGAAGCGCCCGACGCGCTCTACGCCGAATTGCAGTCGTTTCTCGATATCGCCGACTAGCGTGGCTACTCGGCGTGGCGGCGAATCACGTCCTCGTAGTCGCGGATACGGTGGATATAACGCACCGGCTCGGTACCGCGGGCATAGCCGTATTTCAGCGACGGGTAGTAGCGCTTGTCGGCCAGTAACGGCAGCACGCTCTTGAGATCGGCCCAGGATTTCGCGTTCTTGCCGAGTCGCCTGGCCAGTTTCTGTGCGTCACGCAGATGCGCCAGGCCGATGTTGTAGGCCGCGAGAGCCATGAACAGCCGGTCCGGCATCGGCACCGCGTCGTCGATGCGTGCACGCATCCGATCCAGATACTTCGCGCCGCCGCGCACGCTCTGGGCCGGGTCAAGCCGGTTGTCCACACCCATGGCCTTGGCGGTCCGCCCGGTGAGCATCATCAGCCCGCGCACACCGGTCGGGCTTTTTGCCTTCGGGTCCCATTTCGATTCCTGGTACGCCTGGGCGGCGAGCAGCAACGGCGGCAGGGCATGCTGTTCGCCGGCGCGCTCGAACAGAGGGCCGTAGCGGGGCAGCACACTATCGATTCGCCGCACCAGCGCGCGGCGATCGACGAAATCGAACTCGGGCAGATAGGCGTAGTAGCGGCGTTCGATTGCAGCGCGTGCCTGTTTTCCAGCCTTGCTTGTCAGCCAGTCGGACGCCTGTGTTGCCAGCGCCTCGGCGCCTTTCGGCAGGGCCCAGGCCAGGGATTCGGTCTCGTGCAGATCGAACATGACTTCGAGCTGCGGGTAATAGCGCCGGTTGATATCGACGATGTTGGTGTCCGCCACCGTGCAGTCGAGCTTGTTCTCCCACACGCGATGCAACAGTTGTTCGGTACCGCGCTTTTCGTCTTCCTTCCAGGTGAGGACCGGATGCTCGGCCTTGAGGGCCTGCAGACGCTCCGCGTAGCTGCTGTCCGCGATTACGGTCAGCGACACACCGTCGAGTTCGGCCACGTTCTCGGGCCGGGCGCTCTTTTTGTTGCAGACCACCTGCTGGCGGACCTGCCGGTAGGGCGCCGCGAAACGAAAACGCGTCTGCCGTGATTCGGTGACGGTCAGGCCCGCGGCGGCCATATCGGCCTTGCCCGCTTCGAGCGCGGCCAGCACGCCGCGAATCGAGTCCTTGACGATGTATTGAACGTCGACGCCCAGGTGCGCGGCAAACGCGCTGGTGAGCGCCTGTTCGGGGCCGGCGGCCTGCTTGTGGCGGTTCAGGTAGTAGCTGGTCGGTGCGTTGCGGGTGACCACACGCAGCGTGCCCGTCTCGCGAATATGCTCGAGCTGGCCGGCATCGCCGTTGTCCGCGCCGTTTTGTGAACAGGCCGCCGCAAGCAGCCCAAGACAGCCCGCAAGCAGCGCGCGGGTGATGAATCGGTGCATATGTCCCTCGTGCCGAATCCTCGCTAGAACCCTAGCAGAAGCCCCGGGGATGGATGCGGCGGGCGGCCGGCTGCGCAAATATCCGGATTGCCGGCGGCGCAAGGCTGGGCAATGCTTTCGCGCCGTCCCCGCTCGCGCATCGCAACCGCCACGCGCCACGTAAGCGCGCTGATCTCACCCGCGGCAACACGCACCGAACGGACAGTCATGGCCCAGAACGAAGACGAACAGACCGAAGGCGCGCCCGTTGTCACGCGCCACCGTCACGGCAAGGGCTTCACCTACCGCTATGCCGACGGGCGTACGCTGCGCGACCGCAAGCGTCGCGCGTGGATTAAGTCTTTGGCGGTGCCGCCGGCCTGGCAGGACGTGGAAATCTCGCTCGATCCGCACGCCCGCGTGCATGCGACAGGGCGAGACGCGGCGGGGCGCAAGCAGTATGTCTACAACGCCGCCTGGCGCGAGGCGCGCGAGCAGGCCAAGTTCGACCGCATACTCGCGTTCGCGCGGCAGCTGTCGACCATGCGACGCGCCACTGGCCAGCATCTGCGCCGCAAGACGATGTGCCGGGAGAAAGTGCTGGCCTGCATGGTTCGGCTGATCGACGGTGCCTACTTCCGGCCCGGCAGCGAGCACTACGCGCGTGAAAACGACGCGTACGGGCTGACGACCATGCGCTCGAAGCATCTCACCATCGAAGGCGATGCCCTGATCTTCGATTACAACGGCAAGAGCGGGCAGGCTCAGCACCGGGTCGTCGAGGATGAACGACTAGCGCGAATCGTCGCCGAGCTCGACGACCGGCCCGGCTACGAGATATTCAAGTACTACGACGAGCGCGGGCGTCGTGTCGACGTCGACAGCCGCGACCTCAACGACTACATCCACGAAATCATGGGCGATGCGTACAGCGCCAAGGATTTTCGCACCTGGGCGGGCACGTCGCTGGCCGCGCTGGCGCTGGACGAGATCGGCCCCGGCGATGACGAGAAGGTGAGCGAAAAGAACGTGCGCGATGTGGTCGAGCGGGTGGCCGAGCGTCTGGGCAATACGCCAAGCATTGCGCGGGCGAGCTATATCGATCCGCGCGTGATCGAAAGTTATCTGGACGGGCGCACGCTGAGCCATTTCCAGACGCTGATCGAGGCCGAGCTGGCCGAAGGGGATCTGACCGGCCGGCAGGAGCGGGCCGTCATGAAACTGCTGGAAAGCCGCGTGGAACAGGCCGTGCGCCGCTGAACCCGCGGCGGTATACGACTTTTGTATAGTATGCGTACAAATTCTTTCGACGGCGTTCGTATGACATTGGACAAGAGCAAGCCGGTTCTGGTGACCGGTGGCAACGGTTATGTCGCTTCCTGGCTGGTGAAATATCTCCTCGAGGACGGCGTCGATGTCCATGCGACGGTTCGCGATCCGGCGAACAAGAAAAAGGTCGGACATCTCGAAGCGATCGCGGCCGACGCACCCGGCACGCTGACGCTGCATGCCGCCGACCTGTTCGATGAAAACGCCTTCGACGCGCCGATGCAGGGCTGCGAGGTGGTGTTTCATACGGCTTCGCCATTTGTCATATCCGGTATCGACGATCCGCAGGCGGAGCTGGTCGACCCGGCGTTGAAGGGCACCGAGAACGTGCTCAACGCCGTGAACCGCGTCGAAAGCGTCAAGCGTGTGGTACTCACCTCGAGCGTGGTGGCCATCTACGGCGACGCGGCGGACATGGCCGACGAGGGCGTCGATGCCTTCACCGAAGCGCACTGGAATACCACCAGCAGCGTCGATCACCAGCCCTACAATTACTCCAAGGTGTGCGCAGAACGCCGGGCGTGGGAGATCAACGAACAACAGGCGCGCTGGCAGCTGGTCACGATCAACCCCGGCTTCGTGCTCGGGCCGTCGCTGACCCAGGCCAGTGCATCCACGAGTCTGGCGACGATGAAACAGTTCGCCGACGGCACGCTCAAGATGGGCGCCCCGGAGCTGTATTTCGGCATCGTCGACGTGCGCGATGTGGCCCTTGCGCATATCAAGGCGGCCAGCGAGCCCGAGGCGAGCGGCCGTCACATCACCTGTAGCGAAACGCTCAGCATGCTCGATATGGGCGCCGCACTGCGGCGCGCCTTCGGCGATCGCTACCCGTTTCCCCGCCGTGAACTGCCGAAGACGCTGCTATGGCTGGTCGGGCCGTTCCAGGGGCTGGCGCGCAAGTTCGTGGCGCGCAATGTCGGATATCCGCTCGCCTTCGATAACAGCTATACCCGACGTGACCTCGCCATGGACTTTCGTCCGGCGCGCGAAACCGTGGTCGAGCACTTTCAGCAGATGCTCGACGATGGCGTGGTGCGTCGGCGCGATTGAATGAGCGCGTCGCCGCGCCCCGTGACGTCATCGGCGTTCGCCGCGCATTGTTCGGCCTGGGGCGCTATGGGATGATCGCGCCATGACCACACGCAGCTATTTTCTCGCGGGCTTTCTCGCGTCCGCGGGCGCCTTGGCGTTTGCCTATTATCTGCAGTATGGCCAGGGCCTGGATCCGTGCCCGCTGTGCATATTCCAGCGTGTCGCGATGGCCGGGGTCGGGCTGTTTTGCCTGATCGGCGTCGTGCACGGCCCCGACGTGGCCGGGCGCCGCGTGTATTCGGCGCTTGCCGCACTCAGCGCGGTCATCGGTGCGGCGATTGCCGCGCGCCATGTGTGGTTGATGCATCTGCCGGCCGATCAGGTGCCGGCCTGTGGGCCCGGCCTGGACTACCTGGTCGACGTGATGCCGTTGACGGAGGTGCTGTCCACCGTATTGCGCGGCGACGCCAGCTGTGCGGAAGTCAAGGGCGCCTTCCTGGGCATCAGCCTGCCCGCATGGACCGGCATCTATTTCCTGCTGCTGGCCTTCGGTGCGCTGGCCGGTGTATTCGGCCGCCGCGCGCTTGGCAAGCCCGCTGTATAACGCTCATCAACTTTCGAGAAAGGACAAGCCATGACCACGCCCGTAACCGACCTCTGTGACGAATTCAGCGACAAACTGCAGATCGCCGAACCGATCTTCACCGATTTCGGCGGCACCCTCGATTTCGCCGGGCCGATCAGCACGGTGAAGTGCTTCGAGGACAACTCGCTGGTGCGCCAGGCGCTCGAAGAACCGGGCGAAGGCCGGGTGCTGGTCGTCGACGGCGGCGCCTCCGATCGTTGCGCACTGCTGGGCGACAATCTTGCCCAGCTCGCGATCGACAACGACTGGGCCGGCATCCTCGTATACGGCTGCATTCGCGATTCTGCCGAGATCTCGCAGATGGGTGTGGCCGTCAAAGCACTGAACACGCATCCGAAGAAGTCGAACAAGAAAAACCAGGGCGAGCGGGACGTCCCGGTGCGCTTCGCGGGCGTATCGTTCATGCCCGGCGACTGGATCTATGCCGATCTCGACGGTGTGGTGGTGAGCGCTTCCGAACTGGAACTCTAGCCCGCCACCACGATAGGTCTACGCGGCCCCGAGCGATCCCGATCGCTCGGGGCTTTCTATTGCGAGGCCGCTAATCCAAGAATCACTTATAAATCTATTTATCAGATATTTGCGAAACAAAGTTAAAGCCAGAAATGGCATGAACCCGTGACCCAGCCGCCCACGGATTGCGCGCTTTGCCCGCGTCTCGTCGCGCTGCGTCGGCAGGTGCGGGTCGATCATCCCGATTATCACGCGGGGCCCGTGCCCGCATTCGGCCCCACCGATGCGCGGCTGCTGGTCGTGGGGCTCGCGCCGGGCATGCATGGGGCAAACGCGACCGGGCGGCCGTTCACGGGCGACCACGCGGGCGGGCTGCTTTATCGGACGCTGCATGACTTTGGGTTTGCCTCGTCGCCGGTCTCGGAATCGGCCGAGGACGGGCTTCGGTTGATCGATTGCCGGATCACGAACGTGGTCAAATGCCTGCCGCCGCAGAACAAGCCTGTCGCGGCGGAAGTGAACGCCTGCAACCGCTTTCTCGCCACGGAGCTCGAGACGCCGACGGTACTGGTCGCCCTCGGCGGCGTGGCGCATAAGGCTGTGGTTCGTGCCTTTGGCCTGCGCCAGAAGGCGCATGTATTCGGGCATGGCGCGGCGCACGCGCTGAATGCGCGCCAGACGTTGATCGACTCCTATCACTGCAGCCGGTACAACACGAACACGCGGCGACTGACCGCTGCCATGTTCGCCGATGTGTTCTCGGCCGCGCGCGATCGGCTTGCCTGAACCGACTTTGTCGCCATCATGAGCGCATGAGCGATACCGGTTTCGATCCCCGTACCTACTTGCGTCAGCTGACTCAGGCGCCCGGCGTGTACCGCATGTACGACGCCAAGGGCGACGTGCTCTATGTCGGCAAGGCCAAGAACCTGAAGAAGCGGGTGTCCAGCTATTTCCTGCGCGCGTCGGGCAATGCCAAGACCGAGGCCATGCTCGACCAGGTGGCGGATATCGAAGTCACGATCACGCATACGGAAGACGAGGCGCTGCTGCTCGAATCCACGCTGATCAAGCGTCACCGGCCGCGTTACAACGTCTACCTGCGGGATGACAAGAGTTATCCCTACCTCATGATCACCGGCGATAACGACTACCCGCGGGTGGTATATCACCGCGGCGCTCAGAAGCGGAAAGGGCATTATTTCGGCCCGTTCCCCAGTTCCGGCGCGGTCAAGCAGACGCAGGACACGCTCATGCGTCTGTTCAAGCTGCGCAACTGTCGCGACAGCTTCTTCGAGAACCGCTCGCGGCCCTGCCTGCAGTACCAGATCAAGCGATGCACGGCGCCCTGTGTCGGCTTCATCAACAAGGCGGACTATGCGCGCGACGTGAAGGATGCGGTGGAACTGCTCGAAGGCCGCAACGAGAAGCTCATCGACCGGCTGGTCGGCGAGATGGAGGCGGCGGCCAAGGCGCTGGATTTCGAGACCGCGGCGCGGCTGCGCGAGAAGATCGCGGCGCTGCGTCGGCTGCAGTCTCAGAGCCAGAAGGTCGGCGGGCAGGGCGATTTCGACATCGTCTGTGCCGCGATCGATGGCGGAATCGGCGCCGTGGTGGTGGTCACGGTGCGCGGCGGCATCAATCTCGGACACCGGAGCTTTTTTCCGCATGCGCCGCCGGGAACCGATGTGGGCGATCTCACCGCCGCGTTCATGAGCCAGTATTATCTCGAACGCCGGCCGCCGCCGGAGCTGCTCGTCGACCCGCTGCCGGCCGACGACAAGTGGCTCGCGGAAAGCCTGGGCCGTCGCGCGCAACGCAAGGTCGCCTTCAAGACCAACGTGCGCGCCGAGCGTAAACGCTGGCTCGACAACACGCGCGCCACGCTGGCGCAGACGCTTTCCGCGCAGCTGGCCAGCCGTGCCGGGGTGGAGAAACGGCTATCGTCGCTTGCGCAGGGGCTGGGCCTGTCGGCGCCGCCCATGCACATGGCCTGTTTCGATATCAGCCACACCTCCGGCGAACGCACGGTGGCGTCCTGTGTGGTGTTCGAGGCCGGCACGCCCAACAAGTCGAAGTATCGGCGCTTCAATATCGACGGCATCGAACCCGGCGACGACTACGCGGCCATGCGTCAGGCCCTCACACGCCGTTTCAAGCGCGTGCAGGCGGGCGAGGAAAACATGCCCGATCTGTTGCTCATCGACGGCGGCAAGGGCCAGCTCGCGGTGGCGGTCGAAGCGCTCGACGAACTGGGCGTGACGGGTGTGCAGATCATCGGCGTCGCCAAGGGCTCAACCCGCAAACCGGGGCTGGAGCAGATCTTTTTGCCGGCCGAGAAGTCGCCACTTATACTTCCGGCAGACTCGCCGGGCCTGCATCTCATCCAGCAGATACGCGACGAGGCGCACCGTTTCGCCATCGCCGGCCATCGCGGTCAGCGCGGCAAGGCGCGCCAGGGTTCGATGCTCGACGGGGTCGACGGACTCGGCCCGAAACGGCGCAAGAAACTGCTGCAAACCTTTGGTGGCCCAAAGCAGATCGCCCGTGCCGGCGTGGCCGAACTTGCCCGGGTGGAAGGGATCAGTGCGACCATGGCACAACGGATTTACGATTATTTTCATAACACGGCCTGAAGACGGTGCCATCCGATCCGAGCCGGACCGCGAGGAGACCCGCTTGAACCTGCCCATCTGGCTGACCCTGTTTCGTCTGATTCTCATCCCATTCGTGGTGGGTCTGATGTTCGTGCCGTTGCCCAGCGCCAACATCCTGGCGGCGGTGCTGTTCGGCATCGCGCTCGCCACCGACTGGCTCGATGGCCATCTCGCCCGACGCTGGAATCAGACTTCGGCGTTCGGCGCCTTTCTCGACCCGGTCGCCGACAAGCTCATCGTCTGTGCGGTGCTGGTGATGCTCGTCTACCGCGACCCGCATTACTACATTGCGCTGCCGGCCACGATCATCGTCGGGCGCGAGCTCACCGTATCGGCGCTTCGGGAGTGGATGGCGGAGCTGGGCGAGCGCGGTGTCGTCGCTGTTGGCTCGCTCGGCAAGTACAAGACCGCGATCCAGATGACCGCCATTTCGCTGATGCTGTTCGATCTCGTGCAGCGCACGGGAATCTATCTGCTCGGCGTCGTGCTGCTGGTCATCGCCGCCGCGCTCACGCTGTGGTCGATGGGCGTCTATCTGCGCCAGGCGTGGCCCCGGCTCAGCATGGAACGCTGACCTGTCGAAAACGTTGCACGATATGGGTTGACACCCGTTCGTTTAGCCCTAGAATACGCACTCTCAACGGCGCGGGAATAGCTCAGTGGTAGAGCACAACCTTGCCAAGGTTGGGGTCGCGAGTTCGAATCTCGTTTCCCGCTCCAAATAGACATTGCCGAAAAACCTCGGCCCGGCGGTCGGGGTTTTTCTTTATCGGCATCCGGTTCTTCGGATGTATGCGACCGGCCAGGTGGCAGAGTGGTGATGCAGCGGCCTGCAAAGCCGCGTACCTCGGTTCGATTCCGGGCCTGGCCTCCATTTGATTTGCGTTCGCGCCGCAAGAGCGATGGCACGTTTAACGTACTGGTAGGACGTGATCTGCAAAGTCGCGTCTGCGGCGAGTCAAAGCGCTGAAAGTCATCTCAGCGGATATATAGCATGCCGCGACAGCCTCTCTCGGGGAATGCTACAAACGGTGTGAAGTAAGTCGTAGCAATTCAAAAATCGGGTGAAGACGCGCGTATCACTCTTTCGACGAGGGTGTTAAATTTAATACGCGCCACGCCGAGTCTTTTATGGCACGCTTTATAGATTTGTTTACACTGTCCTTAACGGCTCAAATGCCTCGATAGAAACGCCTATCCCCTATCCAATCGATCGGCGTGACCATCACCTCTCGCCAAGTGCGCTTCTGCCAGTCTGACGACTTAAACTCTGTAATCAAAGCTTCAATTGAGCGTGCTGTGCTCGCCGCCAATGCTTCGACTTTTTACTGGTCGGCGATATTGGCCTGATCTTGCATCTTGAGCACGGCGTCGATGGAACAATACCAAAGACGATTCGACTCCCTCGGTTGGTATTTCACCCAAACGTGTTTTTGGCAGATAATGCCTTATCGGCACGTAGGGGGGCTGATGGATGACGATGACCCACATCGCGTATGACGCGCGGATAGCTTTCGCGTTGCGACTCTGGGCTACCCAGCTGATGCGGGCACGGTCGTGAGCGGCTCGAGGGTTATAGCGGAATACGCGCCGACGCCCGCGCAGGAGGGAATGATTCTCCAGGCGCACGCGGCACCGGATTCCCCAGTCAATGTCGCGCAGTTCGTCATTCGGGTCGACGAGCCCCTTGACCAATCGGCTTTTGCAGCCGCATGGAAGTCGTTAATCGTCCGCCACGAGGCGCTCCGGACACGTTTCATCTACCGAGCTCGCGGCAGCGCACGTCAGCTCGTACAGGACAGCGTCGAGTTGCCACTGCAATGGCATGACGCGAGAAATTGGTCGCAGGCCGAAGTCGATGCCTTCGTCGAAGCCGACTTTGAGTCACCTATAGATTTATCTGTAGCGCCGGCGTTTCGGTTCGCGGGTTTGGAACTTGGCAACCGGCAATGGTGCGTGGTTTGGTCATTTCATCATGTGCTGATGGACAGCCGCGGATTCGTTCTGCTGGTCGATGAGTTCTTCGAGCATTACGAAGCGTTTGCGACCGGCCATAGTGCGCCCGAGCTGGCGCCGCCGCGATCGCCGCGTGAGTTTTCCGAATGGCACCAAGCGCGCGATGCAGAGCCTGATCGCCAGTTCTGGAGCGAATATCTGCGTGGCGTGAATCGTATGCCGCCGTTGCCGGGCGCATTTGCTGCCGGCAGCGCTGAGCAGTTTTCAGCGCCCGGGACGGCGCGGGTGATACGCCGGATGGCGCCCAACGTGAGCGCGCAACTCGCGCAACTGGCAGACGAACGGGGTATTGGCGGGTCGGCGCTGGTCGAGGGGCTATGGGCCATTTTGCTCTGGCGGCATACCGGCGAGGCCGATGTGGTGTTCGGTGTGACCCGCACGGGCCGTACGGGTGGCGTGCGTGATGCGGGGAGTGTGCGGGGGCTTTTTATCACCACAACGCCGTGTCGCGTGAAGGTCTCGCCCGAGATGTCCTTAAGAACATTCCTGCACGCGCGGCGCCAAGACCAGCGGCGCACGCATCCGCATCAGCATCTCGGCTTGCTGGAAATTCAGCGCGCGGCTGCCACTGGCCGGGGATTGCTGGATTCGCTTGTTCTCTACGAGCATCGAACGGTCGATGCCGCCTTGACCCCTCACAAACGCGGCCACGCCTGGGACTTTCATTTTCGTGGCCATACCGGTTATCCGCTGACGCTGTTTGCTTACGGCGGCGATCAGATGATGCTGGAAATGGAATACGATCCGCAGCGGTTCGACGAGTCGACAGCCAACACGCTGGTAGACCGTCTCGTCGCGCTCGCTGAATCGGTGAGTTGCCAGGGCGCGGATGTGCCGCTAAGTGCGCTCGAATGGCTGGCGCCGGCTGATCGCGTGCGGCTTGTCGAACGATGGCAGCCGCAACCCACGCCGTCGCCGCAAGCGCGCATGATTGACGAGGTCGTGGCTGCACACGCACAAGCGCAGCCCGATGCCGTCGCCTTGTGCTGCAGTGGTCGCGAACTGAGTTATGCGGGACTCGATGCGGCCATCGACCGATTGGCTGCGCGTCTGGCCGCGGCCTCGGTTCACCCACGTGACCGTGTCGCCATCGTGCTGCCGCGTTCGGAGCAACTGGTTATCGCAGCACTTGCGGTGCAGCGTGTGGGTGCGGCCTACGTGCCTTGTGATCCGACACATCCTGTATCCCGGTTGGCGCGTGTGTTCGAGGTGGCCAAACCGGTGTGTGTCATCGCAATGCGTTCGGTCGTGGACCGGCTGCCTGACAACGCGCCATCGATAGTCGAGTTGGACGGAGCGGTCAGCTCTACCGATGATGCAGAGCACTTTGCCCGGCCAGAGCGGGCTGTCGTATCCGCCAGTGATGCGGCCTATGTGATTTTCACGTCGGGGTCGAGCGGGCTGCCCAAGGGCGTGGTCCTGACACACGCCAACGTGATGAATTTTCTGCACGGCATGGTGCAGCGCCCGGGTATCGGCAAGGCAGACCGCTGGCTCGCCGTCACCACGCTGTCTTTCGACATCGCCGTACTCGAGCTGTTTGGCCCGCTCATGACGGGCGCTCGCGCGGTGATTGCCCAAGACGACGACGTAGTCGATGGTATGCGTCTCGCGCGCCTGATCGACTCGGCCGGCGTCGATCATTTGCAGGCCACCCCGTCCGCCTGGCGGCTATTGCGTATGGCGGGCTGGAGTCCGCCTGCGGGTTTCGTCGGATTAGTCGGCGGTGAGCCGCTGGACGCAGCGCTGGCAGCCGATCTGCTCGGCTCGGCAGCGGACGGCTTTGCTTTGTGGAACATGTACGGTCCGACCGAAACCACGGTCTGGTCCACGTGCGAGCAGATCGTTGCGAGCGACGATATCGGGATCGGAACACCCATTGCCAACACTCGCTGCTATGTGGTCGATTCGGACGGCGCGCTCGTGGCACCCGGCGTGGTGGGGGAACTCTATATCTCGGGCGCCGGTGTCGCCGCCGGTTATCTGAACGACGCCGAGCGTACCGCGGCGGCATTCATTGATTGGTCGCCGGGCCACGGGGTTGCGCCGGAGCGTACTTATCGCACCGGC
This sequence comes from Endozoicomonas sp. G2_2, assembly GCF_017744135.1. Classification (GTDB taxonomy): domain Bacteria; phylum Pseudomonadota; class Gammaproteobacteria; order Nevskiales; family Salinisphaeraceae; genus Salinisphaera. The sequence goes on from NZ_JAGHQU010000002.1 coordinate 184,600, forward strand.
GATCTGGCGCGTTGGCAGGCTGGATCGGATGGCGGTGGCCGGCTGATGTGTCTCGGGCGTAGCGATGACCAGATCAAATTGCGCGGCCATCGGATCGAACCCGGCGAGATCGAGACCGCCATGACGGCGCATGCGAGCGTCGAGCAGGCGGTCGTGAAACTCGTGGGCCACGAACCGCCGCGGCTGGTCATCTACTTGCGCCTGAACAGTGCGTTCGACGAGTATGCCCTGCGCGCGCACGCGAGCGAGCGGCTGCCGGCGATCATGTGTCCGAGCGTGTATATGCCGGTTGACACATTTCCGCTCACAGCGAACGGCAAAATTGATCGGCGAAGTTTGCCGTTGCCGGATTCTGCGGGCGAGCTGGCCGGTAGCCTGCGCTTCGTTGCCCCCCGTAGCGAAACCGAAAAGACCCTCGCAACAATCTGGACTCAGGTGACTGGCGCAGTCCGTCCGGGAATCGACGACAGTTTCTTCGATATCGGCGGGGACTCGTTGTCGCTGGTGACCGCACGCGGGCAAATCGCTGAGTATTTTGGCGACGCGCCCTCGATCGCAGAGCTCTTTCAATACGCCACGATTCGGAAATTGGCTGAGCGGCTGGACGGCCGAGCCGATAGTTCTTCACCCGCTTCAGCGGAAACGGACGACCGGCGCGAAAGACGTCGCCAGGCCCAAGATCGACGGATCGCGATCATCGGCATGGCCGGGCGTTTTCCGGGCGCGGGCGATGTGTCTGCTTTTTGGGTCAATCTGGTCGCGGGTGTCGAATCCATCACCCATTTTGATGCAGATGCATTGCGCGCCCACGAGCTCGATATCGACACGCTCATGGCGCACCCGGATTTTGTGGCCGCCCGCGGTATACTTGATGATATCGAGTATTTCGACGCGTCGTTCTTTGGCTTTACGCCGCGGGAGGCGGCATTGCTCGATCCGCAGCAGCGGCTATGGCTGGAAACCGCCTGGTCGGCGCTCGAACAGGCCGGCGTGGACCCTGCACGCCAGGGTGCGGACGTGGGTGTGTTCGCCGGCGCAGGCTACTTGGAGCCTTATCTTCTCTACAATATATTGCACGATCGCGCCCAGATCGACGATCAAGTACGCTTGCGTGGCGTCGAAAGTTTCGCCGCCATGGTCTCGAACGACAAGGACTATCTGCCGACCCGAACAGCCTACAAGTTTGGCCTCACCGGCCCGGCAATCAACGTTCAGACGGCATGTTCCACGAGCCTCGTCGCGGTGCATCAGGCCTGCCTGAGTCTGCTTGCAGGCGAATCACGGCTGGCGATTGCAGGCGGCGTCTCCATCGGCTTGCCCCAAGAGCTCGGGTATTTCGCCCAAGAAGGCGGCATGGCGTCCCAAGACGGCCATGTAAGAACGTTCGATGCAGATGCCTGCGGCACGGTGTTCTCCAGTGGCTTGGGAGCGTTCGTTCTCAAATGCTATGACGATGCAATCGCCGATGGCGATGACATTCTTGCGGTAATCCGTGGCAGCGCCATCAACAACGACGGCGCATCCAAGATGAGTTTCACCGCGCCCAGCCCGGCGGGGCAGGCGGCCGTGATCCACGCCGCGCAAAAAGCCGCGGGGGTGACGCCCGACGAGGTCGGCTATATCGAAGCGCACGGCACTGGGACGCCGCTCGGGGATCCGATCGAGGTCGAAGGTTTGGCGATGGCGTGGCGCGAGGGCGGTGCCACGGGCGCGCCGGTATGGCTGGGTTCGGTCAAACCCAACATCGGCCATCTCGACTCGGCGGCTGGCGCAGCGGGTCTGGTCAAGGTGGTGCATGCGGTACGCGAAGGGCAGCTGCCCGCAACCCTGCATTACAGGCGTCCCAATCCGCGCATCGATTTTTCAGCGACGCCGTTCACGATCGTCGGCGCGCTCACGCCGTGGCCGGCCCAGCCTGATCGTCCGCGTATTGCCGGCGTGTCCTCATTCGGCGTAGGCGGCACCAACGCGCATATTATTGTGTCCGAGCCGCCGCCCCGGCCTGTGAGCAGCGTACCCCCTCGGGCGCCGCAGCTGCTTATCTTGTCCGCGAAGACGCCGACCGCACTTGCGGCGCGTTGCACGACGCTGGCCGAGTGGCTGAACGCGCACCCGGACGCAGTGCTAGCTGACGTAGCGTGGACGCTGGCAGTCGGGCGCGCACAGATGCGTTATCGCATCAGTTTGGTAGCGGCGACGCCGGCCGAGGCTGCCGAAGCCTTGGCTCGTGCCGCACGCCGAGCTGCGACGCGGCCCGCGACCGAATCCGACGCACCGCCGATACTTTTTGTAATGCCAGGCCAGGGTGCCCAGCATCCGGGGATGGGGCGCGCGCTCTATGACGTGCCCGGCGTCTTCCGGGATACAGTGGATCGTCTCGCCGGATACCTAGCGGAACCGCTTGGGCTCGACCTGCGGGAGCTGATTTTTCCGGCACCTGCCGCGCAGGCCGTAGCAGCGGACCGGCTGGCCGATACCGCCATCACCCAGCCTGCAGTCCTCGTGATTGAACTGGCGCTGGCCTATCAATGGCGCGCATGGGGGATCGAGGCACAGACGCTGATCGGGCATAGTCTTGGCGAGTTTGCCGCGGCCGTGCTCGCGGGCGTATTTACCGAGGCCGACGCATGTCGGCTGATTGTGACCCGCGCACGCCTCATGGCGGCACAGCCCAGCGGTGCGATGCTGGCGATACACGCCGCGCCCACACAGGTTCAAGCGCATCTGGATGACAGCGTAGAGATCAGTGCGATCAACGCGCCGGAATTATGTGTGGTTTCCGGCGATCACACGGCGATCGATGCGCTCGACGATCGTTTGCTGACGGCAGGTCTCCGAACCACCCGGCTTGCCACGTCGCACGCCTTTCATAGCCGCGCCATGGCGCCTGCGATGACCGCGCTGGAAGAGGCCGTGGCGGCGGTGTCTCGCGCGCCGGCGCAACGCCCGATCATATCCACGCTCACTGGCGCCGCGTTGACAGCCGACGACATGAGCGCGCCTGACTACTGGTCGCGCCAGATGCGCGAGGCCGTGCGTTTCGCGCCGGCCATCGAGGCCGCGCACGAAAGCCTTCGCCCGGTCTTTCTCGAATGCGGGCCCGGTGGGCAACTCACGGCTGCCATCAGCCAGCAGCACGCCGCCGATTCGCCGCCGGTCGCCATCGCCAGCCAACCAGGCGCGCGCGATGACACGCCGGCCGACGTGGCGTTACTTAGCGCACTGGGCGCGCTCTGGCAGGTGGGCGTAATGCCCGACTGGCGCGGGGTGTTCGGCTGCGAGCAGGCGCCGCGCCTGCGCTTGCATCTGCCGACCTATCCCTTTGAACGCCAGCGCTACTGGATCGACCCGCCGAATCGCGTGTCGCCCGATGTCGCGTCTGCCATGGAATCGGCTATGTCCGCCAGCCCGCCTCCCGAGACCGCCATGCCTGTACCCGATCGTCTGCCGGAACTGCGCGAGCAGCTGAGAGTGCTGTTCGAGGATCTATCGGGTATCGATATATCGGGGGACGCGGCATCGCGAACATTCGCCGCACTCGGCATGGACTCGATGTTCCTGACCCAAGTCGCCGCCGAAATTTCGCGCACATTTGGCGTACGCGTGAGATTTCGCGACCTGCTAGAACGTGTCGACACGCTGGGCGCGTTGGCGGCACATCTGGACAACGAAATGCCGGCGGCTGCGCCAGTAGCGCCGCCGACGCAGGAGCGACCCGAGCAAGCACAACCGCCGACGATGGCACAGTCTGCGGCCGCATCGCAGGCCGACATGCCCGCGAACACATCACCGTCGCTGTCGTCGGCCGCGCCGGCCAGCAGTCAGACCCATCAACTTATTGAGCAACAGCTCGCTGTGATGCAGCAGCAACTCGCACTGCTCGGGGCGGGGTCTTTGCCGGCAGCGCCCACGCCGCTCCCGTCACCGGCGGCAAGCTATGCCGCGCTGCAAGCCCCAGCACCCGCGGTCGTCGGACCGACAGGGCCCGCGGTGCAGGCACGCCTGCATGACCGGCAACAGGGCGGGCGGACAACCGCCGCCAACGGCCGCTTCGGGCCATACACCGCTGTCGCAACGGGCGCCGCTGGGGCGTTGACTGCGACCCAACGAGACTTCATCGACACATTGACCCTCCGCCTGAACGAACGGACACCGTCCTCGCGCGCGCTCGCCGAGAGCGGTCGCCGGCACTTGGCGGATCCGCGGCATATCGTGGGTTTTCATCGTGATTGGAAAGGCCTGGCCTACCAGATCGCGATGCGTGCCAGCGACGGCGCGCACGTCACCGATATCGACGGCAATGACTATGTCGACCTGACGATGAGCCTCGGTGTGGCGTTTCTCGGACATGGCCATCCGGCCGTTCGCAAAGCAGTGCATGCGCAGCTCGACCGCGGCATGGAACTGGGGCCACAGGCTCCCGCGGCCGCGCGCGTGGCCGAACGGCTATGTCGTTTGACCGGACACGAACGCGCTACTTTTACAACCACCGGCTCCGAAGCGGTCATGGCAGCACTACGGTGTGCCCGTACCGTCACCGGCCGTCACAAAGTGGTGTACTTCACGGGTGATTATCACGGGACGTTCGACGGCGTGCTCGGCCGCGCGCACGTGGCCGACGACACGCTTAGCACGCGCCCGGTGGCGCCCGGGATCACGTCGGCGTCGGTCGACGACGTGATGGTGCTCGACTACGACGCGCCCGATTCACTCGCGATCCTGCAGGAACAGGCCGATCAGATTGCTGCGGTACTGGTGGAGCCGGTACAAAGTCGCCACCCGAACCGACAGTCGGCGGCCTTCGTCAAGGAATTGCGGCGCATCACGGAGCAGGCCGGTGCGGCACTCATCCTCGATGAGATGATCACAGGCTTTCGCTGTGCGCCGGGCGGACTCAATGCCCTCTGGGGGGTGCGCGCGGATATGTGCACCTACGGCAAGATCCTCGGCGGCGGCCTGCCGATCGGTGCGATTGCCGGCGGCGCCCGCTGGCTGGATGCGATCGACGGCGGCAGTTGGGCCTTTGATGACGACTCCATGCCCGAAGCGACGATGACTTTTTTCGCCGGCACGCATGTACGCCATCCACTTGCCATGTCCGCCGCGGAGGTCGTGCTCGAATGGATCGAGACGGACGCGGGTGCGGCACAACGCGCGCTAGATACTGCGACGGGCGCGTTCGCCGCACGTGTCAACACGGCCATGGAAGCGCGCGGGGTGCCGCTTCGAATCCTGCATTTCTCCTCCTGGTTTCGGTTTGATGTGCCTGCCGATCAGCCACTTGCGGCACTGCTGTTTCCTTGGCTGGTCGCGCATGGCGTCTACGTGCGCGATGGCGCGCAGAACTGTTTCTTCTCGATTGCACATACCGCGCAGGACATCGCGATCGTCGAAAACGCGATATTAGCCGGCGTGAACGCACTCGTGACGGCGGGCGCACTGCCCGGTACGATCCAAGCCACAGCAACGCCTACTGCACTGCCGTTCGGGTCAGGTTCTGCGCGCCTGGAGGTCGGAGAATCCATACCGCTGATCGAGGCGCAACGCGAAATTTGGCTGGCGCTACAGGTGGATCCGGCGGTCGCACCCGCCTACAACGATGTCTCGCGACTTACGCTGGACGGGCCGCTGGATCACGATGCGTTCTCCGAGGCAGTCCACGCGGCAGCGGATCGCTACGAAGCGCTGTCGTTGCGCTTCGCGGCGGACGGCGAATCTCAGTATCGGGCCGACGCGCGTGTCGTGCAGCTCGACTGGATCGATCAACGAGAGCACGCGCAGCCGCAGGCAGCGGCCAACGCGGCTATCGAGGCCATGAGCAATCGCGTGCCGGACATCACGGATGCCGATACAGCGCTGCTCGGCGTCACCGTGCACCGCGTCGCGGCAGACCGTCATGTTATCGGCGTGATCTCGCATCATCTGGTGTGCGACGGCTGGTCGTCGATGCTGTTCTTCCGTGACCTGGGCACGCTGTACGGCGCATACGTGGAAAGTCAGAGTGCGAACCTGCCCGAGCCGGCGGCTTTCTCGCAGCATGTCGCACGGCTGTTGGCGCGCGATGTGGCACCTGATCTGGCCTGGTGGCGGGCCCTCTATGCCACCGCACCGCCGGCACTGACCCTGCCGACACGGGCCGCGCGCCCAGCGTACCGACTGGCGGCGGGGCACACCGCAAGACATGCGCTTGCGGACGAACTGGCTGCGCGGATTGCCTCCCTTGCAGTTGAGTGTTCTACGACGCGGTATGCGCTTACATTCACCGCGTTTGTCGCACTCATAATGCGGCTGTCCGGGCAGAACGATATTGTCGTGGCCATGCCGGTCGCCGGTCAGGTGCTCGAAGGCGAAACCGAGTTGTTTGGTCATTGTGTACAGACTCTGCCGCTGCGATTGACGGCCCTCGAAGACGCGCGGTTCGTCGATCTGCTTGCGACCGTGCGGCGCGTGATCAGCGCAGCCAGCGATCATGCCGGGGCGACTTACGGCCAGATCGTGCGCGAAGTCGCAGCCAAGCGCGATCCATCGCGTCTGCCGTTGGCCGAAATCGTATTCAACTGCGCGCCGGATGATGGCCCGCCCGTTCTGCCCGGCCTGGAAAGCGCGGTCGATAATCCGGTGAAGACCGCGACCCAGTTTGATCTGCATTTCGACCTACAAATCGGCGCCGACGGGTGGGTTATCGACTGCGATTACGCAACGGCTCTCTTCGATGCCGACATGATCGCGGATTGGCTGAGCGACTACGCGGCCGTGCTGTCGGCTGTCGCAGATGATGTCGAGATTCCAGTCGCGACATTGCCGGTGCGCACGGGCGTGCGCGACGATCCGGGCGCGCGCTTCAATTCGGCACCGTCAATTATTGATCCGGACGTGGATTTAGTGGCCGGATTACGCAAGGTCGCGTCAGAAAGGCACGACGCCGTTGCAGTGGCGCATGAGACGGGCGACTGGAATTACGCCAGGTTGGACAGCGCATCGGACTGCATTGCCGCAGCACTCGACGAGCGCGGAGTATCCCCCGGCGATCGGGTCGGGCTGTGCGCGCGCCGTACACCGGCGTTGATCGCCGGGATGATCGGGATCCTGAAAGCCGGCGCGGCTTATGTGCCGATGGATCCTGCGTATCCGATCGAGCGACTGGCTTTCATATCCGAGGACAGCGGTATTAAGTTGATTCTTGTCGACGACACGGAGATAGCGCTAAGTGATGTTGCCACGCTGACGCTCGATACCGCGATGGCGGTAACTGCTCAGTTACCGAAGCCTGCCGTCGATATCGAGCGCGAGGCCTATGTGATTTACACCTCGGGCTCGACCGGTCGGCCCAAGGGCGTGTCGGTGCGCCATCGCAATGTGCTGGCGCTTTTGGCCTGGTCGGAAAGCGCGCTGGCAGACGACGAGATTGCCCGCATGCTCGCGGCTGCCTCCATCTGTTTCGATTTCTCGGTGTTCGAGTTGTTTGTGCCGTTGTACCGCGGCGCGACCGTTGTGCTGGTAGAGGATCTACTGGCCCTGGTTGCCCCGTTGCCGACGCCTCCGACCATGATCAGCGGAGTGCCTTCGGTGCTCTCGACCTTGCTGCGTCATGTGGAACTGCCCGCATCGGTTCGTAGCGTCATGGCAGGCGGAGAGCCGGTACGCCGCGAACTGGTGGCACGGCTTGCAGACCAACCGGGTGTGACCCGCGTGATGGAATGTTATGGCCCGACGGAGGCAACGGTGTTCACGACCGTGAGCGAACGCCACGTCGACGGGCCCGACACGATCGGCGCCCCGATTTCCGGATGGCGGGTTCAGATCGTGGACGAGCAAGACCGGCCCGTCCCCGTGGGTGAGTTGGGCGAGCTGCTGGTCGGCGGAGCCGGTGTCGCGGCGGGCTATGTCGGCCGCCCTGAATTGACCGCCGAGCGCTTTGTACCGGATCCCGAAGGTGGCGATGGCGCGACGCGTTATCGAACCGGAGATATGGCCCGGTGGCGCAGCGATGGGCAGATCGAGTTTGTCGGCCGTGCCGATACGCAGGTCAAGCTCCGCGGTTTTCGTATTGAACTCGGCGAAGTCGAGGCCGCACTCACCGAGCATCCGGCGGTGGAAGAGGCCGTGGTGTCGGTGCGGGCAGCGAGTGAGGGCGATGATCAGCTCGTGGCTTGGTGGCAGCCTGCGAGCGGTCATGCCGGGATTGAATCGGCCGTGCTTCGGCGTTATCTGCGCGAACGCCTGCCGCTGCACATGGTGGCCCAGCAGTTCGTCGTCCAGAACGAATGGCCACGCTTGTCGAATGGCAAGATCGATCGCAAGACGCTTGTCGATCCGTTCGAAAACGGCGCGGCCGAAGCCGTTGTGGATGCGCCGGGCACACAGGCATTGGCTGACGTCACCGCGCTCTGGGCGGACGCGCTGGGTCACGCGGTATCGCCGGCGCCGGAGGACACGTTCATCGATATCGGCGGGCATTCTCTACTTGCTGTTCGCGCGGTGGCTGCGGCGCGTGAACGTTATGGTGTTGAGGTGCCGGTACGCGCCATGATGCTCGATAGTCTCGGGCAACTGGCCATGCGACTGGCGACTGCCTTCCAGGACGCCGCCGAGCCCGCCGTCGTATCGTCCGAGACCGAACACAATTCTCGCCTTGTCGACGCCCAGGTATCAGCAGAAACGACCGGCGACGATCAGGCGAGTACGCCGGCTGGGCGCAGGGATGCGCGCGGCGGCCTAATCGCGCGCATGGGTTTTTCGCGGCGCTCCTGACGTGACGATGGTTCCTTTTTTCTTTGGGGAACGCGCGTCGCTCTACGGGTCGTATCATCGACCGCCCGAGGGCGCCTCGGGCCCGGAAACCGCATTGGTGATTTGCCAGGGCATCGGCCACGAATACATGCGTGCCTATCGTGCTTGCTGGCAGATCGCAGAAGCCGCGGCGGCACGCAATGCGCACGTGCTGCGCTTCGATTACCGCGGTACGGGCGACAGCCATGGCCGCCAGCACGATGCCAGCTGGTCCGCCTGGATCGATAGCACGGTTGCAGCCATGGCGTGGTTGCGCGAGACGACCGCCCTGACGCATATCCGAGTTCTAGGTATGCGCGCGGGCGCCCTGATCGCGGCAGCCGCCGCCGCAAGGGATTCGGAGCGTCAGCGCGTGCTGTTCTGGGATCCGGTGGTCAACGGCGAGGCTTATCTGGGCGACATCGCCGACATGCACGAAAGTCAGACGCGAAATATGAATCGCTATCGCCCGCGTAGACATCATCATGCAGAACGGGGCGCCGACGAATATCTCGGTTTCCATTGGCCCGAGGCGGTGGTCGCCGGAATTCGAGACGCAGACCTGATGGCCTACGCCGCGTCTCGTATCGATGATTGGCACTTGGTATTGAGCGACGGCGAGCAGGCGCCGGCACTGGCGGAGTCGATCACCGCGCGTGGCGGGCATGTCCTCGATTTGCCAGAAACAATGGACTGGGCCGATATACGCGCCCAGTACCGGCGCGTTGCGTTGCCGCGGTCTACCCACGATGTGCTCAATCTGTTGCTGGCCTGACATGCACGAAACGCCGCAGGTCTTTGGTCACGAGTCGCATCTGGTTGGCGTGCTCTGCGCGCCGAACGCCGATAACCGTTCCGAACGGCCCGGCGTGCTTTTTCTCAACGCCGGGCTCGAGCACCGGGTGGGCCCGCGCGGGTTGTCCGTCGCGGTGGCCCGGGCGTTGGCCAACGCGGGATTTGCCAGTCTGCGTTTCGATTATGCGGGCACGGGCGAGAGCCGTAAGCCCCGGCGCCCGTTGGCCGCTGATCGCGCGGCCGAACTGATTGCAGAATGCGCGGCGGCGGCTGAATTGTTACGCGACCGTTCCGGCTGTCGCGGCGTCGTGCTTTTCGGGCTGTGCAGCGGGGCCGACGATGCCCATCGTGTCGCGCTGGCCGATGCCGGAATTGAAGGAATGGTACAGGTGGATGGCCACGCGGCGATCACGGCCGGCTTCAAGATGCGCTATTTAGGCCACCGCCTGGCGTCACCGCGACGCTGGCAGAACTGGTTTCGGCGCGTATTTTCAGCCGCTGACGACAGTGATCACGCCGTGATCGAGGGCGTTGACTTCTTTCAGATGCCCGACCGCGATACGTTAGCGCGAGATTTGTCGACGCTGGTCGATCGAAATGTGCGCCTGTTCTATGCCTATTCGGGCGCTACCCACAGCTACTACAACTACGCAGGACAACTACGCCGCGCTCTCACGGATGTCGATCTGGGCACCCGGCTCGAAGAGCATTTCATCCCCTCGGCCGATCACACGTTTTCACGCAACGCCGAGCGCATGATGCTGATCGAAGCGGTCATCGCCTGGCTTCAAGCCGGCTGGCCGGTCGACGCATGACAATAGGCCGTGCAGACTCCCCGTTCGCCAATCAGACAATGACGGACGAGAATTTCTGGGACCGGCGGTGCGCCGCGACTCATCCGCAGGCGATATCCCCATACTTGCGGCTGCATTTCGAAATCGCTGAACTCGGCCGGCGGTTGGCCGAGTCCGGCGAGGCATTTGTAGGCGGCTTCCTTGGCCGAAAACAGGCGGGCGGCAGCATGGCTGTCGGTCAATGCCGCACACTCGGCCTGTGTGAATACGCTGCCCCACGTCGACAGGCTCAGCGTGCGTGGGCCTTCGATATCGATACCCAGTCCGGCGAGCGCTGTCTTGCGTGCGACAGCCGCGGCGACCACGCCGTGCGCGTGCGTCAAGCTGCCGACTACGCCGTCGGGCCAGTCCGGCCCTGCACCGGGCGTGGCGCCCAGCGCCTGCACGGGTCGGCCGAGGGCGGCCAATGCGTTACGCGCAAGCACCCGGCCGCTGGCAAATTCGGCCCGACGCGTCTCGACCGCGCGAGTTATCAGGCGGGCTTCGATCGTCGGCAGCGGCCCGGCCGCTACGATAGGCCCCGCGCGCACGATCACGCCGGGTGGCAGCAGGCCAAGAATGATGTCTTCCAGAGCGCGATCGCGTGTCATATGCGTATTGTCGCCGGTCTACGTCTCGAAAGGCAGCGGGTTTCATGCTGAAGTGGTTGTCGTCTTCTTTGGCCGATGCGCTGGGCCGCATACTGCTCAAGGTGGCCACGACGGTCGTGTTCGCGCATTGGCTGTCGCCGATGGTATTCGGACGCGCCTCACTGACGATCGTGATCGTAAGCCTGCTCGCGATCTTCGTCACCGCCCCGTTCGAGGAATCGCTGGTCCAGAGGCGGCTCATCTCGCGCGTTCATTTCTCGGGGGCGCTGGCGGTCGTCCTTGCGGTCTCGGTGGCGCTGATGGCCGCGACTGGCGTGGCTGCCGTCTGGATCACCGAAGTCTGCCCGCCGGGTAGCGAGACCGTGACCCTGGCATGGCTTGTCGCGGGATTCAGCCCGATTCTGCTCGCCCACGCCGGTGTCGCGATCTTTACCGCGATGGCACGCCGCCATCAGGCGTTTGCGCGTATCGCCTGGTCGAATCTCGTCGGAGACGTGACCGGCACGATTGCCGGCCTGCTGCTGGTGTTCTCGGGTGTAGGGGTATGGTCTCTGCTCGCGGTGCGCCTGGTATCGCGTTTCGTCACGTTGATATGGCTCGTGGTAGACAGCCCTGTGCGCATCGCGCCCGGCTGGTCGCCCGGACGACTTGGCGAACTCTCGGACGTCGCCGGTTGGTTTTTCGTAGCGCGCTGCGTGGACAAGGCAAGCGATGCTGTTTTCCAAGGTTTGGTGGCACGTCTGTTCGGGCTCGAAGGGGCGGGTTATCTGAATATGGCGCTGCGTATCATTGAGCCGGTACGGGGGCCGACAGCGTCGGTCAGTCACAATATCGCGATGTCGTTTTTCGTCCGTGCACAGCACGCGCCGGAACGCCTGCGTGCGGCCGTGGCGAGTACGGTGTCGCATACGGCGCTGGTGTTGATGCCGGTGTTTCTTGGGCTCGCGGTGTGTGCGCCCACGCTGATCGCGCTGTTGGGCGGTGCGAAATGGACCGCCGCCGGGCCCATCGCAGCCGGTCTGGCGCTGGCCTGTGTCATCGGTGCGACCACGCATTTCTTGATGACAGCACTGGCATCACGTGGACAGGCACGTCTGTGCTGTCTGGCCCTCACGTGGGAACTGATCTGGATGGCCGTTGCGCTGATCGCACTGCATCCGTTGAGTTGGCCGGCCATCGGCATCGCGCGGATCGTGTCCGCTTGCGCGCTAGGCGGTTTCTATCTCGCCGTTGCGCGCCCCGTACTCGGCATCGATCGCCTAAGTTTTGTGCGCTCGGTGGTGCCGTCCTTGATCAACGCGTCGATCATGGCGGTCGCTGTTTTCGGGGTCGGTGAACTGACGCTATTGGCCGATTCGTCTGTGCTACGTCTGATCGCACAGGTCGCCGCGGGTGTTATGGTGTATGGCGGCTTGGCGCTGGCTTTTCAGCGCGCGCTGCTGTATTCCATTCTGGATGTGCTGCGCAGGCGCAAATCAAAGGCGTCCACGTCCGTATTCAGCGCGGCTCAGGATCAAGGGTGATCCGCACCGCCAGGCCACCGACCCATTCGCGATAGCCGAATTCCGGCTGGTTCGACTCACGCACGACCCGTTGGGCACTGGCGATGATCGACAGTTGGCGCCGGGGCCGCCAAGTCAGATCGAGCCCGTAGTCCCGGACCTTGTCATTACGGCCGTCAATGGCGGTCGAGGTCCGCTGGTAGTCGCGACGATCCCAGGCCAAGTGCCCGGTGACGTTGATTGCCGGGCTGTATTCCCAATTGAGCTCGATGCGCGCGCCGCGATTGCGTAAGGCGTTGGCGTCGACATTGTCGGCGGAATAGATATCTTGCGATACGGCAACGCTGAGCTGGGTCTTCGCGGAGATATCACGGATATAAGCAAGACGGCCGGTCGGCGAGGCGTAGTCTTCGGACTGGCCGCCCCGGTTGTTCCGGCTGGCGTAGCCGGCCCGGAGCTGTACGCGTGACAGGCCGGAAAAACGCCAGTCCAGACGTCCGAAGGGCTCGTGCTGAACGAAGCGTCGCGCCAGTGGATCGTCCACGTCGCGTTCTGGGTATTCGCCGTCGATACGCTCGACGCCCGCGGTCAGTATGGCGCCCGGCGCGCCGATATATTGGAGTGTGAGGCGTGACTGGACTTCGTTGCGATTGAAGCGGCGCTCGGTGTCGAGCGTGTGTCGACGTTCCAGATAATCGACACCGGCGCCCACCTGCCAATGCGGCGTCATAGCGAGCGCGGTTTCGAACCCCGGATTACGGACCTGGATGAAATCCTCGACGCGATTGCTGCGGTTCTCGAACCCGGTGAGCTCGCGCGACCTGTTGTAGTACAGCTGTCCTCTCAGCGCGTTGCCAACGGCATAGTTCCAGACGAAATTGCCGTGATAGGCGTTGTGATTGAGCCGCGTGTTTGTGGCGTAGCTGATACGACTGAGATCGATATGCAGCGACAGCGACTGACGCGACATGCCCCAGCGGGCATCGACGCCGATGGTGGCATGACGGCGCGTATCGGCGGCGCGTGAGGCCTCGCGGGCTGCGTACAGATTGGTGTCGCGGCTGACGCCCGTTTCCACATACGGTGACAAACGCAACTCGCCCGAGCGTGCACTCCAGGGAAGCGCAACGACCGTGGCAGCGAGGATATATCGGAACTCAATAAGCCGCACGATCGCGGAATATCAGCGCGACGGTGCGCAATATGATGTAGACATCGAGTCCGGGAGACCAGGTCCGAATATAGCGGAGATCGAATTCGACGCGCCGCTGCATGCATTCGAGCATCCGGACTTCGCCGCGCAGGCCGTTGATCTGGGCCAGTCCGGTCAGACCGGGGCGTACCTTGTGGCGCAGCATGTAGCGTTCGATCAGCCCGCGATACGCTTCGTTGTGCTCGATGGCATGTGGGCGCGGACCGACCACGCTCATGTCGCCTCGCAGCACATTCCAGAATTGCGGCAGTTCATCGATCGAGGTGCGGCGCAGCAGGCGTCCGATAGGCGTCACGCGCGCATCGTCCCGGGTGGCCTGGGCTACGGTGTCGTCGGATTCATCGACGTGCATGGTGCGGAACTTGTGCACAACTATACGCTGGCCATCCAGGCCATAACGCTGCTGCGCGAACATCACGGGCCGCCCGGATGTCAGCCAGATCAGGAGCGCGATTACAAGGAATAACGGCGCCAACGTAATCAGTACGCCGCAGGATAAAAGAATATCCATGAGCCGCTTGAGAACACCGTCGGCGCCGAAAAAGGGTGTTTCGCTGAAAGAGAACACCGGCACGCCACCGACTTCCGCGAACTGCAGATGGTCGGTCCGGAACAAGGGCGAAGCGGGCATGAAATAGATCGAGGCGGTGGTATTACCCAATTGGCGCACGATTTCGGCCGCACGGTCCGCACCGTCCAGAGGCAACACAATAAAAACGACATTCACGCGATGAGCATTCACGTAATCCACCACCTCATCGGTGCCGCCGAGTACCGGTTCATCATTTTCGGTATGACCGACACGTTCTGAACTGCGATCTTCAAAATACCCCAGCAGGCTGAACTTCGGCACCTCGAGATCGCTCAATACATGGGCGAGACGCTGCGAATCGGCACTCACGAAAACGATGACCGCGGTTCTCGATTTCATCGAGCTGGGGAAATATCGGAAGAACAGATAACGGATGACGTGATGCGCGCAGATGAACAGAATCGGCGTCAACGCTAGCCAAAGGAGGATTACGCCCCGCTCGAACTCCCCGGTCTGGCGCGTGATGAAACCCAGGAAGACGAAACCGGTCGCGCACATCGCCCAGCTCATCATCACGCCGGTGCCGATCGAACCAGAGCGGCCCACATGCCAGCGCCAGAGCAGGCTGTAACGGCCGAATACGATGCCGATCACAATCAGCGCGATGACCGCTAGTTGGCGGTCGTGTTCACTGGTGCCCTGATCGGAAAAAGCGGAGATCAGCAGCAACAGCGCCGTGCTTAGTGCCCCGTAAGTCAGCCCGTTGAACAACGGCGCCGAGAAGGTGCGGCCGTTGAACTTCATGGCGAGTGCCGCACGCCGACAAGATGACGCCGGGCTGCGCTGAATGCTGAACGCGGTAATGCCGCAAGTTGGCGAAGCTGCCAGCGGCGCAGATTCGCACGAAATTCGGGATCTGGATAGCGCTTGGCGCCCTGAGCTGCTGCGCGGAAATAACCGGCGATGATCAGAAGACCACCGACCACATAAGGCCAGTCGCGCATCCGATAAAGACCGGAGGCCACCGCATAAGCCGGGTGATAACCCATGAAATGAATGCCGCGCCCCCACCGCATCCGCCCGTGCACGATGCTGACCTGAGATGACCCCATTAACCGATGGTGATGGATGCGTGCTTCGAGATTGGCGATATTATAGGTGCGCCAACCCGTCATGCGCGCCCGGTGAATATCGATACCGTCCCACTGGAGAGTCTGCTCGAACCCGCCGATCGCTTCGAAGGCGGCCCGCCGGTAAAACTTGAACGGCCCGCACACCATGTCGGCGCTCTTGCGTTCCTCGACGTCCCCACCCGGCTCGGGCCTAAAGACACGTCCCGACACCGCAGCGAGCCGGTGTTCACGGGTGAACTCGGCCAGCATCAGTTCGATATAGCGCGGTCCGTAGGTGATATCCGCATCGAGTTTGATGATGTAGTCCCAATCCGCGATGGGTGAAGCCGAGAGCCCGAAGTTGAAGGCTTCGATCACGCCAGAGCCGACATGGCGGTGGCCGCGATCGGGCTTGTCCACGACGGTTATGAAGTCGAGTTCGGCGGCGCGGGTTCGTGCCATGGCAGCAGTGTGGTCGGTCGAACCGTCATTGACGATCACCCAAGCCGTGGGACGAACCGTTTGCGCGGCCATGCTGTCTATCGCGGCGTCGATGAAACGAGCTTCGTCGCGAACCGGCGAGATCACCAGAATCGACGGCCGCGCCGCGCCCTGAAATTTGCTATCAGTCACGACAGCACCCGCTCGTAGGCCGCAAGCAGCTTGGGCACCTCGTGGTTCCAGGCGAGCACGTCCTCTATACGACGCTTACCGTATGCGCCCATTGTTTCTCGCATCTGCCGATCATCGATGAGGGTGAGTATCTGGTCGACGAAATCGCCACGATCCCCCGGACGCGCATACAGGGCAGCATCGCCGGCCGACGCGCGACCTTCGGTCAGATCGTACTGCACGAGCGCTTTGCCCAACGCCATGTATTCCAGAATCTTGTTCATCGTCGACTGGTCGTTCATGTCGTTTTTCGGATCGGGGCTAACACAAATATCGGCAGAAGACAGCACGCGCAGCAGCTCGTCACCGTCGAGACGGCCGGGGAAATCCACGTAATTACCAATTTTTAGCGTGTCCGCGAGCGTGCGGAGCCCCGCCAGCGACGGCCCGAAGCCAACCAGGCAGAATTGAATATCGGTGCGACCACGCTCATGCACGATATTCGCCACCATATGGAGTAGATCCTCGAGGCCTTCCTGTTCGCCCATGACACCCACATAGCCAACGAGATACTCGCGGCCTCGGCGTAGCGATGGGTCAGTAAGCAGGGGTCTGATTCGCTCGAGATTCGGGCCGCTGCGCACCACGAATACATCGTCTTCGGCCATCCCGCCGCGAGCACAGGCGATGCGCTTGAACGAATCGTTTGTGGCAATCGACACTTTCGCCAATGCGAAGGTCGTGCGCTCCAATATCCGCATCAACCGATACATCACACCGCGACGGCCGAATTTGGCCACAAACAATTCCGGGCAGAGATCGTGGTGATCGAACAGGAATCGCACACCGAACGGTCGCGCCAGCGCGGCGACAAGAAAGATCGTATCGGGGGGATTGCAGGCATGAATGACCTGGATGCGCCGCTTGCGGGCGATACGCACCGTCAACACTAGTTGCCAGAATAGTGCGGTGGCATATTCCAGCGGATAGGCCCAGGCGCCTTTAGCTTCCACAGGCAGTGGGTGCCTGTGAATGGCGATACCTTCCAGTTGGACATAGCGCGCGTCGTAGCCCTCGGCCTGCGGGCAGATGATCGATACCGCATAGCCGGCATCCCGCAGCGCACAGGCCTGTTGCCAGACTCGGCGATCGAAGGGCAGGGGCAGATTCTCGACAATGATCAGCACATGCGCACTTGCCGACCCGTTATCGAGCGGCCGTCGATCGTTCATGCGTGCATCCCCGTGGTCACTGATCGGCACTCGGTTCGCGCCGTTGGCCGGCCTGTGTTGCTGCGCTGCAATAAACTGCTGCGGTGTACTCTGCCAGGCGTGGCCAGCCACGTTCGCCGTCACCCTCGACTGCGACGTTGCGCCGAACTGTTTCTAGCGCATCGGGGCGGCTCTTGAGCTCTGTTAAACGCGCGGCCAACGTATCGACGTCCACTGGGTTCAACAGAAATCCCGTGCGCTCGTTGTCGATCACTTCCGACAGACCGCCGATACCGCTCGCCAGCACCGCGCTTTGATAAGTCAGCGCCAGCATTAGCACACCGGATTGATCGATTCGGCGATAGGGCAGGACCACCAGATCGGCGGCTGCGAAATAGCGGGCAGTCGCTTCGGCATCGACGCGACGCAGGTCGGCCATTACATCGCTACGGCCTTTGATATCCCGGGCAGCGTCGCCAAACATGTCTTCACCGGCAACAATAAGCTGGATATTGGGATCGGCAAGACGGTCGAGTGCCGCGACCAGCATATCCAGACCCTTGTACGGCCGTAGGCGTCCGAACAGCAGGAGCACGAAAGTGCTGTCATCGATACCGAGCGAGGCGCGTGCGGCAGCGCGTGTCGGGGCCGGACGGGCGCTGAGCGAGAGTGGGCCATGGGCGATGACGTGAACACGCGTGGCTGATACGTCCAATTGCCTGATTAATGTGTCAGCGGTATGACGGGTGTGGGCGATGACGGCATCGACACGACGATAGATCTGGCGGAACAGCGCTTTATCAGTGCTGCGATTCTCATGCGGCAGGCTGTTATGCGCCGTCCAGATCAGGCTGGCGCCGCGCAGCCGGGCGACCAGCAGCAGCGGCCAGTCAAGTATTGGTCGGTGCAGCGCCTGGACATGAAAGACATCCGGACGTTCCCGCCATATACACGCGGCGCTACGGGCCAGGGCGACCAAATGCCCCGCCAGCTGTTGCCAGCGACTGCGTTCGCTATGGGCTGCGGGATAACAGCGGGCCAAGAGCGCGGCGCCTACCGCGTCGGCGTACGCAAAATCCGCACGCACAATGACGCACAGACGCGTGATGTTCTCGCGCGCGGCCAATGCCGCGGCAAGTTCCGTCACATATTCGGCCGGCCACGGCGCATGCATGAGTACCCGCATGAAAGGCCTATCCTTTGCTCAGACGAATGATTGTGACGCGATCGTCGCGACAGCGACCGTCGTCCAGAACATTGGCGTGCACATAGAACAGGGCACCGCTTTCGGACGGTGCGGGCATTGCCCGGGTATGACACAGTGCGGTGCCATCACTCGCGTTGCCTGTGTAGACCGTTTGCCAGTCGCCGGTCGGTATGCCGTGTGTGTCGACTGACCGGCGCAGCACCCTGAGGCCGGAGGCAAACGCCCACTCGTGGCCGCTGTCATCGTAATGTTGTTCAAAAGCCTGTTCCGGCACTGGAACCGGATCGGACCAGTGCTTGTCCGCGAGCCGCGTTCTATAGCGCGGCCCGTGCACCGACTGCAGCGCGACCACGGGGTGGCCGCCGGCGCTCACGCTGATTCGGGCCGGGCTATACAGACCGTCCGGGGCCAGCCGCGCGATACGCGCCGGCGCGACGCGACTCGCCGACGCGAGGTCGATCGGCAGCTCGTAGCGTTCACCGGTGGCATCATAGGCCGTATCGCTGCCGGGCGGCAGATAGGCGTAGCTGGCGAAATTCTGATCCACACCCGAGTCGCCGCGCCGCCACAGCCAAGCCACGTGCATGCCGTTGGATGCGTCGAATGCTAGGCGCATCTGGTAGACCCACCAGCCGGGCTGGCTGATGAACGGTCGGCTGGTATATTCAGTCTGCCCCGGCGGCAGCTGGACATCGTTCCGACCGACGGTAACGTCACCGCCGATCGCGCTCCAACGGCGCGTCTGCTCGTCATAGCGTGCGAGGCCGCCCGAGAAAAGTCGCTCCGACCACGTGCGGGCTGGGCGCACGGCATAGCGGTAGGTCACGTAGAGGCGTCCGTCGCGATCGTTGAAGAACGCGGGGTATGTGACCTGTGTACCCGGGATCGACGCGGTACCAGGCGCGGGGAATTCGACGCGCCGATTCTGGCTCCCCCAACGCGCCTTGGCGGTTACACGCTGGCCTCGAAAAACGAATGTATCAATCGTCTCGGGCTGCGACGAGACCGAATATTGCCAGGGCAGATTATGCATATCATAGGCAACGTGCACGAAGCCGCTCCGATCGAGTCCGATGGAGGCGGCGGTGTGATACGGGTCGTTAGCCGTATCCACGTCGAGCCGATAAGTCTGCCACGCCCAGCTACCGTTATCGCTGCGTACGCCTTTTCGTATGACGGTGTAGAGGCCGAAACTATGAATCGGCACCGGCCGAGCGCCCGGTTCGACGTTGACCGTATAAACTGCCTGCGCGGACACAGCCAAGGGTGTCGCAAACACACTGGCGTTGGCTTGAGCGACGGCGATCGGCGGTAGCACGACCTCTGCCGTGACCTCTGCCATAGCTGAACCAGCAGCCATGCATAGCGCTGCGGCCGGGGCGGCGCGTGCTGCCAGGCTACGGCTGAATAAGGCGTTGCGCATACGCATCAACTTTCCTGATTCGGCGAATCGATCGCACGCAGACGTGCGAGCGCCAGACTGGCGTGAACAGACAGCAGAAACATGAAATGGATCGGGCGGAACAGGCTGGATTCCGCCAGGTTGGCAAGGCTGAGAAAAGCAATGAAGCCGAGCACCCAGGCCGCCTCGGCCCGCCATCCCGGCAGCAGCAGCACACCGCGGCGGATCGTATTGGCGAGAAATCCGATCCCCAGCAGCAGGCCCGGCACGCCCAGCTCGTTAGCCAAGTCTAGATAGCCGTTGTGGGCCTGCCAGAGGACGCCGTAAAGGTTCTGGGTGACCCAGGGCGCGGGGCCGCCGATACCGAGCCAGAACGCCTGGAAGCCGGTGCCGAACAACGGGTGCTTGAGGACTTCCGCATACACTAGACGCCAGATCTCGAGACGCCCGGTGAAGGTCACGTCGCGGCCGACGGCGTTTGCGACCGGGGCGACGATTTCGCGCCAGCCTGGCACGCCGTGGGTAATGAGCACGACGAAAAATATGCTGAGCACAACTGCGCCGAGCGCGAGCGCGCTGCCGAACAGAAGGCCCCGCAACGATATAACCGGACGCAACATCAACCACATCGGCGGCAGCACCGCCATCACGCAAAGCAGCGCCGTGGCGTTGCGCGCCATGATGAGGGTGACCGCGGCCACCGCAGTCCAGCCGATGGCCGGCAGCGGGCGTACTTCGCCGATCGCCAGTCCGTGCATCCACAGCACCATTACCAGGCTCGCAGCCATGCCAAGGTGGTTCTTGCTGCGGGTGATGCCGGTCCAGGCATTCTCGTAGCCCGCGACATGTCCGATGTTGGGCAGGGCGAAAACCACGATGATTGAAAACACGATCAGTGTCGTTAGGCAGGCGCGTGTGTGGCGGCGCAGCCGATCCGGTCGCCAGGCGGCAACCTGGAATGACAGGGCGATCAGCCCTGTGCCGACAAGCAGCACGAGCTTGCGAACAGTCACCATCGGATAATCCGACCAGCCGACACTGAGCACGGCCCAGCCGAGGAACAGCCACAGAAATGGGTCGATCTGGCGGGCAATGCGCAGGGCTACGCCGCGGCGTAGCCAGATCACCAATGCACAGAACAAAAAAGGTGTCATCCATTGCAGACGCCGGATCACGGAGCCGCCCTGCGCATCATTGGACGCCGCATTGCTGGCCCAATCGAGACCATCGGGAAGCAGCGCGAACGCCAGGGTGACCCAGAACAGCACAACGAGCAGCCGGTGGAAACGCGTATCGTGTTCGACCGGAAGAGGCACTGGTCTTATTCCTCGATGAGCAAGGTGCCCAATACGCGAGTGCCGCTCTCGCGTAATCGATCGGTCAGGGTGCGTAGCCTGTGAACAGGGGTGATACCTCGCTGCACGATGAGCAACGCGCCGTCACTGAGGTTGCCGGCAGAAATCGCGTCCAGATCGCTCGGATGGGCCGACGTATCGATTAAGATGTATTCATATTTGCGGCCTAGTTCCGTCATGGCCTGGGCAAACTGTGCCGGCGCTTCGATCAGTGTGTCGGCCAGCGACGGCTGGGTCTCAGTGCCGGTTACGACGGTCAATCTTGGCACAGTGGTTGCTGTGCTAGCAGTGTCGATTGAAGAGAGTCCGAAAAGCAGATGTTGCCGCGGTCTCTCGCGTGCCGCGTCGATCAATGCCGTACGTTGGCCGGACTGCGCTAGCAGGACGGCGAGGTTTGCCGCCACGAAACTGCGACCTGAGCCGGCCATGCAGCCGACCACCGCCAAACGCCGGACAGGCGTATCGTTGAGTTCGATGCGTGCCAGCGCAGCGCGCAATGTATCGGCAGATTGCCCTCGCGGTACATGAAACGCGAATACGTCGCGATGTATGTCCGCGTGTGCCGGTCGTCGATCCATGTTCATGCCGTTGCTCCGCGTTTGAGTACGCCGAACACCGGCAATGCCAGCTCGCGCTCGATATCCTCGGGCGCACGTACGCGCCGGTCGAGCAGTTCCTGGAGCAGGGCGATCATGACGCCAACGATTCCGCCCAGCACGAGGCTCAATAACAACTTGCGCTTGAGGCCCAGGCCGGCTCTTTTCGTCGGCGGCGTTGCACGCGTGACTACAGACACATTCTGCGGGCTAAGCTCGCTGCCGCCGAGCACTTGGTCGTAGTTCGACAGCGCCGCTTCGTAGACCTGTAACGCGCTTTCGAGCCGCCGCTGGTAACTGGCCAGCTGACCCCGCTTGCTTTGCTTGTCCATGACGTCTGCCCGGGCCGCATCGTAATTGTTCTGTAAGGCGTCGACCTCGCCGCGCGCGGCCTTTGCACTTTGGCGTGCGGCCGCGAGATAGGCATCGATCTCGGCGCTCAGGCGCGCTCTTACGGTGTCGATCTGCCCATCGATGGCGCGAATACGCGGATGATTGGGGCCTAGTGATTGGGCAATGTCAGCGCGTTGGGCCAAAAATCCGACTAGGCGATCCTTCAAGTCCTGGACCACGTTGCTGTCGAGAATGTCCGCCTGAGCGGTGACCGGTTTCCGGTTTGAACGTGCGGCGTTGATCTGATCGACTTCAGACTGAGCACTCTGCATCCGGGCCTGCGCGGCATTTAGGCGTGTGCCGAGATCGGTCAGACGGTCAGTATCGACGGTAGTTGCGCCCGCTGCATCAATCACATCAAGGCGTTGACGCGCTGCGGTCAATTCCTCCTGCGCCTGGTCAACCTTGCCGCGTAGACCGTCGAGAAAATCCGCGTATTGACCGAGACGCTGGCGCGCCGGATCGGAGGCCATGTTCGCGCTGGCCTTCATATACTGGTCGATCACTGCGTTGACGATGGCGGCGCTTTGTTTGGCGTTCTCGCCTCGAAAAGAGACCACGAGCAATTGACTGATCTCGCCGGCGCGAATCTGAAGACCATCACCCAGCTGAGCCGCCAGCCTCTGCCGAAAGGACCCCTCGCCGTTGTCTTCGGTTTCGAAATCAGCCAGTGCTTGCGGGTCGTCTGCCAGGCCTAGTTGATCGACCACGCCCAGCATGACGTTCTGGCTAGTTAACAGGTCGATCTGCGTCGCACGATAGCTCTCGGCCAATGCCGAGGAACGCGCCTGACCGGTGAGTGGGTCCACTGTTGGGAACTCGATTACAAGCGACGCGCGCGCCTCATAGCTCGTCGAAAACAGTGATGCCATGATTGCCAGAGCGGTAAACAAGGCCACCGTAATCGCGACAGTGCGCCAATGGGCGCGAACCGCGCGCCAGAGCTGGCCGACGGTCGGCGTGGCCTGCATGCCGGGGATCAGTGGCCGATCGACTTGGGCGCTCAAAAGAAACGCTCCTTCACGAAAATCACGTCACCAGCCTGTACGCGCGTGGTAGGCGACCCATCGAGCGTTTTCACCGTGCCGTCGGGTGCACGACGATGAATGGCAAAACGAGAGTTGGAGCCACGATCGGTGAGGCCGCCGCCGGTGGAAATAGCCTGAATGACGGTCATCCCGGGCCGGATCGCGTAGGCGTCAGGGCGCTGAACCTGACCGTAGATGTAGAATAGCGGCGCCTCAGGCACGTAGACCGTGTCGCCGGCGCGTAAGACGCTGGCAGTGCTGTCGCCAGCGACCAATGCATCGATATCAATACGCTCTCTCATCTCGGCGTCTTTACCGGCGTGAATCAGCACGACTGAACGCGCGCCCCGTGCCGTAATGCCGCCCGCCTCGGCCAGCACATCGAGAAGCGTCGTGCGACTGGTTAACGAGAACCGTCCGGGTTGATTCACCGCACCGAGGACTGAGACCTGTTGGCTACGGTGTTCCACTAACGTCAGGCTGATTTGAGGATCACGAAAATAACCGCCTTCTCGATATGCTGTCTCGATACGGGTCTGAGCCGCATTGGGTGTCAGATCGCCGATATTGACAATGCCCAGCAGGGGCAGTGATATCTGTCCGGTGTCGGACACAAACCCCTGGATGTTCATGTCGGCCTGACCGAACATGCTCATTTGAACAATATCGCCTGCGCCAATGATGACGCCCTCCGAACTTGTCGCGGATGAGTCGGCCGGTTGATCCGACGGTATCGGCAGGTTTGACGGATTCACGGACGGTGGTGCAGGAGCTATCGATTCGGCCGTTTGGTTCGGGGCCGGTGATCCAGCGCAAGCGGCGAGCAGGATAGAGAGTCCCGCGACCGTCAGAACGATCCGATAATCAGTCAGCACGGCAATTATCCCCCCCTTTAGTACCCGTGTAGAAGATATTAACCCATATCTAAAGTTCGTCTACGGCACTTTGTTTAACGACCCATGTTTCGCGGCATGTTTTCGAGGATAGAGGTGGCAAATTGCATATTTCACGGGATACGCAATCCACGGGAAATGACGCGCAACTCTGCGCGGCAACTGGCTCAAGGAAAGTGCCTCGGACGACTCATCCCCGGCCGGCTAGATGTGCGTTCCGGAACGGGAACGCTAAAGTTGGATGGGTAGCCTCGATGCCGGCTCGAATGCGCGATTGAGAACTCGTGCTTGCGGTCGAGACGTTTAACCACCCGGCCGTTCGTGAACAAGCGGAGCCGGCCGACCGGTGGCTGGTAACCGAGGCCGGCGTGCCGGCTTTGCCTGATGCAGTCATGCAGCCAATTTCGCAGACTGACCGCGCTCTGAGCTAAGTACCCGTCGGATCGTGCGTACGCCCATTCGCACCGCCGGCTGGATCAGTCGCTCGACCTGACCGTTGTTGCGCGGCCAAAAATCTCTTGTCCGGTGTTGCAAATGCCTAGACAGTGATGTGCCGATATGTTGGATCGACCGGTGCGTAGTGTTCCTAGCGGAGAATTGGCGTGGTTGGCTTCAGCGCGGCCAGCCAATTCGGGCAGGCCTTTCGCAATGCAGGCCATTGCCGGTATAGGCATGTCGACGGTCTCGGCGATTTCTTGATAAATCGGGCGCGCTCGACGCAATGCGATGATCCGATTGCGTTCGACTGGGATCAGCTGATACGAAAATGCGTCGGGAAAAGCCTGTGCCAGGCGAATCCCGAAGAGCGTTTGCCTGATAATGTTGCAGCCGGTTGTCGCTGTTCGCGAGATCACTCCGATCGCCTGACCTGCCTCGATAAGCAGCATGCCGTCATCGCCGACCTACTGACCGAGGTGGATTCGACCGTGAACGCTCAGACGCGAATTCTTGTGCGTTTTCATCTGGGTTGCTCCTCGGACTGCCGGACTTTGAACAGCCGTCGGCTTCGGGATCGCGGCCCAGATGAACGACCAACTGAAAGATCGCATCTGGACGACCTGCAAAGTCAGCGGCCGCGCCTAAAACCCCTGAATTAAATTATGTTCTAACTACACTGCCTGCCTAACTTGTACGCAGATTGCCGACGCGCGCTACGTTATAGCTGCTAAAATCCAGCGCTCGCGCCCGGATGGCGAAATTGGTAGACGCATGGGACTTAAAATCCCTTGTCCTTCGGGACGTGCCGGTTCGAGTCCGGCTCCGGGCACCAGCCACTTGGTCTTGGGCCACCCAGAACGCCTTCTATGACGCAGCCGCGCCTGCTTGTCCGGAATCTGAGCTGCGGCCGTGGCGAGCGGGCGCTGTTCCATGATCTCGACTTCGAACTGCGAGGCGGGGAGGCCGCGCGCGTGCGCGGCGAGAATGGCTGCGGCAAGACCACGCTGCTGCGAACGCTCGCTGGGCTGCAGGCGCCGCATGCAGGGACTGTGCACTGGCAAAGCGCGACACCCGCGCGTGACGGCGAGCCGGTTTTGCTTCAGGACGACCTGTGTTTTGTCGGCCACGAAAACGCGCTCAACGGCGCGTTGACGCCGTCCGAGAATCTCGACGTACTCATGCGCCTGGCGGCGCGCCGCGTTTCGGTGCGCGCCATCCGTCAGGTGCTTGCCGAGCTCGGGCTCGATCGGGTCGCCGAGAGGCCCTGTGAACGACTTTCCGCAGGGCAGAAGCGGCGCGTGTCGCTTGCGCGGCTCTGGCTTAGCGAGGCGCCGCTATGGTTGCTGGACGAGCCCGCGTCGGCGCTCGACGTGGAATCCCGCGCGGTGCTGTGTGCGCGTATCGATGCACACGTCGCCGGTGGCGGGATCGTCGTGTTCACGACCCATGAAGAGCTCACGCTTACCCATACCCGGGTTCGTGCCATCGAACTGACGCCATGCTGAGTGTGTTCTGGGCGGTATTGCGGCGCGATCTGCTGTTGGCGTTTCGTCAGCGGGGCGTGCTGGTACATCACCTGCTGTTCTTCGTGCTTGTGGTCGCCCTGTTTCCGCTGGGCACCGGAGCGGATGCGCGCATTCTCGTAACCGTATCGCCGGCCCTGATCTGGATGGCGGTGCTGCTTGCGGCGCTGCTTTCACTGCAGCGCCTGTTCCGGCCGGACTACGAGGACGGCACCCTGGAACAGTATGTCCTGTCGCCGGAGCCGCTGGCGCTGATCGCGTTGGCCAAGGTCGCGGCGTACTGGCTGGCGAGCGGCCTGGTGTTCGTTATGGCTTCGCCGTTGCTGGTGTTGCTGCTCGGGGTGCCTGCGCACGCCGTACCCGTTATCATGGCCAGCCTGCTGCTGGGTACGCCCACGCTCGGGCTGGTCGGTGCCATCGGTACCGCTCTGACGTTGAGTCTGCCGCGTGCGGGGCTGCTGCTCAGCCTGTTGATCTTCCCGCTTTATGTGCCGGTGCTGATTTTCGGTGCCGGGGCGATGCGGGCAGCGATCGCCGGGTTGCCGGCGGCCGGCGCGCTGTATCTGCTCGGGGCGTTGCTGGCGCTGGGTATCACGACGGCGCCTATCGCGATAGCGGCGGCGCTGAAAATCAGCCTCGAGTAGGGAGCGCAACGCCGCTCGCGCTGTCGAAACCCGAGGCGCTGTGCGGATCGCAGTGAAAACAATAGACAGGAGAACGCGCATCGCGCGCTAAGCATATGCGTCGACAGGCAACAGAACTCTCAGGCAACGAGACGGGCTAGGCGTTTTGGCAAAGTCCGCGTTCATGCTCTGGCTGCACCGCTTCGGGTCGCTGCCGTATTTCTATCGCATCAGCCGGCCGATCGCGCTGGCGCTTGCCGTGCCTGGCGTGCTGCTCGCCGCTTATGGCGTCTATGGCGGCCTGGTGGAAGCGCCGGTCGATTATCAGCAGGGCGATGCGTTTCGCATTCTGTATATTCACGTACCGAGCGCCTGGCTGTCGCTGTTCGGTTATACGAGCATGGCGGTGGCGGGGTTCGTCGCACTGGTCTGGCGGCTCAAGCTGGCCGAGATATTCCTCGTGGCGGCCGCCCCGGTAGGCGCAAGCTTCACGTTCCTCGCACTGGTCACCGGCTCGATCTGGGGCAAGCCGATGTGGGGCACCTGGTGGGTGTGGGATGCGCGCCTGACGTCCGAGCTGATCCTGCTTTTTCTCTATCTCGGCGTGATTGCCCTGCATAACGCGATCGAGTCGCCGCGCACCGCAGCGCGCGCCTGTTCGCTGCTGGCGCTGGTCGGCGTGATCAACGTGCCGATCATCCACTACTCGGTGGAGTGGTGGAATACGCTGCATCAGGGGCCGACGGTCACGCGGTTCGGCCGTCCGGCCATGGAAATGGACATGCTCGTGCCGCTATTGTGTGCCGCGCTCGGTTTCACGCTCATCTTCGGCTGGCTCACGCTCTGGGGCATGCGCGCGCAACTGCTCTGGCGCGAGCGGCGTAGTCGCTGGGTGAAAAGGCTTTTCTCCGATGGATGATTTCTGGGCAATGGGCGGCTATGCCGCATATGTCTGGAGCAGCTACGGTATTGCCGCCGTGGTGCTGCTGGGCAATGTCTTCGGCCCGCTGATCGCGCACCGGCGCATCGCGCGGCGTATCAAGAACGAGGAATTCGATGACTAGGACCCGACGCCGTCGGCTGATGCTGGTGGGTGGCCTGTTCGTCGGACTGGCCGCCGCGGTCGCGCTCGCGCTGACCGCATTCAGCGAAAATATTCTCTACTTTTACCAGCCGAGCGAGATCGCGGCAGGCGAGGTGCCGACCCACACGCGTTTTCGTATCGGCGGTCTGGTCGAGAATGGCTCGGTCGAACGCAACAACGACGATCTGCTGGTGCGTTTCACGCTCGCGGACTGCGAGGCCAGCGTGCCGGTCCAGTTCAAGGGCACGTTGCCGGATCTGTTCCGCGAGGGGCAGGGTATCGTGGCCTATGGCGCGTTGAACGAATCCGGTCAGTTCGTTGCCGATGAAGTGCTGGCCAAGCACGACGAGAACTACATGTCGCCGGACGTGGCAGAAGCGATGAAGAACCAGCAAGGCGAAAGCTGCATGCCGACCAATATGCAGGCCAAGCGATGATTCCGGAGATCGGCCATTTCGCGCTGATCCTGGCCTTGGGCCTGGCGACGATTCAGACCGTCGTGCCGCTGTACGGGTTCGCGCGCTCGCGCACGGATTGCCTCGCGGTGGCGGCACCCGCGGCGATCGGCCAGTTCGCAATGCTCGGCATCGCCTTTGCCGCGCTCGCGTTCGCCTTCTACGGCAACGATTTCTCGGTGGCCTACGTTGCGGCGAACTCGAATACGCATCTGCCGTGGTTCTATCGCATCGCCGCGGTATGGGGCGCCCACGAGGGCTCGCTGCTGCTGTGGATGACGCTGCTGTCGTGCTGGAGCCTCGCCGTGGCTGCGGCCAGCCGGACACTGCCGCGTGAAGTGGCGAGCTGCGTGCTCGCCGTGATGGGCGCGGTGAGTGTCGGCTTTCTGCTGTTCACGCTATTCACCTCCAACCCGTTCACGCGTCAGTTCCCGCCGCCGGCCGAAGGGCGCGATCTGAATCCGCTGCTGCAGGATCCCGGCCTCGTGATCCATCCGCCGATGCTCTACATGGGCTATGTGGGTTTCTGCGTGGCGTTCGCGTTCGCGATCACGGCATTGCTGACGGGGCGTGTCGATAGTGCCTGGACCCGCTGGACGCGCCCTTGGACGACCGCAGCATGGGTGTTTCTGACCATTGGCGTGACCCTGGGCAGCTGGTGGGCCTACAACGAGCTCGGTTGGGGCGGCTGGTGGTTCTGGGACCCGGTCGAGAACGCGTCCTTCATGCCGTGGCTGGTCGGCACCGCCCTGATCCATTCGCTGGCGGTGACCGAGAAACGCGGCATCTTCAAGAGCTGGACCGTACTGCTGGCGATCAGCGCCTTCGCGCTGTCGCTGCTCGGGACATTCCTGGTGCGTTCGGGCGTGCTGATCTCGGTGCACGCGTTTGCCACCGATCCCGCACGCGGTGTTTATATTCTCGCCTTCTTCGCGATCGTGATCGGCGGCTCGCTGCTGCTTTATGCAATACGCGC
Organism: Endozoicomonas sp. G2_2; assembly: GCF_017744135.1. GTDB lineage: Bacteria > Pseudomonadota > Gammaproteobacteria > Nevskiales > Salinisphaeraceae > Salinisphaera. Next base: position 213,763 of record NZ_JAGHQU010000002.1, read on the forward strand.
GCCGCAGTTCGAGGCCGGCACCGAGCCCGTGGCTGCGCTGTCGCGCGAGGGCTTGTTGCTGCTGAACAACATCTTCCTGGTCGTGGCCGCGGCCGGCGTGCTGCTGGGCACGTTGTATCCCATTCTCGCGGATTCGCTGGGTATGGGGCGTATCTCGGTAGGCCCGCCGTATTTCAACAAGGTCTTCATCCCGCTGACCGCGCCGCTGGTGCTTCTGATGGGGGCGGCTGCCGTGATGGCGTGGAAGCGTACGCGTGCTGAAGTGCTTCGGTCGCGGCTCTGGGTGCCGCTATTGATCGCGATCGGCCTGGGGGTCGCCATGCCGCTGCTGACTGTCGGCGCGGGCGCGCTGGCCGCGATCGCAGGCTGTGTACTCGGGTGCTGGGCCATTGCCACGGCACTCGAGGATGTCGTCCGACGTTGCCGCGGACGCCGCATCATGCTGCCGCGCAACGTGCTCGGCATGGCGCTTGCGCATGTCGGCGTGGGCGTGTTCGTGATCGGCATCAGTCTGGTGAGCGGCTTCGGCGGCGAGCATGATGTGCGTCTCGCGCCGGGCGAAAGTGCATCGATGGCGGGTTACGATTTCACCTTCCTGGGCACGCGCCATGTCGAGGGCCCCAATTTCGTGGCCGAGGTCGGTGATTTCGTGGTTCGCAAGGATGGCGAGCAGATCGCCGAGCTCTACCCGTCGAAGCGTCGCTACAACGCCAGCGGCCAGACGATGACGGAATCGGGTATCGATGTCGGCTTCTGGCGTGATCTCTACGTCTCGCTGGGCGAGCCGTTATCGGGCGATGCCTGGAGCGTGCGCATCTATCATCGACCGTTCATTCGCTGGATCTGGGGCGGCGCGTTCCTGTCGGCCTTCGGCGGGCTGCTGGCCCTGTCGGACAAGCGTTACCGGCGTCGCGCGCGCGCCGGCAAGGCGGTGGCCAGTGATCGCCCGCGAAAGACGGCCTACGCGTGATGCGCTGGCGGCTCGTCATTCCGGTCGTCGTCGTGCTGATGCTGATCGTGCTGCTCGGTTACGGGCTGACCCGGCGACCGGATGTTCTCCCATCCGCGCTGATCGACAAGCCGGCACCCCAATTCGATTTGCCCACGCTCGCCTCGGATCGCGAGCGCATTCGTACGGCCGATCTCAAGGGCAAGGTCACACTGGTCAACGTCTGGGCGAGTTGGTGCGTGGCCTGTCGCGCCGAACATGCTTTGATCACCGAAATCTCGCGTCGTACCGGCGTGCCGGTGGTTGGACTCAACTATAAGGACACCAAAGAGGGCGCCTTGCGCTGGCTGGGGCGGTACGGCAACCCGTTCGCCGTGGTCGCCTTTGATCGCAGCGGCGAGGTCGGGATCGACTGGGGTGTGGCGGCGGTGCCGGAGACCTTCGTCGTCGATCGCCAGGGCACCATTCGTTACAAGGTGGTCGGCGCCATCACGCGTGACGAAATGAACGACACGCTTGTGCCCACCCTCGAACGGCTCAAGGCCTCTGGATCGTGATGCGCTGGCTGATTGTTCTGCTGTTGGCGATCGGCTGGGCGACGGGCGCTTCGGCGGTGGATCTTGAAGGTGAGGCGCTGGCGCGCTATCACGAACTCAACGCCGAGCTGCGCTGCCTGATCTGCCAGAACCGCAGCATCGCCGAATCCGACGCCCCGCTCGCCCAGGATCTGCGGGCCGTGGTCGCAGGCCAGATCGCGGCGGGGCGCAGCGACGCCGAGATCAAGCAATACCTCGTCGATCGCTACGGTGAGTGGGTGCTCTACGATCCGCCGTTGAACGCGAACACGATCATCCTCTGGGCCGGGCCGTTCGTTCTGCTCGCGCTCGGCCTGCTGGTCGTGTTCGTGATCATGCGCCGGCGCCGCGACAGCGCCGACACCGCGCCGGCCGTGGATCGCGAACGCCTGTCACGCCTTCTTGACGCCGAGGCGCAACGCGGCGCCGCGGACGACGACGATTCCTCTCGAGAGCATTCATGACCGAGTTTCTCGTATTCGCGGCGCTGCTGGTCGTCGCGAGCCTTGTGTTCGTACTCGTGCCGCTCTGGCGTGCGGGCACGCCTTCGCCAGACAAGCGTCGCGAGGCCAATATCGCGATCTATCACCAACGTTACGACGAGATCGAGCGCGAGGTCGGCGCGGGTCGCATGAACCGCGTCGAAGCCGAGCGTGAAAAGGACGAACTGGGCGCGCGCCTGCTGGCAGACGTCGACGAAACACCGGCGCTGATCGCGCAGCCGCGCAGCGCGTCACGGCCCTGGCTGGCCACGCTTCTGATCGCGGGGCTGCTGGTGGGCGGCAGTGGCGCGACCTACTGGTATCTGGGCGACTATCAGGCCATGACCGGCGAACAGATGCCGGACATCGCGACCATGATCGGTGAACTCGAGCAGCGCGTGGCGGATAACCCGGACGATATTCAGGCTCGCGCCATGCTTGCCCGCGCCCAGCAGGCGACCGGCGACTTTGCCGCCGCGGCCCGCAACTACCGCGAGATCAACGCGGCGATGCCGCAGCCCCGCGCGCCGATTCTGGCGGCCGAGGCGGCGGCCACATTGCAGGCGACCGATGATCTGCAGGGGCGTACCGCCGAGCTTTACCGCCGTGTGCTCGAACTCGATGCCGAGAGCAGCGAGGCCTTGTGGTATCTGGGGCTGGCCGCTGCCGAACGCGGCGAGTCGGCTCAAGCGATCGACTACTGGGACCGGCTGCTCGCGCAGGACATTCCGCAGGAGTTTGCCGAGATGGTGCGCAATCGTCGCGCCGAACTCGCGGGCGACAAACCCGCACTGCAGGGGGGTTGATCGTATTGTCTCGCCCCGACAAAGGGGTTACCGTCCCGACCAACGCTTATCTACGATATAACGCATGGCCAACGAGACACGGCTCGAATACGAATCCCTGCCGGCGGTCGCGCCGTCGTACCTGAAAGCCGCGACGACGCTGTCCGGCGGTCTGTCCAAGGGCGAGACGATCCCCGACATCGTCGCCGAGGTGCCGGACCTGGAAGTACGGGCCGAGGAACTCGCCAAATACAGAAAGGTCTGTGGCTTTCGGCATACGCCACATCTGCCCGTGACCTATCCGCACGTGCTCGCTTTTCCCTTGCATATGGCCGTGATGACGCACAAGGATTTCCCGCTGAAATTGCTGGGGCTGATCCACGTGCGTAACGAGATCACCCAGTATCGCCCCATCGAAGCGGCGGAAAAGCTGCAGCTCGAAGTCAGCGTCGGTGGCCATACCGAAGTTGCCAAAGGCGTCGAATTCGGGCTGGTGACCCGGGTGCGGGATCGAGCCGGGGATCTGGTGTGGGAATCCACCGGCACCATGTTGTCGCGTCAGAAGACCAGCGTGTCCGGCGGGTCGTCGAAGCCACGCAAGACACAAGAGGAAGGGCTGCCGTTCGAGCCGGCGGAGCACAGCGAGTGGGACGTGCCCGCGGATATCGGGCGGCGCTACGCCGGTGCAGCCGGTGACTACAACCCCATTCATCTGCACTCGCTGAGCGCGAAGCTGTTCGGCTTTCCGCGCGCGATCGCCACGGGCATGTGGACCAAGGCGCGCGCCGCGGCCGAACTCGAACCGCAGCTCGAGCAGGCGGCCTATACGTTGTCGCTGGGGTTCAAGAAACCGGTCTTTCTGCCCAGCAAGGCACGCTTCGCCTACAGCCTCACGGATAGCGGCGCCAATTTTGCATTAACCAACCAGAAAGGCGACATCCTCCATCTTTTGGGCGATGTTCGCTATATCTGACGACTATTTCGTTTTGTAGGGCCTTCGAGCCAAAGGAATCGTTTATGCGTATTCGTAAAGCCGTCTTCCCGGTCGCCGGACTGGGGACGCGTTTCCTGCCCGCCACCAAGGCCAGCGCCAAGGAAATCCTGCCGGTCGTCGACAAGCCGCTGATTCAGTACGCCGTCAAGGAGGCGATCGCCGCCGGCGCCGAGGAAATGGTCTTCATCACCAGCCACACCAAGAACTCGATCATGGATCACTTCGATCGGGACTATGAGCTGGAGGCCACGCTCGAGGCCAAGGGCAAGGAAGAGCTGCTGCAGGCCGTCAAGGATGTGTTGCCGCCCGGAATCAGCTGCGTCTATATCCGCCAGCCCGAGCAGATGGGCCTGGGTCACGCGATCAACTGCGCGCTGCCCGCCGTCGGTGACCAGGATTTTGCCGTCATTCTCGCCGACGACCTGATCGCGGGCTCGTTCCAGCCGTGCATGGCACAGATGCAGCGCGTCTATCAGGAGTACGGCACGAGCGTGCTCGCGGTCCAGCGAGTGCCCTGGGAAGAAACCTATAAGTACGGCATCGTGGAAGCCGAGCCGATCGGCCCCGGGCTGTCGGAAATTCGCGGCATTGTCGAGAAGCCGGACCCGGACAAGGCGCCGTCCAACCTGGCCGTGGTCGGCCGTTACATTCTCACGCCGCGAATCTTCAGGCTGCTGGACAAGACCAAGCCGGGCGCAGGCGGCGAGATTCAGCTTACCGATGCCATCGAGGCATTGATGGGCGAGCAGACCGTGCTGGCTTACGAATTCGAAGGCACGCGTTATGACTGCGGCAGCAAGTTCGGCTATCTGAAGGCCAACGTCGAGATGGGCCTGCAGCATCACGAGATCGGCGACGAGTTCCGCGATTACCTCAAGAACCTGACCTCCGGCTGGGACGACGAGGACAGCACCGAGAAAAGCGCCTGATCGACCGTTGTAAAACACAACGGCGCGTTCCCTGGTTTGTTATCATGAGCCGCGACAACGCCTACCGGCAGGCGCCCAAGCGGCACGGTTTGAACGAGGCGACCCCGGCGCCTCCATGCGGCCACGAGCCTTCTTTATGAAAAGCGAACTTAACGAGAAGTTCATCTCCAATTCGCCGCTCTTCGGTGGCAATGCGGCCTACGTCGAGGCCTACTACGAGCAGTATCTCAAGGATCCGGATTCAGTCGAGCCCAGCTGGCGCGAATATTTCAAGAGTCTGAATGGCGATGGCGCGGAAGATATTCCGCATAGCCCCATTCGCGACTCGTTTGTCGATACTGCGGCATCCGCGGGCCAGGGCGCTCGCCCCCGGGCCAGCATGTCCCAACAGGCCGCGCAGAAGCAGGCCGGCGTGCTGCGCCTGATCAACTATTATCGTGTGCGCGGCCATCAGGCGGCGGATCTCGACCCGCTCGGTCTTTATCAGCCCCCGGCGGTACCCGATCTCGACCCGGCCTTTCACGGTCTCGGCGAAGCCGACATGGACACGGTGTTCAACACCGGCTCGCTGTTTACCGAAGCCGACGAATTGCCGCTTCGCGACATCATCGATATCTGCAAGCGCGTGTACACGGGCACGATCGGCACCGAGTACATGTACATCACCGACACGCGCCAGAAACGGTGGATCCAGCGCCGCCTGGAAGCCAGCGTCGACCAGCGTCGCCTGGAAGACAAGGAAAAGCGCGAAGTGCTGCGGCAGCTGACCGCGGCCGAAGGCATCGAGCGCTATCTGCATACGAAATACGTCGGCCAGAAGCGTTTTTCGCTGGAAGGTGCCGACAGCATGATTCCGGCACTCGATGAAGTGGTGCGCTCGGCGGCGCGCAGTCATGTCGACGAGATCGTGATCGGCATGGCCCACCGCGGGCGTCTGAACGTGCTAGTGAACATTCTCGGCAAGTCGCCGCAGGAACTCTTCGCCGAGTTCGAGGGCGACTACGATCTCGACGATCTCGAAATGTCGGGTGACGTCAAATATCACCTCGGTTTTTCGACCGATATCGAGATCGAGGACGAGCGCGTGCATCTCGTGCTGGCTTTCAACCCCTCGCATCTCGAAGCGGTGAACCCGGTGGTGCAGGGCTCGGTAAAGGCGCGCCAGGAGCGCCGTCACGACGACGACGGCGACACCATCCTGCCGGTCCTGATCCACGGCGACGCGTCGTTCGCCGGCCAGGGCATCGTCATGGAGACGCTGCAGCTGTCGCAGGCCGAAGGCTATGCCACCGGCGGCACCGTGCACATCATCGTGAACAACCAGCTCGGTTTCACGATGCAGAACCCGATCACCGCAAAGCTCGGCGAGTTCTCGCGTACCTCGCAGTACTGCACGGACATCGCCAAGATGCTCGAAGCGCCGGTGTTTCACGTCAACGGCGACGATCCCGAAGCGGTGGTGTTCGTCACTCGTCTGGCGATGGACTATCGCGAGACGTTCGGCAAGGACGTGATCATCGACATGATCTGTTACCGGCGCCACGGCCACAACGAGGCCGATGAGCCAGCGGTCACGCAGCCGCTGATGTATCAGAAGGTCAAGCAGATGGAGACCACCCGCAAACTGTATGCGGGCCGGTTGGCTGCCGAGGGCGTGATCGACGACGACGAGGCCGAGAAGCTGGCGCAGGCCTATCGCGACGGCCTCGATGAAGGCAAGAACATCTCGCGTACGACGCTCGGCCTGGTCGGCAACGAGCACACGGTGGACTGGGCACGCTACAGCCGTGATCACTGGTCGCATGTGGTCGACACGTCGGTGCCGGTCGAGACGTTGCAGCGGCTCGCCGCGAAGCTCCACGAGCTGCCCGACAGCTTCGAACTGCACAAGCGCGCACAGCGCATCATCGACGACCGCGGCAAGATGGCCGCCGGCGCCTCACGGATCGACTGGGGCTTCGCCGAGCACATGGCTTATGCCAGCCTGCTGGACGACGGCTTCAATGTGCGTCTGTCCGGCCAGGACTCTGGTCGCGGCACCTTCTTCCATCGGCACTCGGTTCTGTACAACCAGAAGGACGGCCAGGAATTCATTCCGCTGCGCCATGTGGGGCGCGACAACGCGGTATTCACGGTCAACGACACATTGCTGTCCGAAGCCGGTGTGCTCGGTTTCGAATACGGCTACGCGACCGCCGATCCGGCGACGCTGACCATCTGGGAGGCGCAGTTCGGCGACTTCGTCAACGGTGCCCAGGTGATCATCGACCAGTTCATTTCCAGCGGTCAGGCCAAGTGGGGCCGGCTGTGCGGGCTGGTGATGTTTTTGCCCCACGGTTACGAAGGCCAGGGGCCGGAGCACTCGTCGGCACGCCTCGAACGCTTCCTGCAGCTGTGCGCGGAGCGGCACATGCTGGTCTGTGTCCCCTCCACGCCGGCGCAATGGTTTCATCTGCTGCGCCAGCAGATGGTGCGCGACCTGCGCATGCCGCTGGTGGTGCTCACGCCGAAGAGTCTGCTGCGTCATCGGCTGTCCACCTCGACGCTGGAAGACCTGGCCGAAGGGCAGTTCAACTTCATCATCGACGAGCCGGACAGCGTCGACGACGACGCGATCGAGCGTGTCGTCTTCTGTAGCGGCAAGGTCTACTACGATCTCTACCAGGCCCGTGAGGAGCGCGAACTCGACAACGTGGCGCTGGTGCGTATCGAGCAGCTGTATCCGTTCCCGGCCAACGACTATGCCGCGGTCCTGGAGCGCTACAAGAACGCCGACGAGGTCGTGTGGTGCCAGGAAGAGCCCGAGAACCAGGGTGCGTGGTATCAGATCAAGCACCGTCTGCAGGTGCCGCTGGCCGAGCGTCATGAACTGCTCTATGCCACGCGCCCGGGGGCGGCGACCACGGCCGTGGGTTACCACAAGCTGCATGTGAAACAGCAGGAAGCGGTCATCGAAGCGGCGCTGCTCGGTGGCGAACGCCTCGTCGACAAGGGCAAGGCCCAGACACGCAAACCCCGCTCAAAGAAGAAGTGACGCGAACACGTAACACGACGTCTGCGTACTCAAAGATCTCGACAAGTTAGGAACGACAAGCATGGCCACAGAAGTCAAAGTCCCGGAGCTTCCGGAATCCGTCAGTGAAGCCACCGTGGGTGAATGGCAGAAGAACAAGGGCGACAAGGTCGGCCGCGACGAGAATCTCGTCGATCTGGAAACCGACAAGGTCGTGCTTGAGGTTCCGTCCACCTCGGCCGGTGTGCTGACCGAAATCAAGGTGTCGGCCGGCGATACCGTCAAGGCCGGCGACGTGCTGGCGATCGTCGAAGAAGGCGAGGGCGCCGCCAGCAGCGACGATGACGGCGACGACCAGCAGGATTCGGACAACAGCAAGACAAAGGGCGACGCGTCCGAGTCGAAGTCCGACGACCAGGACGCCGATCAGGCCGACGCCGACGAACCGGTCGCCAGCCCGGCGGCCAAGAAGCTGATGGATGAAAACGACATCGCCGCGCGCAATGTCGAGGGTTCCGGCAAGGATGGCCGGATCACCAAGGCCGACGTCCAAAAGGCGATCGACGACAAGAGCAGCGGCAAGGCGTCGCAGCAGAGCGCAGCCAAGTCCGAAGGCAAGGGCGACGGTGCCCAGTCCGAACGCGAAGCCCAGGCGGTGTCCGAGCAAGCCGATCGTCAGGCGCTCGCCGACGCGCCCAACGAGCGCACCGAACAGCGGGTGCCGATGACCCGCATTCGTCAGCGTATTGCCGAACGTCTGCTCGACGCGAGCCAGAACACGGCCATGCTCACGACCTTCAACGAGGTCGACATGCAGCAGGTCATGGATCTGCGCAACCAGTACAAGGACAAGTTCGAGAAGGACCACGATGTCCGCCTCGGCTTCATGTCCTTCTTCGTCAAGGCTGCGGTCGAGTCGCTCAAGCGCTTTCCGATCGTCAACGCCTCGATCGACGAGGGCGACATCGTCTACCACGGCTATTACGACGTGGGTGTTGCCGTGTCCTCGCCGCGTGGCCTGCTGGTGCCCGTGCTGCGTGACGCCGACCAGATGTCCTATGCCAACGTCGAATCCACGATCCGCGACCTCGGCAAGCGCGCCCAGGAAGGCAAGGTCACGATGGACGAGATGACCGGCGGCACGTTCACCATCACCAATGGCGGCGTGTTCGGCTCCTATCTGTCGACCCCGATCATCAACCCGCCGCAGGCGGCGATCCTGGGCATGCACGCCACGAAGGAACGCCCGGTGGTCGTCGATGGCGAGATCGTGGTGCGGCCGATGATGATGCTGGCCCTGTCCTACGATCACCGTCTGATCGACGGCCGTGACGCGGTGCTGTTCCTGCGCACGATCAAAGAACTGATCGAGGACCCGGCCCGCCTGCTGCTGCAGGTCTAGAGCCGCACGTCGCGCCCGCTACACGTTATTGCAAGGAAGAGCATGAGCAAGAAATTCGACGTCGTCGTCATCGGCGCTGGCCCGGCAGGCTACGTCGCCGCCATTCGCGCCGCGCAGCTCGGCATGGACGTCGCCTGTATCGATAAATGGCTGGATCTCAACGACAAGCCTTCGCTGGGCGGCACCTGTCTCAACGCCGGCTGCATCCCCTCGAAAGCACTGCTGGAATCCAGCGAGCTGTACGACCGTGCCAACTCCGAATTCGCGGATCACGGCATCAAGACCAGCGGTGTGGAACTCGATCTGGGCCAGATGCAGAAGCGCAAGGCTGGCGTGGTGTCACAGCTGACCGGCGGCATCGGCAGCCTGTTCAAGGCCAACGGCGTGACGTCGTTTGCCGGCAGCGGGCAGGTGGTCGACTCCGGTGAAGTGCTGTTCGTCGGTCACGACGGCAAGGAAGAGACCTTCACCACCGAAAACATCATCATCGCCGCAGGCTCGGAGCCGGTCGAACTCGATATCGCGAAGTTCGACGGCGATCGCATCGTGGATTCCTGGGGTGCGCTCGAGCTGGACGAAGTGCCGAAGAAACTCGGCGTGATCGGTGCCGGCTATATCGGCGTGGAACTCGGCAGCGTGTGGTCGCGTCTGGGCAGCGAAGTGACGCTGCTGGAAGCGGTGGATGACTTCATGCCGATCGCCGATCGCGACGTCGCCAAGGAAGGCCTCAAGGCATTCAAGAAGCAAGGTCTGGATATCCAGCTCGGTGCGCGCGTCACCGCGACCAAGGTGAACAAGCAGTCGGTCAAGGTCGACTACACCCAGGGTGACGAATCCAAGTCGGCGACGTTCGATCGTCTGATCGTTGCCGTGGGGCGTCGGCCGCACACGAAGGATCTGTGCGCCAAGGGCGCGCGCGTCGAGCTCGACGACAAGGGCTTCGTGGATGTGAACGACAGCTTCCGTACCAGTCTGCCGGGCGTATATGCCGTGGGCGATGTGATCGGCAACCCGATGCTCGCGCACAAGGGCATGGAAGAGGGCGTGGCGGTCGCCGAAATCCTGGCCGGCCAGAAACCGCATCTCAACTACGACGTGATCCCGTCCGTGGTCTATACCCATCCCGAGATGGCCTGGGTCGGCAAGAGCGAAGCACAGGTGAAATCCGCGGGCACGGATTACCGCGTCGGGCAGGTCCCGTTCGCCGCCAACGGCCGCGCGAAGGCACTCGGCCAGCAGGGCGGTTTCATCAAAATGATCGCCGATGCCAACACCGACGAAATTCTCGGCGTGCACATGATTGGCCCGTACGTGTCCGAGCTGGTGCAGGAAATGGTCGTCGCCATGGAATACAAGGCGTCGAGCGAGGATATTGCGCGCATCATCCATGGCCACCCGACGCTTGGCGAGACGGTCCACGAGACGGCGCTCGCCGTCGACGGCCGCCCGATCCACTTCCCGCCCAAGCGCGGCAAGAAGTAGGCGCGGATGACCGCCGAAGAAGCGGATCGATCGTTAGCCAAGGGCAGCAAGAACGGCGCGGGCAAGAAGGATGGCGACAACGCCCGCGCCAATGCGTCCGGTAACGGCGACGGCGGCGGTCATACGAAAGACGAAGAACACGGGGAAGGGCAGTCGCTGCCCTTCCTCTGTCTTGCCGCGCTGGGCATCGTCTATGGCGATATCGGCACCAGCCCGATCTATGCCCTGCGCGAGGCGTTTTTCGCTCACGACGGCATAGCCGTCGCGCCAGCCAATATCTTCGGTGTGCTGTCGCTGATCTTCTGGTCGTTGATCATCGTGATCTCGATCAAGTATCTCGCGGTGGTCATGCGCGCCAGCAACAACGGTGAGGGCGGCATTATCGCCCTGGTTGCGCTGCTCAATCCCTGGAAGACCGAGAAGAAAAGCCGCCGATATCTGCTCATGCTGCTAGGCCTTTTCGGCGCGGCGCTACTCTATGGCGACGGCACCATCACGCCGGCGATCTCGGTGCTCAGCGCGATCGAGGGTCTGGAAGTCGCCACGCCGGCATTCAAGCCCTACGTGGTGCCCATCACGATCGCCATTCTCATCGGCCTTTTTCTCATCCAGAAGCGCGGCACGGCCGCGGTCGGGTCGATGTTCGGCCCGGTGATGCTGACCTGGTTCGTCGTGCTGGGGTTGCTCGGCATCAACGGCATTATCCAGCACCCCGGCGTCTTTGCGGCGCTCAACCCACTCCACGCCATCGGCTTTTTCCAGTCCAACGGGCTCGCGGGCTTTCTCGTGCTGGGTACCGTGTTTCTGGTGGTCACCGGCGGCGAAGCCCTGTACGCGGATATGGGCCATTTCGGCCTCGCGCCGATTCGCCTGGCCTGGTTCTTTCTGGTCCTGCCGGCGCTGGTGCTGAATTACTTCGGTCAGGGCGCGATGATGCTCGAGAATCCGGAGATTACGCAGCCGTTCTACCAGATGGCACCCGGGTGGGCGCTCTATCCGGTGGTGGGGCTCGCCACGCTGGCGACCGTAATCGCGTCGCAGGCGGTGATTTCGGGTGTGTTCTCGCTTACGCGCCAGGCGGTGCAGCTCGGTCAGCTGCCGCGCCTGAATATCGTGCAGACTTCGCACGAGTCCTACGGCCAGGTCTATATCCCGTTCATGAACTGGATCCTCATGGCCGCGACCATCGGTCTGGTGCTCGGCTTCCAGTCGTCAAGCAACCTCGCCGCGGCCTATGGCGTGGCGGTGTCGATGGACATGGTGATCACCACCATTCTCGCGTTCTTCGTGGCCTATCGCTGGGACTGGTTCCCGCGTGTCGCGGCGGTCATAGCCGTACTGCTTCTGGTCGTGGACCTGGCGTTTTTCGGCGCGAACCTGTTCAAGGTGCCCGAAGGCGGCTGGTACCCGCTGGTCGTGGCCGGGGCCATCTTCTTCATCATGGGCACCTGGCGGCGTGGGCGTGAGCTCGTCGGGCGTCAGCTGCGTGGCGATACCGAGCCGCTCGAAGACTTCATCGAATCCATCGAGGCGGACACCTCGAAGCGTATCGAGGGCACCGCGGTGTTCATGACCGACGCGGGCAAGAAGACGCCGCCCATGCTGCTGCATCATCTGCGCCACAACCGGGTGCTGCACGAACAGGTGATCCTGCTCACGGTGCATACGCTGGACGTGCCGCGCGTGGCCGCCGCGGATCGGCTCAAGATCGAGAACCTGGGCAAGGGCGTCTATCGGCTGCAGGTCTATTACGGCTTCATGCAGGCGAGCAACGTGCCGGTGGCGCTGCGTTTCGCCGGCGAGTTCGATCTCGACGTCGATCTGGACGAGACAACCTTCTACGTCGGGCGTGAATCGCTGATTCCCACCAGTGAGGTTCCGGGCATGATGGTATGGCGCGAGCACATGTTCGCGTTCATGGCGCTCAACGCCACGCGGGCGACCGCCTATTATCATATTCCGCCGGATCGGGTCGTGGAGCTCGGCATCCAGATCGAGATCTGATCGCAACGTCCGTTTTCACACCGTGTGCGGCCGTATTCGAACGGCGCGCGGCTGTTAGAATCAGCGCACGGTTTGCAGCGCAACCACGAGGCATCATGGCAGGCCACAGTAAATGGGCGAATATTCAGCACCGCAAGAACGCCCAGGACAAGAAGCGCGGTAAGATCTTCACCAAGCTCATCCGCGAGATCACGGTCGCGGCGCGCATGGGCGGGGGCGACCCGAACGACAACCCGCGCCTGCGGCTGGCCTGGGACAAGGCGCTGGCCGCCAACATGCCCAAGGACAATATCGAACGCGCGGTCAAGCGCGGTACCGGCGACGGTCAGGCCGACAACTACGAAGAGATCCGCTACGAAGGCTACGGCCCGAACGGTGTGGCGATCATGGTCGACTGCATGACCGACAACAAGAACCGCACGGTGTCCGAGGTTCGCTACACGTTCAATCGCAATGGCGGCAATCTGGGCGCGGACGGCTCCGTGGCCTATCTGTTCGATCGCAAGGGCGTGCTCACCTACGGGCCGGAAAACGACGACGAGGACGTACTCGCGCCCGCGCTCGATGCCGGCGCCGAGGATCTGGTCGAGTACGAGGACGGCTCGTTCGACGTGCTGACCTCGCCCGACGAGTACAACACCGTCAAGGCCGCGGTCGAAGCCGCGGGTTTCGCGCCCGATGCGGCGGACGTGACCATGCGCCCGGCGACCACCGTCGATCTGCAGGGCGAGGATGCCCAGAGCTGCCTGAAACTGCTCGACGCGCTCGAGGACCTGGACGACGTCCAGAACGTCTACAGCAACGCCGAGCTCGATGAAGAAACGCTTTCCGGCGCGCCCGCCTAGGATGCCCCGGATACTCGGGATCGACCCCGGCTCGACGATCACCGGCTTCGCCGTTATCGAATCCGGGGCCCAGCCTCACGCCATCGTCATCGACTGCATTCGTCTGCCGCGCACCGATTTCCCGAGCCGCCTGGGCCTCATCTTCGAGGGCTTGCGCGAGGTGATCGAACGATACCAGCCCGACGAAATGGCCATCGAAGACGTGTTCGTCTCGCGCAATGCGGCAAGCGCACTCAAGCTCGGCCAGGCGCGCGGGGCGGCCATCTGTGCCGGGGCGGCGCGCGGGCTGCCGGTGTCCGAATACACGCCCACCCAGATCAAGCAGGCAATCGTCGGGCGTGGGCATGCCGACAAGACCCAGATTCAGCACATGGTGAAAGTACTGCTTGGCGTGAAGGACGCGCTCCAGGCCGATGCCGCCGACGCGGCGGGCGTGGCGATCTGTCATATCCACCACGCGCGCACGGCTTCGCGTATGCGGGTTGCCGCGAATACCACGGGGCGTCGGGCATGATCGGCCAGCTGCGCGGTCGGATCATCGAGAAACAGCCGCCCCGGCTGGTCATCGATGTCGGGGGCGTCGGCTATGAAGTCGAGGCGCCGCTGTCCACGTTTTTCACGCTCGGACAGAACGCGGGGGCCGGCAACGGCGAGGTGACCTTGCTTACGCAGATGGTCGTACGTGAAGACGCCATGCTGCTCTACGGGTTTGCCACGAACGACGAGCGCAGCCTTTTCCGCGAACTGATCAAGGTGTCGGGCGTCGGCGCGAAACTGGCGCTTACCGTGCTCTCGGGCATGAGCGTGGCCGATTTCGTCGCCACTATCGAAGCCGACGACGCCGCCCGTCTGACGGGGCTGCCCGGCGTGGGCAAGAAAACGGCGGCCCGCCTGCTGGTCGAGATGCGCGACAAGCTCTCCGGCAGCGCGATCGCGCCGGCGTTGGCGCCCGCGGCGCCGGGTGGCGACGGCGCGAGCGGCGCTGGCGACGCCAAGGCGGTCGCGCGCCAGGCGCTCATGTCGCTGGGCTACAAGCCGGCCGAGTCGGAACGTTTGCTGGGCGGTATCGAGGCCGAGGGCATGGATAGCGAAACGCTGATCCGCGAAGCGCTGCGCCGGGCGGTACGTTGACCATGGAAGAGCCGGAACGTCTCATCGGCGCAACCGAGCAGGGCGACGACAGCCGCATCGATCGGGCACTGCGCCCGCGCGGCCTGGCTGAATACATTGGCCAGGCCAGCGTTCGCGAGCAGATGGAGATCTTCGTGAGCGCCGCGCGTGCACGCGGCGAGGCGCTCGACCATGTGCTGATCTTCGGCCCGCCGGGGCTGGGCAAGACCACACTGGCCCACGTGATCGCGAACGAAATGCAGGTCGGGTTTCGCCAGACCTCGGGTCCGGTACTCGAGCGCCCGGGCGATCTGGCCGCGCTCCTCACCAATCTCGAACCCAACGATGTCTTGTTCATCGACGAGATCCATCGCCTGTCGCCCGTTGTCGAGGAAGTGCTCTACCCGGCGCTCGAGGATTATCAGATCGATATTGTCATCGGCGAGGGGCCGGCGGCGCGTTCGATCAAGCTCGACCTGCCGCCGTTCACCCTGGTTGGCGCCACGACGCGTGCCGGCGCGCTGACGTCGCCACTACGCGATCGCTTCGGGATCGCGCAGCGGCTCGAATTCTATTCCCACGCGGACCTCGCCCGTATCGTCGAGCGCTCCGCCCAGATTCTCGGCGTCGAGATGGCGGATGCCGGCGCCGGCGAGATCGCCCGTCGCGCGCGCGGCACGCCGCGAGTCGCGAATCGGCTGCTTCGCCGTGTACGCGACTACGCGGAAGTGCGTGCGGATGGTCGCGTCAGCGAAGCGGTCGCGCAGCAGGCCATGGACATGCTCAAGGTCGACGACAACGGTTTCGACATCATGGACCGCAAGCTGCTGGGCGCGCTGGTGGAGAAGTTCGACGGCGGCCCGGTGGGCGTGGAGAGTCTCGCCGCCGCGATAGGTGAAGCGCGCGAAACGATCGAGGACGTGATCGAGCCGTACCTCATCCAGCAGGGGTTCATGATGCGCACGCCGCGCGGGCGGCTGGCCACGCATGCCACCTATCGACATTTCGGCCTGCCGCAACCCGCCCGACGCGAGGTGCCGGGCGCGGACCTGTTCGAGGATGGCGACGATGGCGTCTGAACGCGCGCACATCGAACCCGCATTCGAGACGCGCATCCGTGTCTTCTACGAAGACACGGACGCCAGCGGCGTGGTCTATCACGCCAATTATCTCAAGTATCTCGAGCGGGCCCGGACACTCTGGCTGGAGGCGCACGGCCATAGCCATCGTGTACTAGCCGACGACCATGGCGTGGCCTTCACGCTTGCCGATGTCGCCATGCAGTTCAAGGCGCCGGCCCGTCTGGACGACACGCTCGACGTGCGCACGCGCGTTGCGGAACGACGGCGCGCACGCATTGTCTTCGAGCAGGAGATTCATTGTAAGAATCGGCTGCTCATTAAGGCACTATTCACGGTCGCCTGTGTCAGAATTCGCGACTTCCGGCCTTGCGCGCTGCCCGAATTTTCTCAGAAGGAGATGGAATGAACGTTGCGACCGACATGTCCCTGTGGGGACTGGTCATGCAGGCGAGCCTGCTGGTCAAGCTCGTCATGCTCTCGTTGCTGTTGGCGTCCGTCGCATCGTGGATCGTCATCTTCTCCAAGCGTCGGCTGCTCAAGCAGACGCAGAACGACATGGAGTGGTTCGAGGACCGCTTCTGGTCCGGCGGCAACCTCAAGGACATCTACGCCGAAACCCAGCAGCAGGCCGACACCAGCCGCGGCATGCCATCGATATTCCGCGGCGGCTACGAAGAACTCAAGCGCCAACGCAGCGGGGGGCACGCCACACCGCAGGAAACCGTACCGTCGGTCCAGCGCGCCATGCGCGTCGCGCTTTCGCGCGAGCTCGAGCGCCTGGAGCGCGGCCTGGCGATGCTTGCCACGATTGGCTCGATCAGCCCCTATGTCGGCCTGTTCGGTACCGTCTGGGGCATCATGAGTGCATTTATCGCCCTCGGTAACGTCAAGCAGGCGAGCCTGTCGATGGTGGCGCCGGGTATCGCCGAAGCCCTCATCGCGACGGCCATGGGCCTGTTCGCCGCCATTCCGGCGGTCGTGGCCTATAACTTCTTCAGCAACAAGGTCGACTTCATCGAGAACCGCTTCCAGACATTCATGGAAGAGATGTCGGGCATCGTGGAGCGCGGCATGAACGCTGCCAGCCCGGCCACCCGCACGGCCAGCGAAAAACCGCGACCGGCCGCGAACCCGGAACCGGTTCGCACCCCGCCGGAACTCTAGGCTTTCCACGGGACAACTCAGATGGGTATTCGAGGAAAACGCCGGCTGGCGAGCGAGATCAACGTCGTACCGTATATCGACGTGATGCTCGTGCTGCTGATCATTTTCATGGTGACGGCGCCGCTGCTGACCACCGGTGTGGAGGTCGAGCTGCCGCAGGCGCCGGCCGAAACGATCGATTTCAGCCAGGAAAACGAGCCGATCGTGCTGTCGGTAACCAGCGACGGAGGCCTATACCTCAACGTGGGCGAAAGCCCGGATACGGCGCTGTCACCCGACGAAGTGACCGATATCGCCAGCCGCGTGATCCGCGCGCGTCCGGATGCCCCGGTGGCCGTTCGTGGCGATGGCGCGGGATCCTACGGCAATGTCGTGCGCGGCATGGTGATGCTGCAGCGCGCGGGTGCCGAGCAGGTCGGGTTGCTCACCGACGGTATTGACGACTCGGAGACCGAACGCTGAATGTTTCGAAAGCTCGCTGACAACTGGCGGTCGGTACTGCTCGCGGTCGGGCTGCACGTGCTCATCGCGGTCGTCCTCGTGGTGGGCGTGAACTTCGTGAGCGATTCGTCCTCGCGCGGCAATCACGGGCAGAAGATCGTCAAGGCGTCGGTTGTCAATCCGGATGCCGTGAATACGGACATGCCGGCGATGCCGGAGCCGGTATCGCCCGCGTCGGAGACGAAACCCGAGCCCGAGGAAGAACCCGAGCCTGACAAGGCAGCGGAAAAGGCCGAGCAGAAACAGGCGCAGGAGCAGGCAGCCCGGGAAAAGGCGCAGGCGGAGAAGGCCGCGGCAGCGAAAGCCGAAGCCGCCCGCGAGAAGGCCGAAGCCGAGAAACAGGCGCAAGCTGAAGCGCAGCGCAAAGCCGAGGCCGAACGCAAGGCCGAGGCTGAACGTCAGGCGAAAGCCGAAGCGCAGCGCAAGGCCAAGGCGGAAGCCGAGCGCAAGGCAAAAGAACAGGCAGCGCGGGAAAAAGCCCAGGCCGAAGCGAAACGCAAGGCCGAAGCCGAAGCGAAGGCTGAGGCCGCGCGCAAGAAAGCCGAGGCCGAGCGCAAAGCCAAGGCCGAGGCGGAACGCAAGGCGCGCGAAGAAGCGCAGCGCAAGGCCGAAGCCGAAAAACGTGCCCGCGAGGAAGCGGCCCGAAAAGCGCGCGAGGAAGCACAGCGCCGTGCCGCCGCGGAGCAGGCGGCCCGGGAATCGGCCATGCGCGAAGCCATGCAGCGCGAAGCGGCCGGACGCACGAACGCACGCAATTCCCAGGCCTTGGGCGCATACGTGCAGGCGATCAAGGACCGCGTCGAGTCGAACTGGCTGCGCCCGCCGGGTGCACGCAATATTTCCTGTAAAGTACGGGTAAACCAGCTGCCGGGCGGCCAGATTACCGGATTTCGCCTGTTGGGCTCCTGCGGCAACGCAGCGGTCGATCGGTCCGTGGAGCAGGCGATTCGCAAGTCGGACCCGTTGCCACGTGCGCCGTCGGACAGCGTGTTTTCACCTGAAATCGAGTTCAATTTCGAGCCGGATCAATGAAGAAATCTCTAGCCAGAACTTATGTGGCCTTCACGGCCCTGGTCGGACTCGTGCTGACTGCAGCGGCACCGGCCCAGGCAGCATTGCAGGTCGATATCACCGACAGCTCCCAGAGCGCGATCCCGATCGCGATCGCGCCCTTTGGCAGCGATGGGGGGCAGCTGCCGGTCGACGTGGCACAGGTGGCCAGCGACGATCTTGAATCCACCGGCCTTTTCGATGTCTTCGAGCGCCGGAACATGGTCGCCAAGCCCACGCGCGCCGATCAGGTGAACTACGACAACTGGCGTACGTCCTCGGTCGACAACCTGGTCGTGGGTTCCGCGGCGCCGAATGGTCAGGGCGGCTATCGCATCACTTTCGACCTGCTCGACGTGTATCAGGGCCGTTCGATTGCGAGCTTCCAGATCAACGCCGGGCGTAACGAGCTGCGCGACGCGGCGCACACGGTCGCGAACCTAATCTACGAAAAATTCGTTGGCGAGAAGGGCTATTTTTTGTCGCGCATCGCCTACATCACGATGGCCAAGGAAAATGGCGGGCTGCGCTATCGGCTGATCGTGTCCGATTACGACGGCAACAACCCGGCGACGGTCTATTCCTCGCGCGACCCGATCATGTCGCCGTCCTGGTCGCCCGACGGCAGCAAGATCGCGTACGTGGCCTTCGATATCAATCGTGGCCGCAGCAGCCTTCGGGTACAGGATCTGGCCACCGGTAATATCCGCGAAATTTCCTCGCGTGAGGGCATCAACGGGGCGCCGTCGTGGTCGCCGGACGGCCGTCGTCTGGCGATGACGTTGTCGTACCGCGGCAATCCGGACATTTACAGCTACGACCTGGGTACCAACCAGCTCACGCAGCTCACCAACAACGGCGCCATCGATACGGAGGCCAACTGGTCGCCCGACGGCAATTACATTGCGTTCACCTCGGACCGTGGCGGCAAGCCGCAGGTCTATCGCATGCGCAGCAACGGCAGCCAGGTGGAACGGCTGACGTTCGAGGGCGAGAGCAACCAGCGCGCCAGTTATTCGCCCGATGGCGAGCAAATCACGATGGTCCAGAAAAGCGGCAACGGTTTCCGTATTGCCGTAATGGACACGCAGACCAATAATATCCGCATTGTCAGCGAGGGTCCGCTCGATGATGGTCCGGATTTCGCGCCCAACGGCCAGGCGATCATCTACGCCCGCCAGGGACGCAACAACGAACTGGCTACGGTCTCCACGGATGGTCAGACGCGCTCGCGTCTGTCGCAGAGTGGCGAAGTCCGCGAGCCGGCTTGGGGACCGCTGGGTTACTGAACACCGGTCGGGTTGTTCTTGAGATAAAAACGGCGAGACGCCGAACAGTCCATAGGAGTTTTCACAAGGATGAAAAACATGACGATTAACAAGGGCCAGCGTTTTTCGCTGGTGGCGTTGCTGATGGCCGCGGCAGTGGCGCTGGCGGCGTGCGGGGGCAACAAGAACCTGCGTGATGGCGAAGACATGCCGGCCGCTGGCATGGGTGAGCAGGGCGATCAGGGCATGGGCATGAATTCGGGTCGCGACATCGACGTGCGCGGCCTCGAAGGCATCGACCCGGCCGATCGCAGCATGTTCACCGACCCGAACAACCCGCTGTCCACGCGCATCATCTACTTCGATCTCGATCAGAGCGCGATTCCGTCGCGGTTCTCCCAGGCCATTCAGGCCCACGGTCGCTATCTGAGCGAGCACCCGAACGTGAAGCTGCGTCTGGAAGGTCACACCGACGAGCGCGGCACGCGTGAATACAACGTCGCCCTGGGCGAGCGTCGTGCCGAGTCGGTACAGCAGGCGCTCGTGCTCTCGGGTGCCAGTGCCAGCCAGCTTTCCACGCTTTCGTTCGGCGAAGAGCGTCCGGCCGAGCTCGGCTCGACCGAATCTGCGTATTCGCAGAACCGCCGCGTCGAGTTCATTTACACCAAGTAAGTACCCGTCATGCGTCACGCTCTACCTATCGCACTCGTGACGTTTGCCGTGGCCACGGCGGCCGGGACCCAGTCCCGGCCGGCGTCGGCCGCTCCGGCGAACGATCAGCCCGTCATGCTTGCGCAGAACAACAGCGGCGGGCCGAACCTGTTCTCGTTGTTCCAGGATATTCAGCGGCTCCAATCCGAGGTCCGGGATCTGCAGGGGCAGGTGGATACGCTGCAGTATCAGCTGCGCCAGAACGAGCAGGGTCAGCGTGACCTCTACGAGAATCTCGACAAGCGTCTGAACCAGCTGGAGAACGGCGGCGGCATGTCGTCGGGCCAGGGTGCCGGATCGGGATCCTACGACGGGGGCGATGCTTCGTCGGGCCAGCAAAGCAACGATTACAGCACCTCCCAGGATCCGGAAGTCGAGAAGCAGTATTCGGCGGCCTTCGATCAGCTGAAGAACGGCAATTACGACGCCGCCATCGGCGCGTTCAAGGGCTTTCTCCAGCAGAACCCGGAAAGCAGCTTCAGCGACAACGCCTGGTACTGGTTGGGCGAAGCCAACTACGTCAAGCGCAACTACGACGCATCGCTCGAAGCGTTCCAGACCGTGGTGAACCGTTTTCGCGCCAGCGACAAGGTGCCGGGATCGCTCTACAAGATCGGTGTGATCCAGGACGAGCGGGGTGAAGTGGACAACGCCTACGGCACCCTCAAGCGTGTGGTCGACCAGTACCCCGACAGCAACGTGGCCGAGATGGCGCGTAAGCGGCTGCAGGGCCTGGACGGCTAGGGTTGCCCAGCGTAATCGAGACTGCGCAACGGTCTCGCGCCGAAGGCGTCACACACAGCCGCTGGCCGGAGCGCGTCAACGCGCTGCGTCTGACCGAGATATTCTGTTCGTTGCAGGGCGAGGCGCGCGATGCGGGGGCGGTCTGTACGTTCATACGGCTGACCGGCTGTCCGTTGCGGTGCCATTACTGCGATACCGCTTATGCCTTCTCGGGCGGTGAATGGCAGGATATCGATTCGATCGTCGCGCAAGTCGACGCGCTTGGGGCGCATCACGTGTGTGTCACCGGCGGTGAGCCTCTGGCGCAGCCGAATGCCTCCGTGCTCGTGCGCCGGTTGTGCGATGCCGGCTATGCGGTCAGTGTCGAGACGGCAGGCGCGCTGGATATCAGCGATGTCGACACACGCGCATCGCGCGTGGTGGACATCAAGACGCCCGATTCCGGCGAGGCGGCACGCAATCTCTGGAAGAATATCGATCGGCTGACCGACCACGATCAGCTCAAGTTCGTGATCTGCTCGCGTGCGGATTATGAATGGTCCCGCGATCGCGTGGCTGAGCTGACGGTTCCCCAGGGCTGCACCATCTGGTTCTCGCCAGCCTTCGGCGCGGTGGATGCGCGTGCGCTGGGCGAGTGGATCATCGCGGATCGCCTGCCCGTGAGGCTTCAGCTGCAACTGCACAAACAGCTATGGGGCGACGAACCCGGACGCTAACCCAACCCGGGTGACCCCCATGACCGAACGCCACCGCGCGCCGCGTGCTGTCGTGCTTTTCTCCGGCGGCCTGGATTCAACCACGTGCCTGTCACAGGCGAGGGCGGACGGCTATGTCTGCCATGCGCTCAGTTTCGACTACGGTCAGCGCCATACCGCGGAGCTGAATGCGGCGATGGCCTACACCGCGGCGCGCGACTGGATCGTGGACCATAAATGCGTGCGTATCGATTTCGACGGCATGGGGGGGTCCGCGTTGACCGACGCCGAAATCGATGTGCCCGAGACGCCGAGCGAGGGTATTCCCGATACCTATGTGCCCGCCCGGAACACGTTGTTTCTGTCCGTAGCGCTGGGATGGGCCGAAGTACTGGCTGCCGACGCCATCTACATCGGCGTGAACGCGGTCGACTACTCCGGATACCCCGATTGCCGGCCCGAATTCATCGCGGCGTTCGAGCGGCTTGCGGGTGTGGCTACCAAGGCGGCCGTCCAGGACGGCGTGCGTATTCAAGTACGCACGCCGCTGATGCAGCTGAGCAAGGGCGAAATCATCCGCCTTGGCACGTCGCTCGGCGTCGACTATGCGGAAACGGTTTCCTGTTATCAGGCAGACACGGAAGGACGGGCTTGTGGCGTGTGCGATGCGTGTCGGCTCAGGCGGGCCGGCTTCGAAGAGGCTGGCGTTTCGGACCCGACACGATATCGCAACTAAAACATCATCTCGGCGCTGATTTTCGTGTAAGAATCGGGTATGATGCGCGCCGCAACAGCGGGGCCGTTAGCTCAGTCGGTAGAGCAGTTGACTTTTAATCAATTGGTCGCAGGTTCGAATCCTGCACGGCCCACCATTCTTCTTGTTTGCTGGCAACCGCGTCCGAATTGGACAGCGAACCAGCCCTGATCCGCCGCCGTGCGTTGTCCGCGCCTTCTTCCTGCGGGTACCGACGCGTAGCGGCCTCGTCCGCTGTTTTTAGCGCCGTGCAGAGCGCCATGCCGCATCGCAGACTTTCAAAAGCTCGCGCTATCGGGTCCAACCCGCAAATGGCGTGAACTACGGATAGCCTCACGCATCGCCGATCTCCAGAATTGCCGGCCAATCAAAGGGTGCCTTCTCGGGTGCCAAACGAATTCTGGAAGAAAAATGTATAGCGAACGTGTACTTACCGCCGACCTCGCGCCGCCGCTGGCGGGCGCGACGGTGGCGAACGGCGAGAACCAGGCGCCGTTCGTATTTGGCGACTATCGACCAAACAAGGTGACAGCCGTGGTGCTCCTTGCGCGCTTCATCCCGACACGAGTGCTCTGGATGCTCGCGATCGGGTATGGCCTCGTCTGGCTTACGGCATTCGTTGGCGGCGGCACGACGGCCGCTCATATCGAGAGTCTGTTGCCTGCAGCGCTGGCTGCAGGTGGTGCGTGCCTCGCGGCCACCCTCAAGCGCGCGATCCGCCGATACGACGCGTATCCGGTGTCGCTTCCCGATGTGCGGGCGCTTAGTGCGCGTGCGGCGCGGCATCGTGTACTCAACCCGATGTTCGATGCTCAAGGCAGAACCCATGATATATGGCGCGTAGGACATATCCGCGAAGCCCATGCTGTCATCGATCGAATGGCTGTGGTCGCTGCTCAATCGCGAACCGGGTGACTCACGCGCGAGCGCCTGGGCGGTATGGAATGCGATCGGCAGGAAAGCGAGTCACCGCGAAGCCACACCGCTGCAGTATCCGCAAAGAAACGGAGAGATTGGCGCATCGACGCTGATTATTCTGCGCGTCTTTGATCCTCGGAATGCGGGCAGATGCGGCCGATAGACGCCATTGTCGACTACCTGACGGAACACGAACTCAAGATCGCGACCGCGGAATGCGGGACGGGGGGGCTGATCGTGTCCGAGTTGTTGCGAGCCGATCGCGGCCATGCGGTGGTTGAGTATGGCGTCTTTGCGCAATCGCTCGAAGCGAAGGATCGGCTTATTGGTGTCGGCGATGATCTGCGCCGAGCGCATGGGGCAACAAGTGATGTGGTTGTCGTCGCGATGGTTCAGCAGATCCTCAAGTCCAGCGCTGCCCACCTCGTCATCGTGAACACCAACATCGAAACCCACGCTGCCGATGGCGCCTCGCCATGCGGCCGCGCGGTCCTGGGCTGGGGGCTTCGGAACGGCGGACGCTCGTATATCCATGTCAAGGCTTGTGTTTTCGAGGGTGATCGATTCGATCAGCGCCTCGAAATGGCCTACTGCGGGCTACGCGAGGCGATTCGCCTGCATGGTGGTTTCTGAGTGCGTCCGGATAAACGCAAGCAGACTGATCGGCACCGATACCGGTAGTTCAGCCTATATAACTTCGACATCTGCCGAGGGAATAGCCCAAGGCCGGGTAGGCAAAAACACGGAAATACCCGGCGCTACGGGGCAGGTTTGCGATAAACGCCCTAGAACGTCGTGAACCGTGCCCTCATACCAGACAGCAATGCTTCCGGCGTTCTGCATTACGAAACACGACTCTTGAAAACCGCGGAGCAGTCCGTAAATAAACTTCACTGCGGCGGCGCTGCTGTATGTCCGAACAACACATCAGCGCGGCATCGAATCTTTATCCGTTTCAATACAACTCGGGGCTAGGCCCCATGCAGAAAGAGGCACTTCTGCGTCACTGAAGAACTGGGTTCCCGTCAATACATGCTTGTCATGGATCAAGTAATCCCAGGAGATAACAGTGAGTGATTATATTTCGATCATCGACGACGACGACGCGGTACGCGAGTCCGTAAAAGGTCTGGTCGCGGGCGCCGGCTATCGGGCGCGGTGCTTCAGTAGCGCCGAGCGGTTTCTGGATCATTCCGAAGCCACTAGCGATCGTTGTGCGGTCATTGATATTCGCCTGCCCGGAATGGATGGCCTCGCGCTTCAACAAGCGATCAGCGGACGAGGTTTACGCGTTCGCACGCTGTTCATGACCGGCCATGCCTCGGTTCCACTGGCCGTGGAAGCGATGCGACTCGGTGCGGCCGGATTCCTGCGCAAGCCGGTTGCGCCCGAGTGCCTTCTGGCCGAGATCGCGCACTGCGTGAAAAGCGGCGCCCATACGCATGCACAGCGTGACGACACGCGCATGTATGTCCAGCAACTCAAGCGACTCACGCCCCGCGAGGCAGAGATCGCCAGCGGCATGGTGCAGGGGCTTTCCACGCGCCAGGTCGCGGCGGCACTGGGCATCAGCCGGCGCACCGCGGAGAGCCATCGCGCGAACATCATGGGCAAGCTGCATATCGGTTCGGTCGCGACACTCACCAAGATGGCGTGCCTCACCGAGCACTACGACAGTCTGCCGCCGTTCGACGATATCGCCGGCCATGTCGATGCGGCGACAGGGCCCAGAAGCTGAACGGCTGACTGGCGTGAGCCTGACGGTGCTCCTGCGGCCCTTCGCGCGCAAGGGTGGTCTAGCAGACACGCCGCGCGCGACGCCACCCGTAAATTTTCCCAGCGAAAAACCCCCGATATCCCGCTATTCGGCATCGCTTTATATTTCGCGGCCAATCCAATGTAAGGAAACAGTGTCATGTGGCAATTCGTTATCGAGCATGCCGCGGCACTGACGGTCATCGTGACCGGGCTGACACTCATCGTTTGGACGGTGTATGGCCAGCTCATGTCGGCGAACCAGAAGCGCCAACAGAAACCACGGCTTTTCATCAAGCAGGGCGATGGCACGGGCCTGGACTCGATGTGCCTGTTCAGCAATATGGGGAAGGAATTCGTCTATCTGCGTGGCGTTTTCGTCAATCTTCACACGCAGGACGGCGATCAGTTCTGCGAACTGGTCGAAAAAGAATGGGACACCGATGGCGCCGGCTGTACCGCCGAAGAGATCGGCCAGGGGCCGGTCGAATCCAGCCAGCAGGTGGCGCTGGGCCCGTTTTACCGGCTTGTCCGTGAAGCGGCTCGCAAGGCGGGGTTTGATGCGTCCGCGGAGTCGGAGCGCGACGACGCGTTATGGCGGCAAATTCGCGCGTTCGAGGTGACCGCGATTGTCACGGTCGGGCCCTATGAGCAAACAATCGGTGCCGAGCGCTCCTTTTCTGTCGACCACGCGAACGCACGGCTGGTGCCGGATAGCGCCGGAACCACTCTGCGGTGCTCCCGGCGCGATGCGCGCACGCTGCGGCGCTATTTGATAAGCACGACGGAAGCGACAGCCTGATACGAGCCAGGCTTGTGGAGTGCGCATGACCGAACCGGCTGTTCGGTCGGCACGTGGGGCAATGCGTATTCGCGTCGCAATGACTAGCGCAAAAGGCTGGGCCGACAAGGCGCCGGGTCCGTATCGGCCAACCCGGCGCCCGTTATCTCGCACAGGCATTACCCAAGTCGAATGCCGGTAATGCTCGGATTAGCAGTCGCTATTTGCGAGCGACCAGTTCGATCCAATAACGGTCCGGGTCGAGCACGAAGGCGATGTGACTCATGCGCCCGTCCTCGGGCCGCTTCTTGAACGCGACATCGTTCTTGTCCATCCACTCGCATGCCGCTTGCAGGTCCGGCACCGTGAAGCAGATGTGGCCATAGCCCTGCGGCTCCTCGTTGCCGTTGTGATAACGGGCGTTCGGGTCTTTTTCCGTACCCCAGTTGTGGGTCAGTTCGAGCACGCCTTCACGCCCATTGACGTACTTGGCGCGCGCGTCCTTATCGTCGGGTACGTCGTCGTCGCCCACGCAGGCCAGAAAATAGAGCGTGAACTCGCCTTCCGGCATATCGACCTTGCGCAGCAGGCGCATGCCGAAAACCTTGGTGTAGAACGCCAGCGACGCTTCTGGGTCGACGATGCGCACCATCGTGTGGTTGAAGATGAAGCCGTTCGTCTCGGCCGGCACATCGGCGTGTACGCCCGGCGCGTCCTCGGTGTTGAAAGCCATATCGGGTTCTTTCGAGAGCGATGAATGAGTGCGTTGTACTATGCCTGAGCCATACACATGCGTGAACAGGACTGCCCATGTCGAGCTACTGGTTTGAACCCGTCGATCTGGAACGACTCAATACGTTGAACGCCCGCGACATGATCTCGCGTCTGGGCCTTGTCTATACCGACATCGGCGACGGCACGCTGGAGGCCGAGTTTGAGATTGACGAGCGCACCCGTCAGCCCTTCGGTCTTCTGCATGGCGGTGTGTCCTGCGCCGTGTCGGAGTCCATGGGCAGCATCGCCGCGAATCTGTGCGTGGACCGCAAGCGCTTCGCCTGTGTCGGGATCGACATCAACGCGAGCCATCTGCGCGGCGCATCGGCGGGCCGGGTGACCGCACGCTGTACGCCGATACGCGTCGGCCGAAGCACCCATGTCTGGCAGACGGATCTCTACGACGACCAGCAGCGCCATCTGTGCGTGTCGCGGCTGACGGTGGCGGTGGTCCCGGCGCCCGAGGGTTAGCAGCGCGCGGCCTGTCGGCCAGCGATACGCTATATTCGAACGGCAAAGATCACACAAGGATTCAGATTGAAAGCATCCGACCTGTTTGTTCGATGCCTGGAGGAAGAGGGCGTCGAGTATGTGTTTGGCGTGCCGGGCGAGGAAAACCTCGACCTGCTGGAGTCGCTGCGCGAGAGCCGTGTCCAGCTTGTTGTCACCCGACACGAACAGCACGCTGCATTCATGGCCGCGACCTACGGGCGTCTGACAGGGCGCGCGGGCGTGTGTCTGTCCACGCTCGGACCCGGCGCCACGAATCTCCTGACGGGCGTTGCCTATGCGCAACTCGGTGGTATGCCACTGCTGGCAATCACCGGCCAGAAGGCGATTCGCGACAATCGCCAGGGCAAGTTCCAGTTGATCGACGTGGTCGACACTTTCCAGCCGGTCACGAAGTGGGCCTACTCGATCACCGACAGCGGCGTCATTCCGCGCTGTGTGCGTCATGCGTTCAAGCTGGCCGAGAGCGAGCGTCCGGGTGCGGTCCATTTGGAACTGCCCGAAGATATTGCCGGCGAGGACATCGCGCCGAGCGTGCCGCAACGACGCATCACGCTGCGCCGGCCCAATGCGGACGATCAGGCGACCCAGCAGGCCGCCGACATGATCCGCGCGGCACGCCAGCCGATCATCATCTATTCGGCCGGGGCCAACCGCAAGCGCATCACCGAACAGCTCGAAGCGTTTGTCGAGGCCACCGGCCTGTTTGCGATCGGCACGCAGATGGGCAAGGGCGTACTGGCGGACGACCATCCGCAGAGCCTGTTCTGCATGGGCATTCACAAGCACGACTACGTGCATTCGGCGATCGACGAAGCCGATCTCGTCATCACGCTGGGTTACGATGTTGTCGAGTACCCACCTGCGGTATGGAATGTCGACAAGGACAAGCGGATCGTCCACATCGATTTCGTCACCGCGGATCCGGACGAGTACTACAGCCCGGCACACGAGGTGATCGGCGACATATCCAACACGCTGGAAAATCTGCGCGCCCGGCTTCAGGGCACGACGTTCGACCGTACGCGTCTGGCCCGGCTGCGCGACTACGTCAACGACACGCTTCATCTGAGCGAACCGGCGTACAGCTATCCACTTACGCCCCAGCGCATCGTCCAGCAGGTTCGCACGGTCATGGACCGTACGGACGTCATCAGCCTGGACAACGGCATCTACAAGATCTGGTTCGCGCGCATGTATCCCGCCTACGGCCACAACACCGTATTGCTCGACAACGCCCTGGCCAGCATGGGCGCGGGCCTGGCGGCCGCCATGGCGGCCAAGATCGTGCACGCAAACCGGCGCGTGCTCGCGGTCTGCGGGGACGGCGGGTTCATGATGAACAGCCAGGATCTCGAGACTGCCGTACGGCTGGGGCTGGACCTGGTGATTCTGCTCGTGCGTGACGACGGCTACGGCTTCATTCGCTGGAAGCAGTCTGGGGAAGGGTTCCAGGATTTCGGCATGTCCTTCGGCAACCCCGATTTCGTGGCCTATGCGCAGGCCTACGGCGCAACCGGCCTGCGTGTCGAGGAGGGCGACCGGCTCGGCGAGGTACTCGAGCGCGCGTATGCGCAGGGCGGTGTGGTACTGGTCGATTGTCCGATCGACTACCGGGCCAACCAGGACCTGGACAATGCCCATCACGTCCCGAAATCGATCCTTGATGGCAGCGGTTGAGATCCGGCAGTAAGCGACGGAGACCACCCCATGAATGCGCCCAACGCGGACGAGCCAGCCCAGATCCGGGCGCTGTTCGCTCGCCGGTTCGAACACCTCGACACGGCGCTGGGCGACATCGTCGAGACGGCGGCCGCGGTGCTCGATGTCAGCCGGGTGTCGGTCTGGCTGTTTTCGCGGGACCGGCGGCGCATCAATCGCGTGTGCTGCTGGCCCGCCGTGCCGGATGATGAAGCCGGCCTCACGCTCGACATCTCGCTGCGGCCCGAGTACCTGCAGGCACTCGACAGCGACGCGGTCTTTCGCTTGAGCGATGCCGCGGAAATGTCGCCGCGCTCCGGGGATGCGTTTTCCGCCTATCTGTCGTCGTTCGGCATTGTGTCCCTGCTCGACGCGGCGGTTTATGTCGACGGCGTGCTCACCGGGGTGCTCTGTCACGAGGACAGCCGGCCCCGGCAGTGGTCGACCACAGAGCGCGACCGCGCCATTCGCCTAGGCGCGGTCGTCGGGCGCGCGATCGTGCAGACGCGTGCGCATCAGTCGGTATCGTACGGTGAGCGATTTCGCCGCATCGTCGAAGCGAGCGTGGATGCCATCGGCATGGCCCGGCCGGATGGCGGCCTGGAATATCTCAACCCGTCGGCGCGGGAAATACTGGGCCTGGCACCCGACGAGCCCATCGCCGAATTCCGGCTGATGGACTTCATCCAGCCGGACAGCCGTGAACACGTCAGGGCAACGATATTCCCGACCGCGCGGCGCAACGGGCACTGGACGGGCCCGCTGCGTATGCGCACGCGACAACGCGAGCGCTTCGACGCCACGATCACCATCGATGTGCACCGGGATAGCGCGGGTGCGGTCGAATACATAAGCTGCACGATCGGGGATCTCGCACGCAATCTCGAGCTCGAACGCCGCGTCAACGAGGTCCGCAGTCGTTACGAGAGCGCCTTCGCCCAAACCGGCGACAGCGTATTTCTCATCGATCCGGTATCCGCGCGCATTCTCGACTCGGACGCGTCGTTTCGCGAACTGCTTGGCTACAGCGCAAGCCAACAAGCACTCGTGACGCTGCACGAAATCAGCGAGGAGGCGGTCAGCGAAGTCGAGGCCCGCATCGCCCGGGCGCTGCGCGATGGCCATGTGCTCTGCGGCGAACGACGCCTGCTGCATGCACGCGGCGGCTGGATGGATGTCGAGATGTCGATGCTGCGTACCGAGTGGCAGGAAACCACCGCGATTTCCGTTCGGTTGCGGGACATCGCCGAACTGGTGCAGCGTCGCCGCGACATCGAACAGCTGGCGTATTTCGATCCGCTCACCGGCCTCGCCAACAGCAACCTGCTGCGCGAGCGGGCCGACGGCATGCTGGAGCAGAGTCTTGCCGGCGAGCGCACGGTGCACTTTATGCTGCTCCAGATCGTGCGCTGGGAGCGGGTCTTCGATATCCAGGGCTACCGTATCGCCGAATCGCTGATACAGCAGATCGGTACGCGGCTACAGGACGCGTTCAATGGCCATGACGCCACGCTCGCGCGCGTGCTGGGTGGCGGAGAACTCGGCCTGTTGTTCGACGAACGCGAAGATCCCGAGCGGATGGTGGAAATCGCACGCGAGGCGTTCGAACCGCCGTTCATGGCCGACGCGGAGCCGATTCATCTGCGCGTCCGAACCGGCATGGCGCAGGCGCCCCGCGATGCGGTCAATTTCAAGGATCTGACCAAGCGTGCCGGGCTGGCCTTGCGCCATGCCCATCTGCACAGCATGGCGCATTGTCGCTACGACCCGACCCATTCCAGCCGCATCCAGGATGAGCGGTTGCTGGAAGAGGACCTGCGCGAGGCTCTTCAGAGCGACCAGCTGAGTCTGCGTTACCAGCCGGTGCGGTCGATCGCGCGGCAGGGCGCCTGGAGCGCCGTCGAGGTGTTGCTACGCTGGCACCATCCGCAGCTGGGCGAAGTGGCGCCGACCGATTTCGTGCCGCTCGCCGAAGACAGCGAACTCATACTCGATCTCGATCGCCGCACGCTCAACGAGGCCTGTACGGCTGCCGCAGGCTGGCAGAAGCGGCTGCGCGGTTTGCGCGTATCGGTGAACATATCGGCGGTCACGCTCATGCATCCGCAGATGCTCGATCTCGTGGAAGAGGCGATCCGCACGACGCATATCGAGGCATCGCAGCTGTGTCTGGAGGTCACCGAAACCGCCGTAATGCGCGATCGCAGCCTCGCCGCATCGGTACTCCGTCGCCTGCATGACCTGGGTGTCTATATCGCGCTCGACGATTTCGGTACCGGGTTCTCCTCGCTGGCTTATCTAAAGGATCTGCCGGTCGACGTGCTCAAGATCGATCGTGATTTCGTGCGTGGTATCGGCACCGACACGCGGGACGAGCGCACGATTCTCGCGATTATCCAGCTCGGCCACGATCTGGGGCTGAAAGTCGTGGCAGAGGGTGTGGAAACCCGCAGCCAGTACGCCTGGCTGGCGCGCCGGGATGTCGATTTCGTGCAGGGTTTTCACGTCGGCGCACCGATGCGCGCCGAACAGCTCGCACGCGCTCGGGGCGTGCGCTCGCGTCAGCCGTAGAAAGTGCTGCGTGGCGTCGTCTCTTCGGTTACGATAGCGGCCGCTGCCGTCGTGGTGGAATTGGTAGACACGCTAGGTTTAGGTCCTAGTAGCCGAGAGGCTGTGGGGGTTCAAGTCCCTCCGACGGCACCATCCATCCCTTCTGTCATCGTGGCTGCGCCCACCGACACGATGCGCCGTGAAACTCCGTTTTAAACGCTTCAAAAGCGGCATTTCGGATGCGGCAACGGTAAAGAAAATTGTTCTGTTGCGGATACAGCAGGCGAGCGGGGTATTTATTTCCACGAACCGCTCCGTTTGCGAAGTGGTGTTATTTTCAACTCCGTCAGCTACAGGGCCTAGCAATGGCATCCCGGCGTCGATATCTCGAAATTCTCCAGGCTTTGAGTACGGTGGGTAGCCGTCGCAAGACCCGGCAGGTATTGCTCGAAGCGTTCATGGAGACCGACGACGAGGTGCTTGCCGAGCAGCTCGAGAGCGTGCTCGACGACATGCTTCGTTCGCGTACCAACCTGCGTCGCACACCGATCCGCGATGCGCCGGATATCGACAGCGCAGCGCTGAGTCACCATTGCAGTCGTCGCATCTTCGGGGACATCGGCCTGACGTCGCTCGCCATGCCACGAACCGGAACGTTCTGGTTATAGATGATGCGCTAGAGCGCCTCAGGTGCATCGCAGGCACCGGGTGTCGTCTGTTCTGCTACATTCGAGCGATGGGGTATTCGAACCGGTTCCGTGTTCTGGTTGTCCTGCTCTGCGCTCTGATCGGCACGGGCGCGGCGGCTGCCGAGCGCGCGCGCTACGATCAGGTTGCGCCGGCGGACAAGGCGTTCGTCGATGTCGTGCTGGACCTCGAGCAGGCCATCGGCCAGCACAATTTTGCCCTGGTAGGCCGTCACGAGATCGGCCAGGCCGTGCGCGATCGTGGCCACCCGGCGTTTGGCGACGCCGCCATCCTGCATTTCTGCAATCTCGAGTACGCCCGGCGCGCAATCGAGATCGACCCGTCGCTGATCCTCTACATGCCGTGTCGTATCGCTGTGTTCGAAGAGGGCGATGGTGTTCACGTCGCCAGCCTCCTGTTGCCGACTCATACGGCTCACGACGCGTTCAACACGATGGCTGTCGAGGTTAACGCCCAGATTCGGGAAATCATCGATTACGCGATCACACCGGTCGTGCCGCCGGCGGCCGAGAAGCGCTAAGACTGTAAAGCTGCTGCGGCGAACGCCGGTACTTAGCGCGCGCTGCCAGTGCCGGTATCTATTGCGGCCCGTGCCCGGACTTCTTGCGGCGCGCGTGATAATTGTCGAGCAGGCTGTGTTGCACGAGGTAGAGGGCCGCGTCGCGCCATGCCGTGTCCGTGTTGCCGCGCATGTCTACCGAGGCGCCGCCTACCGTCTCGCCGGTTTCGACATCGTAGAGCGCAGCGTTGATGTTGATGATGAGATTGCTGACTTTCTGTACC
This sequence comes from Endozoicomonas sp. G2_2, assembly GCF_017744135.1. Taxonomy (GTDB): domain Bacteria; phylum Pseudomonadota; class Gammaproteobacteria; order Nevskiales; family Salinisphaeraceae; genus Salinisphaera. The sequence continues at coordinate 246,782 of NZ_JAGHQU010000002.1, forward strand.
CAGCCCGTCATCACGAGATCGGCGTCGGCTGCCTTGCCGAGGTCCGTCTCGCAGCCGTTGCAGGCATAGAGGTAGCGATACGTGCGCTGCGCATCGTGAATCCGGTCTGCGACCGGCGCGTCACGAATCACGTTGAAATCGGGCTGATCATCCAGCGCGCGGTGGACCACGGCCTCGGTTCGCTGTAGCCGGGCGACATCCGCCTCGAGCGGGCCGTGGTTCATATCACCCTGCAGGCTGCTGTCGACCATATCGAAAGGCAGGATCAGAAGACGTTTCGCATGCTGTGCGGACACAGCCGTGGCGTGACTGCCGATCAGCAGGGCCAGAGCGAGCGCGACGTAGCGCAATCGGCTGTCGCGAGGCCGCTCAACTGCCGGTGGACGGGTCATGCGTGGCGCGTTTTACGGATTCCAGCGCGAGGCGTTCCACGGTCGCTTCATGCGTTTCGTCCTGGGCCGGGGTTTCGCTACGCATCTCGAGCACGCCGCCGGGTACTTCATTGGACAGCGTGAAGACATAGCGCTTTTCGGTTGCCTTGCCGAGCGCGTTGCGATGCGCCTTTTCCGCGATGAAAGGCTGCATCGATACGCGCTGCACCTTGATTTCGTGGCCGTCGTAGCGGGCCTTGTCCTCGTCGACCGTGGCATCGTCCTCGAGCGCAAACTTCATGCGCCGCTGGAAATAGCGCCAACTGCCACCGGTGCGCTCGGCGAGCGTCGACACCTCGTTCTGAAGAAACATCATGATGACGGGGTTGCCATGCGCATTGCCGACGTCGGGAACATAGCGATGCCGATCGCCGGTGAGGAAGTCGACCTTCACGCGCTTGCCGTCGCGCTCGCCCTCGGCCACATCGAGATCGACGTGATCCTGGTAGCTGTCGTTCGCGTCGCCGGATCGCGTGAAGCTGTAGCTCAGCTTCGCCGGCACGTCGACGTTGCGCATGTGATCGGTCATGAACAGCAGACGATTGGCCTGCGAGAACTCGTCCGAACGCGCCGCCTGGTCCTCGGCCGCATGGCTCGACGAGACGACGGCGCACGCCGCCACGAGCGCGACCAATAGTCCGGTCGTCTGGCGGCGCATTGCAGTGCGGGTATCAATCATCGTCGTCCTCCTGTACCTGGCGATCCTCTTCACGCAGGGGCACGATCGGTACCCCGTAATCCTCGAGAATGGCGAGAATCTCGTCGCGGTTGTCGTCGATCAATCCCTGAACGGTGTGCAGCCAGGCGTCGTTGCCGTAACGCACGCCCATCGAGACGGGGAAATCGAACATCGGGCCGTCCTCGCGCGAGAAGGGAACGACCTTGATGTTTTCATTGTCCACCTGCCGGGAGTAATAACCCGCGATCGGCCCCCAGACCACGGCCACGTCGATATCGCCGTCGGCGAGGTCCTTGGTGACCATGTCGGCGGGGTCAACGTCGTAGCCGCCCGACTGGGCCCGATAACTCACGATCTGGCCGATGAATCCATTCTGGATCACCCAGTCGCCCGCCGGCGAGCCGGTAAACACACCAATACGCAGGTCACGTTTGGTGTCGTCGGGCAGGGTGGTGAGGTCTTCGGGTCGCTCGACCGCGTCGAGGTCGTGACCCTTGATATAAGCCAGCGCGTAGGTCGAGCGGTAGTAGGGCAACGTGCTCTTGCCGACTTCGAACCCGCTGCCGACGCTGATGATCAAATCGCAGGCATAGCGGTTTTCTTCCGGCAACCACCGCTTGAGGGTATTGCGCCCGAACCCCATCTGCTCGGGCATCCAGGTGTATTCCACCGGCACGCCGAGCTTTTCCCCGAACAGCGCGGCGATCTTGTTTTCGAAGCCTTCACGCTTGTCGTTCGAAAACGGCATGTTGCTCGGGTCTGCGCATACGCGTAGCGCTTCGCTCGCGGGATTTTCGACGCGGCGGTCGGCGCCTGCCGCCGGACCGGCGGCTGCGAACCAGAGCGCCGTGGCGCCGGCCATCAGGGCCAGCGCCGGTCGTGCGCGACGAATCGGATGCATGTTGAAGATCATGACGAGGTTCCGTTGGATTGAGACAGCCCGGCCTGTTTGTCCGGCCAGGTCTGTTTGAACTGTTGGTCCTTGTTGTCGTGAACGTGCACCGAAAGCGCGCCGCGCGCGTCGTCTCGCACGTTGAATTGCAGGCTCGGGTTGGCGCTCAGCGAAAATGTCATCTGTGAATCCAGCACCAGGGCGTCGCCCTTGCGTACGTTGATCGCATCGACGAAATGGGCGGGTTCGACAAGCCGCGTGAGCTGGTCCATCTGCAGGCCGGTGATGTTCGGGTGGCGGATCAACAGCTGCGTGCGCCGGTCGTCGCCTTCGCCCACGCGTATCTGGCGCAGGCGCATCTGCCCCATGTTCTCGCGCGCGGCATCGAGGTCGCGCCCGATCGGCGCCGAACAGCCGCCGCTGGCCTTGACGTATTTCTTGACCATATACAGCTTCTGATCGGCGGTTTCCGCGATCACGCGCATATAGGTATAGGAATTGACCCGCACCCGGGTCGCGAGCGTCGCGGATTCGGCCGCCGGGCCGAAATCGAAACGGGCCGACATCGGCACGGGATTGTTGTCGATGACCAGCCACAGGCGGCGTATGGGCGGCGCGTCTGTGCCGGCGCGTTCGTCGGTGATGGTGATCGGCACGACGGATGGATCCTCGGCGCGGTAGGGCGCATCGAGCGTGATCACATCCTCGCCGTCAGCAATCGACCGGTCGGGGAAGTGTTCGGCGCGCAGGCTCTTCCAGGCCGCTTCGTCCTGATCCCGTCGCTGCACATCGGCTTCGGCGGGCAGCGTGAATACGGCTGCGAGCACGACCATAAAGCCCATGGCGAGCTGGCGTTGCCAGCGGGCGCAAGCGGCGCTGCGGGCTGTCATTCCCATTCCAGTTCGGTGTAGGCCGCGGTGATGTTGCGCGGATGGTAATCGTCGAAGAGAAGCCATCGATCACGCTCCGTCTGTGTCGCGTGGGTTGCGGTGTGCTGCAGGCTGTAACCCTCGGCAATGGCTTCGCGCACGTCGTCCCGTACCGTTTCGAGATACCGTTGCTGCGGCGCCATCGCTGCCGCCAGATCGTTGCTGACCGGGCCGTGGCCGGGAATGACGGTTGCCACTATGCGGTTTGCCGCGAAGTCGTCCATCGTCTCGAGCCAGCCGGTGATGCTGCCGTCGATCGACGGTATGCGATCGACGAACAGCAGATCGCCGGTCCAGAGTGTTCGGGTCCTGCGATCGAACACGGTGAGGTCGTTGTCGGTATGGGCGGTCGGCCCGTGTTCGAGCACGATCTCGCGCTCACCGAGATCGAGCGTCGTCTTCTGGTCCACCTGTTGGTCCGGCATTACGAGCCACGAATTGTCTGCGTCCATTCCGATGGTGTCCGGCAGGCGATCGAGATAGCTCGCGCCGCGGGCAGCCAACGCCTGATCGAACCCGGCTGCCGCCACAAAACGTGTTCCCTCGTTCACAAAGGCGCGGTTGCCCAGAACGTGGTCGGGGTGCATGTGGGTATTGATCACGTAACACACCGGCGTAGCGGTGCGCGCTGCGATGGCCCTGCGCAACGCCGCGCCGATGCGTGGCGAGCCGCCCGTATCGACGACTGTGACGCAGTCGGTACCGACAATGAAACCGATATTGGCGATGTCGCCCTTGTTGTCACGATTGGCCTCGGCTTGCGCTCCGGTGTGAACGAACACACCGTCGGCCACTTGCGTGACCGGCAGCGGTGCGGGCGCGTCGCCGGCGAACGCCGACGACAATCCGTGCAACATGACTAGACAAACAAGCCATTGCGTGCGACGCATGGCGCGCTCATGTCCTAGCCGTTGTTATCCATGCGCTGCGGCCGGCCCGCGGGCAGGGCACCATCCGAGCGGGCCTTCAGAAAAGCCCAAAGCTGCTGCATGTGGCTCATGACGTCTTCGTTCTCGGACCAGGCGGGCATCACGCTGTACTGGCCGGTCGTGGAATCAAGGCGTGTCACACCGCCGGCCACAGCTGCCGTGAAGCGACCCTGGCCCATGCCCTTGAGACGCTGCACCAGACTGGGCGCAAACGTGCTGCCTTCCGCATTCTGGGCGTGGCACTGCGCACAATGGTTGCCGAACTTCTCGTAGCCGATCATCACGGCTTCACTGACCTTGCAGCTACCCTCGCCATCGCAATCGACCTTGTAGGGGTTGCCCTCGTCATCGCCTTCGACGGCAGCCGAGGTACTGCTCGAAGCCGAGCTGTCGTTGCTCACGGACGCTTTGCTTTCGTCTGCCTTGTCGCTATCGCTGCTGCCGTATTCGGCACCCATGCTGCTGTAATCGTTGACGATCGGTTCGTCGCCATCGGCGGCGAACGCAGCGCCGGCGAGCGACGCGGTTGCCACGGCGAACAGCACGGCGGTGATCGTCTGACGGGTTCTTGTCATTTTCATCTCCTCGGTTGCACGGTGACCGCCGGATGACGGCCATGAAAAAGCCCGTATCCGCCGAACCTGTGGCGCAACGGATACGGGCTTCGTACGACTATTGAGTCATACTATCGGTGCGTTACTTCGACGCGACCTTGCTGCTGGCGTCCGCCTTCTGGGCGACGGAGTCGGGCAGGGTGAAGACCGTCAGAACGCCACCCAGCTGGGTGTAGTTCTTGAGGTCCTTGTAGCCGCCCACGGCGCCGAGGCCGGCGTTCGGGTCGGTCAGGCCGGCGGCCATGCCGATACCGGCCCAGCCACCGATACCCGAGAGCACGCCGACATACTGCTTGCCGTTGTACTTCCAGGTGTTGACGTTGCCGATGATGCCGGACGGCGTCTTGAAGCTGTACAGCTCCTCGCCCGTCTTGGAGTCGACCGCCTTGAGGTAGCCTTCGAGCGTGCCGTAGAACACGACGTCGCCCGCGGTGGCCAGGGCGCCACTCCATACCGAGAAGCGCTCCGGAATCGACCACTTGATCTCGCCGGTGGTCGCGTCATAGGCGATGAACGTGCCCATGCGCTTGCCTTCGAACTTCTTGACCGGGTTGGTGATCTCGTCCGGGCCGGGGTACATCGCAAGCGTGGCGCCCACATAGGGCTGGCCGGCGGTGTAATCGACCTTGGTCGGCTCGTAGTCCATGCAGACGTGGTTGGTAGGGACGTAGAACAGACCGGTCTTCGGCGAGTAGGACGCCGGCTGCTGGTCCTTGGAGCCGAGTGCGGCCGGGCAGATGTCGGTGACGTTCTGGTCGACCTTGCCCTCGGTGGAGTACTCCGAAACCATCTGCGGACGGCCGGTCTTCATGTCGATCTTGGTCGCCCAGTTGACGGACGGATCGTACTTCTCGGCCACGAGCAGTTCGCCATTGGTGCGATCCTGCGTGTAGGCAAAGCCGTTACGGTCGAAATGCACGACCAGCTTGCGCTCCTTGCCGTCGATTTCCTGGTCGACCAGGATCTTCTCGTTGACGCCGTCGTAATCCCATTCGTCATGGGGCGTCATCTGATAGAGCCACTTGGCCTCACCGGTGTCCGGGTTACGGGCGAAGATGGTCATCGAGTACTTGTTGTCGCCCGGGCGCTGGGTCGGGTTCCAGGTGCCCGGGTTACCCGTGCCGTAGTACAGCAGATCGAGTTCTGGATCGTAGGTGAACCAGCCCCAGGTCGTGCCGCCACCGATCTTCCACTGGTCGCCTTCCCAGCTCTTGAGACTGCTGTCCTTGCCGACCGGCTTCTGGGTCACGGCGTCGATGGTCTTTTCGGGATCGATCAGCATCGTATCGTCGGGGCCGGTGCTGTAGGCGCGCCAAGCCATCTTGCCGTCGTCGATGTTGTACGCGGTGAGGTAGCCGCGGACGCCGAACTCGCCACCGGAAATGCCGGTGATGACCTTGTCCTTGATGACCAGCGGCGCGTTGGTCGCCGTCTGTCCCTTGCTCGGGTCACCGTTCACGGACTTCCAGGCCACCTTGCCGGTTTTCTGGTCGAGGGCGACGAGGGTGGTGTCGGCCTGCTGCAGGAAGATTTTGCCGTCGCCGTAGGCCAGGCCGCGGTTGACCGTGTCACAGCACATGACCGGAATGACCTGCGGGTTCTGCGTCGGCTCGTACTTCCACTTGATGGCGTGGGATTCGAGATCGATCGCAAAAACCTTGTTCGGGAACGGCGTGGAGATGTACATGGTGTCGCCCAGTACGAGCGGACCACCTTCATGGCCACGCAGTACGCCGGTGGAGAACGTCCATGCCGGTGAAAGCTGGCCTGCGTTTTCGGTATTGATCTGGTCGAGTTCGCTGTAGCGCTGGCCGTTGTACTGGCCACCCCACATGATCCAGTTGCCCGGATCCTTCTGCATCTCGACCAGGTCAGAGCTCTTGGCGCTGCTGTCCTGGGCGAGAACGATACCGGAAGCCATCAGCGTGGATACGGCAACCGCTGCCGTAGCCAGGCGGAGTGCCCCCTTGGCTTGTATAGATTTCACGACGTTTCTCCTCCGTCTCGTGTTTATTTGGCCTTGGCCATTTTTCTTGTTCACGCATGGCCGCAACCGTGCTCGGGCTTGGCGAACCTGCGTCCGGTCAACCCCTCACCGTTTCGATAGCACGCGTTCGTACTACCGTCAATTGGATTACGGCTTGCTTCGACGCGCGGATGCCGAGTTTGCGGCAACGAATCAAAGTGTGCAGAACCATGCGCACCACAGCGAAGGCGCCAAGACAAGCAACCATGCGTTTTCATTGTTCTTTACGTGTCGCGCTTGGGGCCGAAGCCATATGCCAATCGAGATGGGAATTTATCGCTCAACGGCCCTAATACGACGAGATTTCGCGCGCTGCATTGCAACAACGACGGCCTGCCCGCTAGCCGATAGCGACGGGTTGGCCAATGCGCTATTGGTTGTAGGCGAACGGGCTTTTCCGGAACGCGCTAGCTGCCGGTCTGGCTGCTCTGGCTACTCTGGCCAACCCGGCTGGTATCGATCAGACAGCTATCGGCAGCTTTTGCCTTGATGCTCGCGAGCTGCGAACGGCTCTCGCGTGCGATGCTGCCTTCGCGCAGCACTTCGGGGCGCTCGCCAGCGGCGTTCTGGCCGCGTTGATACGTATCCAGCGTGACGTACTCGTCATAGGGCAGTTCATCGGCGATGTAGTCGATGCTGCAGGCGCATTTATACAGCGTGTCGTAGTTCTTGCCGCCCAACTGATTCATGCAGTCGAACACATACTCGACCCGGGCCTGGGTCGGATAGTTATGCGCCGGCTTGTCGGCAGCGGTAGCCGCCAGGGGCAGCATCAGGCCGGCACACACAACGGGCAGGGAATATCGCATCGGGTCTCCTCCGGGCGGTTCTTGTTAGGTTCAGGAACCACAGTGCACCCAGGGTGGCTTTGCGCGCAACGCGGGTATGTGCAGCCGTGGTCGTTTCCGCGCGCACCGTTGCCGCCCCCGATACGTGGCCGTTAAATGGCGCCGTAAGTGGCGCCATGCAGGTTAAGCGCCGCCAGCCAACAGGACATTGCCACGCAAAACATATCGACACAATAAAACGCAATTAAAAACAGTAAACTAAAACCGATGTTTAACGCGCTTAGACATCTCGAATAGCCTGTCGAGATGTGGTTACGGAACCTGATGCAAAAACCGAAAAACAATCGATAAACGGCTGATTTTTATTTCGTGTAGAGATCAGGTCATCGACGACGGGTCGGCAAGCTGATAGCCCACGCCGTGCACGGTACGGATCAACGATTCACCGCCGACCTCGGCCAGCAGATGGCGTAACCGATGGATATGACCGCGCAGCGCTGCCTCTGAAGCGGGCGGCGTTTCCGGCCACACCGCGCTTTCGATCTCGTCGCGCGTAACCACGCGGGGATGCCAGCGAACGAGCAGCTCGAGAATCCGATAACTGGTCGGGGCCAGCGGCACCACCTCACCGGCGCAGTGGGCGCAGATGCTGTCGGGATCGAGTTGCAGTGACGCGCTGCAGATCGCCTGGGCCTTGCGGCGCTTGTGATACACCGCCGATTCCAGGCGCTGATAGAGATCGGGGATGGCGGCGGGCGCCAGAACGCAGTTGATCGCCAGCTCGTGCTCCACGACGGGGACGTCCGGTCCGTGGCACAGCACCAGGATCGGTGGCTGCGTCCCGAGATCGGCGCGCAAGCGCGCACAGAGCGTCGTGTCGTCCACCCGGGGCGGCGCCGGGTCGAGAATGACCGCATCGTACCGGTGCATCTCGCACAACCGTACGGCGAGGCGGCCGTCGGATGCGAAGTCCGGTTCGTGCCCGTGCTGCGAGAGGTAGTCGCCGATATCGATCGCTCGCTGATCGTCAGCTTCGATGATGAGAACGTCCATCGCTCCGATTCGCCTTTTCCAGAATGCGCCAGCGCAACATCGGATCAGACAGTTACGGGCGGCAAAGGTTTAATCGGTCGGCGATTAATCCGCGACGGGCACGGCACAAAAAAAGGGGCGGTCCGAGCCGCCCCTTGTCGCGATGCCTGGCGACGCCTGTCGATTCGCTAGGCGCTCATCAGGTCTTCCAGACGAATGGGCAATTCACGAATGCGCTTGCCGGTCGCGTGATGGACCGCATTGGCCACCGCGGCCGCCATGCCGGTCACGCCGATCTCGCCAATCCCGCGCGCGCCGAACTCGTTGAATTCGTAGTCCGGATGGTCGAGCAGGATGACATCCACATCGTCGGGTTGATCGGCGTGCACGGGCACCAGGTACTCGGCATAGTTGTTGTTGATCGGCAGCCCCGAGCGCTCGTCGTAGTCGGTGGCTTCGAACAACGCCATGCCGATGCCCATGGCGATCGCGCCCTCGACCTGATTGGCCGATGTCTTTTCGTTGATGATCTGGCCCACGTCGATGGCGCTGACCACGCGCGAGACCCGCAGCCGGGAAATGCCCGCGTCCCAGCGCACTTCCACGAAATGCGCGCCGAAAGAGCGGAAGGAGTATTCGCCTTGCGGCGCACCCGGCGTGTGGGCTTCGCCGTCGGCGTTGGCCAGCTTGAGCTGCTTGAGCACGTCGGTATAAGCGACCGACTTGCCGTTGCTGTCCGCCAGTTTGCCGTCGTCGAAGCTCAGATCGTCGGCCTTGGCGCCCGCAAACGCGCCGCCGTCGCCCACTGCGTAGGTCTTGAGTGCGTCGACGGCCTTGCGCGTTGCGCCCGCAATCGCGGGAAGCGTGGTCGCCGTAGCCCACGAGCCGCCGGAAACCGGGCCGCTCGGGTAGCTCGAATCACCCAGCTCGACCTCGATCTTGTCGATGGGAATACCGGTGATCGAGGACACCGCCTGGGCGACGATCGTGTACGTGCCGGTGCCGATATCCTGGGTCGCACAGGACGCGAAGGCGGTGCCGTCGGCACGCAGCGAGACCCGCGCATCGCAGTTCATCTTCAGTGCTTCCCAGTTGCAGGCGGCCATGCCCCAGCCGATGACCTCATCGCCATCGCGCATCGAGCCGACCGCAGGGTTGCGTTTCGACCAGCCGAACTTCTCCGCGCCCCGGTCGAACGCTTCCATCAGATGGATGCTCGAAAACGGCAGATCCATGCTCTGGTCGCGCTCGGTGTAGTTGGCCTTCCGGAATTCGAGCGGGTCCATGTTCAGCTTTTCGGCCATTTCGTCCATGGCCGATTCGAGGGCGAACAGGCCGGGGGCCGCACCCGGCGCACGCATCGACGTGGGTGTGCCGTGATGGGCGCCGATCGTGGCGTGACTCACCCGCAGATCGGCGCAGTCGTACAGGCTCTTGGTGCAGCTGCCGGTTGTTTCCACGTAGTTGTCGGTCATCGATGTGGTATTGACCGAATCGTGGGTCAGCGCGGTGAGCTTGCCGTTGTCGTCGGCGCCGATCCGTATCTGCTGACGGGTCGGCGGGCGATGGCCGGTCGTCGTGAACATCGCGTGGCGCGGCACCATGAGCTGTACCGGGCGGCCGACCTCTCGCGATGCCGCGGCGGCGGCAATCGCATGCGGCCAGATCCACAGCTTGCTGCCGAAGCCGGAACCGATGAACGGCGAGCGCACCTCGACGCGTTCGGGCGGCAGGCCGAACACCTTGGACATCACGTTGCGCGCGAAAATCACGCCCTGGGACGCTTCGTAGAGTACGAGGTCGCCGTTCTCCCAACTCGCCGTGCTGGCGTGCATCTCCATCGGGTTGTGGGTTTCCATCGGCGTGATGTAGGTCACGTCGATCTGATTCGACGACGAATCGAAAGCCGTGTCGGGATTGCCACGGCTGTGGCCGCTCGAATCGTCGGTCTTCGGCTCGTCGCCGCGCGCCAGGGCCTGGCTCAGCGTGGCGACCGGTTCGGCATCCGCGCTGTATTTCACTTTTACCGCGTAGGCCGCGGCACGTGCGTTGGCAAAGGTATCGGCCACGACGAGGGCCACGAACTGTCCCGGGTAGTAGACCCGGTTGTCCTCGAACGGCAGGCGGGTTTCGTCGACCTTGTTTTCCTGCGCGAAGCTGCTCGGCGTGCGATACAGATCGGGAAAGTGATCGTGATGGAAGATATCGATGACGCCCGCCATCTGCTTGGCCTGCGCAACATCGATATCGTCGATCGTGCCGCTGGCCACGGTGCTGAACACACCGTAGGCATAAGCCATGTTCGGCAGGTGGTGGTCGGCGGCATACATGGCCTGGCCGCTGAGCTTCTGCGGACCGTCGATACGCGGCTTGGACGCACCGATGATCTTGGCTTGAATCTTGTCAGTCATGGTTGCTTATCCTGTGAGTTCAGGCGCTCGTGGCGTTTCTGAGGCTGCGTACAACGGCCTGCTGACCGAGCGGAATCTTGAACGCGTTGTGCTCGTAGGGCGTCGCGCCTTCGAAGGCGATTTCGGCGGCCTTCTTGAAGCTGGCCTCGTTGGCCGGCTGGCCGACCAGCGCCTGTTCGGCCTTGCGCGCGCGCCAGGGCTTGGTGCCGACGCCGCCCATGGCGATACGGGCCTCGCGGATCGTTTCGCCCTCGGTGGCCACGATCACGCCGGCCGAAGCCAGCGCGAACTGATAGGAGGCACGGTCGCGCAGCTTGAGATAGTGCGACTTGTTGCCCTTGACCGGTGCGTCGAGGGTGACATGGGTGATCAGCTCGTCCGCTTCGAGTGCGTGCTCTTTTTCCGGCGTATCGCCGGGCAGCAGATGGAAATCGAGAAAATCGATCTCGCGTTCGCCGTTGGGGCCATTGACGGTCACCGTAGCGCCGATGGCGGCCATGGCCACGCACATGTCGGACGGGTGGCTGGCGATACACTGTTCGCTGGTGCCCAGTACCGCGTGCACGCTGCGGTTATCTCCGCCGATTGCCGAACAGCCCGTGCCCGGCTCGCGCTTGTTGCAGGGTGAGACGCCGTCCCGGAAATAGGCGCAGCGCACCCGCTGCATGACGTTGCCGCCGGTCGTGGCCTTGTTGCGCAGCTGGGTCGACGCGCCCGACAGCAGGGCCTCCGACAGCACGGCGTAGTCGCTTTTCACGCGCTCGTGATAGGCGAGATCGGTATTGGTGACCATGGCGCCGATCTTCAGACGGCCGTCGTCGAGTTCTTCGATGTCGTAGAGCGGCAGGTCGTTGACGTCGACGATCCGCTCCGGCTGCATCACGTCCAGCTTGACTAGGTCGAGCAGGGTGGTGCCGCCCGCGATGAACGACGACGGCTGCCCGGCGTGGGCCGATACGGCCGTGTCGACGCTGTCCGCGCGTTGGTAGGCAAAGTTTCTCATTGGTTGCTCCCTAGACCTTGCCGCGGGTCGACTGGACCGCGGCAAGAATGTTCTTGTAGGCGCCGCAGCGGCAGATATTGCCGCTCATGGCTTCGCGGACATCGTTGTCGCTGGCGCCGACGCGTTCGTCGGCCAGGATCGAGGTCGCGGTCATCATCTGGCCCGAAGTGCAGTAGCCGCACTGATAGGCGTCCTCGTCGAGGAAGGCCTGCTGGATCGGGTGCAGCGCGTCGCCATCGGCGAGGCCTTCGACGGTGGTGATTTCGTCGCCTTCGTGCATCACCGCCAGGCTCAGGCACGAATTGATCGCCACGCCGTTCACATGAACCGTGCAGGCACCGCACTGGCCGTGGTCACAGCCTTTCTTGGTGCCGGTGAGCTTCAGATCGTCGCGCAACGCGTCAAGCAGGATGACGTTCGGCGCCACGTCGATCTGCTTCATCCGGCCGTTGATCTTGAACGTCACCCGGCTCTTGCCTTCGGCGGGTGCGTCGTTGGTCGCCGCCGCGGGCGTGCCCTCGTCGGCGAATGCCTGGCCCAGACCGGCACCCGAGGTGGCTGCGGCGATGCTTGACATGCCCGCGCTTTTGAGGAAACGGCGCCGGGATGCGGAATGCGCCGGCTGGCCCTTGCGTGGCTGATCGGTCGCGCCGCGGGCGGCACGGCTCTGGTCACGATTGCTCATGATGTACTCCGGGTCGGGGCAACGCTCGGCGCGCTGCTCGGTGGAACTGACTTTTATGGATCGTGTACCGATCCTGTTTTTGTCGGATGTGTTGTTGGTTTGTTGGACTCGCTACGGGAGCGGTCGTTCTGGCTGCATGGTAATTACAATACTCCTCCACCATAAACGATCATGCGCCACCTTCTCTTTGCTTTTACCTATCGCGACGATTTAGCGATGGATTCCCGCGTCTGGCGTCGTCGATGTGCCATGGCGGCCCGTCGCAAGGCAGCCGGCGTATCGATGTCCCGCCCATGCGCTTTGCGTGCCGCGATCAGCCGGTAGCGCGCGCGTGGCACCGCATCGAGTACGGTTTTGGCACCCCGATCGCCCTCGAGTGCGGCGATCGCCGGGAACAGCCGCCGCGAGACGATCACCGGGTGCCCGGGCAGCCCCCGGCCGACCGGGCGGACGTAGTCGAGCCCGGCATGCCAGGTGGCACATAGCCGCGCAACGAGACGCGGCTCGATATCCGGCATGTCGCCCAGACATATCAATGCGCCGTGACAGTGGCGTGGCAATGCGGCCAGGCCGCATTGCAGGCTGCTCGCCATGCCCTGGCGGTAGGCCGGGTTGTGCACGAGGCGAAGGCCGGGCTGGCCGCCGCGGGCGTTTCGAATCACCGGCTCGATCCGTCGCCGCGCCCGACCGGTGACGACGACCAAGGGCCGGACCGGCAGGCCATGGAGGGCGTCCAGGCTGTGCTCGATCACGGTTCGGCCGGCCAGACGGGCGAGCAGCTTGGGCCGCGCGCCGTAGCGGCGCGATGAGCCGGCTGCAAGAACGACGGCGCCGATCAAGCCTGGGCGGCGCGCTCGCGCGGGCGCAGCGCCACCAGTTCGGCCAGCACGGACAGCGCTATTTCGCGCGGCTGGCGGGCGTTGATATCAAGCCCTGCCGGCGTATGCAGGCGGGCCAGCGCCTGTTCTTCGAAACCGTCGCTACGCAGGCGCTGGAGACGCTCGGCCGCCTTGCGGCGACTGCCCAGCGCGCCGACGCTGAAGGCCGGCGAGGCAAGTGCCTTGGCGAGCATCGCATGGTCGTCGTCGATATCGTGCGTGAGTGTGTACACGGCGCTCGAGGCGTCGAGCTCGAGGCCGTCCAGCGCACGGCCCAGCGGTCGCGTGTCGTAGTGTGCGAGCGTGGTGTCCGGCGGCGGCGCGGCGGGCCCGTAGGGCCGCAACAAAACGACCTCGTAGCCGAATGTCGGCGCAAGTTGTGCGAGCGCCAGCGTTACCGGGTCACCCCCGGCGATCACCAGCCGCGGCCGCGGCAGATAACGTTGATGAAACACGCGGCGGCCCGTATCGCCGTCCATCACGCCGTAACGGTGGCTGCCGTCGGCAAGATCCACGCGCACGTCGAACGGCTGTCGGTGCGTGCGCGCATGCGTCCAGCGCGCGATGTAGTCCGACGGGTCATCGAGGGCACGCACGAAGATACCGATACGCCCGCCGCAGGTCAGCTGTACGTCGAGCACGGGGCTGCCTGCGCCGTAATCGAGCATGACCGGCGTGCCGGTGTCCAACACCTGAAGTGCCTCGGCGGCGACCGCGGCTTCCACGCAGCCGCCGGAGACATAGCCCGCGACTTCCCCGCGGTCGTTGATGGCCATTTCGCTGCCGACGGGGCGGGGCGACGAGCCGCTGACGTGCACGAGCGTCGCGAGCGCGATGCGTCGGCCTTGGGATTGCCATGTTTGCAGCACGGGCAGCAGGTCGTCGACGAGTCCGTAGGTCGGCCAGGCCGGCCAGTCCGCGCGGGCCGGCTCGACGTCGTCCCGTACGCCCGCGCGCTCGGTGAAAGGGGTGATCTTGTCTGCCATGTTCCAGCCGACATTAGCGCCTGCATCGACCACTGCCAACTGCACCGAAAGTCGGTGCCTGGCGCATGAACGCCGCCGCAGAGGCGGCGAGGCAGGCGAAGGATGTATGGGCCAGACAATACGGTCGCGCGCAACCGAATACAAGCGCCCGGCAGGGCGGCCACGCGGCACAGGTCTGGCCCGGCGTATACCCGCCGCGTCGCGAACCCGAATGTTGCCGGTCAGTCGCTGGTCTGCAGCGGCTCGGCGAAGACGCGGCTCGCGCGTACGTCATCGGCTTCGAGCGTGGTCAGGTCCTTTCGCGTCACCGAACCGCGTGCCTCGAACAATCGCTTGGCCTGACGCAGGCGCATGCGATCGAGGGCGTTTCGAATCGAACGGGCATTGGCGAAGTGGGGCTGCTGCATGCGCCGCTCGATGTACTCGTCGAAGGCAACGCGGGCCTCGTCGCTGAACCGGTAATTCTCGTCGGCCAGCATGAGCTGGCTAATTGCGCCCAGCTCGTCCGGCGAATAATCGGGGAAGTCGATGTGATGGGCGATACGTGAACGAAAGCCGGGATTGGACTCGAAGAAGGTGTCCATGCGGTCCTTGTAGCCGGCGAGGATCACCACGAGATCGTCGCGGTTGTTCTCCATGACCTGCAGCAGGATCTCGATCGACTCCTGGCCATAGTCGCGTTCGTTTTCCGGCCGGTAGAGATAATAGGCCTCGTCGATGAACAGCACGCCGCCCATGGCGCGCTTGATCACTTCCTTGGTCTTGGGCGCGGTATGACCGATGTACTGGCCGACGAGATCGTCGCGGGTCACGGATACGAGGTGCCCCTCGCGCACGTAATCCAGCTTGTGCAGTATCTGCGCCATGCGTTCGGCGACCGTCGTCTTGCCGGTCCCCGGGTTGCCGGTAAAGCACATATGCAGCGTGGGTGTGTCGGAGGCGAGGTTGAACTGGCGCCGCACGTGGTCGACGAGCAGCAGGGCGGCGATCTCGCGAATGCGTGTCTTCACCGGCCGGAGGCCGATCAGCTCGCGATCGAGCTGATCGAAGACTTCCTGGATCCGCGATTCCTCGAAGACCGCGTCGAGATCCACACGGGCATCGTCGGCCAGCGGCTGTCCGTCGTCGCGGTTCGTGGCGTCTTCTGCACTGCTCATCGCCGTCTCCTGCTGAATCGCGTTTGTCGATAAACCACGCGGACGCCGCGCCCTGAAGCGGCGCCCGCCGGTAGCGACTAGTTCCGGTAGCGCTGGCTTTCGGGCTGATCCGTGGCGTAGCTGTGCACGGTGTAGCGGATCTTGCGGCCCTCGCATTCCTGGCGCGTGACCTGAAAACCGGGCTCGCTGGGCGGACGGTTCACGATGAACGACAGGCGCGGTGTTTCCCACTGATGGGTGCTGTCGAACGCGGTCACGCGGATATAGTGGTTCGGGAATGTCTTGCGACATTCCTCGAGATCCATCATCAGACCGGCCGGATCCTTGAGGTCGAACATCGGCTGGCCGTACATCTCCCAGTAAGTGTTGCGGGGATGCGGATCGTCGGTGTATTCGAGATTCACCGCCCAGCCGTTGTCGAGACAGTACTTCACCTGTTTCTTGATCTGGTCGTCGGTCAGTTCCGGCAGGAACGAGAAGGTGCCCTGGGTAATACGCATGATTGTTCTCCTGGCGGGCGGTGATCAGGCCGACGCCGTGGCGGTCGGCACGAAGTCCGGCGTGTCGGTGGAGCTGTAGTTGAAGGTGATGTCCTTCCAGGTATCCAGCGCGTGCTGCAGCGGTTTGCAGTCCTTGGCGGCCTTGTTGAGGATGTCCGGACCTTCGGCCAGGTAGTCCCGGCCTTCGTTGCGGGCCATGATCATGGCCTCGAGCGCGACGCGGTTGGCGGTCGCCCCCGCCTGGATGCCGTCCGGGTGGCCGATGGTGCCGCCGCCGAACTGCAGCACGCAGTCTTCGCCGAGATAGTGCAGCAGCTGGTGCATCTGGCCGGCGTGAATGCCGCCGGAGGCCACCGGCATGCACTTGTTCAGGCCGGCCCAGTCCTGGTCGAAGAAGATGCCGTGTTCGAGATTGGTTTCGTTGAACGGCTCGCGCAGCACGTCGTAGAAGCCGGCGATCTGGTTCGGGTCGCCCTCGAGCTTGCCGACCACGGTGCCTGCGTGGATATGGTCGACGCCGGCCATGCGCATCCACTTGGAAATCACCCGGAACGACACGCCGTGGTTCTTCTGGCGGGTGTAGGTCGAGTGACCGGCGCGATGCAGATGCAGAATCATGTCGTTCTTGCGCGCCCAGTTCGACATCGACTGGATCGCCGTGTAGCCGATGACCAGGTCGATCATCACGATCGTCGAGCCCAGTTCCTTGGCGAATTCGGCGCGCTCATACATGTCTTCCATGGTCGCGGCAGTGACGTTCAGATAGTGGCCCTTGACCTCGCCGGTCGCGGCACTGGCCTTGTTCACGGCTTCCATCACGTAGAGGTAGCGATCGCGCCAGTGCATGAAGGGCTGCGAGTTGATGTTCTCGTCGTCCTTGACGAAGTCGAGCCCGCCCTTGAGGGCTTCGTAGACGACGCGGCCGTAGTTGCGGCCCGACAGGCCGAGCTTCGGCTTGGTGGTCGCGCCCAGCAGCGGGCGGCCGAACTTGTCCAGGCGCTCTCGCTCCACGACGATGCCGGTGGGCGGGCCCTTGTAGGTCGTCATGTAGGCGGTGGGAATGCGCATGTCTTCCAGGCGCAGCGCGCGAATCGCCTTGAAGCCGAACACGTTGCCGATGATCGAAGCGGTGAGGTTGGCGATCGAGCCCGGCTCGAACAGCTGGATGTCGTAGGCGATATAGGCGAAGTACTGGTCCTCGCTGCCCGGCACCTGATCGACGCGGTAGGCCTTGGCGCGGTATTTGTCGCAGGCGGTCAGGCGGTCGGTCCAGACCACCGTCCAGGTCGCGGTCGAGGATTCGCCGGCCACCGCCGCGGCGGCTTCCTCGGGGTCCACGCCGTCCTGCGGGGTGATGCGGAACAGGGCGATGACGTCGGTATCGAGCGGCTGATAGTCCGGTTCCCAGTACCCCATTTTCTTGTAGGGGATCACCCCGGCTTCGTAGCGCTTGTTGTTCTGGATTGTGTCGGCCATGTCGATTCTCCGAATTTGGCTTCTGACGGTGTCCTCGCGACAGAGCCAGACTAGGACCGGCTATTGATAAATAAAAGTAAATAGTTATTATTGTTTTCATAAGAAAATATGAGAGTCCCGGGCATGGTATCCATGCGCTGAAAAGAGGGCTCCAATACGGTGCGATGGATGAACATAACCCTGCGTCAACTCAAGGTTTTCGAGGCGGTCGCACGACACGCCAGCTACACCCGCGCGGCCGAGGAGCTGCACCTCACCCAGCCCGCGGTTTCGATTCAGGTAAAGAGCCTGGAAGAGGCGGTCGGGCTGGCGTTGTTCGAGCAGTTCGGCAAGCAGATCTATCTCACGACCGCGGGCGAGGAAATCCTGCGCTATAGCCGCGGCATCGCCGCGCAGATCGACGAGATCGGGGACGTGGTCGCTCGGCTGAAGGGCGTCTCCCGGGGCAGTCTCTATGTCGCCGTGGCCACCACGGCCAACTACTTCATCACCCATCTGCTGGCCGCATTTCATCGCGAGTTTCCGGAAGTCTCGATCAACCTGTCGGTGACCAATCGCCAGGCATTGCTCACGCAGCTGGCGGAAAACCGGGTCGATCTGGTCGTCATGGGCGAGCCGCCGCCGGATCAGGGGCTGGCCGGCACCGCGTTCATGGACAATCCGCTGGTGGTCGTCGCGCCGCCGGATCACCCGCTCGGACAGCGCAAGCGTATTCCGCTGAAGACGATTGCGAAGCAACCGTTCGTGGTGCGCGAGGAAGGTTCGGGTACGCGCGCGGCGATGACGCGCTTCGCGCGCCGGCACCAGATCGCCTTCACGCCGGCGATGGTCATGACCAGCAATGAGGCCATCAAACAGGCCGTCGGCGCGGGTCTGGGGCTGGGGCTCGTGTCGGCACACACGCTCGAGCTGGATCTGTATGCCGAGCGGCTGCAGATTCTCGACGTCGCGCATTTTCCGATCATGCGCGAGTGGTATGTGGTCAATCGCGAGGGCAAGCGCCTGTCGCCGGCGGCCGAGGCCTTCAAGCAGTTTCTCGTAGACCATGCGGACACGGTCTGGCCGACAGCCACGAAGGCCGCCGGCGCGGTGGCCGGGGAAAGTGACTGATGCGGATGCTTCAGCGGTAACGCACGACGCCGGTGGTTACCATCGACTCGATCAGTGGCTGCATGATGATCTCCATGGCGAACGCCATCTTTCCGCCGGGTACGACCAGCGTATTGCGGCGAGACATGAACGAGTCGTGGATCATCGACAGCAGGTACTGAAAATCCACGTTGATCTTCTTCGGATCCCGGAACCGGATCACGATCAGGCTCTCGTCCAGCGTGGGGATGTAGCGGCTGATGAACGGGTTGGACGTATCCACCGTCGGTACGCGCTGGAAGTTGATATGCGTGCGTGAGAACTGCGGCGTGATGTAGTGCACATAGTCGTGCATGCGCCGCAGGATGGTCTCCATGACGGCTTCGGTGCTGTAGCCGCGGGCGAGCTTGTCGCGATGCAGCTTCTGGATCCATTCCAGGTTGATGATCGGCACCACGCCGACGAGTAGATCGACATGCTTCGCGACGTCGACCTCGTCGGAAGTCACGCCGCCGTGCAGCCCCTCGTAGAACAACAGGTCGCAGCCTTCGGGTACTTCCTCCCAGGGCGTGAAGGTGCCGGGTGCCTGCCCCCAGGGTTCGGCTTCCTCCTCGTTGTGCAGGTAGTGGCGCCGTTGACCGCCGCCGGTCTCGCCATGCACACGAAAGAGTTCCTCGAGCTTGTCGAAATGATTGGCCTCGGGGCCAAAATGGCTGAACGGCCGGCCTTCTTCCTCAGCCTGTCTGACCTGGCGCTTCATCTCCGTGCGCTCGTACTTGTGAAAGCAGTCGCCTTCCACCGTGGCGGCCTTGAAGCCGTCACGGCGGAAGATGTGCTCCATGGCCTCGCGCACGGTCGACGTGCCGGCACCGGACGAACCGGTGACCGCAAACACGGGATGCTTGATCGACATGGGGCTCCTCCCGTTGGGCAATCGCGCTGAGTCGGTTCTTCGAGGGGGCGTGCAGGGACTTTTGGCCGCGCTTCAGGCGACCTGGCGTTCCTGCGCCGGATCGTACTGGCCGCGTGCGGCCGCGCTGTTGCAGCGTGCGCGGTGCAGCAGCGCGCGCTGTGCGGATTCCACATTCGCGGCATCGCCGCGCCAGGCGTCGAGCGCGGGCTGCTGCAATGCGCGGGCGTAGGAGAAGGTCAGCGTCCAGGGCGCCGCGCCATTATCGATCCGGTTCATGGCATCGAGATGGGCCGTGGCGCTTTCGTTGCTCTGGCCGCCGGACAGAAACGCCACGCCGGGGACCGACGCCGGCACGCTCGCGTACAGGCAGCGCAGGGTAGCCTGGGCAACCTCGCGCACATCGGCCTGTCGCGCGGCATGCTTGCCGGGCAGAACCATGCTGGCCTTGAGGATGAGGCCCGGCAGATGCACGTGCTGTTCGCGCAGTTCGGCGAACAGCCGCGTGAGCGTTTTTTCGGTCACGTCATGGCAGCGATCGATATCGTGATCGCCGTCGAGCAACACCTCGGGCTCGACGATGGGCACGATGCCGGCTTCCTGACAAAGCGCGGCATAGCGGGCCAAGGCATGGGCATTGGCGGCGTAGCAGGCCGCGCTCGGGATGCCGTCGCCGATGGTGATCACCGCTCGCCATTTTGCGAACCGTGCCCCCATGGCGTGGTATTCGGCCAGGCGATCACGCAGCCCGTCGAGGCCTTCGGTGACCTTCTCGCCCGGATGACCGGCCAGATCCTTGGCGCCGGTATCGACCTTGATGCCCGGGATGACGCCGTTGTCGTTCATCATGGTGGCGAAGGGCGTGCCGTCCGCGGTCTTCATGCGCAGCGTTTCGTCGTAGAGAATCGCGCCGCTCACGCTTTCGCCGAGGCCGGGCGCCGACAACAGTAACGCGCGATAGTCGCGGCGGTTGTCCTCGGTGTTGTCGATGCCGTAATCCTCGAACCGCTTGCCGCAGGTGGGGGTGCTTTCGTCGATCGCCAGCAGGCCCTTGCCGTCGGCGAGCAGTCGCCGGGCGATGTCCTCGAGTGCCTGTGTATCCATGATGCTCTCCTCGCGTTCGTTGTATGGGTCTTATGCGATTTCGGGCTCGCCGATCAGCTCCAGCACGGCGGCGGTGAGGTGGGCTTCGGTCAGGCCGAAATGGCGATACAGATCGGCCGCCGGCGCCGACTCGCCGAAGCGGTCGACGCCCAGCACGCGCCCGCGCGGACCGACGTAATAGCGCCACAGCGCCGGGGTCCCCGCCTCGATGGCCACCCGTGCTCCGATGCCCGCCGGGAGCACCGATTCGCGGTAGGCGGCATCCTGGTTTTCGAACAGATCCAGGCAGGGCATGGAAACCACGCGAATCGCCCGCCCGTCGGCTGCCAGCGTTCGGGCGGCCGCAACCGCGATCGCGACCTCGGAGCCGGTGGCGATGATCAGCGCCTCGGGAGGCTGCGGCGGGTCATGCAGGACATACCCACCGCGAAGAACGTTCTCGACCGTGGGCACATCGCGTTGCAGATGGGGCAGATCCTGGCGGGACAGGGCGAGAGCGGTGGGGCCATCGGCGCGCTCGATGGCCGCCTTCCACGCCGCCACGGTTTCCACGTCGTCGGCCGGTCGCCAGACATGCAGGTTGGGAATTAGCCGCAGGCTCGACAGATGTTCCACCGCCTGGTGTGTCGGGCCGTCTTCGCCGAGCCCGATCGAATCGTGGGTATAGACCAGCACGGTGCGGGCGCGCATCAAGGCGGCCATGCGCACGGCATTGCGGGCGTAGTCGGAAAAGGTGAGAAAGGTGGCCGTGAACGGAATATGACCGCCGTGCAGCGCAAGGCCGTTGGCAATCGCGGTCATACCGAACTCGCGCACGCCGTAGTGCAGATAGTTGCCGCGATGTGTGGGGGCGCCGAATGCGGTATGGCCGCTCCAGTCGGTCCCGTTCGAGCCGGACAGATCGGCCGAACCACCGAACAACTCCGGCAGCCGCGGGGCGAAGAACTCGATTATCGCCTTCGAGGATTTGCGCGTGGCCGTATCGTGGCCTTCGACCTGGATGTGATGCAGGTGGCGCATCATGTCCCGTGCCCAGTCCCGCGGCAGGTCGCCCGCCTGGCGGCGCAGGAATTCGGCCGCCGCGTCGGGATGCCGGGCGGCGTAGCGTTCGAGGCGGCGTTGCCAATCCTGTTCCAGCGCCGCGCCGGTCTCGCGCTTGTCCCATGCGGCATAGATTTCATCGGGCACGGCGAAAGGCACGGGGTCGGTCCAGCCCAGTTGCCTGCGACTGGCCTTGATCTCGTCGGGCCCCAGGGCCGCGCCGTGTATGCCCGCCGTACCGTGTTTGTTCGGCGCGCCCCAGCCGATCACGGTCTGGCAGCAAATGAGGGTGGGGCGGCCCGTGTCGGCGCGTGCGGTATCGATAGCCTGCGCGATCGCGTCGGCATCATGGCCGTCGACATCGCGTACCACCTGCCAACCGTAGGCCTCGAAGCGACCGGCGGTGTCGTCGCTGAACCAACCGTCGACCGCGCCGTCGATCGATATGCCGTTGTCGTCGTAGAACACCACCAGCTTGCCCAGGCCGAGGTGCCCGGCCAGCGAACAGGCCTCGTGCGATACGCCTTCCATGAGGCAGCCGTCGCCGGCCAAGCACCAGGTCCAGTGATCCACGATATTGTCGCCGTCGCGGTTGAACTCCGCGGCGAGCGCGGTCTCGGCCAGCGCCATGCCGACCGCATTGGCCAGGCCCTGGCCGAGCGGCCCGGTCGTGGTTTCAACGCCCGGCGTTACGCCGTACTCGGGGTGGCCGGGCGTCTTCGAATGCAGCTGGCGAAAGTTGCGCAGTTCTTCCAGCGGCAGGTCGTAGCCGGTGAGATGGAGCAGGGCGTACTGGAGCATGCAGCCGTGGCCGTTGGACACGATCAAGCGGTCCCTGTCCGGCCAGTGCGGGTTGGCCGGGTTGAAACGCATGACATCGTTAACCAGCACTTCGGCAATATCCGCCATGCCCATCGGCATGCCGGGGTGGCCGGAGTTGGCCTGTTCGATGGCGTCCATGGCCAGAACGCGCAGCGCGTTGGCCAGCGTGCGTCGGGGCGGTCTCGCGGCGGCCGCCGGCCTGGGCTCGCCCGCTGTTTTCGAACGAGCGGATCGGTCGCTTGATCTCATCGCGCTGTCTCCTGGCTGTACGGGTCGCGCGCCCGACGCGCATCGCGGCTACGAGCGGTTCTGTGCCGCTCTTTTCGATCTCAATATGAGACAGGCAGGAAATAAGTAAAAATAAATCTTTGTTGGTTATCCGATAAACGAATCTAATGTCTCGGCACGTTGGATGGACAATCCCGGGGCTTTATTTCGATCACCGCGATTGACAATGGCTGTGCTAGGCTCGCTGCCATGATCGTTCGGAATGGCCGTTTCCAGCAGCTCATCGCCGTGCTGCTCGTAACGCTTGTGGCCGTCAGCGCCCAGGCGTGGGCGAGCCACGTCGATTGGCCTGCGCCCCAGGCCGGCGATCATGCCCACGTCGACGTTTCCGCGCTCGACGGCGCCGATGCGCATATCGACTCGGCCGAGACCACGCACAGCGACCACTGCTCGCATGGTGCCGCCCACCTGCTGGGCCTGCGTTCACACGCCGAAGATGTCGATTTCGCCGGGTCGGTGCCGCATCGCGCCGAGTGCGGCGACCGCTATACCAGTCTGGCGCACCCGCCCCTGATTGATCCGCCCATCGCCTGAACCGTCGTTCTCCGGCGCATCGCACCGCGACGCGTCGTTTTCGGATTCAACGCGATGAGGATCAATCATGTCCCTGCGTCATACGACGACAGGCACGACCGTCATCGGTCTGTGCCTGCTTTGGCTTGCGGCGCCCTGTGCTGCCGTAACCCAGATACCCCAACCACTCACGCTCGATGCGGCCCTGTCGTGGGCCGGCGAGTACAACCCCGGCGTGCGCGCCGCGCGTCGAGCTGTTACGTAGTTCTGGACCAAGTTCTATGCAGTGTTATAACTAAGCGGAAGACTGGTAGCGGACAACATCCTATTTGCCGCGTTCCAATTGGATCGATCAGCCTTATCGTACAAGACCATATGATTGATAGCGGCGCGACTAAATCGCCTAGTTGGGTTATGCACAATCCCATTCGGCTAGCTGGCGCTAGATATGTGCCAAGGCTTCGGTTGCCAGCCGGAACAGACATAGGCCGCCCCCCAGAAGAGGCTTTCGCATTCGAATTGCGTAAAGTGTCGCTTGATCGCCTCAGCGGGTCGCCGGTGAACAATATCGGAGGTTACGCCCGCCGGACGATTGAAGAAAACACCCAACTGCCCGAGCCATTTCGGCCACCGATCGGGCCATTGCAGTTCGAAGTTAGCAATACGTCCATGCGCCGGGAGCCCGGTAGCTATACACTCGATCAGGGTTTCGTAGCTGGCCACCGTTGAGAGCGCGAGCGTAGCCAATACGGCGTCTGCGTCATGGATCCGGTAGGTCGTCATGTCGGCCGCGACAAGCTCAACATTTAGCCAGCCCGCTCGTTCGACTCGCCGTCTGGCGACGCTTAGCATTTCAGGCGTCAGGTCTACGCCAATGATACGCCCGCGGGGACCCACCTTTTCGTGAAGGTGCTTGAAATTTAGACCCGTACCACACCCTAGATCCACCACTGTCTCGCCGGCTAGTAAGTGGAGGCGGGATACAGCCTGTCTACGGTAATGGTCGATTCGAAGACCGAACGCGCGATAGAACCACAGTCCACCGTCATAGAAAGGTGCCAAGCGAGCATAGCGTTGTCGAAATTCTTCTTTATTAAGAGCCATTGTAATGCGCCTCCTTCTGATACGTAGTGTGGTTCATAAAGCCGCAGTAACTTAGTCCTCCTAGGGTATTCGTCGCAGCTAGCAATCCAGCTAAACGGCCCGCGGGACGCAGCACACGTGTCGAAGGGCGAATTACAGCGGTAGATGTTTGGCTCGCATTATCAGTTCTGTGGTACGCTAAAAACTTATGCCGTTATCCTATGCCAATCTACAGCGACTTGTGGCGATAGTGCTCACAGTCATTGTGGCTTTAAGCGCCCAAGCGTGGGCGAGCCATGTAGATTGGCCGGCGTTCGACGGTGAGACGTACTCGCACGTAGAATCAACCGCCGTAGATAATGCCGATACTGGCGTTAGCGCGGACCATAATGACCACTGTAGCCATGCGTCCGCTCATTTAGTTGGGATACAAAGTGACGCGCCGGACATGGGGCTTCGTGGAATGTCGTCGCGTAACGGGCGTCATCGCGATCTCTATCGCAGCTTGGCCCACACCCCCTTAATCGATCCACCCATAGCCTGAATCTTCTTCGCCGGGCGCTGCTTCATTGCAGGCGCCTCTTCTATTGCGATGAGGATTCACAATGTATTTCCCCCGTTTTCTCCCGGGCAAAGCTGCCTGTGGACTTTGCATGCTATGGGTTTCGCTGTCCGCCTCCGCGGTCACGCAGATACCTCAACCTCTGACTCTCAACGCGGCCCTGAATTGGGCGAGCGAATATAATCCGACGCTGCGTTCGGCTCGTCTGCGTATTCAACGCCTCGGTGGCGAGGCTATTCACGCGGATGTCCCTGTCCCATCTAATCCGCGCTTGGAACTGGAAGCAGGCCAGCGCGATCAGCCGAACGGCTCAAGCACCGACATCGGTATCCAGCTCAGCCAAGAATTCTGGATAGCCGGCCAAGGCGGTCTACGCGCAGACGCTGCGACAAGTAGGTTGGGCGCCGCTCGAGCTGATTACGATTTCCTGGCAGCCACGACGACGGCACGCGTGCGTGCCGCGTTCCTTTCTGTCTTGGTCGCGGAGCAGGCAGTAAACACCGCCGAGCGCGTCGTTGATACCAACGAGCAGCTCGAGACTTATGCCAAGAAGCGTCTTAACGCAGGCGCGGGTACCCGAATCGAATCCAATGCGGCACGTCTTGGGTTGCAGCGAGCACGTGCGTTCGCCGCCGCGGCCCGGGATGCGGCGACCCAAACTCGACTTGAACTCAAGGACCTGCTTGCGATCGATCCCACGCGTCGGCTCGCCATTCAGGGAGATCTGAGTTTTGCGCTGCTCGATATGCCAAATCGTGATCGCTTGTTGGCGCGTGCCGTCGAGCGGCGCACGGACTTGCAGGCCGCTGCGTCGCGCGTGATTGCCGCACGGAAAGAATTGTCACTAGCCAATCGCGAAATCATACCGAACCTCACCGTGTTCGGTTTTTACCGCGAAGAAGCGGGTGGTCGTGACAAAGGCGGCTCGGATATTACTGGCGGCGGTATCGGTTTCGAGCTGCCGCTGCTGGATCGCTATGAAGGCGAGCGCCAGATTGCGACTGCGGAGCTAGCGCAGGCCCAGCTCGATCAGGACAACCTTCAGCGCGAGGTTCGACTTCAAGTGCTTTCGGCCATCAGCGCATATGACGCCGGACGAGAACGAGCAGATGCGTTGAGTGATGCGGTTTTGGAGGCCGCGGAGAGTTCTCTCGAACTCACCCGGCGCTCATTCGCAGCCGGCAAGGTCGGGGCAACCGCGATCACGTCTGCCCAGAACAACCTATTTGACGTGCGTCGCGATTATCTCGACGCGCTCGGAGCGCTGGTTACGGCCGGTACCGATCTCGAGCGCGCCACGGGTGGCTTGCTCGTGATGGACAGCCGCGGAGCATCGCAATGAACAAACATGAACTCATGAGTTATTTCCGAATTCCCACACTACTGCTCTTTGCCGCGCTCTTGCTGACGGGCTGTGATTCTTTCAGTGCCGGAGCCGACAATTCACGAACCAGCGAAACGTCCAGACAGCCAGCAGAACGCGGCGAACATAACGGCCATGACGAAGCCGGGCATGCCAGTGATGAACACGATGACGTCGAAAAAGGCGAACTTGGGTCTGACCACGCTGAAGGCGAAAGTGGCCATGACGGGCACGGGGAAGAAAATCCGGACAGCGTTAAGCTCAGCGCGGAGCAGTTTCAGCAACTCGACATCGCAATTGGCCAGGCCGAAAGCGGTACAGCGAGTGCGTCGATCCAAGCGCCAGCGACGCTACATTTCGACGCCGACCGCGTCGCTCGTGTGGGGCCGCGACTGCAAGCCAAGGTAGTCAAAGTAACGGCGGACCTTGGTGAAGCAGTATCGCGTGGTGAAACACTTGCAGTACTCGATAGTGTCGCCTTAGGCAAGGAAAAGGCGGCATATCTAACAGCGGCCGCGCGCTTTAACACGCGCCAGGCCGCCTACGCGAGAGACCGCAAATTGGCTGCGGATCAGATCGTGAGCGATTCGGATCTCGCTGAGTCTCGTGCCGCATACGAACAAGCAAAGGCGGAGCGACGTGCGAAGCGTGCCGAACTCAAGCTTTACGGCCTCGACAATGCGGCGGTCGATGCAATTCGCAGTGGTGGGGACGAGCCTTTGTCGCGACTTGAGTTGGTTGCGCCCCGCGACGGCGTTATCGCGAAACGCGATCTGGTTGCTGGCCAAACACTTGGTGCTAACGAAACACCGATCCATGTCGTCGATAACACACGGATGTGGTTGATGATCGATGCTGCGGAGCAAGCGCTGCCGTACTTAAAAAAAGGTCAGAAAGTGAGTTTCACGGTACGACCATTGCCGGATGAAAGCTTTATAGGGGTGATCGACTGGATCTCGCCCCAGCTCGACGAACAGGCCAGAACGGTGCGTGTGCGTGCCGTCGTCGAAAACCCTGATGGTTTGCTTAGAGCCGGCATGTTTGCCGATGCCGATATCGACGCCGGGGCGTCTAGCGGTAAGCGCTCACGTATAGCGCTTGTTCCCGTGGATGCAGTGCAACAAATCGGTGAGCGCGAAGGCGTGTTTCTGCCAGCTGGACCCGAGGGCGCTTACACGTTTCAACCGGTAAGCACCGGCTCAGAAAATCAAGGCCAGGTAGAAATCCGGCAGGGGATTCAAGCTGGCGACACCTTGGTTGTGCGCGGCGCATTCGATCTGAAAGCTGCGCTTACCGCCGGTGGCCGTAGCGCCGCACACAGCCACTAGGAGGGCGCCATGATTAACGCAATTATTCGCCTGGCGATGGCGAACCGGCTCATGGTGCTCGTCGCGGTTTTCGCGCTGGCAATCGGCGGCTATTTCTCGCTGCGTGCACTACCAGTGGATGCTTTCCCGGACGCGACGCCAGCTCTCGTACAGGTATATACCGCGAGCGAGGGGCTGTCGCCGGTGGACATTGAAACGTTGGTCTCCTATCCGATTGAGATCAGCATGTACGGATTGCCCGGTCTCGAAAAAGTACAGTCCACGTCCATTTTCGGGCTATCGCGGGTTGACGTCTACTTTGAAGACGGCACGGATATCTATTTTGCCCGACGGCTCGTGAACGAGCGGCTTTCGGAAGCCCGTCGCAACATCCCAAGTGGCCTAGGTGAGCCACAACTCGGTCCTATCACGACAGGACTTGGTCGGATTCTCATGTATACAGTCGAGAATGAGGGAGGCGCGGACTATTCGCTTACAGAAAGACGTACAGCCCAAGACTGGCTGATCAAACCACAGCTGCGTACGGTCGATGGTGTGACTGGCGTGCTCTCGATCGGTGGTTACGAAAAGCAGTATCAAGTCCGCCTGGACATGAGTGCGATGACGGCCCGCGGCTTGACGCCGGCCGACGTTCGCGAAGCGCTACAGCGCAACAACCGAAACGTCGGCGCTTCATTCATCGAGCGCGGCGGCGAGGAATACATTATCCGCGGGTATGGTTGGGTCTCTTCGGGCGAGCAGGGTTTGTCTGATCTGCGCAACACCCGAGTAGACACGCGCAATGATCAGCCGGTTTATATCCGAGATATCGCCGAAGTCAGCTACGGGCGAGCCATTCGACGTGGTGCAGAACTCGCCAACGGCGAAGAATCTGTTGGCGGTTACGTTCTCAAGCTGATCGGAACGGATACCCAGCGCGTCCTCGAGGATACGAATGCAAAGCTCGAGGAAATCAATAAGTCGTTGCCTAACGGTATGGTCGCCAAAGTCTACTACTCTCAGGCCGAGCTAGTAGACAAGGCGATCAATACGGTCGTCGAAGCGCTTTTAATTGGCGCCGTACTAGTCCTGATATTGCTGTACTTGTTCCTGGGCAACTTGAGATCGACACTCATTGTCGTGTCGAGCGTACCGCTGTCGCTACTTGTAGCATTCATTGCTATGCGCGTGTCCGGCTTGTCGGCGAACTTGATGAGCCTCGGCGGGTTGGCAATCGGCATTGGGATGATGGTCGACGGCTCGGTCGTCATGATCGAAAACATCTTCCGGCATTTTGAGGAACAGGACCTCAAGACCGCGAGCATGGCGGATTTGATTGGTGCCGCGGCTCGAGAAGTTGGGCGACCGATCGTTTTCGCGGTCGCCATCGTGATCATTGTCTTCCTTCCGTTGTTCACCCTGCAGGGCGTCGAGGGAAAACTCTTCTCGCCCATGGCTTACACGATTAGCTTCGCGTTGGCCGCAGCTCTGTTGCTATCCCTCACACTCGTACCCGTGCTGGCAATACTGGCATTCCGACGTGTTACCACGATGCGGGAGCCGCGGTTTGTGTCGTGGATGAAGGCCGGTTACCGCCCGATGCGCGACGCCGCGCTAAAAGCACCGATCGTTGTAGTAGGGACAGCGCTAATCTTATTCATTGCGAGTCTCGCTGTTTTTCCGCAATTGGGTACTGAGTTCATTCCGACCCTACGGGAAGGCACATTCATGGTTCGCTCCACACTGCCACCCGGGGCGAGCTTGGATTCCGCGATTGCGTACGGCAAGCGGATACAAGATACCGTCGGAGAATTCGACGAAGTTACCGGCGCCTATTCACGTATCGGTCGTGCTGAAGTCGGCGGCGATCCCGAACCGGTCAATGTGGTCGCAACGACCATCAACCTGAAACCCCTTGATGCCTGGCGAAGTGGGCGTTCTTACGAAGGTCTTCAGAACGCGATGTCCGAGCGCCTTCAAGCGCGCGTTCCCGGGTTGGCGAATAACTTTTCTCAGCCGATCCAGCTTAGAACCGATGAATTGCTCTCAGGCGTTCAAGCACAGCTCGTGGTCAGTATCTTCGGCGATGACCTCGACAAGTTAGCTGAGGTCGGCCAGCAGGTCGCCGAACTCGCGCGTAATACCACCGGTGCTGTGGATGTGCGTGTCCAGCAGCAGGGCGGCAAACAGCAGATCGTCATAAAGCCAGACCGCGAAGCCTTGTCGCGTTATGGAATTAGCGTGGACGACGTTTTGAACACCGTGTCCGTAGGGGTCGGGGGAGCTTCCGTCGGCCAGGTCTTCGACGGCGTGCGGCGGTTCGATATTTTCCTGCGGCTGCAGGCGAACCAACGTGAGCGGATCGATGCGATTCGAGACCTGAATCTTCGGACACCTGGCGGCGCGTTGATTCCGCTGTCACGAGTGGCGAACGTGGACGTCTATACCGGTCCCAAGCAGATATCACGATCGAACGCCAGTCGACGTCTGTATGTGCAGATGAACGTTCGCGGGCGGGACATGGGCGGCGTCGTAAACGATCTGCGTGCCGGTATCGATCGCGACATCGATATGCCGCCCGGTTATTTCGTTGACTTCGGCGGCCAGTTCGAGAACCAACAAAGGGCCATGAAGCGCCTTTATCTCGTCGTACCCGTCACGATGGCGCTGATCTTTTTGTTGCTCTACAGCGCATTCTCGAGTCTGCGCTATGCGGCGCTGATCTTTTTGAACGTTCCGTTCGCAATCATCGGCGGTATCTTCACGCTCTGGTTGTCGGGACTGTATCTATCCGTGCCCGCTGCTGTTGGCTTTATCGCGGTGTTCGGCGTAGCCGTTCAAAACGGGGTCGTGCTGGTTTCCTACATCAATCAGTTGCGTGATCACGGTATGGAGCTCGATGAGGCGGTAAGCACCGGCGCAGAACATCGGCTGCGCCCCGTACTCATGACCGCGCTGACAGCGATCCTGGGACTAATCCCGCTGCTCATGGCTAACGGTATCGGATCGAACGTGCAACGGCCGTTGGCCGCAGTCGTAATCGGCGGCCTCGTGACTTCAACGCTCCTGACGTTATTGGTATTGCCTGCCGTGTACCACTGGTTCGCCGAACCACGGCGCGAAGTCGAGCTGTGAGGAGGGGCTGATCATGGAGGTAACACCCACCCATATGGCGCAAGTCCCGCTCGACCAGGTGATTTCAGGGCAAGCGCCCTCGATTGATTCGCAGCGGAGTACTGCGAAGAATTCTCACGAATACATCGGCCGAGTGAATGGTGGTCTCGTTTGGAGCTACAGGCATAGTTTAGCGATCTATGCGCTAACTAAATATAAGCCCAATATCATAGGGGCCATTGGGTATAGGTCACTTGTTAGTCAGGGTGTTCCACGCTGCAGGCACCCAGAGTTTGCGGGTGAGCCACAAAACGAAGTCGCAAACGTTTGGAGGTGGTCGCGATGGTAGCGGCCAAATCCTTCGACCATCGGGTTTCGCGCCTGCGTGTGACGACCTCCGTGCTCGCATTGGCCGTGGCGCTGTTTCTAGTGACTACTGCCAATAACTCATTTTGGAGTGCGGCGGCAAGTGCGGCAGATATTTCCTGGCGGGGGAACTTTGGGTTTTTCGCCGCAATCTTCGTATTTCTTGTCGCCGCTTTCACTTTGGCTATCGCACCATTTGGCTTACGTTTTCTTTTTAAGCCGTTTATTTCCGTGTTACTCGTCCTGGCATCTGTTAATAGCTATTTCATGGATACCTACGGTGTTGTGATTGATGACGGAATGCTGCGCAACACGATACAAACCGACCCTAGGGAGGTTGACGGTTTATTGAGCCCGGTTTTGTTTTGGCATGTGTTATGGGCCGGAGTTTTGCCGGCGTTGGTTGTGTGGTGGGTTCCCGTGCGCTATGCGACTTTTCCTAGACAATTGGGTCGGCAAATATTGACGATGGCGCTAGCTTTAGCAGTAGCCGGGGCGGCACTTTATAGCCATTACAAAGAATTTTCACTAGTAGGGCGCGAAAATCGAAATTTACGTTATTTGATTAATCCGAGTTATTCCATTTACTCGGCTGGAAAGTTGCTGGCTGCCGAGTTAAGTGCCGGTGAGGCGGCACTTCGGCCATTGGGCCGCGACGCCTACCAACGACAGCATAGCTCACCCGGCGGCAAGCCAAGGCTCGTGGTTTTCGTTCTAGGGGAAACGGTGCGTGCTCATAACGCTACCTTGGAAGGTTATGAGCGAAGGACCATGCCGCTCATGGCCCAAGAAGAGATTGTCAAGTTTGACAGCGTATATTCCTGCGGCACTGCTACTGCAGTGTCTCTGCCCTGTATGTTCTCGCGCCAAAACCGCAGCAGTTATGACGAGTTCGTGTCGGAT
This sequence comes from Endozoicomonas sp. G2_2, assembly GCF_017744135.1. Taxonomy (GTDB): domain Bacteria; phylum Pseudomonadota; class Gammaproteobacteria; order Nevskiales; family Salinisphaeraceae; genus Salinisphaera. Next base: position 278,663 of record NZ_JAGHQU010000002.1, read on the forward strand.
AACAGCGAGAATTTATTAGATGTCCTGAAACACGCCGGGGTACGTGTGCTATGGCGTGAAAACAACTCCGGCTGCAAGGGCGTTTGCGCCAGGGTAAAAACACAAAACACAGCTCAGATGGACGTGCCTAATTATTGCAATGAAGATGGCTGTTTTGACGAAATTTTATTGTATCGGCTGGATGAATCGCTAAACGAGCCCTCGAGAGACACTTTCATTGTGCTTCATCAACAGGGCAACCACGGGCCTGAATACTACAAACGGTACCCGCCTGAGTTTCGCAAATTCCAGCCTGAATGCCGTAGCAATCGCCCGCAGGATTGTAGCCGCCAAGAGCTGATAAACGCCTACGACAACGCCATTTTATATACCGACTTCGTGCTCTCTAGGGTTGTGAAGTTTCTAAAAAGGAACTCCGATCGCTATGCGAGCGCGATGATTTATATGTCCGACCATGGCGAGTCGCTTGGCGAGAGCGGCATTTACCTTCACGGCCTACCGTACTTAATAGCGCCGCATGAACAAACCCATGTGCCGCTGATGGTTTGGACCTCGTCTGATTTTAGGAAGGGGCGGGGACTCGAGCGCAAGTGCATGAGCCAAGTGAATGATCAAGAGTATAGCCAGGATAATTTGTTCGACACGGTTCTAGGTCTGTTCGCGGTACAGACACAGGTCTACCGGCCCGGACAAGACATCTTCGCAGCATGTCCGCCACCGCCTTGACAGGTCGGCAGGTTTGTTAGGAGTGCCACCCATGTCTGATGTGATTTCAGATCAGCATCCCCTGGCCGAGCGGCTGTTACGGCCCATACGGCGCTTCGCGGCGTATGGGCCATCCAGCGGCATTGTTCTGGTTATGGCTACTGCGCTCGCGGTGCTATGGGCCAACTCTGCGGGATCGTTATTACCGGGCTACGCAGACTTTTGGAACACTGAACTTTCTCTTCGTCTGGGCGATGTAGAGCTGTCACTTTCGCTCCACGAATGGATCGATGAGGCATTGATGGCGCTGTTCTTCTTTCACGTCAGTCTCGAGGTGAAGTACGAATTTCTCAGCGGTGCTCTGTCCACCCGAGACAAAGCGGTCCTGCCAGTGGTTGCGGCGCTAGGCGGCATGCTAGCGCCAGTCGCAGTTTTTCTGATTCTTAACCTACCGGCGGGGGATCCCGGGGGATGGGCCGTACCAATGGCGACAGATGTTGCGTTTGCTATTGCGCTTCTCACCCTACTAGGCAAACGGGTGCCCGCGAGCTGGCGGGCATTCCTACTGGCACTTGCGGTTATCGATGACGTCGGCACGGTTGCCGTGATAGCCCTGTTCTATTCGGCGAAGATCACCACTATCCCATTGCTCGTGGTGGCTTTCGGGCTAGCTCTCGTTTACGCGATGCGTCGTGCCGGGGTCCATGCATTTTTAGTTTATTGGTTGGTTGGCGCCGCAATCTGGCTCGCGATGGAGAAATCTGGCGTTCATCCGACCGTCGCGGGCGTCCTGCTCGGGTTCTTGACGCCGCTTTCCACGCCACGCCATACGCATTCATACAATGAACAAGCCGCTGAACGCATTCCACACCTATTACGCGAAGCCCCATCCTCAAAACGTCGACTCCTAGAAGAACTGGAACGCGTTAGGCGAGGCGCATTATCGCCGCTGAATATCCTGCAACATCGGCTAGAGCCGTGGGTGTTATTCCTGATCATGCCGGCCTTCGCGCTCGCCAATGCAGGGGTTGATCTGAGCGAAATTAGTCTCGCTGATAATGCCAGCCTTTGGGTTCTAGTCGGGAGCGGTGTCGGTCTGGTGGTTGGCAAGCCTCTTGGCATTGTAACGGCCGTACGTCTGGCGACCCTCTTGTCCCGAACAAAACTCCCGGATGGTCTCTCTTGGTCAGCTCTGACCGGTCTGGGGCTTCTCGCCGGCGTTGGTTTCACTATCGCTTTATTCTTGACCAGCCTTGCGTTTACAGATCCGGCGATCGCATCGGCCGCACGCGTTGGCATTTTGGCTGGCTCCTTAATCGCCGCATTGGCGGGGCTGGGATTACTTTGGTTGGTTTTACACAAGAATGATGAAAATTGGGTAGCGCAGAGCGAAGACGTCGCGTGAGCTGGAACGTGATGACCGAATGACAGAGCAATTACGGTCACTATTCGCGACGACGGCTGACCTCTGTCAACTAAAGTTACCAAAAGGAGACAGACGATGAAGGAAATCAAGGCTTACGTACGTGAAGTCATGCTCGAACAGGTGATTTCGGCGCTGGCTGATATTGACGACATACCCGGAATCGCGGTGGTGCATCTACGTGAATATGGCCACGTCCAGGACGGCAGCTTGAGGCGGGTCAAAATGGCCAAGCTCGAAATTGATGTGCCGGAGTCGCTTGCGACGACCGTCGTAGACGCGATATTGGCAAGCGCACGTACAGGCGACGGCCACCCCGGTGATGGAAAAGTCTTCATATCAGATTTGCGGGAGGCCATTCGTATAAGCGACGGGCAACGTAACGAAGGGGCGGTGCAAATTTCGTCGAAATCGGGAGGCCCAGATGAGTAAGCATGAGCACGGCGGTCATAGCCATGGCAATGCAGGTAGCACGAAACTGCTTATCATATCGCTGATATTTACGACTGCATACGCTGGCGTCGAGGTAGTCGGTGGTATTTGGGCCAACTCACTGGCCCTGATTGCCGATGCGGGCCATATGATCACCGACTCCTTATCTCTCGGAATCGGCGCTTTTGCAGCATGGCTAAGTCAGCGTCGCGCTTCAAAAACCCTTACGTATGGATATGCACGCGCTGAGGTTATAGGAGCGCTCGTCAACGTTCTGTTCATGCTGGGTATTGTGGTCTGGATTGTTTTTGCCGCATTTGAACGACTTGCGAATCCAGAGGAAGTTGGCGGAACGACCGTTATGGTTGTCGCTTTCATCGGCTTACTCGTAAATATCGCCGTCGCGTGGATTCTGATGCGGGGCGAAAAAAACATGAACGTGCGGGCCGCGTTGTTGCACGTAATGGGTGACTTGGCGGGTTCTGTAGCGGCGTTGCTGGCGGGCTTCATCGTTTACCTCACCGGCTGGCTGCCGATAGACCCGTTGCTTTCGTTATTAATCAGCCTTCTGATTGGTTTTGCGAGCATAAATATTTTACGCGACGTCATGCGAGTCCTTATGGAGGGCTCACCTAGCGATGTGGATATTGACGAGTTGAAGCAGTCCATGGGCGAGATTAGTGGTGTCGTTGAGGCGCACCATATTCACGTCTGGTCTCTATCGTCGAGTCGTCACGCCTTATCGGCACAAATCAAACTTGATGAGATAGGTGAATGGGATGCGGTCCTACCGCGACTACAGGCCCTGCTGGGTCGGCGCTTCGGCATTCAGCACAGCACGTTACAGCCGGAATCTGGCTCGCGCAGCATCCTTGAAAATCGCGGCAAGAACGTTGATGGGAACGGTTCATCATGCTCAGGCAAGCTTTAAGAACTACATCGACGCTCTTACTTTTTGTATTTATGTTGACCCCAGTTTTATCTCGCGCTCAAGAACCTGAAATCACGGTCAGTAGCAAAGCTTATAAGAGACAGTTCAAAACCATGCTCCAGCGCGCCGAGGAGGGCGATGCGAACGCCCAGAATTCCGTTGGCGGTGCCTTTGCCATGGGCGACGGTGTCGTAGAGGATGATGAGGCCGCGTATCGTTGGTTGCGCAAAGCGGCAGAACAAGGCCACGCTGCGGCTCAATACAATCTATTCCTCTTGTCGACTCAGAAGAGGGATTCGGAGAATACGCTCGAAGCCCCAGTCAAATGGTTACAAAGGGCCGCCAATCAAGGTGTCCTTCAAGCGCAATTTCGTCTCGCAGAGTTTTACCGACAAAGCCGTGTTAAGCACAAAAAACGGCGGGAGCGCGCGGCCATGTATTACGCCATGGCCGCTAAACAAGGTCACGCGTCTGCGCAATTTTATTTGGGCTGGTGCTACGACAAGGGTGTTGGGGTCACTCAGAATGAGTCGAAAGCGGCGCGGTGGTACTTGAAAGCTGCGAAAAAGGGGCAGGTCGATGCCCAAGTGAATCTAGCCGTAAACTATATCGACGGTCGAGGGGTCCAGAAAAGCCAAGCGCAAGCACGGAGATGGTTTTTGCGGGCAGCGCAACAAAATTCTGCGATCGCACAATATAACCTCGGCAAACTGTCTCAGGCTCGTGCGAGTTCACGGGGTAACATCATCGAGGCATATGTCTGGACATCGTTGGCAGCCGAACAAGGACTTGGTGCGGCGATTCGCGAACGCGAGCTTCTCCGGAGTTTGATATCACCTTCACAATTGAGCCGAGCACAAGCGCGCGTTCGACGTTGGAGTAAGATTAATTCCGACAACGCTCAATTTGACCTTCAGCTGGAAAGCCGGCGTAGTTTTCCGGTCACTGAACCAATATCGGGGCTCGAAGCGCTGTTGCCTAAAAAGGGCAAAGCTGACAGCCAGCGATAGCGCGAGAGCGGAAAAAATTGATTTTTTAATCCGATAAAATCTGGGATGGGCCCCCACGGATTTCTTAAGATGGGCTGTTACACATGCCGAACCAAGTTCGGTGGTTTCAGACACCCTAAGCGCATGAAGGCGCTCTATCTGAGCACACTCGTTTTAAGCACCCGTTGGCCGAGTCGATGCTCGAGGCCGAAGGTACGCACGAGCTGGTGCGGTGCATTCGCTTGTGTGGACGTTGCGAACGAAGTTCCCTGGCCGTCGTTGCGATGAGTCGTTGCAACGAGTGCAAGCGCGCTTCGAAACCGGCAGGCTTTGATCACCGCGCGCGATTACGTGCCGAAATTCCGCGCCTGCCACGGCGCTACCTTAAGGACGACCGGGAAGATGATCTATCTCAACCGTCAGCACTCCGGCTACGTCGTCAATCAAAAGCGTGTCGAACGACACTATTCCGAGCAACGTCTAACGTACCGATCTTTGGTCAATAGTCGTTTTTCGCATCTAACTACTACGCGTGGAAGGCCGCAAAGACGGCCATTCGAGTCTTTGGACTCTTCGTAAAATATTATTCAACCGAAGTATGGCTACAGCGGCGATGGTCTTTACTGCCGTGTTCGGTGTCGCGGTACAGAACGGCGTGGTGATGGTGTCCTATATCAACCAGCTGCGACAGCAGGGCACGTCTATGGCCGACGCGGTGCGTATCGGCGCCGAGCATCGCCTGCGCCCGGTCCTGATGACCGCGCTGACCGCGGTCCTCGGGCTGATTCCGCTGCTGCTTGCCGACGGCATCGGCTCCAACGTGCAGCGGCCGCTCGCGGCGGTGGTGATCGGCGGGCTCATGACTTCGACGCTGCTCACACTCATCGTGCTGCCCAGCGTCTATCGCTGGTTCGCCGAACCGGACGCGCCGGCGCACCGAGCCTGAGCGATATGCCCGGCGCCGCGTTGCGCCGGGCATACACGACTGTCGTAAGATCGAAAGACCGGGCACTCGCGCGCTGCCGCGATGTCTACTCCCGAAACCGATCTCAACCGACGGCCCCGCCATGACTGCCATTTTTCGCGCTACCGTACTCGCGCTCGGCGTGACGAGCATGGTCTATTCCATCAATGCGTCCGCGGCGCCGGCCTATAGCACCGATGTGGCGCGCGCCATGCAGGCGGGCGACTACGGCGAGGCGCGATCACTGCTTCGCGAGCGTGCCGAAGACGGCGATCCCGAAGCACAGCTCAACCTCGGCGTGCTGCTGGCCGCCGGACGCGGGGCGGCGCCGAACCTGCAGGAGGCGGCGCGCTGGTATCGCGAAGCCGCGGAACAGGGCAACGCCGCAGCCCAGAACAATCTCGGCCAGGCCTATCTGCAAGGCCAGGGCGTCGGCATGCAGCCCGACACCGCTGCACGCTGGTTTCGCGCGGCCGCACAACAGGGCGATGCCGGCGCGCAATACAACCTTGGCACCCTGTATGCCCAGGGCCGCGGCGTGACCCGCGACATGGCCCAGGCGGTCGACTGGTGGCGCAAGGCGGCCGAACAGGGCGTGATCGCGGCCCAGTACAACATGGGCGCCGCCAGCGCCGATGGTGTGGGCACGAAACAAAGCGACGCCGCGGCGGTTTACTGGTTTGCCAGTGCGGCCCAGGCGGGCAATACACGTGCCCGACAGGCCCTGGACGATCTTCTGCCCGGACTGCCGACCAAACAGGTGGCGGCGAGCAACGCGCGGGTGCGGGGTGAGGGCAACACCAGCGCCGAGGTCATCACGACGGTGGATGCGCCGCAACGTCTTCCGGTACTCGGACACACGCGCGACGGCTGGACGATGATCTATCTCGCCGACCGGGGACGACTGGGCTGGATCGCCGACAGCCTGCTCAGCGAGCAGGCCAGCGCGCGCTAGACGCCGGCTCTAGCGCTGCGGGCGTGCCTCGAACCGCGCCAGCGGGTCGCCCTGGCGGTCGAACAGCGTGAGCATGTCGTCGTCGACCCGTGCGGTGGTCGTGCGCTCCAGGGCGTGCATGAGCGCTTCTTCCTGTGCCATGGCGTTGGCACAGTAGCGGCGTGTGCTGGCAAGCGAATCGAAGCGCAGATTCTCGCCGCCACCACTGTAGGCGCCGTTGAGCCGGTTGCAGCCGGCAAACCCCTCGACCCGCTGGCTGTCGCCGTGCATCAGCAGGTAGGCATCGCGACGCATGGCGTCACGATCGACCGCCTGCTGGCCGACCTCGACCAGCTGCCATTCGGTGTCGGCCAGGCGGACGAAGTCGGGCGTACCCGCGCAGGCGCCGAGCACCAGCGTGACGAACACCGCAGAGCAGAAAAGACGGATAGCGTGCATGAGGCCTCGCATTGGGCGTAGTTGAAACCGGTCCGCCCCCAAGCGTAGCGGTCACGCGGGCTCGATTGCACGCAATCGGCCGTCGCAACGCGTCCGGGCGTACCCGCATGGCGTAGAATCGCGCGGCATTTCGCAGCGCCGTTTTCCGTCTTGATCGATTCCGCTTCAACCCATGCCAGTACCGGCGCCCTGCGCCGCCAGCTGTTCGCCCAGACCTGGCCGATGGCGATCGGCGTCATGTCGCTGCTCGGGTTTCAGCTCGTCGACTCGGCGTTCGTGGCGCGCCTGGGTACGGTAGCGCTCGCGGCGCAGTCGTTCACGTTTCCGATCACGTTTCTCATGATCGGCGTGCAGGTGGGTCTGGGCATCGCCATCGCCGCGCTCATTTCGCGGGCGATCGGTGCCGGTGAAGAGCAGCGCGCGCGCCGGTTGGGCAGCCTCGTGCTTTTCGGCGGTGCCGCGGCCATCGGCGTGCTCGCGATCCTGCTGTGGCTGTTCCATGTGCCGCTGTTTCGCCAGCTGGGCGCCGAGGGCGAGGCACTCGAGCTGATCGGCGAGTACTGGCCGGTCCAGCTGCTCGCGAACTGGTTTGCCGCGCTGCTGTATTTCGGCTACACGCTGTTTCGCGCGCACAACAACACGCGGCTACCGGGTTTGCTGATGGTCGTGACCAGCGCGCTCAATCTGGTCTTCGATCCGCTGCTCATCTTCGGCGTCGGCGGTTGGACGGGGCTCGGGCTGCCGGGCGCGGCGTGGGCGACCACGCTGGCCTTCACGATCGGCTTGATGCTGGTGGGCTGGCGGTTGTCGCAGCGAAACTGGCTCAGCCTGACGGGCCTACCCGGCGAGGCGCGCCGGTCGACCGGCGCGTTTGCGGTGATTGCCGGGCCCGCCATGCTCAGCCAGCTCATGCCGGCGCTGTCTGCCATGACCGCCACGGCGCTGATCGCGTCGCTGGGCGAACAGGCGGTGGCCGCCTGGGGCCTGGCCAGTCGGCTCGAGACCGTGTCGCTCATGCTGGTGCTTGGGCTGACCATGTCCTTGCCGCCCTGGCTGGGTCATTGCTACGGGGCGGGCAACTGGCCGCGTATTCGCGCGCTCATGTCGATTGCCTTTCAGGCGGTCATCGTCTGGCAGCTGCTGCTCGGTGTCGTGATGGCGCTGGCGGCGCCGTGGGTCGCGCAGGCGCTTGCCAGCGACGAGGCCGTTCGCTCCGGTCTGACCTGGCTGATGCGCGCCATGCTGCCCAGCTACGCGTTTCTGGGCCTGTGCATGCTCGTGGTTTCCGCATCGAACGCGCTGGGCTGGCCGTTGCGCGCGATGATGATCTCCTTCGCACGGTTGTTTGTGTGTTATCTGCCGTGTATCGCGCTCGGCGTACTCGCAGGCGAGATGGCCTGGGTGGGTCTTGGCGCCGCACTGGGCAATGCACTGGCCGGTACGATGGCCTGGCTGGCATTTCGCCGCAGCATGGCCGGGGTACCGGTTCGGGCGGTCGCGCGCTAGCTGCTGGAAATCTTGCGTGCGCCATAGAAGGCACCGATAGGGGCATAGGTCGGCATTATCGTCGACGGCGTTAATCGACCCAATGCATCTCGCAAGTGGTTGATTCATAGACATGCGTAAAATTGTTGCAGCGCAGCGATTGAAAAGCGCACGCGAGGTCCAATCTCTCTTTCCAAGCATTTTTTCGTTTTTTCATTTGCCTTGAAAGGGAGACTTTCATGTCCACGCATCATCTGAACCGCAAGAATGCGTTCGTCGTCGCGGTGCTTGCCTTCGCCGGGTTTGCCGGCCCGGCCGTCGCTGCCGACAACGTCCAGAGCCATCAGGACAACGTCACGCCGTTGTCGGCCTCGCAGTCCGCCATGCTTCGCCATGGCGCCCGGGCCGACGCGAACGTCGCCGCGGCCGATCCGGCCCACGAAAACGTACCGGCGACCCGCAGCCAGATCGAAGTTCTGGATCTGGGCCATGTGCGCCACGCGCGCATGACGCTGGCCAGCCAGTAAAAGACGGCGGCCCATGCATGCGCAGGGCCGACGACCCGAAAGGCTCGGCTTGCGCCGGGCCTTTTTTATGCGCGACGTCCGACGAGGCCGGCGCCATGACCGCGCCGCGGATACTCATGGGTTGCCGGCTTCGGTCGATTGCGCGACATTGAAATCTCATACGAAGCGATCGTGCAGATCGCCATACAAGAGAGGAGACATATGTGTAACCGATTCAACCTGTGGCTGGGTGCCGGTTTCGGCGTGGCCCTGCTGGGCTGTGCGTTCGCGTTGCCGGCGGTGGCCGCGGATCACGACGAAAAAGCCGCCGACACCACCATGCCCACGACCGAACACCAGGCAGAGCAGATGCGCAATGTCCCGAACGGCGCCGAAGGCACGTCGACCGGTGAACAGGTGCCGCAGTCCGACGGCATGCCGGCGACCAAGACGCAGACCGAGGAACTCAGGGAAAGCGACAAGATGTCTCGGGACAAGGACATGAAGGCTTCGGATTCCGACTCCTGACACCGTCCTGACGCGCCACTGCGATATCCACGCAATGCCCGGCTTTGGCCGGGCATTTTCTTGGCCGGTGCATCGCGGCGCGCACCGCAGCCAGTAGGCTGTATGCCGATGAACGTAAATCACGCCCGGAACCGGACTACCGACGAAACCATGCCCCATACGCTGCCGCGGCGCCATGCCAGCCGTTTGCGCCACTACTGGCGCACGCGGGGCTGGGCGTGCCACGACAATATCGATCTGGACCTCTTGCGCTGGGGGCTGATCGACGAACTGGCCAACGCCGACGTGGCCAGCCGTTTTCTGGTCACCGCCCGCGGGCGCGACGCGTTGGGCGATGCCGTGGTGCGCAATCGACATGCCCGCAGCCGCCATGCGCAGGTTACCGACGGTGTGGCGCGCCACCTGAGCGGTGAAGGACGGCTCGTATTCACCGAGCTGGTGGTTCATACCGAAGACGACACCTCGCTCGCGCCGCGCTGGGCGCTGTGCAAGCCGGACGTGTTCTCGCTCTCGCGCAGCCTGCGGCCGGACCATCTCGCGCCCCAGGTGCACGAAATCAAGGTCGGCCGCGCTGATCTGCTTGGCGAACTGCGTTCCGGAAAAACGCGTCGTTATCGTGAGCTGGCCGCAGAAATCTACTTCGTTCTGGTTGAAGGCATTGCGAAAGTCGAGGAGATCCCGGCGGAGTACGGTGTGGTGACCTGGCGTGACCCGGCCGGCTACACGCTCGAACGTTGCGCGCCCCGACACGACTACCGTCTCGAAACACGCCACTGGATGGCCATGGCCCGTGCACGGCCATTTCAGGCCGAGGACGACTCGCTTCAGATGTCGTTCTGATCGACACTGGGCTTATGCGGATAGCGAAATCGACGGCCGGTACGCCGTACCGACAGGGCGGCGTTGCGTGAGTCGCGCGGCCGACTGGACCCAACGGCTGCTGGATTCGCGGTACGGGCTGGCATGGCTGGGCGTACTGTCCGCGTTGGAGACCACGATCCTGCCGATTCCCATCGAGTTGATCATGGTGCCGTACATGCTGGCGCGCCCGCGCCGGCTATGGCTGATCGCGGCCGTCACGCTGCTTGGCTGCATGGTCGGTTCGTTGCTGGGCTATGCGGTCGGGTTCTTTCTGTTCGATTCGGTCGGCCAGCCGCTGCTCGCGTGGCTCGACGCCGGTGAGGCCTACGACAGCTTCGAACAGAAATTTTCCGACAACGGGTTTCTCGCGATTCTCGCGATCGGCGTTACGCCGGTGCCGTTCCAGGTCGCATTGCTGGCGGCCGGTATCGCCGGCTACACGTTGCCGTTGTTCCTCGCCGCGGTCGGCATGGCGCGCGGGCTGCGCTATTTCGGTCTTGCGCTGCTGGTATGGCTGGTCGGCGAACGGGCCCTGGCGTTATGGCGCCGTCATGCCCTGGCTACGGGCCTGGGTGTGCTCCTGTTCATCGGCGCGGTGTTCGCCGCGATGCGGTGGATGGGCGCATGACCCGGCCCGTCGAGGCGACGGGCCGAGCGCCGATGCCGGTTATTGTTCGCCGGTAATCTGCATGCGCACCGTGGTAAGCCCCGCGCGATAGACGTTGGTGATCACGCCCCGGGCGTCTTCGTCGGACGTACCTTCAGCCGCATCGAATTGGCCCCGCCACGTGAGGCGCGACGTGTCCTCGCCCTCGGCGGAAACGCTGATGGTCGACGCGTAGTGTGCAACCGGCAGCACGCCGTCCACGATGCGGTAGCTGTACTGCATGCCGTCGTCGTCCCAGTCGGTGAGCTTTTCGTTGATCGCGCCGCCGTCGTCCGCGAGCATGAGGTGACGCACGGCACCGGGCGTGTTGTTCTCGCCTTCGCTGATCTCGCTCGATGCCACTGCCGGATGCCAGTTCTCCAGCCCGTCGAAATCGCGCACCACCGCCCAGACGTCGGCCGCCGGGGCGGCGATCGTCTTGCTCTCGGTCACGGTGATCGTGCCGGCTGCCATCTTGTCGCTGCCGTCTTCGTGGTGGGCCGCGAAGGCGGGTGCTGCGAGCAGGGTAGCTAGCACGACGCCTGCGGCGAGGCCATACGTCGATGTTGGCCGGATATGATTGTTCATGGCATCTCCTCGTTCTTGTTGGTTTTCGCCGTGCGCAATCGCACCGCTCACCACCAACTTATAGCGTGTCGGGCGCCAGGCCAAGCACGGTCAACGGGTCGCGGGTGCTGAGCGACCCCGCTTTGACGTAAAGTGAGCGCAATCTCGAGTGTGTTCTACGGAGTCTCCATCCATGGCCGCGATGCCTGTTCGAATCGACAAACGCCTGCCGGGCCTGTTGCTGGTGCTTATCCTGCTGGTCTCGCTGACCGGCTGCGGCATCAACAACATTCCGACTTACGACGAGCAGGTGAAGGCCGCCTGGGCACAGGTGGAAAATCAGTACCAGCGGCGTGCCGACCTGGTGCCGAACCTGGTGGAAACAGTGAAGGGTTTCGCCCAGCAGGAGCGCGAAACGCTCACGGCCGTCACCGAGGCGCGCTCCAAGGCCACGTCGATCCAGGTCGACGAGAGCATCCTCGACAACCCGGAGAAGCTCCAGCAGTTCCAGCAGGCCCAGGGCGAGCTGTCGAGCGCGCTGAGCCGTCTGATGGCGGTTTCCGAACGCTATCCCGATTTGAAATCGAACCAGAACTTCCTCGCGCTGCAATCCCAGCTCGAAGGCACGGAGAATCGCATCGCGGTCGCCCGGCGCGATTTCATACAGGCCGTCCAGCGTTACAACACGGAGCTGCGCACCTTTCCGGGCCGTATCTGGCACTCGCTGATGTATAGCGACATGGAGCCGCACGCCAACTTCGAAGCGACGGCCGAAAACGCAGAACAGGCACCCCAGGTCCAGTTCTGATGCCGGCGGTTCGCGCGCACGTCGCCCGGAGCGGGCTGGCGCTCCTTCTGTTGCTGATGGCGACGGCAGCCTGGGCCGCGCCGTCGTTCCCGGAGCTCAGCGGGCGGGTGGTCGACGAGGCCGGCATGATCGACGCCTCCGACCGGCAGCGACTCACCGACATGCTGGCCGCGCATGAACAGGACAGCGGCGAGCAGGTCGTGGTCGTGACGCTGCCCGAGCTCGGTGGCGAGACCATTGAGGAATACGGCTACCAGCTCGGTCGGCACTGGGGCATCGGTGAAGCCGATGAAGACACCGGTGCGCTGCTGATCATCGCCAAGGCCGAGCGCAAGATTCGTATCGAAGTGGGCTACGGGCTGGAAGGTCGACTCACGGACGCGCAATCGTCGGTGATCATCGATCGGATCATCACGCCCGCATTTCGCCAGGGCGCGTTCAGTCAGGGGATCGTCGAAGGCACGGCCGCGATGGTGCAGGTGCTCGGCGGCGATCCGCTGGCCGAGCCGCAACAGCGAACACGAGGCGACGGCGGCGAGCCTTCGATTCTGCGCAGCCTTGGCTTCTTCGTGCTCATGGTTGTCATCATCGGCCTGTTCGGCAGCGGTGGCGGCGGCGGTCGTGGCGGGCGCCGGCGGCGCGGCCTCTGGGGCGTGCCGATCATGATGGGCGGCGGCTTCGGCGGTGGCAGCAGTGGCGGTTTCGGCGGCGGCGGATTTTCCGGCGGCGGTGGCGGTTTCGGTGGCGGTGGCGCCTCCGGCGGCTGGTGAAAGAGACGACAATGACGCTACTCAAGAACAACGAACGCCAGCAGGTCACCGACGCGATCGCCGCAGTGGAACGGCATACCGACGCCGAGCTGGTGACCGTGCTCGCGGAACGTGCCGACGATTACGCCTATATTCCGCTGCTGTGGGCCGGGCTTATTTCACTTCTCATCCCCGGCGCGCTGCTGTTTTTCACCGCGGCGATCCCTGCGACCACGCTGTTGCTCGTACAGTGGAGTTTTTTCGTGGTCCTGGCGCTGGTCTTTCGATTGCCTGGTGTCACGACCCGATTGGTGCCGAAATCGGTACGCCATTGGCGGGCAGCCAATCTGGCACGCCGACAGTTTCTGGAACAGAACCTGCACCACACCCGAGATGCCACCGGGCTGCTGATCTTCGTCTCGGAAGCCGAACGCTATGTCGAGATCATTGCCGATCGGGGCATCTCGCAACATGTGCAGGACAGCGAATGGCAGGCGATCGTCGAAGCGTTCACCCGCCAGGTGCGCAGCGGCGATACGCTGGCCGGCTTTCTGGAATGCATCGACGCCTGCGGCGACAAACTGCATCGCGCGGTGCCCGCTACCCACGAACGCAACGAGCTGCCGAATCATCTGGTGATCCTCGCCTAGCGGTCGTCATGCCGTGTCGGCGTGGCGATGCAGCCCCCGCGCGACGAAATTGCTAGACTAGGCCGCTTTTCTGCGAGCAGTGCAGGGGGCGATATGGATAACAACAAGCCGCTGGTCGGCGTGATCATGGGCAGCACCTCCGACTGGGATACCATGCAGGTCGCCCACGAGGTGCTCGACGAGTTCGAGGTGGCCCACGAGTGCCGTGTCGTATCGGCCCACCGCACGCCGGATGTCATGCGCGATTACGCGCATACGGCGGCCGAACGCGGTCTGGAAGTCATCATCGCCGGCGCGGGCGGCGCGGCCCATCTGCCCGGCATGGTGGCGGCCCAGACCGTGGTGCCGGTGCTGGGCGTGCCGGTCAAGAGTCGCGCCCTAAACGGTCTGGATTCGCTGCTGTCCATCGTGCAGATGCCGGGCGGGGTGCCCACCGCGACCTTCGCCATCGGCAATTCCGGCGCACGCAACGCCGCGCTTTTCGCGGTTTCGATGCTCGCCAACAGCCGCCCCGAACTGCGTGCCGCTCTGGCAGATTTTCGCCAGCGCCAGGCCGACAAGGTCCAGAACGACGAGTTGCCCCTATGAGTCGACCCATTCTTCCCGGTGCCACGGTCGGTGTGCTCGGCAGCGGCCAGCTGGGCCGCATGTTTGCCATTGCCGCCCGCCGCATGGGCTATCGCGTGCATACGTTTTCCCCCGGCGACGACACGCCGATGGGCCAGGTCGCCGATCGCGAGGCCGTGGGCGATTACAACGATCTCGACGCGGTTGCGGAGTTCGCCAGCCGCGTCGATGTGGTCACCTTCGAATTCGAGAACGTGCCGTTCGATGCCGCGCTTACGGCATCGGAACACGTGCCGGTACGTCCACGTGGCGAGGTGCTGCATACGGCCCAGCATCGCCAGCGCGAGAAGGATTTTCTCGCCGGGGCGGGTTTCCCGACCGCGCCGTTCGAGCATGTGCCGGATTTTGCCACGCTTGAGAATGCACTGGCGCGTATCGGCACGCCGGCCGTGCTCAAGACGGCCGGCTTCGGCTACGACGGCAAGGGTCAGGCCGTCATTCACGATAGCGGCGAGGCCGAGGCCGCGTGGCAGGCGATCGGCGCGGGCGAGGCCGTGCTCGAGGGCTTCGTGGATTTCGAGCGGGAGATTTCGGTCGTGGCGGCGCGCGGCTGTGACGGCGAGTTCGCGCATTACGGTGTGACCGAAAACCGGCATCGCGATCATATTCTCGACGTGTCCATCCCCGACCCGGATATCGATCCGCGGATCGCCGAGCAGGCGGTCGAGATCGCGCAGGGCGTGCTCGAGGCGCTCGATGTCGTGGGCGTGCTCTGTGTCGAGTTCTTTCTGAAGACCGACGGCAGCCTCGTGATCAACGAGCTGGCGCCGCGGCCGCACAACTCCGGCCATTTCAGCTTCGATGCCTGTGTGACCAGCCAGTTCGAACAACAGCTGCGTGCCGTGTGCGCATTGCCGCTGGGGGACACCCGCCGCCTGCGCCCCTCGGCCATGGTGAACCTGCTGGGCGATCTCTGGGCCGACGGCATGCCCGACTGGCGTGCGGCGCTGGCCGACCCGGCGCTCAAGCTCCATCTCTACGGCAAGGCGGCGGCCCGCCCGGGCCGCAAGATGGGTCACATGACGGCGTTCGGCGACGATGGCGAAGACGCGGCGCGCCATGCGATCGCCGCCCGGGACGTGCTGGTCGCAGGGCGCGGTCGGACGTAGAAAACGGCCGCCGCCCTCAAGGCGGCGACCGGCGGATTGCCGGGCATGGCCCGGCGCCTCTCACACGCGTTTCAGCGCCCCGGGGGGCTTCAGCGCAGGGCGCCGAACACGCCGGTGCCGCTCGCACAGCTGCTGTCGGGGTAATCGCTGTCGACCACCTCGTCGATCCATTGCTGTAGCAGCGCGAGCGCTTCGTCGTGAACGATGCTGCGCGCGATCGGCGGCATGCGCGCTTCCACGTCGTTCGACCCCATGCGAAACGGCATGATCGAATCGGCGCTGCTGCCGGGCTGTATGTCGTGCGGTCGGCCGCCCGAACCGGCGCCCGCGGCGGTCGGTGTCTTGCAGATACCGTAGGACGAGTTCACCTCGCGGAAGTAATCCAGGTACAGGCCGGTATTCGATGCCGCGCCGCCTTCGTTGTGACAGTGCGCGCAATTGACTTCGAGATAGCCGCGAATACGCAGCTCGAGGTCGGCATCCGAGCCGGCGGTCTCGCCACCGTCGCCGGGGACTTCGAAGTAGGGGATGCGTTCCACGTTCGTGGCGATCATGGTGTTCGCATCGACACCCAGATCGGCCGGCGCGCCGCTGAGCAGGTTGCGATCCACCCAGTAGGCGATCTGGTTCTGCATGCCCGCGCCGTCGTAGGCGTAGGGCTTGTTCAGGTTCCGGGGTTTGGGCCCGATCGGCGCCGCGCCTGCCGGGCGATGGGTATTGCCGTGGCAGGTGACGCACTGGGCGGCGTTCGGAATGTTGTAGCTTTCGGTGCTGCCCTGATGCAGGTTGCCGCTGTGGGCATCGGTGTAGTTCCAGGCGACGGCGGCCGTGCCGCCGCCTTTGGATAGCGTCGCGACACGTGTCGCGGCGTCATCGTTTTCCCAGATGTAGGGGAGCCCCACCCATTTCACCGTGCCGTCGTCGTCTTCACGCTTGATGAGCAGGCGGGTCTCGACGTGATCGATGGTGCCGTTGCCTTCGTCCGGAAACGAGAATGTCTTCGCGATCACCGTGCCCACGGGGAAGTCGTAGGTTGCATTCACGTCCTCGCTGCCGTCGTGATACACGGCTGCCTCGCCGGGCGGCATGAACACGAAGCGATATTTTCTCGCGTAGTCGGAGAACAGCCGGGTGTTCAGGTCGTAGGGAATGCCTCCGTTGCTGTTTTCACTGGGGTCTTCGGGATCGTCGAACAGGTGATAGCTCGCCAGATCCGGGCAGTCGACCGCTGCCAGCGCCTCCCAGTTGATTGCGCCGGCCGTGTCGCGGCTACACAGTGCGGCAATCTGTTCGTCGGTCGGCCGATCGCTGCCACCTTCAGGCAGCGTATAGGTTTCCAGCTCGACCGCGGGCATGCTCGCCAGCGTGGCGCCGTACTGTGCCTGACACTGATGCGGCGACACATCGGTATCCGCGGGGAACTCGGGGATGCCGCTGATCAGGCCGGGCAAGAAATCCGGGTCGGCCAGTTGGGCAGGGTCGGTAATTGCGCCGATCAGGGTGTCCAGCCCGCGCAAGCCGTGGAAGTTGGCGAAATCCGGGGCAAGCGGGCTGCCGGCGTGGGTGTTGTTTTCGATACAGATCCACATCGAGGGCTTCTTGCGTTCGTCGCTGCTGTCGAACTTGTAGGCGTTGTAGCGATCCTTGACGCTATTGCCTTCCACGTCGCCGCAATCCTGCGGCTTTACATCGGTACCTTCGAACAGGGGCTTGCCGCGTGCGTTGGCAGGCACGTCGGGTTGCGGGCATTCGTTCGGCGCGTCGTAGAGCCCGTCCCAGAGGATATCCGCGCCCTGGCCGCCGTTCTTGAGGCCGATCAGCGTGGGCAGCGCGCTGGAAATATCGCCGCTCGCCAGCGCTTCGGGATCAGGCGGTGGGAGCATGTAACCGGAATTTTCGAAGCTGTTGTCGTGAATCGACAGCGCCTCGGTATAGACATCCTGACGCAGATCGCCGTCATCGCCGATCAGTTCATAGCTGGTGATGATGATGGCCGCGGTCTTGTGATCCTCGAAGCGGTTGTTATCGACCTCGACCTGGTCATAGGCCAGCGTGATAAGGCCGCTGCCGGAGGGCACCTGGGAGACGATGCCGCCCGCCGCGAAGTTCTCGAAGTTGTTGTTGCGCGCCACGTTGTCGTGCATGTGTGCCTGATAGCCGTACTGGGTGAGGTATGGCAG
This sequence comes from Endozoicomonas sp. G2_2, assembly GCF_017744135.1. Lineage (GTDB taxonomy): Bacteria > Pseudomonadota > Gammaproteobacteria > Nevskiales > Salinisphaeraceae > Salinisphaera. Next base: position 296,216 of record NZ_JAGHQU010000002.1, read on the forward strand.
GTCGTAGATGATGTAGCCGACCGTGTTGCACTCGGCGACGTTATCGAACATTTCGGCGCGCTGCGTGTTCTCGAACTCGTAGCCGGCCACGTTGTAGAGCGCCCGGCTGTTCTTGATGATCACGTCATCGGTCTGGCCGACATAAATGCCGGCATCGGAGGCGCCCAGGGATTCCACGTTGTCCAGCAGCACGTTTGATGCCTGTACGGGGTAGATGCCGTAGCGGCCATTGCCGGAATCGGGCTGATAGGGGGCCGGGTTGATTTCGCTGATCGGTTCGGCGGGGCACTCGTAGTGGATCGCGCTCTGGTAGTTGTCTGCGGTCACCGGCCGGTCGGTACTCGACCACATGGTGCGGACGTTGCGATAGGTGACGATATCCGAACTCTTGATCTTGATGCCGTCGCCCGGGGTATCGGTCACCGTCAGGTCGGAGACCACGACACCTCGCACATTGCTGATGAGCAGGCCCTCGGCCGTATCGCTGTTTTCGAACGACAGCACGGTCTCGTCGCGGCCGCAGCCGCTCACGGTGACGCCCTCGGTATCCTGCATCACCAGGCCGGTGCTGAACTCGAAAAAGCCGCAACCGAACTCGATACGGTCCCCCGGTGCGGCTTCGAAGAACGCCGCGACCGCGTCGGCGGTGGCGTTTTCGCCGGGCGAGATCCGGAACACGCGCGGCGCCGGCGTCTTGCCTGCGCCATCGCTGTTGTCTGTTTCGCCGGGGATCGCGGTGCCCGAACCGATGTCGACGCGCGCATCGTCATCGCAGGCGGCCAACAGCCCGATGGATGCCAACATTGCGATACCGATTATCCAACGATTGACGCGTACTCGCTTATCCATCGATAACCCCCAGGGCGCGATACGGTGCAACATGCATCGCGCGATTGCCCATGCGCTTGTCTTTTCATTCATAGACCAGCGCTCGCCTGCCGTATAGAGCTGGCGCAGGTAAATTTCTACCGCGCCGGGAAATCGCGGATTACCGATGGGTTTGCGGTGTCCGCCCAGGCCGCGGACCGGGCGACGCTAGGCCGAGCGATGGACCAGGCGGACCAGCGAACTGCGATTGGTCACGCCCAGCTGTCGGTAGACGCGGTAGAGCCGGTTGGAGACGGTCGATGGGGCCAGTTCGAGCTCGCGGCCGATGTCCTTGAAGGTCATCCCGCGGCACACGCCGGCCACGATTTCCTGATCGCGACCGCGCAGACAGTCGATCGGGCCTTCGCGACGGATTCGCACGCAGAACAGATCGCCCAGCGCTTCGACCTCGATACATAGACCATGGGTGACCCGGGTCTCGCCGGGTGCGGGTAGAGTGAACGGCAATCGCTCGTACGACCACGATTCGAACCGGTCTTCGATCAAGTCCACGAACGACGGCTGGGCCTGGTAGAGCAGGCCGTGGTCGTCACAGACCGCGGCATGAACCGCAGGCGACTGCGGCCGCGCGCCGGTGGCCATATGCAGAAAGAACGCGTGGCCGGCAGCGGCCACCAGATGATAGGCCGCGCGTTCGAACAGGCACCGTTCGTCTTCGGTGAAGGGGCGGTCGGCGTCGAAACGGTACAGGCTGAGCAGCGTGTAGAGATGGCTGCGCCGGTCGTAGGCCAGATAGCTCACTATACGTTCGATACCGTAGCGCGAAAAACAGCGGCGATAGACCGGACTTTGCAGGAAAGCGGAGTCGCCGATCACCGAACGCATGTCGACCGCCTGCCCGACGTTGTCGAGCAAGGCCGGCAGAATGGGGTTGATGCCCTGCGTTCTTTCGAGCGCCTGCGGGTAGCCTGCCTCGACGCCGAGCGTCACCACACTGTGAAACACGTTCGACGTGTAGTTGCCGGACCCCCAGAGCGCGCCGTCGAAATCGACGAGATCGCCGAGGGCGCGCAAGGCCGTCTCGCGAAACGTATCCGTACTGCCGTTTTCAACCGAGTGGTAGAGATTGGCGATGAAAATATCGACGCGATCCATTCATCCCCCGTGTTGAGCCGACTGAGCCGGCCTGTTGTTTTTCTGGATGGGACGCGTCGAGTATTAGCCCGATTCATCAACGGTGTAAAACCGGGTTCGGATCACCGTGCGGCATGCCGAGAATAGGAAAATCGGCATTTTCAAATATCTTCAGCGGCTTGCGGTTTTTCGTCGTTCGCTTGGGCCGGGTTGGCGCGTTAACGGTATTTGTCGTTCAGCGCCCACAGCCGCGCGGCGGTATCCACGTCGGGTATGCCGTCGTAGCGTGCCGGACGAAAATGCATCTGGAACGAGATCAGGACCGAACGTGTGCGTTGATCCAGTTCACCGGTGACCGGCAACTGATAGCCATAGCGGGCCAGAGCGGACTGAATGGCCGCAATGCTCGGCATGTCGCGAAAGAAGCGTTGCCGATAGGCCTCCACGGTGGGCGCATCCGGCCAGGCGCCGATGCCGTGCCGGTAGAGCAGTTCCCAGGGGAAGGCCGGGCCCGGGTCGACCTTGCGCCCCGGCGCGATGTCCGAGTGGCCGACGACGTTGACGGGCTGGATGTCGTAGCGGTGGATGATGTCGCGCGCCAGCGTGATCACCGCCTCGATCTGGTCGCCGCCGAAGCCCTGCCAGGCCGGGCCGCTGGCGGTGTCGATGGGGCCCATGTTCACGATCTCGATGCCGATCGAACTGTCGTTGAGATGGGTTCGATCGGCCCAGGCGCTGGTGCCGGCGTGCCAGGCACGTTCGTGCTCTGCGACCAGTTGATAGACGATGGGGGCGCCGCCGTGTTCGGGAGGATGATCGCCCACCAGATAATGTGAGCTCACCGAAGCGCCGGTCAGCACCTTGAGCGCGCGGGGTTCGTCGCCGCCGGTGTAGTGCATGACCAGAAAGCGCACGCGCTGGTTGTAGGCGCGTGCACTCTCGGCCTGATCGGCCCAGTAACCGCTGCGCTGTTTGAGGTTCGCCGGCGTGCAGGCGGTGATCGCCCATGCCACGAGAACACACACGCTTAAACGGGCGATACGCCCGACGGCGTCACTGTCGAGCCGCGGTATCCGGTTAGAGAATTCAGGCTTCGCCATCGGCAAATCGATCCTTGATGTAGGTGACTTCGGTCTTGCCATGGGGCTTGGGCTTGCCGTCTGCGCCCATGCAGACGAACACGAGTTCGTCGATGGTGAGGATGCTCTTGCGGCTGATCTTGTTACGCACTTCGCAGCACATGGTCAGCGACGTTGTGCCGAAACGCACGGCCGCGATGCCCAGTTCGATGATGTCGCCCTGGCGCGCGCTGGACACGAAATTGATTTCGGAGATGTACTTGGTGACGATGTGTTCGTGGTCGAGCTGGATGATCGCGTAGATCGCGGCTTCCTCGTCGATCCAGCGCAGCAGGCTGCCACCGAAGAGGGTGCCGTTGGGATTGAGATCCTCGGGCTTGATCCATTTGCGTGTATGAAAATTCATGGCCGATCCTCGCTCGCGGCGTAGCCGCAAAGCCACGCAGGCTACCCGAAGCGCCGCGCGTCGGCCATGTGTGAATCGAAACCGCGTGGGTGCCCGTTCGGCGTGATCGTCGCCGGTTGTCCACGCGCCATTGTTCAGGAATACCGTTGACCCAGACCGCCAAAACCGACGACCTGCTGGCCGCGGTGCAGACACGCGATCGCCATCGCCTGCAGCAGAAGCTGCGCCGTGCGCGCAATGACGCCGAACATGCGCGCGTGCAGGGGGCGATCGAGAAGAGCGCTGCCGTCACGGCGCAGCGCGCGACAGTCCGGGGGGAAGTATCTCTTGTCGAGGGATTGCCGGTTACCGAACGCGCCGACGAGATCGCGAAGGCGCTGCATGAAAACCAGGTGGTCGTCGTCTGCGGCGAAACCGGTTCCGGCAAGACCACGCAGCTGCCCAAGATTCTCATGCAGGCGGGGCTCGGCGCGCGTGGACTGATCGGCCACACGCAGCCGCGTCGGCTGGCGGCGCGCAGCGTCGGCCAACGGATCGCCGACGAACTGGAGACGCCGTTCGGCGAACTCGTGGGGTTCCAGACCCGCTTCGAAAAGAAGCTCGGCGAGACCACCCAGATCAAGCTGATGACCGACGGCATTCTGCTGGCGGAGACGGCCCGCGACCGGTTTCTCAACCGCTACGAAGCCATCGTTATCGACGAGGCCCACGAGCGTACGCTCAACGTCGATTTTCTGCTCGGCTATCTCAAGCAGCTTCTCGACAAGCGTCCTGATCTGAAAGTGGTCGTGACCTCCGCCACGATCGACCCGGATCGCTTCGCGCGGTTTTTCGGCGGCGCGCCGGTGATTAACGTTGAAGGGCGCGGCTATCCGGTCACGGTGCGTTATCGCCCGCCGGAAGAGGACGCCGACCTGGCGCTGGCGATCGAGAACGGTGTACGCGAGCTGTGGCGCGAAGGCCCGGGCGACATCCTGGTGTTTCTGCCCGGCGAGCGCGATATCCGCGACTGCGAACGGCATCTGTCCAAAGCCCTGGCCGGTGACCGGCACAACGCCGAAATCGTGCCGCTGTATGCGCGCCTGACCCGCAGCGCCCAGAACCGCATCTTTTCGGCCAGCAACGGCCGCCGCGTGGTGTTGTCGACGAACGTGGCGGAAACCTCGTTGACCGTGCCGGGCATTCGTTATGTCATCGATACGGGGCTTGCGCGCATCAGCCGGTATTCCACGTCCGCCAAGGTACAGCGCCTGCCGATCGAGCCGGTCTCGCAGGCGAGCTGCAATCAGCGCGCCGGGCGCTGTGGGCGCGTCGCCCCAGGCATCTGTATCCGCCTGTTCGACGAGGACGACTACAACAACCGGCCGGCCTTTACCGACCCGGAAATACGGCGCACGAACCTTGCCAGCGTGCTGCTCACCATGGCGGATCTGAAGCTCGGCGAAATCGAGCGTTTTCCGTTCATCGACCCGCCGGAGCGGCGCTATATCAACGACGGGCGCAATCTGCTGACCCAGCTGCAGGCGATGGCGGACGGTCGTATCACCCAACTCGGCCGTCAGCTGGCGCGCCTGCCGCTGGACCCGCGTATCGGGCGCATGCTCATTGCCGGTAATGCCATGGGCGTGCCCACGGCCATGCGCGTTCTCGCTGCCGGCCTGACCATCCAGGACCCGCGCGAGCGCCCGGCCGCGCAACGCGAAGCCGCCGATCAGGCCCAGCGCGAATTCGCCGATGTGCGTTCGGATTTCACCAGTCTGCTCAAACTCTGGGACGGGTTCGCGAAAGCGCGCAAGGAGCACAGCGGCAATCAGTTGAGAAAGTGGTGCCGTGAGCGGTTCGTCAATTTCATGCGCATGCGCGAATGGGAGGATCTGGCCCGCCAGCTGCGCCGCATCACGGCGGATCTCGGCATGGGTCAGAACCCGAGTCGAACGCCGCTGGCGGAGGTCGATTTCGTCGCGTTGCATCAGGGCCTGCTTCCGGGCCTGCTCGACCACGTGGGCCAACTGGACGAGAAGGGTGAGTATCAGGGTGCGCGTGGGCGCAAGTTTCGTATTTTTCCCGGCTCCGGTCTGGCCAAAAAGAGCCCGAAGTGGATCGTGGCCGGTGAGCTTCTGGAAACCAGCCGGCTGTTCGCGCATACCGTGGCCGGTGTCGACCCCAAGTGGATCGAGAAGGCGGCCGAACATCTGGTGGCGCGCGAGCACTACGAACCGCACTGGGAAAAACGCCGCGGACAGGTCGCCGCCTACGAGCGCGTCAAGCTGTTCGGCCTGACGCTGGCGGACGGGCGCAAGGTGGATTTCGGGCGCATGGACGCGACCGTGGCGCGCGAGATATTCATCCGCGACGGTCTGGTGAATTTTGCCGTGGCCGATTCCCGCGGGCGGCTGCCGGAGTTTCTGCAGTACAACCAGATGATCGTCGAGGATATCGCCGCGCAGGAAGCACGCTTTCGCCGCCGCGATCTGCTCGTTGACGAGACCACGCAGGCGCGCTTCTACGATGAACGGTTGCCGGCACAGGTGCGCGACCGCAAGACGCTGCAGCAATGGCTGAAGAACCACGACGACCTCTTGCTGCGCTTCGACGAGGACACGCTGCTGCGCCACGCGGGAGTGGATCTGCCGGAGGACGCCTATCCGCAGACCATGCGCCTGGGCGATCTGCCGATCGGTCTCGACTACGCCTTCGAGCCGGGCACCGAGCGCGACGGCGTGACCGCGCGCGTACCGCTGGCGGCACTCAATCAAGTGCCACCCGAACGTGCGCAGTGGCTGGTTCCGGGGTTGCTCGAGGAGAAATACCGCGAATACCTGAAAGCGCTACCCAAGCGGCTGCGCCGTGCAGTGGTGCCGGTGCCGGAGTTCGCCCGCGCCGCGGCCGAGCGCGCCGATTTCGGCAAGGGGGATCCGCTCGACGCACTGCGCGATGCCGTCCAGGCGATGACCGGCGTCACGATTCCCGCGGATACCTGGGACGATTTCACACCGAGCGCGCATTTGCAGCTGCGCTTTGAGGTGGTCGACGACGAAGGCGAAACGATCGCCACCGGTCGCGATCTCGAAGTCTTGAGCCGTGAACTCAGCGGGCGCGCGCGGGCTGCGGTCGCCCAGGCTTCGGATGACCAACTCACCGAGACAGGGCTCACGTCGTGGCCTGACCGGGATCTACCCGAAAGCGTCGAGCTACGACATGCCGGCGTTCGCGTACAGGCCGTGCCCGCGCTTGTGGATCGCGCGACGCATGTCGATCTCGAACTGCTCGACGATCCGGCAGACGCGGCGCGCCAGCATCGCCTGGGCACCATTCGTCTGGCCCGTCTTGCAGCGGCCAAACAGGTGCGACTGATCAAGCGGGACCTGCGCGGTTTTAAATCGTTGGCGGTCATGAAATGGCCCGTACCGCCAGCAACGGCCCTGGCAGATTCCCACGTCCAGGCGGCACTGGCCGACGATCCCGAGTCGGTCCTGCTCGCCGATCTCGTGACCGCATTGATCGATCCGCACATCGACATGCCGGTGAGAACCGCGGCCGCGTTCGAATCGCTGGTGGCCAGGCTCCGATCGGACCTGATGGCCGAAGCGGTCGCCCTGTGGGATCGCCTTCAGCCGGCATTGGCGCGGCTGGCAACGATCAAAAAGCGGCTGTCGAAGAACATCGGGCTGGACTGGATGGCCGCCGTCGAGGACATGCGCGACCAACTCGCGCATCTCGTCTATGCAGGCTTCATCAGCGACCACGACGCCCCGGCCCGGTTCGCCCAGGATCTCGACCGATATCTCGCCGCAATCGAGCAGCGGCTCGACAAGCTGAGCCGGGAAGGTGCCGCGGCAGACAAACAGCGAATGCGCGAGATCATCCCGTTCTGGCAGGCCTACAAACAGCAGGCCGAGCGGACGCGATCCCGCGGCGAGCGGCCGGATACGCTGCGCACCGTGCGCTGGATGATCGAGGAATACCGCGTGCAGGTATTCGCCCAGCCACTGGGAACGGCGATGAAGGTATCGGCAAAACGGCTGGATGCCGCGTTTGCCGAGTTGAAGTCCTAGAGTGGCGTTAGCGAATAGCGAGCGCCAATCAGTTTAGGCACATGGCGAGTAAAGCTTTGCGCTGTTGGGATTTCACATGATGGCTTAATCGCGGGCCGTGCAGTGCGGCATCAGCTAGTCGATCCCAGCGGCCAACTCCGCCGCCTCCCGAATCGCTCGCTTGGCATCCAGCTCGGCCGCCAGATTGGCGCCGCCGATGATATGCGTCTTGATCCCGCGGGCGCCGAGGGCGTCGGCGAGGTCGCGGCGGGTTTCCTGGCCGGCGCAGATGACGACGTTATCCACGTCCAGCAGTCTGGTTTCGTCGTTCACGCGGATATGCAGGCCAGCGTCGTCGATGCGTTCGTAGGCGACGCCGCCGAGCATGTGTACGCCCTTGTGCTTGAGCGAGGCGCGGTGGGCCCAGCCGCTGGTCTTGCCCAGGCTCTTGCCGGGTTTGGCGTCGGTACGCTGCAGCAGCCAGACCTCGCGCGGGGAGGGTTCCGGGTCCGGCTTCATCAGGCCGGATTCATGGGCGAGGCTCGGGTCCACGCCCCATTCGTCGAAGAACTTCTGTTTGTCTTCGGCAGGCGAGGGGCGGGTGTGGGTAAGGAATTCGCTGACGTCGAAACCGATGCCGCCGGCGCCGATCACCGCAACGCGACGGCCGACTTCCACACGACCATGGATGACGTCGATATAGGAGGCCACGCTCGCGTGCGCGATGCCGTCGATGGCGGGGGTGCGCGGGTTCACGCCGGTGGCGATGACGATATCGTCGAAGCCCATAGCGACGAGATCGTCGGCATCGACGGGAGTGTCGAGGCGCACGTCGACCTTGAGCAGTTCCAGCTTGCGCGCGTAGTAGCGCAGGGTTTCGTAGAACTCTTCCTTGCCGGGAATCTTCTTGGCCATGTTGAACTGGCCGCCGATTTCGCTGGCGCTGTCGAACAAAATCACCTTATGGCCGCGTTCCGCCAGGCGTGTGGCGGCTTCCAGGCCGGCCGGGCCGGCGCCGATGACGGCGATGTCCCGAGGTTTGTCGACCGGCGGGAAGTTGAGCTTAGTTTCGTGACCGGCACGCGGGTTGACCAGGCAGCTGGCGCGTTTCCACTGGAAGGTGTGATCCAGACAGGCCTGGTTGCAGGCGATGCAGGTGTTGATCTCGTCCGCGCGCGCCTGCGCGGCCTTGTTCATGAATTCAGGATCGGCCAGGAAGGGGCGTGCCATCGAAACCATGTCCGCGGTGCCGTCTTCCAGCAGGGATTCGGCCACATCCGGCATGTTGATGCGGTTGGTGGTGCACAGGGGCAGGGCGACTTCGCTCTTGAGCTTTTTCGTGACCCAGGCGAAGGCCGCGCGCGGCACGCGGGTGACGATGGTGGGAATGCGCGCCTCGTGCCAGCCGATGCCGGTATTGATGATCGTGGCGCCCGCGGCTTCGACGGCCTTTGCGAGCTGCACGATCTCGTCCCAGCGCTGGCCGTTTTCCACCAGATCGAGCATGGACAGGCGATAGATGAGGATGAAATCCGGGCCGAGCGCCTTGCGGATGCCTGCGACGATCTCGACCGCGATGCGCTGGCGGTTCTCCACGCTGCCGCCGTACTCGTCGTCGCGGTCGTTCACACGTTCCACGAGAAACTGGTTGATGAGATAGCCTTCGGAGCCCATCACCTCGACGCCGTCATAGCCGGCCTCGCGGGCGAGTTCCGCACAGCGGATATAGTCGCGAATGGTGCTCTTCACGCCTTCCGTGCTCAGCCGCTTGGGCTTGTAGGGCGTGATCGGCGACTTGCGATCGGATGCCGAGACGATGAACGGGTGATAGCCGTAGCGCCCGGCGTGCAGGATCTGCATGCAGATCTTGCCGCCTTCGGCATGCACGGCGTTGGTGATCCTGCGGTGCGGCCACACATGCAGCCGATGCGAAATCTGGCCGGCCATCGGCGAGACCCAGCCGGCCACGTTGGGCGCGATGCCGCCGGTGACGATCAGCCCCACGCCGCCGGCCGCACGCTCGGCGAAATAGGCGGCGAGTTCGTCGTAGTGCCAGAAGAAATCCTCCATGCCGGTATGCATGGATCCCATCAGTACCCGATTCTTGAGCTGCGTGAAGCCAAGGTCGAGCGGTTCGAAGAGTTTTGGGTAATTGGGATTGTTCATGGTCGTCCTGAAGGCAACGTGGCGAGCGGATTATATCCAACCTGACGCGGTAACCGGGATCACCGTTTGCGCTCGCGGATTAACGCGGTTTCCGCGTCAACGCCAGCGATTGTTCACGGGTAGCGGCTGTGTCAGTGTCCGCTATGGAGGAGAGTGCGGCATGATTTCAATAGATTCGCACGTCAAGGAGATCGAGCGCGTCGCGGCCGGCGAGCACAGCCTGCGCGACCGGCCGGTGGTGCAGTCGTGGCTGCGCTGCGTGAACGACTACAAGCTCGACCCTGCCAACGCGCAGGACGCCTACATCGTGCCGAACGCGAAACTGCGCGAGCATCAGGAGCAGGCCGAGTCGTTGATCCGTATCAGCCGCGCCGGCCTCGCCGCGCTGTTCGACCAGATTGCGGCCGACGATTACGTGTTGCTGCTGTCGGACGCGAGCGGTGTCGCGGTGGATTATCTCGGCAACCCGCGCCTGGATCGTGAACTGCGCCGTGCCGGGCTGTATCTGGGCGCCGACTGGTCGGAAACGCGCGCGGGTACGTCCGCGGTCGGCGCCTGTCTGGTCAGCCGCGAACCGGTGGTGATTCATCAGGACGATCATTTCGATCCGACCCATACGCCGCTGACCTGTACCGCGGCGCCCATCTTCGACACGCGCGGCGCGCTGGCCGCGGTACTCGATATCTCGCAGCTGAGCTCGCCGAACGCGAAGACGAGTCAGCGCCTGGCGTTGCATTTGGCCAAGGCAACTGCGCGCCGTATCGAAATGGCGAACCTCGTCGCCCGTACCGGGGACGAATGGGTGCTGCGCCTGTCGCGCACACCGGATTTCCTGGACACCGCGCCCGATGCCGCGATCTCGCTCGACGCCTCGGGCAATATTACCGGGCTGACGTTTGGCGGGCTCGAAGCGCTGGGCCGCTCGATGGGCTTCGGCGACGGCAACCCGCAAACTCTGATTGGCCAGCCGATCTCTTCGCTGTTCGATATCGGCATCGACGAGTTGCCGTATTTCATGCGCGGGAATCCGGCTGGCGAACGGCTGCTGCACGCCAACGGCGAGCCGCTTCTGTTCGCCAGTGCGATGTCGCCGGCGGATACGCCAAAACCCGCGGTCGCCGTGCCGCGCGGGCCGAAGACGGACGCATTCGCGGCGATGAGCCACGGCGATACCGCCATGCGGCTGCTACAAGCGAAGGCGGCCAAGCTGGCAGCCCGGCAAATTCCCATTCTCGTGCAAGGGGAAACAGGCAGCGGCAAGGAGGTGCTGGCCCGTGCGATCCACGACAGCAGCAACGAGGGCGGGCGCTTCGTCGCCGTCAACTGCGCCGCCATACCCGAGCATCTGATCGAGTCCGAGTTATTCGGCTACGTGCCCAATGCCTTCACAGGGGCCTCACGCAAAGGCAAAACCGGGCTGATCGAGTCCGCCGCGGGCGGCACGCTGTTTCTCGACGAGATCGGCGATATGCCGTTGGCATTGCAGACCCGGCTTCTGCGCGTGTTGTCGGAGAACGAGATCGTGCCGGTCGGGGGCCTGGAGCCGAAAAAAGTCGAGCTGCGGCTCGTTTCAGCCACCCATCGCGACCTGAAAACGCTGGTGGCCGAGGGCGTGTTCCGGGAGGATCTGTATTACCGCCTGAACGCGGCGACGCTGAGCTTGCCGCCACTGCGCGCACGCGAGGATTTTGATGGGCTTCTCGACCGGCTCATCGACGACCTCGGGCAGCGCTACGGGCAAAGCTACCGGCTCGACAGCACGGCGCGGCGCCTGCTGCGCGTTTATGCATGGCCGGGCAACCTGCGTGAAATGCAGAACGCGCTGGAGGTGGCCTCGGCCTTGACCGATGATGGCGTGATTCGTGAGCGCCATCTGCCGGATGCAATCCGCCAACCGATATCGGCCGAGTCTGAACTGCTCGTTCAACTCGAGCAGTGCAACGGCAACGTATCGGCCTTGGCGCGCCGGCTCGGCGTCGACCGTTCGACCGTCCATCGGCGCCTGAAACGCTGTCGGCAGCAGGCCACGCGCCACTGAGTGGATTGTTGCCACACCTGTGGCATCACCTGTTGCACAGGGCCGAACACTCAGGCGGTCGTCGCGTAAAAACTATTTCTAAACAATGCTCTTTAGGAGCGGCACGTGTTTTGCTCTGGCAGCGTCAGACCGTCGATAAAGACGGCGATGTGAATAATCCGGAGGAGAACACATGCAGCTCGAGAACAGGGTGGCGCTGGTGACTGGCGGCGGCCGCGGGATCGGCCAGGGTATTGCGCTGGCGCTCGCCGAGGCTGGTGCCGACGTGGCCGTCGCCGATGTCGATGCGACCATCGCCCGGGAAACGGCAGACAAGGTCGAACAGGCAGGGCGTCGCAGCACGGCAATCACTGTCGATGTGCGAGACCCCGCGTCGGTCGAAGCCATGGTGGCGTCTACGCAGGCGGCGCTTGGCGATCTCGATATCGCGGTGAACAACGCCGGCGTCATCAGCATCAAGGGTGTCGGCGAACTGAGCGTTGACGACTGGGACCAGATCATGGCCGTGAACGCCCGCGGCGTATTTCTCTGCGCCCAGGCCGAACTGGCCGTGATGCGGCCACGCCAATCGGGCCGGATCGTCAACGTCGCGTCGATCGCCGGCAAGGTCGGCTTTCCCGATCTTTCTCACTATTCCGCGTCCAAATTCGCGGTGATCGGCTTCACCAACGCCATTGCCAAAGAGGTGGCGCCGGAGGGCATCACCGTAAACGCGATCTGTCCCGGCATCGTTGGTACCGGCATGTGGCGCGGCGAGGACGGCCTTTCCGGCCGCTGGCGGGAACCTGGCGAAACCGAGGCGCAGTCCTGGGAGCGCCATCAGAAGACACTGCTGCCCCAGGGCGTGGCGCAAACACCTGAGGATATGGGCCAGTTGGCCGTGTATCTGGCCGGCGCGGAACACGTGACCGGACAGGCGATCGCGGTCGACGGCGGCTTTTCGCTCTAGCCGAAGAACGGATCGTTGGAAGAAGAGGGCGGTACAGCCCCTGTACATAAAAGCAAGCAAGGAGGAGTTTCATGCTCGACACCACAGCGGCCGCGCAGGCCAACAGCGTGCTCAACCGCCTCGACGAGGCACTCACCCAGGGCGATATTGACGCCGCGCTCGAGCTGTTCGCCGGTGAATGCTACTGGCGCGACATGCTCACGTTTACCTGGAACATCACGACAGCCGAAGGCAAGCGCGATATTCGCGACATGCTTTCGAACTGCCTGGACCGCGCCAAGCCCCACGACTGGGCACTCGACGAGCGCGAGACGGCGACCGAGACCGACGGCATCATCGAAGCGTGGATCGTGTTCGAGACGGCGGTTGCGCGCGGGTCCGGCTTCGTGCGTATCAAGGACGGTCTGATCTGGACATTGCTCACCACGATGGATGAGCTCAAGGGCTACGAAGAACCGCTCGGCGAGTCGCGCCCGCTGGGCGCCAAACACGGCGATGACCAGGGCAAGCCGACCTGGAAGGAAGAGCGCGAACACGAACTCGCCTCGCTCGGCGTCGACACGCAGCCGTATGTGCTCATCATCGGTGGCGGGCAGGGCGGCATCGCCCTCGGCGCTCGGCTTCGTCAGCTCGGCGTGCCGGCGCTCATCATCGAAAAGAACGAGCGGGCGGGCGACTCCTGGCGCAAACGCTACAAGTCGCTGTGCCTGCACGACCCGGTCTGGTACGACCACCTGCCGTATATCAAATTCCCGCGCAACTGGCCGGTCTTCGCGCCCAAGGACAAGATCGGCGACTGGCTTGAGATGTATTCGCGCGTGATGGAACTCAACTTCTGGGGCTCGACCGAGGCGCGCAGGGCCAGTTATGACAAGGCCAGCGGCACCTGGACTGTGGTGGTCGAGCGCGACGGCGAAGAAATCACGCTCAAGCCGCGTCAACTTGTGCTCGCAACCGGCATGTCGGCCAAACCCAACGTGCCGAACATCGAGGGCCAGGAGGTGTTTGAAGGCGTCCAGCAGCATTCGTCCGAGCACCCCGGGCCGGACGGCATGCAAGGCAAGAAAGTCGCCGTGATCGGCTCGAACAATTCGTCGCACGACATCTGCGCCGCGCTTGCCGAGGCCGGCGTCGACGTCACTATGATTCAGCGCTCGTCCACGCATATTTCGCGTTCGGAATCGCTGATGAAGTACGCGCTCGGTCCGTTGTATTCCGAGGAGGCGCTGGCCAACGGCATCACCACCGAAAAGGCCGATATGCTGTTCGCCTCGATTCCCTACGCGATCCTGGCGGATTTTCAGAAGCCGATATTCGACGAGATACGCAAGGTGGACGCCGACTTCTACGACAAGTTGGAAAACGCCGGGTTCATGCTCGACTTCGGCCCCGACGACTCCGGGCTGTTCATGAAGTATCTACGCCGCGCCTCCGGCTACTACATCGATGTCGGTGCGTCTCAGATGATCATCGACGGCAAGATCAAACTGGAAAGCGGTTCTGAAGTCGCGCGGCTCACCCGGAACAGCGTCCAGCTCGAAGACGGGCGTGAGATTCCGGCAGATGTCGTCATCTATGCCACGGGCTATGGCTCCATGAACGGCTGGGCCGCGGATCTCATTTCGCAAGAGGTCGCGGACAAGGTCGGCAAGGTCTGGGGGCTGGGCTCGGACACCCCGAAGGATCCCGGCCCTTGGGAAGGCGAACAGCGCAACATGTGGAAGCCAACACAACAGGAGGCGCTGTGGTTTCACGGCGGGAATCTCGCGCAATCAAGATTCTACTCCCACTTTCTCGCGTTACAGCTGAAGGCACGCATGGAAGGGTTCGCCACACCAGTCTACGGTCAACAGGAAGTGCATCACACCCATTAGCGGCATCTAGAAATCACTTTAAGTTGAGCGGGGGCCATTTGGCCCCCGTTTTTTTATGCGCTTTCCGCGCCTGTCTGGAATTTTCTCTCGCAAGACGAGTCAGACTTGCCCTTGGCCGTCGGTAACGTGATGCGCGCGCCGGGTTAAAGCTTCTGAATGACGGGTTTACGTGTGCCGTTGTGGCCTGGGGTAAACTCGACACTGTTATTGCGCTAGGGAATGTTCCTGCATGGCCGAATTTTCGGTTATCGAAAAGAGGGCGCGCGAGCGCATGGGCGGCCGCGACGCACTGGAATCGCGCCTCATCCGCCCTGAGCCGCCTGAATCGCTCGCCATGATCGGTGACGATCGCTACCTTTCCGTCATGAATCGCCGCGTTTTTCGTGCCGGTTTGACGCACACGCTCGTGGACGCACGATGGCCCGCCTTCGAGGCCGCGTTCGCGGATTTCGATGTTGGATCGGTCGCCGCACTCGACGATACGGCGCTGCAACGCCTCGCACGTGACGAAACGCTGATCCGACACCGCAAGAAGATATTCGCCGTTCGGGACAACGCCATCGCGATGCAGGCGATTATCGAGGAGTTCGGCAGTTTCGGGTTCTGGCTCGCAGAATGGCCGGAAGACGAAATCGTGGATCTTTGGCAAACCCTGCGTCGCCGCTTCAGCCAACTGGGCGGCAATTCCGCGCCTGCGTTTTTACGCATGTGCGGCAAGGACACCTTTTTGCTGACCGACTGGGTTCTGAGCGCGCTCGCATACTGGGGCGCCCACGAAGGGCGTGCCACGAGCAAGACGGCACTCGCCGCCATTCAGCAGGCCTTCAACGACTGGCAGCGAGCATGTGATCGACCGCTGTGCCAGATCAGCCAGATTCTCGCTTTTTCAATAGATTAGATAAGAGTCTTGATGCAACTACGAAACAAATGTCGCAAGCTGTTTCTTCTCGCCGCCATGCTTGGGCTGGCACTCGCGGTCGCAGGATGCGGCGCAGAGAAGGACCAGCAGATCACACTCGCCGGCAAGCTCACGTATCCCGGCGACACCAAAGTGCCGCCCGAGTCCGGCGCCCGCATCAGCATGGTCGAGCAGGGTACGGCCGGCGGTGACAAGCGCATCGTCGCGGAACGCTCTCTTCATAATATCGGTCAGAAACCCATTGATTTCGATATCGTTGTCGACCGCGGCCTGATCAATGCCGAGGGTCGTTACGCGCTGCGTGCCGAGATTCTGGATAACCAGGGCGACACACGGTGGACAACGAAGCAGCCTGTAACGATCAAGCCCCTCGAGAGCGTCGATCCCATTCAGTTGGCGCTTCAGCCCACGGCTGAACGCGAACAACTTGCATTTACCAAGTATCGCTGCGAGGACGGTTTCCATTTCGGTGCTGCAACCACCGAAGACAAGGCCGTTGCCAGGCTCGGCAACCGACGGCTTGCGCTCGATGCCGCCAGGAATGACGAGTCCAGCCAGCTATTCCGCGATTCGCATGGCAACGAGTTGCGCGTCGGTGAAACGACAACCGACTTCAACGTCGATGGCGGCGCACACGAGAACTGCCAGGTTGTGAAGGATCACACGCCGGCGGCCGAAAACGGCAACCAGTCATCGCCGTCAAACGACGACCTAAAGTATCGCTCGGCTGAGGGTGAAGGTGACGCCGGGGATGCCGCGCAGACGCCAAACAACCCCGCAGGCGCAGACGAATCGCGTGACGGGAGCTAAAAACAGCGAACGCCATGTGTTAGCTGGCGACTCATTTAACTGAGCGCAAAGTCGCGACTTAGCGGAACCGTAGAACAATCGACCCGGATCTTGTGGCTCGACACATGACGCCGATCGATCGCCAGCGATCGAACGCCGCTCAAGGTATCTCCCATAGCGCGACAAGCTGATCGAGGACCAATTAGAAGGTGCCAGGGATCTCGACCAGCGACCTGAGCCACACACATGACTGTTCATAATGTATATTATGTTAAATAATATATTTCAGGCTATAACCGTGGCGCCTAAAAAGCTTGATGCAGTGTCTCCTTAACGCAGCGCCCTAGGTTCGTGACATGTCGAGTGCACTAGTCATCAAACGCATAACTGTATATAAATACAGTTATGGCAAGTTTGAATTCACAACCTATTTCGACTGCAGAGGCTGCGTGGCAACGCTTTGGTGTTTACCGCGCCAGCCATCAGGCTGAGCTTCTCACCATAAGTACTGGTTGGCCGGCACTGGATCACTTGCTGCCGGGTGACGGTTATCCGGTGGGTGCAGTAACCGAGCTGCTGGTTGAGTGTCCCGGTATAGGCGAAGTCAGTCTGTTGCTGCATGCGTTATCCAATCAGCTCTGCACACATCCCTCTCGCCGGCTGGCAATAATCGATCCACCGCCGGCTTTGAACGCACCCGCACTGATACAGCTCGGCATTGATTGCCGGAATGTACCGTTCATAGCCTGTCGCAACGACGGTGAACGTGTTTGGTGTGTCGAACAAATGAGCACCGCCGGAGAGTTCGTGGCGTTTGTTGTCTGGGGCGACACTCTGGACACAACAGCACTACGCCGATTGCAGCTGGCCGCAGAAAAGGCAGTCTGTCCAGTATTCGTCTATCGGCACTTGTACCGTGCGACAGAGCGTTCACCAGCGGCATTACGCCTGGCGGTTACTGCACACCTTGTTGACGGGCATCTGCATCAGCGCTTGAAAGTAGTTAAGTGCCGAGGGCCGGCCGGCGCACGCATCGATAGTTTAATGATCGCGGACGGCAAACCGTGGCGGCTACCGTCCGAGCAGCGCGATTTATCCAGCTGTATGCGTGCTTCCAACGAACAATGGAGCGAGGAGCACTGCGATGTGGCTGGCTCTGCTTTTTCCACATTGGGCACTCGATAGCCGCGGCGCAATGGCGTCCCAGAAGGCGCTTGCGCTGGTTGCGGACTCGAGCCTTGGTCGCCGTCATGTGATCGCGGCCAGCGAAGCGGTTGTTCGTAGCGGTGTGCAGCGTTTGATGGAGCTGGCCGACGCCCAGCTCCGTGCGCCGGACGCTTGCGTACTCGAGCGTCGTGCCGACGCTGAATCGGCAGCGCTGGAGCGACTTGCCGGCTGGGCCTGGCGATACAGCGCGCAGGTACATGTTGCTCGCGAAAGCAACAATGTCGCGACAACTCGACTGGTTTTCGAAATCGGGGCCAGCCTACGGCTGTTTGGTGGTCAGCGTGCTCTAATCGCCCGTATTCAGGACAATCTTGCCGATTTCGGTTATCGGCACAATGCCGGTATTGGTGATACGCCTGCCATGGCTCTCGCTAGAGCCCATGCACCGCGACGACTTAGGAGCCAGCCTTTGGCGCGGTTGCCGTTGAGCTGCCTGGCATTGCCCTCTGGCACGCTGGCCTCGTTACAGGCGAGCGGTCTGCGTGAAATCGGCGAGTTGCTGAGCTTGCCTTCGGCGATGTTGCACAAACGTTATGGGGCTGAACTGCTCGAATACCTAGATCGCCTTCATGGTTTCCGACCGCACGGTTTGGCGTGTTATCGACCACCACAGCGCCACATCACCCGTCACGAGCTTTTCGGTGCCGTGGAAAGCGTACAAGGTTTGGCTTTCGTGCTGCGTCGAGTATTTATCGAACTCGGCGCCGTATTGCGTGGCGCCGGGGCCGCCATACAGACTCTCAAACTGGCACTTATTCACGACCAAGCGCCGACTACGCGCCTGACGCTGCACCTAAGTGCCCCTTCGCGCAGCGCCGATCATTTCGAACGCATTGCCCAATACCGGCTGGCCCGACTCGACCTGGTAGCCCCGGTGTTGGAGATTGGCCTGGCAACGGACCAACTACGCCCCGTAGAGCCGGATCAACAAACGATCGAGCACGATAACAGTGCAGCTCCGACGCCCGGGCATTGGCCCGCCGTGCTGGATCGACTGCGTGCAAGGCTCGGCCATGATGCGGTCTACTGGCTTCATGCACCGGCCGATCATCGTCCCGAGCGGGCCAGCTGCCGCGCTGAACAACCGACTGATTCTCCAACACCATCCGCAGCGCCGCGTCCGCTCTGGCTGATCGAACCGCCCCGCCCTGCACCTGCCAACCTGCGATTTATCAGCGGCCCCGAGCGCATTGAAACCGGGTGGTGGGATGAGGCGACAAGTGTGCGGCGTGATTACTTTCGCGCGGTCGACGGCAACGGTCGTCAACTCTGGGTTTATCGTCGACTCGACGATGAAGTTGCAACTGGTTCAAACGTCGATACGCCCCGCTACTATCTGCACGGGCTATTCGGCTGACACGCCATGGGGTTTAGTTCGCTTTCCGGGATTGGCCTGGGCGTGGGCTGCGGCTCATGAGTGGCTATGCCGAACTATGCTGCGTATCGGCCTTTTCTTTTCAGCGCGGCGCATCGGTGCCCGAGGAACTGGTCCTGCAGGCGGCGAAGCTCGGCTACGAAGCGATCGCGATCACAGACGAATGCAGTCTAGCCGGCGCCGTTCGCGCCCTGCAGGCCGCCGAAACGGCACGCGATACGCATGGCATCGCGATCAAACTAATTTTGGGTACGCGGCTGATGCTGGCCGAGGGTATAGAAATCGTGCTGCTGGCTCGCGATTTCGCCGGATACACCCAACTTTGTCGGCTGATCACTGAGGCCCGGCGGCGGGCAACGAAAGGGCATTACGGCATCTCACAGACCGATATTGAAGGTCGCGACCTCAGCGGCTGTCGGTTGCTCGTTTTGCCCGTTCATGACGTAGCCTCTGGTGCGTCCCTGCATACAGTGCTGGCTTGGCTGTCAGCCACTTGGCCGCATCAATCGGGCATTGCACTGGCCTTACACCGACAAGCTCGTGACGGCGCTCATCTGCAATCACTCGAGAATCTGCGCACACGATACGGTCTGCCGCTGGTCGCCGTGGGCGACGTGCATATGCATCGTCGCTCACGACGCGCGCTCCAGGACGTGTTCACCGCCCTGCGCTTCAATACCACCGTAGCCGAGGCCGGCTATCGGTTGGCATCCAACGGTGAGCGTTACCTGCGACCGATCGCCACGATCAAAAAACTCTATCCGGCGCATGCCATCGAAGCAGCACGCTGGGCGGCAGCAGATTGCAGTTTTTCGTTGCGAACGATCGAGTACAAATACCCTTCAGAGCTTGTCGACGACACCAGAAGTGCCGATGATTTATTAAAAAAATATGTTCATAGGGGCTGTGCGACTATCTGGCCAGAAGGCATTCCCGCCAAAACGAAAAAACAGATCGACTCCGAGCTCGAAGTTATAGGTCGCATGAACTATGCGCACTATTTCCTAACCGTGTACGACATCGTTCGAGAAGCCAATCAACGAGGCATTCTTTGTCAGGGGCGCGGGTCCGCAGCCAACTCTGCGGTGTGCTACTGCCTGGGCATCACCGCGGTCGACCCTACTCGTAATGAACTTCTGTTCGAACGCTTCATCTCCGAAGCGCGCAAAGAGCCGCCGGATATTGACGTGGATTTCGAGCATGAGCGCCGCGAAGAAATAATCCAGTACATCTATGCGAAATACGGTCGTCATCGAGCAGCGTTGGCGGCGACCGTCATTCATTATCGGCCGCGTAGTGCCATGCGGGATGTCGGTCGGGTGATGGGTCTGAGCGTCGATCAGATCGACCGGCTTAGCGCGGCCCTGTCCCGACGCAGTGACGACGGCAGCCTGGGCGACCAACTGGCCGAACATGGCATCGATATCGGTCAGCCTCTGCTCGAAAAGATACTCTGGCTGGTGAACGATCTGATCGGCTTTCCCCGGCATCTATCTCAGCACGTGGGCGGCTTCGTTCTCTCCGATCGCCCACTCGAGGAACTGGTGCCGGTAGAGAATGCCGATATGCCAGATCGCACCATTATTCAGTGGGACAAGGACGATCTCGAAGCCGTCGGGCTGATGAAGATCGACGTACTCGCGTTAGGGATGTTGTCTTGCATTCGGCGCTGTTTCGATCTCATAGAAAGTCATACCGGACAGCGTCTGAGCATGGCCAGTATTCCGGGCGGCGACGCGCCGACCTACGCCATGATTCAAAAAGCGGACACCATCGGCGTATTCCAAATCGAATCCCGTGCACAAATGACGATGCTGCCGCGTCTCAAACCCGCGCGCTTCTTCGATTTAGTGGTAGAAGTCGCCATTGTGCGCCCAGGGCCGATTCAGGGCGGCATGGTCCATCCGTATCTGGAAGCTCGAAACAAGAATCCGGCAGATATCGAATACCCGAGCGAGGCCTTGCGCGGCGTACTCGAACGAACGCTCGGCGTGCCAATCTTCCAAGAGCAGGTGATGAAAATTGCCATGGTGGCAGCCGGCTTCAACGGCAATGAAGCCAACGGCTTGCGGAAATCAATGGCGGCCTGGAAGAAAGAAGGTGGGCTCGAATCCTGGCGAGAGCGTCTAAAATCCGGCATGCGCGCCAACGGTTACGATGACGACTTCGCCGATCGCATCTTCGAGCAGATCAAGGGTTTCGGCAGCTACGGATTTCCCGAGTCGCACGCCGTAAGCTTCGCCCTGCTGGTTTATATTTCGGCCTGGCTCAAGTGTCATTACCCGGCAGCCTTCACCGCTGCGTTACTCAACAGCCAGCCGATGGGGTTTTATGGCCCGTCTCAGCTCGTGACCGACGCACGCAATCACGCAGTCGATGTTCGCAAGCCGGACGTACGCTACTCGGATTGGGATTGCACATTGGAGACCGTTCCTGGCGTTGCGGCCGCAAACGAGCCGCGACCGGCTCTGCGATTGGGCTTGTCCCGCGTCAAGGGATTATCGCCTGACGCCGCTCAGCGACTGGTTGCCGCAAGGTCTTGTGGAGGGTTTCGTAACGTGGCTGATCTCGTGCAGCGCGCGGCACTCGATCGGCGTGCCCGTGATGCCCTGGCCCGTGCCGATGCACTGGAGGGGCTGGCCGGAAATCGCCACAACGCCCAATGGCATATCGCCGCTGCTCGAGTTCACGATGATCTGTTCGCCGATCTGGACCCGCCAGAAGACCCCATCGCTCTTCCCGAGCCGGCTGAGGGCACCGATATCATTTCCGACTACGCCAATCTGGGGCTGACGCTTAGACGTCATCCGCTGGCGCTATTGCGTAAAACCCTAAGCCGCAAGGGCGTATTGCACGCCCGCAGCTTTAATCGGCTGGCCGATCAGCAGACCGCTCACGTCGCCGGCCTGACGACCATCCGCCAACGCCCCGGCAGTGCAAAAGGCACGACATTCGTGACGATCGAGGACGAAACCGGGCCAGTCAACGTTGTCATATGGCCATCGGTATTCGCACAGTATCGCGTGGCCGTAACCAGCGCACGATTGTTACGCGTTATCGGTCATATGCAGCGTGCCGGGCCGGTTACACATTGCGTGGCAAGGCATATCGTGGACGACAGCGCGCTTCTCGGCGCGCTGTCGGTTCGCTCACGTGATTTTCATTGATCGCTTTGATGCTCCAACGCCAATTGCCATACGCACCATTTCGAAAATGCCGCAAATGGTTCTGGTCGCTGCGCTCTCGTAAAGGATTTATTTTTTTATTCCGCCCTTGGTCAGATCGGCAGGATCAAGCAGACGGTCGATTTCTTCCTCGCTGAGGTCGGTCTGTTCGAGGGTCAGCTCCTTGATCGGCTTACCTTCCTTGTAGGCCTGTTTGGCGATCGCGGCGCCCTTGTCGTAGCCGATGACCGAATTGAGCGCGGTGACGAGAATCGGGTTCTTCGACAGCGCGTCGTTCAGGTTGTCCTGATTGACGGTGAAGCTGGCGATGGCCTTGTCCGCCATGACTTGGCTGGTGTTGGCCAGCAGTTCGATGCTCTGCAGTAGGTTGTAGGCGATGACCGGCAGCATGACGTTGAGCTGGAAATTGCCGGACTGGCCGGCGACCGTAATCGTGCTGTCGTTGCCGATGACCTGGGCGCTGACCATGGCGGCGGCTTCCGGGATCACCGGGTTCACCTTGCCGGGCATGATGCTGGAGCCAGGCTGCAACGCTTCAAGCTGGATTTCGCCGAGGCCGGCCAGCGGGCCGGAGTTCATCCAGCGCAGGTCGTTGGCGATCTTCATCATCGAGACGGCGACCGTCTTGAGCTGGCCGGACAGTTCCACCGCGGCATCCTGCGACGACAGGCTTTCGAAGTAGTTGCTGCTGGGCTCGAAGCGGCAGCCGCTGGCGGTGCCGATGGCCTTGGCGAAGCGCTCGCCGAATTCCGGGTGCGCGTTGATGCCGGTGCCGACTGCGGTGCCGCCCTGGGCGAGATGGCGCAGGCGCACGAGTGCCGATTCGACGCGGGCGATTCCGGAATCGATCTGCGCAGCCCAGCCGCCGAGTTCCTGGTCGAAGCGCACGGGCATGGCGTCCATGAGGTGCGTACGCCCGGTCTTGACCACGTCGGAGAGTTCGCCGCCCTTCTTGCGCAGCGTGTCGCGCATATGGGTGAGCGCTGGCAGAAGCTTGCGTTCGCCTTCGATGACCGCAGCCACGTGAATCGCCGTCGGAATCACGTCGTTGGACGACTGGCCCATGTTGACGTGGTCGTTCGGGTGCACCGTCTGGCCGGCGGCCTTCGTGGCGAGATGGGCAACCACCTCGTTGGTGTTCATGTTGCTCGACGTGCCCGAGCCGGTCTGGAAGATATCGACCGGAAAATGATCGTCGTACTGGCCTTCGGCCACCGCCTTGGCGCTGTCGATGATGGCCTGGGCGATATCCGCATCCAGCAGCCCGAGATCGCGGTTGACCTCGGCAGCAGCGGCCTTGATCAGGCCCAGCGCGTTGATCATGGCGCGCGGCGCACGCAGATCCGAGATCGGGAAGTTATCGACGGCGCGCTGCGACTGGGCACCCCAGAGCGCGTTGGTGGGCACTTGGAGTTCGCCCATGCTGTCTTTCTCGATCCGGTAATCGTCCTGTGGGGCCATCGATCGCTCCTCTTCAAGGTTGCTGACGACCGAGCTTGAGCCCGGCCGGGTTGAAGTCCGGCATGCGCGCGGCGAGCGACGCACGCCCTTTGAATTCGGTAGAATCCGCGATTCTATCACTGCCCTTTTTACGGACGCGTGCCCATGGCCATGCAACTCACAGCGCTGTCTGCGATTTCCCCAATCGACGGCCGCTATGCCGACAAAACCTGGGATCTGCGCGAGATCTGCAGCGAATACGGTCTGATCCGCTACCGGCTGATCGTCGAGATCCGTTGGCTGCAGGCACTCGCCGCGGAACCCGAGGTGGACGATATCGAGCCGCTGTCTCAGGCGGCGACCGACTACCTCGAAAGCGTGATCGCGGATTTCGATATCGGCGAAGGCCAGCAGGTGAAATCGATCGAGGACACGACCAACCATGACGTGAAGGCGGTCGAGTATTACCTGCGCAACAAGATCAAGAATTTCGAAGAAATCGCGCACGTCAACGAGTTCATCCACTTCGGCTGCACGTCCGAGGACATCAACAACCTCGCCTATGCGCAGATGCTGCGCGATGCCCGCGACGACAATCTGCTGCCGGCCATCGACCGCGTGATCGAAGCGATCGCGGCGATCGCGGAAAGCGAGGCGGAGACGCCCATGCTCTCGCGTACCCATGGCCAGTCGGCCTCGCCGACCACGCTGGGTAAGGAAATGGCGGTGTTCGTGCAGCGCCTGCGCCGCCAGCGTGCCCTGCTCGCCGAGGTCACCATCTTTGGCAAGATGAACGGCGCAGTGGGTAACTATAACGCCCACTTGGCTGCCTATCCGAACGCGGACTGGCCGGGCATCGCCACCCGCTTCATCCGCGGCATGAACCTGGAAGTCAGCCCCGCGACCACGCAAATCGAACCGCATGATTTCATCGCCGAGTTCTTTCATGCGCTGATACGCATCAACACGGTGCTGCTGGATTTCGCGAAGGACGTCTGGGGTTATATCTCGGTCGGCTATTTCAAGCAGGCGACCGTGGAAGGCGAAGTCGGCTCCTCGACCATGCCGCACAAGGTGAACCCGATCGACTTCGAGAACGCCGAGGGCAATCTCGGGCTGGCGAACGCGATCATGGATCATCTGGCCGCCAAGCTCCCGATTTCGCGCTGGCAGCGCGACCTGACCGATTCCACGGTGCTGCGCAATCTCGGCGTTGGCCTGGCGCATGGCGGTGTGGCCTATGCGTCGTTGCTCAAGGGCATCAACAAGCTCGAGCCCAACGCCGAACGGCTCGACGCAGATCTGGAAGACAACTGGATCGTGCTCGCCGAAGCGGTACAGACCGTGATGCGTATCCGCGGGATCAGCGGCGCCTATGAACAGCTCAAGGCGCTGACCCGCGGCAAGGTGATCGACGCCGACGCCATGCGCGAGTTCATTGAGTCCCTCGACATCCCGGCCGACGACAAGGCACGCCTGAAAGCCATGCGCCCGCAGGATTATGTCGGCAACGCCCCCGACCAGGCGCACGCCGTTCGCGGTACCCGGGGTTAGGCGCGACGATGGATGTTTTCGAAGCGATCGCGACGCGCCGCTCGGTGCGTCATTTCGATCCCGAGCACCGGATGACGGACGCCGAGGTGCGCGAGCTCATGGAGCACGTGCTGCTCTCGCCAACGGCGTTCAATATTCAGAACTGGCGTTTTGTCGCAGTCGAGGACGACGCGCTGCGCGACGAGATCCGCAAGGCGGCCTGGGATCAGGCACAGATCACCGAGTCGTCACTACTGCTCGTGCTCTGCATGGACCTGAAAAGCTGGGCCAAGTCACCGGAGCGGTACTGGCGCAATGCGCCGGCCCAGGTGGCCGATAACATGGTGCGGGAAATCAAGCACTTCTATCGGGATGACGAGGCCCTGCAGCGCGATGAAGGCATGCGCTCCTGCGGGATGGCCGCACAGACAGCGATGCTCGTGGCCCGTGCCATGGGTTACGACTCCTGCCCGATGGACGGGTTCGACTTCAAGCGGGTCGGCCATCTGATCGACCTGCCGCCAGATCATCGCATCTGCATGATGATCTGCATCGGCAAGACGCTCAAAGGCGCGCACCCGCGCAGCGGCCAGTTGGCGCTGGACGACGTATTCATGCGCGACCGGTTTCCCGAAGGCGAGTACGAGACGGAATAGCGCTTAGCGCGAAATGCTTGCCGCCCTATTCTTCCGGCGGCACAGCCTCGTACTCGCGAATGCGTTCGCGAATGGTTTCCGGCACACGCATGCTGGTCTGGGCGCCGAAATCGAACCAGACGACCACGGTGTCGTAGACCGCGATCACATCCTCGGTTTCCGCAAAGAACAGACACTGCTCGAGTTCGAAGCTCGCCCGGCCGATGCGCTTGACACGCGTTCCGATCTCCACGTCCGCCGGAAAACGCAGCTGTTGTCGAAAGCTGCAGCGCAGGTCGGCCAGAATCGGGCCGTCGCTGGTCTGGGTGTCGCCGCCGTCGGCGATCATGTGGATATAGTCGATGCGCCCGTCTTCCGAATAACGGTAGAACACCGTGTTGTTCACGTGGCCGAGGCTGTCCATTTCGCCCCACTTCACTGTGATCGGTACGTAGTGGACGTAATCGGACCGGGTCGGTTGACGCATGCAGGCTCCATAGCACGTGTTGTGGGGCATTTTTCAGTGACCGAGCGCCTGGACGGCACCGAGTCGCATCGAACAGGGCGCGCCGCGCGCCGTCCCTTTGCCGAAGCGATCCGCTCGCTCGCGGCGCACCGCCAAGAGCGCCATATTATATGGACTCTGCCCGTGCGACGCGTAAGGCGCACGCGCGAACAGGTTCGAACCCGCCGGGGCGCCACAGAGTCCAAACAGGCAATAGCGGCACGAATGGCGCGGCGCAGCCGTTGCGTCACGCCATCGGCGACCGCCATACGCCGGCGTATTGACACGCCGATACAAGTCAGCAACATTATACGGAAGTCTTATGACGCAGCGCCGCATGACCAAAACGCAGAAAGTGATGCTGACCGCCCAGGACTGGGCCGAAGCCGCGCTCGACGCCATCGGGCGGCGTGGTGTGGAAGGCGTGGCGGTGGAGCCTCTCGCTCGCGAACTGGGCGTGACCAAAGGCAGCTTTTACTGGCATTTCCCGAACCGCGAGGCCCTGCTCGTTGCGGCGCTCAAACGCTGGGAAGCCCGCGAAACCGATGAGGTGCTCGAGCGCGTACAGCAGGAAGTCGATCCACGTGCGCGCATCAAGCGCCTGATCACCGAGGTGAATACGTCCAAACGGGCCAGCCGTGTCTACATGGCGCTTTCCAGCGCCAACAAGCCGGCATTCGTGCGTGATTATGTCGAACGCGTTTCCAAGCGGCGGCTCGATTTCATCATCGACAGCTATGCCGCGCTTGGGCTATCGGCCGACAACGCACGGCGCTGGGCGCTGATGACATTCTCGGTGTTTCTGGGCGCCCTGCAGATCCGGCGTGATCTGCCCGGCGAATGGCCCAGCGCTGACGAGCCGGCGTTCGCCGAATACGTGCGTTTTCTGATGGTGAGTCTCATGCCCTCGGAACTCGATGCCGCCACCGACGCGCCGCCGCCGGTTAACGGCTGGGCTGCCAACAGCGGTGGTCAGGAATTCTAAAACGGAGGTTGTTATGACAGCTTTAATTTCCATTCTGGTCGCCATAGCGGCTGCCTGGACGCTGGCCTATGTCGGCGCGTCCCTGGCGGTCTGGAGCGCGGCCGTGGTCGTCTACTTCGGCCTGCTGGCCGCAGTCGGCGCGATCGGCTGGGTGGGCGTGATCATTGCCGCGCTGGTGTTCGCACCGCTTCTGGTGATCTTCAACAGCACGAGCCTGCGCAAGAAGCTGGTCACCGCCCCGGTCTTCAAGGGCTTCAAGGCCGTGTTGCCGCCGATGTCGGACACCGAGCGCGAAGCGCTGGAAGCCGGCAGCACCTGGTGGGAAGCCGAGATGTTCCGCGGCAAGCCGGATTGGCAGTACCTGCTCGATTTCAAGCGCACCCAGCTCACCGCCGAGGAGCAGTCGTTTCTGGATAACGAAACGGAAACGCTCTGCGAGATGCTCGACGAGTGGGAAATCATGAACGAGCTCAAGGATATTCCCGAGCAAGGCTGGCAGTACATCCGCGACAACAAGTTCTTCGCCATGCTCATTCCCAAGGAGCACGGCGGCCTGGGCTTTTCCGCGGTCGCGCAGTCAACGGTGGTGGCGAAGATCGCGTCGCGCTCGCTGACCACGGCGGTGACCGTGATGGTGCCCAACTCGCTCGGCCCGGGCGAACTGCTCGTGCATTACGGCACCAAGGCACAGCAGGAGAAATGGTTGCCCGGCCTGGCCGACGGCAGCGAGATCCCCTGCTTCGGTCTGACCGGCCCGGAAGTCGGCTCCGACGCAGGCGCGCTGCCGGACACCGGCATCGTCTGCCGCGGCGAGTACAACGGCGAAGAAGTGCTGGGCATGAAGCTCACTTTCTCCAAGCGCTGGATCACGCTCGCGCCGGTGGCCACCGTGATCGGCCTGGCGTTCAAGCTGTATGACCCGGAGGGCCTGCTCGGCGACGAGAACAAGACGGACTACGGCATCACCTGCGCGCTGATCTCGGCCGAAGAGCCCGGCGTGGAGATCGGCCGTCGTCATGCCCCGGGCGCGTTCATGAACGGCCCGATCTACGGCAAGGACGTGTTCGTGCCGCTAGACGCCATCATCGGCGGCCAGGAAAAAGCCGGCGGTGGCTGGCGCATGCTGGTCGAATGCCTGTCGGCCGGTCGCGGTATTTCGCTGCCGGCGCTGTCCTCGGCCGCGTCGAAGACGGCCTATCGCATGACCGGCGCGTTCGGGCGTATCCGTCGCCAGTTCAAGGTACCGGTCGGCAAGTTCGAGGGCGTGCAGGAGGCCACCGCGCGTATCGGCGGCCTGAACTACAAGATGGAGGCCGCGCGTATCTTCACCGCGTCCGGCGTCGATCAGTGCACGCCGTCGGTGGTCACGGCCATGGCCAAGTACCACATGACCGAGTGGATGCGTCAGATCGTGAACGATTCGATGGACGTGCACGGTGGTCGCGGTATTCAGCAGGGCCCGCGCAACTATCTGTTCGGCTCCTATCAGTCGGTGCCGATCGCGATCACGGTCGAGGGTGCGAACATCCTCACCCGCAGCCTGATGATCTTCGGCCAAGGCGCAATCCGCTGCCATCCCTATGTCTTCCCCGAGATGGAAGCCGCGCGTAACGACGATCTGGACGAGTTCGACCACCTGCTCTGGTCGCATGTGGGCCATTCGGTCAACCGTGCCGCGCGTACGCTGACGTTTGGCCTGTCGGGGTCGATCACGGCCAAGGCGCCGGTCGATGGCGTGGCCGCGCCCTACTATCGCAAGCTCGAGCGTTTCTCCTCGGCGCTGGCGATCTGTTCGGACATCACCATGGGCATGCTCGGCGGCGAGCTGAAGAAGAAGGAACTGCTCTCGGCGCGTCTGGGTGACGTGCTTTCCGAGCTGTACTTCGGTTCGGCCACGCTCAAGTACTTCTACGACGAAGGCAAGGAAGACGCCGAGGACATCGCCCATCTGCATTACGTGATGGAGGATTGCCTGCACAAGATCGAGGAGGCCTTCGACGGGTTCTTCCGCAACTTTCCCAACGCGTTCATCGGCGGTGCCATGCGCGTGCTGGTCTTCCCGACCGGCCGTCGCCACAAGGGCCCGAGCGACAAGCTCATCAATGCGCTGGGCGATGCAATCCTCGAGCCGTCCGCGTTTCGCGACCGGGTGACCGCCAACATCTATCTCGGCACCGGCACCAACAGTGCCACCGGCCGTATGGAAGTGGCCTTCAACAAGCTGATCGAGGTCGAAGGCGTGTACGACAGCTTCGCCAAGGCGATCGCCAAGGGCGACGTGTCCGGCTTCACGATCGATGAGCAACTCGAGGACGCGGTCAGGAACAACGTTCTGACCGAAGCCGAAGCCAAGCAGGTCAAGGAGTATGACGACCTGCGCTACGACGCGATCCTCACGGACGCGTTCAGCAAGGAATATCTGCGGGACCCGATCTCGCACCAGCACGAGGACAAGCGCCTCGAATCGCGCGTCGCCTAGCTCACGCTGGCACGCGCACCGCGTTCTACGGTACAAGGCCCGGGAGTTCTCTCTCGGGCCTTTTTCATGTCCGACGATCTGGGGGCAGCCTTCGAGGCCGCCCGCTATCGCGTCTTCATCAACGACGACAGCCATGTGCTGGCGATCGGCGCGCTCTGCCCTCAGCCGATCGCGACCTGGATGTCACGCCACGCGTCCGGGCAATGCGCCTGGCTGGTGACTGCCCACAATCCGAACGCCGAACAGATCGACGCCGAGCGTAATCGCGCGCGCCATGCCCTGTTACGCGCCTGGGCCACCCGGCGTGCTGGGGGCTGGCTGGAAACCGTCAATGAAGACCCCGACAACCACTGGCCCGACGAGCCCGGGGTGCTTGCGATCGGAATCGACGAAGGCGAAGTTCGCGCCCAGGCGCGGCGCTTCGGCCAGGCTGCGATTGTCGCCGTCCCTGCGCAGGCCGACGTCACGCTGGTATGGCTCTAACCCGCCGAATATTCCAGGGCGCGCCGCAGCCTTGGCGCAGCGGCGGTCTTTCGGTTTCGGTCCCGATCCTGTTACTGGCGTGCGGCGTGTCTTACCTGTCGCTATGACCGAGGCCACGCGCCGGGTCGATCCGATCCCGAATCATCTGCTTGATCGGCTTGGTTTCGGGAAAGCCGCCCTCGCGTTTGCGCGAGTGCAGCAGTTCGCCGTCGAGATGGATCTCGAACACGCCCGAGCCGGCCGGCAGGATCGCGACCTCGCCGAGCGCATCGCCGAAAGTGGTGAGCAGTTCCTGGGCCATCCAGGCGGCGCGGGCGACCCAGCGACAACCGGGGCAGTAATGGATTTCGACGCGCGGGGCAGACATGATCAGCCGCGGGTCGGCGCGCCGGGAACCGCGCGGTAAGCCTCGACGAACGATTGCGGCATGCGCCGCGCCCGGCCGTTCGAAAGCTTGACGGTGACGTACTGCGTGCGTGCGCGGAACACGGTTCGGCCGTCGGCAACGCGCCGGAACTGGAAGCCGCGCCACATGGTAAGGCGGCCGTCGTTCTCGGCGATCCAGGTCGCGACTTCCAGCTCGTCGCCGAGATGGGCCGGCATGAGGTAGTCGAGCTCGTGACGATGCACGACACAGGCGGCATCGAGATCGACATAGGTCTGCCAGTCGATGCCCAGCGCTTCGGTGTGGTGCCAGGCCGCCTGCTCCATGAACGTGAGATACATGGCGTTGTTCATGTGCTCGAGACGGTCGATATGCGACTCGTCCACGGTGAACGCCGTCACAAACGGCGCATCAATATCCCAGTCGTCACTGCGCGGCATCGCGCGACCTCTCAAGCGATCAATGAAACGCGGGCAAGCCTAGCGCGACGCCGGGCTTGCACACCAGCCATACACAAAAAAGCCGGCATGCAGGACATGCCGGCTGGTATGCAACGCGCGTGGTCTAGCGCGCGGACGCGACCTGCATGTCGGGCGGCGTGCCGACGATTTCATACAGGCTGGTCAGCCACTGCTCGGCGTCTGCATCGCCAGCGAACAGGCGCGCGTAATTGGCCTGCACCTGATGCTCGAATGCCGCGGTGTCTTCGGCATGCATCATGTAGGCGAGCGTTTCCAGGTTTTCGCCCTGGCCACGCGCGGCTTCGCGCTTGATCATGGCCATCTGGGAACCGACGAATTCGCGACGTGCCGCGTGCGTGCGAGCGTCCACGTCATTCGCGGTGTTGGTGGTCACGTTGCTGGTGCCCTGCACGGCATTCGTGGTGGCGTCGGCAATGCGCGCGGTGCCATCCACAATGGTGTCGGACGTGATGGTGATCTGCGAACAGCCGGCGAGAGCCGTGCCCGCCAGCGCCAATGCACCCAGACGAATCATAGGCCGCATATGGAACTCCCTGTTTGTCATGTAAAGAACTGGCATTAAAGCTGGATTTCAGGGCGGCCGCAACTGAATCGAAGTGGGGCAATGCCTTGAACCGCTTTAATAGACCCCCACTATCGTACACATCGTCATGCATGCCGCCGGGAGCCGCGCGATTCGCGTTATACTTGGTGGATAAACCGCATACTTCCTAACGATCGAAACAGCTATGGCCGCACATCAGGAAGACGTCGAGACACTTGTCGCCGAGCGCGAATACGAAGCCGGTTTCGTCACCGACCTGGAATCCGACACGGTTGCGCCGGGGCTGGACGAGGATGTCATCCGCTTCATTTCGGCCAAGAAAGACGAGCCGGAGTGGATGCTCGACTGGCGCCTCGAAGCATTCCGGCAGTGGAAACAGATGCGCACGCCGAAATGGCCGCATCTGCATTACAAGCCGATCGACTATCAGGCGATTTCCTACTATTCCGCCCCGAAAAGCGCCAAGGACAAGCCCAAGAGCCTGGACGAAGTCGACCCCAAGCTTCTCGAAACGTACGAGAAGCTCGGCATTCCGCTGCGTGAGCAGGAAATGCTCGCGGGCGTCGAAGGCGCCACCTACCCCACCAGCAACAGCAATGTGGCGGTGGACGCGGTGTTCGACAGTGTGTCGGTGGCAACGACATTCAAGCAGAAGCTCGCCGACGCGGGCGTGATCTTCTGTTCGATCTCGGAAGCCATCCGCGAGCATCCGGAGCTGGTCAAGAAATATCTCGGCTCGGTCGTGCCGCGTGGTGACAACTTCTTTGCCGGTCTGAACTCGGCGGTATTCACCGACGGTTCGTTCGTTTATATCCCCAAGGGGGTCAAGTGCCCCATGGAGCTGTCGACCTACTTCCGGATCAACGCCGAAAACA
Source organism: Endozoicomonas sp. G2_2 (assembly GCF_017744135.1). Taxonomy (GTDB): domain Bacteria; phylum Pseudomonadota; class Gammaproteobacteria; order Nevskiales; family Salinisphaeraceae; genus Salinisphaera. The sequence goes on from NZ_JAGHQU010000002.1 coordinate 328,565, forward strand.
CGGGTCAGTTCGAGCGCACGCTCATCATCGCCGAGCCGGGCAGCCATGTGAGCTACCTCGAGGGGTGCACGGCGCCGCAGCGCGACGAGAATCAGCTGCACGCCGCCGTGGTGGAGCTCGTTGCCGAGGAAGACGCCGAGATCAAGTACTCCACGGTCCAGAACTGGTACCCGGGCGACGAGAACGGCAACGGCGGCATCTTCAACTTCGTCACCAAGCGTGGCGATTGCCGCGGTGACCGCTCCAAGATCTCCTGGACCCAGGTCGAGACTGGTTCGGCGATCACCTGGAAATATCCTAGCTGCGTGCTTAACGGCAACGACTCGGTCGGCGAGTTCTACTCGGTGGCGGTGACGCGCGGCATGCAGCAGGCCGATACCGGCACCAAGATGATCCACGTGGGCAAGAACACCAAGTCCACGATCATTGCCAAGGGTATTTCCGCGGCGCGCGGCGAGCAGTCTTATCGCGGGCTCGTCAAGATCCTGCCGAGCGCGAACAACGCGCGAAACTTCACCCAGTGCGACAGCCTGCTGATCGGCGACAAGTGCGGGGCCCACACCTTCCCCTACGTCGAGACCAAGAACTCGACCGCCAAGCTTGAACATGAGGCCACCACCTCCAAGATCGGTGAAGACCAGATGTTCTACTGTCAGCAGCGCGGGCTCTCCGAGGAAGACGCCGTCAACCTCATCGTGAACGGCTTCTGCAAGGACGTGTTCAAGGAGCTGCCGATGGAATTCGCCGTCGAGGCCCAGAAGCTGCTCAACGTCACGCTCGAGAACGCCGTCGGCTGATCGCACGCGACAGCCCGGCGAATGAATATCGGGCCCGCGCCGCGTGCGCGGGCCTGCCACGTTCAATCCGCTAAAAATAATTTATGCTTTCCATCAAGAACCTACAGGCCGAGGTCGAGGGCAAGCCGATTCTGCGCGGCGTCGACCTCGAGATTCCGACCGGCGAAGTCCACGCCATCATGGGCCCGAACGGCTCCGGCAAATCCACGCTGGCGAGCATTCTCGCCGGCCGCGAGGATTACGACATCACCGGCGGCAGTGTGTCCTACAAGGGCAAGGATCTGCTCGACCTGGATGCCGACGAACGAGCCTGCGAAGGCGTGTTTCTCGGTTTCCAGTACCCGGTCGAGATTCCGGGCGTCTCCAACCTCTACCTGCTGCGTGCGGCCGTTAATGCGCGCCGGAAGTATCGCGGCGAGCCCGAGGTCGAGGCGATGGAATTCATGCAGATGATCAACGAAAAGATCGCGCATGTCGGCATGAGCATGGACATGGCCAAGCGTGGCGTGAACGAGGATTTCTCGGGCGGCGAGAAGAAGCGCAACGAAATCTTCCAGATGCTTGTGCTCGAGCCGAGCCTGTCGATCCTTGACGAAACCGACTCCGGTCTGGATATCGACGCACTCAAGGTCGTCGCCGACGGCATCAACCGCCTGCGTTCGCCCGAGCGCTCCACCGTGCTGGTAACCCACTACAAGCGTCTGCTCGAGCATGTCGTGCCCGATCGCGTGCACGTGCTCGCCAACGGCCGCATCGTGCGCTCGGGCGGTCCCGAACTGGCCGATACGCTCGAGGAACAGGGCTACGTGAATCTCGAAACCGATAGCGAAACGGCACCCTCATGAACGATATCGCGCCGCTCATCGACCATTACCTGGCCGAATACGCCCGTATCGAGCGCCAGCTGCCGGGCAGCGACGCGAACAAGCGGGCCCGCAAGGCGGCACTGAAAGCCTTCGGCGAAGCCGGCTTTCCGGACACGCGTCAGGAGGACTGGAAGTACACCAGCCTGCGTCCCGTGGAAAAGCGTCGCTTCGAGATCAGCGACGAGGCGGGCGACGTCTCCGAAGACGCCCTCGCCCCGTTCCTGCCGGCAGATCTGGACGCGTATCGCATCGTCATCGTCGACGGCCATTTCAGTGCGCGCCTGTCGATGCTGGACGGCCTGCCCAAGGGCGTGATCGTACAGTCGTTCGCCGAGTATCTGGAGTCGGACGCCGAAGCGACGGTCCAGTCGGAAGCGATCGCGTCGCAGCCGGGCAGTCTGTCAGACATGAACGCCGCGTTCGCCACCGACGGCGCCTACGTGCATCTCGCGGCAAACGCTGCGGCCGACAAGCCGATCCACGTGATCACCGTGTCGAGCGGCGGTCACGAGGAGCGCATGGCGCAGGTGCGTCATCGCTACGTGATAGACGCCAGCAGCCAGGCGACGGTCATCGAGCACTACGTCGGTCTGGGCGACAAGCCCTACTTCACCAACATCGTGACCGAGGCGGTCATGGGCCAGAATGCGCAGCTTACCCGCTGCCGCGTACAGCAGGAGTCCAGCCGCGGCTACCACGTGGCCAGCTTCTTTGCGCACCAGACCCGCGACAGCCGCGTGCTCAATCACGGCTTTGATCTGGGCGGACGCCTGGCGCGTACGGATACCCATGCCCGGCTCGTCGACCCGAATGCCGAAGTGCATTTCTACGGCGTTTACGTGCCGACCGGCCGGCAACACATGGACAACCACACCTGCGTAGATCACGACACCGAACACAGCGTTTCGCGCGAGATCTACAAGGGCGTACTGGCCGATTACGGGCGCGGCGTGTTCAACGGCAAGATACTTATCCGCAAGGACGCCCAGAAAACCGATTCGGACCTGAGCTGCGATGCGCTGCTGTTGTCCGACAAGGCCGAGGTGGACGCCAAGCCGGAACTCGAGATCTATGCCGACGACGTGGTGGCCGCACACGGCTCGACCGTCGGGCAGCTCGACGAGGATGCGGTGTTCTATCTCAAGAGCCGTGGCGTCGAGGACGACGGTGCACGCGCGATCCTGACCTACAGCTTCGCCAACGCGCTGGTGCAGAAGGTCGGCCTCGAGCCGGTCGAGCGCTTTGTCGAAGCTGCGCTGATGTCCAAACTGCCAGGCGGAGAAAGCTACGCTGACCTCGCCTGATCGCAACGCGAGAGACAAACCATGGCCATCGCCGAAGCCGCCAAGCAACTGACATTTGACCCGGCCCGTTTCCGGGCGGATTTTCCGATTCTGTCGGAACCGCTGGATCAGGGCGTGCAACTGGCCTATCTCGACAACGCGGCCACCACGCAGAAGCCGCTGGCCGTGATCCAAGCCAGCGACGACTACTACCGGCACGCCAACGCCAACGTGCATCGGGCGATTCATGCGCTGTCACAGCGTGCCACGCGCCAGTACGAAGGCGCGCGTGACCGTCTCGTGGACTTCATCAATGCTCGAGCGCGGGCCGAGGTCGTCTACACGCGCGGCACCACCGACGGCATCAACCTCGTCGCACAATGTTATGCGCGACCGCGCCTGACAGCGGGCGACGAAATCCTGGTCACGGAACTCGAACATCATTCGAATATCGTGCCCTGGCAGATGATCGCCGAACAGACGGGCGCGACAGTCGTGGTGGTCCCGGTCGAGGACGACGGCAGCGTGACGCTCGAGGCGTTCAAGGCGAAGCTGTCGGACCGCACGGCGATCGCGGCCTTCGCACATGTGTCGAACGCGCTGGGCACGGTGCTGCCGGTGGCCGACATGGTCGCGGCGGCGCACGAAGCCGGCGCGATCACGCTCATCGACGGGGCCCAGGCCGTCGCCCACATGCCGGTCGACGTGCAGGCGCTGGGCACGGATTTCTATGTCTTCTCCGGGCACAAGCTGTTCGGCCCGACCGGCATCGGGGTGCTGTACGGCAAGGAAGCCCTGCTCGACGACATGCCGCCCTATCAGGGCGGTGGCGACATGATCGAGACAGTCTCCTTCGAAGGTACGACCTGGAACGAGCTGCCCTACAAGTTCGAGGCCGGCACGCCGAACATCGCCGGGGCATCAGCGTTCGGCGCGGCGATCGAATATCTCGAGGGCGTGGATCTCGACGCGGTCGCACACCACGAGCACCGTCTGCTCGAGCGTGCGACGGCCGGCATGCAGGCGATCGATGGCCTGCGCATCTTCGGCACGGCGCCGGGCAAGGCCGCGACCCTCTCTTTCGTGATGGACGGCGTGCACGCCCATGATATCGGCACCCTGCTGGATGAATCCGGTGTCGCGATTCGAACCGGCCATCACTGTGCCATGCCGCTGATGACGCGCTTCGGCGTGCCCGCGACCGCGCGCGCCTCGTTCGCCGCCTACAACGACGACAGCGACGTCGACGCGCTGATCAAGGGCCTGGAGAGCGTGCAGCGGATTTTCGGCTAGGCTGCTGATTATCCGGACCGACGGCTCCGGCCGTATTCGCTATCCTCCAGGCCGGATCGAACAGGTCTCACGCAAAGCCGCCAAGGCGCTAAGCAAACACAAAGTCTGCAATGTCGCGGCATTCTTGGCGTCTCTGCGCCTTGGCGTGACATTTTTTTCGCGGGATTCTTCCCCTAACCGAATCGAGAGCAAGCAATGACGGACTGGGTCGATGTCGCCAAGGACGGCGAACTCAAGGAAGGCCAGTGCCGCGTCGTCGACGTGGACGATGTGATGGTGGCCGTGTTCTATCGCGAAGGCGACTACTACGCCATCGAGGACATGTGCACCCATGACGGCGGCGAACTCGCCAGCGGCGAAGTCGAGGGCGACGAGATCATCTGCCCGCGTCATGGCGCGCGTTTCTGTATCAAGAACGGCAAGGCGCTTACGCCGCCTGCCTACGAGGACGTCCACGCCTTTCCGGTACGGGTCGAGGACGGTATGGTCCAGGTCTGCGACGATCGTTTCGACTGAGAGCGGCCGCTGGCGCCCTGCGTCGGCATGCGGCTGAGCTTACCGGGGGCAACAGATCATGGGCGTACTTGTACTGATCTTCCTCGGCTGGGTGGCCAGCCAGTTTGGCCGGCCTTTTTTGTTCGCCGGCATCTGGGGCCTTTTCGTCTTCTTTTCTGGCATCGCCATTCAAGAAGCCGGCCTGTTCGCGGCCCTGATTCAGAGCGTGCTTGCCGTCGCCCTGGCGGCTGTGTATTTCTGGCTACTCGATCGTTTTTCAGACCAGATACTCCTCTGGCTGGCCATCCTCATCGGCGTGCCCGCGCTCATGTTCGTCGCCCAGCTGCAACTGGTAGCCAGCCTTGAGGGCGGCTAGCGTTCGTTCCGATGAATGAACGCGCGCCCCGCGCGCGGGCCTGTTGTCAGTTCCGGCGAACCGCGCTGACAATGAGATTCGCGCTCATGCGTTCGCGAAACACATTGACCGCCAATCGATATACCAGCCGATACACTGCTCCGGTTTCCAGCAGATCGGCCTGGTTGAAGACCATTGCTTCGATGGTAGTGCTGGCCTGCGGATGTCGAACCTCGAGCTTCAGGTGGCGCTCGCCGACAATGCGTTGCGATACGACTTCAAACAGGCCGTGGAACAGCGGCTCTTCGAAACCATTGCCCCATGGCCCGCTGGCCTCAAGCAACCGCGCGGTATCGAGATTCAGCTCCTGCGCGGTGAGCGACCCGTCGGTGACGATGTCCGGGCTCAGCATGGCCGGCGTCAAACGCGCGGCGACGGTTGTTTCGAAGGCCTGCTCAAACTCATGGAGTGCATCGGGCGACAGAACAAGCCCGGCAGCCTGGGCATGACCACCGAACTGGGTGATCAAGCCGGGATGACGCGCATCCACGGCGGCCAGCGCATCGCGAATATGCAAACCGGCGATCGAGCGTGCCGAGCCCTTGAGCAATCCGTGGGCCCCTGGCGCGAACGCGACCACCGGGCGGCCGTGGTGCTCGCGCAGACGCGAGGCGATTAAACCCACAATGCCTTCATGCCAATCGTCGCTATGGACGACCAGCGCCGCGCGTTCTGCCGGCGCGCGGTCTAGCTTGGCGAGTGCGTTGTCGGCATCGCTTTGCATACGCCGTTGCACGCTCTGGCGTTGGCGATTGATAGCGGCGAGTTCGCTGGCCTTGGACGTAGCGGTCGGTGTATCGCTTGCGCGCAGACAGGCAACGCCGATCGACATATCTTCGAGCCGACCGGCCGCATTCAGCCGTGGGCCCACCGCAAAGCCGATATCCGCAGCGTTAAGCCGCGCCGCGTCGCGTCCGGCGACCTCGATGAGCGCGGCGATGCCCGGCCGCGCCTTTCCCTGGCGTATACGACGCAACCCCTGGCTGACGAGCATCCGATTGAGATGGTCGAGCACGACGACATCCGCAACCGTACCGACCGCGACCAGATCGAGATAGTCGCTCAGCCTCGGGAGCGCTCGTTCCGGCTGTGTTTCGGCCAGGCGGGCACGTACGGCCGCCATCAAATAGAAGGCTACGCCAACACCGGCCAGGGCCTTGCCCTTGAATTCGCAGCCCGGCTGGTTCGGGTTCACGATGGCCTCGGCGGCCGGCAGCGTATCGCCGGGCAGATGGTGATCGCAGACCACGACCCGCCAACCGGCCGCTTGTGCGGCCTCCACGCCGGCGATGCTGGCGATGCCGTTATCGACCGTGATGATGAGGTCGCCCTGCTCGCCCGTACCGACCGCTTCGACCACAGCAGGCGACAAGCCATAACCATGGCGTGCCCGATGTGGCAGAAAATATGAAACGCGGCGTGCGCCCATGGCTTCCAGCGCGTCACAAACCAGTGTGGTACTGGTGGCGCCATCGGCATCGAAATCCCCAACCACGAGAATACGGTGGCCGCCGTGCATGGCGCTTTCGATCAGATCACAGGCTGAGTCGATGCCTTTGAATGTCGAATAGTGCGGCAGGTGACGCAGGCCGTAGTCCAGCTCGTCGGGTGAGCGTACGCCCCGCCCGGCATAGAGGCGCTGCAATAAGGGCGGGCCCACGTCTGCGAGCGCCGCGGCAATATCGACCTCACGCTCGACGATGCGGGCGGTAACGGGCGTGTCACGGCTCACGGCGTCTTGAACCCGGCTGTATGCCCCATCCGGCAGGCGGCACGAGCAGCCGGCGGCGCTTGCACGCCGCCGGCTGCTAGTGCCGATGCTCGGCCACGTAGGCTTGCACTGCCTTCAACTCGGCAGGCAAGACGTCGTAGCGTTCGTCGCGCGACATCAGATCGTGCATGTTCTCGGGCAAGGGCGCACCCTCGAACCCTGCCTTGACCACTGCCTCTTCGAACTTGGCCGGATGTGCGGTCGCAAGTGTGATCATGGGCGTGGTTTCGTCCGCACGGACACGCTGCGCCGCGCGATAGCCGGTCGCAGTATGCGGGTCGAGGAGTTCACCAGTGTGCTCGAATGCTTCCCGGATGACTTCCAGAATCGTGTCGTCGCCGACGCTGTGGCTGGAAAACAGCTTACGCAATTCGGCCAGTGGCGCTTCGTGCAGCGACGTCGGCGACTGGGCGAAACGACCCATCAGATCGGCCACATCTTTGCCGTTTCGGCCGTAGGCTTCGAACAGCAGCCGTTCGAAGTTCGACGACACCACGATATCCATGGACGGCGCCAGCGTCGGCTTGAGCTCCGTTTTGGAAAAGTCGTTGTCCGTAATCGTGCGATGCAGGATGTCGTTTGCGTTGGTCGCGATCACGAACTGCTTGACCGGCAGGCCCATGCGCTTGGCCATATAGCCGGCAAACAGATTGCCAAAATTGGCCGAGGGCACGCAGAAGCTGACTTCGCGATGCGGGGCGCCGAGGACCACCGCGGACGCTACGTAATACACGATCTGAGCCATGATCCGAGCCCAGTTGATCGAATTGACCGCGATCAGCTGGGTGCCCTGTAGGAAGCCCTGATCGGCAAAGCTTGCCTTGACCATCGCCTGGGCATCGTCGAAATTGCCTTCGATGGCGATGTTATGCACGTTATCCGCGAGCACGGTCGTCATCTGACGGCGCTGCACCGCCGACACGCGCTCATGCGGATGCAGGATGAATATGTCGAGGTTGTCGCAATGCCGACAGCCCTCGATAGCGGCCGAGCCGGTATCGCCGGACGTCGCGCCCATGATCACGCCTTTCTGGTCGCGTTTGGCCAAGAAGTGATCGAGCAGTCTCCCCAGCAGCTGCAGTGCCACATCCTTGAACGCCAGCGTCGGCCCGTGGAACAGCTCGAGCAGATGGTGGTTGCAGTCGAGCTGCTTGAGCGGCACCACGGCGTCGTGCTTGAAGGTCGCATACGACGCATCGATGATTTCGCGGAAGGTGGCGTCATCGATCTCGCCGCCGACGAACGGCTTCATCACCCGAAACGCGATCTCGGTATACGGCAGTCCCGCCATCGCCGCCAGCTCGTCGTGCGTGAACTGCGGAATGGTTTCGGGCACGTACAGCCCGCCGTCGCCGGCCATGCCGGTGAGCACGACCTCCTCGAAGTTCAATGCGGGCGCGCTGCCCCGGGTGCTGATATAGCGCATCGAGAGTCCGGCGCTCCTAGTCTTCGAACTGGGCAACGCGCATGTGCACCACGCCGTCGCGGGTGTACGGCAAGGCGCGGATATGGTCGAGCACCTGCATGAGACTGCGCTCGCGCGCGGGTTTGGTCACGATCATCACGCGCGCGTCGTCTTCGGCAGTCGGCGGGTCCTTCTGCAGAATCGCCTCGATGCCGATCTGCTGTTCCGCCAGCGCGCGGGTGATCTCGGCCATGACGCCGATCTGGTCGGCGACCTGCACGCGGAAATAATGCCCGCAGACGAAATCCTCGGATGCGAGGACCGGCTCATCGGTGATCTGGTCCGGCTGGAATGCCAGATGCGGCACGCGTCCGGACGGGTCGACGCTCATGATGCGCACGGTATCGATGAGGTCCGCGACCACCGACGAAGCGGTTGGCCCTGCCCCGGCGCCGGCGCCGTAATAGACGGTCGGGCCGACTGCGTCGCCATGGACCATGATGGCGTTCTTCTCGCCTTCGACGTTCGCCAGCAGTGCTTTCTGCGACACGAGCGTCGGGTGGACACGCAGCTCCACGCCCGTGTCCTGGCGCCGTGCGATACCCAGATGCTTGATGCGATAACCCAGTTCCGCGCAGTACTCGATATCGACGCTATCGATGTCGCGGATGCCCTGGGTGAAGATCTTGTCGAAGGACAGCGGAATACCGAAGGCGATCGCGCCGATGATCGCGAGCTTGTGGGCCGCATCGATACCTTCCACGTCGAAGGTCGGGTCCGCCTCGGCGAAGCCGAGCCGCTGGGCATCGGCGAGCGCATCCTCGAAGCTCTGGTCCTCGAACATCATCTGGCTGAGGATGAAATTGCCGGTGCCGTTGATGATGCCGGCGACCCATTCGATATGGTTCGCGGCCAGGCTTTCGCGCATGGCCTTGATGATCGGAATGCCGCCGGCAACGGCCGCCTCGAAGGACACCACCACCCCGGCCTCGTCGGCGGCCGCGAAGATCTCGTTGCCATGCAGCGCGATCAGATGCTTGTTCGCGGTGACCACATGCTTGCCGTTGGCGATCGCCGCCATCACCAGGTCATAGGCTTCGGTGTCGCCGCCGATCAGCTCGAGCACCACGTGGATGTCGGGGTCGGTGACGATCGCGTTGCAGTCGGTGCCGATCTGGATGTCGGCCGTGGCGCACTCGCGCGCCTTGTCCGGGTTGCGCACGGCCGCGCGGGTGACGCGAATCGCCCTGCCCGCGCGACGCGTGATCTCGGCGCCGTTGCGTTCGAGCAGATTGACGGCGCCGGCACCGACGGTGCCGAGCCCGAGTAGTCCCACGTTGACCGGTTGCACTTGCGTCTCCTTCTGGTCGTCGCCGCTCGCGGCGCGCACTACAGGCTGTCGATCAGCCCGTCGCGTTTGAACATGCGCTTGATATTACGCAGCGCCTGACGGGTGCGCTGCTCGTTCTCGATCAGGCCGAAACGCACATGCGTGTCGCCGTATTCGCCGAAGCCGATCCCCGGGGACACGGCCACATCGGCGTCCGCAAGCAGCTTCTTGGTGAATTCGAGCGACCCCATGGGCAGATAAGGATCCGGGATCGGCGCCCAGACGAACATCGTCGCCTTGGGCCGATCGACCAGCCAGCCGATATCGTTGAGGCCGTCGCATAGCACGTCGCGGCGTTTCTGATACATGTCGCGGATCTCGGTCACGCATTCCTGCGGACCGTTGAGCGCGGCGATCGCGGCCACTTGAACCGGCGTGAACATGCCGTAATCGAGATAGGATTTCATGCGCGCCAGTGCGGCGATGAGCGTGCTGTTGCCGCACATGAAGCCGACACGCCAGCCGGGCATGTTGTAGCTCTTCGAGAGCGTGTAACACTCGACCGCCACGTCCTTGGCGCCCGGCACCTGCAGGATAGACGGCGCTTCATAGCCGTCGAAGCACAGGTCCGCGTACGCCAGATCCTGCACGATCCACAGATCGTACTCGCGCGCCATCTCCACGCAGCGTTCGAAGAACTCCAGTTCCACGCACTGCGTGGTGGGGTTGCCCGGAAAATTGAGCAGCATCATCTTCGGGCGCGGCCAGGATTCCTTGATCGCCTTTTCCAGCTCGGCGAAGAAGTCGGTGTCCGGCATCATCCGCACGTGGCGCACGTCCGCCCCGGCGATCACCGCGCCGTAGGGATGAATCGGGTACGCGGGATTGGGCACCAGCACCTGATCGCCGTGCTCGAGAATGGCGAGCATGAGATGCGCCAGACCTTCCTTGGAACCCATCGTGACGATGGACTCGGTATCCGGATCCAGATCCACGTCGAACCGACGCTTGTACCAGTCGCAGATCGCCAGACGCAGCCGCGGCACACCCTTGGATACCGAATAGCGGTGGGTATCCGGACGCTGGGCCGCGTCGACGAGCTTGTTGACGATATGCTCGGGCGTCGGCTGATCGGGGTTGCCCATGCCGAAATCGATGATGTCCTCGCCCCGCGCTCGCGCCGCCTGCTTGAGTTCGTTGACGATGCCGAACACATACGGCGGCAGGCGATTGATTCGCGCGAATTCAGACTTGGGCGACGGGTTTGACATGGTCGATCGGCTTGAAGAGTCGTGAGTGACTCGGTGGATCAGCGAACGCAAAAAGCAAGCGCCGCAGTTTGCCAGAATCGCCGAGGTGCGACTACCGGATGCAGAGGCCGCTCAGTCCTCGTTCGGCAAGACGCTCGCGGGGTCGATGGGCCGCCCGTCGCGCCGGATCTCGAAATGGAGCATGGGCTTGTTCTGGGGGCCCAGCCCCATGTCGGCGATGCGCGTGCCCACGGCCACATCCTGACCCTGCGCGACCCGCGTGTTGCGCGTGAAACCGTACGCCGACAGATACTCCTCGTCGTGCTTGATGATGATGAGCTTGCCGTAGCCCTTCAGGCCGGTCCCGTTGTATACGACGCGCCCGCTCGATGCGGCATAGACGGGCGAGCCTTCGCGTCCGCCGATATCGATGCCCTGGCGGGTGCGCTGAGCGGCATAGCCGCGGATGATCGAGCCGCTGGCCGGCCACTGCCAGCCGTCCTCGCTCGGCCCGCCGGTGCGCGTGGGCTGGACCGGCGCCTGCTCGCTGGCCTTGTTGATCTGCGCCTCGGTCGCGACTTCGTTCTCGGCCATCGTTTCTTGCGGCGGCTCGGAGCGCGGTTGCGGGCGCGGTGTCGTGGGCCGGCCGGTATCGGGCTTGTCGACGTGCTCGATCGTGCGCGTGAGTTGCGGCGTGGAAGCCTGAATCGCGGCCTCCTGGGCAGCGCGCGAATCCTGCGGCGCGCGCGCCACCCGCGGTTGTCGGGGTGCGGGCGGTGCCGGGGCGCGGCTTGTCGTGCGCGACGCGGAGTAGTCCAGCGGCGGGTACGGATCGAGCGAAATCCGCTGCCCGACCTCGATCCGGTAAGGCGGGCCGATCTGGTTCCAGCGCGCGAGATCGCGCCAGTTCAGCCCGTAGGTCGCCGCGATGCGAGATAGCGTGTCGCCGCGCTTGACGGTGTAGACATCCGGGCGCATGGCGCCGCGCAGCGAACAGCCCGCGACCACGATGACGATAGACAGTACGAGCGCAAGGCGTTTCATTGCAGCTTCAGTACGGCGATCACGATGACAATCACGGCGACGATGGCCCACCCGATCCAGTCGATATACTTGAGCAGGCGTTGCTCGAACACCGGCCCGAGCCAGCGTACCAGCCCCGCAACCAAGAAAAAGCGCGCGCCCCGCCCCACGGCCGAACCGAGCAGGAACGGCAGAAACGGCATGGCGACGGCCCCGGCCGCGATCGTGAACACCTTGTAGGGAATCGGCGAGAAGCCGGCCAGCAGGATGGCCCAGAAGCCGTAGGCGTCGAACCAGTCGCGGGCGGTCTCATAGGCATGAAAATACCCGAGATCCTTCAGCCACGGCAGTAACGCGTCGAGAAACAGCGCTCCGATCCAGTAACCCAGAATGCCGCCGGCGACCGAAGCCAGCGTGGTGATCAGCGCAAACCACCACGCCCGCCGCGGCCGGGCAAGCGCCATGGGCGCGAGCATGACATCGGGCGGAATCGGGAAAAAGGACGATTCCGCAAATGCCAGCAACGCGAGCAACGACGGCGCGCGCCGATGCCCGGAAGCGCGAACCACGGCCTCGTAGAGACGTCGAAACATGGGCAGATCCTATGCGCGGGTGCGCGTCGACGACACGCGAGAGGCCAGATCGGGCTTCATCCGATGCGCTCGTCGGCCCGCTGTTCGATCAGCGGCACGAAGCTCACCGCGTCCAGCGCCTGCTCGCGATAGTTCGCGCCATCGCGGTAAATCACCATGAGACGCTGATCGCCGCTCGGGCCGACCGGCACGATCATGCGCCCGCCGTCGGCGATCTGCGCATACAGTGCCTTGGGCAACCGCTCCGCGCCAGCGGTTACCAGAATTGCATCGAAGGGCCCGTAATCCGGCAGTCCGAGCACGCCATCGCGCGCCAGCCGGGCCCGCACGTTGCGATAGCCGAGTTCCGCGAACCGTCGGCGGGCGCGTTCATACAGCGGTTGAATACGCTCCACGGTATAGATCGACGGCAGAATCTCGGCCAGCACCGCGGCCTGGTAGCCGCTGCCGGTGCCGATCTCCAGCACGTTCTCCGGCCGACCCTCGGCGATGAGCAGACTCGTCATCTGCGCGACGATATAAGGCTGGGAGATGGTCTGGCCGTAACCGATGGGCAGCGCGGTATCGTCGTAGGCGCGGCTGGTCATCGCCTCGTCGACGAACTGATGACGCTGCACCTTTTCGATCGCTGCCAGCACGGTCTCGTCGTCGATACCGAGGCCGCGCAGGCGCTCCACGAGTCGCGCACGGCTGCGCGCCGACGCCATGCCGAAACCGCGCACGTGGGGGTGTTTGTCGTGCGCGTTCACAGTCTCTGCACCCATTCGCCGACGCTCGATACCGCGCTGTGCTGCGTGAGATCGATCTGGATCGGCGTGATCGACACCTGCCCCTGGGCGACCGCGTGGAAGTCGGTACCGGGGCCGGCATCGGCCTCGCCGCCGGCCCGGCCGATCCAGAAGATCGGCCGACCGCGCGGGTCGCTGTCTTCCACCAGCCGTTCCGCGCGATGGCGATTGCCGAGCCGGGTGGCCGCGTAGCCGCCGAGCTCGCCGAACGCCAGGTCCGGCACATTGACGTTCAGAATGGTGTCGTTGGGCAACGGATGGTCGATGAGCAGGCGCACCACGGAGACGGCGACCCGGGCTGCCGTATCGTAGTGGCGCGGGTTTTCCCCGACCAGCGATACCGCGACCGCGGGCAGCCCCAGCGAGCGGCCTTCGGTGGCCGCCGCGACCGTACCCGAGTACAGCACATCGTCGCCGAGGTTCGCCCCCTGGTTGATGCCCGACACGACCATGTCGGCGTCCTGCTCGAACAGGCCGGTGGTCGCCAGATGCACGCAGTCGGTCGGTGTACCGTCGACCGAGTACAGACCGTCGGCCACCCGGTTGACGCGCAACGGGCGCTCCAGCGTCAGGGAGTTGCTGGCGCCGCTGCGGTTGCGGTCGGGGGCGACCGTGACCATGTCGTCGCAGATCTCGGCCATCGCCGCGCGCAGGGCCGTAAGGCCGGGCGCATGACATCCGTCATCGTTACTCAGCAGTAATCGCATGCAAGGGTTTCAGGAAAGTGCGTGAAAACCGGCACGTGCAAGCACGCTGCAGGCTCGCTAGCATAGCCTATCTTGGCGGCTTCCTGCTTGGATGAATTGCCACCGTGAGCGATCGTTCCCACACCACCGGAAAGCCATCGGGCACAGACCCGGCGGCGATCAGCGACGACGACAGCGCGCTGTTTCGCGAGGCGGTCGGGCCCGTGGCGCGGCTTGCGAAGGGTAAACGCCGGGCGCCTTGGCGACGCATGCCCTCCCCGCGTCCGGCCATCCGCGAGGCCGACGAACAGGCCGTCATCGGCGAACTGCTCGACACGCCGCCACCGGACGACGTGGAAACGGGCGACGACCTGTTTCACCGGCGTGAAGGCGTACAGCTGTCCGTCATGCGCAAGCTGCGCCGCGGCCAGTACCGATGTCAGGCCGAGATCGATCTCCACGGCATGATCGTCGATGTCGCCCGCCATTGCCTCGCGGTGTTTCTACGCGAGGCGCTGGATCGCGACTACCGCTGCGTACGCGTGGTGCACGGCAAGGGCTTGCGCTCCGGCAACCGTGGGCCGGTGCTGAAGGTCAAGGTGGCCGGTTGGCTGCGCCAGCGCGACGAGGTGCTGGCCTACTGCTCGGCGCGGGAGAACGACGGCGGCACGGGCGCGGTTTACGTACTCCTGCGCCGCGGCTAGCACGCTACTCGGCGTCGCCTGCCTGCGGGCCGGCCTCGCAAACCACGGCGAACTCGCGCAATACGCTGGTCGCAAAGGCGCCGGGCGGCAGTGAAAACGCTACACGCAGACAGCTGTCGTCCTCGAACACCCAGTCCAGATCCGGCACGGGCAACCGAAGCGCCCGGCGGGCGGCATCCACACCGGCGCTGGCGAGCCCGCCAACGAGATCGGGATAGGCCGCCAGCACCTCAGCCTCGAGCGCACGGGCGGTCGCCGATACGACGTCCGGCCCGTCGCGGCCCGGCAGCGGTCCGCTGGGGTGGATATCGAATGCGTCCAGCCGCTGTTCAAGCGCCGCGGCGGATTGATCGGTGGCGTCGAGCTCAAACAGGCTGTGGCTGCCGTCGAGCATCACCGCCTCGCCGTCAATCAGCCGATTCCAGCTGCCGTCACGTACGCGTGCGTCGAGCACGGCATTGAACAACAGCGAACGCGCGGCCGAAAGCGCGAATCCGCGCCGGTTGCGCGACAGGCGCTTGCCCGCGAACAGCGCCCGCGACAGCGCGATATTGCGACCGCCGCGCCCAAAGCGTTGGGCGCCGAAATAGTTCGGTACCCCCACGGCGCGAATGCGTGCCAAGTCCTGCTCTAACGACGCGCGTTCGCCGCGAAGTTGCCGAAGACGCAGAACGAATCGGTTGCCGCGATGTGCGCCGCGCTTGAGCTTGCGCTCGTGGCGCTTCATGTCGAGCACGGTCAATCCGGCGATATCGTCGAAGTCCGGCAGATCACGGGCAATCGGCCAGGCCAGCGAGATCCACTGACGGGTGACCGCCACACGGTCCTTCATCCCGGAGAAGCCGATCTGGCGCGGATGCACGCCGGCCGCGCGTGAAAGCGCCTGAACTGCGTCCTGGGTGGTGAGATTGGTCTTCTCTACGTGACACCAGAGGTGTTCACCGCTGCCGCTCAGAGCGATGTCGCAGTCTTCGTCGACGAAGAAATCCGCGGGTTGCTGGCGAATGACCGCCTGGACCCGCGGCTGTTCGCCGCGCGCGTAGGCGAGCGCGGCGATATCCACCGCGTCCCCGTCGAGCAGAGGCATTTACCGTGCGGCCTGGTGACTGCTGTCGGCGGTACCGGGCGGCGCGATGGTGAGGAAGAACTGCTCGTCGCGCTTGATCATGCCCATGTCGGAGCGCGCACGGCCTTCGGTGGCACTCTCGCCGGACTTGAGGTCGTCGACCTCGGCCTGCAGGGCGTTGTTGCGAACAAGGCGCTGCTCGTTGGCCTCGTGCAGCTGTTCCTTCATCTCGCCCAGACGATGGACTTCCGCCCAGCCGCCATCCGCGATCCACAGGCGATACTGCAGACCGGCGAGCACGACGACGAGCGCAATGACCACGATACGATACATACGCCGATTGTAGCGCGCCCGCGGCCGCTGTCCAGCATGGGCGAGATCCGCCCGCATGTTCATGCTAGAACCCGACCTTGAACGCGTTCCGGCCCGGGTAGACCGCCCGCGTGCCGAGTTCCGCTTCGATCATGAGCAGGCGGTTGTACTTGGCAATCCGGTCCGAGCGCGACAGCGAGCCGGTCTTGATCTGGGTGGCCGAAGTGGCCACCGCCAGATCGGCGATGGTGGAGTCCTCGGTCTCGCCCGAGCGATGCGACACCACCGCGGTGTAGTCGGCGCGCGTGGCGACGTCGATGGCACGCAGGGTTTCGGTCAGCGTGCCGATCTGGTTCGGTTTGATGAGAATCGAGTTGGCGATGCCTTCCTCGATG
The DNA here is from genome assembly GCF_017744135.1 of Endozoicomonas sp. G2_2. GTDB lineage: Bacteria > Pseudomonadota > Gammaproteobacteria > Nevskiales > Salinisphaeraceae > Salinisphaera. The sequence goes on from NZ_JAGHQU010000002.1 coordinate 345,037, forward strand.
CCCTTCTGCAAAATACGCGTGTTGGTGACGAACAGATCGTCGCCGACCAGCTGGACATGATCGCCCAGGCGCTCGGTCAGCAACGCCCAGCCGTCCCAGTCGTCTTCGGCCATGCCGTCCTCGATGGTGAGGATCGGGTACTGGTCGACCAGACCGGCCAGGTAGTCCACGAAACCGGCAGCGTCGTACTCGGCGTTCTCGGAGGCCAGCTTGTAGCGGCCGTCTTCATAGAACTCGGTACTGGCCGCGTCGAGCCCCAGCCAGACGTTTTCGCCCGGCTTGTAGCCCGCCCGCTCGATCGCTTCGACCAGGGTATCCAGCGCCGAGGCGTTGGACGGCAGGTTCGGCGCGAAGCCCCCCTCGTCGCCCACCGCCGTGGCCAGGCCGCGTTCGCCCAGCAGCTTCTTGAGATGCTGAAATATCTCGGCGCCGCAGCGCATGGCGTCCGCGAAGGTGCTCATGCCGGCCGGCACGATCATGAACTCCTGCATGTCGACGTTGTTGTCGGCATGGGCGCCGCCGTTGATGACGTTCATCATCGGGACCGGCAGATTGACGGCGTCGTCGTGGCCGAGAAAGTCGTACAGCCCCTTGCGGCTGTCGTTCGCCGCCGCGTGCGCCGTTGCCAGCGATACGCCCAGCAGCGCGTTGGCGCCCAGACGGCCCTTGTTCTCGGTGCCGTCGAGCTCGATCAACGTCTTGTCGAGGCCGGCCTGATCGTCGGCCTCGAATCCCTTGAGCTTCTTGGCGATCTCGCCGTTGACGCTGGCGACGGCACGGGTCACGCCCTTGCCGAGAAAGCGATCGGCGTCGCCATCACGCAGTTCCACGGCCTCCAGGCTCCCGGTGGATGCGCCCGAAGGCACCATGGCGACACCGACCGCGCCGGATTCCAGCGTCACGCGCGCGGCCACGGTCGGGTTGCCGCGCGAATCGATGACCTGGTACCCACGAATTTGCTTGATCTTCGACATAGAAATACTGCTTTGGCGTTTCGTTTTACGGTTGTACGAACGTCGACTCGATGGTGCCGCGGCGTTTGATCACTGCGTCGAGTTCGACCAGCGTCTCCAGCAACTCGCGCATATGCGCCAGCGGCCATGAATTCGGCCCGTCGCAGAGCGCGTTGTCGGGGTCCGGATGGGTCTCCATGAACAGACCCGACACGCCGGCCGCGACGGCAGCCCGCGACAATACCGGAATCTGTTCACGCGCGCCGCCCGAGCGCGTGCCCTGCCCGCCGGGCAGCTGCACCGAATGGGTGGCATCAAAGACCACCGGGCAGCCGGTGTCACGCATGATCGCCAGGCTACGCATGTCGGCGACGAGATTGTTGTAGCCGAACGCATAGCCGCGCTCGCAGACCATGATTTGCTCGCCGCCGGCCGCGCGCGCCTTGGCGACGACGCCGTTCATCTCGCCGGGCGAGAGAAACTGGCCTTTCTTGATATTGACCGGCGTGCCGCTGGCGGCGACCGCCTGGATGAAATCGGTCTGCCGACACAGAAAAGCCGGCGTCTGCAGCAGATCGACCACTTCCGCCACCGGCGCGATCTGACTTTCGACATGCACATCGGTGGTGACCGGCACGCCGATCTCGCGCTTGACGCTTGCCAGCATGTCCAGGCCCGCGTCGATTCCGGGGCCGCGATAGCTGTCGCCCGAGCTGCGATTGGCCTTGTCGAACGAGCCCTTGAAGATGTAGCCGATGCCGAGTTCCGCGCATAGCTCGGCCATATGGCCGGCGACGTCCATCACGAGCGCCGGCGATTCCAGGCTATCCGGGCCGGCGATCAGAAACAGCGGCCGGTCGATCCCGACCTCGAAACCACAGAGGTTCATTGGGTACGGCGCTTGCGGGCCGCAGCGATGAACCCGATGAACAACGGATGGCCGTTACGCGGCGTCGACGTGAACTCGGGGTGGAACTGGCAGCCCAGAAACCAGGGATGGTCCGGCAGCTCAATGATTTCGACGAGATTGTCCTCGGCGGATACACCGGAGAACACCAAGCCTTTATCACCGAGCGTGTCGCGATAGAGATTGTTGAACTCGTAGCGATGACGATGGCGCTCGAAGACCTCGCTCGCGTTGTAGCAGTTGGCCGCGAGCGTGCCCTCGACGAGATCGCAGCGCTGTTCACCCAGCCGCATGGTGCCGCCAAGATCCACCTGCGCGTCGCGTCGCTGCACGTCGCCACTCAGGTCGTGCCACTCCGTGACCAGTGCGATCACCGGATGTTCGGGCTCGGCCACGAACTCCGTGCTGTGCGCGCCGCCCAGCCCCGCGATATCGCGCGCGAAATCGATACAGGCCACCTGCATGCCCAGGCAGATGCCGAAATACGGGATGTCATGCGTGCGGGCATAACGCGCGGCCGCGATCTTGCCTTCGATGCCGCGCTCGCCGAAGCCGCCGGGCACGAGAATGGCATCCATGCCTTCGAGGCAGGCGCCGTCATCGCGCTCGACCGTTTCCGAATCCACGTAGTGGATATCCACGCGGGTGCCGGTATGCAGCCCGGCATGGGAAAGCGCTTCATTGACCGATTTGTAGGCGTCGGCCAGATCGACATACTTGCCGACCATCGCCACCTTTACGGTCACATCCTGGGTACGACGCGCCTCGACCAGCGCGGACCAGTTCGACAGATCGGCATTGGGCGCGGTGATGTCGAAATGCTTAAGCACCAGCGCATCCAGCGACTGCGCCTGCAGCAGGCCCGGCATCTTGTAGATGTCGTCCACGTCGATACAGGCGATTACCGCGCGCTCGGACACGTTGGTGAACAGCGCGATCTTGCGGCGCTCGTTCTCCGGCAGCGGCCGGTCCACGCGACACAGCAGGATATCCGGCTGGATGCCGATCGAACGAAGCTCCTTGGCGGAGTGCTGGGTCGGCTTTGTCTTCATCTCGCCGCTGGAGGCGATATAGGGCACCAGCGTGAGATGCATGAACAGCACTCGATCGTGGCCGAGTTCGACCGCGAACTGGCGGATCGCCTCGAGAAACGGCAGCGATTCGATATCGCCGACCGTGCCGCCGATTTCGACGAGGCAGATATCCGCGCCTTCCCCGCCTTCGAGGATGCAGCGCTTGATCTCGTCGGTGATATGCGGGATGACCTGCACGGTGCCACCCAGGTAGTCGCCGCGGCGCTCCTTGTTGATGACGTTGTTGTAGATCTGCCCGGTGGTGAAGTTCGACAGCTTGGACGTGCGCGTCTTGAGAAAGCGCTCGTAGTGGCCGAGGTCGAGGTCGGTCTCCGCGCCGTCGCGGGTCACATAGACCTCGCCATGTTGGAACGGGCTCATGGTGCCCGCATCGACGTTCAGATACGGATCGAGCTTGATGACCGAAACACTCTGGCCTCGCGCTTCAAGCAATGCACCCAGGGATGCAGCCGCGATGCCTTTACCGAGCGAGGACACCACCCCGCCGGTCACGAAAATATAGCGGGTACCCGCCGCGTCGCCTGCCATGCGCGATCCAAGACTCATGCCGGGGGAATAACAGCGCGCATGCTAGCCGAAAGCCTACGCGCGGACAACGCGCAGCGTACCGTCCATCAGGCGATGACGCCAGACGACCGTGCCGATCGCGTGCTCCGATACCTGTGCCATCCGCGGATGGCGCCAGATGCCCGGCACGACGATCAGTTCGCCGTTCAGATGGATCAAGGGCATGCGCTCACGTACCCAGGGCGCGACCCGGGCTTCGCGCAGAACGTCCTTGAGGCGCCGATGGGTCCCGCCGGCCTGGCGCAGACGCTCGCCGCCGCGACGAAACGCCACCGTGAGCGTCGGCATCGCCGCGCCGCCAGACTCCAAGACCAGCGAGCCGCATTCGTTCGGCAGATGCAGGGTGTTACGGCCGGTCCAGGCGATCGCATCGACTTCAGGTACCGTGTCCAGCGCCGGCATCGCATGAAGCCGGCCATCGAAAAGCCGCACGTCGGTCTGGGCGAACCGCACGCAGGGGCTGGCAGTCAGGCTCGCATCAGTCAGGCGCAGGATTTGCGCAAGCTGGCGATGGTCCGGCGTGTCGCGCCCAGCGCGCGTGAGCCAATGTCTTACCGCCTGCTTGCGCCGGGCAAACGACAGCGCCTTGAGCGCCTCGCAGGACAAGGTCCCCGCGCGATCGCGGACGCGATCGAAATCGGCGGTTGCCAGCGCCTCGATCGCTTCGCGTGCCTCCTGCGTATAGGTGGCCGCGCGCGACAGCGTTGCCGCGGCGGCAGGCCAGCGTGTTTCGATCAGGGGCAGCACTTCGCTGCGAATGAAACTGCGCGCGACATGCGGATCGTGATTGCTCGGGTCCTCGATCCAGTCCAGCTCGTGGCGCGCCGCATAGGCCCGGATATCCGACCGCGCAATATCCAGCCATGGCCGCCAGTGTACGCGCTCCGCAAACGCCGCCGTCGATGGCATGGACGCCAAGCCGTCGGGCCCGCTACCGCGTAACGCCTGGAGCAGGAAGGTTTCGGCCTGGTCGTCGCGGTGATGCGCCGTGACAAAGGTTTCACCGGCCGCCAGCGCGCCGGCGATCGCCTCATAGCGCGCCTCGCGTGCCGCGCCCTCCATGCCGCCCCCGCGGCCGTCGACACGCACGTCGAGACGAGTGAAAGCAATGTCCCAAGCCTGACAAACCGCACGACAATGCGCGGCCCAGGCCTCCGCTTCGGGCTGCAGGTGGTGACAGACATGAACACCGCGCAGCGGGATCGCAGGCGCACGGGCCGCGAGCGCATGGAGCAAGGCCGTGGAGTCCAGACCGCCGCTGAACCCGACCGCCAGGCCCGCGGTGCCATCCGGCGGCGCGGCCAGAGCGTCGGCCAGCGCCGCGAACCGGTCGTTCACCCCACGAGCTTGAAGTCTCCGAACGCCATCCAGCGCTTGTAACGCGTCTCAAGCAGTTCGTCGACGCTCATGTGCTTGAGCCGCGACATGTTGGAGAGCAGGCGCTCGCGCATCTGCTCCATCAGCTGCTTGGGATCGCGGTGGGCGCCGCCCAGCGGTTCCTCGAGCACTTCGTCGACTAGCTTCAGACGATGCAGATCCTCGGAACCGACCTTCATGGCTTCGGCCGCGTCTTCGGCCCGCTCGGCGGATTTCCACAGAATCGAGGCACAGCCTTCCGGCGAGATCACCGAGTAGATGCTGTACTGGAGCATCATCAGATGATCGCCGACGCCGACCGCCAGCGCGCCGCCGGAACCGCCTTCGCCTACGACCGTGCACAGGATCGGCACGCGCAGGCGCGCCATCTCGAACAGATTGCGCGCGATCGCCTCCGATTGGTTGCGTTCCTCGGCGCCGATGCCGGGATAGGCGCCGGGCGTGTCGATGAACGTCAGCACCGGCATGTTGAAACGCTCGGCAAGCTTCATCAGGCGCAGCGCCTTGCGATAGCCCTCGGGGCGCGGCATGCCGAAATTGCGATGGATCTTTTCCTTGGTGTCGCGGCCCTTCTGGTGACCGATCACCATCACCGACTGGCCGCCCAGGCGTGCAGTGCCGCCGATGATGGCGCGATCATCGGCATAGGCACGATCACCGTGCAGTTCCACGAAATCCGTGAACATGCCGTTGATATAGTCTTCCGTGTAGGGGCGCAGCGGATGGCGCGCCATCTGGGCAACCTGCCACGTCGACAGCTTGCCGAAGATCTGCTCGGTGAGGCTGCGGCGCTTGCCCTCGAGCTTGGTGATCTCTTCGTTGAGATTGACCTCGCTGCCGTCCGCGACAAAGCGCAGCTCCTCGATCTTTTCCTGCAGCTCGGCGATCGGCTGTTCGAAATCGAGATAGTCGAGGTTTTTCTGCGCCATCGTGATTGCTGTGTCTTTCCGCGGTGCGGTTTATTGAACGGGGGTCTGTCCGCGACGATAACGTACTTGCACCTGATCCGCACCCACGAGATGCCTTAGATCGGCAAGCAATTCGTCGCAGATGCGCACCCGCGTCTCGCCAAGCGTGAATACCGCCCGCGCCCGATCGTTGGCATAGCGCAGCACGACGTCGCAGCCGGCTTCGGTGCGATGCCGATCCACACAGCCGGCGAGCGCCTCGATATCGGGTACCGTCGGCGCCTGCAGCTTGAGCAGCACGCGGCTGGCGTAGCGCGCCCGCGCCTCGCCGATATCCATCACCGTGTTCGCATTCAGCCGGAAACCGTCGGTGAAATCGTCGTATTGCAGATTGCCTTCGACGATGACCAGCTTGTCCGCGGCCAGTAGATGTCCGTATTCGGCCGCCTTTTCCTCGAACAGCGGGCATTCGATACGACCGCTGCCGTCGTCGAGCACCACGATGATGCGCTTGCCTTTCTTCATGCGCCGCACCTCGACCACCAGCCCGGCCACGATCGCGCTGCGCTTGTTGCCGCGCCGGCCGCGCCCGCCCTCTTCCGGGCGCGGCATGGCCGCAATCTGATCAGCGATCTTGCCGTTGGTCATCAGCGCGAGTTCGTCTTCCCAGGCCTTGATCGGATGGCCGGTCAGATATAGACCCAGCGTGTCGCGCTCGGCCTTGAGGCGTTCGTCCTCCGGCCATTCCGGGCGTTCTTCGAGCGGCGGGCCCATGTTGTCGGCGGCGTCCTCCGCCAGGCCGAACATGTCGTTCTGGCCCGCACTCGCCGCACTGCGGTCCTGTTCGGCCGCGGCAAGCGCGCGGGTCAGGCCCTGCATGAGGCTGGCGCGATTCGGCCCGAGCGCATCCAGCGCGCCGGCGTTGATCAACGCCTCCAGCGCGCGGCGATTGGCCTTGGAGGTATCGATACGCCGGCAGAAATCGTAGAGGTTGGCGTAGGCCCCGTTGTCGCGGCGCTCGACGATCACCGAGTCGATCGCACCCTTGCCGAGGCCCTTGATCGCGCCCAGGCCGTAGCGGATGGTCTTGTCGTCGACGACCGAGAAATCGTATTCGGAGTTGTTCACGTCTGGCGGCGCCACCTCGATATCCATGCGGTGGCATTCGTCGATCATGATCACGACCTTGTCGGTGTGATCCATGTCCGCCGAAAGCACGGCCGACATGAAATCGGCCGGGTAATGCACCTTCAGCCAGGCGGTCTGGTAGGTAAGCAGTGCATAGGCCGCCGAATGCGACTTGTTGAAGCCGTAGCCGGCGAATTTCTCGACCAGGTCGAAGATGTAGGCGGCGGTGTTTTCTTCGATATTGTTCTCGACCGCACCCTTGATGAAGCCGTCACGCTGCTTGGCCATCTCCTCGGGCTTTTTCTTGCCCATCGCGCGGCGCAGCAGGTCGGCACTGCCCAGCGAATAGCCGGCCAGCACCTGCGCAATCTGCATCACCTGCTCCTGATACAGAATGACGCCGTAGGTCGGCTCCAGCACCTCTGCCAGGCTATTGTGCGGGTAAACCACCTTCGCGCGGCCGTGCTTGCGGTCGATGAAGTCCTCGACCATGCCCGACTCCAGCGGGCCCGGGCGATAAAGCGCGACGAGCGCGATGATGTCCTCGAAGGCGTCCGGCTTGAGCCGCTTGATCAGCCGCCGCATGCCCGAGGATTCCACCTGGAAAACCGCGGTGGTATCGCCGGCCTTGAGCAGATCGAAAGTGCCCTTGTCGGTCATGCCGATCGAGCGCACGTCGATCGGCGCCTTGTCCTGGCGCGCCAGGCGCTCGTTGGCCACGCGCACGGCACGGTCGATGATGGTGAGCGTGCGCAGGCCGAGAAAGTCGAACTTGACCAGGCCGACCGCCTCGACATCGTCCTTGTCGAATTGCGTGACGCGGTTGTTGCCGCCCGCCTCGCAATAGAGCGGCGTGAACTCGATCAGGTCGTCCGGTGCGATGACCACGCCGCCGGCATGCTTGCCGGGGTTGCGGGACAGGCCTTCGAGCGCCAGCGCCAGATCGAGCAGATAACCGATCTCCTCGTCTTCCTTGGACTGGCGCAGCTCCTCGGACTCCTCCAGCGCACGCGTGAGCGTCATGTCCGGTGCGAACGGCACCTGCTTTGCAATGCGATCGACCAGGCCGTAGGGGTGGCCGAGCACACGCCCCACGTCGCGCACCACGGCGCGCGCGGCCATGGTGCCGTAGGTGATGATCTGACTGACCTTTTCCTTGCCGTAGGCTTCGGCCACGTATTCGATGACGCGGTCGCGCCCGTCCATGCAGAAGTCGACATCGAAGTCGGGCATGGATACACGTTCGGGGTTGAGAAAGCGCTCGAACAGCAGGTCGTATTCCAGCGGGTCGAGGTCGGTGATGCCCAACGCGTAGGCCACCAGCGAACCGGCGCCCGAACCACGGCCGGGCCCGACCGGCACGCCGTTCTCGCGCGCCCAGCGAATGAAGTCCGCCACGATCAGGAAGTAGCCGGGAAAACCCATGGTCTTGATCACGTCGAGTTCGTGATCTAGACGCTTGTCATAGACAGGCTGCTCCTTGGCGCGTCTGTCCGCGTCCGGGAACAGATCGGCCAGGCGCTCGGCAAGCCCGCGCTCGGATTCGGCGCGCAGGAAGGAGGCGGCGTCGTGCTCGGGCGGCACCGGGAAATTCGGCAGCACGTTCTCGCCGAGCGTGAGCTGCAGATTGCAGCGCTGTGCGATCTCCACCGTGTTCTCGACCGCCTCCGGCAGGTCCGAGAATAGCTCGACCATCTCCTGCGGCGTCTTCAGATACTGGGCTGGCGTGTAGTGCTTGGGCCGACGCGGATCGGCGAGCGTATAGCCGCCGTGAATAGCGACACGCGCCTCGTGGGCTTCGAAGTCGTCGGCGTGTGGGAAACGCACGTCGTTGGTCGCGACCAGCGGGATATCGTGCCGCAGCGCGAGCGCCACGGTCTCGGACAGCCAAGCGGCCTCGCCCTGTCGGTCACAGCGCGTGACTTCGAGATAATAGCGATCGCCGAATACCTGCTGCCAGCGTGCGGCCTGCGCATCGGCCAGTTCGGGCTTGCCGGCCATGAGCGCGGCGCCGGTGTCGCCGACCATCCCGCCCGAGAGCGCGATCAGCCCCTCGGCCTTTTCCTCGACCCATTCACGCCGGCAGAGCACCTGCCCTCGGTTCTGGCCATGCAGATAGGCGCGTGTGAGCAATTCGCAGAGATGGCGATAACCGTCACGATGCTGGGCGATCAGGGTCAGCCGCGACGGTGTTTCCTGGGGCCCTTCGTCGATATGGAAATCCACGCCCACGATCGGCTTGACGCCGGCACCGAGCGCGGCCTTGTAGAACTTGACCATGCCGAACAGATTGACGTTGTCCGTGATGGCCACGGCCGGCATGCCCGCATCGCGCGTCTGGGACAGCAGCGGCTTGATCCGCACGATGCCGTCGGACAGCGAATACTCGGTATGCACACGAAGATGAACGAATTCAGCAGGCATAGATTGTGGTCGGTCGGGGTCGCGAGTGGGTCGATCGAGTCGGACAACAACAGCCGCGTTCGCCGATTGCGCAGGCAGCGGCGGGCGGTTGTTAGCCGGCCCGGTCATTCTAACGAGCATTGGCGCGGGCCGGGTTTACGCCGCGCGGCCTGTGCCCCGCGAAAGCCCGCCACGCCAGCGGCGGTCAGATCATGAGACCGTCGAAATTCATCTGACGGGCGCCCGCGGCCCGCGCGACCGGCGCAAAACTGCGCCGATGAATGGGCGTGACGCCCTGCGCCTCGATCGCGGCGCGGTGCGTTGCCGTGCCGTAGCCCTTGTGTTGCGCAAAGCCGTAGCCGGGATAGACGTCGTCATAGGCGACCATCTGCCGATCACGCGCGACCTTGGCGATGATCGACGCCGCGCTGATGGCCGGCACATGGCCGTCGCCGCCGATCACGGTGCGTAGCGGGCGCGCGAGTGGCGGCGCCTGATTGCCGTCGACCCAGGCGGCCGCTGGCGTCAAATGCAGCGCGGCGACCGCCCGCTGCATCGCGAGCAGGCTGGCCTGGAGAATGTTGAGGCGGTCGATTTCTTCCGGCGACGCCTCGGCGATCGCATAAGCAAGCGCGCGTGCGCGGATCTTTTCATCCAGGCGCTCACGATCGACTGCGCTGAGCGCCTTGGAATCCGTCAGCCCGCGCGGCAACGGCCGCGGCGCCAGGATGACTGCAGCCGCCACGACCGGCCCGGCCAGCGGCCCGCGCCCGACCTCGTCGACACCGGCAACGAGCGGACAGGCAAAACGCGTGGTTCGGCGAGCGCGAGCGCTCATCGTCGCGCCGCCACCAGGTCGGCGACGGCCCGCGCCGCGCGCCGGTCCGCATCGAGGGCAAGCTGTTCGTGGATCGAATCGAAGGCATCGGTCTGCTGCTGGCGTGCGGTCGAGGACTGCAACAGCCGGAACACCCAGGGGCCGATCATCTCCGCGCGCGCATCGGTCTGCAGAAACTCGGGTACCAGGGCCCGTCCCGCCAGCAGGTTGGGCATGCTCACATGCTCGATCTTGATCAGGTCGAGGCCGCGAGCAATGGCGTAATTCGTCTGCGAGAGCATATAGGCGACCACCATCGGCGTCTTCGCCAGCAGTGCCTCGAGCGTGGCGGTGCCGGATGCGAGCAGCAGCACGTCGACCGCGCGCATCGCTTCGCGCGAACGTCCGTCGATCAGCGTGATATCCAGATCATTACCGGCGTCACGAAGCTGCGCTTCGAACAGGGCACGCATCCGCGGATTCGCCATGGGCGCAACGAAGCGCAGGCCCGGCCGGCGTCGCTGCAGCCAGCGCGCGGTCTCGATGAACAATGGGCCGAGGCGGCGAACCTCGGCGCCCCGACTGCCCGGCAGCAGTCCCACGAGCGCGTCGTTCGCGGGCAGCGCCAGCGCGGTTCTCGCGGCCGCGCTGTCGGGGTGTAGCGGCAATTCGTTCGCCAGCGGGTGGCCCACGAAGGTCACCGGAATATCGAAACGACGGAAGAACGCCTCTTCGAAAGGAAAGATCGCGAGCAGCAGATCGACCGCCTTGCGAATACTCCGGGTGCGCCCCTGCCGCCACGCCCATGCGGTCGGACAGACGTAGTGCACGGTGGTCACACCGCACCGCCGCAGGCGCATCTCCAAGGCCGTATTGAAGGCCGGCGCATCGATACCGATGAACGCCGCGACATCGCGACCGCGCACATGGTTGAACAGCTGCCGGCGCAGCCTGAGCAGACGCGGAATCTCGCCCACCACCTCGCTGACGCCGAACAGCGACAACTGTTCGATATCCGCCAGCGACGTGCAGCCCTCGGCGCGCATGAGCGGGCCGGTAACGCCTTCGAAGCGCGCCGCCGGGTAGTGCTGGCGCAGCGCGCGCATCAGTCCGGCACCAAGCGCGTCGCCGGACTGCTCGCCGGCGACGATCACGAACAGGGGCGCGTCGGTGGCCATGCCGGCGCGTCCGTGCGCTAGCGAATGATGCCGCGTTCGGCCTGCTCCAGCGACTCCAGCATCAGCTGCACCGAGGCGCTCGACTGGGCCGGTTCCCGCAACGCATCGCGGGCCTGTTCCAGGCGCAGTTTGGATCGGTAGATGGTGCGGTAAGCGCGCTTGGCCGCGGCGACCTCTTCTTCGCTGTAGCCGCGACGACGCATGCCGACCGAATTGATGCCGTGCGGCACCGCGGGTGCCCCGGCCGAGCGCACGAATGCCGGTACGTCCTGCTGTACGCCGCTGCAGTACGCGAGGAACGCCATCGTCCCGACGCGCCGGAACTGATAGACCAGCGCAAAACCGGCGAGGATGCAGTAATCCCCGATACGGACATGGCCGGCCAGGCTTGCGCCGTTGGCCATGGTGATGCCGTTACCGAGCACACAATCGTGCGCGACGTGGGTATAGGCCATCAGCAGATTGTCGTCGCCGATGATCGTTTCGCTCTGATCGATCGTGGTGCCGCGGTGCACGCTGCAGTATTCGCGGAAGGTGTTGCGGTCGCCGATCGTCAGCCGCGTCGGTTCGCCGGCGTATACGCGATGCTGCGGTTCCGCACCGAGCGAAACGAACTGGAAGACGTTGTTCTCGTGCCCGATCGTCGTGTGGCCTGAAATGACCACGTGCGGACCGATCCGCGAACCGGCGCCGATCTTTACGTGCGGCCCGATGACGCTGAACGGGCCGATATCGACATCGTCTGCGATCTGCGCTTCGGGGTGGACCTGGGCGCTGGGATCAATTGGCATCTGCGGCCTCCGGCTGCTCGTCCGGCTTCGCGGGAATCGCCATCAACTGGGCGCGACAGGCGAGTTCATCACCGACCCAGGCCTCGGCATCGAAGCGCCAGATCCGCTTCTTGGCCGAACCGATCACAATCTTCAGCAGCAGCTGATCGCCCGGCACGACCTGGCGCTTGAAGCGCGCCTTGTCGATGCCGGCGAAATACACGATGGTGCCATCCGCCGAGTTCACCGTGCGCATGCCCAGGATGAGCCCGGCCTGCGCGAGCGCTTCCAGAATCAACACACCCGGCATCACCGGATGGCCCGGAAAATGCCCGGGGAAGAACGGCTCGTTGATGGTGACGTTCTTGATTGCGGTGATCGACTGGCCGGGTTCGCATTCGAGCACGCGGTCCACCAGCAGGAAGGGGAACCGGTGCGGCACCATGCGCATGATGGCCCGGATGTCGTCTTGCTCGCTCATTCACTGATCTCCACTGGAGGGGGCATCCCGCTCGACGCGCCGAAGCCGTTGCTCGATCCGGTCGAGCTGACGGAACAGCGCCAGACGCTTGCGCCATGTCCCTGCCGGCATGGCGCGAAAGGTTGACGAGTATACCCCGCTGTCTTCTATGTTCTTCGGAACCTGGCTGGCCGCCGTGATGATCACGCCATCGGTGATGCTCACATGATCGCCGATACCGACACCGCCACCGATCATGCAGTTCGCGCCGATCGTGCAGGAACCGGCGATCCCGGTACAGCCTGCGATCACGGTATGCGCACCGATCGCGCAGTTGTGTCCGATATGCACCTGGTTGTCGATCTTCACGCCCGGCGCGATTCGGGTGTCTTCGAGCGCGCCGCGGTCGATGGTGGTGCCGGCACCGATCTCGACGTCGTCGCCGATCTCGACACCCCCCATCTGTGGAATCGCCTCCCAGCCGCCGCCGTTGTGCACGAGCCCGAAGCCACGCGCACCGATCACGGCGTTCGGCTCGACGCTCACACGCTCGCCGAGCCGCACATTGTCGCCAATGCTGCAGTTGCTCGCGATCGTGGATTGCGCGCCGATACGGCAACCGGCGCCCACCACCGTGTTCGCACCGATGACCACCCCGGCTTCGACAGTGCTGCCCGCGCCGATGACCGCATGGGGGCCGATATGCGCCTCGGCGTGCACATCGGCGGATGACTCGACCACGCTGGCCGGGTGAATGCCCGGCCGCGGGCGATCGCGCTCGAAAAGCGCTGCGATGCGCGCAAAGGCCAGCCGGGGTTGATCGGCCACAAGCACGGGCAGCGCGCTCGCATCGACGAGCGATTCGGGCACGATCACGGCCGCCGCCGCACTCTCGGCAAGCGCTTGGCTGTTGGCCGCACCTTCGGCAAACGCAATGCAGCCGGCACGGCCCGGCGTGAGCGCGCAGACACCCGATATCGGGGTGTCGCCCGTGCCACGCGGGCACTCGAGGTCGAAACGTTCGGCCAGCGCGGCCAGCGTGAGCGCGGCCTCGGGCTGCGACACCATGCGGCTAGCCGCCCTTCAATTCGGCAAGAATCTCGTCGGTGACGTCCACGGCATCGCTGGTATAAAGCACGCCGTCGCCCAAAATCAGGTCATAGCCGTTATCGTCGGCGTACTGATCGATGACCTCGAGAATGTCGGCGCGCATCTGGTCGAATTCCTTCTGTTCGGCGTCGCTGACGTCGTCGTTGTATTTGCTGCGCTGCATCTGCAGTTCGCGCTGGCGGTCGCGAATGTCGCTCTGCAGGCTTTCGCGATCACCCTCGCTCATCACAGAGCCATCCTGGGACAAACGATCCATGTCCTGGCGCAGCGCATTGGACTGTGCCTCGAGCTCGTTCTTGCGCTTGGCAAACTGGCTGGCCATGCTCGTCTTGGCACGGGCGGCCTGCGGCGACTCACTCACCACACGGGCCACGTCCACCACGCCGATCCGCAACGCTTGTGGCGCGGCCTCGCCCTGGCCGGCCGTAGCGTCCGCGGCTTCCTGGGCCATTGCCGCCGGGCCGGCCAGGCCGAGCAGGACGACCACGAATGCGCGTTTGAGCGGTAGGTAAGTCATGCGACCTCGCTTGATCGTCTGTCGTACCGGCGACCGCCTATAGCCCGACACCGAAGGAGAACTGGAAGCGGTCGACCTCGTCGTCTTCCTCGCCGTCGACGTAAGCGGCATAACTCACACGCAGCAGACCGAAGAACGGCGTGAACCAGTAGAAGGCGACACCCGCCGACTTGCGCAGTTCCGACGCTTCGAAGGCGCTCGCGTCCTCATAGACGTTACCGATGTCGTAGAACGCGGTAAGACGTGTCGACTTGTTGTCGGACTCGAGGAACGTCGGGATGACCAGCTCGCTCTGCAGCGTGGTCAGGAACTGGCCACCGTAGGGGTTATCGAACGAGTCGCGCGGGCCGAGGCCACCGTTGGAGAAGCCGCGCACCGAGCGCGCGCCGCCGGCAAAGAAGTTGTCGTACGGCGGTACGTCCTCGCCCTCGCCCCAGACATCGGTCTGTGCGACGCGGCCATCCATGGACAGCACGACCTTGTCGGACAGGCCGGGCACCCACGAGCCGATACGGAAATAGCGCTCGTGCTCGATGCTGCTGTCGTAGTACTCGAGGTCCGAGCCCGGCCCCTTGATATTGAATTCGAATTCGGTGTTCGAACCGCGTGTCGCGAAGAAGGTGCGGTTGCGCGTATCGCGCTGCCAGCCGGTCTGCAGTTCGTAAGTGGTGGCTTCCCTGCCGTTTTCGTCGATGAACTCACGCAGTTCGTCCGACAGCCTGTCTTCGCCATCACGATTGACCGCGGAATTGATCTCGTTGCGTTCGACGCCGAGACCGGCGCGCAGCTGCGAGTACTCGGTGATCGGCAGGCCGAACGTAACCGCGCCGCCGACCGAGTTCAAATCGAAGCCCGAACCGATGCGAATAAGCTGGTCGGTGTTGCGATAGAACGCCGAAATCGTGCGCGACACGCCCTCGTCGGTGAAGTACGGGTCGGTCCAGCTCGCGCCGACGCTCTTGGCGTAGTCGTTGGTCTCGGCACGCAGGCTCACGCGGTTGCCGGTACCGCGGAAGTTGCTGTGCGACACGCTGCCGTTGACGAGAAAGCCCTGCGCGTCCGAAAAGCCCACGCCGAACTGCAACGTACCGGCGGCGCGCTCGCTGACGTCATAGTCGACATCGACGAGATCTTCGCTGCCGGCCACCTTGTCGGTGTTGACCTGCACATCCTGGATATAGGGCAGACGGGCGAGACGGGTGCGCGAGCGCTCGACGCCGCGACGCGAGAATGGCGCGCCTTCGAACTGGCGCATCTCGCGACGCAGCGTTTCGTCGTTGGTCTTTTCGTTGCCGTTGAACGTGATCTGGCGCACGTAGGCACGCTTGCCGGGATCGATGAAGAAGGTGAGATCGACGGTCTTGCTCTCTTCATCGACCCTGGTGAGCGGGTCCACGTCGGCAAACGCATAGCCGAAATCGGCCAGGCCGGAGCTGATCGCGTCCGCCGAGGCGTCGACGTCGCTGCGCGAGAAGATCTGGCCACCCTCCACGGTCACGAGTCGCTGCAGGCTGGTCTGCGGCACGATCATGTCGCCGGCGAACTCGTAGTCGTTGATCGTGTACTGGTCGCCCTCGTCGACATTGATCGTGAGGAAGATGTTGCGCTTGTCCGGCGACAGCGACACCTGAATCGAGGACACGTTGAAACGGATATAGCCGCGGTTCTGGTAGAAGGAGTTCAGCGATTCGAGATCGCCGAGCAGCTTTTCTCGCGAGTAGCGGTCGCGGCTGCGCCAGAACGTCAGCGGCCGCGTGTAGGCCGGCGAGCTGGCCTGCAGTTCGAAGACATCCTGCAACTCCTCATCGGTGAAGTTCTCGTTGCCGATGATGTTGATGTCCTTGATGGAGGCGACCTCGCCCTCCTTGACCGTGATGTCGATGGCGACCCGGTTGTTGCCCAGATCCTCGACCTCGGTATCGATCGCCACGCTGTAGTAGCCGTTGGCGTAGTACTGCCGGCGCAGTTCCTGCTCGAGCTGGTCGACGAGCGACCGCTTATAGAGCTCGCCCTGTGCCAGGCCCTGATCGGCCAGCGCTTCCTTGAGCTGGTCGCCACCGATGTTCTTGTTGCCCTCGATGGTGAAGCGCGCGATCTCGGGACGCTCGGTCACGTCGACGACAAGCGTGTTGCCTTCGCGCTCGAGCGTGACGTTCTCGAACAGCCCGGTTTCATAGAGCGCGCGAATGGATTGCTGCGCTCGGGCTTCGGTGAGCCGATCCCCGACCGAAAGCGGCAGATAGGTCAGCACGGTGCCGGCTTCGAGGCGCTGCACACCCACGACCCGCACATCCGACACCTGGAAGTTGTAGCCGGACTGGCTGGACTGACTCGGTACGGACTGATTCTGAGCCCACGCGCTCACGGCAAAAAGACACAGGAGCACGGCGAACGCGCGCATCAGAAATACAGGCATATATAAAGCTCCGCTACCCGAGCAAGCGCAGGATATCGTTGTAAAAAGCCAGGGTCATCAACATCAGCAGTGCGACCATGCCCATCTGCTGTCCGGCGACCTGAACGGCCTCCGAGAGAGGCCGGCCCCTTATCCATTCGATCGAATAATACAGAAGATGCCCCCCGTCTAACACCGGAATGGGCAGAAGGTTGAGTACCGCAAGGCTCACGCTGACCAGGGCCAGGAAGCCGACAAACGCCTCGACGCCGATGCTCGCGGTCTGTCCGGCGTAGTTGGCGATCTGGATCGGACCACTCACGTTGCGCCAGGACACGTCACCGGTGACCATGCGTGCCATCAGGCGCACCGTCAGCGCGGACACTTCCCAGGTCTTGGACACGGCGGCCGGTACCGCGGCCAGCGGGCCCAGCTGGCGCGTCGTGCGCATCGCTTCCCATGCTTCACCGTCGACGCCGATCTGCGCGCCGAGGCGACCGACGGGCTCGCCGGCCTCGTTCTCGGCTGCCGCCAGGGTTACAGGCACTTCCTGCCGACGACCGTCGCGCGCGATGGCCAGCGTGACGCGTTCGCCCGGCTGTGCCTTGATCCGATCGACCAGGCCTTGCGGCGAGTCGACGCTTTCGCCATTGACGGCGAGCACCTCATCGCCGGCCTGAAGCTGCGCGGCTTCGGCTGCCGAGCCCGGCACCACACGGGCAATCAAAGGCGTTGCCGGCGGCTGATACGGCGCCAGACCGAGGCGGTCGAAAAGTTTTTCGGGATCGGCCGGCACACCACGCAGGTCGAGCGACACGTCGCGCGCCATGCCATCGTCTCCGCGCACGGAAAGATCCACCGCCTGACCGTCGAGGCCGCGCTCGATCAGTGTCAGCCGCAGATCCTGCCAGTCGCCGATCGCGCGGTCGTCGATCGCCACGATCTCATCGCCGGCACGCAATCCGGCCGCGTTTGCCAACGTGCCGTCGGGCGCACTGGCGATCATGGGTTTGATGCCGGCCACGCCAATCATGAACACGAGCCAGTAGGCCACGATGGCAAAAAGAAAATTCACCCCCGGCCCCGCCGCCACGATGGCGATGCGCCGCCACGGGTGCTGGCGATTGAAGGCGTACGGCTTGTCGGCTTCGGCCACTTCGCCTTCGCGCTCGTCGAGCATCTTCACGTAGCCGCCCAGGGGAATCGCCGACAGCCAGTATTCGATGCCGCTCTGCCGGCCCGTGAAGCCCCACACACGTCGACCGAAGCCAATCGAATAGCGAAGCACTTTCACGCCGAGGCGCCGCGCGACCCAGAAGTGGCCGTACTCGTGAATCGCCACCAGCAGGCCGATCGAGACGATGAACGCGGGCACTGACATCAGCCAGTCGGACATGGACTACTGCTCTCCAGACGCGGGGTTGGCGCAAACGGTATCGGCGTTGTAGACCGCAGAAAATGGTGGGCGATCCGCAAGCCGCCGATCGCGGCGATGTGTGACCGCAATACTACGTGATCGGTGCCAGGCGCGATGCCAACGCTTTGGCTAGACCGCGGACGGCAACCAGTGCAAGCCGGCAACGAACCACGGTGCGGCGGCGAGCACACTGTCCAGGCGATCCAGCACGCCGCCGTGCCCCGGAAAGAGCGTGCCGCTGTCCTTGATCCCGGCATGACGTTTGAACATGCTGATGCTCAGATCACCGACGACCGAAATAATCGCCACCCAACCGCCAAGAAACATGAATGCGATCAGGCGATCACCGCTGTAGCCCAGCAGCCATGCGCCCGCCCCGGCGAACAGCATCGCGGCCACGAAGCCGCCAACCGCGCCCTCGCGCGTCTTGCCGGGGCTGACCGCAGGCGCGAGCTTGTGCCGGCCCAGCATGCGCCCGGCGAAGTAGGCACCCGTATCCGCGGCCCAAACCAGGAAGAAGAACGTGAGCAGCAGCAGCGGCCCCTGGTCGCTCTGGTGCAGATAGGTTACCGCTGCGACCGGGGCAACCAGCACGATCAGCCCGACCGCGACGCCGACCGCCGTGCGCCCCATGGTCTCGGCCCAGCCGCGGGGAAAGCGCGCGATCCAGTAGATCGCGACCAGCCACCACAGGCAGGCCGCGCCGACGAGCAGATTGTCGGCGGCCACGAGCCAGAGCTGCGTACGCACCAGCGCGAACAAGAAGATGAGCAGTGCCACGGCCAGCGTGAGCACAATGCGGCCGGTATCCGTCAGACGCATCAAGCCGCCCCATTCCCATGCACCAAGCAGCATGAGCAGGGCGAACACGAGCGTAATTACCGCGGTCGGCAGAAACAGCATGCCGAGAACGGCCAGTGGCACGACCGCCAGGGCGGTGGCGATACGGGTCGAGAGCATGGGAGTCAGCCGCCGGGTGCCGCAGCCTGCGGCAGACGCCCGAAGCGCCGCTGGCGGTGGGCGAACCAGTCGACCGCCTCGCTCAGGCTGGCCTTGTCGAAGTCGGGCCAGAGTTCGTCGGAAAAATACAGTTCGCTGTACGCCAGATCCCAGAGCAGGAAGTTGCTCACGCGGCGCTCGCCGCCCGTGCGGATGAACAGATCGGGCGCGCCAAGCGCCGACAGCGACATGTGCTCGCCGAAACAGGATTCATCGATATCGTCCGGCGCGATCTCGCCCGCCGCGCACGCCCGGGCGATGCGGCATGTCGCCTGGACGATATCCCACCGCCCGCCGTAATCGATCGCGATCACGAGGTTGAGTGCTGCGTTGTCGCGGGTGCGCTCTTCAGCCTGCGCCATCTCGCGCTGCAGCGCATCCGAAAAATGCGAACGCTCGCCGATGAAGCTCAGGCGCACGCCGTTGTCGTGCAGCGAGCCGATCTCGCGGCGGATGGTTCGCCGGAACAGATCGAGCAATAGCCGGACCTCGGCTCGCGGGCGTTGCCAGTTCTCGCTGGAAAATGCGAACAACGTCAGCGTTTTAAGGCCTATTTCTCGAGCCGTTTCGACAATATCGCGCGCAGCACGCGCACCCGACCGGTGCCCGGCCGCGCGCGGCATGCCGCGCTGGCTGGCCCAGCGGCCGTTGCCGTCCATGATGATGGCGACGTGTTCGGGAACACTCATACGCGAAGCGCCTGTCACTCGTTCGCGGTCTGTGTTCAGACCGTCATGATCTCCTGCTCCTTTTCTTCGAGCAGGCTGTCGATACGGTCGATATGCTTGTCGGTGAGCTGCTGGATACGCGTTTCGCCACCGTGCTGATCGTCGGCACTGATCTCCTTTTCGTTGACCAGCTCCTTGAGCGTGGAGTTCGCGTCACGCCGAATGTTGCGCACCGCCACGCGGCCATCCTCGGCTTCGGCGCGGATCACCTTCACCAGATCCTTGCGGCGGTCCTCGGTAAGCGGCGGCAGAACCACGCGGATCACCTGACCAGCGGTCGAGGGATTCAGGCCGAGATCGGCGGTCATGATCGCCTTCTCGATCGGCTGAACCATGGTCTTTTCCCACGGCTGAATGGTGATCGTGCGCGCATCCTCGAGCGCGACGTTGGCCGCCTGATTGAGCGGCACCTCTGCGCCGTAGTAGTCCACGGTCACATGATCGAGCAGGCTGGTGCTCGCCCGGCCGGTGCGAATCTTGCTGAAGTTCTCGCGCATGACGCTGATGGTCTTGTCCATGCGCTGCTGCGCGTCGCTGTAAATCTCGTCAATCATCCGTTTGCTCTCGTCGTATCGTTGTCGACCAGCGTGCCGACGTCATCCTCGCCAGAGACGATCCGCTTGAGATCGCCCGCGCGGTTGATGTCGAACACCCGCAGCGGCATGCCGTTGTCGCGGCAGAGCACGATTGCGGTCGTATCCATGACGGTCAGCCGCTGGTCAATGACTTCGTCGTAGGTAAGGTGCGTATAGCGTTTCGCACTGCTGTCGCGCATCGGATCCGCGCTGTAGATGCCGTCGACCTTCGTGGCCTTGAGCATGAGATCGGCATTGATCTCGATCGCCCGCAAGCTGGCCGCGGAATCCGTGGTGAAAAACGGATTGCCCGTACCTGCGGCAAAGATCACCACGCGGCTTTTTTCCAGGTGGCGGATCGCGCGGCGGCGAATGTAGTCCTCGCAGACCTGATTGATGCGAATGGCGGACATCACCCGGGCCGTCATGCCGGCGTGCTCGATGGCGTCCTGCAATCCGAGCGCATTGATCACCGTGGCGAGCATGCCCATCTGGTCGCCGGTCACGCGGTCCATGCCGCGGCCAGCGAGGCCGACGCCACGGAAGATATTGCCGCCGCCCACCACCAGTGCGACCTGCACACCGGATTCGATCAGTTCCTTGATCTCCGCGGCGAGCCGTTCCACGACGTCGGCGGAGATGCCGTAGTCGGCCTGGCCCATGAGGGCTTCGCCGCTGAGCTTCAGCAGTATGCGTTTATAGGTGGGCTTGGACTTGGTCATCGAGTGGCGCGAACGTGCAACGACATGAAGGCGGCTCCTGGCCGGCGAAGATAACTCAGCTGCCTGTCGGCATCATACCGGCAGGCCAAAAAAAAGCCGGCTGCCTGAGCAGCCGGCCGTGTTGCCCTCAGGCTGTTTTTTCGGCTTGCGCCTTGACCTCGGCAGCGAAGTCTTCCTGTTTCTTCTCGATGCCCTCGCCGACTTCGATACGGGCATAGTCGATGATGGTCGCGTTCTGCTGCTTGCAGAGCTTTTCCACCGTCATGTCCGGGTCCTTGACGAAAGGCTGCCCCATGAGCGTGATTTCGCCCAGGAACTTGCGCAGCCGGCCTTCGACCATCTTCTCGATGATCTCCTCCGGCTTGCCGCTGTCACGCGCCTGCGCCATGAGCAGCTCTTTTTCGGCGTCCCGACGCTCCTGCGGCACATCGTCGGCCGACAGATGCGCCGGCGCGGTCGCGGCCACATGCATGGCCAGATCGCGCGCCAGCGCGTCCTCGCCACCGGCCACGGCAACGGCGCTGCCGATGCGCGAACCGTGCATGTAGACGTCCAGCCTGCCTTCGCCGGCTTCGATGCGACGGAAACGACGGATGGTGATGTTCTCGCCCAGCGTGGCGACCAGCGCACGGCGCTTGGCGTCCAGGCTTTCGCCGTCGATCTCGATTTCGGCCAGCGCATCGACATCGGCCGGGCCGTTGTCGAGCGCGGCCTGCGCCGCCATTTCCGCGAAGCCGACGAAATCGTCGTTCTTGCCGACGAAATCGGTTTCGCAGTTCACTTCGAGCAGGATCGCAACGCTGCGATCGCTGGACAGGGCCGTCGCCACGCGACCTTCGGCCGCGACACGGCCGGCCTTCTTGTCGGCCTTGGCCAGGCCTTCACGACGCATGTTGTCGGCCGCGGCATCGATGTCGCCGTCGGTCGCCGTGAGTGCCTTCTTGCACTCCATCATGCCGGCGCCGGTGCGTTCCCGCAGCTCTTTAACCAGAGCAGCACTAATAGCCATGATTCGTTCTCCGCAAAATGAGGTAACGGCCACGCCGGCCCGAACGATACCGGGCCGGCGCGGCTGGAATTACTTGTCCGACGGCTTCGCGTCGGCGTCTTCCGGGTTCTCCGACGGCACGGCGGCCACATCGCCCAGCGACGCGGTCGCGGTCGGCTCGGACTCGCCCTGCGATTCCTGGATCACGGAATTCTGGGTCGCTTCGCTCGCGGCTTCGTTCTGAGCCGGCTTTCCGGGCTCGTGGGAAGCGCCCTGCTCCTGGAGCTCGATCATCTCGTCGTCCTGGCCGGTGAATTCGCCCTTGCTGCCACGACCGGCAAGCACGGCGTCGGCGACCATCTCGGTGTAGATGCGGATCGCACGAATCGCGTCGTCATTGCCCGGAATGACCACGTCGATGTTGTCCGGCGAGCAGTTGGTGTCGACCACGGCCACGACCGGAATGCCCAGCTTGCGCGCTTCGTCGACAGCGATCTTCTCGAAGCCGACGTCGATCACGAACAGCGCGTCGGGCAGGCTGGTCATTTCCTTGATACCGCCGATACCGCGCTCGAGCTTGTCGCGCTCGCGATACAGATCGAGAGCTTCGCGCTTGTTGAGCTTGCGGATGGAGCCGTCCTCGATCATCTGCTCGAGATCGTGCAGACGCTGGATGGAGTTCTTGACCGTCTTGAAGTTGGTGAGCATGCCGCCCAGCCAACGGTGGTTCACGAACGGCATGCCGGCACGACGGGCCTGCTTGCCCACCGCCTCGCGCGCCGCGCGCTTGGTGCCCACAAACATGATGTTGCCGCCGTTGGCGGACAGGCGACTGATATAGTTGTAGGCATCCTTGAAGAGCGGCAGGGTCTCTTCGAGGTTGATGATATGAATCTTGTTGCGATGGCCGAAGATATAAGGGGCCATCTTGGGATTCCAGTAACGGGTGCGGTGGCCGAAATGAACCCCCGCCTCGAGCAACTGGCGCATGCTGATCTGACTCATGGATTGTCTCCGGGTTGTGGCTTACGCGCATCCCATGAAACAACCGGCCTGCGTCCCGCAGGCTGGCACCCCGTTTCATGTGTCGATACACGTGCGGATTTTCGATATCGAATTCGGTCGAAAATCGACCGTTTACGTCGCGTTGATCGCGGCGCATTGCCGCGAACGCGAGCGGTTTATACCATAGCGGCCCTCGCCAGGCCAGCACCGGCCGATTTTCAAACCGACATTTTCCCGGACTCGCAAGGACGAACGACGCATGAGCGTGACCATCAAGACGCCCGAAGAACAGGACAAGATGCGCGAGGCCGGACGGCTCGCCGCGCAGGTCCTGGACATGATCACGCCCTATGTAACGCCCGGCGTGACCACCGACGAACTCAACACCCGCTGCCACGACTTCATGGTCGACGAGCTCGGCACGACACCGGCGCCGCTCAATTACCACGGTTTTCCCAAGTCGATCTGCACCTCGGTGAATCATGTGGTCTGCCACGGCATCCCCGGAGAGAAGGCGCTCAAGAAAGGCGACGCGGTCAATATCGACATCACGCTCATCAAGGACGGCTATCACGGCGACAGCTCTCGCATGTATTTCGCGGGTGAACCCTCGATCAAGGCCCGTCGTCTGTCGGACATCGCGGAAGCCGCGCTCTACAAGGGCATCGACGTCGTGCGCCCCGGGGCAACGCTGGGTGATATCGGCGCCGCCATCCAGGCATTCGTCGAGTCGCGTCGCGCCTCCGTGGTACGCGAGTATTGCGGCCATGGTATCGGGCTGGGCTTTCATGAGGAGCCGCAGGTTCTTCACTACGGCAAGGCCGGCACCGGGCTGCGTCTGGAAGCCGGAATGACATTCACGATCGAGCCGATGGTCAACGCGGGCAAGCGCCATGTGAAGGTGCTGCCGGATGGCTGGACCGTGGTCACCAAGGATCATTCGCTGTCGGCGCAGTGGGAACACACCATTCTCGTTACCGAGGATGGCGCCGAGATCCTCACGCCCAGCCAGCTGGCCTCCTGAGTGGCTAGTCGCCCTGCCGACCGGCCGCGCAGCCGAACCGGCCCACGCGACTGGCGCGCGTTCCTCGACAGTGTCGCCGGTATCGACCCGTCATCGATACAGGCGGCACGCGACAAGCTCAACGAGGGGCGCGCGCGCATCGAGGAAAGCTTTCGCGACGGTGCCCACGTCGATGCCCTGGTGGGCGCTCGCAGCGCGCTGGTCGACGCCATCCTGATCAATGCCTGGGACGGGCTCGTCGACACGAACGACGCCTGCCTGGTGGCCGTCGGCGGCTACGGCCGCGGCGAACTGTTGCCGCATTCCGATATCGACCTGCTGATTCTCTACCGCGATGGCACGCTCGATGCCGTCGGCCCGGCGCTCGAGCGCTTTCTGACCCATCTATGGGATATTGGGCTCGAAGTCGGTCACAGCGTGCGTTCGCCGGCCGAGTGCGCGCAACTGGCCAGCGATGACATCACGATCATGACCAATCTGATGGAGTCGCGCGCGCTCGCCGGCGATGCGGCGCTGTTTGCGGCCATGCGCGCCGCGACCTCTGTCGAGCACATCTGGTCGTCCGCGGCATTCTTCAAGGCGAAGGTCGATGAGCAGCAGGCACGCCATGCCCGTTATGACGAGACGGCCTACAAGCTCGAGCCGAACACGAAGGAGTCGCCGGGCGGACTGCGCGATATCCAGACCATCGCCTGGGTCGCCAAGCGCCAGTTCGCCGCCCACACGCTGGACGGCCTCGTCGACTACGGGTTTCTCAGCGATCGCGAGTTCACCGAGCTCAAGCGCGGCCAGGCATTTCTATGGCGGGTGCGTTTTGCCCTGCATACCCTGACTGATCGCGCCGAAGACCGGCTGCTGTTCGATCACCAGATCCAGGTTGCCCAGATGCTCGGCTACGAAGACGAGCAGAACAGCCTGGCGGTTGAGCAGTTCATGCAGCGATATTATCGCAATATCAAGGCATTGACGGCTCTTAACGACATTCTGCTTCAACTGTTCTCGGAAGCCATTCTCCACTACGGGGAAAGCGAACGACCGCGCGCCATCAATGAGCGCTTTCAGTCGCGTCACGGCTTCATCGAGGTCACGGGCGACGATGTGTTCGTGAACACACCGAGCGCGCTGCTCGAGATCTTCTATCTCATGCAGACGCGCCCACGCCTGACCGGCATTCGCGCGCATACGCTGCGCCTCATGCGTCGCGATCGACACCTGATCGACAAGAACTTCCGTTCATCAATCCATTGCCGCCGACTTTTTACCGAGATTCTGCGCCAGCGCAGCGGCGTCACCCGAGCGCTGCGGCGCATGAACCGGTACGGAATTCTCGGCCGTTATCTACCGAATTTCCGCAAGATCATCGGGCGCATGCAGTACGACCTGTTCCATACGCTCACGGTCGACGAACACACGCTGTTCGTGATTCGCAATCTGCGACGCCTGGTGCTCCCTCGGTTCCGGCACGAACTGCCCTTTGCGAGCGAGCTCATGCAGTCGCTCAACAAGCCGCAGATTCTCTATATCGCCGGATTGATGCACGATATCGCCAAGGGCCGTGGTGGCGATCATTCAGAGCTCGGGGCGAAGGACGCACTGGAGTTCTGCCGGGATCACGGCATCTCGTCGGACGACACCGACCTCGTGTGCTGGCTGGTTCGCCAGCACCTGCTGATGTCGATGACCGCGCAACGCCGTGATATCAACGACGTACAGGTGGTTAATGAGTTCGCACGTGAAGTCGGCAGTCGCGAGCGTCTGGATCGATTGTTCTTGCTCACGGTCTGCGATATCCGCGCCACCAACCCGAATTTGTGGAATTCGTGGAAGGAAAGCCTGCTGGTGGACCTGTACACCAGCACGCGTCGAGCGCTCGAGCGCGGCCTCGACGACCCGCTCAACGAGGCCGAGCTGATTGCCGAGACGCGCAGTGCCGCGGCGGCCATGCTCACGCGAACGCGCGTGAACACGCCGCTGTTCAAGGTGGTCTGGGCGCGTTTCGAGCCGGACTACTTCCTGCGTCACAGCCCGGAAGAGATCGCGCGTCAGACCCGCGCGATCGTCACCCACGACGGAGACGGCCCGCTGGTCACGCTCGCAGAGATCACGGACCAGGGCAGCACGCTGTTCGTCTACAGCCGGGACCGCAACTATCTGTTCGGCGTGGCCACCGGCGTGCTCGCGCAGCTCGGCCTGTCGATTCTCGACGCCCGTATCAACACCACGAGCGACGACTACACGCTCGACACCTACGTGATCTGCGAAAGCGGCGGCCAGCCGATCACGGATGCATTCCGCCGGCGCGAGATCGAAGACACGGTACGGGCGGCGATCGCAGACCCCGCGGTCGAGAGCATCGACGTCACCCGTCGGGCCTCGCGGCGCAGTCGCTACTTCAATGTGCCCACGCAGATCTATTTCAGCGAAGCCACCGAGCGGGCCTGCACGGTCATGGAAGTCGTGACCGCCGATCGGCCAGGCCTGCTGTCCATTATCGGTGACATGTTCTATCGATTCGGCATTCTGCTGGAGACCGCAAAGATCGCGACCATCGGCGAACGGGCCGAGGACGTGTTCTTCATCACCGACCGCGAGCACGAACCCATTCGCGACCGCGACATGCGCTCACGCATACGTGAAGCGTTGACCACGGAACTCGACAAGAACGGCCCATGAATCCACGACTCGACGCGCTCCAGCCTTATCCTTTCGAGCGGCTGGCGACGCTGCTGCGCGAGATTCGCGCCAACCCCGATCGCGATCCGATCTCCCTGGCGATCGGCGAACCCCAGCATCCGCCAGCCCGAGTGGCCTGTGAAGCGCTGGCTGCCGAACTTGGCGGCGTTGCCCACTACCCGCCCACGAAAGGCAGCGAAGCGCTGCGCGCCGCGATCGCCGAATGGCTCACCCTTCGCTTCAACATCGATCGCCAGGCGATTGACGATAAAAGACATATCCTGCCGGCGGCGGGTACACGAGAAGCATTGTTCTCGTTCGCTCAGGCGGTAGTGGATTCGCACAAGCCGGGGGCTGCCGTGGCCATGCCCAATCCCGGTTACCAGATCTACGAAGGCGCTGCACTGCTCGCAGGCGCCGAGCCGCTGTATCTGCCCTGCCAGCCGGAAACCGGTTTTCTGGCAGATCTGGACGCCCTCGCGCCGCATGACTGGGATCGCGTCCAGTTGTTGTATCTATGCTCGCCCGGCAACCCCACCGGCGCAGTCGCCGACCGCGATTACCTGCAGCGCGCGCTCGCGCTCGCGGATAAGCACGACTTCGTGATCGCATCCGACGAGTGCTACAGCGAAATCTATGCCGACGAATCCGCCCCGCCGCCGGGTCTCCTGGATGTCGCGCACACTCAGGGGCGCGCCGACTTCGAGCGCTGTATCGTTTTTCACAGCCTGTCCAAGCGGTCGAACCTGCCGGGCTTGCGCTCGGGGTTTGTCGCCGGCGACGGCCGTGTGCTGCAAGAGTTTCTACGCTATCGCACCTATCACGGCGCAACGCTGGGCAATCATGTGCAGGCAGCGAGCATCGCGGCCTGGCGCGACGAGGATCATGTGCGGGAAAATCGCGCGCGCTATCGCGAGAAGTACGATGCAGTGATGCCGCTGATCGAGTCGCTGTGCGAAGTCACCCGCCCCCAGGGCTCGTTCTATCTCTGGCCGCGATTCGACGCCAGCGACGAGTCCCTGACCGTGGCGGCGTTACGCGACGAAAATCTGAAGGTGGTGCCGGGACGTTATCTCGCCCGCGCGGTGGGCGGCGTCAACCCGGGCGAAAATCGCCTGCGTCTGTCGCTGGTTGCCCAGACCCATGATTGTGTGGAAGCCGTGCAACGCCTCGCCCGTGTCTGCGCGACGGTCGCCGCATAGGCGCGATTGCCGCACCCCTCGGCACCCAAACGCGGGGCGTTGTCGGCGGCTGTTTCCGAAGTGGCGCCTCGTCGCCGCGCGGCGCGGCATGAAATAACGACAGGCCCTGGGTTAAACTCCGCGGCCGAAAACACATCCGGATTCACGCGCGAACCACGGTTCGCAAGGGAGCACAGTCATGGCTGACACGCAGCAGATCATCGAAGACGCATTCGAAAACCGCGCCGACATTTCCCCGGACAGCGCCGACGAGAGCGTGCGTGACGCGGTTCAGAGTGCGCTCGACCTGCTCGATTCCGGCGAGGCACGGGTCGCCGAGCCGACAAGCGATGGCTGGGTCGTCAACGAATGGCTCAAGAAGGCCGTGCTGCTGTCGTTCCGGCTGCGCGACAACGAGCCCATCGACGGCGCG
The DNA here is from genome assembly GCF_017744135.1 of Endozoicomonas sp. G2_2. GTDB lineage: Bacteria > Pseudomonadota > Gammaproteobacteria > Nevskiales > Salinisphaeraceae > Salinisphaera. The sequence goes on from NZ_JAGHQU010000002.1 coordinate 373,366, forward strand.
CATACCCGCTATTTCGACAAGGTGCCGGCCAAGTATGCCCATTTCGACGCGGATGATTTCAAGCGCCAGGGCGCACGTATCGTGCCGCCGGCCATGGTCCGCCGCGGTGCGCATATCGCGCCGAATGCCGTGATCATGCCGAGCTATGTGAATATCGGCGCCTATGTCGGCAGCGGCACCATGATCGACACCTGGGCCACTGTCGGCTCCTGTGCCCAGGTCGGCGAGAACGTGCATCTGTCCGGTGGTGCCGGACTGGGCGGCGTACTCGAGCCGCTGCAGGCGGCGCCGACGATCGTTGAAGACAACTGCTTCATCGGCGCGCGCTCCGAGATCGTGGAAGGCGTGCGCGTGGGCCGCGGCTCGGTGATCTCCATGGGCGTGTTCATTGGCGCCTCGACCCCGATCTACGACCGCGAAACCGATCAGATCCTGCACGGCGAAGTGCCGGCCGGTTCGGTCGTCGTCGCCGGCAGCCTGCCGCGCGACAACGGACGCTACAGCATTACCGCCGCGATCATCGTCAAGAAGGTCGACGAGAGCACGCGGTCCAAGGTCGGCATCAACGAGCTGCTGCGCAGCGCCTGAACGGACACGTCATGATCACGCTCTACGGCATCCCCAACTGCGACAGCTGCCGCAAGGCGCGCCAATGGCTGAGCACTGCCGGCATCGCGCATGACTGGGTCGATCTGCGCGAGCACGGCGTGACACCCGAGCGCCTCGAAAAATGGCGGGATGCGCTCGGTGACGCGGCACTGATCAACAAGCGCAGCAAGACATGGCGTGATTTCGACGAACAGGAGCGCACACGCACGGAACGCGAGCCGGTGCCGGTACTCGTCGCGCATCCCACGCTGATCAAGCGTCCGATTCTCGAAACGCCGACACAAACGCTCGCCGGCTTCTCCGCCAATCGCTACGAGGCCGCGCTTGCCGGCGCCGACTGACATGGGCGACGACGCGCTCGCATTGGCACGGGCACTCATTACGCGTGAATCGGTCACGCCAGCCGATGCCGGCTGCCAGGCGTTGATCGGCGCCCGCCTCGAAGCGGCCGGGTTTGCCGTCGAGCACCTGCGCTTCGGCGAGGTCGACAATCTCTGGGCGGTGGCCGGTGAAAGCGGTCCGTTGCTGTGTTTCGCCGGGCATACGGATGTCGTGCCACCGGGGCCTGTACGGGACTGGACGCATCCCCCCTTCAGCGCGCATGTCGACGATGACGGCTGGCTCAATGGCCGCGGCGCCTCGGACATGAAGTCGAGCGTGGCGGCCATGGTCTGCGCGGCGGAGCGGTTTCGCGCGGCGCACCCGGATCACGCCGGGCGGCTTGCGTTCCTGCTGACCAGCGACGAAGAAGGCCCGGCGGTCGACGGCACACGCGCCGTCATGGACTGGCTCGCGGCACGCAATATCGCGATCGACTATTGCCTGGTCGGCGAACCCTCCAGCAGTGCGCAACTGGGCGATACGGTCAAGAACGGCCGGCGCGGCAGTCTCAACGGCTACGCGCGCGTACAGGGGCGCCAGGGCCACGTCGCCTACCCGCACAAGGCCGACAACGCGCTGCATCGCCTGGTCGCCCTGCTCTCCGATCTCACAGCTCATCACTGGGACGACGGCGACGAGTTCTTCCCACCGACCTCGTTTCAGGTCTCCAACATCGAGGCCGGAACCGGTGCCGAAAACGTGATCCCGGGTGTTGCCGAGGCGCGCTTCAACTGGCGGTTCAATCCCGCGCAGAGCGAAGAAACGATCCGCGCCCACGTCGAGCGCCGTTGCGAGGCCTTCGACATCGTACCGGGCGAGATCGAGTGGCGGCTGTCGGGCGCCCCCTTCATCACCCGCAGCGGCCCGCTGATCGAGGCCACCCGGCAGGCCATTCAGGCGCGTACCGGTATCGACACCACGCTCTCGACCGCCGGCGGCACTTCGGACGGCCGTTTCATTGCGCCGACCGGCGCTGAAGTCATCGAGCTCGGCCCGCTCAACGACACCATCCATCAGGCCGACGAACGGATCCAGGCGGGCGATGTGGCCCGACTGTCGGCGATCTATGAAGACATCGCGGCGGCACTGCTTGGCTGATCAAGCACGCCACGCGTCACAGGCGATGGACTAACCCCGGTTGACCCGATTCGCCACCACGCGTGCCTTGAACGCGTCGATACGGTTCGACTGCCATTCGTCGAGCTTTTGGTCTGCATGGTGATACGCGCGATAGACGATATCGTCGAGTTCATCCCAGTCGAACATGCTGACATCGCCAACCGGCATCTGAAGCACCAGATCGGCACGCGCACCGATATCGCGGCTTTCGCGTTCGCTGGTGAGGGTCGCGGTATGAAACAGAATCTTGAACATGTTCAGATGCCGCGCGCTCGAACCGAGCGACAGCAATGACGTGGTTTCGGCGTCGTCGGCCATTTCGACCCGCAGGTTGGGCTCGCGACTGACATCGGACACGATGATCTGACCGCGCCCCATTTCCGCCATCACGTCGAACGGGATCGCATTGAGCAACCCGCCGTCGACAAGCAGCTCGCCGCGATGCACCATCGGCGGCGCGATGCCCGGCACGGCCATGCTCGCACCAACCCAGGTCGCCAGTTCCCCTTGATCGTGCACCACCGGAATGCCACGGGTGAGATTGGTACTCAGGCAATAGAACGGCAGCGCGAGGTCTTCGATATGCCGTTCGCCGAACACCACCTTAAGCTGCCGCCGGAACTTCTCTGCGCTGATCAGCGAGATGCGGGACAGCGAATAGTCGTTGAGAAACTTGCCGGTCACGAACGTCTCGCGCATGCGTGCCAGCATCTGCTGGGCGTCGAGGCCCATTGCCACCATCGCAGCCACCATGGCGCCCATGCTCGTGCCGCCGACAGCGTCGATGGGAATGCCTTTTTCCTGCATCGCGCGGATCAGGCCGATATGCGCGAAGCCGCGCGCGCCACCGCCGCCCAGCACCAGACATACGGCGCGGCCCGATGCCATGCGGGCCAACCGGGCCATTTGTGGCTGGGGCAGCCCCATATCGACCCGGTGATGCGCTACCGCACCTGCGCAATCACGCCAGGCACGTGCGGAATAGCCGCCGCTTTCGGGGGCGAGTACGACCATCTCCTGCGGGGCGCGCAGCCCCTGTTCCCGGATCCAGGCGAGATTGCGTGACGCGAACGGGCGCTGATCGCCTTGCGCGATCAGCAGTATCCGGTCCGCCTGGCGCAGGCAGCGACGTGTCCAGGCATCCGGCTCGGGGTTGGCCTCATAGACGATATAGCGGTAGCGATCCTCGAGCTGCGTGAGCCAGCCCGCCAGTGCCCGGTTGCGTTCACCGATGCCGAAATCGACCGCCGCCGCGTCCGCCCCCATCGCCTGCTCGACGCGTTGCGCGTCCAGCCGCAGCGTGGCGCCCGCGACACCGAATTCGCGGGACAGGCTCTGCGCGAACGCCCTCACGTCGATGCCCGGATGCGCCGGTACAACGGCGTATGTGCGCGCACTGCGCACGCTTTCGCGATGCGGTGCCGGGCGCGCCGCACGCAGACGGTCGACGATCATTCGCGTCACCCGAAGCATGGCGGTCGGATGGCGCACGACGAGTGTTTCGAACACCTCGCGCGATATGCGGATCAACGCGGTGTCGCGCAGCGCATAGGCATCAGAGGAATGGGGTTCGGCGGTGATGATGGTGATTTCACCGACCGTGTCGCCGGCACCGATCTCGCCGATCAACAGCGGCGTTCGATCCGCCTCGGGGCGCACCACGCGTATGCGTCCGGATGCCACCAGATAAAGCGCGTCGCTCTCCTCGCCAACCCGAAAGAGATACTGACCACCGCCCCGCTCGATCCACTCGGCGTTCGCCGCGATCGCACGCAGCGCGCGTCGGTCGAGCTCGCGAAAGAGTGTGCTCGACTTCAGGGCAGCGACTATATCCATGACACCATTCTACGGCGCGCTCGACATAATGCCCGCACATGAAAAAGCCCGGGCGAACCGGGCTTTTTCCTGAGCGATGAACGTTGCGGTGTCGTTCAGGCCGCTTTCTCCATGTCGGCGCTGTACTCACCGCGTGCGGCCGCACCGTTGTTGCGGGCCCGCTTGAGGTACGCCTGCTGGGCGGCCTCGACATTCTCAGGCTTGCCGCGCCACGCATCCAGCGCCGGGGCCTGCAAGGCGCGCCCGTAGGAGAACGACAGTTTCCACGGCTGCGGGCCCATGCGGTTCATCGCGTCGAGATGTGCGGTGGCCAGTTCGTCGCTCTGGCCGCCGGACAGGAACACGATGCCCGGCACGGCCGACGGCACGCGGCGATTGAGACAACGCAGCGTGGCTTCTGCAACCTGCTCGACGCCGGCCTGCTGCGGGCACTGCTTGCCCGAGATCACCATGTTCGGCTTGAGGAGCATGCCTTCGAGCATGACATTCTGCTTCTTCAGTTCGGTGAACACGGCATCGAGCACGCGGTCCGTGACCTCTTCACAGCGCTCGATCGAGTTCGCGCCGTCCATCAAGACTTCCGGCTCGACGATCGGCACGATGCCGGCCTCCTGGCACAGCGCGGCATAACGCGCGAGCGCATGGGCGTTGACGTGGACGCAGTAGTCGGTCGGGCGCTCGTCGGTGATGTCGATCACGCCGCGCCACTTGGCAAAGCGTGCGCCCGCCTGTGCGTAGTCGGCGAGACGCTCGCGCAGCCCGTCGAGCCCTTCGGTGACCTTCTCTTCCGAGCTGCCGGCCAACGGCTTCGCGCCCTTGTCGACCTTGATTCCGGGAATCACGCCCTTGTCGGCGAGCAGCTTCGAGAAGGGCGTACCGTCATCGGCCTTCTGAAACAGCGTCTCCTCGAAAAGAATCACGCCGCTGATGAAATCTTCCGCGCCTTGGGTCGTGAACAGCAGGTTGCGATAAGCCTGGCGGGTCTGCTCGGTCGACTCGACGTCGATGCTGTCGAGACGCTTCTTGATGGTCCCCGTCGATTCGTCCGCAGCAAGGATGCCCTTGCCGTCGCTGACGAGTGCCTTGGCGGTATCGATGAGTGCTTGTTCGTGCATGCGCGAGTCCTTCATGGGCCAATTTCGCGGGATTTTACCGTAATGGCGAGCGATGGAGAACCACGTTCGTGCGACGCCGAATAGTGGCGGAGAGGGTGGGATTCGAACCCACGAGGGGCGTGAACCCCTGCCGGTTTTCAAGACCGGTGCATTCAACCGCTCTGCCACCTCTCCGCAGTGCGTTCGAGCGAGCGCATTGTCGAAGACCCGGGCCTTGCCGCGCAAGCCCTGCCCGGTTTCTGCATGCCGCATGCATTGGCACCGCTTTTGCTTTCTCGTGACCGGGCGTGCAGTGCCGGCACGACGTGCACTGCCCTGGCGCAGGCCGGCGCTGTTCGCCCTTCCACACCCACCCCTGGCCGGGCCGGGTTTCTATTCTCAAATTGGGGACATCATGAAATCGAGGCTATTTCTGCCACTTGTGCTGCTCGCGGCACTACTCGCCGGTTGCGACAGCGACTCGGATGGCGACGACGTCGTAACGGACAACGGTGCGCCGTCCACGCCGAGCGAACCCGCGATGTTTGCGTTCGTAGAGGGTACGATCGCCCAGGCACAGGCGGCCATGCAGGCCGGCACGCTCACCTGCGAAGCGCTGGTTCAGGGCTATATCGAGCGCATCGAGGCGTATGACGACACCGGACCTGCATTGAAAAGCGTCATCAACGTCAATCCGCGTGCACTCGACCGTGCCCGCACCCTCGACATGAACTACGCCGTCAGTGGCCCGAGCGGCCCTCTGCACTGTGTTCCGGTACTGCTCAAGGACAACTTCGACACGGCCGAAGTCACCACCACCGCCGGCGGCACGGCGTTGCAGTACAACCGCCCGACCGACGATGCCTTCTCCGTGGCCGGTATCGTACAGGCCGGCGGCATTATTCTGGGCAAGGCGAACCTGGATGAGTTCGCGTTCGGCTTTCGGGGCAGCAGCTCGGTCGAAGGCCAGGTAAAGAACGCCTACGACCCCACCAAGGGCCCGGGCGGTTCCTCGTCAGGTACGGGTGCGGCCATCGCTGCTAGCTTTGCGATGACGGGCACGGGCAGCGACACCGGCGGCTCGATTCGTGTGCCTTCGAGCCTCGAAGGGCTTGTCGGCATCCGTCCGAGCCTGCGCCTGGTCAGCCAGGACGGCATCGTGCCGCTGGCCGCCTCCCAGGACACGGGCGGCCCGATGTGCCGCACCGTCGAAGACTGCGCGCTCATGCTGGACGCCATGGTCGGCTTTGACGACGGGCCGTACGCGAATCAGCGCGAAGCGTTTGCCTACGACGCGGCGCCAATAGCAAACGCCGAATCCTATGCCGCGATCACAAACGTGCCGGCCACCTATACCGATTATCTCGACGGCAACGGCCTCGACGGCGCACGCATCGCCGCGATCATGCCGCTGTTCGGCGACGGCACCGGCGAGAACGCACAGGTTCAGGCCCAGCTCATGCAGGCGATCGACGACATGCGATCCGCGGGCGCGACGGTGGATATTCTCACCGAAGCGGATCTGGCCGAGCGCAATGTATCGATCGACGATCTGACGGACTTCGCGAGCAATTCCCGCTTCGAGTTCCGTCGCGACCTCACCGCGTACCTGATGAGCTGGCCATCGAACCTGGACGGCCACCTGCGCAGCTTCGACGCGGTGGCCGCGAGCGCTGAATACGAGGAACGCAACACCGGCACGTTCGCTTTCTACGGCGCGATCGGCATGGCCATCGAGAACACCGACGACATGAGCGAGGAGGCCGTCGGCTATCGCACCCAGTACGAACGCAATATCGAAGAACGCCCTGACATCGTGCGCAACGGTCTGATGCGCATCCTTGACAATCGCGACGGCGACGACATGAGTGCGAATGCGCTGGGTGCGCCCTACGACGTTTTACTCTATCCCTCGGTGCTCAGCCTCGCCCCGGATCTTGGCAGTTCACCGAGCACCGGCAGCAACAACCGCCTGAGCCCCTTCTCCGGCTTCCCGGCCCTGTCGATGCCCGCGGGAATGGTTGTGCCGGAGGGCGACGACGACACGGACGCCGAGCCGGCTCTGCCGGTCGGCATGGAAATGCTCGCGCGCGAATTCGATGAGCCCACGCTCATCCGTCTCGCCTATAGCTACCAGGAGACGTTCCATCCGCGTGCGGCGCCGACGTTCACGCCCGAGCTGGCCGCGAACGACGATTGACCGGCATCGCCCGAGATAAAAGCGGCCGGCCCGAGTTGCCGGCCGCTTTCACGATGTCGATCTGCAGCCTGCGATAGCTAGAACAGCCGGATCGGCAACCTCAGCTTGGCAATGCGGACCCTCCAACGACACAATTTGTCCCTGCTGAGGGTCGCCCTTTCGGTCGCTGCTCCTTGTCCTCTTCTGTAGATGCTCATATAATCCGCGCCTTGCCGACGGGCCGGGGTAGCTCAGTCGGTAGAGCAACTGATTCGTAATTAGTAGGTCGGAGGTTCGATTCCTCTCCCCGGCACCATCCCCCCACAGCCTGCATTCTCGTCCGCATTATCTGTCGCTGCACCGCTCGTCGGCCCGCACGGCTCGCTAATCGGTACGTGGCTGGCAGAACGACAGAACATGCCGATACTTCACGGTATGGGCTACACGTCATTCAGTTCTGCTAACGGGCTTGGGCGCCAGACCGGCTTCTCGCTGCTGGAGCTGATCGTGACGATGGCAGTGGCCGCGATCCTGATCGGCATCGCCATACCGTCCTATCGCAGCGTCGTCGAGCGCAACAGCGTAACCGCGCGCGTTAACGACCTGGTCGGTGATCTTCATTACGCCCGCAGCGAGGCCGCGACCCGCGGTCAGGATGTATACATCTGCGCCAGCAGTGACGGCACCCGGTGCACACAGAGCGGCGACTGGACCCAAGGCTGGATCGTCTACACCCCGAACGATCCCACGCAGAGCAACGTCACGCCGAACTCGGGTCAGCGCCTGCGGACACAGCAGCTCGACACCGAGGGGTTCACGCTTACATCCCTGTCCCGCATTGGCGAATCGATTGTTTTCGACGCCAACGGCTTTGCCCACAATTCGGCACGAACCTTCTGCGCCCGACCTGACAGCACTAACGGGCAAATCAAGATAACGATCGCTGTCACCGGACGAGTGAAGACGGCCCGGGAGAATGATTGTGACGCGACTTGATTCGGACGAGGGTGCGATGCTTGAGCACGGTTTCACGCTGCTGGAAGCCCTGGTGGCCCTGGTCGTGATCTCGATCGGTCTACTCGGCCTGCTCGGCCTGCAGACCGTGTCGCTGGTGAATACCCAGAATTCGGAAGCCCGTAGCCTCGCGAGCATCGGCGCCGACGATATCGCCGACCGCATCCGCGCCAACCCGGCCGGCGCCGGCGACGGGCATTACGAGGATATCGTGTCGCCCTACGACCCGGAGGGATCGTCGGTGCCCGGTGATTGTGGCAGCGGCTGCTCCCCCGAAGACATGGCCGAACGCGATGCATGGGAGTGGGGCCAGTCCCTGCATCAGATGTTCCGCGCCCAGGGATACGTCGCTTGCGAAACGCCGGGCGAGACGTCAGCCGATCCCTGCCGCGCCTATGCCATCACGATCGCGTGGAACGAACGGGAGGCGCCGGCCGCCAATGGCGCATCAAACGGTACGGATTCACTTCACAACTGTGACCGCGAGGAGCTCGAATTTAATCAATGCTTCATCACCGTGGTGCGACCGTGAATACGCCCGATTATCGCCGCGAGCGCGGCTTCAGCCTCGTGGAACTGATGGTCGCCATGGTCGTCGGGCTGCTGCTGCTGGCCGGCGTACTTCAGATCCTGCTCGCCAACCGCGAAGCGTTCGATGCCCAGCGTGGCCGCGGCCATCTGCAGGAGAACGCGCGGCTGGCGAGTTTCATGCTCGAAAACGTCGTCGCGCATGCCGGTTTCCGTACGGATCTGACCGGCGACCTGGAACAAGTATTTAGGGCGAACGACACGCTCGGCGCGGACTTCCGACCGGGTGCGGTCGTTAGCAGCCAGAGTAATACCCAAGGGCAAAGCGATACGTTGTATATCCGTTTCCAAGGAGAGGGGAGCGTTCATAATTGCAGGGGGGCGTCAATAGGATCACCAGGAAGTCCGGAAACAACTTACGTATCACTCTTCGTAGAACAATCTCGCACGCTGATGTGTCGCTACGTTACTGATGACAAGAATCCGAGTACGGCACAGTTGGTCGAAGGCGTCGACCGTTTCGAGGTGCGATACGGCCTCGATACCGACGACGACAACAGCGCGGATCGCTACGTGAGTGATCTTACGGCGGCCCAGGCCGCGCAGGTCGTGAGCGTGCGCATCCAGTTGCTGTTACGCACGCTCGACGAGGAAAACCTGCTACCGGTCGCCCAGCAACCCGACTATGTCTTCAGCGACGGCTCCGACACCGGCGACATGCCCGCCGACCGGGCCGGCCGCCTGTTCCTCGACCAGACCATCGCGCTGAGGAATACACTGCAATGAACCGTTATCCCCCTCATTTTTCGCATGCGCGGTCGCGCGGGTTCGTGCTCGTGACGAGCCTGATCTTTCTGGTGATCATCACCATGCTCACGCTGTCGGCGATGAATTCCTCGACGCTGCAGGAGCGCATGGCATCGAACCAGCGTGAAAAGTCGCGCGCCCGGCAGGCTGCGGATGCCGCACTGCGCGAAGGGGAAACCATTCTGCGCTCCCCCGCCTTCGATACGCTCCCCGCTTTCTACGATTGCGCGCCCACAGGGGGCGGCGACGGCGCGGGAACTGGCAGCGCGCTTCGTGTATGTATCGAAAACAGCATGCTCCCCTCGAGCGACGGTGGCGCCAGACCTGCTGCCGATGCCTTTCTGGCCGAAACGATTTGGGGCAACTCTGCCGTTGCGATCGACACGGACTCCGGCTTCGACGTCGGTGACAGACCGGTCAAGTTCTTTGTCGAAGCCATGCAGTACCAGTTCAACGGCGCCGATCTCGACCCGGACCGTGCGGCCGTGGGCGACGGCGGCGTGTACTACCGGATCACCGCGCGGGCCCACGGTCAGAACCCGGCCGCGATCGCGGTCACACAAAGCATCTACGAGAAGAATTACTGATGAACACGCCATCGCATGCCGCCATGGGCTCCAGAAAGCGTGGGTTGGTTGCGTTCGCTGCCGCGCTCTTTCTCGCGAGCGCGTTCGCGCCGGCATCCGCGAGGGATCTCAACCTGTCGGACCGCCCGCTGTTTTCCGGTGGCAACGTCAAGCCGAACATCATGGTGGCGGTCGATAACTCGGGTTCCATGGACTTCGAGACCTTGTTCCCCACCGAAAGCGGGCTGCTGCACTGGATCGATTCCAGTCGATCGGCCTGGCAGAACGGCAATTACGCACAAAGCGGCAACCTGTCGTATGCCTATTTATTCCCCAACGGCTACAACAACTGCAGCACCAACGGAACCAACTGCAACAGCCGGGATCGACGCATCTATTCGAATTACGGCGCAGTACCGCCTGTGCCCGGCCTTGGCTTCGCGCGCTCCTCGGATTTCAACAGCGCCTACTTCAATCCTGCCGTGACCTACGATCCGTGGATCGGCGAGTCCGACGCCACGCCGTCGAACGCGTATTACGACCCGCAGGTCCGGTCCGCGACGCTCGATCTCACCGCCCAACGCGAGTCGACCGCAAACGGGGAAACCTTCACTTTTCGCCCTGGGATGACTATCCCAGAAGGCACCCGCTACTATCATCCGAATGGAGTGCCAGGCGGAGAAAATTATATATGTCGCCGCTTGTTTTCAAGCTATAGCCCATCAGCGAGCGAAATTAGAAACCGAAGCTGTGATCGATTCTTGTATTTCTTTCAAACTGTTCAAGAACCCAACTTGCCGGCCGGATTTTACCAAGCCGATAATGATTATGATATAAATCAAGAACGCGATATAGGTATCTCGTACTATCCTGCCACTTTCTATCTCAGACAGAGTACGGACCTGCCCGCCAGTTTCGGCTGGAGCCCCTCGGCCAACCGGATTCCCGGACGCGGCCCGAACGGCGAAGCGCTCTACGGTTACGAGATAAAGCGGGATAACTTCACCACTGTCGCGAAGTACAACACCGCGATACAGAACTTCGCCAACTGGTTCACCTACTATCGCAAGCGCCATCTGGCCACGCGCGGCGGTATCGCCGCGGCGTTCGACGAGATCAACGGCGCGCGTGTGGGCAGCTGCACGATCAACAACCCGACGGCGCTGACCATGCGCGATCTGGACGACGACAATCAGCGACAGACATTCTACGATCAGATCTTCGGCATCGACTTTTCGGTAGCACGCGGCACGCCGAACCGCCAGGCGCTGAAATTTCTGGGCGAGCAGCTCGAAACCAATCCAAACATCATCACGTCATCCTGTCAGCAAAATTTCGCGTTGCTGTTCACCGACGGTTACAACACGGACTCCGTGAACGGCATCGGCAACGCCGACCAAGGCAGCCGGGCCCGGCGAACATTCGGCGAGCCCTTCGGCGACAATTATTCCAACACGATCGCCGACGTGGCGATGAAGTATTACGAAAATCTCGGCAAGTTGCCGAACGAGAACCGGCGCGATATCGAGCGCAACCGTGTCCCCACGCCGCTGGGCTGTGACGACGATCCGCCGGATCCCTGGCTGGATTGCGAAGACGATCTGCACATGGTCACGTTCGGCGTTACGCTCGGACAGCGTGGCCTGATCTTCGGCAATACGAGTCAGTACGCCGCCCAGAATAACGATCCCTACCGCAACCCGCCGGACTGGTCCTTGCTCGACCTTAACGATCGCTCGTTCGGCATCACGGAGATCGACGATCTCTGGCATGCGACGATCAACAGCCGGGGCACGCTGCTCAATGCGAACACGCCGCAGGAAATCGCGAGCGCCTTCTCCACGGCGCTCGAAGAGATACTCAACGCGTCGGGTTCGGAGAGCGCCGTTTCTGCGAATTCTCGCAGCGTGTCCTCCGACACGATCATCTTCCAGGCAAGTTTTACCGGCGGCAGCTGGGAAGGCGATCTCTCGGCCTACACCGTGAACAACGGCCGAATCAGCACGACGCCGTCGTGGTCGGCGGCCGAGAAGCTGGTCGACGGCTCGGACAGCAACGCATCGATCGCCAACAATCGACGTATCGTCGCCTCCGTGCCAAGTGGCAGCGGAAGCGATATCAGCTACACGCCCCATGCGTTTCGGCCAAACATTCTTCAAAGTCTACTCGGCGGCCTGACCGCGTTGCTGGGCGACCCGCTTACCGCCGATCAGATCAATTACATTCGGGGCAACCGCAGTCTGGAAAACTCCAACGGCGGCTATCTGCGCAGCCGGGGCCAGACCGTACTGGGCGATATCGTGCACTCCTCACCGCTTTATGTCGGCGCCCCGGATCGTCTGCGCTACCCGAAGGTGTGGCGCGACCTGCACCTCGGCGCGCAGGCTGCCGGCTTTCCGGAGAACAACGCCGCGCCGTATAGTGAAGCCGGTAATTCACGTGCGTTCGCACAGGCCAACGCATCGCGGCGACCGATGGTCTATGTCGGCGCCAACGACGGCATGCTGCATGGCTTTGCCGCGAACGACGGCACGGAACAATTCGCGTTCATACCCGGCGGCGTATTCGAGAAACTGGACGAGCTCACCGAAACCGACTACCGCCACGAATACTATGTGGACGGCACGCCCGTCGCAGGTGATGTCGTGTTCAACAACGCCTGGCATACGGTGCTCGTAGGCGGGCTTGGTAATGGTGGGCGCTCGTTGTATGCGCTCGATATCACCAATCCGTCGCGCTTTTCCAGCGCCGAGAACCAGCCATCGAATCTGATGCTCTGGGAATACTCGCATCCGAAACTCGGCCGTACCTTCGGCCAACCGTCGATCGTGCGGCTGCACAACGGCAAATGGGCCGCGATGGCCGGCAACGGCTACAACAGCGATAGCGGCACGCCCTCGCTTTTCCTGCTCGATATCCAGTCCGGGCAGCTGATGACCAACGGGCCGATCGAAACCGGGGAAACCCCACCGGGCAATGGCTACAAGAACGGATTGAGCGAGCCGTTTCCGGTCGATGTCGATCGTGACTTCATCACCGATTACGCATACGCGGGCGATCTCTACGGCAACGTCTGGCGCTTCGATCTCACATCGAAGAATCCGTCGGACTGGAGCGTGCGCAAGCTGTTCACGGCCCGGGATCGCAACGGCAACGTACAGCCGATCACGACCCAGCCGCAGGTCGGCCTGCACGCCTTCGGTAATGATTTCGGCGTTATGGTCTATTTCGGAACGGGCAAGTATCTCGAGAACGGTGACGCGGTTCTCAACACCGACGTAAGAAACAGCGTCTACGGCGTCTGGGATGTCGGGACGTTCAACTTTGCGCCCGGCAATGAGTGGGATCCGTCGCGCACCGGCAACCTCACGCGATCGGACCTGGCTCGCCAGGACGTGCTCTCACAGACCGTTGACAGCGGCGATGCGACTTATCGTTTCGTCACCGACAATCCGGTCGTCTATCAACAGAGCGACAGCTCGAACGACCGTGGCAGGCGCGGCTGGGTGCTCGACCTGCCGGCCGGTACCGGTGAGCTGATCGTGAGCAACCCCGCGCTCCAGGGCGAGACGGTCAGCTTCAGCACGACCGTGCCTGATGTACAGGCCTGCACGACCGAGGGCTCCGGGTTTTTCATGACCGTCCAGGCGAGCACGGGCGGCCGCACACGTTTTGCGGCTTTCGACCTCAACGGAGATCGTCAGTACACCGCACCGGGCGACACCATCACGCTGCCGGATGGTAGCGTCGCCGTTGCGTCCGGCGTGGCGGTCAAGGGCGGCGCACCGGGTGCCGCGCTCTATCTGAATGACACGTCCCAGCTCGGCGATACCGTCGTACTCGGCAATTCCGACAACTCGCGTGAACAGATCGATCTCTACTCCGGTGGCCGCGAGGATGGCCGACGGACCTGGCGGGAAATCAGGCGCTAACCATGAACATGTCCAGACACGGCGGCTTCACGCTGATCGAACTCATGATCGCGGTGGCGATCGTGGGTATTCTCGCGGCCATCGCCTACCCCAGTTACGTGAACTACGTACGCGAAGCGCGACGGGCAGACGCCAAGAGTCTGCTGCTGCAGGCCGCGAATCGTCAGGAGCGCTTCTATACGTCGAGCTACCGCTATACGAGCGATCTTGAAAACGAGCTCGGTCTGCGCACGACGACCGACGAGGGCTTCTACGAAATCAGTGCGACAACGGAAGACGACCCGCCGGGCTTCGAGTTGGAAGCAGCACCGCTGGGCGATCAGGCGAATGACCCGTGCGGAACCTTCAAATTAGACAACACGGGCAAAAAAACCGCGGATCAGGCTGACTGCTGGTAGTGACAGGCGTTGTTTGCAGTATGCGCGCAGGGTCGAACGCCCTGGCCGCAACGGGTCGTTCCCGGACGATCAGGTCACGCAGCAGCTCGGCGCTCGATGGCGCGCAGAGTACGCCGTTGAGATACTGACCGCTGTTGATAAAAAGCCCCGGCACACCGGGCACCTGGCCGATCAGCGGCTGCTCGTCGTGCGTCGCCGGACGTAGCCCGCTCCAGTGTCTTTCAACCGGCAGCTGTGCCAGGCCCGCGCACATGGTCGCTGCGCTCGCATGAAGCGACCGGGCCGTTTCAACGTCGGTATGCTTGTCATAGCCGTCGAACTCGAGTGTGCTACCGACCAATATGCGACCGTCCGCTCTCGGGATGACGTATCGCCCGCCCTGCAATAGCACGCTCGAAAGCCGCCCCGGCTCGCCGCGCAACAGCAGCATCTGACCCCGTACGGGAAACACGGCCTGTGGCGCGAGGCTGCCTAACAACCGGCTACTCCAGGCGCCGGCGGAAACCACGCCCCGTGACGCCGGCACTGTCCCGCGCGCAGTCTCGAACCCGGCGAAGACGCCCTTCTCGGTCCGTATGCCCGTGACCGCGCATTGAGTGATAATTCGCGCGCCTCGACGCCCTAGCGCTCGGTACAGAGACTGGCATAACCGCGGGTTGCGAACCTGAGCAGCCCGCGGGAACCACAGACCCTGTTCGGCCGTTACGCCCGGGAATCGCTCCCGCAACGCCCTGCCGGTCAGCATCCGGGTCGGCTCGCCGTGATCGTCTGCCCAGGCGTTTCCTGGCGCCATTTCGGAGGTATCAAGCACGCATAGGCCGGTTTGTCTATTTTCGCTGTCCAGTCCGGAACAGGCATCGACGTCGGCCGTGAACGCCGGATACAGGGCCCGGCCACGCTGGGCCAGCGCCTGCACCGCAGGCGAGTATTTCCAGGGATAGATCGGGAACAGGATGCCCCCGCCTGCCCACGACGCTTCACGGCCGACGTGGCCGGCGTCGAGCAGCGTCACACCGTAGCCCGCCTCCACCAGATACCAGGCCGTGGCGAGACCGACGAGCCCGCCCCCGGCGATAACAACGTCGCGGTTCGAACTCACGATCGCCCGCGAACGTGGCGGAAACGGTTCGAGGCTGGTCCGGCGGCCGGCAAACCGCGTGCTTTGCGCCGTTCAGCCGCGGCGCGGCCGAAGCATGTCCAGGCCCAGCAGGATCGCGCCGAGCACGATCGCGCTATCGGCCACGTTGAAGGCCGGATAGTGCCAGCCATGGATATGGAAATCGACGAAGTCGATAACGTATCCGCGGGTCGCGCGATCGATCGCATTGCCGAGCGCGCCACCCAGTATCAGCGCCAGCGAGGAAGCCACCAGCCGTTCACCGTGGGGATGTCTGCGCATCCAGACCAGAATCCCGATCGACACCAGTACGCTCAATGCCACGAAGAACCACGGTGTGGCGCCGGCGAAGATACTGAACGCCGCGCCCGTATTGTGCATGAGCGTGAGGTTCAGCCAGTCGAACAGATGGATTCGGTCGAACAGTTCCAGCTGGTTGACCACCAGTTGCTTGGTGATCTGGTCCGCCGCGATGACGATCGCCGATAACCAGAGCCAGTGCGCGTTCTGCAGTTGAAAGCCGCGCTCGTCGTGGGCGGCGCTCTTGTCGGAAGATGAGGTCATGAGGCGGATGGCTCTTGCAGGTGTCGACGTACCGCATCGACATCGCGGTGCATCTGGTCGGTTAGCGCTTCGAGCGAGTCATAGCGCTCCTCCGCGCGGAGGAACACTTCGAAGGATACGTCAATGCGCTGGCCGTATAAATCGCCGTCGTAATCGAGAATGAAGACCTCGAGCAGCGGCTCTCGACCATTCACCGTGGGGCGCACGCCAAAACTCGCAGCGGCCGCGCGTCGCTGGCCATCGGCGAGATATGCCCACACCGCGTAGACGCCATACCGCGGCGCCGGCTTTCGGGCGAGGCGAATATTGGCGGTGGGAAAACCCAGCGTCCGGCCCAGGCGCTCCCCCGTGACGACGCGCCCGCTCACCCGATAGGACTGACCGAGCAAGCGCGCGGCCACCTCCGGCTTACCGGTCTCGAGCGCTTGTCGCACGCGGGTGGAACTCACCCGCTGCCCGTCGACATGGACGTCGGGCAGCGGCGCGACTTCGATCCCCCGTGACGCGGCGAATTCACGCAGTGTGTCGATATCCCCGGCGCGTGCCTTGCCGAAACGAAAGTCCTCGCCGACCAGCACATATCGGGCATTCAATCGCGCTTCGATCAGCTGCGTGAGGAACGCCTCGGGCGACAATGACGCAAAGCGCGCATCGAAGCGTGCCCAGACGAAGATGTCGATGCCGAGCGCGCGCGCAGCGCGCATCTTCTCGCGTCGGGACGACAACCGCGCAGGCGCCGCCTGCGGGTTGAAAAACTCCAGCGGCATCGGCTCGAAGCTCATCAGGGCGCAGGGCAGCCCCAGTTCCCCCGCGCGCTCGCGAAGCTGGGCGATGATCGCCTGATGGCCACGATGCAGGCCGTCGAAATTGCCGATGGTCAACGCACAGCCGCCAGACAGCGGCGCCATGTGCTCAACGCGACGCACGATACGCATTACTTGACCGTCTCGTGACTGAGGAACTGTCGCGGACGCACGCCCAAAGCCGCGAGCACGGCAAAATAGACGACCACGCCCACCACAAGCCAGGTCATCAACCACTGAACACGCGCCAGCGCGCCCCGCGCGATCCAGATATCCAGCTGCGCCGCGCCGAACCACAGGACCACGCCCATAACCGCACAAGCCACCACGACCTGCGGGATCAGACGACGCCAGGCCGCGCCGGGGCTGTAGACGCCGTCACGCCGCAGGTAGCGATAGAGAAAGCCCGCATTCACGAACGCCCCGAGGGACGTTGCCAGCGCCAGCCCGGTATGGGGCGCCGGCCAGTCCATCCATGTAAACAGGCCGACGAAGGTGAGATTCATCGCCATCGCGCAGACCAGCGAGATCACGCCGCAACGCACGGGCGTGCGCGAGTCTTCGCGCGAGAAGAAACCGGTGACGAGCACCTTGACCAAGGAAAATCCCATGAAACCCAGAGCATAAGCCATGAGCGCATACTGGCTCATCAGCGCATCGTGGCCGTCGAAAGAGCGGTAGTTGAAGAGCGTGGTCACCAGTGGGCCGGCCATCACGAACAAGCCCACCATGGCGGGCAGACCGATCACGGCGAGCAGGCGCAGCGCCCAGTCCAGCGTCTCCGAAAATTCGCGCGCCGATTTGCTCGCATGCCGGGCCGACAGACTGGGCAGAATGACCGTCGCGATGGCGATCGAGAACACCCCCAGCGGAAATTCCATCAACCGATCTGCGTAGTACAACCAGCTCACGCTCCCGGCGGCGAGCAGCGACGCGATGATCGTATCCAGCAACAGGTTGAGCTGCGCCACGGACGACCCGAACAGAATCGGCAGCATGAGCGCCAGAATCCGCCGGACCTGGGGTTCCGACCAGCCCCAGCGCGGTCGCGGCAAACGATCCAGCTGTACGAGAAACGGCAACTGAAAACCGAGCTGGACGAGCCCGGCGATCAATACACCGACCGCAAGCGCCATTTCCGGACGCGGAAAATACGGGGCGAGCAGCAACGCCGCACCGATCATGCATACGTTCAGCAGCACCGGCGTAAAGGCCGGTACGCTGAAGCGGCCATAAGTGTTGAGTATGCCGCCGGCAAACGCGGTCAACGAGATGAACAGCAGATAGGGAAACGTAAGCCGCAATAGGTCGACCGCGAGCTCGAACTGATCCGGCTGATTAGCGAACCCCGGGGCGAACAGATAGATCAGCAAAGGCGCGGCGAGCACGCCGACGACGGTAATGCCGATCAGAATGATGCCCAGGGTGCCGGCCACGACATCGATCAGATGCTTGACATCGTTTTCGCTGTCGCGACTCTTGGTCGCCGAGAGCACCGGCACGAACGATTGCGCGAACGCGCCTTCCGCAAACAGGCGCCGCATGAAGTTCGGGATTTTGAACGCAACGAGAAAGGCGTCCATGCCGGCGCCGGCACCGAAAATCACGGCGAGAATCACGTCGCGCAGGAACCCGAGCACGCGCGACAGCAACGTCATCACGCCGACCGTGCTCGTTGATCTCGCCAGCGATGCCGCCATGCATACCCCGTGAAACGCGCGAAATGCGGCGCACTATAGCCGGATTGCGGCATCGCCCGAAAGCCGCGGCCGCGGGCGTAGCATACGTTCTGCACCACCCAATGGCTCGCCCGGCAGCGCGGCGAATGACCCCGGACAACTGCCGCGTCCTGAATTAAGCCGATTACGCAGCGCACCGGCGTTTTTACATGTCCGCAGAGTTGACAAACGCCGTACAAATCACAATAATCGCGCGCCTGCAGACCTTTTCATTCATCGAATTTCAGGAGCCGCTCAGTGGCGAACTCTCCGCAAGCCCGCAAGCGCGCCTCACAGGCCGTTACCCGTCGTGAACGCAATATCGCGCAGCGCTCGCTCGTGCGCACGCACATCAAGAAAGTGCAGAAAGCGATCGCGGCCGGCAGCGAAGCCGACGCCCGCGCGGCTTTTGACGCCGCTGTGCCCGTCATCGACCGGATGGCCGGCAAGGGCCAGATTCACCGCAACAAGGCCGCACGCCACAAGTCGCGCCTGAATGCGCAGATCAAGTCGCTCGCCAGCGCCTGATCCATTGAGTCTCAGCCGGCTTCGCCGGCAAACGAAAAAGCCCGCTTCTTGCGGGCTTTTTTGTGTCTGCAGCGTTTGACGGCGGGCGCAGTCACCCGCCGCGGGAAACCACCAGATTGTTCCGGTGAATGAACTCCGGCTCGCCGCCATAACCCAGAACGGTCTCGATACGCTCACTCGGCTCCCCCACCAGCTGCCGGATCTCGCGCGCATCGTAGTTCGCCAGGCCCTGTGCGATCTCGTCTCCGTCAGGGCTCAGGCAGGCGACCAGATCGCCGCGACGAAAATCTCCCTCGACACCGGTAATACCGATCGGCAGCAGACTACGTCCCGCGGTACGCAACACGCGCACCGCGCCGGCGTCGATACGTACCGCGCCACGAACCCTGCGTTGGCCTGCGATCCAGTTCTTGCGTGCGGCGCGGCGCGCGCCCTGCCCGGCGGTCAGCAGCGTACCGATCGACTCACCCTGCGTAATCCGCGCGAGGACGTCCGGCGCCAGCCCGTCGGCAATAACCGTCGCCGCGCCCGAATCTGCGGCCTGGCGCGCCGCGAGCACCTTGGTACGCATGCCGCCACGCCCGAGTGCACCGCCGGTACCCGCCGCGGCCGAGAGCAGATCCGGGTCGCGCGCTTCGCACTGCTCGATGCGCCGGGCACCCGGCACCCGACGCGGATCGGCGTCGTAGACCCCGGCCTGATCGGTGAGGATGATGAGGCCGTCGGCGTCGAGCAGATTCACCGTGAGTGCGGCCATGGTGTCATTGTCGCCCACGCGTATCTCGTCGGTGGCGATCGCATCGTTTTCGTTCACGATGGGAATGACGTTCATGTCCAGCAGGGTCATCAGCGTGCTGCGCGCATTCAGGTAACGGCGCCGGTCCGACACGTCGTCGTGGGTGAGCAGCACCTGTGCCGTGCGCAGGCCGTGCAATTCGAAGCAGCGACTATAGGCTTCGACAAGCCCTGCCTGGCCGACCGAGGCGGCGGCCTGTACCGCGCTCAGACTCGCCGGCCGCTCCCGCCAGCCCAGACGCACGAGCCCTTCAGCCACGGCACCCGACGATACGAGCACGACCTGACAGCCGGCCGCATGCAGTGCCGCTATCTGGCCGGCCCAGCCGGCAAGACGGTCGCGATCGAGTCCGCGCCCGTCCGCGGTGAGCAGCGCACTGCCGATCTTGACCACCCAGCGGCGTGCGCGGGGCAGATCCTCACGCGTCGAAATCATCGTCCTCGTCTTCAAACACTGGCGCCTGCGCGTTTTTGCCTTCGGCCTGTTCGCGCTCGCGCGCGGCGTCGAGGTGGTCCATCGCGTCGCTCAGCAGCGGCTTGAGCGTATCGGGTTTGATGGCCGATACCGTATACACCGGTCCGGTCCATTCCAGTGCGTTGACGATCTGGTCGCGCAGCGATGCAACCTCTTCGGCGTCGAGCAGCTCGGTCTTGTTCAACACCAGCCAGCGCGGCCGTTCGCCGAGTTGTGGGCTGAAACGCACCAGCTCGTCGGCAATCATGCGCACGTTTTCCACCACGTCACCGCTGTCGAAATCCAGCAGATCGACCACGTGAAACAGCAGGCGCGTGCGCTGGATATGGCGCAGGAAGCGGTGACCCAGCCCCACACCCTCGGCCGCGCCCTCGATGAGGCCCGGCAGATCGACGAGCGTGAAACTGCGTAGCGCGCCGACGCTGACCACGCCGACCTGCGGGTTGAGCGTGGTGAACGGGTAGTCCGCGATCCGCGGACGGGCGCCGGACACGCCGGCCAGCAACGTGGACTTGCCGGCGTTTGGCATGCCGACCAGGCCGACGTCGGCCAGCAGCTTGAGCTCGAGGCGCAGCTCGCGAATCTCGCCTGGCGTGCCGTCGGTGGTCTTGCGCGGCGCCTGATTCGTGCTCGACTTGAATCGCGCGTTGCCGAGCCCGTGAAAACCACCCTGCGCCACGCGCAGTGTATCGCCTTCGTGCGTGAGGTCGCCGATCAGCTCGCCGGTCTCACGCGCGTAGCAGAGCGTGCCGATCGGCACGGGGAGATAGCGGTCCTCGCCTTTCGAACCCGTGCGATTCTTGCCGGCGCCGTTGCCGCCGCGCTCGGCCTTGAAGACACGGCTGACGCGGTAGTCGTACAAGGTATTGAGATTGTGATCCGCAAGCAGATAGACCGAGCCGCCGTCACCGCCGTCACCGCCGTCGGGGCCGCCATGCGGCACGTATTTTTCCCGCCGGAAACTCAGGCTCCCGTGACCGCCGTCACCCGCCTCGACCCGAAGATTGGCTTCATCAACGAATTTCATGCCCTTTCCTTCTCAGCCGCCGCGCCGAGCCAGCGATTGCTTCGCGCTATTGTTACAGACAAAAAAAAGCCCCGCGCTCGGCGAGGCCTTTTTCGCGGCATGCGCGCGACTCGCTATTCGACCGCGTCGATCGACACGTACTTGCGATTGCGCGGGCCCTTCACCGCAAAGCTCACCACGCCATCGGCGCTGGCATAGAGCGTGTAGTCGCGCCCGGTGCCGACGTTACTGCCTGCATGGAAGGTGTTGCCACGCTGGCGCACGATGATGTTGCCGGCTTTCACCTTCTGGCCGCCGAACTTCTTGACGCCAAGGCGTTTCGATTCGGAATCGCGACCGTTGCGAGTACTGCCGCCTGCCTTTTTATGTGCCATGAGTGCTTTCCTCTAACCTGAATTTCAGCCGTGCTATCGAGTCGTCGGCGCTTCAGGCGCCCGGGATCGACTTGATCTTGAGCTGGGTGTAGTGCTGGCGATGACCGTAGTTGCGACGATACTTCTTGCGCCGCTTGAACTTGATCACCTGAATCTTGTCGGCGCGAGCGTGCGTCATGACTTCAGCGGAGACCGCCTTGCCTTCCAGCACGGGGGTGCCGACCTGAACATTGTCGCCGTCCGAGATCAGAAGCACATCATCGAGATCGATAGTGCTGCCGGCTTCCACATCCAGCTTCTCGACGCGCAGAATATCGCCTTCTGCCACTCTGTACTGCTTACCGCCGGTGCGTATAACCGCGTGCATGACCACTCCACATCGCGTGAAAACAAGGGCTCGTGCCCGTTTAAAGAGCGCGAATGATACGTTGCGCGGCATCTGCGGTCAACGATCGAATGGCATGATCCGCATTCTTGACAGCAATAGTCCACGCGCCTAAGTTTGCCGCTGTTTTCCCGGTCCACACCTCATGAGTATCCAGCCGCTACTGAAGCCGGTCGATGACGACATGCGTGCAGTCGACGCGCTCATCCGCGCGCGCCTGAATTCCGATGTCATACTCATCAACACCCTGGGCGAATACATAATAAGTAGTGGCGGCAAACGCTTGCGGCCGGCTTTGGTGCTGCTCGCCGCCCAGGCCAGCGGGGGCGCCAGCGCCCAGCATCATCTGCTCGCGGCAATTATCGAGTTCATTCATACCGCGACTCTGCTCCATGACGATGTCGTCGACGAGTCCACCATGCGTCGCGGCCAGCAGACGGCCAATACCGTATGGGGCAACGACGCGAGCGTTCTGACCGGAGATTTTCTCTATTCGCGCGCGTTTCAGATGATGGTCGAGCTGGACTCCTTCGATGTCATGCGGGTACTCGCCGATGCCACCAACCGCATCGCCGAAGGTGAAGTGCTGCAGCTGATGCACGCGCATGATCCAGACCTTGCCGAAGCGGATTATCTGGAGGTCGTGGATCGAAAGACGGCGAGCCTGTTTTCCGCCGGCTGTCGGCTGGCGGCCCAACTGGGCGGCTGCGATGCGCGCCAGCAGCAGGCCATGGCCGACTATGGACGGCATCTGGGCATCGCGTTCCAGGTCATCGACGACGCGCTGGACTACGGCCGCGGCGACGGCAACTATGGCAAGAACCTCGGTGACGACCTCTCGGAAGGCAAGGCCACCCTGCCGCTGATCCGTGCCTTGGCCTGTCTTGAAGGCGATGAGGCCGCGGCCATTCGCACCGCGGTACGCGAAGCGGACCTCGATGCACTCGATTCGATCCTAAAAGCGATTGAATCCACCCAGGCGATGGAATACACTTGCCGCCGCGCCGAGGAGGAGGCCCAAAAGGCCATCGCCGCACTCGACGCTTTCGACGACTCTGCCGCCAAGGCAGGGCTCGTCGAGCTGGCCGAGTTCTCGGCCCAGCGCCGACACTAGATCGGGGTATAGCTCAGCTTGGTAGAGCGCCATCTTCGGGAGGTGGAGGTCGTAGGTTCAAATCCTGCTACCCCGACCATCTAGTCGTCTTTATTCCCGACCTATTAAATAGTCCCGCCGACACGCACCTAACGAGGCGCTCGTTGTCTCGCGCGCGGATTGTGGACGTGGCGCTCTGTCGCAGCAGTCACGCACGAAAAAGCCGGGCGCCCGGCCCGGCTCAAACCGACTCGCCCGAGGCGAATCAGCTGCCCGCCTGCTCCGCCATCATGGCGTCGTAGCTGTCGGCCAGGTCGGTTTTTTCAGAGTCCGTGAGCACCTTGCCGGCAACCTGGAACACCTCCTGCTCTTCTTCATCGAGATGATGAGTGACCAGGTGCTGCAGTTTCTTTGCCGACGTGAGCCAACTCGGCGAGCTGTAGTCGGTTTCCTCTAGTGTTTCGATGAGCTCGTCGATCTCGTGATGCTCGGCCACGCTATGACGTGCCTTTTCCTGGGTTCGATCGTATTCCATGAGCGGCACATAGAAATGCCGCTCTTCGGCGTTGGCGTGATGCACCAATTCCGCTTTCAGCGCAGCGAACAGGCCTTCCCGCTTGCTGCTGTCGCCATGCGTATCGGTCAACCCGTCAAGCAGGCGCCGCTGCTTGTCGTGGCTTTCGCGCAATGCCTCGAAGATCGTCTTCATGGTGGTTTCCCTCTGATATTGCGGGGGTTTCGACGTAATCGATGGTACCTTTAGCCCAAACGCCATAGAATCCGTAACATCGCGTAATCACCGATTCGGTCGATACAAGAGTGGTAAGCGAGTTACGCACGGCGCGCAGCGACTGATGCTGCTTTGCGCAACAGCCACGGGAACCCGACATGGCCACGAATAAACAGAAGGTCGCGACGCCTGCACTGGGCGGCCTCGCTCGGCAATTGGTCGAGGATGGTCTTATCGAGGCCGACAAGGCACTCGAGATCCAGGCCGAGGCCCATCGCGAGGACGAATCGTTCGTTGCGCGGGTCGTGGCGCGCGGCGTGCTCTCCGCCGCGGTTCTGGCGAAGGCCGCGTGCGAAGAATTCTCGATGCCGCTGCTGGACTTGCGTGCGGTCGATCTGACCCAGGCGCCGGTCAAACTCGTATCCGAGGCGCTCATCCGCAAGCACGGCGTGCTGCCGCTGTACCAGCGCGGGCGCAACCTCTTCGTGGCGGTCGCCGATCCGACCAATCTGCAGGCACTCGACGAGTTCAAGTTCAGCACTGGCCTGAACATCGAGCCGATTCTGGTCGAACAGGACAAGCTGGCCAAGGCGATCGACGGTGCCTTCAGCGCCATCGACAGCGCCATGGCCGGGCTCGACGACGTATCCCTCGACAATCTCACCGTCGATGCGCCGGGCGAAGCCGACGCCGCTGACGGCAGCCGTATCGACTCCGACGATGCGCCAGTCGTGCGCTTCGTCAATAAGGTCATGCTGGACGCCATCAACAAGGGCGCGTCGGATATCCATTTCGAGCCCTACGAAAAGAAATACCGGATCCGCCTGCGCCAGGACGGCGTGCTGCGCGAGGTCGCCTCCCCGCCGGCCGCGCTGGGGATGCGCCTGTCCGCGCGACTGAAGGTGATGGCGCGCCTCGATCTGGCGGAAAGACGCGTGCCGCAGGACGGGCGCATCAAGCTCAATTTGAACAAGAATCGGGCCATCGATTTTCGTGTCTCGACCTGCCCCACCCTGCACGGCGAGAAGATCGTGCTGCGTATTCTCGACCCCACCAGCGCGCAGCTGGGTATCGAGGCGTTGGGCTACGAGCCGGATCAGCGCGAACTGTTCGAGCAGACCATTCATCGCCCCTACGGCATGGTGCTGGTCACCGGGCCCACCGGCAGCGGTAAGACGGTTTCGCTCTACACCGCGCTCAACATGCTCAACACCAGCGACCGCAATATTTCCACGGCGGAGGATCCCGCGGAAATCAACCTCCCCGGCATCAACCAGGTCAACGTGCATCCGAAGGTTGGCCTAACGTTCGCGAGCTGTCTGCGCGCGTTTCTGCGCCAGGACCCGGACGTCATCATGGTCGGCGAGATTCGTGATCTGGAAACCGCGGAAATCGCCATCAAGGCCGCGCAGACAGGCCATATGGTGCTGTCGACCCTGCACACGAACGACGCGCCTCAGACGCTGACACGCCTGGTGAACATGGGGGTGCCGGCCTATAACATCGCGGCCTCGATCTCCTTGATCATTGCGCAGCGTCTGGCACGCCGGCTCTGCTCGAACTGCAAGCAGCCGGCGCAGATTCCGCGCGAAGAGCTGATCGCGGAAGGCTTTCGCGAGGACGAGCTGGATAGCCTGGAGTTGTTCGAAGCCAATGCCGACGGCTGCGACAACTGCACCAACGGCTACAAGGGCCGCGTCGGCATCTACCAGGTCATGCCGGTGACCGACGCCATCGGCCAGATCATCATGGAAGGCGGCAATGCCGCGGACATTGAAAAACAGGCCGAAAGCGAAGGCGTGATCGACCTGCGCGAGGCCGGGTTGGAAAAGATGCGCGCCGGCGTACTCAGCCTCGCCGAGGTCAATCGCGTCACCGTCGACTAACGCACCGCCCATGAAAAAGGCCCGGCGAACAGTCGCCGGGCCCGTATTTCAAGCTGCTTGTCGCGGCCTGCGTCAGGCTTCCGCGGTTTCGCGCGGCGAAACGTCGAGCTCGATTTCGTTGTCGCTGACGCGCACCACCACTTGCCCGCCGTTGGCCAGGCGGCCGAACAGCAGCTCTTCGGCGAGCGGCTTCTTGATGTGGTCCTGGATCACGCGGGCCATCGGCCGCGCACCCATCTTCACATCGTAGCCACGCTCGGCAAGCCACGCGCGGGCTTCCGACTCGACCACAAGCTCGACGCCACGGGCTTCGAGCTGGGCCTCGAGCTGGAGCACGAACTTGTCGACGACGCGCTCGATGACCTCGCCCTGCAACGGCTCGAACTGGATGATCGAATCCAGACGGTTGCGGAATTCAGGCGTGAAGCCGCGCCGGATGGCCTCCATGCCATCGGAACTGCTGTCGCTCGGATTGAAACCGATACCACGGCTGGCCATGGCTTCCGCCCCGGCGTTGGTCGTCATCACCAGGATCACATTGCGGAAATCGGCTTCGCGACCGTTGTTGTCGGTGAGCTTGCCGTGGTCCATGACCTGCAGCAGCAGATTGAAGATATCCGGATGCGCCTTCTCGATCTCGTCGAGCAGCACCACCGAATGCGGCTGTTTGGTCACCGCCTCGGTGAGCAGCCCGCCCTGGTCGTAACCGACATAGCCGGGCGGCGCACCGATCAGACGCGAGACGGTATGCCGCTCCATGTACTCGGACATATCGAAACGGATCAGCTCGACCCCGAGATGCAACGCCAGTTGACGCGTAACCTCGGTTTTGCCAACACCGGTCGGGCCGGCGAACAGGAAGGAGCCGATTGGCTTGTCGCGATTATCCAGCCCGGAACGCGACATCTTGATCGCGCTCGCGAGTGACGTGACGGCCTCGTCCTGACCGAAGATGACCAGCTTGAGATCGCGCTCGAGCGTCTTGAGCACATCGCGGTCGTCACGCGAAACGGTCTTGGACGGAATCCGCGCGATACGCGAGACCATGTCCTCGATATCACGAACCTGGACCGTCTTGCGGCGCTTTCCGGAAGGACGCAGGCGCAGGCGTGCGCCGGCCTCGTCGATCACGTCGATGGCCTTGTCCGGCAGGTGGCGATCGTTGATGTGACGTGCCGACAGTTCTGCCGCGGCTTCGAGTGCCGGCTGAGTGTAGCGGACCTGGTGATGGCTCTCGAAGCGGTCCTTTAGCCCGCGCAGGATCTGCACGGTATCGGCGACGCTCGGCTCGGGTACGTCGATCTTTTGGAACCGCCGCGCCAGTGCACGATCCTTCTCGAACACGCCGCGGAATTCCTGATAGGTCGTCGCACCCATGCACCGCAGCTCGCCGGAGGCCAGCTTGGGCTTGAGCAGGTTCGAGGCGTCCATCACGCCGCCCGAGGCCGCGCCGGCGCCAATGATGGTGTGAATCTCGTCGATAAACAGTACAGCGCCGTCCTGCTTGCCGAGCTCGGCGAGCACGCCCTTGAGGCGCTTTTCGAAATCGCCGCGATATTTCGTACCGGCGATCAGCGCCCCGAGATCGAGCGCATAGATCACGCTATGGCTGAGCACGTCGGGGACTTCACTGTCGACGATCATGCGCGCCAGGCCTTCGGCGATCGCCGTCTTGCCGACCCCCGCCTCGCCCACGAGCAGCGGGTTGTTCTTGCGGCGCCGGCAGAGCGTCTGAATGACCCGCTCGATCTCGTGATCGCGCCCGATGAGCGGATCCACGTCGCCCTCGGCGGCCTTGCGGTTGAGATTGGTCGCGTACTGTTCGAGCGGCGACTTGCTCGACTCGCCTTCTTCGCTGGTCTTTTCGGTCGTCGGACCGACTTCCGGACTGTCGGATTCCGACTTCGACACGCCGTGCGACACGAAATTGACCACATCCAGGCGCGTCACATCCTGTTCGCCGAGCAAGTACACGGCGTGGGACTCCTGTTCGGAGAAGATGGCGATCAGCACGTTGACCGCGGTGACCTCCTTCTTGCCCGACGACTGCACGTGATAGACCGCGCGCTGCAGCACGCGCTGAAACCCCAGCGTGGGCTGAACCTCGTGGTCTTCGCCTGCCGGGACGACCGGCACATGCGTATCGATATAGCTTTTGAGCTCGCGTTCGAGACGGGGAATATCGGCATTGACCGATTCGAGCACCTCGACCACCGCAGGGTTGTCCAGCAGTGACATAAGCAAGTGCTCGACGGTGAGCATCTCGTGATGCTGCCGCCGCGCCACCATGAAGGCGGCATCGAGGGCGGTTTGAAGTTCCTGGCTCAGCATTTTGCGTCCCCGAACTTGACGTTCGATTGAGGCCTGATGATCCCTTTATCGGTCGGAATCAGGCTTTTTCCATAGTACACAACAGCGGGTGCTGATGGGCGCGCGCGTGATCGTTGACCATGGCCACTTTCGTCTCCGCGATCTGGGCGGTAAAGGTGCCCGCGACCGCCTTGCCCCGCGTATGAACAGTAAGCATGACTTGTACCGATTGCTCGCGGTTCAGGGAGAAGTAGGTCATCAGCACTTCCACCACGAACTCCATCGGCGTGAAGTCGTCGTTATGCATGATCACCTTGTACAGCGGTGGCTGCTTGGTCTTCGGACGACTGGTTTCGACGACGGCTTCGCCCTCGTCCTCCACGGTCGGTTTCGGTTTGTCGGACTGACTCATGACGCCTACCTTGGATTGCGGTGGCCGCAGAATCGGCCAAACCACGATCGCACCCCGTTTTCTATACGCAGGATATAAGGATACGGGGGCGCCAAATCAATCGATTGGGAGCAATCGGTTGCGCCACCGTCGGGCGACACGAGGAAAGGCTGCGAGATGCGCCCTTCGGCGGCTATTCGCCGAGGCTGTGAGCGAGCAGCGTGCGAATACGCTCCGGCACCTGCTGCTCGACCTCCATGCGCGCGACATCGATCGCGCTGGCGAACGCAACGGCATCGGCATCGCCGTGCGACTTGATCACGGTGCCCTGCAACCCGATGAAGGTCGCCCCGTTGTACTGGCGCGGATCCACCCGGCGGCGGAACGCCCGCAGTACCGGCATCGCGAAAAACGCCGCGGTGCGTGTCAGCGCGTTGCGCGAGAATTCTTCCCGCAGGAACTGGGCGATGAGCTTGCCGAGTCCTTCACTCGTCTTTAGCGCGACGTTGCCGACAAACCCGTCACAGACCACGACGTCGACATCGCCAATGTAGATATCGTCACCCTCGACGAACCCGATGTAATTGAGTTCGCTGTCGCCGATGAGCCTGCCCGCCTGCTGGATCTGGACATTGCCCTTCATCTCTTCCGCGCCGATATTCAGCAGCCCGACGCGCGGACTCTCCACACCGTGGACGGCTTCGGCGACGACCGCGCCCATCACCGCGAACTGAAACAGCTGCTCCGGGGTCGACTCGGCGTTCGCGCCGAGGTCAAGCATGAGCGTATGGCCACGTCGCGAGGGGATCGGCGACACGATCGCCGGTCTGTCGATGCCCGCCAGCGTCTTGAGCACGAATCGCGCCGTGGCCATCAGCGCGCCCGTATTGCCCGCCGACACGCACGCACCCGCCTCGCCCGACTGGACGAGATTGATCGACACCCGCATCGAAGAGTCTTTCTTCTGCCGCAGCGAGCGCGCGGGCGATTCGCACATGCCCACGACTTCCGACGCGTGACGCACGGTCAGACGATCGCCGACATCGGCCTTGCGATGGCGCGCGATCTCCTGGTTCAGCGCATCCGCATCGCCCACGAGCACGATCTCGAGGTCGCGATGCGACTGCAGGCTGGCCACGACGGCTTCCACGGCCACAGGCGCGCCGCGGTCGCCGCTCATGGCGTCGACGGCAATACGGGTCATGGGTTCATCGAAACGGGGCAGGCGCCCCGTCATCGATCGACTGTCAGGCGTCGTCGCCGATATTCACGACACGACGGCCGCGATAGAAGCCGTCACGCGTGACGTGATGGCGGCGATGCGTCTCGCCGGTGGTCGAGTCGATCGACAGCGTGGGGTGTTTCATCTCGTCGTGGGTACGACGCTTGTCACGCTTCGAACGGGATTTACGGTTCTTTTGGACGGCCATGGCGTTCTATGTCTTCCAGCGTATTGTAGAAATCGTCAATCGTTGCGCTTGAGCTGACTCAGCACGGCGAACGGATTGTTCGGTTCTTGCTCTTTCGTCTCTCGTGGCGGCGTCTCGTCATCGACGTACGCCGCTCGGCAGGCCGAACGCGCACAACGCGCCACGCTCGGCATGGCCAGCAGCAATTCATCCGCGACCAGCGTGTGGACGTCCAGCAGATCGCCATCGGCCATCACCGGTTCATCTTCACGCGGCACGTTCGCTGCCGCCTCGTCATCGCCGACGACTACACCGGCGACCTCGACATGCATCGGCTGGTCGAAAGCCTGCAGGCAACGCTGACACTCCAGCTGGAGCCTCGTGCCTATCGTGCCTTCGACACGCACACGCCGTTGCGCATCTTCCTTGAACTCGAGATCGACGGCCACCGAATCACCCGCGCGCGGTGCGGCAACCGTTTCGGCGACCACACGACGCAGGCGGGAGAGTTCGATTTCGCCGCTGACACGCCCCTGCTGGGTGGCGAGCCGACGGTAGTCGACGCGATGTGCCAGCGTTCCCGGCGTGCTCATGGCGCGCGATAATAGGGCCGAAGCGTACGCAAGTCAAAGCATTTCGCGGCTTTGAGGCGCATGCGACATGCGCTTACGCTCCTGATGGCCCGATCGTTTATCCTTGTGCGGCTTTCGAATCGCGTGAAGGAACCGACCATGGCCGCATCGAATCAGAAACTCATCATCCTTGCGTCCAGCTCGCCCTGGCGCCGCCAGCTGTTGCAACAGCTCAACATCAGGTTCGAGGCGACCTCGCCGGACGTCGACGAGACGCCGCATGCCGGCGAGTCGCCCCTGGCGCTGGCCCGCCGGCTCGCCATCACCAAGGCGCAGAGTGTGGCCGAAACCTGGCCGGAGGCGATCGTGATCGGCGCCGATCAGGTCGCCGATGTGAACGGCGCGATTCTCGGCAAACCGGGCACGCGTGAAAACGCCAAGGCACAGCTTCGCCAGCAGTCCGGACAGGCCGTGCTGTTTCACAGCGGGCTGTGTGTCTGCGCGCCTGGCTTCGACGCGCCGCTGGCGACGGTAGAAACGGTGACAACCCGCTTTCGCGAACTGACCGACGAACAAATCGCGCGCTACGTGCAGGCCGAAGACGTGACTGCAACGGCCGGCAGTATCAAGTCGGAGGGACTGGGCATCTCGCTGGTGGAAGCCATCGAATCGAAAGACCCCTCCGCCCTGGTCGGTCTGCCGCTCATCGCGCTGCGCCGGTTTCTGGAACAGGCGGGCGTCGCGCTGCCCTAGGCGGGCCTGCCGACCAGCGGCTACGCGGGCCGTGCTTCGCAGGCGAGCCAGGCCGGTAAGGCTTCGACCGTATCGAGGACGTCGAGAGCGCCGGCTCGGCGTAGGCGCGCCGTGTCGTGGACACCGCAACCCACGCCCAACGCGTCGACGCCGGCCGCGCGCGCCATGGCGATGTCGTACTCGGTATCGCCGATCATCAAGGCCTGTTCCGGCATCGTCGCTGACCGCAGGAGAATGTCCTCCAGCATGGCTGGCGCCGGTTTGGGGATGGATTCGTCCGCGCAGCGCGTGAACGCGAAGAAGTCGCGCGTACCGGTATCCCGCATGGCCGCATTCAGGCCGCGCCGGCTCTTGCCCGTCGCGACCGCCATGACATAACCGGTATCGCGCAATGTCTCGAGGGCATCCATGACCGGCGGAAAGAGCACGGCCGTACTGCGCTGCATGCCATAGCGCGCCCGGTAGGCCTCCAGTTTGGCTCGTACGCGTTGCGTATCCAGCTCGGGGAACAGACGGGCAAGCACGTCGTCGAGGCCGAGACCGATGAGCTGGCGCATCTGCTCCGGCGTGCGCTCGGGCAGCCCGGTGACCTGGATGGCCTGCTGCATGGCGGAAACGATCTCGCCGGCGGAGTCCATCAACGTGCCGTCCCAGTCGAATACGAGCAGTTCGTAATGTTTCATGGCGCAGGCTCCAGTGCGTCCAGCACCGCTTGCAGATCGCCTGCCAGCGGCGCCTTGATATCGAGCAGCTCACCGGCGTATCGGAGCTGCAGGCGTTCGGCATGCAGAAACATGCGCTCCAAGCCCCGCTCGCGCCATCGCGTTGCGCGCGTATTCGACCCGTATTTATCGTCCGCGGCGACCGGATGGCCGCAATGCGCGGCATGGACACGGATCTGATGCGTGCGGCCGGTCATGATCTCGACCGACATGAGCGTGGCATCGTCGTAGAACGCGATCGGCGCAAAACGCGAGACGCTCGTCTTTCCGCCCGCCTTGTCGACCACGACCATGCGCTCGCCGCTACGCTCCACGTCCCGTGACAGCGGCGCATCGACCTCGATCGTCCCCTGTTTCCAGTGGCCATCCACCAGCGCGAGATAGCGCTTGCCCGCGGAGGCATCATTGAGCCCTGCCCGCAGGCCGTCCAGCGCGGCGCGCGAACGCGCGACCAAAAGACAGCCGCTGGTGTGCCGGTCGAGCCGGTGCACCAGTTCCACGTATTCGCCAGCACGCGCGACGCGCAGAATCTCGATAAGGCCGAAACGCAGACCACTGCCGGCGTGCACGGCCAGGCCAGGCGGCTTGTTGAATACGAGCACATCGTCGCGCTCGAGCAACAACGCCTTGTTGACGCGCTCGAGAAGATGATCGGGTGGCCGACCGGGACCGGGTTTTTCTTTTTGCCGCACCGGCGGCAACCGGACTTCGTCGGCTCGGGCCAGGCGCGTTCCGGGCTTGGCCCGGCCGCGATTCACCCGGACCTCGCCGCTGCGAATGATCCGGTAGACCTTCGACTTCGGTACGTTCTTGAAGGTACGTAGCAGAAAATTGTCGAGTCGCATGCCGACATCGTTTTCGTCGATGCGCACATAACGAACTTGAGCGGGTGCCGTAGTCAGATTACACTCCCAAGGTCGGGTTGATTGACCTGTCCGCCGACGCCTTTCCCGCGCGGGTACGCAATCACCGACTGACAGTTACTTGTCACACGCTGAAATACGAGGGCAAGCCTAGCATGCGCCCTGAACAGCGTGTTTTCCGCGAAGAGTCACTTATTTTGTTCATGTGCTCCTGTCTGATTGCTGCTGTGTATCGCGTGATCGTCGAAGTCCTCGCAGGGCTCGAATATCGCGTGACGCCAGCGGCCGGCGCCTGCCTGCGCGCGCCGCAAACGCTTTCGGACAGTCGAGCGCCAGTCGAGATTCATCCGAATGAAACGCATTTTGATCAACGCCACGCAGCCGGAAGAGCTGCGCGTGGCGATCGTAGATGGCCAGAAGCTCCATGATCTAGATATCGAAGTTGGCAGCCGCGAACAGCGCAAGGCCAACGTCTACAAGGGCCGCGTCACGCGCGTCGAGCCCAGCCTCGAAGCCGCCTTCATCGATTACGGCGGCAATCGCCACGGCTTCCTGCCGCTCAAGGAAGTCGCCAAGGAATATTTCAACAAGGATCAGAACGGCGGCGGCCAGAACAATGGCAAGGACAGCATCAAGCATGCGTTGTCCGAAGGCCAGGAAATCATCGTTCAGGTCGAGAAGGAAGAGCGTGGCAACAAGGGCGCCGCGCTGACCACCTTCGTAAGCCTGGCCGGACGGTATCTGGTCCTGATGCCGAACAACCCGCGTGCGGGCGGCGTGTCGCGTCGCATCGAGGGTGAAGACCGCAACGAACTGCGCGAAGCCCTCAACGAGGTTCAGGTCCCCAACGGCATGGGCGTGATCGTGCGCACCGCCGGCGTCGGCCGCTGTGCCGAGGAACTCCAGTGGGATCTCGACTACCTCGCCCACGTATGGAAGGCGATCGGCGACGCCGCGGCCGAGCGCAAGGCGCCCTTCCTGATCTATCAGGAATCCAACGTCATCATTCGCGCCCTGCGCGACTACCTGCGCGACGATATCGGCGAAGTGGTCATCGATCAGGCCGACATCTACGAGACCGGCCGCGAGTTCATGCAGCAGGTCATGCCGCATGCGCTGAACAAGCTCAAGCATTACACCGACGAAACGCCTCTCTTCTCCCGCTTCCAGGTCGAGTCGCAGATCGAGAGCGCATTCGAGCGGGAAGTCACCCTGCCGTCCGGCGGGTCGATCGTGATCGACCACACCGAGGCCATGACCTCCGTCGACATCAACTCGGCGCGCGCCACCAAGGGCGGCGGCATCGAGGAAACCGCCTTCAACACGAACCTCGAGGCGGCGGACGAAGTCGCACGCCAGCTGCGTATTCGCGATCTCGGCGGGCTGGTCGTGATCGATTTCATCGACATGGAGAACAACAAGAACCAGCGCGAGGTCGAGAACCGTCTCAAGCAGGCGGCCAAGGCCGACCGCGCGCGGGTTCAGATCGGGCGAATCTCGCGTTTCGGCCTGCTCGAAATGTCGCGCCAGCGACTCAAGCCGTCGCTTTCCGAATATTCCAGCCAGGCCTGCCCGCGCTGCCTGGGCCGCGGCAGCATTCGCAGCGTCGAGTCGCTGTCGCTTTCGATTCTGCGCCTGCTCGAAGAGGAGGCGATGAAGCCCGCCACCGGTCGCGTCATCGTGCAGCTACCCGTCGCGGTCGCGAGCTTTCTGCTCAACGAAAAGCGCGACGATATCGCGGGTGTCGAAAAGCGTTCCGGCACGCAGGTCACACTGGTGCCCAACCACACCCTGGAAACGCCGCACTACGAGATCCGCCGCGTCCGGGGCGACCAGCTCAAGGAAGACGCCAACGACGCGACCAGCTACCGGCTGGACACGCACGTCGAGATCGAAAAGCCGGTCGAGCCCAACCACGCCAGCACGGCAACCACCACGCGCGAGGAACCCGCGGTCAAGCGCGTTGCGCGTCCCGATGCGCCCGTAATCGAACGCAAGACGAGCACTGACGCGTCGACATCGACAGCCGCCCCGGCGGCTGCGGCCGCTGTCATGACGCCCTGGCAGCAGCTCTGGGACGCCGTGCGGCGCATCTTCGCCGGCGATCACGCCGCGCAAGACAGCAAGTCGCACACGTCGTCCGCGGGTGACAAGAACCAACGCAGCGGTTCGCAGAGTGACAAGAACCGGAAAAGCGACAACGAGTCCCGTTCCGGCGGCGCACAGAAAACGCGCCCGAGCCGTTCG
This sequence comes from Endozoicomonas sp. G2_2, assembly GCF_017744135.1. Taxonomy (GTDB): domain Bacteria; phylum Pseudomonadota; class Gammaproteobacteria; order Nevskiales; family Salinisphaeraceae; genus Salinisphaera. The sequence continues at coordinate 408,591 of NZ_JAGHQU010000002.1, forward strand.
CGCCGCGCCTCCGGCGGTGCCGGCGACAACAACGCCAGCGGCTCCGGAAACGGCAACAAACGTTCGCGCCGTGGCGGCCGCAATCGTCGGAACAATCGCGGCAACAGCGATGCCGGCGACGACAACAGCCAGAACGCCAATCAGAAAAACACGCAGAACAGCAAAGGCAATAGCCGCAGCCAGGGCCAGAATCCCGGCCAGAACCAGGGCTCGAATCAAGGTCAGAACCCGGCCCAGGGCAACGACAAGAGCAATGACAAGGGCAACAACAAGGGCGATAACAAGGCCGACGCCACATCCGGCGGCAACGGCTCCGACCGCAACAGCGCCAAAGGCAAACAGGCCTCGAAGGCCGACTCGGGCGAGCAGTCCAAAGGCGCGGCCGAAGCCAAGCAGAACAACGCACCGTCGCGCAGAAATGGCAAGGCAGCCGGCGAAGCAGACGACGCCGATCGCAATGCCCAGGCAAACGCCCACACGGATCAGCCGGACGGCACCGCTGATGCACAAGACGGCGCCAAGCCGAATGACGACAAGCGTACCGAATCGGCTTCGGATTCCGACAGCGGCAACGGCAGCGACAGCAATAACGCCCAGGCCAACGAATCAGGCAACGGTGGCCGCCGCCGGCGGCGGCGTGGCGGTCGCGGTCGTCGCGGCGGTCGAAACCGCAACAAGCAGAGCGACAACGCGAACGCGTCGAATAGTGAAACCACCGATGGCGACGCCGCGTCCGAAAATGCGGCCACCGATCAGACGTCGGCGGCCGACACCCCCGACAATGCGGAATCGCCCCGCCCGGCCGACGACGCGGCGCTGAACGCCGATAAGGCAAGCCCGGCAGGCAAAGCCGACACCGCAGATTCAGATGGCGACGGCCATGCCGAGGACGCGGTGGAACCCAGCACCGAAAAGCAGGCGGCGGCGTCCAGCGCGAGCAAGCTCAACACGCCCGCCCCCGAGGATGAGCAGCCCTGGTCGGCAGTAACCGCCAGTGATAACGCGAAGGCCGCATCCTCGCGCCAGGCGCCCGACGCGAACACCGAGGAACGCCCGTCGCAAACGGACACAGGTGATGACGCGCCAGCGACTTCGAACGAGAGCGATTCGGCCGCCGTAGCGTCGAAGCCACGCCGGCCGAGCAAGGCGCGCGGTTCGAAGAAACCGGCATCGCCGGCGTCCGACAGCGACGCGACGCGAGAACACGAGAATGCTCGCGCCGATCGCGAGAGCGATGCCGCGCACAAGGCGGCGGACAGCGAGCCGACTACGACCGCCGCCGCGTCGGAACCGGCGAAGCCGGCCACCGAAAGCACCGCTTCGCCTGATAACGTCGAGACGTCGACGCCCGCCCTGCAGCAGGTGGAGACCGCAGCCAGCGCGGGCACGACGCAAGCCGAGGTCGACGATTCCGCCCAGGCCAGCGTCGCCGAAGCGGAAGAAGTGGATACGGCAGAAGACGCGAACACCACGGCCGAGACCACTGCACAGGCCAAGGCGCGCGTCGAAGACGTGGTTGCATCGAGTACGCAGGACACCAAGGACGAGCAGCCCAAGCTCCAGCAGGTGGAGACACAAACCGCCTCTGCCGACGACGACGAGGAAGGTGGCGTGGCGGAAACCAAGAAGAGCGCTTCCACCTAGAACGGCTTCGCCGACCCGTAAAAAAGCCCCGGCCGTTATCGACCGGGGCTTTTTTTCGGTTCATCGCACTTTACCGGGAAACGCGGCTTTGATTTTGAGGAAGAAGTAGTCGGCGTTACGAAAGCCATAGGCTTGGCGTTTGATGACTTTAATGCGGTTGTTCATGCCTTCGAGCACGCTGGTA
>NZ_JAGHQU010000030.1 GCF_017744135.1 Endozoicomonas sp. G2_2
GGTTCTTCGCAGATAAGCGTGAAAGGCGGCGGTGACCGCATGGCTTAAGCTTGGATTGCTACCACGCATTCCAGGCAACCAAGAAAGGCCACCGCCATGCCCGAGGCTAATCTGCTTTCCCTGTTCTGGGAAGGCTTTTCACTGGCGCATATTGAGTCGGCAACGGATAACGCGCTGACCCTGCGGCTGGCGCCGATGCCCACGATCGCCCCGTGCTGTAGTGGCTGCGGGCAACGTACGCTGGCCATACACGATGTGAGCCTGCGACGGGTGCGCGAGCGTGATCTGTTTGATCGTCGGGTCTGGCTCCAGGTGCCGGTTCGACGCGTGCGCTGTGTCGATTGCGGCATCCGCACCGAATCGATCCCGTGGCTGGCCGGACGCCGTCGTATGACCGCGGCGATGGTGTCCTATGTCGAAGCGATGACGCGGCTGTGGCCGATCGGCCAGGTCGCGGCCCTACTGGGCCTGCACTGGCACACGGTTCGAGCGATTGACCATGCACGCTTGCGCCGCGTCGTGGTGGCGCCGGACCGATCCCGGCTGCGTCGACTGATGATGGACGAATTTGCCCTGTACAAGGGCCATCGCTATGCCACGGTCGTGGCCTGTGCTGACACACAGCAGGTGCTGTGGATTGGCGAAGGACGCTCCCGAGAAGCCATCCAGCCATTCTTCGAGTGGCTCGGCGATGCCTGCCCACAGATCGAGGCGGTCGCCATGGATATGAATACGGCCTTCGATCTCGAAGTCCGCGCGCACTGCCCCAATGCACTTGTCGTCTACGACCTGTTCCACGTCATCGCCAAGTATGGCCGCGAGGTTGTCGATCGCGTGCGGGTGGATCAGGCCAATGCCCTGCGCCACGACGCGCCGGCACGGCGCGTGGTCAAGCGCAGCCGCTGGCTGCTGCTGCGTAACCGCGACAATCTCAAGCCCGACCAGGCCAGCGCGCTCGACGAACTACTGGCGGCCAATGTCCCGCTGATGACGGCCTATGTGCTCAAGGCTCAGCTTAAGGAGCTATGGTTTGCGCCGAGCATAAAAGCAGCCCGAGCCCGTTGGGCTCAGTGGTACGCCATGGCCATGGCGTCGGGCATCGCGCCCTTGCAGCAGTTTGCCAAACGCCTGTCAGCTTACGTTGAAGGCATCATCGCCAGTGCGGTGCACCCGATGAATACCAGCGTGCTCGAAGGCATGAACAACCGCATTAAAGTCATCAAACGCCAAGCCTATGGCTTTCGTAACGCCGACTACTTCTTCCTCAAAATCAAAGCCGCGTTTCCCGGTAAAGTGCGATGAACC
>NZ_JAGHQU010000031.1 GCF_017744135.1 Endozoicomonas sp. G2_2
CCTGCTGGGACCGATCGGCGACATCCCGCCGGCCGAGGCGGAAAAACACTTCTATGCCACACTCACCGAGTCTGCCGAGGCGGCATGACTCAAACCCACGAGCCTCCGGTAATCCCGGGGTGATTCAGTCCTTTTCTTTGCTTACTTTTGTTTGGACAAGCAAACGAAAGTAAGTCGCACAGCAGTGCGAAACAAAAGCAACGTGAAACTCGTAAAGCGCGACGCCACCTACAGCCCGAATTGCGAATTAACGCGAGTAAAAGGACTAACTCGCAACACAAAAAAAGCCGGTCCCAAACAAACGGGAACCGGCTTCGTTTTGAAGCTTCGCTTACCCTGCGCGCTCAAGTGAGCAGAGTACCGCTTTTGTCTAAGAGTCCTAAGAAAGGCGGATCAAACCGCCCTAGCAATACGAGAAATCATCGCTCCTCGTACTGCTTACTCCCAAACATGTTCTCCAGGGCATCCTTGTCCTTGCTGAGATCGGTGTGATGATCCGCCAGCACCTGCAAGCCCTTCTTCACGTTCTCCCGATCGCCGATCATCTCGAACCAGCGACGCACGTTCGGATAGTCGTCGATGTTCACGCCCTGGGTTTCGGCGCTGCGCAGCCACGGCCAAGTCGCAATATCGGCAATGGAATAGTCGTTACCGGCGAGGAACTTGAAGTCCGCCAGACGCCGATCCATCACGCCATAAAGGCGGTTGGCTTCGCTCTCGTAACGCTTCACGGCGTAGTCGATCTTCTCCGGCGCGTACTTGTTGAAGTGGTGCGCCTGGCCGAGCATCGGGCCGATGCTTGCCATCTGGAACATCAGCCACTGCATGACGTCGTTGCGCTTGAGATTAAGCAACATTCTTTCTGTAAAAACGCGATCCTGACGTTGGCGTAATCGTTCTATTCGCTGTCGTCCTCGCTCATATTCAGATAGCGTCGCCCCGTCTGCCAGTCCTGCGAGATCTCCATGGC
>NZ_JAGHQU010000032.1 GCF_017744135.1 Endozoicomonas sp. G2_2
AGACCTCGTATCTTGACGAAGCCGAAATAAAACAGGACGTTAGTCCTGATGAAGCGGCCGGGCCGGCAGAGGCTGACAAGACTTAAGGCGATATAGCCTGTGGGTCAGATAAGTCCGCCGGCCCGTTGTCTCGTTCATCCATTCCGAAGGGTAACTTAGGCCGCGTCTCGCACTCAGAGCCTGCATACGAGGAAGGACACGATGAATGAGCATGCCGTGGGCATTGATGTCTCCAAGAAAAAGCTGGATGTCTGTGTCGCCGTCGGCGACAAGATCAAAACTAAAGTATTGAAGAACACCGCGGCCAGCCACGCCGAGCTGGATCGATGGCTGGCGCAACGCGACCTGCCGGACAACGTGCCTATCGTGCTGGAGGCCACGGGGCCGTACAGCGAAGCTGTGGCCATCGCATTATCCGATGCCGGTTGGGCCGTGAGCGTGGTCAACCCGGCACGGATCACGGGCTTTGCTCAAAGTGAGCTGAGCCGGAACAAGACGGATAAAGCAGACGCCAAGCTGCTGGCGAAGTTCGCACAGCGAGCTGATCTGGATATCTGGCAGCCGCCGAGTATTGCGGTTCGCGAACTACGAGCTTTGGTTGACCGGCTGCAGGCGTTGACCGACATGCGCCAGCAAGAACTTAATCGGATCGAAGCATTGGACCAAGGCACACCGTCCAGCGTGAGATCGATGGTCGATGAGCACGTAACGTGGCTCAACGACCAGATCGCCAAGATCCAGTCCGATATCGATAACCACATCGACGGGAATCCCGAGCTCAAGCATGACGCTGAACTGATGCAGAGTATCCCCGGCGTCGGTAACCGCGCTTCGGCCCAGTTCTTGGCCTATATCGGCGATGTTCGGCGCTTCAAAAGCGCCAAGGCGCTGGCAGCCTTCGTCGGCGTGACGCCC
>NZ_JAGHQU010000033.1 GCF_017744135.1 Endozoicomonas sp. G2_2
TTTGCCGGGCTCGATCTGCTTGAGCTGCACATCGTTGTTGTGTGCCCAGTTCAGCATGGCTTTTCCAATGAATTCAGGGCCATTATCTGATCGTATGACCGTCGGCAGGCCGCGTGTGAGCGCCAACTCATCCAGCACACGAGAGACCTGCATGCCGCTCATCGACCGACCGGGCACCAGCGCGACGCACTCATGGGTCGCGTCGTCGACGATGCCCAGGCACTTGATGGCGCGACCATCAGCGACTCGATCGAAAACAAAATCCATCGACCAGACTTCGTTCGCCCGAGCGGGGCGTATCAACGGCTGCCGGTCGGATATCGGCACCTTCTTTCGGCGTCTTCGTCGAACCTGCAAGCCTTGCTCGGCATAGAGTCGTTCGACGCGCTTGTGGTTGACGGCCCAGCCGGCCTGGCGAAGTTTGAGATAGATCATCGGCGCGCCATAGCGGCGGTAACGCTGAGCCAGGCGCAGGATCTCAGCGCGTAAGCGCTCGTTTTGATCCGGCGCCGGCTGATACCGGAATGCGCTGGCACTCATCGCCACCACGGCCAGCGAGCGCCGTTCGCTCAAGCCGCGCTGCCCCATGAACCGCACCAGCTCGCGCTTGGCTGCTGCGGTTACCATTTTTTT
>NZ_JAGHQU010000003.1 GCF_017744135.1 Endozoicomonas sp. G2_2
AAGAACGACCGAAGAAAGAACTCAGCGGGCTGACGCCCGCTGACTACGCTGCGCGGATGGCCGCAGAAGCGGCCATTTAAACCCTGGGGCTCTGGATCGAAACGCTACTGAAACCGGGGTATGGTCGCAGATGCGGCAGGGCGGCGCGGCAGCAGTAGAACACGCCGTCGACGTTGATGCGCATGACGCGCGACCAGTCGTCGTCGCTGGCGTCCGGAATGCGCTTCTGCACCGCCACGCCGGCATTGTTGACCAACACGTCGATCTGGCCGAAGCGCTCGACCGTGGCGTCCATGAGAGCGCGGACCTAGGCGTCGTCGGACACATCGGCCGGGTGAACCAGCACCTTGTCCTTGTTCGGCAGCTGGGCGGCGAGCTGCTCCAGCTTGTCCTGGGTGCGGCCAACGAGCACGACGTTGGCCTGTTCGGGGGCGAAGCGTTTCGCGGTCGCGGCGCCGATACCGGAGCCGGCACCGGTGATGATCACGGCCTTGTCCGTGAAGCGTTCCATGCGTTGTCCCCGGTGGTTGGAATGACCAAAAAAAGCCGCGACGAACGGCCGCGGCGAGGGCGTGTTGTCGTGTGGCGCGGCCCCGCGTTGTGGCCCAAATAGTGCCAGACAAGGCGCGTGGCGCCGGCCCTGGTCATTCCAGGGGCAAGCCGCGCAACGCCATATGGCGCTATTTGGGCCGCAACCCTCGGGGCCAGCGTCCATTTTCCCGCGATACGGCGTTGCAGCACGCTCATGTAGCACAGCTACACAACGCGCACTGCGCCTTGTCTTGCGGAAAAATGGCCGCTGGCGCGGCGTCGGGCCACACGGCAACACGCCCAATGGCTGTTACAACTACCAAGTTGTCGACGGATCGGGCCAAATCAAGCCCGATCCGTCGTGCTGGGCTACTGCTTGTCGAAGATCATGATGCCCCAGGCCAGGTGGCCGGCCTTGCCGGCATCGACCCAGTGTTGCAGGCCCTTCTTCATGTTGGCGATATAGTCGTTTGAAATCGCCGAATCGCGCAGATCGTCCTCCCGCGCTTCTAGCGTTTCACGAATCCCGCCGTAATGACGCGGCACCTGTTCGGTGTGATCCTCGAACTGGCGCAGCGCGAAGCCGAGCCGTTCGAGCTCGCGCCGGTAGAAACCGGGTGAACCCATGGTTTCCAGCTGGATGCGATCCAGCACCGGCCCGAGCACCCCGTCGGGGCAATCGTCCGACTGCATCGGGTCGGTGAAGATGAAGCTGCCGCCGGGTTTGAGCACCCGCGCGACTTCCTCGAGCACGCGGGTGCGGTTACCGGAATGCAGCATCGCGTCCTGCGACCAGACGATATCGAAGGTGTCGTTTTCATACGGCACGTTTTCGAAATCGCCATCGACGATGGTCACGAGCTCGTCCAGGCCGCGCTCGACGTTCTGTTTGCGGCCGCGCTCGTTTTGCACTTCCGACAGGTTCAGCGACACCACTTCGGCGCCGTAATGCTCGGCCATGTAGCGTGCCGAGCCGCCATAGCCGCCGCCGATGTCGAGCACTTTCGCGTCCTTGAGCTTGTCGCCGAGCTTGTCGCACATGCGTGCGACGGTCCGGTGGCTGGCGTCCACCACCGGCTCCTCGTCAGACTGGTACAGCCCGATGTGGATATCCTCGCCGCCCCAAAGACGGGAGTAGAAGTTCTCGGCGTCGTCGCTGTTGTAGTACGCCTGGGCGGTTTGTACTGCCTCGGAATACTGCGTCATGTTGCCTCCGCGATTACTTGGATGCCTTGGCTTCGTCTGCGTCCTCGTCCTGAGGCCGATAGGCCTTTTCGGCCACGTGGATGAAGAAGTCCGGATCCTCTTCGCGGTAGCTGCTCTGGAAGTCCCCGTAGGTGGTCACCGACTGGAAGCCCACCTGGTGCATCAGATCGTGCACATAGTTCTTGCGCAGCGGAAACATGTTGAGGTGGTAGACCGAGCCGTCGTCCGAGAACTCGTAGCGAAAGCGCGCCAGGCCTTCGTCGATGTGCTCGGGCGCGGCGGATACGCCTTCGCCGCAGTAGTAGTACTTGTGGCCGGGCTTGGATTTGCCTTCGAGCAGCGCGTCGTAGTTGCGCTGGTCGAGGATCAGAATCCCGTCGTGCTTGAGCATGGAATAGAACTCGGCCAGCGTGCGACGCCGATCGTGTTCGTTGAAAATATGGGTGAAGGAATTGCCCAGACAGATGATGGCGTCGTAGCGCCCCACCACGTCGCGCGACATCCAGCGCCAGTCGCTGTGCACCGTGGACAGGATCATGCCGCGGTCGCGGGCGTTGTCGAACGCCTTGGCGAGCATTTGCGGGCTGCCGTCGACGCTGGCGACCTCGAAACCGGCCTTCAGTAGTTGCACGGAGTGAAATCCGGTGCCTGTTGCTGCATCAATAACGGAAGTGCAGCCGTACTTCTTCAGAACGTCGATGAAGAAGCTGCCTTCGCTGGCGGCCCGACCGTCCCAGTCGATGAGGTCGTCCCAGCGTTCCACGAAGTCGTGGACATATTCGTGTTGATAGTGGTCGGTTTCGCGCACTTCGGTTGGCTGCTGGCCGAACTCCTGAGTGCGTTTGAACATCACGTTGTCGGTTGCTGCGTTTGTCATACACGAAATTCCCCGTCGCGGTGCGGTCGCGCCTCGACCCCTTGCCGCAATCTTTCAAATGGTCACTACTACCGTATGCAACCGATGCGCCAGACTTCAATTCAGTTCGGCCATGTCGCTGTTCGGTCACGAGAACAGCCTGCCGGACGGTTGTGATCGGGACATGACCCGATCGGCTCATGAGCGCATTCGGGCGCCTTCGGTGCACGCATACCGTGCAATGCCAACGTTTTTGGGACGTCGTGGTGCAAAGCGGTCACAGGGCTCGGGGCTGCGCTGATATGCGATCGTTCACTGCGCTCTACACACGTCTGGATGCCAGCACGGCGACCAACGACAAGGTCGCGGCCATGCGCGATTACTTCGCGAGCGCCCCGGCGGCGGATGCGGCCTGGGCCGTGTCGTTCTTGTGCGGCCGGCGTATCAAGCGCCTCATTCCGTCGGCACGACTGCGTGAATGGACGGCCGAAGCCATCGACATGCCGCTCTGGCTGGTCGAGGAAAGCTATTCGGCGGTCGGGGACCTCGCTGAAACCGTGACCCTGCTGCTCGACGAGATCGAAACCGGCAGCGCGGGCCTGGATATCGCCCTGCATGACTGGGTGGAGCAGCGCATCCTGCCGCTGCGTAACATGGACGACGATGCCCGTCAGGCGCATATCGTCGACTACTGGCGCGAGCTGCCCACCGATGCGCGCTTCACCCTCAACAAACTGCTGACCGGCGCCTTTCGGGTCGGCGTATCGCGGCGTCTGGTCACGCGTGCGCTCGCCGAGACCGCTAATATCGAGCCGGCGCGTATCGCCCATCGGCTAATGGGCCGCTGGCAGCCCACGCCGGACTTCTTCGAGCGGCTCGTTGATCCCGAAGACCGCGGCGAGGATGCCGCTCAGCCCTATCCCTTCTTCCTCGCCTCGCCGATCGAACAGGCGCCCATCGCAACGATGGCCGACCTCGGCGAACCCGCCGACTGGCATGCGGAATGGAAATGGGACGGTATCCGTGCCCAGCTCATTCGTCGCCAGGGCCAGTGCCATATCTGGTCGCGCGGCGAGGACCTGATGGAAGGCCGCTTTCCCGAGATCGAACAGGCAGCCGCCGAGCTGCCGGACGGCTGCGTGCTCGACGGCGAGATTCTGGCCTGGGTCGCGGGCGAACCACGGGCGCTGCCGTTCGCGCGCCTGCAGCGGCGCATCGGCCGGCTCAAGCCGTCGGCGAAGATGCAGGCCAATCATCCGGTACGGTTTCTGGCCTACGACCTCATGGAAGCCGGCGGGCACGATATTCGCGATACGCCGATCGAAGCGCGCCGCTCGCGGTTGCGCGACATTGTGGGCGAGCACGACGACAACGCGCGGATCACCCTGTCGGCGGACGTGGCGGCGGCAAGCTGGGACGAGCTCGCCGAACTGCGCGAACGCAGCCGTGAGTTCGCCACCGAGGGCTTCGTGCTCAAGCGCGCCGGCTCGCCTTACCGCGTGGGGCGTACCCGCGGCGACTGGTGGAAATGGAAGGTCGACCCGTATTCCGTCGACGCGGTGCTGCTCTATGCCCAGCCGGGCAGCGGTCGGCGTTCGAATCTGTTGACCGACTATACGTTCGCGGTTTGGGACGGCGACGATCTGGTGCCCTTCGCCAAGGCCTATTCGGGGCTCACCGACGAGGAAATCGGCCAGGTCGACCACTGGATCCGTCGGCATACGAAGGAACGCTTCGGGCCGGTCCGCTCGGTCGAACCGACCCACGTTTTCGAACTGCACTTCGAGGGTATTCAGGCGTCCAACCGGCACAAGTCCGGCATCGCGGTACGCTTTCCGCGCATCGCACGCTGGCGTCACGACAAGCGTATTCAGGACGCCGACAGTCTCGACGGCGTAAAAGCGCTGCTTCCGGCCGAGGAAAAGGTAACGCCATGAACGCCCACAGCGAACACGATCAAACCGCGCCGCACGCCGCCACGCGGCGCCACGTACGCTGGCAGGACATGACCTGGAAGGATTATGTTCGCATCGCGGCGGGCGTCGTGATGTTCGTGCTCGGCATCGTCGGCCTGGTGCTGCCGGTGCTTCAGGGCGTGCTGTTCTTGATCATCTCGGCGATTCTGCTCGCGCCATACTCGCGCTGGGTGTCCAAACAGCTGGACCGCGGCGAGCGGCGCTTTCCCTGGGTCGCCGCCAAGGCGCGTTCGATCACCCAGCGCTGGCGACGCAAGGCCGATCGGCATGATCCGTCCTGACGCTGCACTCTGATGATCGGCTCGGATGAATAGGCTGGCGCGGCAGCCGGCTGCGCCGTCGGCCACCACCCGAATCGAAGACTGGTTCGCCGCGCGCGATTGGCAGGTCTTCGACTTCCAGCGCGAGGCCTGGGCAGCCTACGCGAACGGCGAATCGGGCCTGATCCATGCGCCGACCGGCACCGGCAAGACGCTGGCCGCCTGGTTTGGCGCGCTCGACCACTGGCTCACGACAACCGATGACGTCGACGCCACGCCGGGCCTGACCGTGCTCTGGATCACGCCGCTCCGGGCGCTGGCCGCCGATACCACGGCGCATCTGGAAGCCAGTGCCGCCGAACTGGGGCTGAACTGGACCGTGGAGCGGCGCACCGGCGATACCAAGAGCCATATCAAGGCACGCCAGCGCAAGAAGCTGCCGAGCGCGCTGGTCACCACGCCGGAAAGCCTGTGCCTGCTGCTGTCCTATGCCGAGCACGAAAAGCTGTTCGCTACCCTGGAAGTCGTGGTCGTCGACGAATGGCATGAGCTGCTCTCGACCAAGCGCGGGGTGCAGCTGGAGCTGGCGCTTGCGCGTCTGCGGGGTTTACGGCCGGCGCTGCGCACCTGGGGGCTGTCGGCCACGCTGGCCAATCTCGACGAAGCCGCGGATGCGCTGACCGGCGGCGCGACGGCACGCTCGATTCGCGGCCTGGTTCCAGCCGAGACCCGGATCGAGGCGCTCGTTCCCGAGACCATCGAGCGCTTTCCCTGGGCCGGGCATCTGGGCACGCGCCTGGTCGAGCCGGTGATCGCCGCGCTCGAAGCCGCCGAGACCACGCTGTTGTTCACCAACACCCGGTCGCAGGCCGAGCTCTGGCATCAGGCGCTGCTGCGCGCGCGACCCGACTGGCTCGAATACATCGCGCTGCATCACGGTTCGCTGGATCGCGACCTGCGCGATCGGGTGGAAGCGATGATCGCCGACGGGCGGCTGCGTTGCGTGGTGGCCACGAGCAGCCTCGATCTGGGCGTGGATTTCTCGCCGGTCGACCAGGTGATCCAGATCGGCAGCCCCAAGGGTGTGGCGCGCCTGCTCCAGCGCGCCGGGCGTTCCGGCCATCGGCCCGGTGTGGCCAGCCGGATTCTGTGTGTGCCGACCCATGCCTTCGAGCTGGTCGAGATCGCGGCCGCGCGGCGCAAGGCGCTGGCCGGCGAGGTCGAGGCGCGCGAGCCGCTGGCCGGCGCGCTGGACGTGCTCGCCCAGCATATCGTCACCCGCGCGCTGGGCAGCACGCGCGACGGCGGGGTGGACCAGACCTCTCTGCTTGCCGAGGTGCGCAGCAGCCGCGCCTACCGCGACTTGAGCGATGCCGAGTGGCGCTGGACGCTGGATTTCGTCACCCGCGGCGGCGCGGCGCTTTCGGCCTATCCGGAGTTCCGGCGCGTCGAGGAGAACGACGGCCGCCTGCGGGTCACCGATCGGCGTATCGCCCGTCGGCATCGCATGACCATGGGCACGATCACCTCCGACGCGGCGATGAGCGTGCAGTTCGTTAAGGGCGGGCGGCTCGGCACGGTGGAGGAGCGCTTCATCGCCCAGCTCAAGCCCGGTGACGTATTCCTGTTCTCCGGGCGGCTGCTGGAACTCGCGCGTGTGCGTGATCTGACCGCCTATGTGAAAACCGCCACGCGCAAGAACCGCCAGGTACCGCGCTGGGCCGGTGGACGCATGGCGATATCGGGCACGCTGGCGGACGCGATCCGCGCGCTGCTCGAAGCAGCCCGCGATAACGACTACCGCGAACCCGAGCTGGCCGCGATTCGTGATCTGCTGGAAATCCAGCGTCGCTGGTCGGCGCTGCCGGCCGCGCATGAGCTGCTCGTCGAGCACGTCACCAGCCGCGAGGGCCGGCACTGGTTCTTCTATCCGTTTGCGGGCCGGCTCGCCCATGAGGGGCTGTCGGCGTTGGTGGCCTGGCGGCTGGCGCGTATCCACAAGGCGTCGTTCCGGTTCTCGGTGAACGACTACGGCTTCGAACTGGTCACCCGTAATAAGGTCGACTTCAGCGAAACCGAGTTAAGGGCCGCGCTATCGCCGGACAATCTCGTCGAAGACCTCATGGCCTGTCTGAACGCCGCCGAGCTGTCCAAGCGGGCGTTTCGCGATATCGCGCGCATTGCCGGTCTGGTATTTTCCGGCTACCCCGGCGCGCACAAGAGCGCACGCCAGGTCCAGGCCTCCAGCGGACTGGTGTTCGACGTGCTCACCCGCTACGACGCCGACAACCTGCTGCTCGACCAGGCCCGGCGCGAAGTGCTCGAACGCGAACTGGAGTTCAACCGCGTGCATGCCGCGCTCGAACGCATCGCGCAGCAGTCGTTATGCGTCGCGAACCCGCCGCGGCTCACGCCGCTGGGTTTTCCGCTCTGGGTCGAGCGCGTGGCCAGCCAGGTATCGAACGAGTCCTGGCGTGACCGCGTCGAGCGCATGACGGTGCAGCTGGAAAAAGCCGCGGACAAAAAGCCGCGTAAGTCGACCGCAAGCGAACGCAAATGGGAAGGCAGATAGAAGACAGGTTGTTGGCAGCGCGGGTTAGCGGCGTTGCCCACTTTCAACCGATGTGGCGTTAATCGAGTGGGGCCCCGAGTACGTATGGGTTCAGCCAGCGCGTGCATTCGGTCGAAAGCACGTTTGCCTCACGCAAAGGCGCGAAGACGCAAAGAACGACAGCCGGCTTTTCGATCGCGCGGGTCTGACTTGTTTTGGTGTCTTCGCGGCTTTGCGTGAAACCATCGCAAGCGCACGCATACCGGTGGAGTGGCCCGTCTAACCGGGGCGTCGGGCAACATCACGATCCTTTCTTTTTTATTTGCGCTCTTCGCGTTCAGTTGCGGACTATCAAAAAGCAATGACTCTCAGCGCGGAACACATTTCAAGCACGAGCCACGCAGCGCTGGAACTCGCCGGCGAGCGCTTGCTGCTGCGCGCGGATCACAGCGTCTACTGGCCGGCCGCACGCACGCTGTTGGTCGCCGATACCCATTTCGGCAAGGCCGGCGTGTTTCGACAACAAGGCCTGGGGGTGCCGCGCGGCACGACCGATGCGGACCTGAACCGGCTGGGTGCTGCGTTGACCGAGACCGGCGCCGCGCGGCTGATCGTTCTCGGCGATTTCGTCCATGCGCCGCCGAGCGCTGATGCGCCCTGGCTGGCGCGCTTCGCGGCCTGGCGCGAGCGTTTTGCGGCTGTCGAGATGATCGTCACCCGCGGCAACCACGATCGCGCCGATCGACTGCCGATTGACTGCGATATCGGCTGGCATGCCGGCAGCCTGCTGGAAGCGCCGTTCGTGTTGCGCCACGAACCCGCGGCAGATGCCCGCGGGCCGGTACTCGCCGGGCATGTCCATCCGGTCGTGCGCCTGGGCGATGGCAGCGAAAGCCTGCGCGTGCCGGTGTTCTGGCGTCATGCCGACGGGCTGATGCTGCCGGCGTTCTGCAGCTTTGCCGGTGGCGGGCGGGTGTCGCCGCGTGCAGGCGATCGCGTGTTCGTGGTCGGCGAGGGCGAGGTCGTGGAAGCGATGACGCCGGGCGGCCGGACGCGCGCTCAGTGAGCCGGGCCGCAGCCGCACGCGGCGGCGCCAGACTGGATGAAGGCCCGATCGCGCGCCACCTGATCGCGCTGTCGCTGCCCATGGTCTGGGGCATTCTCGCGATGATCGCCTTCAACGTGGCGGATACCTTCTTCGTCGCGCGGCTGGGCACCGCGCCGCTGGCCGCGCTGTCGTTCACTTTTCCCGTGGTGATGACGGTTTTCTCACTCGCGCTGGGGCTGGGCATCGGCGCGGCATCGGTGATCTCGCGCACGGTCGGCCGCGGCGATCACGACGAGGTGCGGCGTCTGACCACCGACAGCATGTGGCTCGCGATGGCCATCGTGCTGGTGTTCATGGCCGCCGGGCTTGCAACCATCGAGCCCCTGTTTTCGCTGCTCGGCGCCGGCCCCGAGACGCTGCCGCTGATCGTGGCGTATATGCAGATCTGGTATCTCGGCGCGCCGTTCGTGATCGTGCCCATGATCGCCAACAACGCCATGCGCGCCTGCGGCAATGCCCGTCTGCCGAGCGCGATCATGGTGGGCAGCGCGGCGCTGAATTTCGTGCTCGATCCGCTGCTGATCTTCGGACTCGGACCGGTGCCCGCGCTCGGCCTCCAGGGCGCGGCGATCGCGTCGCTGGCCGCCCGCGCGGCGGCTTTTGTATTGGCGGTTGCGGCGTTGCACTACCGCATGCGGCTCATCGTCTGGGCGCTGCCGCGCTGGCAGCACCTGCGCGTGTCGGCGCGGCGCGTTGCCGTTATCGCGCTGCCGGCCGCCGCGACCAACATGGTCAACCCGATCGCGGTGGCTGTCGTGACCGCCGTGGTGGCGAGCTTCGGCCCGGCCGCGGTGGCCGGCTTCGGCGTGGCCACCCGCATCGAGGCGATCGCGGTGGTGCCGCTGCTCGCGCTCACGGCCGGCCTCGGCCCGTTGATAGGCCAGAACTGGGGCGCGTCCGAAGCCGGGCGCGTGCGCGCGGCGATGCGTATCAGCGCGCTGTTCTGCCTTGCCTGGGGGTTGGCGATCGCCGTGCTGCTGTTCGTGTTCGCCCCGCAGATCGCCGGCCTGTTCGAGGCGGATGCCGAAACCCGCGCCGCGGCGGTGACCTATCTGCGCTGGGTGCCGCCCACCTTTGCCGCCTACGGCGTGCTGATCTGCGTGAATGCGGCGTTCAATGCGGTGGGCCAGCCCATGCGGGCAACCGCGCTCATGCTCGGACGCACCTTCGGGTTGTTCGTGCCGCTGGCCGCACTTGGCGGCTGGCTGATCGGCCTTTGGGCGGTGTTTGCGGCCGCGGCCGTGGCCAACCTCGCGATGGGGCTCGTCGGCTACGCGCTGGCGCGTCGCCGACTCACCGCATCGGTCTGACGCTACGGTGCGTCCTGTCCGCGCCAGGCCTCGAAACGATCGCGCTCGTCCTGGCTGGCGCTATTCCACCAGTACTTGAGCATCTGCAGCGACTGCGGCGGGGCGTTGTCCGGCGCCGGCTGCGGCCCGGGCGCCGCGCTGGCGTTGGCCGCCCCTTGTGCGACCGGCGCATACACCGTATTGCCGCGGCGGATGGTTTCGACTTCCGGCTCGGCCACGCTGACCTGGCCGCTGACCGTTTCGCCGTTGCCGCGATTCTCGATCGCGAGCGTGGGCTCGGCCGCGAACGCTTCGCCGGCGGCCGGTGTTTCCGGGCGCTCGCCGACGACCGCGTAACGGCTGTTCGCGCTGGCCTGGAACGTCACCGTAATGGGTTCGGAGAGCACGCGCGTGTAGTCGTCCGTGCGGTCTGTGGTGTTTTCGATGAGATCGAAGTAGCGCAGGACCAACTCGTGCTTGCCGGGGGCCACCCGCAGGTTCTGGTCGCGCCCATCGAAGCTGTTGAAGCTGTCGCGCAGCACCGTGCCGTCGATCGCCTGGACCTGGAACTGATAGGGCACGAACAGTTCGGCGCTGGCCTGGTCGGCGCGCGCGCCGCTGTCGAGTTGCCGTACGCTGGCGCAACCGCTGGCCAGTAGAAGCAGAGCGCCGAACAGCAGGCAGGCAGACAGGCGTGAATCGATACGTGGCATGGCCGGTTCCCGAGAAGAGCGTGAATCGTGGCAGGCCGGCGCGTGTCGCAACGCGCGGCTGATGCACACGATGCGCACGCAACATGACATTTGCATGACAGTTGCGTGACGCGGGACACGGCCGCGCTCGTCGCCTGGCTCGGCAGCCTTCGCACGCGGCAGGTAGAATCCCGCGCATGCTTATCGCCATCGTTATCGGCGCCATTGCCGGCGCTACGTTCATGGGTCTGCCGGGCGCACTGCTCGGCGGCGTTCTCGGTTACTGGGCCGCGCAACTGATCGCCATGACCCTGCTCAAGGGCGCGCTCGGCACGATCCGCACCCAGTTCCTGAATTCGACGTTCGCCGTTATGGGCGCGCTGTGCAAGGCCGACGGCCAGGTCACGCGCGACGAGATTCGTGTCGCCGAGGAGCTGTTTTCCAAGCTGCGTCTGTCCGACGACCAGAAGGCGCAGGCCCGGGCGTCGTTCAATCGCGGCAAGGCCGCAGAGTTCGATCTCGACGCCGAAGTCGAGCGTTTCCGCAAGGTCGCGCGAGGCCAGCGCGCGCTGCACCAGATGTTCCTGCAGGTGCAGATCGCGGCGATCGCCGCCGACGGCAAGATCAGCAGCGCCGAGCACGACATGATCCTGCGGGTAGCGCGCGGGCTGGGTCTGTCGGATATGGAAATCCGCCAGCTCGAGGCGATGCTGTCCGGTCGCGGCGCGAGTGGGGCGTCTGGCGACGGCATGGGGTCCAAGGCCGGTGTCGATCCCAAGGAACAACTCGAGCAGGCCTATGCGGTGCTCGGCGTGGAATCGTCGGCCAGCGACGGCGAGGTGAAGAAAGCCTATCGTCGCCAGATGAGTCAGAACCATCCCGACAAGCTGGCATCCAAGGGCATGCCGGAAAGCATGCGCGAGATGGCCGAAGAGAAGACCCGTGAGATCGGCGCCGCCTACGAGCGCATCTGCGAGGCACGCGGCATCAACTGAACCGGGCGGCTCGCCCGGGTGATCGGCGGTATACGAGAACAATAACGAAGGAGAAAAGATATGGGTCCATCGCTATGGGCATTGACCGGCTTTGCCGGCTGGACGCTGTTGCTGATCGGCGCCATGATCGCTTACCGCATCCCGCTCGTGCTGTCGATGCGCAAGCGGGCCGACGCCTGGACGCGCGGTCGCGAGGTCGATCAAGCGGCGGTCATGACGCGCCTCGAGGGCGCGTATGCCAATTGCCTGGAAATGCTGCCGATATTCGCGTCGGTCGTGCTCGTGGCCGCGGTCGCGGACGCCGAGGCGATTACTGCCGGCCTGGCAGGCTGGTTTCTCGCAGCCCGCATCGGCCAGTCCGTCGCGCACATTATTTCCGTGCATCACCTGGTGATCTTTTTCGCTCGATTTCCATTCTTTCTGGTCCAGGTGCTGATCCTAGCCTACTGGATCATCGCGCTCCTTCAACTGGGCTGACCGACCGGCGCAGGCTCAGGTTGCCGTAGACTCCAGCCGCTCGAGAAACCATTGCAGTGCGCGGCCCGGCGCCGCGGTGCGCCAGAGCAGATGGGTACGCTGGCTATCGCGCGGTGTGGCCAACGGGCGTTCGACCAGGCGGCCCGCGGCAAGCGCTGTCTGGACCCAGGCCGCGGGGCAGTGGCCGATGCCCAGTCCCTGTTCGATCGCCTCGATCTTGCTGTGCATGGTGGTCACCGTCAGGCGCGGCTGGCCGTCGAGCAGTCCGGCGCTGCGTGCGGACAGATGGCGCGCGCTGTCGGCGACGACGACCGCCCGCCAGGCCCGCAGTTCGTCTTCGGTGAGCGGGTGTTCGATGGCGGCCAGAGGATGATCGGGCGCGCAGCAGAACAAGAACGTCACCTGCGTGAATGGCGCCCGGCGGATACCGGCGCCGGCCGGGGGTTCGGCCACGCCAATCGCCAGATCCACGCGGTCCTCGATCAACGCCTCCCAGGTGCCGCCGAGCACTTCGCCGCAAACGCGCAGGTTGATGGCCGGGTGCGCACGCTGCAAGGCGCCGATTGCGGGCCATAGCTGTTGCGGTGCGATCAACCCGTCCACGGCGAGTCGCAGTTCCGGTTCCCAGTGGTCCGCCAAGCGTTGTGCCGCGGCGCCCAGTTCGCGGCTTGCGGTGAGAATACGACGGCCTTCGTCGAGCAGCAGTCGTCCGGCCGGTGTGAGCACCGCGCGATGGCCGCTGCGGTCGAACACCGCGATGCCGAGATCGGATTCAAGCTGGCTGACCGTGTAGGAGACTGCCGAAGGCACGCGGTAGAGCGCGGCCGCCGCGGCGGCGAAGCTGCCGTGGCGTTCGATGGCGTCCAGCGTTTCCAGTGCTTCGAGTCTGACGGGATCGTTCATGGGAAAGCGCCGGGGGTTTAGGGTTCAATTAATTTGAATGAGTATGCCAAAACGCTTCGCTTTTCTCGGTCGCGAGGGCGTCGTAACGTTTCGGTATTGGGTTATCGAGGTATAGATCATGATTCAGGTCAGACCCGCAGAAGAACGTGGCCGCATCGACGCCGGCTGGCTGAAGGGGCGCTACAGCTTTTCCTTCGGCGATTATCACGACCCGGCGCATATGGGCGTATCCGATCTGCGTGTGATCAACGATGATCATGTCGCGGCGAACGCGGGTTTTCCGACCCACGGCCATCGCGACATGGAGATCGTCACCGTGGTGCTCGACGGCGAAATGGCACACGAGGATTCGATGGGCAACGGGTCGACCATTCGTGCCGGCGACGTGCAGGTGATGAGCGCCGGGCGCGGCGTGCGGCACAGCGAGTTCAATGCATCCGGCGAGCGCGAATCACATTCGCTACAGATTTGGCTGTTTCCGCGCGAGCGCGGTATCGAACCGCGCTACGACCAGGCCCGGTTCGACGGCGAGCGCCTGCACAATCGCCTGCAACCGGTGGTATCCGGCGACGGCCACGACGGGTCGCTGAGCATCTGCCAGGACGCGATCATCTACCGCTGCCAGCTCGACGCCGGCGCACAGGTGGGCCATGCGGTCGATGCACCTCGCCAGTTCTGGGTCCAGGTCACGCGCGGTTCGGTGGAGGTGGCCGGCACGCAGCTGCACGAAGGCGACGGCGCGCGAATCGAGGGCGAGTTCAATCTCGTGTTCGACGGGTTGTCGGACGCCGATTTCCTACTGTTCGATCTGCGCGATATCTAGTTCCCGGGCCGGGGCGGCAAGCTCTTGGTTCGATTTCATGTCCACGGTGGCCCGATCGGGGCCGCTCGTTACAACGGAGCATTCCATGAAGAAGATTCTCGTTCTCTATTATTCGATGTACGGCCATATCGAGACGCTGGCCAACGCGGTCGTCGAAGGCGCTCGGAGCGTCGACGGCGTGGAAGTCACGCTCAAGCGCGTGCCCGAGACCATGAGCGCCGAAGCGCTGAAGGCGGCCGGCGCCAAGACCGATCAGACCGCGGCCGTGGCCGAGCCGGGCGAGATCGCCGAGTACGACGCGATCGTATTCGGCACGCCCACCCGCTTCGGCAACATGGCGGGCCAGATGCGCACCTTCCTCGACCAGACCGGCGGGCTGTGGGCCAACGGCAAGCTGGTCAACAAGATCGGCAGCGTTTTCACCTCCAGCGCTACCGGTGCCGGCAACGAAACCACCATCACGTCGTTCTGGAACACGCTGGCACATCACGGCATGCTGATCGCGCCGGTCGACTATGCGGGCGCACAGGCGTTGTTCGACATCTCCGAACTGCGGGGCGGTTCGCCCTACGGCGCATCGACCTACGCCGGTGGCGACGGCTCCCGTCAGCCGAGTGACAAGGAGCTTTCCATCGCCCGTTATCAAGGCGAAAAGGTCGCAACCCTGGCCACCGCCCTGAACCTCTGACACAGTTCGACGAGCCGAGACAGCGTCAAGCGGAGCGACCATGAGCAAGAATGCGGCGACCGATCACCGGATCCACAACACGCTGGCGGTGCGCTGGAGCCCCTACGCGTTCAGCGACCGGCCGGTGCCGGCGGCGGATCTCGCCTCCCTGTTCGAGGCCGCCCGCTGGGCGCCTTCGTCCTATAACGAACAGCCGTGGCGCTATATCGTCGGGGTGAAGGGCGCCGGCAGTACCCACGAGCGCATCGTGGAATGTCTGGCCGAAGGCAACCGGGCGTGGGCGCAGAATGCGCCTGTTCTGGCGCTCGGCGTGGTGGTTCGCAACTTCGTGAAGAACGGCAAGCCCAACAAGGCGGCCGAGCACGATCTGGGGCTTGCCTCGGCCAACCTGGTCACGGAAGCGACGACCCGCAAGCTGCACGTGCACCAGATGATCGGCCTCGATCCCGAGGCTGCGCGTGCGGCCTTCGGCGTACCGGAAGAAGCCGAGGTATTCACGGCACTTGCGATCGGTTACCGGGAAATTTCGGCGCAGATGAACGAGGCGCTGACGGAACGCGATACCAAGCCACGCAGCCGCCGTCCGCTGGACGAGTTCGTCTTTACAGAACACTTCGGTACGCCGCTCCGATTCTAGTCGCGCATACCAGATAAAACCGTTCCGGCACGCGCTGTCGGGGTCTGCGGCTGTCGTTAATAAGCGACAGCCATGTTACAGATAAAAAGGGAATTCAAGATCAAAGCAACCGCATGAGCGATAGCGAACCGGTAAAGGCGGGTATTAATCCGCCTGTGTTCTTTCCATCCGTCGTCCTGATCGGAGTGCTCGTCGTGTTCGGCGCGCTGTTTCCGGACATGGCGAATTCCTTCTTCAGCGGCATGCAGAGCTGGCTGATTGATACCTTCGGATGGCTCTATCTCGGCGCGGTCGGTGTATACCTGATCTTCTGCATCATGCTGGGGGTCTCCCGGTACGGGCAGTTTCGACTGGGGCCGGATCACAGCGAGCCGGATTTCAGCTATATCTCTTGGTTCGCGATGCTGTTCTCGGCGGGCATGGGCATCGGCCTGATGTTCTATGGTGTCGCCGAGCCGGTGCTGCACTACGCCAATCCGCCGCAGGGCACGGGCGAGACGGCAGAAGCCGCGCGCGAGTCCATGCGGATCACCTTTTTCCACTGGGGCATGCACGCCTGGGCGATTTATGCGGTCGTCGGTCTGTGCCTGGCCTACTTCAGCTTTCGTCGCAATCTGCCGCTGCGCCTGAGTTCGGCGCTGTACCCGCTGATCGGCAAGCGTATCTCCGGGCCGATTGGTAATGCGGTGGATATTCTGGCCGTGTTCGGCACGCTCTTCGGCGTGGCGACCTCGCTCGGTTTCGGTGCTCAGCAAGTCAATTCGGGTCTGAATTTCCTGTTCGACGTACCGGAAGGCCTGGGCACGCAGATCGTGCTCATCAGCATCATTACCGTCATGGCCACCACGTCCGTGGTGCTTGGTCTCGATGGCGGTATCCGTCGCGTGTCGGAGCTCAACCTGTGGCTGGCTGCGGCGCTGCTGCTGTTCGTGATCGTGATGGGCCCGACGCTGTTCATCTTTGAGTCGCTGACCCAGAACATCGGCAACTACATGTCCTCGATCGTGGACATGACGTTCAATTCCTACGTCTACACCGGAGACGAGGGCACCGACGGCTTCATGAGCGGCTGGACGCTGTTCTACTGGGCCTGGTGGATTTCCTGGTCGCCGTTCGTGGGCATGTTCGTTGCCCGTGTCTCGCGCGGTCGCACGATCCGCGAGTTCGTAATGGGGGTTCTGCTGGTGCCGGTGGGCGCCACCTTCCTGTGGCTGACCGCCTTCGGCGACGGCGCGCTGAACATGATCATGAACGAGGGCGCGAGCAACCTGCTCGAGGCCGTGAACGCAAATACGTCCACGGCGCTGTTCGTCTTTCTCGAGCAGTTCCCGTTCACCTGGGTGACCTCGATCATCGGCACGCTGTTGGTTATCACCTTCTTCGTAACCTCATCGGACTCCGGTTCGCTGGTCATCGATATCCTCACCGCCAAGGATGGGGACGAGCCGCCGGTGTGGCAGCGCATTTTCTGGGCTGTGCTCGAAGGTGTGGTCGCAATCGTGCTGCTGGCCGCCGGTGGCATCGGCGCCCTGCAAGCTGCGTCGCTTGCATCGGCCTTGCCGATCACGGTGCTTCTGCTGGTGATGGCGTACTGCCTGTACAAGTCGCTGAGCATCGAGGCGGTCAAGCAGGAGAGCATGCGCCACATGATGAACACGCCGTCCAACGTGGCCGGCTTCGGTGGCGGCAGCTGGCAAACCCGGCTGCAGACACTGGTGACGTCGCCGCGGCGCAAGCAGATCGACGCGTTCCTCGTCGACGTGGTCAAGCCGGCAATGGATGCGGTCTCGAAGCAGTTCGAAGACAGCGGCATGAGCACCAAGATCAGCGTGGAGGATGACCGCTGCTATCTGGACGTCGACCACGGCGCCGAGATCGACTTCGTCTACGGCGTGCGTGCCCGCCGCTTCACAGCGCCGTCGTTCTACATGGGCGCGTTTGGCCGCAGCGAAGAGCAGGGCAAGAACCGCGAGCACTACCGTGCCGAGGTCTTCCTGCGCGAAGGCGGCCAGCAGTACAACGTCGTGGGCTACACGAAGGATCAGCTCATCGGCGATATTCTCGACCAGTACGAAAAGCATCTGCATTTCCTGTATCTGGTCCGCTAGACCGCGCGAATTCATTTGCGCAGATTGGCCCGGCGTTGCACGCAACGCCGGGCTTTTTCATGCGCGCCATGCAGCCTTCGAGGGCCGGTCGATCCCTGTCGGCGATGCGACGCCTGCGTGTCGGCGCTGCGGACAGGCGATGGGTTATGCTGGGCGCTTATTTGCCCGCGAGCTCTGCCTGCCGATGAGACAGGATCCGTTTGCCGTGTCCAGCGTGCCGCCCATGATCAAGTGGCTCTTGATCGCCAACGGCCTGGGTTTTCTGTTCCTGCTGTATGCCCAGGAACCGGCCATGCAGTACTTCGCGCTGTGGCCGTTCGGGGATTATCCGGTACGCACGTCCGCGGGTACCGGCAGCGTGGGGTTCGAGGTCTGGCAGCTGCTTTCCTACGGCTTTCTGCACGGCAGTTTCGGCCATCTGTTCTTCAACATGTTCGGTTTGTGGATGTTCGGCCGGGTGATCGAACAGGTCTGGGGCGGGCAGCGTTTTCTGCTGTTCTATCTCGTCTGTGTCGTGGGTGCGGGGATCACTCAGGTTTTAACGCTCGCGCTGTTGTCGCCGGGTGAAGTGGTGCCGACCGTGGGCGCCTCCGGCGGCCTGTTCGGGGTACTGCTGGCGTTCGGTATGATGTTCCCCAACGCGCGCGTGATGCTTCTCATTCCGCCGATACCGATGACAGCCAAGTGGCTGGTCATCGGCTACGGCGCGCTGGAGCTGTTCTTCGGTGTGACCGGCACCCAGGCTGGCGTGGCGCATTTCGCCCACCTGGGCGGTATGGCGTTTGGCTTCGGCCTGATCATGTACTGGCGCAAGCAGGGCGGCGGCCGCGGGCCGATGGCCTGAACGAAAAACGCCCGCTGACCCATCGGCCAGCGGGCGTGCCGTCGCCTGTCCGAAGGCGCTAGACCTCGACGTTGAGCGTGACGTCGATATTGCCGCGGGTCGCGTTGGAATAAGGGCACACCTGGTGCGCCTTGGCGACGAGGTCGTCGGCTTCGCTCTGCTTCATGCCGGGCAGAGCGATGTTGAGTGTCACCTCGATACCGAACGCGTCGCCCATCGGGCCGATGCCGACTTCGCCGTCGATCTTCGTGTCTTGCGGAAGCTGGATCTTCTCGTGACCGGCGACGACGGTCATGGCGCCGAGAAAGCATGCCGAGTAACCGGCGGCGAACAGCTGTTCCGGATTGGTGCCATCGCCACCTGCGCCACCCAGCGCCTTCGGGGCGCTCAGCGAAACGTCGAGTGCCTTGTCCGACGAGGTGGCGCGGCCATCGCGCCCGCCGGTCGCGGTGGCTTTCGCGGTATAGAGGACTTTATCCACGGACATCGTGTGCTCCTGATCGGTTGGGTTCTGGCTCACTATGGATCGCCAATTGATTGCGCGCAATCTAAAAGCGCGGCAGGTGTTGGCGCGCCGGTGACGGCGACCTTGGCATTACAGACCCCATCCGCCCGACGTGGTAGAAAGGCCGGTGCGTCCGATGCGTTCGGGGCCGCGATAGAGGAACAACGATTCGACAGGGAGAGGGCCGATGCCGCGCCGGCGTCGCGCCGATCATCAGGAGTGAATAACGCATGAAACGACGTCAATTCTTGGCCGGGGCTGCGGGGGCGGCTGCAGCCGCCAGCACCGTGTTTTCGCCGATGACCATCGCGCGCAACAAGAAATACAAGCTGGGCATGGTCACGTCCTGGCCGTCATCGATCGACACGCTGTTCGGTACCGCCGAGTTCATCGGCCGTTCGATCGAATACGCCACCGATGGCGATGTCGAGGTCGAGGTGTTCGCCGCCGGCGAACAGGTTGGCGGGCTGGAGGTGTACGACACGGTCTCCAGCGGCGCCTTTGCGATGGGACATACCGCCTCGTACTACTACATCGGCCAGGATCCGACCCATGCCTTCTTCACCGCCATGCCGTTCGGTCTCACCGGGCAGCAGCAGAACGCCTGGATCGAAGAAGGCGGTGGCGGCGATCTCTGGAACGAGCTCAACGGCCGCAGCAACCTCGTCGCCTTCCTGGCCGGTAATACGGGCGGCCAGACCGGCGGCTGGTTCAACAAGGAGATCAACTCGCCCGACGATCTCAAGGGCCTCAAGATGCGCTTCCCCGGCGTGGGCGGCCAGGTCATGGCGCGCGCCGGCGTGAACATTCAGAACCTGCCCGGCGGCCAGGTCTATTTCGCGCTGGAGCGTGGCGTGATCGACGCGGCGGACTGGGTCAGCCCCTACGACGACGAGATCCTGCAGCTGCACAAGGCCGCGAAGTACTACTACATGCCCAGCTGGGCCGAGCCGGGCGCCACCCTGGGGCTGTACGTCAACAACGACATCTTCAAGGATCTGCCCAAGGACATTCGGGAGACGATTCCGGTCGCCGCCAAGGCCGCGAACGAGCGCATGTTCGCGCAGTACATGGCGCGCAACGGCCCGGCGCTCAAGCGTCTGATCGACGGCGGCGCCCAGGTGCGTACCTTCCCGTCGGAAGTGCTCGACCTGCTCAAGCGCTATACCGACGAGATCCAGCAGGAACACGCGGACAAGAACAAGCTCTACGCCAAGGTCTACGAGCAGTGGCAGGGTTTTCGCGACGACGTCCGGGCATGGACCGACGTGAGCGAATACAACTTCCTGCGCTATATCAATGGCGATCTGAGTTAGAGCCGGTCGCGATCCGGGCGAACGGCTCGCGCGATCAAGCCGCGGTCATGTCAGTGGCCGCGGCTTTTTCGTGTCTATTGCTGTACGGCGTCGCTGAGATGCGGCAGCCACAGCACGAGCTGCGGGAACTGCCAGAGCAGAATCAGCGCGAACAACTGCAGGCCGATGAAAGGCACCACGCCGCGATAGATGTCGGCCGTGCGAACCGACGGCGGCGCGACCCCCTTGAGATAGAACAGCGCGAAGCCGAACGGCGGGGTCAGGAACGACGCCTGCAGATTGACCGCGATCAGTACCGCGAACCAGAGCGGATCGACCCCCAGCTGGATCGCGATCGGCGTGATGACCGGCACCACGATGAAGCTGATCTCGATGAAATCGACGAAAAATCCGAGCACGAAGATCGTGAGCATCGTGAAGAACAGGAACGCCAGGGTGCCGCCCGGCAGGTTCAGCAGGATCTCCTCGACCAGCTGCGGGCCGCCGAGCGAGGCGAACACCATGGTGAAGGCGGTGGCGCCGAGCAGGATGACGAACACCATGGCGGTGAGCTTGACGGTCTGGTCCATCACCGCGCGCAGTGCATCCCAGTCGAGGCGCCGGTTGATGATGGCAAGCAGGGTGGCGCCCAGGGCGCCCATGGCGCCGGCCTCGGTCGGCGTGGCGATGCCGGCGAAGATGGTGCCGAGCACGATCAGGATCAGCGCCAGTGGCGGCGCCATCGTCCCCAGCACCCGCAGCAGCAGGCGCCCGCGGCTGATATCGCGTTCGCTGGCCGGCAGCGCCGGCGCGCGTTCGGGATGGCGCAGCGCGACGTAGACGATCCACAGCACGAACAGGCCCGACAGCATCACGCCCGGGATGAAGGCGCCGAGAAACAGGTCGCCCACTGAAACCTGCATCTGATCGCCGAGGATGATGAGCACGATGCTCGGCGGCACGATCTGGCCGAGCGTGCCGGATGCCGCGACGGTACCCGAGGCCAGGCCCTTGTCGTAGTTGTATTTCAGCATCACCGGCAGCGCAAGAACGCCCATGGTGACCACCGAGGCCCCGACCACGCCGGTGGAGGCGGCCAGCAGGGTGCCCACGACCACCACCGAGATCGCCAGGCCGCCGCGTACGCGCCCGAACAGCAGGCCCATGGTCTGAAGCAGGTCGGAGGCCAGGCGCGACTTCTCCAGCATCACGCCCATGAACACGAAGAACGGCACGGCGACCAGTTCGTAGTTGTCCATGATGTTGCCGAAGATGCGCCCCGGCAAGATGTTGAGCCGCGCCATGCGGAACGCGGGTTCCCAGGGCAGGGCGATGCCCATGTCCGGGAGCATGTCGCTGCCGATGAGCGTGAACAGCACCGCCGTGCCGCCGAGCGTGAAGGCGACCGGGTAGCCGATCAGCAACATGCCGATCGCGGCCGCGAACATCCATAGCGCGAGGTAATCCACGGCCTACAAGCCTTCCGTTTCCTGGGTGGCGCGATGGGCTTCGTTATCGGTGAAACCCGGCTCCTGGACCAGATAGGCCACGTTCTTGATGATCTCGCTGATGCCCTGGAGAATGAGCATGGCGAACGCCACCAGCATCACGGTCTTGATCGGATAGCGCGGCAGTCCGCCGGGGTTCGGGCTCTGCTCCATCACCGCCCACGAGCGCTCGACGTAGCCGATGCAGAAATACAGCCCGAAGATGCAGAAGGGCACCAGAAACACCAGCGTGCCGAAGATATCGATCCAGGCCCGGGTGCGCGGGCCCAGCCGGCTGTAGATGATGTCCACGCGCACATGCCCGTCGGCGCGCAGCAGATATGCGGCACCGAGCAGAAAGATCAGGTCGAAGGCGTAGGTCTGCAGCTCGAGATAGACGTTGGCCGACAGCTGCACGCCGAGATACTGGCCCAGGTAACGGGTGATTACGTTGTAGGCGCCGATCAGCACCATGGCCACGGTGAGCCACCACATCGTGCGGCCCACCAGGGTCGACAGGCCGTCGATCGCGCGCGCCGCGCCCAGCAGAATATTCATCAATTTCCTCCGGGCGCGTCGTCGGGCCGAGGGGCAGCCAGGCTGCACAAGCCGGCGATTCTAGCTGACCGCGCGGCGCGACCCCAAGCTGGCGGCTCGGCGCCGTGTCCGATTGATGCGGCCCCGGCGACGCGCGCTGCGGTCATCGCCGACGATCTGCGGCATATTGGACAGCGCAAGTGAACCGGCAGGGGATGCAGCGGTGCAGGACTACGAAAAACTCGGGGCCTTCTATCTGGGCCGGGAGCACGATCTCGCCTCGGGAAAAACCGGCACGGCGCCACTGCTCTACGACGCCAAGGATCTGACCACCCACGCCGTGATCATCGGCATGACGGGCAGCGGCAAGACTGGCCTCGGCGTCGGTTTGATCGAGGAGGCCGCGATCGACGGCGTGCCCGTCATCGCGATCGACCCGAAAGGCGATCTTGGCAATCTGTTGCTCACGTTTCCCGATCTCGCGGCGGCGGATTTCGAACCCTGGGTCGATCCGGCTGCCGCCAGCACTCGCGGCAAAACGATCGCGGCTCACGCCAGCGCACAGGCCGAACTTTGGCGAAAAGGGCTGGCGAGCTGGAATCAGGACGGTGCACGGATCCGCCGGCTCAAGGAGGCGGCGGAGTTCGGCATCTTCACGCCGGGTAGCACCGCGGGTATTCCCATTTCGGTGCTCAGTTCCTTCGATGCGCCGAGCGCCGCGCTACGCGACGACGCGGAAGCCTTTGCCGAGCGGATCCAGGCGACCGCGATCTCGATTCTCACCCTGCTGGGTATCGATGCCGACCCGCTGTCGAGCCGCGAATACATCCTCATCTCCAATATCCTGCAGCACAGCTGGCAGGCAGGGCGCTCGCTCGACTTGCCGGGCCTGATCGGCGCGATTCAGTCGCCGCCGATTAAGCGTATCGGGGTGATGGACCTGGAAGCCATGTTTCCCGCCCAGGATCGCTTCGCGCTGGCCATGCAGCTGAACAACCTGCTCGCTTCGCCGGGGTTCGCAACCTGGATGCAGGGCCAGGCGCTGTCCGCACGCTCGCTGTTCTATACCGATGAAGGTCGGCCGCGCGTTTCGGTGCTGTCGATCGCGCATCTCACCGACGCGGAGCGCATGTTCTTCGTCACGCTGCTGCTCGGCGAGATCATCGCCTGGATGCGCGCCCAGCCGGGCACATCGAGCCTGCGGGCCGTGCTCTACATGGACGAGCTGTTCGGTTACATGCCGCCGACCGCCAATCCGCCGTCCAAGACCCTGTTCCTGACGCTGCTCAAGCAGGCGCGGGCCTACGGGCTGGGGCTGGTGCTGTCGACCCAGAACCCGGTCGATCTCGACTACAAGGGCCTGTCCAATACCGGGACCTGGTTCATTGGCCGGCTGCAGACCGAGCGCGACAAGAACCGCGTGCTCGATGGCCTGGAAGGTGCAGGCGCGGGCGGCGGACCGTTCGACCGCGGCGCCATGGCGCAGACGCTTGCCGGCCTCGGCAAGCGCGTGTTCCTGCTGCACAACGTGCACGAGACCGAGCCGGTGGTCTTTCATACCCGCTGGGCGCTGTCGTATCTGCCGGGTCCGCTCACGCGCGAGCAGATTCGCCGGCTGACCCGGGCGAGCGCTCCGGCCGTGCCGGTCGAGCCGCCGCCAGCCGCCGCCAGCCGCCGATCCGACGCCCCGGGCCGCTGTCGACCAGGCGGCGACGACCACCACGGCGCGCCCGGTACTCGACCCCGGTATCCGCCAGTATTTTCTGCCGGTCACCACGCCGGGCGACGGGCCGCTGACCTATTACGCGCAGGTGGTTGGAGCCGCCGAGGTCTTCTTTGTCAGCCGTACCCACGATATCGACGTGCAGCGGGCTTTCGTGTTCGGCGCGGAGCCTGTCGACGGGCCGGTGGCACTCGACTGGGATTGGGCGGAGCCGATCGCCATCGATATCGCCGCTCTCGAGGATCAGCCACCGGCGGATGCGGCATTCGGGCCGCTTGCTGCGCCGGCGCGCCGAGCGTCCGCCTATCGTGGCTGGGTGCGCGACTACAAGACCTGGCTGCGCACCGCTCAGGCGCTCACGCTCTATCGCAGCAAGACATTCAAACAGGTCTCTGCGCCCGGCGAGAGCGAAGCGGATTTTCGCATCCGGCTGCAGCAGTTCGCGCGTGAGCGCCGGGACCTGGAAGTCGGCAAGCTGCGGGCCCGCTACGAGAAGAGCGCCGGCCGGCTGCGCGAGCGCCTGCGCGCGGCCGAGCGCGACGTCGAGGAACAGAAAGCCCAGGCCAATCAGAAGAAGATCGAGAGCGCGCTGTCGATCGGCGGCGCGCTGCTGGGCGCCTTTCTCGGGCGAAAGCGCTTGAGCAGCCGCACGGTCAGCCGGGTGGGCACTGCCGCACGGCGTGCCGGCTATGCCGCTAGAGAGATGCGCGACGTGCGCGAAGCACAAGCCGAGGCGGCCGAACTGCAGGCCCGGCTCGACGCCGAGGGCGAGGCGTTCGCCGCGGACGTGGCGCGCCTGGAGGGCGAGATCGACGCCCAGGCCGAGGCGCTCGATACGGTGCAGGTGCGCGCCCGCAGCAGCGATATCGATATTCGTTTCGTCGCGCTGCTGTGGTCGCCCTATCGGCGCGCGGCTGACGGGCGCACGCGTCCCGCCTGATCGGGGGCGCTACGCGCGGACATACCGCGGACATAAAAAAGCCCGATGCGCCGAGGGCGCACCGGGCACGTCGTGATGCCGTTGTTATTCGGCTTCGTCTTCGGTTTCGGCCGCCACCGAGGCCTCGATGGTCTCGACCTGCAGCGCCTCGTCGTCGGTGATATCGGCCTGCGTATAGAGCAGCTTGCGATAGTTCTTGGCCGAGTAGCGCAGATCCTGATCCTGGAAATTCGCGGAACTCGGATCGTCCGACTGGCCGTAGCTGATCAGCCCGTAACCCTGCGGGCCTTCGTCGGTGAAGCTCAGGCCGAAGTGCCAACTGGTGCCGTAGGCAATCCGCCAGCCTTCGTTGTCGGCGCTCGACAGGCTGCCCGTGTTCGGGATGGTGCCGGCGGGCGCGACGCGCGGATAGCGGGTGCCATCCTCCACGCGACCCGTATCTGGACGCACGATGTTGAAGCCGCCTTCCAGGTTCTGGTTGCCGTGCCATTCGATCGGGCTGCCGGACGGCGCCGGCGTGCCGCCGGGCGGGGTGCCGGCCGACTGCTGCTGGCGTTGCACATCGCCCAGACGCGCGTCGTAGGCGATGTTCACCTGGTCCAGTCGGTTCAGGCCGCGAGCCAGCGAGGCCAGCATCGGATCCTGGGCAACATCGGCCGGCGCTTCGTTCGGCGTGCTCGGCGTGGTTGCCGGGTTGGTCGGGTCGAACGCCACCGAGAACTCGCTCGGGAAGGCCGGGTCGTAGTCGCCGATGAATACACGGAAAACGTGGGCACCCCGGCTGTCCACGTCGTATATGCCGTCCCAGTTGGCCAGTGCGGTGCAGCCCTCGGCCACGGAACGGCTGCTGCTGTCGTCGGTAGCAATCGGCGTGGTGCCGGCCGCGTCACACCGGGTCAGCAGTTCGTCGAGCAGCGTCTCGGCGTAGTAGGCGCGGTTGGAATAGAGCGCCTTGATGATCTCCTCGCCGGTGAACTTGCCGTCGCTGCCGGCCGGCGCCACCGTGGACAGGCCGGTATCGGTCGGGTTCTCCAGCATCGCCAGG
This sequence comes from Endozoicomonas sp. G2_2, assembly GCF_017744135.1. Classification (GTDB taxonomy): domain Bacteria; phylum Pseudomonadota; class Gammaproteobacteria; order Nevskiales; family Salinisphaeraceae; genus Salinisphaera. Next base: position 25,477 of record NZ_JAGHQU010000003.1, read on the forward strand.
CCCATACGGGTACGCGGCGAGAGAATGCTTTCGGTCGGCCCGAAGAGCGGCGAGAACCCGGTCAGGAAGGCGTCCGGGTTGGTCGCCCAGTAGCTGTCGTTCGAGTTCTGGACATAATCGCGGCGTTCGAGCTTGGGCATGCCGTCATAGGCGATACGCCCGCCGCAATCGCCCTCGACCCAGTCGTTCAACCCGCGGCTGCCGTCGAGAAGCGTCACACCGTTGGCGAACAGGCCGCCGACCACCGGGTTCGTGTTCGCCCGTGCCTGGAACGCCTGCAGCGCGCCGCCGGACAGGTTGGGTACCGACGTGCCGTCGATATAGAAGGCCTGGCCGGAATCGTCGGCGTACATCGTGTTGACCCAGAGCACGCTGCCGCAGCTTTCGAACGGCTGCTGGAACTGGTCCACGTTGCGCGCGCGGCCCATGTTCAGCCACTGATCCACGACCAGACGCGCGGTATCGGCGTTCGCATCGCGATAGGTGAACGCCGTGGGACGACCGGCGAAGGTATTGCCCCACGCCGGAAGATTGCCGTTGATGACGTTGCCGGCCAGCATCGGCCCGTGTTCCGAGTAGTAGAAATCACGCTCGAAGGTCGCCGTCTGGCCGCCGCCGACATTGACCTGGATGGAAATCGTCTTTTGCGTGATGGGCTTTTCTTCGCCGTCCTTGATATAGGTCAGATTGTCGCCGGACTTCAGCGTGAGGTCGTAGAGCGTGAAATGCTGGGCCGTGGACACGGTATGCGTCCAGGCGATGTTTTCGTTGAAGCCGATCAGCGGAATCACGACGCCGATCAGGCCGGCGCCATTGACGTCGTAGACGCCCGGCACCGTGATCTGCATCTGATAGAGCCGGCGGTTACCGGTATACGGAAAGTGCGGGTTGGCCAGCAGGGCGCCCTTGCCGTTCTCGGTCAGCTCCGAGCCAATGCCCCAGCCGTTGCTGCCCATGCCGCGGTCGTTGTAATTGGTCTTGAGCCCGAGTGCTTGCGGCGTTAGACGTGCGACGCTGGCCGCCAGCCGGTTTGCCTCGGCGGGATTGGCGCTTGCGCTCGCTGCCGGCATGGCCATCGTGGGCGCTGGACTCGTGCCGGGCGGTACCGCAGCAAAAAGAGGCCCCTGAACGAAGTTGTCGCCGCTCGCGTAGAGCGCGACCAGCTGATAGTAGGCATAGACGTCTTCGGCGCTGATCGGCCGTACCCAGGGCGCCTGATTGCACTTGGCGGGCAGATCGGCCGGCGCGGTCTCGTCGACGTACTTGTTATAGCCGGCGGCGAAGCCGCGAAGCATGGCCTGCGAAGGCGCCGAGATTTCATCGAACTCGGCCTGCGCTTTTTCGAGCAGGCCCAGCGCCTTGTAACTGAAATCCGTGACGATGTTGATGCCGACGGGCAGCGCGGCGGCGACGTCCGGGCCCGGGCCGTAGAACATGGCCCGCTCGCCGCGCGCACGGATGATCGAGTCGGCGATCAGGCAGACATTGTCGCGTGCCTGCACATAGCCGGAGCCGAACGCCGCGGATTCGAGGTTGTCGGCGGTGATATGCGGCACGCTGCCGGTGGTGGTCTGAATACGCGCACTCAGCGCGCCGTCCGGTGCATTGATCTGGCTGTCGCTCAGCGCCGGCAGGCCGTTGCCGCTGCCACCGCCCGAGTCGCTGTCGCTATCCGATGAGCAGCCGATCAGGCCGGCCGACAGACACAGCGAAATGCCGGCCACCAGCACCGGCCGCTTCCAGTGAATTGTTTTCATTTTCTCCCCCGTTATATGTCCCGAGTTGGACGGCTCGATATTAGCCAAGTCGAACGGGATTTGCACGCGCCATGCATCGGCAGGTCGATACGACGCTTTGCGGGCCAAAACATGCCGTTAGCGCGCGTGGGAGGCGTGCCGCCGCAACTATATTTGCGCGCGTTTGCATCCATGATCGCGTCGCGGCGTTATAGTATTTCCATGAACAGAAAAATCGTCGCTCTCGCAATCTGTGGCGCGCTGCTCAGCGCCTGTGCCAGCGGTCCGGCCTACCGGGCGGCCGTGGAGCCGGACGACTACGGCTATCGCGATACCCTGCTCACGTCGGATCGTTACCGGGTGAGCTTTGCCGGCGATTACGGCATGGCCCGGGAAACGGTCGAGAATTTCGCGCTGTTTCGCGCCGCCGACCTTGCCGTGAACCGGGGTGCCGAGCGGTTTCGCATCAACTCACGCGAGACATCGCCGGTGACCAGCCACTCCGGCGGCGGGCCGAGCACGAGCATCGGCTATGGCTGGGGCTATCCGTTTTGGGGCACCAGTGTCGGCTATTCCACCGGCGGCGCGAGCCGTACGCGCTACGAGACGGTGCTCGAGATCCAGGTCGGTGACGACGTGCCCGAACAAGGGCAGGATGTCTACAACGCGACCGAACTCAAGCGCAATCTTTCGGCGTCTGTCGCGGCCGATGGTGGCTAGCCAATAGCCGCTTGGCGCGCCTGCCTCGCCTGCGAGGCGGGGCGCGCTGGAGGATGTTGGCCAGGGTGTCGAACGGGGTCGCGGACGTAGAGTCGTCGCACACCGACGGTCCGCTGACCGGATCGTACTCGGTGGCATGGCGGCCGCGCGTATGCGCTCAGTAGCGGCGTCCGGATCGTCCGCTTCGATAGAAAGATCCGGTGCCGGCGTGTGTTCGAGCCGCTTTAGCTCGCCACGCTGACCTGTACCCGCGCCTGATCGTGGTTGCCGTAGGTGCGAAGCCCGCCGTGATCGATCAGCGTTTCCAGACCCGGGATGTCGCGATAGAAACGATCCGCTGTCACCGGCGTAGGCGTACGGATATTCGCGGTAATGCGTTGGCCTTCATGGGCTTGGCTCCTGGGGCAGGGTATGCCGAACCTGAACCGAGAGCGTGATCAACGCAGCTGGAAACGTACCGGCACGGTCAACGCCAATCGCTGCATGGAGACGCTGTCGGGCAGCGCGGGCATGGGGTTGGCCTTGCGGATCATGTCGCGCACGGCCTCATCGAGCAGTTCGTGGCCGGAGCTTTCACGAATTTCCCAGTCCAGCACGCGGCCATTGCGGTCCATGACGAAATACAGCAGGACCGTGCCTTCCTGACGCAGGCGGCGGGCGCGGCGTGGATAGTCCTTGTAGCGCTGCAGCCAGGCGCTGAGCTCGCTCTGGTAGTCCGGCGGTGTGTCCGACACGCTGCCGGTGGTGCCCTGTTGCGTGCGTTGCGCGGTCTGTGCCGCCTGCGCCGGGGCGTTGTCCTGATCCTGACCGCCCGCCGGCTCGGCGCTTTGCGAGCGCTGTGCGCTGCGCGTGGGCTCGGGCGGCGCGGGTTCGCGTTTGGGCTGCGGACGCGGCTCCGGTTTCGGCTCCGGTCTGGGCGTCGGCTTCGGTTCGGGCTCTGGCTGTGGTTCGGGTTCCGGCTCGGGCTCCGGCTCGGGCTCCGGCACTGGTTCCGGTTCCGGTACCGGCGTTGGTTCAGGCTCGGGTTCCGGCGTCGGCTCAGGTTCGGGTTCGGGTTCCGGCTCAGGTTCGGGTTCGGGTTCCGGCTCGGGCGGCGGTGCGTCCTCTTCCGGGGGGTCGTTTTCTTCCGCCGGTGCGTCGGCGGCGACCTGCTCGGGTTTTGGTTCGCCCTGTTCCGGCGCGAGCGCGATACGGACACCGCTGGCGCCGCTCTGGGTGGACGACAGGGTGTCCTCCACCTGGAAGCGGATCAGCAGAGCCGCATGGGCGACGAGGGCGATCGCGAGCACGACCAGCCAGTGGCGCAGACCGATACGTTTCATGGGTCCTGGTGACGTGTCAGTAGATCCACCTCGCTGATGCCCGCACGTCGAAGCGCGGTGAACAGGCCAGTGAGCGACTCGGCCTTGATGCCGCCGTCGGCCCGGATCTGCAGCGGCTTGTCGTCGGGCCAGTCGGCGAGCGCGTCGGCCAGGCCATCACGCTCGATCGGTTCACCGGCAAAGGCGAGCCGGCCGTCGGCGGCCACGGCAAGAACCTGGCGCTGAAGTTGGGCCGCCTTCTGTGTTTCGGCCGTGTCCGGCGCGGTCAGTTCGAACGGGGGATTCTGTGCCAGCACGCCCGCCAGCATGAAAAAGATCAACAACAGAAAAACGATGTTGATCAGCGGCAGCACGTTCTCCTCGGTCGAGCGAGGCCGTTTTGGTGGCGGCACGATCATGGTCTGGAACTGTTCGATCCGGTGGCCAGCGACATCGGTGCGACGCCCGCGCCCGAAAGCGCATCGAGCGCGCCGACGGTCACATCCAGTGTGGCCTGGGCGTCGGGCTGCACGATCACGGCCGAAATTTCGTCGTTGTCGCGTGCGCTGTTCAACCGGCGCGCCAGTTCGCGCGGGCTGTCATAGCGGCGACCGTCGTAGTTCAGCCCGCCCTCGGCATCGACGCGCACCACGGCTGGCGGCGTTTCGCTGGCGGGTGCTTCGGTGGTGCCGGTCGCCAGCGTGATCGGGCGCCAGTCGGTGAAGCTCGTCGCCAGCATGAAGAACACCAGCAGAATGAACACCACGTCGATCAGCGGCGTCAGGCTGATCGTGTGCTTGCGTCGTTCGAAGGTCTCGATATGCATGTCGGGCGTCGATCGGCGGACGGGTCGACCGATCTCTAGGCGTGCGCTGCCGACGTTCTGGGCGTGCCCGCACGCTGGGCGTTATCCGCCGGCGCCTGGCTGGACAGCCCTGCAGCCTCGTGACGGGTGAAAAAGCGGGTGAGCGCGTCCTGCATGTCTTCGTGCAGGCGCTCGACCACGCGTTCACACCAGTTCAGTGCGACCACGGCCGGAATCGCCACGACCAGGCCTACGGCCGTGGTGAGCAACGCTTCCCAGATACCGTTGGACAGTACCGAGGGGTCGACCTGGCTGCCGGCGTTGGCCAACTGCTGGAAGGCCGTGATCATGCCCATGACGGTACCGAGCAGGCCCAGCAGCGGCGCCAGCGAGCCGATCACCTCGAGCGGGCGGAAATAACTGCGCATCTGGCTCAGGTGCCGGGCGCCGACGCGGGCCGCTTCTTCGCGCACGATGCTCACGCTGGCGCCGGAGGAAACACCGCGCATGGCCACAGCCAGGGCATCGGCGATGGGGTTGCGTTCGTCGGCGAGCGCGGCGATGGCGCCGTCGCGGTCGCCCGAGCGCCACTGATCCAGCGCCGGCGTGATGAAGCTGCGCTTGCCGACCCGGACGCTGGCGTACTGCCAGCACTTGAGGAGCACGATGGCCAGGCCGACCACCGACATCGCGACGAGCACGGCGACGACCGGGCCGCCCAGACGCAACAGGTCGAACAGACCGGCGAAATCGAAGACCGCGGAACTCTCTGGTGTCATTGCAGCTTTCCCAACTGAGTGGCGTGGCGCGCAGCGCGCGACAACGCCCGGTAGTATGAATCAAACCGCACCTAGATGCGAACGATTATTATTAACGGCTGCCGTTGTGCCGTAGCCCGCGCACTTTGAATCGGCCGGCGCTCCAGGCCGTGTCGGCACTGCAACATGCGCCTTTCGTCTTATGCAGACAGGCTTTTTAAGTGCGTATGCTGATTTCCAAGTTGCAATCGATGCATTTGGAGACTTTATGGCTGACAACAAGATCGAATCGGTGTTGCGGGAGGATCGACAGTTCGATCCACCGCAGGCGTTTGTCGAGAGCGCGACGCTCAAGCCCGCCGACGTCGACGCACTGCGCAAAGCAGCCGCGGACGACCACGAAGGCTTCTGGGCCGAACAGGCACGCGAGAAGATCGATTGGCACAAGCCATTCACGCAGGTTCTGGATGAGTCTGACGCCCCGTTCTTCAAATGGTTCGCCGACGGCGAACTGAACGTCTCCTACAACTGCCTCGACCGGCACCTGGATACCAAGGGCGACAAGACCGCGATCATCTTCGAAAGTGACGACGGCGAGGTCGAGCACATCAGCTATCGCGAGCTGCATGCGCGCGTCTGCCGCTTTGCCAACGCGCTCAAGTCCAAGGGGCTGGGCAAGGGCGATCGTGCGGTCATCTATCTGCCCAACATCCCGCAGGCCGCGGTCGCGATGCTGGCCTGTGCGCGTATCGGCGCGATCCATTCCGTGGTGTTCGGCGGCTTCTCGGCGGTGTCGCTGCGTGATCGTATCGACGATGCCGAGGCGAAGATGCTGATCACCGCCGACGGCAACTATCGCGGCGGCAAGCTGATCCCGCTAAAGGAAACCGCCGACAAGGCGCTCTCCGAAGGCTGCAAGACGATCGAAACGGTCATGGTCTACAAGCGCTCGGGCGCCGACGTGACCATGGCCGACGGCCGCGATGTCTGGTGGCACGATGCCGTCGACGGCGAATCCGATCAGTGCGAGCCGGAATGGGTGGACGCGGAGCATCCGCTGTTCATCCTCTATACCTCCGGCTCGACCGGCAAACCCAAGGGCATCCAGCATTCCTCCGGCGGTTATCTACTGGGCGCGATCTGCACCTGCCGCTGGGTGTTCGACTACGGTGACGACGACGTGTTCTGGTGCACGGCCGATGTCGGCTGGGTCACCGGCCATACCTACATCACCTATGGCCCGACCGCCTGTGGCGGTACCCAGGTGATGTTCGAAGGCGTGCCGACCTACCCGGAGCCCGATCGATTCTGGAAGATGGTCGATACCCATCAGGTCACCGTCTTCTACACCGCGCCGACCGCCATTCGTGCGCTGATGAAGCACGGCGACGAATACCCGCAGCGCCATGCGCTGGACAGCCTGCGCGTGCTCGGCACGGTCGGTGAGCCGATCAACCCGGAAGCCTGGATGTGGTATCGCGAGGTCATCGGCCAGGAGCGCTGCCCGATCGTGGATACGTGGTGGCAGACCGAAACCGGCGGGCACATGATTACGCCGATCGCGTCCGCCACACCCACCAAGCCGGGCTCCGTGGCGCACCCGTTGCCCGGCATCGCGGCCGATATTCTCGACGAGTCCGGCGATCGGGTCACCGATGCCAATGCCGGCGGCATTCTGGTGGTCACCAAGCCGTGGCCGTACATGCTGCGCACCATCTGGGGCGACCCGGATCGCTACAAGGAAACGTACTTCGGCATGTTCGACGCGCATACCTATGTGGCCGGCGACTCGGCCCAGCGCGACGAACAGGGCAATTTCCGCATTCTCGGTCGTATCGACGACGTGGTGAACATCTCCGGCCACCGCATGGGCACGATGGAGGTGGAATCCGCGCTGGTGTCGCACAAGGCGGTGGCCGAAGCCGCGGTCGTAAGCCGTCCGCACGAGATCAAGGGCGAATGCATCGTGGCCTTCGTGATTCTCAAGAACGACGACGGCAGCGACGAGCTGGCTGGTGAACTGCGCGACTGGGTCTCCGAACAGCTGGGCGCGATCGCCAAGCCGGAAGAGATCCGTTTCGCGGACGGTCTGCCCAAGACCCGCTCCGGCAAGATCATGCGGCGCTTGCTGCGCACCGTGGCGCGCGACGAGGAGATCACCTCGGACGTGTCCACGCTGGAGAACCCGCAGATCATCGACCAGCTGCAGGCCAAGGGCAGCTAGCGTCGAGGCGATCTGCAGCGGCGGCGCCACCCGGCGCTGCCGCCCAAGATCACAGGGGGTGGCCGGCCCGGTGTTGCGCATTGCGCACGCCGGCGCCGGCCTTTTTTATGCGCGCCAGTGCCCGGCATGCGAGGCCCGTCGGCCTGCGTGTTGTCCCGCCCGCGACGATTTTTCGTAACATGGCGAGCCTCATGCCGCCTCGCGGCCATCGACTCTGCATCCCAGGAGTACTCGCAAGTGAAGGACAACATCGTCATCGCCGCCGCCGGGCGTACCGCCATCGGCCGTTTCGGCGGCACCCTGGCCGGCATCCCCGCGACCGAACTCGGCGCCCACGCCATCCGCGCGCTGCTGGCGCGTCACGACATTCCGGTCGATGCGGTCGATGAAGTGATCATGGGCCAGGTGCTCGCGGCCGGTGCCGGTCAGAACCCAGCTCGCCAAGCCTCGATCCGGGCCGGTCTCGGCGATGCCACGCCGGCGATGACCATTAACAAGGTCTGCGGCAGCGGTTTGAAAGCGGTGATGCTGGCTGCCCAGGCCGTCGCCATGGGCGATGCCGAGCTGATCGTGGCCGGCGGGCAGGAGAACATGAGTTCGGCACCGCATGTGCTGCCGAACTCGCGTAACGGCAAGCGCATGGGCGACTGGGAACTGGTCGACACCATGATTCGCGATGGCCTCTGGGACGCCTTCAACGGCTATCACATGGGCCAGACCGCCGAGAACGTGGCCGACAAATACCGGGTCTCGCGCGAAGAGCAGGACGAATTCGCCGCGCGTTCGCAGCAGCTGGCCGAGGAAGCGCTCAAGCACGGGCGTTTCGAGGACGAAGTGCTGCCGATCGAGGTGCCGCAGAAGAAGGGCGATGCCATCCAGTTCGCGCGCGACGAGGGCCCGCGGCCGGGCGTGACCGCCGAAGGTCTGAGCGGCCTCAAGCCGGCCTTTACGCGTAACGGCACGGTCACGGCCGGCAATGCCTCGGGCCTCAACGACGGCGCCGCGGCGGTAGTCGTCACCACGCGCAAGAAGTGCGAAGCGCTGGGCCTCACGCCGCTGGCATCCATCGCCGGCTATGCCAATGCCGGTGTCGATCCCGCACTGATGGGTATCGCGCCGGTGTCGGCCACCCAGCGTTGTCTCAAGCGTGTGGGTTGGGACGTGGCCGATCTCGACCTGATCGAAGCCAACGAGGCGTTTGCCGCCCAGTCCGTGGCCGTCGGCCGTCAGCTGGAATGGGATCTCGCCAAGGTCAACGTCAACGGCGGCGCGATCGCCTTGGGGCACCCCATTGGTGCATCGGGCTGTCGCGTGCTGGTGACGCTGATCCACGAAATGATGCGTCGCGATGTGCAAAAGGGCCTGGCGACGCTGTGTATCGGCGGCGGACAGGGTGTCGCGCTCGCGCTCGAGCGCTGATCCGGCGTCGGGGCGAAAAGTTCGATACGCCCTAAATAATTGTTATCGCAATTATTTAGGGCCGCCGGCTGGCGTGGCTGCCGGCCGCTAGCGCATGGGTCGCTGATTCTGGCCCTGCTTTTGCATTAACGCAGGCGTACAGCGATCCTTGCGCCGTGTTGTTCTCCTCCAATACGTCTGCGCCCAAGTTTTTCTGCTTAGTCGCTGTGCAATCGCGGCTTCCGGCCGGCGCGTCGCGCCGGCCGGTTTTCTTTTTTGCGGTCGGGGTGACGCGCTACTTCTGCCACGACAGAGTCGGTGGCTGCTCGCCCGGCGCATCGATGAGCCGGCGTGTGAGCAGGCTGCCGTTGGCTACATGCAAATCGATCAAGGCCTGCCGATAGGCGATGAAGGCATTGATCCGGTCCAGCCGCGCGCTCAGAAGATCACGTTGCGCCTGGGCCACAAGCAGCCCGGTCGAGCGGCCGACATCGAAGCGCGCCTGTTCGGCGTCCAGCGTTTCCTGCTGCAGGCGCACGGTCGCCGCGGTGGCTTCGATCTGGGCGGCGGCGCGCTCGGCCTCGATCACCGCATAGCGGACCTCCGCATCGATCACCCGTTCCAGGTTCTCCAGGCTGGCCTCGGCCTGGCGCACGCCCGCCCGTGCGCCGCGATCGAGCGCGCGGCCTGCGCGATTGCCGAGCGGATATTCGAATTCCAGCGCGCCGGACAGGTCGTAGGTGTCGCCGCCGTCGAGTTCGTCGTAGGCGCCACCGTAATTACGGGCGAAGCCCGTCTGGCCGAGCGTGACGAACAGATCGAGGCGTGGCAGCAGCCCGTTACGGGTCGCCACCACTTCCAGTTCGTTGCGGGCCACGTCGAGGCGCGCCTGATTGAGTTCCGGCCGGCGCCGCTCGGCGAGCGCAACGTAGTCGGCCGGCGCATCCAGCGGCGCCGCGTCGGTCACCACGTCGGTGGTTGGCGTCAGCGCGCGCTGATAGCGGATCTCGTCGGGAATGCTGATCAGCTGGAGCAGGCGAATGCGCAGGCGCTCGGCCTCCGCGCGGCCGTCGATGAGGTCCTGTTGCCGGCGCGCGGCTTCGGCGGCAAACGCGGCCTGTTCGACCCGCGCCACCGTGCCGGCCTCGATGCGCAGGCGTGCTTCGCGCGACTGCTGCTCGGCTACCGCCAGCGCGTTCTGCAGGATATCGATTCGCCGGCGCGCGCCGAGATAATCCCAGTAGGTGGTCTCCACATCCGCGACCAGGGCGGTGACGAAACCGCGCAGCTCATAGGCCGAGGCCAGCGTGTCGGTACGCGCCTGACGCAGGGCGACTAGGTTGCTGCGGATGCCGAAACCCCGCAACAGCGCCTGGGTGAGCGTGAGCCCCAGACGGGTGCCGGCCTGTTGCGGCGAACGGTTGGATGTGGACAGGTCCTGTTCGAGGCTGAGTTCCAGTTCGGTGCCGGTGGGCAGGGTCTGACGCACGCCCACGCGCGCGAGTTCGTCGTCGCTGCGCACGTCGAAGTTCTGCTGGATATCCTCCGACACCCGCTGGGCGACCTCGCGCGAGGTCTCGACGCGCGCGAAAACGCTCGGGTCGAACACGGCCCGCTCGACCGCGGCGAACGTGCCCGTGATCAACGGCTGCAGGCGCTGGGCCGTCAACGACGGGTTGTGTTCGAGCGCAAGCGCCACGGCCTGCTCGACGCTCAGATCCAGCGAATTGCGGCCGCCCGTGCGGGCCCGCCTCGCCATATCGGCCATATCGGCGAGATTCGGGCTGGCCGCGGCCTGGTTTTCTGCGGGCGCCGGGCTGGTTTGCGCTGTCGGCTCGCCCGGCAGCGGCTTCTCCGGCCAGACGAGCGCCTGCGGGTTCAGCACCGCGAGTGCGGGCGGGGCCGCGACGGCGAGCAGTACCGCGACCAGCGCTTGTCGATGAACACGCATCAGGCGGCGCTTGCCCGACGGGCCGGCCAAGCGCGATGCACGCCGGTATAGACCACCGGAATCACCACCAGGGTGATCAGCGTGGCCGTGGTCATGCCGCCGACCACCGCCCGTGCCAGCGGCGCCTGCGACTCCGAGCCTTCACCGGCGCCGATTGCCAGCGGCACGAGGGCGAACACGGTCGTTGCCGCGGTCATGAGGATCGGGCGCAGGCGTCGACGCCCGGCTTCGCGTACGGCCGCCGTGGCATCCATGCCCTCGCGCTGCAGCAGGTTCGCCTGATCGACGATGAGAATGGCGTTGTTGACCACGATGCCGATCAGCATCAGACAGCCGAGCATCGATTGCGAGTTGAGCGTGGTATTCGTGAGCATGAGCATGGCGACCACGCCGATCAGCGCCAGCGGCACCGTGACCATCACGATCAGCGGGTCGACGAGCGATTCGTACAGACAGGCCATGACCATATAGACCAGCAGCAGGGCCAGGGCGACGTTCACGCCGATTTCGCGAAACGCGGCGACCTGGGCCTCGTATTCGCCGACCAGTTGCAGATCGTAGTTGGCCGGAATCGCGATCTCGTCGAGCGCGACCTGCACATCGGCCACCACCGAACCCAGATCCCGGCCGGCGATGTTGGCATCCACGCTCACGATACGCTGCTGGTTGCGCCGATCGATTTCGACCGGGCCCTCGGAGGCCACGACCCGGGCCACGTCATCGAGCTTGACCCGCGTACCGTTCACGCCCGGCACTGGCAGATCCAGAATCTGGTTGGCGCTCACCTGCATCGGGTTGGCCAGCTGGACGCGCACCCGGACCTCGTCGCCGTCGTCGAGAAAGTAACCCGCGTTGGTACCCGCGATCGCGGTTTCGACGGTCTGGCCGATGGCCGCAACCGTCACGCCGAGATCGGCCGCCGCGCTGCGGTCGATGACGATCTCGCGCTGCGGCGCGGCGCCTTCACGCGAGGCGCGCAGATCGGTGATGCCCGGAATCGACAGGATGCGTTCCTGCACGCGGGCGACCAGATTCTGCAACACGTCGAAATCGTAGCCGCGCACTTCAATTTCCAGGCTGCCGCCGTCGCTGCCGATATCCAGCATGCGAAAGAAAAACGGCTGACGAATGCCCACGCGCACGTCGGTATCCGCCAGCTTGCCGATGGCGCCGCGCAGATCGGCCGCCACCTGCTGGCTGGTTCGGCTGCGCGCCGATGCCGACGGTAGTTCGATGCGGATATCGGCCTCGGCGCCGCCGTCGGCGCGATAGCCGCCGGACCCCACGCTGGTCACCACCGACACGGCCTCGGGCACCACGCGGCGTACGATCGCCTCGGCTTTTCGTGTCTGCGCGTCGAGCAGGCCCAGCCGGGTGCCGGCGGGCATCTGCAGGCTCACGCGTACTTCGCCTTCGTCGGTGGCGGGCATGAATTCGCTGCCCAGCTGGGTAAAGCCGATCAGCGCCGCCAGGGTGGCGACCACGGCCGCGCCGACCACGCGCCGCGGCGCGGCCAGGGCGCTTTCGAGCAGGCGCCGGTAGGCGCTGTCTATGCGTGCATACAGCTGGCTGCCGGTGCTCGCGACCCGTTGCATGGCCACCCGCTGCGGCGCACGCCGGGCGCCCACGAAACGGGCGGTGAGCATGGGCATGGCGGTGAGCGCAACGATCAGCGAACAGGTCAGCGCCAGCGCGACCACGATTGCCAGTTCGCGGAACAGCTGGCCGGCCAGTTCGCGGGCGAACAGCATGGGAATGAAGATCGCCAGGGTGGTCAGCGTGCTGGCCACGATCGGCCCGATGATCTCGTTGCTGCCCGCCACCGCGGCCACGTGTGCGGATTCGCCCAGTTCGGCGCGCCGGCGCTGTATGTTTTCGAGTACCACGATGGCCGAATCCACCATCATGCCGACGCCGAGCGCGAGGCCGCCGAGCGTCATCAGGTTGATGGTGTAGCCGAAGCCGTACATGAGCGCGAATGTGGCGATCAGCGACACCGGGATCGCCACCGACACGGCAAGTGCGGCGCGCAGATGGCCCAGAAACACCAGCAACACCACAAAGGCCAGCACGCTGCCGTAGACCAGTGCGCGCGAGACGTTGGCGATCGAGCGGTTGATGTAGTCCGCGGTATTGAAAAACGGCGTGATCCGCACCTGCGGGAATTCGCGGTTGAGGCGTTCAACCTCTCGCGTGATGCGTTCGGCGACCTCCACCGTGTTCGCGCCCGACTGCTTGCGTACCCCCATGCGCACGCCGCGTTCGCCGTTGATGCGGATCAGGCGGGTCTCGCGTTGCTGGGTGTCGCGCACCTGCGCAATGTCGCCGAGCGTGATCGGCGTGCCTTCGCGCACGAGCACGACCGCACGGCGCAGATCGTCGAGATTCTTGAACCGGCCGGGCGTACGCAGCGCCAGCTCTTGGTTGCCGATCTCGATCGAGCCGGCGGGCAGGTTGCGGTTGGCGGCATCCAGCGTGTCGCGGATATCGGTGAGCGACAGGCCCAGGGCGCGTACGCGGTCGATATCCAGATTGACCTGGATCTCGCGTTCGGGCTCACCCCAAACCTCGACCGCGGCCACGCCCGGAATCTGCTGCAGGCGATAGGAGAGCTGGTTGTCGATCAGCCGGCGCAGCTCGATCGGGTCGATACCGCTGGCCAGACCCAGCCCCATGACCGGCAGATCGGAGGTATCGAACTTGCGGATACGCGGGCGGCCGGCGTCGTCGGGCAGTTCGTCGAGCTCCGAGAACAGGCGATCGCGCACATCGTTGGCGGCGGCATCGATATCGGTGCCCCAGCCGAAGCGCAGGGTTACATCGGCGGTGCCCTCGACCGAGGTCGACTCCATGTCTTCGAGCCCGGGCGTGGCGCCCACGGCCTGTTCCACACGCCGGGTGACCAGCTCCTCCATGGTTTCGGGGCTGGCGTTCTCGTAGTCGACCGAGACCGTGAGCGTCGGCGTTTCGATGTTGGGCAACAAATCGACCGGCAGTCGGCTCAGGGCCACCCCGCCCAGCAGCAGGGCGATGGCCATGACCATCGAGGTCGCGACCGGCCGCGCGACCGAAAACGCCGGCAGGGTTCTCATGCGTCGCCGGGCGCGTCGGCCGCGCTATCCGCGCTGGCATCCAGCGCCACGCCGATGCCGTCCTCGAGCTGGGCCTGGCCGAGTGTCACCACCGGGCCGTCGAGCGTGGTCGGGGCACGCAGCGCGATCCGGTCATCCTGGGTGAAGGCGACGTCGACCGGCACGAACCGCGCCGTGGTATGGGCCGTGTCGACGACGAACACGCCGTCGCGTCCGTCGCGACGTACCAGCGCGGCACGCGGGACGACGAGTGCGTCGTCGAGCCGATCGGCCACGAGGCCGACCTGCACGAACATGCCGGGGGCGAGACGGCCCGACGTGTTGGGCACGCTCAGTTCGACACGCGCGCGCCGGGTTTCCGGATCGAAGACGGGCGCGATGCGGGTGATCTCGGCGTCGTAGCTCGCGCTTGCCGCACCCGCGATGCGCAGGCGCGCGCGCTGGCCAGCCGCCAGAAGCGGGTAGACGGCTTCTGGCACCTGGATGACCGCGGTCAGCGGGCGTACCGACACGATGCGCAGCAGCGGCGTGTTGGCGGCCACTGTGTCGCCGGGTTCGACCATGCGCTCGCCCACCCGACGGCGGCTGTCGGCTTCCGGCCAGTTGGCGCGAATTTCGGTATAGCCGAGACGAATCCGCGCGGTTTCCACCTGCGCTTTCGCCTCGGCTATCGAGGCCCGCGCGACCGACCGGGCGGCATCGGCGTTGGCCGCTTCGGCATCGGCGGCATCCAGTTCGGCGGTGGCAGCAATGCCCTTGGCGTTGAGCGCGCGGACGCGTTCGCGAGTGCGTCCGGCCGTGCGGGCGTCGCTGCGGGCCTGCTCGTACTGCGCTCGGGCGACCTGCAGCCGCGCCTCGGCCTCGGCCAACGCCTGGCGATATTCCTGATCGTCGAGAGTGACCAGCGTATCGCCGCTGGCCACGGCATCGCCGATATCCACCGCCACCGATTCGATCCGCCCGGCGATCTTGGGGGCGACGGTGAGCTGGGCACTGGGCTCGAGGCTGCCCGAGTATTCGCGAATATCTTCGACATCCGCCTGCTGTGCCGGGCTGGTTTCGACCGCGACCCGGCCGGCCGGCGTTTCGGTTCCGAGGCCGGTTTCGGTCGGCATGCCGTAGACCGTGATCACGAGCAGTGCGATCACGATGCATGCGCCCGCGGCCAGCAGCGCGCCGCGGCGCGTCATGCGCCGGGTTCCGCGGTCAGGGCCACAGGCGGCATCCAGTGTTTCATCGACACAGTATCGTGCAGAACGGGCGGCGCGCTGCAGCGTTGCGCGGCGCGATATTTATCCGGTAAAACAAGTGCAGCGTGTTTCAACGTGCGGTCATCAGGCCGTGTCATGCTGGCTTCTGCAGCGAAACGATGCGAAGCGCGAAACAGGAGTGAACGGTTCGTGATGACGATTCCACGCATACTAAAGCTCGATGCGGGCGGTTTGCCCGTGGAATGGGTGGACTGGCGCGAGGCGGTCAGTCTTTATTTCACGGACAAGATTGCATGGGAAGCCGGCAGCGAGAAAATCCGGCTGCGCGGCGGACGTTCCCGCGATACCGGTATTCGCAGCCATCTGGAGATCGATTCCATCATCGCGGTACGCGATCGTTCGCATCGATTTGCCCGTAACCTGGTGCCGGCGTTGACGCGGCGCGAACTGTTCCATCGCGACGGCGGCCTGTGTCTGTATTGCGGTACCCGCCTGAGCTTTTCGCAGATGCAGATCGAGCATGTCGTGCCGCGCTCCAAGGGCGGCGAACATGCCTGGACCAACGTCGTGTCCACCTGCGAAGGCTGCAACCGGTTCAAGGACGACCGCACCCCGGAACAGGCCGGCATGAGCCTGCTCGCCTTGCCCTACGAGCCCAACCTCGCGGAATGGCTGATCCTGGCCAACCGGCGCATCCTTGCCGACCAGCAGGCCTTTCTGGAACGGCTCGCGCCCAAGCGCAAGGCGCGCTTCGACGGCTGATTTGCGGCGGAACAAGTCCGCTACAAGCTATGACGATTGAGATGCCGGCGGACGCGCCGTATCCGAATATGCGTGCGCGGCCCATATCTGCTCGCCTAATTCACTTGGCCTCACGCGAAGCCGCAAAGACGCGAAGACAAACACGTTCTTGATCTTTGCGCCTTGGCACCTTTGCGTGAGCCATAGTGCTGCGGAGTGGGGCCTGCCACCGCAGCAGACTACCGGGACACCGTCGAAAACACTTTCTTCACGATCGCGGAGCCGGTCTGTGCGGGGTTGGCACGGATCTTTTGCTCCTGCTGGCCGATCACCGCGAACAGGCCGTCCAGCGCCTGCTGGGTGACATAGTCGTTGACGTCCAGATTCATGCCCGGCACGAACTGCAGCATGGGCTTGGCCTTGGAGGTCAGCGACTCGTAGCGCGATACCGCCTGCGATTGGGCCGTGGTATTCGCGATGATCGGCTCGAACTTCGCCGCCAGGTCGTCGCCGGCCTTGTCGCGCAGGTATTCGGTGGCCGCAGTGTTCGAGCCCTGCAGGATGTCGTAGGCATCGGCCACGCTCATGTTGTTGATCGTTTCCCGCACGATCGGCCCCGCTTCGGCGGTCGCCTGCTCGGCGGCGCGATTCATCGACAGCTGGAAGCTGTCCATCTGGTTGCCGAAACCGGCGCCGCGCAGCATGGTCGAGGTCTTGTCCATCCAGCCGGGCAAGGGAATACGGCGGGCGGCATCGCCCCAGAAGCCGTCGGTCTGGCCGAGCTGGGTGACCGCGGCCGATGCGCCGTCGGCCAGCGCGGCACGCAGGCCCGACACGACCTCGCTCTCGGGCAACTGCTGTGCGCTGCTGTTGCCGTTGGCGCCCTCCATGCTGCCCATGAACTGCTTGAACCGATCGCCCAGGCTCTGGGCGCCGACTGCCGAGGAGGCCGCCAGCGCGCCGCTGGCGATGAGGCCGATGAGTGCACGTCGCATAGTCGCGTAGTCCGTTGTTTCGTCTTGCGGCAGCGATCATACCGCGAGGTCGCGCACGGCAAGCGAACACGCTGCGGCGAACGTTGTCGATGCGCGACGGCAGGCAGACAATGCAGGCCATGACACCCACACGCGAACAGATCACGGCCGGCATCCTCGCCGGCGGCGCCGGGCGCCGGCTCGGCGGTATCGACAAGGGGTGGTATGTGGTGGGCGAGCGCCCGCTGATCGAACACACGATCGCGCGGGTGGAGCCGCAGGCCGCGCATGTCGTCATCAGTGCCAATCGCTCGCGGCGGCGGTACGGCGCGCTCGGCTGGCCGGTGGTCGGCGATGCCGACGACAGCTATCGCGGTCCGCTCGCGGGTATCGCGCAGCTGTTGCAGGCCGCGCCCACGCCCTACCTGCTCGTGGTGCCGGTGGACACGCCGCAACTGCCGGGTGATCTGGCCGACCGGCTGGCCGCCGCGATGGCTGTAAATATCGATCTGTGCGTGGCCCGCTGCGGCGGTCGTCGGCAGCCACTGCATGCACTGATCCGGTGTGAACGTGCTGCCGGCCTGCGCGAGGCGCTCGCGGCGGGCGTCGCGCGGGTGGTCGACTGGCAGGACGGATTGCGGACCCGCGTGGTGGATTGGCCGGACTGCCAGGCCTTTGCCAATATCAACGCGCCGGTGGATGCGCGGCAACTCGCCGGCCTGCGCTGACTGCAGCGCATATTCCCCCGTCGCAGCGTCTATCCATCACGAGTCGTGACATGCCCCAGTCTTCCGAACAGTCTGCCTTTCGCCCGTCGCCGGAAAACACGCCCATGCCGCTCGCCCAGGCGCGGGCGCGCATCGTCGACGCGATTACCCCGATCGCCGACACCGAGCGGGTGGCGCTGCAAAACGCGTTGCACCGGGTGCTGGCGGAGCGGGTGATCGCCGGCGTCAACGTGCCGGGCGCGGACAATTCCTCCATGGACGGTTACGGCTATCGCGCCGGTGATGTCGACGTCGATGGCGCGGCGCTCGATGTCGTCGGCGAAAGCCTTGCCGGACATCCCTTCGCCGGGCGGGTCGGCGCGGGCCAATGTGTGCGCATCATGACCGGCGCCGTCGTGCCGGACGGCGTGGATACGGTGGTCATGCAAGAGAACACCCGCGCCACAGGCGAGCGCGTGGTGATCGAAAAGCGCCCCGCCTCGGGCAGCAACATCCGCGCGGCCGGCGAGGATCTGCGCGCCGGCACGACCGTACTTGCGCCAGGCCATTATCTGCGGCCTGCGGATATCGCCGTGCTCGCGTCGGTGGGCGTGGCCGAGGTGTCGGTGGTGCGTCGGCCGCGGGTCGCCTTCTTTTCGACCGGCGACGAGCTGCGCCCGGTCGACGGGCCGGCCGGCCAATCGCTGGCGCCCGGCGAGATCTACGACAGCAACCGCTACGGGCTGGCGGCACTGATTTCGGAACTGGGCATGGAGGGCGTCGATCTCGGTGTGGTCGGCGATTCGCCGGCCGCGCTGCGCGAGGCGTTTCGGAAGGCGGCGGTCTGCGATGCCGTGGTGACCAGCGGCGGTGTGTCCGTGGGCGCCGCAGATTTCGTGCTCGACGTGCTCGGCGAGCAGGGAACCGTCGACTTCTGGCGGGTAGCGATCAAGCCCGGTAAACCGCTGGCCTTCGGCACCCTCGGCCATGCGCGGTTTTTTGGCCTGCCCGGCAACCCGGTATCTACCGCGGTGACTTTCATCCAGATGGTGCGCCCGGCGCTGGTCCGCATGGCTGGCGCGACGCCGGCCGAGCCGATTCGCCTGGCGTTGCCGACGCTGGCGGATCTGCGCAAGAGTCCCGGTCGCGAGAATTTCCTGCGTGCGCGGCTCGTCAACCGCGACGGGCGCGCGGCCGTGGAGCCGGTCGATCACCAGGGCTCCGGCGTGATGCGCTCGATGAGCCGGGCCGACTGTTTCATCGTGTTGCCGGCCGCGCAGAACGACGTGCCCGCCGGCGAGATCGTGCCGGTCGAGCCGTTCGCGCAGACGATCTGGGGCCAGCCGGAGAGCTGAGCGTTATCGGGTTTCGCCGCCTGCCCGGACCGGCGCCCCAACTTTGGTCGCATAAATGCTTGGGTGCGCCATACAGCTGCTAGGGTAACTCCCCTAACTCGTACGCGTTGCGCCGCGACGCTCGCTGGCAGGGGGATGAATGGCCGGTTTCTTCGACAAGTCCAATACGGTGGCAAAGCCCGGTTTCAACCGATGGATGGTGCCGCCCGCCGCACTGTGCATTCATCTGTGTATCGGTCAGGTTTATGCCTTTTCGGTATTCAAGATTCCGCTGACCCAGGTTATCGGCGTAACCGAGTCCGCCAACGGCGACTGGTCGCAGGCCACGCTCGCCTGGATCTTTTCCCTCGCGATCGCCGCGCTCGGTCTGGCGGCGGCCTTTGGTGGCCAGTGGCTGGAGCGGGTCGGCCCGCGCAAGGCCATGGCGCTTGCAGCCGCCTGTTTCGGCGGTGGCTTCATCATCTCGGCTTTCGGCGTGTGGACGCACCAGATCTGGCTGATCTACCTCGGCTACGGCGTGATCGGCGGCATCGGGCTGGGCATCGGTTATATCTCGCCGGTATCGACGCTGATCAAGTGGTTTCCCGACCGGCCCGGTCTGGCGACCGGCATGGCGATCATGGGCTTCGGCGGGGGTGCGATGATCGGCTCGCCGCTGGCGACGTCGCTGATGGCGTTCTTCTCGGGCCCGGAATCGGTCGGCGTCGGTTCGACGTTCGTTGCCATGGGCATCATCTACTTTGTATTCATGATGATCGGCGCGCTGATCGTGCGTATCCCCGCGAAGGACTGGAAGCCGGAAGGTTTCGATCCCGAGCGTGACGGCAAGCAGGACAAGATGATCACTAATCATCATGTCCACGTGAACCAGGCGATGAAGACGCCGCAGTTCTATTTCATCTGGCTGGTGCTGTTCATGAACGTCACCGCCGGCATTGCGCTGCTCGAGCAGGCGTCGCCGATGGCCCAAGAGATGGTGGGCACGAGTGCGGCGGCCGCGGCCGGTTTCGTGGGTGTGCTGTCGATCTTCAACATGGCCGGACGCTTCTTCTGGGCGTCCACGTCCGATTACATCGGCCGCAAGATGACCTATGTCATCTTCTTTGTGCTCGGCATGCTGCTCTATGCCGCGGTGCCCACGGTCGCGGCCAGCGGCAACATCGTGCTGTTCGTGCTCGCCTGCTGCATCATCGTGTCGATGTACGGTGGCGGTTTCGCCACCGTGCCGGCCTATCTGCGCGATATCTTCGGCACCATGCACGTGGGCGCGATTCACGGCCGCCTGCTCACGGCCTGGGCGGCTGCGGGTGTCGTCGGCCCGGTGCTGCTCAATCAGCTGCGCGAGGGTCGCATCGAGGCCGGCGTGGCGCCGGCGGATGCCTACACCACGACGCTCTACATCATGGTGCTGCTGCTGGCCGCGGGGCTGGTGTCCAACCTACTCGTGCGTCCGGTGGCGGACAAACATCATTACCGGGGTGATCCGAGCAATCCCGAGTAGCGCTGGGCGGCGGGCGCGGCCAATTCGTGCCCGCCCGCTCCATGAAACTACGGATTGATCAATCTGCATAATGCAGGAGACAATAATGAATACTGAAGCCACCTCAGCCGCCACCACGCCGACATGGCAGATCGCCGCCCTCTGGGCCATGGTCACGATTCCTGCGCTCTGGGGGTTCTGCGAGACGCTGGTCAAGGCGCTGCGCCTGTTCACGGGTTGAACGATCGCTCGGCCGGCGTTACCGGCTGACGGCCCGTCGTGTTCGGCACGGCGGGCTTTTTTCGTCTGCTGGATGCAGCGCTGAAACGGGCCGACACGAATCGTGCGTACGTCGATGGGCGATCAGGTTGAGCACAGGCACGGGCCGGTACGCCGGCCATGGGACCCACAGGAGACCCCGCATGGATGACGTTGCAGAGCAGATCGAGATCACCGTCGACGGCCAGGCCGTGCGCGCCCGGCCCGGCCAGTTGCTGCCCGAGGCGCTGGAGGGCACCGGTATCTATCTGCCGCATGTCTGCTATCACCCGAGCCTCGGGCCGCTGCAGACCTGCGATACCTGTTTCGTGGAAATCGACGGCAATCTGGTGCGCGGCTGCAGCGTGGCGGTCAAGCCGGGCCTGGATGTCACCATCGAAAGCGACACCGCGCATGCCGCGCGGCATGAAGGCATTGATCGCATCGCCTCCAATCACGATCTGTACTGCTCGGTTTGCGACAACAACAACGGCAACTGCGACGTGCACAACGCCGTGCGCGACATGGCCGTGCCGGGCCAGCACTACGAATACCGCGGCAAGCCGTACGAGAAGGACTATTCGAACCCCTTCTATATCTACGACCCGGACCAGTGCATCCTCTGCGGGCGCTGTGTCGAGGCCTGTCAGAACCTGCAGGTCAACGAAACGCTGTCCATCGATTGGTCGCGCGATCGCCCGCGGGTGATCTGGGACGACGACGTGCCCATCGAGGATTCGTCGTGTGTTTCCTGCGGCCACTGCGTGACCGTATGCCCCTGCAACGCGCTGATGGAAACCTCGATGATCGGCAACGCCGGGCCCATGACCGGGCTGTCGCCGCAGGCACGCGGGCGCTTCCAGCAGCTCGGCCGCTCGGCGATCGATCTGGTGAAGGCGGCCGAACACACCACCGGCTTCGGGCCGATCTTCGCGGTGTCGGAAGTCGATGCTGCCATGCGCGAGACCGAGCTCAAGCGCACCAAGACGGTCTGCACCTATTGCGGTGTGGGCTGCTCGTTCGAGATGTGGACCCGCGATCGTGAGCTGCTCAAGGTTCAGCCGCAGCCCGAAGCGCCGGCCAACGGCATCTCCACCTGTATCAAGGGCAAGTTCGGCTGGGGCCATATCAACAGCGAACATCGCCTGACCAAGCCGCTGATCCGCGACAACGGTGCCTTTCGTGAAGCCGAGTGGGACGAGGCGTACGCTTTGATCGCGCGCCGCTTCAACGAGATTCGCGACGCCCATGGCGCCGACGCGCTGGCGTTCATCGCCTCCTCGAAATGCAGTAACGAGGAAGGCTATCTCATGCAGAAGTTCGCCCGCGCGGTGATGGGCACGAACAATATCGACAATTGCTCGCGCTACTGCCAGGCGCCGGCCACCGAAAGCCTGTGGCGCACCGTGGGTTACGGCGCGGATACCGGCTCGATTGCCGATCTGGAAGCCGCCGAGCTGTTGATCATCGTCGGATCCAACACTGCCGAGAGCCATCCCGTGATCGCCACGCGGCTCAAGCGCGCCAAGAAACTGCGCGGTCAGACGCATCTCGTCGCCGATCTGCGCAAGAACGAAATGGCTCAGCGTGCCGACATGTTCGTCAAACCCGAGCCGGGCACCGACATGATCTGGCTCAACGCCGTGGCCAAGACCATCATCGAGATGGGCCGCGCGGACGATGCGTTCATTCAGAAGAACGTCGAGCACTACGACGACTATGTGAAAAGCCTCGAGCCGTTCACCATGGAATTCGCCGAGCAACGCTGCGGGCTGTCGCGCGACGAGCTCGATCGCATGGTCGACATGGTTCTGGAAGCCAATACCATCTGCGGCATCTGGGCCATGGGCGTGACCCAGCACACTATGGGTGCGGACACCGCCACTGCGCTGTGCAACCTGCTGCTGGTGACCGGCAACTTTGGCAAGTTCGGCACCGGCGGCTATCCCATGCGCGGCCACAACAACGTGCAGGGCGCGAGCGACATGGGCTGCATGCCCGATCGTTTCCCCGGCTACGATTTCATCAGCGACGACACCGTGCGCGTGCGCTACGAAGACGCCTGGGGCGTTGAGCTGCCCACCGGCAAGGGCCTGAACAACCACGAGATGGTCACCACCATCCACGATGGCGATCTGAAGTCGCTGTATGTGGTCGGCGAGGACATGGGCATCGTCGATTCGGACGCGCTGCACGTGCAGTCGGCGTTCGAGAAGCTCGACTTCATGGTCGTGCAGGACATGTTCTTTTCGCGCACCTGCGAGTACGCGGATGTCGTGTTGCCGGCCAGCCCCTCGGTCGAGAAGGAAGGCACCTTCATCAACACCGAGCGGCGTATCCAGCGGCTCTACGAGGTGTTTCCGCCGCTCGGCGACTCGCGTCCGGACTGGCGTATCCATACCGAGCTGGCCCGCGCCATGGGCGCGGACTGGCAGTACAGTCATCCGTCCGAGATCTTTCACGAGATGGCGTCGCTCGCCGACATGTTCGCGGGCGCACACTACGACGCGCTCCAGGGCTTCAACTCCCAGCAGTGGCCGGTCGCGGCAGACGGCACGAGCCAGGCGAATCTGTACTCCGACGGCCAGTTCCATTTCGACAGCGGGCGGGCGCGTTTTCACCCGGTGCACTGGAACGAGCCCACCGACCAGCCCGACGACGAGTTCGATCTGCACCTGAACAACGGCCGCCTGCTGGAACATTTCCACGAAGGCAATCTCACCGACGAGACGGCGGGCATCGTGTTCAAGATCGAGCGCAGCTTCGTGGAGGTGTCGCCCGAACTGGCCGCCGAGCGCGGCGTGAAGGCCGGCAGCATCGTGCGCCTGGTCTCGCGGCGCGGCGCGATCAAGGTCAGCGTTGAGGTCACCGACCGTGTGCAGGGCAAGCAGATGTACATGCCCATGCACGGCAAGAAGAACATCGAGGCGATCAACGTGCTCACCAGCTTCGAGTCGGACAAGGACACCGATACGCCGGCCTACAAGGAGCTGGCGGTGAAGATGGAAGTGCTCAGCGTCGACGGTCATCCGCCGCTCAAGGCGAACAACCAGCGCAACGCCACGCCGAACCCGGTCAGCGGCGTTCAGGTCAATCAGAAATGGCAGCGTGACGACTACAAGCGCCCGCCGAAGGCGCGCCCGGTCGACAGCGGGCTGTAAGCGCTTTCATTCACGGACTTCAGGACTTTGCCATGGCAGAACAGATTCACTATCGCCCCGCCGAGGCCAAACGGTTTCGCGAGGAAACGCTTGACGAGTTCGAGCGCCTGCAAGGGCGCGTCGCCGAGATCAATGGTCTGCTGGATGAGCTTTACGACTCCGGTCTGATCCGCTGGATCAAGGATTTTGCCGGTGCCTTCCCGCAGATATCGAGCATCGCCGTGGAGGGCATGAACACGCCCGAGGGCCATGCGGGCATGCGCAATCTGCTGGTGGTCGCCAAGCAGCTCGGCAAGATCGATCCGGACCAGCTCGAGCGCACCTTCGAAGCCGCGAACGCCGGGCTGGCCAAGGCCGGCGAGCCCGCTAGCGAGGACACGCCCTACAACCCGCCCGGCATGACCGGCGTGTTCAAGCTCCTGCACGACAAGGAACTCTGGGCCACGCTGTCGCCGCTGATTGCGGGCGCGAAAGCGTATTCCGAAGCCCAGCGGCGTCAGCAGAGCGAAGACAAGTCGGACAGCGAAAAGAGCTGAGGCCGCGGGCGCGCCGCGGCTGGGGTCAGATCACGCCCAGAGCTGTCAGCGTGAATACGCCGGCCGTGATGGTCGCGCTCGCGGCCAGCGTGGTCACGGCGACGATGTTCGCGGCCAGGCGCGCATTGCCGCCCATCGCCTGCACCATGATGAAGCTGGCCGCGGCCGACGGCGTGGCGAAGAACAGATAAAGCAGGCCCAGCTCGCGGCCGGCGAAGCCGCACAGCCAGGCCGCGAGCGTGGCGCCGGCGGGAAAGATCACCATCTTGATCAGCGACGCCGAAAAGGCGATCCCGCGTGCCTCGTAGAGCGCGCCCAGCGAGAGCGTGCCGCCAATACAGATCAGCGCCAGCGGCAGGGTGAGGCGGGCGAAATACTCGCCGGATGTCATCAGCCACTCCGGGATCGGCGCGCCGATCGCCGCGACCGGAATCGCAACCACGGTGCCGATGATCAACGGATTGGTGGCAATGCCGCGGCTGATGCTGCGCCAGTCCGCCTGCTGGTCCGGCTGATACCAGGTGAGGATGAGCACCGACAGCGTGTTGTAGAGCAGGATGACGAGGCCGACGAGAATGCCGCCCGCCGACAGGCCAAAATCGCCGTACATGCTCGCCGCCAGCGCCAGGCCGACGATGCCGCAGTTGCCGCGAAACGCGCCCTGGACATAGACGCCGCGTTCGATCCGTTCCACGCGCCAGATCGCCCAGAGCCAGGTCAGGCCGAAGCAGGCGAAGGTCGCCACGGTGAAAAACGCCATGAGCCCGGGCAGCAGCGCCTGCGACAGATCTGCTTTCACGATGCTGATGAATACCAGCGTCGGCATGCTGCCCTTGAACACCAGCGTCGAGGCGGTATCGATGAAGCGATCGTCGATCCAGCCGGCTTTCTTGAGCCCGATGCCGAGGAAGACCATCGAAAACACCGGCAGGGTGACGTTGAGCGTCTGCAGAAAGACAGCGAAAAGATCCATGACGAGATCGCGCGGGTGAGGAACGGGAGAATGGAAAATGCGTTGCACGCGGCGTGCCGGATTGCCGGTGGGCCCGGCATGGTCGGCGCGGCGCTGCGATGCGCGTGCAGAATACACGGGTCCATACCACACGCCCCGCAATCAACGCCCGCAGTACGGGTTGATCGGTTACCGTAAGCGCATGAAATCCAGCGACAGCGCCGACTCCCGAACCACGTCCGAGCCCCCGCGCGCCACCGCGCAGGCGCGCCAGGTCGTGCGTATCCGCGCCTATGGTCGCGATGGGTTTGGCGCACGTGACGACACGCTGGCGGTCGAACGCGCGCTGGAGATCCACGTTGCCGGCGCCGATCCGCTGATCACCATGCGCACGCCCGGCGCCGACGCCGAGCTCGCCGCCGGGCTCATGCACGGCGAGGGCGTGATCCGCTCGCGCGACGACATCGTCTACCTGCGGCCCGCGCCGGGCGAGGACGACGTGATGCGGCTCATGCTCAAGCCCGAGGCCCGCGCGCGCCTCGACCGGGTCGAGCGCAACACGCTGGCCACCAGCGCCTGTGGCGTCTGTGGCAAACCGAGTTTTTCGCCGCCCACGCCCGGCAACGACGGTTCGGCTGCGAGCGGGCCGGGGCAGGTCACGCCTGAGCTGTTGCTTTCGCTGCCCGAGCGCATGCGTGCGGACCAGGGCGTGTTCGACGCCACCGGCGGGCTGCATGCGGCGGGGCTGTTCGATGTCCGGGGCACGCTACTGTCGATTCGTGAGGACGTGGGCCGCCACAACGCCCTCGACAAACTCATCGGCGCGGCGCTGCTCGAAAACCGTCTGCCGTTGTCCGACGGCATCGTCATGCTGTCTGGGCGCGCCAGCTACGAGCTGTTGCAGAAGAGCGTGATGGCGGGCGTGCCGATCGTGTGCGCGGTGTCCGCACCCAGCAGCTATGCGGTGGCGTTGGCTGAACAGTTCGGCGTGACGCTGGTGGGTTTTCTGCGCGGACACCGCTTCAACGTATATACCCATCCGCAGCGTCTGGCCGGCGTCGACGACTGATCCGTGCCGCGTTGGCGTGCCCTGTGCGGCCTCGATCGCATCGTGCCACTTTCGCCGCATTGCTGCCTGTTGCAGCGGTCTGGTATTTCTGGCGGTTGAACCGTCGCGTTCGCGCGGCTCGCGCTTTTCAACGATGAGGTGAACAAATGGCCAGAAATATGGCGAGCAAGGCCAGTCTCTGGGTGGCGACCGTCGCCTGCGCCGGACTGCTGCTGGCAGGCTGCGGCAGCGGCGACGACGCGGATCAGGTCGATGCCAAGAGCTCGGCCGAAGGCCAGAGCAGCGAGCCGGTAAGCCTGATCTTCGGTACCGGCGGCACCTCGGGCAGCTACTACCCGATCGGCGGTGCGCTCAAGCGCGTGTTCGAGCAAAGCGAGCAGATTGCCGGCGTTCAGGTCGTGTCCACCGGCGCGTCGGTGCAGAACATCAACAACATCGAGGACGGCACCAACCAAATGGCGCTGGTGATGAGCGACGTGGCCTACGACGCCATCAACGGCCAGGGCCAGTTCGCCGATCGCAAGGCCGACATCCAGACCGTTGCCGGGCTGTATCCGAACGTGGTGCAGATCGTGGCGACCGCCAACAGCGGCATCGATAGCGTGGCCGACATGAAAGGCAAGCGCATCGGCGTCGGCAAGGTGGGCTCCGGCGTCGAGCAGAGCGCCAAGAAAGTGCTGGAAGCGGCCGGCATGACCTATGACGATCTCGCCCGCGTGAGCCATACCGGCTATGCCGACAGCGTGACGGAAATGAGCAACGGCAATCTGGACGCTGCGTTCTTCACCTCGGGCGTGCCCAATTCCAGCATCACGGGGCTCATGCAGAACACCGACGTGAACTTCGTCAACGTCGACGGCGAGACCGCCAAGAAACTGCTGCAGGATTACCCCTACTACGAGAAATACGAGATTCCGGCCAACGCCCCCGAGCGCTATGACCTCGACGGCGCCGTGAACACGGTGGCGATCCGCAACCTGCTGATCGTACCCGCGTCGATGTCGGATCAGGTCACCCGCGAGCTGGCCAAGCGTTTTTACGAGTATCTCGGCACCGACAAGGTTTCCGTCGGCGCGCTCAAGCAGTTCGACCGCGAACGCATGGACGAGGACGTCGTGGTGCCGGTCGCCGCCGGCGCGCAGGCGTTCTACGACTCGATCTCGGAAGGTGGCGACAGCGGCGAGTCTGAGGCCAGCGAGGACAACGCCGGCTGACGTGCCGGGTAGCGCGCGCCGATGACGGCAGGTCGCCGGCGGGTCCTCGTCGGCGCCAGCGTCGCGTCGGCGCTCGTCGTGCTGGCGCTCGCCGCGAGCCTGTGGCCCGTTCACTGGCTCGTGGTGCGCGACGACGCCGGCCTGCGGTTCGCCTTTCAGGCCGATGACGGCTCGCGTTTTTCGCTCGCCTGGCGCCATTCGGTCGAACAGGAAGACTGGATCGAGACCTTCGCCGTGCGCGACAGCGCCATCGTGCTCGTCGCTACGCGCTTCAAGACCTTCGGGGCCGGCGTGCCCGCCGCTGCCGGTCGCCGCACGAGGCTCGAAAACGGCTGGGTGGTCATGGACGGTATCGATCGTGTGGTCGACCCCTACGCCGTCCAGGCGGCGGCCGCCGAAAGCTACCGTGTGCGCTGGGACGAGGGCCGCTGGTTCGCGCTTTCGCGGGCTTCGACTTCGCCCATACTTCGTTTCGCCGTGATTCGCGCGCCGCTGACCGCGGTGATCGGCGGTTTGCTGCGCGTCTGGCGCGCCCCTGCAGCAGGATTGCCATGAGTTCAGATACCCGCCACGCCGAGCCGGTCGAACCGGAAGTGGCCGACCCGGAAACCCTGGAGAAGTACGACCGAGAAAGCCGGGTGCGCCATGCGCTGCCACGGCGGGTGATGCAGTTCGTCGTGGCGGTGTGCGTGATGCTGGCGCTGTTTCATCTCTACACGTCGTTTTCCGGGCCGCTGGTGGACGTCGTTCAGCGCAGCATCCATCTGTACACGCTGCTCGGGCTGACCTTCGTGATCTATCCCTGGGCGATGCGCGGATCGCGCGAGCGCGTGGCCATCGGCGACGCGATACTGGCGGTGGCCGCGTTCGCGATCGGCATCTACATGGTGTTTGCTGCCGATCGGGTGATCGCCTCGGCGGGGCGGATCAACACGCTGGATATGGTCGTCGGGCTGGCCGCGCTCGCGCTCGTGGTCGACGGTGCGCGGCGAGTGACCGGCTGGGGGTTGCCGGGCCTGGCCGTGCTGTTTCTGGCTTACGGCTTCTACGCCAAGCTGTCGTTCTATCCTCAGCTCAACGGCGATATCGTGCTGGCGACCACGCGCCAGATCGTGTCGCATCTGGTGTATATCACCGAAGGCCTGCTGGGGACGGCAATCGCGGTGTCGGCCAGCTATATCATTCTGTTCATTCTATTTGGCGCCTTCCTGGTCAAGTCCGGGCTGGGGCGGCTGTTCAACGATCTGGCCCTGGCGCTGGCCGGGCCGTCGAAGGGCGGACCGGCCAAGGTGGCCGTGGTGGCCAGCGGCTTTCTCGGTTCGATCAACGGGTCGGCGATCGCCAATGTGGTAACGACCGGTGCGTTCACCATTCCGCTGATGAAACGCACGGGCTACAAGGCCAATTTCGCCGGCGCGGTCGAGGCGGCTGCCAGTGTGGGTGGCCAGATTCTGCCGCCGATCATGGGCGCGGCGGCTTTCATCATGGCCGAGGTGTTGGGCGTGCCCTACACGCAGATCATGCTCGCCGGCATCATCCCGGCGCTGCTGTTCTATCTGGGTATCCTGTTTCAGGTGCACTTGCGGGCCTCGCGCAACGGTCTGCAGGGCATCCCGCGTGCGCAACTCACGCCGCTGAAAACCGTGCTGCTCGAGCGCGGGCATCTGCTGCTGCCGATGGTCGTGCTGCTGTGGCTGATCTTCGACGGCCGCGCGCCGTTTTTTGCCGCGTTCTGGTCGGTCGCGGCGACGGTTCTCATCTGCGGCACGCGGAGGGTCGTGGTGGGCCTGACGCTCGTGCTCGTCGCACTGGTCTTTGAGCCACAGATCTGGGCGTTGGTCGATGGTCGCCCGCTGCCGGGGCTGCCGACGGACCGGCTCTGGCTGTTCGCCATCATCGCCGTGCCGGTGGCGATCAATGCGATCCGCACGCGCATGGGGTTGCAGTCCGAAGTCATGGATATCGCCGAGTGTCGCGACGCGATGACCGAAGGCGTGCGCAACTCGATCCCGGTAGCGATCGCCTGCGCCGCGGTGGGTATCGTGGTGGGCATCGCGACGCTGACCGGCATCGCGCTCGACGCCGCCGATGCCGTGGTCAACCTCGGCCAGGCCATTCCATCCGAAATGCTGCGTCTGCTGGTCACGCTCGCGCTCACCATGGGCGCGTCGATCGTGCTCGGCATGGGGCTGCCGAGCATTCCCTGCTACATCATCACCTCGACCATGGCCGCGCCGATATTGCTGCAGCTGCCGCTGTTTCGTGAGCTGGCCGGCTCCGGCGATACCGCGATCTTTGTGGCGCACATGTTTGTGTTCTACTTCGGCATCTTCGCCAATCTCACGCCGCCGGTCGCGCTGGCCGCCTATGCCGGGGCGGGCATTTCGGGCGGTTCGCCGAACGCCACCGGCGTCCAGGCCATGAAGCTGGCGATCGCGGGTTTTGTGGTGCCGTACATGTTCGTGTTCGCCCACAGCATGCTCATGATCGACGCGACCTGGCTCAACGTTGCCACCGTCGCGGCGACCGGCATCGTCGGGGTGCTGCTGTTGGCCGTAGCGGTCGAGGGCTATTTGCGGCGCGAGCTCAGTGCCGTCTGGCGTGTGCTGGCGCTGGCCGGGGCGCTCGCGCTGATCTATCCGGGCTGGCTCAGCGATGGCTTCGGTGCCGCGGTCGCCGTGGCGCTGTTCGCGATGGGCAGCGCCGGCAGCGGTCGATCCGGAACGCTATCGATGGCGCGTGGCTGACTACGGGCCAAGCCGGCGATCGCCCGGGCCTGTTAGGATTTGCGCGTTCATTCAACACGGCAGTAGCAAGCCATGACCAAGAATCTCACCGACTGGGAAACGCTGGAACGAGACGAAACCCGCGGTTTCGAGACGATCGGCATCGAAAACGAGGACGGCTGGGAAATCGAAGTCCGCTTCGATGACAACACCGAGTCCCGTCGCACCGATCGCAGGCCCAAAACGCGCGAGGAAGCCATTCAGACAGGCCAGGAACTGGCCAAGATGGGCTAGTACGCCTGTTTTGACGCGCGCCCGGCCCCTCGTCGTCGCACCGATGACGAGCGGCCGGGCTTTTTTATGCCTGGCGCAAGGCAGAACGCTGCGCGTTCCAGTTCGGCGCGACGACGTTCCGGATTTGACTTGTGATTGGAAAAGTATGATTTTCTAAAGTCCAGGTTTCATCACCCATGTCATCCGGAGCCGTCATGTCCACAGCCGCCGAAAACATCAAGCACACCGACGATGGCAAGCCCGACGTCGTACCCGAACGGCGCGACCTGCATTTCCTGCCGCCGGAAGACCGTATTCACGACTGGCACAAGCTCGGTGCGCACATGACCCAGTTCATGAACGCGCTGTCGCTGTTCTTTCCCGCCGGTGAGCGCATGTTCATCGATGCCGTGCGCGACTACCGCGAAGAGATTCCGGACCCGGATCTGAAAAAGGCCGCCACGGCATTCATCGGCCAGGAAGCGATCCACAGTCGCGAGCACAAGGAATACAACGAGCTCATGGCGCGCCAAGGCCTGCCGGCCGAGCAGCTGGACGCGTTCGTTTGGTCGTTTCTGGATTTCATCAAGAAGCGCACGCCGCGCTCGTTCCCGCTGTCGGCCACGATCGCGCTCGAGCATTTCACTGCGCTCATGGGTAACTCGATTCTCGACAACCCGGATGCCATTGTCGGCTCGCAGGAGGACTACACGCGCATGTGGCAGTGGCATGCGCTTGAAGAGATCGAGCACAAGTCGGTCGCCTTCGATGTCTACGACCGCTGCGTGGGGCGCGGCCCGATCGCCTATGCCGAGCGCGCCGTCGGCATGGTCGCCGCGACAACGATCTTCTGGCCGCTGGTCGCGTATTTCTATTACCGCATGACGCAGGCCAGCGAGGCGTGCCGCAAGGAAGGCTGGCGTGGCCATCTGCGCGTGTTCAACACGCTGTTTGGCCGGCCCGGCGTGCTGCGGCGTCAGCTGCCCGAGTGGGCATCGTACTTTCGCTACGGTTTTCACCCGTGGCAGCAGAACAACAGCCATCATCTGAAGATGATCGATGCACTGGTCGAAGAGACCGAGGGCGCTTACGCCACGAAGCACTAGCGATGAGCAGTCGGTGGGCTCGAGTGTGTGCCTTGTCCGCGAGTGCAATATTGCGGGTGATCTTGTGCAGGCAGGATCGTGGTTCTCGCGGGCGCGTTTGGATGAACTGCGCTGGTTGATTTTTACCTGAGGTTTCGCGCTGCTGCGCGAGTCACTTTTATTTGCTTGCCCAAATAAAAGTAACCAAAACAAAGGGCACCCTGTCTTGCGTCGGCGCTACGCGCCGATGCCCTGCGCGGCTTCGTCCGCAAGCGGGCCAGCCGGAAACTCGCTGCGCTCAGACATCCGGCTGTCTTATCCGCTTGTGGCCTCCACTGCTCGGCGCTACGCCCAAGGGGACCGAATACAGACAAAGACAGGCTCGCTATCGCTTCGCCAAGGTCGCGAAGCGATATTCCTCGGAAAAAGCCGAAGGCGAGTCCGACCGGAACGTAGCTAAACACCGCAACTTCGACTTGGCAGCTGTTTCAACTCGGTTGCTGAGTAGGCCGCGCTGTATTCGGGTCCCGTTTGGCGCGACGAGAAGCACAGGGCCGAAGGGTGTCCGGCGCATGCGCCGGTGCGGCCAGCATGTTTGAGGATCGCCAAAGCGATCCGAGTTCTGGCCGCATCCCTTCGGACCGAGCATCGCAGTGAACCGGCGCGCTGCGCGCCGGCGCGTAATCCGGGTGTCTTTTTCCTTTGCTTACTTTCTTTTGGACAAGCAAAAGAAAGTGAGTCGCACAGCAGTGCGAAACAAAAGGTTCGACAAACTCGTGAGTACTACGCCACCGAGTCCAGGTAGCCGCAGCGGGGGCGGCCTGGCAGCGCGAACGCTATCGCACCGGCTCGCGCCGTTTCGCTGGCGCACTCACCACGATCACGCCACTGATGATCGCGATACCCCCCACGATGAAGTTCCACGTCAGCGCCTCGTCGAGCAGGAGCGCGCCGAACAGCACGCCGAAAACGGGCGACAGAAATGAGAACACGCCCAGCCGCGAGGCGAGATAACGTCGTAACAGCGCGAACCACAGCAGCAGCACGCCGAAGGCGATACCCAGGGTCTGGAAGGTCATGCTGGCGAGCACGGGGTCGGTGACGTGAATATCCGACAGGTCGCCCATGACCGCGGCGAACGGCAGCAACAGCAGCCCCGCGATCACGAGTTGGTAGGACAACGTCAGCGTGGGCGGCTGCTCGGACAGCTTCGTGGTGCGGATGACCACCGTGGTGGCCGCCCAGCCCATGCCCGCCATCGTGCCGAGAATGTCGCCGATGATCAGCGACGACACGGCGGGCCCGTCTGCGCTGCTGCCGGCGCCGGTCGGCGCCATGGCCAGCACGATGCCGGTAAAGGCGACCGCAATGCCCACCCAGTGCCGTACCCCGAGCTGCTCGCCGGGCACGAGAAAATGCAGGCCGAGCGCGGCAAACACCGGCGCGGTGTAGAGGAAAACGGACATATGCGAAGCCGTGGTATAGCCCAGCCCGAGCGCGACGAAGCAGAATTCGCTGGCAAATCCGAGGCCCACGGCCACGCCCGGCCAGAACACCGCGCGTGCATCGGCGACGCGCACGCCGCGTGCATAGGCCACGGCCATGACCAGAAACGCCGCCAGCGTTGAGCGAATTGCAATCTGCGCCAGCGGCGCGATATCCGCGGCCACCCATTTGATGGCGACCTGCTGCAGGCCCAGCGCCAGACAGAACACCAGCATCAGCAGGCTGCCCTGCATATCGAGCGCGCGCCGCGTCGCCTGCGGGGAAAAGGTTTTAAAAGTGTCTGCGCGCGTGCTCATGGCAATACGGTCGGCCCCGGGGAACAGGCGCACAGCTAAGCACCGGGCAAACAGCTGTGCAAACCATTAAACTGCAAGACCAGGCTC
Source organism: Endozoicomonas sp. G2_2 (assembly GCF_017744135.1). Lineage (GTDB taxonomy): Bacteria > Pseudomonadota > Gammaproteobacteria > Nevskiales > Salinisphaeraceae > Salinisphaera. The sequence continues at coordinate 59,093 of NZ_JAGHQU010000003.1, forward strand.
AGGAAAATTCAATCGCATGATCGAGCGGCTGCCGTTAAACGCTCTGCGCGCCTTCGTGTTCGCGGCGCGCCATGAAAGCTTCAAGGCGGCAGCCCTCGATCTGCATGTCACGCCGGGTGCGATCAGCCGCCATATCAAGCAGTTGGAAGGCGCGCTCGGGGTCGATCTGTTTATGCGCCATCCGCACGGTGTGAGCCTGACCACGCGCGGTGCACGGCTTGCCGATGAAGCAGGCGACGCCCTTGCCGCGTTGTCGCGCAGCGTAGAGGTGGCCTGCGCCAGGCCGCGCTCGGCACCGCCGCTTACGGTCAGCGCATCGCCGTCGCTTATCCAGCACTGGCTGTTGCCGCGTCTTGCCGACTTCGAAAATCGCCATCCCGGCGTCGATCTCGCGCTCGAGGCGAGTGCCAATCTCGTCGAGCCGGCCTGGCGCGCGGATCGTGCGCAGGTCAGCATTCGCTACGGGCAGGGGCCGTGGCCCGGGGTGCGGTGTACGCCGTTGATGGACGAAACCCTCTTTCCGGTATGTTCGCCTGCGCTGCTCGAGCGTGGCCCGCCCCTGGAGACCCCGGCGGATCTCGCGCGGCACACGCTGCTGCACGTGACCTGGTTGTCGAATCAGGCCGAGCTGTTCCCCGGTTGGCGCGCCTGGCTGGACGCTGCCGGGGCCCCGGACGTGGCGGTGCCGGTGCATCGGCGCTATTCGCTGTTCGGACTGGCCCTCGACCAGGCAATTGCGGGGCGCGGCGTGGCGCTGACATCGAGCGTGCTGGCGGCAGACCGGTTGGCCAGCGGCGTACTGGTGCGCCCGTTCGGTGATCGCTTCGCGCTGGCCTCGCCGTTTTCCTACGATCTGCTCATGCCTGCGCACGGCGAGGCCCCGCCCGCGGTGGCCGCGTTCACCGAATGGCTGGTGGCGCAGGCCGCGCATTTTCGCGGTGACGCGCGCTAGGCACGGGCCGGAAATGGCGCGCTCCTGGCGCGGTCAAAACCGGTGGCGCGCAAGCGAGGGTTCAGATCGGGCGCCGTATCAGGTCTAATGCGCGCGTATTCAACGTTGCCGGCCGTACAAGGAAGCTGCCATGGACGAGAACGTCACCGTCATCAACCACCCACTGATCGCGCACAAGCTCACGCTGATGCGCCGCAAGAACTCGTCCACCCAGAAATTCCGCAGTCTGCTGCGCGAAGTCGCCCATCTGCTGACCTACGAGATCACCCGCGATCTCGAACTCACCACCGAGCTCATCGAGACCCCGCTGCAGGAAATGGACGCGCCCACGCTGGCCGGCAAGAAGCTGTGCTTCGTGTCGATCCTGCGGGCGGGCAACGGCCTGCTCGAAGGCATGGTCGAACTCATGCCCTCGGCGCGGGTCGGGCATATCGGCATGTTCCGCGATCCGGATTCGCTGCAGGCCGTGGAGTACTACTGCAAAGTACCCCAGGATATCGGCGAGCGCCGCGTGATCGTGGTGGACCCGATGCTGGCCACCGGCAATTCGGCGATCGCCGCCATCACGCATCTCAAGAAGCAGGGCGCACAGAACATGAAGTTCCTGTGCCTTCTGGCCGCGCCGGAAGGTGTGAAGGCCTTGCGCGAGGCACATCCGGACGTGCCGGTGTTCACCGCGGCCATCGACGACCGCCTGGACGAGCACGGTTATATCCGCCCGGGGCTGGGTGACGCGGGCGATCGGATGTACGGCACGAAATAGCCGCTTGGGGGTGGATTGCGATTGCCAGCGGGCTACTCGCAGCCTTCGCTGGCAACGGATCTTGCCGACGTGGTGTCGCCGCGCCCGGGCCGTGGGCCGGGCGCGGCGCGCTGGCCTATCGCGCCCCCGCGCCTTGGCCCATTCTCACGTGCTGCGTGGTGCAGTCCTTGTTGGAAACGGTGCCCATGAACGCGTTCATTTGCACGCTGCATTTGTCGACGTTCATACCCCCGGCGCCGTCACTCGAAATATTGGTCACGAACGGCCCGGCGGTGGTGCAACCGGTGATCGCGAGCGCGGCGACGGCAATCAGACTCAGACGTTTCATATTTCCCCAGGTTTTTGTGTTTTCAGCTAACGAACGGATCGATTCCTGCAGCGAGCTTGTGCTGCCGATTGGGATCGATCACCGGTATCGTGCGGCATGCGAGAATGCCGCGTCGATACGCGGTCTATATCGGCACGGTTGCGCGCCGATAAAGCGCGGTATAACCAACCAAAACCGTGGAGCGATCTGCGACTGATGTCTGATCCAGCAGCCCCTGATTCCGCTTCTATGGCCTATCGTTTTCGGGTCCGCGACGGCCTTCTCGGGGCGCAGATGCTGTTCGTGGCTTTTGGGTCGCTGGTGCTGGTGCCACTGCTCACCGGGCTGGATCCGAACGTGGCGCTGTTCACGGCCGGGCTCGGCACGCTGATCTTCCAGATCGTCACCCGTGGGCGCGTGCCGGTGTTTCTCGCGTCGTCTTTCGCCTTCATCGCGCCGATCATCTACGGCGTGGAAACCTGGGGGATTCCCGGCACGCTGTGCGGGTTGATCGCGGCAGGCGGCGTCTACATGCTGCTGAGCCTGGTCATTCGTCTGCGTGGCGTGGGCGTGGTTACGCGGCTGCTGCCCGCGATCGTGACCGGGCCGGTGATCATGGTGATCGGCCTGGTGCTCGCGCCGGTGGCGGTCAACCTCGCCATGGGGCTGGACGGCAACGGCAACGAGCAGCTGGTCGCCGCCGGCCCGGCGATGACGGTTTCGTTCATCGCGCTCGCGGTGACGGTGGCCGTTTCCATGCTCGCGCGCGGATTCCTGTCGCTGGTGCCGATTCTCTGCGGCGTCGTGGCGGGGTATCTCGCCAGCCTGCCGTTCGGGCTGGTCGATTTCGCGCCGGTTGCCGATGCGCCGTGGTTCGCGGTGCCCAACTTCGTGGCGCCTGAGTGGAACTGGCAGGCGGTGCTGTTCATGATTCCGGTCGCGATCGCGCCGGCGATCGAGCACTTCGGCGATATCGTGGCCATCCGCTCGGTAACCGGGCGCGATTACCTTAAAGATCCCGGCATCGACCGCACCATGCTCGGCGACGGCCTGGCGACATCATTGGCCGCCTCGCTCGGCGGGCCGCCCAATACCACCTATTCAGAAGTCACCGGCGCCGTCACCCTTACAAAAGCCTACAACCCGGCTTTGATGACCTGGGCCGCGGGCTTCGCCATCGTCTTCGCCTTCGTCGGCAAGCTCGGGGCGTTGCTTGCCAGCATTCCCACGCCGGTGATGGGCGGCATCATCGTGCTGCTGTTCGGCGCGATCATTGTGGTTGGCATGAACAGCCTGGCGAAGTCCGGCGAGGAACTCACCGAGCCGCGCAATCTGGCGGTCGTGGGCATCATTCTGGTCACCGGCGTCGGCGGACTGAGCTTCTCGGCTGGGGAATTCACGCTCGAAGGTATCGCCCTTGCCGGGGTGCTCGGCGTCGCCCTCAACTTTGTGCTGCCGAGAACGCGCGCCGCGCGCTAGAGAGCCGCGGCTGCCGCCGCAATATTGACAGCGTGCGATGTAACGGTATTAACTGCGGCGTTGCAACAGACCGGAGGAGTCCATGCCGCAGCAGTCCGCACGCACGTCCGAGGCCGTCGACCGGGATGCTCTGCACCGCGACGTTATCGTCATCGGCGCCGGGTTTTCGGGTATCAACGCGGGGATCCGTCTCAAGGCCGAGGGCATTACCGATTTCATCATCCTCGAGCGGGCAGACGATGTCGGCGGCACTTGGCGTGACAACACCTACCCGGGTTGTGCCTGCGACGTGCCCTCGCATCTGTATTCCTACTCCTTCGAGCAGAACCCGGACTGGTCGACGACCTATTCCGGTTCGGCGGAAATCCAGGCCTATATCCAGCACTGTGCCGAGAAATACGGCCTGCACGAACACCTGTATTTCGGCGTGGGCATCGCGCACGCCGCCTTCGACGACGACCGTGGGCTCTGGCATCTAACGGCCGACGACGGGGCCGTATACACCGCGCGCGCAGTGATTTCGGCGGTGGGCGGGCTCGTCGAGCCGTCCACGCCGAACTTCGCTGGCATGGACGCATTCACCGGCGAGATCATGCACACCGCGCGCTGGAAGCACGATGTATCGCTGGCCGGCAAGAAGGTCGTGATCATCGGCACCGGCGCCAGCGGTATTCAGGTGATTCCGTCGATCGCACCGGAGGTCGATCGGCTGACCGTCATTCAGCGCAGCGCGCCCTACGTACTGCCCAAGGCCGACAAGGCCCTGCCGGAACTGATGAAGAAAACGTTTCGGCGTCTGCCGTTTGCGCAAACCGCCTTCCGACGCGCGATCCTGGCGATCACGGAAGGGCTGGTCGGCCCGGCCGTGATTCTCGACTCGCCGCTGGCCACCGGCATGAAGAAGCTCGCCCTCTGGAACATGCGCTCGGCGGTCAAGGATCCGGTGCTGCGCGAAGAACTCACGCCGGACTACGAAATCGGCTGCAAGCGGGTGCTGTTCGCCAGCAACTACTATCCCGCGCTCACCCGGGACAATGTGTCGGTGGAGACCGAAGGCGTGGATCGTTTCACCGCCAACGGCGTACGTCTCGCCGACGGGCGCGAGCTCGAAGCCGACGTCGTGATCACCGCGACCGGCTTCAAGATCAATATCGCCGAGCCGCCGTTTCCCATTTTCGGTAACAACGGTGAATCGCTGGCAGACAAATGGGCCGGGCCGGGCGGCAAGGCCTACAAGGGCGTGGCCACGGCCGGCGTGCCCAACTGGTTCTTCATGCTTGGGCCGAACACCGGGCCCGGTCACACCTCGGTGCTTATTTATACCGAAGCCCAGGCGCGCTATATCACCCAGGCGATCCGTACCCTGCTGAAGCAGGATCTCACCGCCATCGCGGTCAAACCGAAAGTGATGCGTCGCTACCACGAGAAACTGCAGAACCGGATGCGCTATACCTCGTGGACCTCCGGCTGCCAGAGCTGGTATCTCGACGAACACGGCGAAAACCACACGCTGTTTCCCGGGCTGGCCACCGAATACGCGCTGTCCATGCGCCGCTTCAAGCTCGGCGAGTACGAGGTGGCCCGTTAGGGGGTGTTGTCTGCCGCTTGCTTGCGTAAAGCTCAGCCATAAAAAAGGCCCGCTCCGGTTGGAGACGGGCCTTTTTCGCTGCCGCCGAATCCCGAGGGCGGATCGCTGGTTTACTTCACCACGTCCGCGATGGCGTTGCAGACATAGTCGAGGTTGTCGCCGCTCAGGCCGGCGACGTTGGCGCGGCCCGACTTGACCATGTAGATGCTGTGCTTGTCGCGCAGGGCTTCGACGTGTTCCGGCTTGAGGCCGGTGAACGAGAACATGCCGCGCTGCTCGGCGACATGGGCGAAGCGCTCGTCGAGCCCGTGCGGGGCCAGCGCCTTGACGAAGTCGCTGCGCAGGCCGTTGATGCGCCCGCGCATCTCGTCGAGCTCTTTGTGCCACAGGGCGGTGAGTTCGTCGGAGTTGAAGATGGTGGCGACGATGGCGCTGCCGTGGGCCGGCGGGTTGGAATAGTTCTCGCGCGCGGTGATCGCCAGCTGCGAGCGCACGTCTTCCATGTCGTCGGCGTCCTTGGCAACGGCGATGAAGCAGCCGGTGCGTTCGCGATAGATGCCGAAGTTTTTCGAGCAGGACTGAGTGACGATCATCTCGTCGAGCGTGTTCGCCAGCAGACGCACGCCATAGGCGTCTTCGTCGAGGCCGTCGCCGAAGCCCTGGTAGGCGAAGTCCACGAGCGGCAGCAGCTGGCGTTCCTGGACCACGGCCAGCACCTGCTGCCACTGGTCCTTGGACAGATCGAAGCCGGTGGGATTGTGACAGCAGGCGTGCAGCAGCACGACGTCACCTTCCGGAATCTGCTTGAGCGCGCCGAGCATGCCGTCGAAGTCGAGCCGGTTGTCGGCATCGACATAGGGATACTTTTCGATATTCAGCCCGGCCGCACCGAACACGCCGAGATGGTTCGGCCAGGTCGGGTCGGACAGCCAGATCGACTTGCCGGGCAGGTTGGACTTGATGAAGTCCGCGGCCAGACGCAGCGCGCCGGTGCCGCCCGGCGACTGGGTCGCGCTCGCGCGGTTATCGGCCAGCACCTGGCTGTCGGCGCCGAACACCGTGCGCAGGACGTGGCTGCCGTATTCCGGATCGCCGTGCGAGCCGATATAGGCCTTGGTCTTTTCGTTCTCGATGAGCAGCTTCTCGGCTTCCTTGACCGCGCGCATGACCGGCGTGATGCCGGCTTCGTCGCGATAGACGCCGACGCCGAGATCGACCTTGTTCGGGTTGCTGTCGTTCTTGAAGGCCTCGATCAGCCCGAGAATGGCATCGCCGGGGACTCGCTCAATCGATTCGAACATCCTGTCGCATTCCTCGTGTTTCGCCGCGCCCGCGGGACACGGGCGCTTACTTCGTGGCGTAGTTTAACCCCTGCGACAGGGCGCTGCCGAATGCCGGAACGGGCGCCGCGGCTGGCGCTTCGGCCGACGTCTGCGGTGCGGCATCGGCGGGTGCCGCCACGTGCTCGGGTTTGTAACCGATGCGCACCCCGCCCCAGTGGCGCCCGCCAATGAAGATCGGCACCGACAGGTCGTGCATCACTTCGCCGGTATCGCGCTTGTAGGTCTGCACGAGCAGCGCCTGGGTATGCGCGCCGCAACGCGAGCCGGTGGCGTCGTCGAAGATCCGCTTGTGGCGACTGTGCTTGAGATCGGTTTCGTAGTCGCCGGTTAACGTCTGGCTGCAGTGCCGGTTGTGGGTCGGGATATAGCCGCGCTGGTCGCAGGCCATCACGTACGCCGCCTGAAGTGTTTCGAGGATCGGCTCCTGAATCGCCGGCAGATGGCGATCGGTGAAGCTGTCGTAGGCGGTGCGGTATTTGGGTGGATTGGTGCCGTCGATGGGTTCGTAACGGCCGTCGAACAGGCCGGATTCGGTCAATTCGCCGTTCTTGATCGCGCGCTCGAACAGCTTGCCGATCGCATCCGCGGCCTGGCGGGCCTGGATATAGACCTGCTGGTGGCGGCTGTCGAGGCGCTGCTGGGCGAGTTCGCCCTCGACCGCTTCTGCTGCGCCCATGAGCGACTGTGCCTGCTCGGCCAGCGCGTGCATGTCGCGATTGCCGTCGACGATATGCGCCTGCAGCGTGCCCAGCGTCTGGACAACCTGCCGGCCGTGGCCGCGGGTGTCGTGCATGGCATCGGCGATGCCGGCGATCTCGGTATCGACGGTGTCGAAGTCCTCACTCATGGTGGTGAGCTGCGCGCCGACCGATTCCACCTCGCTTGCGCGTTCGCTCACCCGGCGCATGAGATGACCGATGTTGTCGACCACCTTCTGGCTGCTGGCGCCAATTTCCTCGACGAGGGATTCGACCTGCTTTGTGGCATCGGCGGTGCGCCGCGCCAGCCCCCGCACTTCGCCGGCCACCACCGCGAAGCCGCGGCCGTGTTCGCCGGCGCGTGCCGCCTCGATGGAGGCGTTGAGCGACAGCAGGTTGGTCTGTTCGGCGATTTCCTCGATCAATCCCGTGACGCTGCGCACGCTGTCGGTCTTTTTGCTCAGCGTTTCCAGCATTTCGAGGGCTTCTTCGGACCGCTGGGCCAGTGCCGACATCTCGACGATCACGTGCTCGAGGGCGTCGCGGCTGTTCTGACTGGCGCCGCGCGAGCGGCTGGCCAGTTCCGAGACCTGGCTCGCGCTGGCCGATACCTGTTCGATCGCCGCGGTGATCGATTCCATGCGCGAGACCGCATCGCGCACGATTGCGTCCTGTTCCGTCAGCCGGCCGGCAAGGCGGTCCGCATGTTGGGAGACCTCCGCCGAGGCAATGGCCGTGTGCCCGCCGCGTCGCACCAGCCGATGCGCCATGCGCCGCAGCGAGAGATAGTCCCGGGCCGACGCCGAGAGGCCGAATGTGCCGATTCGCGCAAGACCGGATTCGTCGCTGGCGTGGATACGCCCGAGGCGGTCGAAACTCAGCCCCGCCAGCAGGCCGAGCGCGATAACCGCATAGATCGCCCATGCGTTATCGACATAACGCGCGACGGCGAGTGCGGCGAGCACGAAAACAAGCGACAGCAGCAGTCCGATCCAGCGTTGCATGACGAATCCTCCCGACGGATACGGCAACCATCGGCGGTGGCAGCGCGGAACTTGAGCAACGACGACATGGCCAGACGCGGCCTGGGCGACGCGGCTCGCGCCCACGATTCGGTGGCCGGGTCACGATCTGACCCACCGGGGCGGCTAGGCTCGCGCCATGTCCGACGCCGCCTACCTCGAAGATCTCAACGAAGCCCAGCGCGAAGCCGTGACCCACGGGGTGACCATCGACGGGCGTTTCGATGCCGACCCGCTACTGGTGATCGCGGGCGCGGGCAGCGGTAAGACCCAGGCCCTGTCGCATCGCGCCGCGCATCTGATCCTGTCCGGCGTGGATCCGCGCCGGATTCTGCTGCTGACCTTTTCGCGGCGCGCCGCCGACGAGATGAGCCGGCGCGCGAACGGCGTGGTGGAAGCAGCAATGACGGCACGCGCGGGCGCGGGCAAAGGCCAGCGCCACGGTGTGACGCTGCCCTGGGCCGGTACGTTTCACGCCATTGGCGCGCGGCTGCTGCGCGAGCATGCCGAACAGGTGGGGCTCGACAGTCAGTTCTCGATCCTGGATCGCGGCGATGCCGCCGACCTGCTCGACGTCTGCCGCCAGGCGCTGGATCTCGGCCGCGGCAAGACCCGCTTTCCGCGCAAGGACACCTGTCTGGGCATCTACTCGCAGGTGGTCAATCGGCGCGACACGCTCGCGCGCGTTCTGGCGACGCGTTATCCCTGGTGCGAGCCGCATCACGACGCGCTCAAGCAGCTGTTCGCGGCCTATACCGAACGCAAGCTGGCGCAAAGCGCGCTAGACTACGACGACCTGTTGCTGTTCTGGGCGATGATGCTGGAAAGCAACGCGCTGGCCGAGCAGGTCGCGGGCCGGTTCGACCAGGTTCTGGTCGACGAGTACCAGGACACGAATCTGTTACAGGCCGCCATTCTCAAGCGCCTCTGCCCGGAAGGACGCGGCCTGTGCGTGGTGGGGGACGACGCCCAGGCGATCTACGGTTTCCGGGCGGCCGAGGTGGCCAACATCCTTGGTTTCGCCAACGATTACCCGGGGTGTCGTACCGTCACGCTGGCGCGGAATTACCGATCCACGAACGCGATTCTGGATGCGGCCAATGCCCTGATCGGCGAGGCGAGTGCGGGGTATCGCAAGGATCTGTTCGGCACCCGCGGCACGGGCATCAGGCCGCGCCATGTCACCGTGCGCGACAGCGTCGACGAGGCCCGCTACGTCGTCGAACAGGTGCTCGAACGGCGCGAAACCGGGGTCGAGCTCAAGCAGCAGGCCGTATTGTTTCGCAACGCCCACCACGCCAACGACGTCGAGATCGAGCTGATCCGTCGCGATATCCCGTTTCGCAAGTATGGCGGCCTGAAGTTTCTCGAAGCCGCCCATGTGAAGGATCTGCTGGCGCTGCTGCGCCTGGCCGAGAATCCGCGCAACGAGATCGCCGCGCACCGCGTTTTCCAGCTCGTGCCGGGGATCGGGCCGGGCACCGCCCGCCAGGCGTTCGAACACCTGCAGGCGCATAACGATTCGCTGTCCGCACTGGCGACGTTTAGGCCCGGTCGCGGCGATCGCACCATGTGGCAGGCGCTCGCCGGGCAGCTGGCGGAGGCCGCCGCGGCGGATTGGCCGGCCGGAATCGAACCGCTGGCGCGCTGGTACAAGACGACACTGGACGAACGCTTCGAGCCGCCGACCACGGCGCGCGCCGGCGATATCGACGACCTCGTGCGCATGGGCGGCCAGCACGCCGACCGTGCTGCATTTCTCACCGACCTGACGCTGGACCCGCCGTCCGCGACCGGCGATCACAACGACGACGCCGAGCTCGACGAGGATTATCTCGTGCTCTCGACAGTGCACAGTGCGAAGGGGCGCGAATGGGACAGCGTCTATCTATTGCACGTGGCCGACGGCACCTTCCCCAGCGAATACTCGGCGGACAGCGACGCCGCGCTCGATGAGGAGCGCCGGCTGATGTATGTGGCCTTCACGCGCGCGAAGAACGCGCTCGATGTGGTCTCGCCGCTGCGCTACTACGTGACCGAACAGCACCGCCACGGCGACCGCCATGTCTACGGTGCGACGAGCCGCTTTCTGACCCCGGCCGTGATGCGATGTTTCGACGCGGTCACCGACGCCAGCGTGCCGGCGCGCGCGTGCGCGTCCGGGGTGCTCGCCGCCGGCCCGCGTGTCGATCTCGCGGCCGGTGCCCGCGCGCTCTGGCAGTAGGGGCGGCGGTTCAGGCCGGTCGCGCCGCCCAGCGACCGCCGCCGGTCTTGCGGCTGTCGTGGCCTCCTACGGGCCGGGCGACCGGGTTCTGGGTTGCGCCGGGATTCATGCGCTCGGCCAGCCCCAGCTGCGCTCGTCGGTCCCGGGTCTCGTGGCGCAATGGGCTGTGCAGATAGCTGGCGCGATTGCGCTGGTAGTCCGGCATGTCGAGACGCGGATTCAGGTGAATGCCCACCGCGCTGCGCACGAGGCTTGTGGGCCGCCCGCCGTAGCGGTTGAGGCGATTGCGCAGGTTCGAATCCTCGCCGCCGGTGCCGGCAAAGCGCTCGTCGAACCCGTTCACGCCGAACAGCAGACCGCGGTCGACGGAGAAGTTGCCGCCGAGCAGGCGCGGGCGGGTCGGCTTGCGGCAGGCGATATGAAAGCAGGCCTTGCTGTGGCGCCAGAAAAGCCGGCGCGTGTGCTCGGCGGCAAAGGCTTCGACCGCGGCCCGGCATCGCAGGCTCTGGCGACGCATGGCGAATAGCGTGCGACTCTGTGCCGTGGTCAGGCGGGCGTAGTCGCCTACGGCATAGCCCATCGGGCGGTAGGCCTGGCGGTGTCGCGCAACCCAGTCGGGCGGCGGCATCACGTCGCCGTCCAGAAACAGCAGCTGCTGGCCGCGGCTGGCGAGAATGGCACTGTTGAGCGCAACCGTCTTGCGGAATCCGCGATCGGCCTGGGTATGCACGCGGATTGGTGGCAGGCCCTCGAGTCGGCCCATGGCGTCGATGAGCGCGAAGGTATCGTCGGTCGAGCCGTCGTCGGCGATCAGCATCTCGTCGGGCCGTACCGTCTGCTCGGCAATCGCGCGCAGCGTGAGTTCGAGCGCGCGCGGCTGGTTGTAGGACGACACGATGAGGCTGATCGACTCCGGCGCCTGCCATGTGCGCTGGAACAGGCCGGCGCTTGTCGTATTTTCGTTGTCGGGCACGGGGTTTTCCTTGAACACGTCTGTCTTGTCAGACCACGGGTTCAAGAATGTGTTCCCTTTCTTAAAGGACGATGACGAAAATGCATCGATTCGCGAAGATTTCGTCTTCGGAAACGATTGTTACCCCTCCGTCGTTCGACTTGCCGTATTTGCAAGTTGCTGAAATGGAATGCGGTCCGCGCGCTAACGAATCATGACGATGGTTTTAACGTAAATTTTATGCGGCGACCAATAAATCATGCGCGATTTTGTGATCGTCGTCTTTTCAACGCCCGATATCTTCATGCCAGAGATCCGGGCGCTCGGCGACGAATGTCTCCATCAGCGTCCGACAGGCCGGGTCGTCGAGTACGCGAACGCTGACGCCGCGCTCGGCGAGCAGCGCTTCCTCGCCCATGAAGCTCGCGTTCTCTCCGATCACCACGTGGGGTATGCCATAGAGGAGGATCGCGCCGCTGCACATCGCGCAGGGCGAGAGCGTGGTGTAGAGCGTCACGTCCTTGTAGAAGGCGCCGGGCCGACGACCCGTGGTCTCGAGCGCATCCATCTCGGCATGCAGGATCGCGCTGTCGTTCTGGACGCGGCGGTTGTGGCCCGCGCCGACGATCGCGCCGTCCTTGACCAGTACGCAGCCAATGGGCACGCCGCCTTCGTCGCGCCCTTTGCGGGCCTGGGCCACGGCCTCGGCCATGAATCGTTCGTCGTCCATCGATATTCCCGCGATATAAAAGCCCGAGTCTAAGGCGTTCGCGCCCGCATCGACATATTGGCCGGTGCATATGTCGTGCCGCCTCGGTAGTTATCCGGGGTAGGCATTGCGGTCGCGATCGGGCTACAAAGACACGAGCGATATTCAGACAGCGCGTGGCCGTACGCCGGAGCCCACAAGCCATGACCCGCGACGACAAGCTCAAACGCTATCGCGCCCGGCGCAACAGCGATCGCAGCCCGGAGCCGAGCGGCCGCCAGACAGCGCGTCGCGGCGGCCGCGCGCCGATCTTCGTGATCCAGAAACACGATGCGTCGACGCTGCACTACGATTTCCGGTTGGAGATCGACGGCGTGCTCAAATCATGGGCGGTGCCGAAGGGGCCTTCCACCGACCCGCGCGAAAAGCGCCTCGCCGTCGAAACCGAGGATCACCCGCTCGACTATGCGGATTTCGAGGGCCGGATTCCCGACGACCAGTACGGCGGCGGCACGGTGCTGGTCTGGGACAAGGGCACTTTCGAAAACGCCGGGCGCGACGACAACGGCGCCATCGAGAAAAGCCTCGCCGCCTGTTTCGAGGACGGCCACATAAGCGTCGTGCTGAAGGGCGAGAAACTCGCCGGCGGCTATTCGTTGACCCATTTCCGCAGCGAACGCGGCAAACGCCAATGGCTGCTGGTCAAGATGGACGACGCGGCGGCCGACGCGCGCCGCAATCCGGTCAACACCGAGCCCGATTCCGTGCTCAGTGGCCGCAGCGTGGCACAGATTGCCCGCGACGATTCCGGCGAGGGCGGGCGCGACGATGGCTGACTGGCTGTCATCGCTGCCCGAGCACGTGATCGATGCCGCGCGTGAAACGCGCATGCCGCAGCATTTCGAGCCCATGCTGGCGACTCTGGCCGACACACCGTTCAACGATGACGCCTGGATCTTCGAGCGAAAGCTCGACGGCATTCGCCTGTTGGTCTTTCGCGACGGCGATCATGTCGAATTGCTGACCCGCAATGGCCGGGCCCGGACCGATCATTTTCCGGAACTGGTCGAGCATCTCACTGCCCAGCCGCACCGCCGTTTCGTGGCGGACGGCGAGGTGGTCGCCTTCGATGGACAGGTGACCAGTTTTGCGCGCCTGCAGCAGCGTTCGGGCATCAGTGATCCGGATGAAGCGCGGGCGAGTGGCGTCGCAATCCATTTGTACATCTTCGACTGCCCCTGGCTGGACGGGCTCGATCTGCGGCGCGTGCCGCTGCGCGAACGCAAACAGCTGCTGCAGCGGGAATTCGTTTTCCGCGACCCCTTGCGCTACACCACGCACCGCAACGCTTGCGGCGAGGACTGTCTCGACCGGGCGCGCCGCAAGGGTTGGGAGGGGATTCTCGCGAAGCAGGCCGACAGCCCGTATCGCAGCGGGCGCTCGAAGCGCTGGCTCAAGCTTAAATGCAGTCAGGGTCAGGAACTGGTCATCGGAGGGTTCACCGATCCCCAAGGCGATCGCAAAGGCTTTGGCGCGCTGCTTGTGGGCTACTACGAAAACGATGTGCTGCGCTACGCCGGGCGCGTGGGCACCGGCTTCGACGACACAGAACTCACCCGGCTGCACCACGTGCTCAAGCGCATCGAACGCAAGACGCCGCCGTTCGTCGATCCGCCTTCCGACACACGCGGCGTCCACTGGGTCACGCCCGAACGGGTCGGCGAATTCGCCTTTACAGAATGGACTGCCGACGGGCGCTTGCGTCATCCCAGCTATCTCGGCGAGCGCGACGACAAGAATGCCGAGGATGTGGTTCGCGAGGAGCCCGGGGCATGAGCATCGAGATCGATAACGCCGACAAGGTCTTCTTTCCCGATGCCGGCTACACTAAAGCCGATCTGGTGGCTTACTACCGCCGCGTCGCGCCGCAGATGCTGCCCCACGTCGAGAACCGGCCACTGACCCTGCACCGTTTTCCCGACGGTATCGACGGCGTGAACTTCATCCAGAAAAGCGTCGCGGAGCATTATCCCGACTGGGTCGAGCGCGTGACCGTGGACAAGGAGGACGGCCGTATCACCCACGCGCTGGCGGCCGATGCCGACACCGTGGCCTGGTTGGTCGACCAGGGCACGGTCGCCTTCCATGTCTGGCTGTCGCGCGCCGACAAGCCGTATCGCCCCGACCGGCTGATCTTCGATCTCGACCCGCCGGGCGACGATTTCGCCGTGGTGGTGCGGGCCGCGCGCGCTGTGCGCGCCCATCTCGGCCAGCTCGGATTGGAAGCATTCGTGATGACAACCGGCTCGTCCGGCCTCCATGTCACCGTTCCGCTGGAACGTCGGCACGATTTCGAGTGCGTGCGCGACTTCGCCGCGCGCGTCGCCGAACAGCTTGTCGCGCAGCACCCCCGCGATTTCACCACCGCGCATCGCAAGGACAAGCGGCGTGGGCGGTTGTATCTGGATATTCGTCGCAATGCTTATGCGCAGACCGGCATCGCGCCGTATTCGCTGCGCGCAAAGCCCGGTGCACCGGTCGCAACGCCGCTGGATTGGGATGAACTCGGTGATGCGAAGATCGGCCCGCGGCGGTTTCATCTGGGCAATATCTTTCGCCGGCTGGCCCAGCGCGAGTGTCCCTGGGCCGATATCGATAGGCATCGGCAGAGTCTGGCGGCGGCTATTCGGCGGCTGGATGAATAGCGGCCGGTTTTGGGGTGGCCGTCGGCTCGCGCAACGAGCGACGTCTTTGCTCCGGAGGTGTTGATTCAAGGGCCTCGGTGGTTTGCGCTTGAGTCTTTTGTACGCTCGCGAGTTCGGGTGGACTCACGAGTTTGTCGGACCTTTGGTTTCGCACTGCTGTGCGACTGACTTTCTTTGGCTTGTCCAAAAGAAAGTAAGCAAAGAAAAAGACACCCGGGCACAGCGCCGGCGCTTCGCGCCGGTTTACTCCGACACGCAGCGGCGACGGGATGCGTACAGAACTCGGATCGCTTTGGCGATCCTCAGACATGCTGTACGCACCGGCGCAGTGCGCCGGACACCCGTCGCCACTCCGTGTCTCCGTCGCCGTGCAACGGGCCTGAATACAAACGCCAGGCCTATAGGGAGAGTTACTTCACCTGGCTAGTGGCCACGTAGCGTCCGGCTCTGTTCTCGTCGGATTAGGCGCACGCCTAATTCGGCACAAAAAGCGCGACCTTGCGCGAGCGACAGCGAGCTTGCCTGTATTGGGTCCCCTTGGGCGCAGCGCGGCGAGTTTTCGGCTGTCCTCTTTCGGCCGGAGCCGCGCAGGGCACCGATGCGCAGTGTCGGCGCAAGACAGGGCGCCTTTTGTTTTGGCTACTTTTATTTGGGCGAGCAAATAAAAGTGGCTCGCACATCAGTGCGAAACCCCAAGCTGGGGAGGCCTTTATCGTTGATTCAGAAATCGTGATTTCAGCCGGTAGTCGTCAGACACGCGGGTTTTGAGCGCACGCTGGCCAACGACTCTTGACTAGGATCCCGTATCAGGAATCGACGTTTGCCAACATCGCGCGGAGCGCGGCGACACCATGCCGCCGCGCCCGCCTGTGGCCGTCAGTACTCCTGTTTCAACCGCCCGAAGTAGAACAGCCCGGAACCAATACCCAGCACCATGAGTGCCAGCATCACGCCGAACAGCGGCCATGGCCCGAAGTTGTAGATCACGGGTAGCGCAAGGCCGGTGATGAGCCCGCCGCCGAAGAACGGCTCGAACACCATCTGCTTGTAGCCGAAGGCCTCGTAGGCAGGGGTCTTGTTGTCCGGGTCGGCGATCTTCATGAGGATGAGCCCGGTCGCGGTCACGCCCATGGACTGGCCGATATCGCCAATGCCGCGCTCGAACCAGTATTTGGGGATGATGCGCGGCGCCAGCCACAGGAACATGCCCACGTTCCAGGCGATACCCGCAACGCCCAGCAGCAGGAAGGGCACGAAGTTGTCGGCGATCACGGTCAGCGACAGGCTGGCGATCGCCGCGCCGATGAGCAGGTCCAGCGCAAAGCCCTGGATACGGACCATCAGTTCGCGATCGAGCAGGTTGTGCTTGTCGAAGCGCGTGAGAATCTGCTGCACGATCAGGCCGCCGATCATCGCCAGCGGAAACAGCGGCACCGCGCCGAGCAGTTCGATGCCGTCGTCGCCCGCGCCCCAGGTCACGCTCTCGATCCAGGTCATGGCTTCGAGAATGCCGATACCCACGAGAATCGCCATGGCGATGAAGGCGAAATGCAGCGTCAGCGGTTCGATCGACTCCGAACGGACCGTCATGCTGCCGGCCGACATCGGGCGCTCGTCTTCGGCCACGAGGCCGCGACGCTGGTGGTGCGGGATGCTGTCCACGCTTTTATCCAGCACGGCGCTCTTGCCCGAGCGTACACCCCAGTTGATCAGGATGATGCCGAACACGATGCCCGAGATCACGCCCACGGTCGCCATGCCGACCGCCAGATCCGCACCGTCTTCGAAGCCCAGATCCGCGAAGGTGCCCTGCAGGCCGGCTGCCGTACCGTGGCCGCCCTCGAAGCCGATCTCGATCAGCGCGCCTGCCATCAGCGGCACACCGAAGAACGGCGCGAGGATCAGCGCGGCGATGAGGATGCCGATCACGTACTGGCCGGCGCCCAGCGTCACGCCAAAAGCCAGCTGCGGCCCGGCAAGGCTCCATACACGCTTCCATTTCGGCAGCGGCACGCCGAGCAGCAGGGTGGCGAATACCACATTGATCAGAAGGCCGGGCAGCTCGCTCCAGATATCCAGCATGGATTCCGGAATAGCGCCTTGTGCCATGGGCGCGTTGTCGCCGCCGACAAGGCGCATGACCGCGCCGAGTACGCCGGGGCCCAGGATCAGGCCGATGCCGCCGGCAAGGATCGATGCCGGCAGGAACAATTGCTGCGCGGGTCGCCAGTTCATGCGGACCCATTTGCCGGCGTACAGCAGTACGGCCAGCATGAGCAGGGAAAAACCAATCTGGTCGGCGCTCATAATCTACCCCAATTCGGTGTCTCGGCCGCCCGGGACGAGATCCGTCGTGTGACAAGCCGCCGATCCAGCATCGAGGGCTGTTCGACGGGCGTTATAACGACCCGACTATTGTTCGTCGTATGCGATCCCCCCGCGTACCCCTACAGTAAGCCTGTTCTGAGTGCGATTGAGAACCCCGACAGCAATTGGCTGCCCGAGCGTGGGGTGTTCAGGGGTTACGCATTTTCCATGCCGCGGGCGCGATGCCGCGGCCGCGTTGCATCGATCAGGCGTGCTCGCCGAGGTTGGCGAAACGGGCGCTGGTCAGCGCAGACAGATCATCCGGCCCCAGCTCGATTTCCAGGCCGCGCCGGCCGCCGCTGACGAAGATCGTGTCGAATGCCTGCGCGGATTTGTCGATGAACGTGGGCAGCGCCTTTTTCTGGCCCAGCGGGCTGACGCCGCCAAGCACATAGCCCGTGGTCTTTTCGACCCGCGCACGATCCGCCATGAACGCCTTCTTGGCGCCCGCCGCATTCGCCAGGCTTTTCATGTGCAGCCGCGAAGACACCGGCACGATCGCCACCACCAGCGCGTGGCTGTCCAGCTCGGCGACCAGCGTCTTGAACACCTGCTCGGGCGCGACACCGAGCTGTTCCGAGGCATCGATGCCGTAATCGCTATTCGCGGTGGTGTGTTCGTAGGAGTGCAGGCGATAGTCGACGGCGTGCTGGTCGAGCAGGCGGGTTGCGGGGGTCACGTTCCGCTAACCACCGATATACGACATCTCGACCTTGCCGTCGGCGTCGCCGTTGCGGCGGGCGGTTTCCTCGCCGCGGCGTTCGGAGTAGCGGTCGTCGCGTGCCTGCCAGATGCCGGCGAGCAGGTCGCGCAGTTCATCGTCGGTGGCCCCTTCGCGCAGTGGCGTGCGCAGGTCACGGCCGTGGACGCCGAACAGGCAGGTGTAGAGCTCGCCGATGGCGGAAAGCCGCGCGCGGCTGCAGCCGCCGCAGAAGGGTTGGGAAACAGAGGCGATAATGCCGATCTCGCCGGCGCCGTCGGCGAAGGTCCAGCGGTTGGCAGTTTCGCCGGCCACGGTCGCCGGCAGGCGGCTGATGGCGTGGCGTGTGCGCACGGTCTCGACGATCTCGCGCGCGGTGACCACTTCTTCCATGCGCCAGCCGTTGGAGGTGCCCACGTCCATGAACTCGATGAAGCGCAGCACCACGTCCGAATGGCGGAAATGCTCGACCATCGGCAGGATCTGGTCTTCGTTGACGCCGCGCTGAATCACGCAGTTGACCTTCACGGGCGTCAGCCCGGCAGCCTTGGCGTTGTCGATGGCGGTAAGCACTTTCGACGCCGGGTAGCCGACATCGTTGATCGCCTTGAATACGTCGTCGTCGATGGCGTCCAGGCTGAGCGTCACGCGGTTCACGCCGGCGGCCTTGAGTTCGCGGGCGCGTTTTTCGGTGAGCAGCGAGCCGTTCGTGGTCAGGCAGATATCGTCGATGCCGTCGATCGCGGCCAGGCGCGCGATGAGCACGTCGATATCGCGGCGCAGCAGCGGCTCGCCGCCGGTCAGGCGCAGTTTGCGCACGCCCAGGCTCGCGGCGATGCGCGCCAGGCGCTCGATCTCGTCGAAGTCCAGCAGTTCGCGGCGCGGCAGGAACAGGTGTTCGCTGCCGAACAGCTCCCGCGGCATGCAGTAGGTGCAGCGGAAGTTGCAGCGGTCCGTTAGCGAGATCCGCAGATCCTGCAGCGGGCGCGCGAAGGTGTCGGTGACGGCGGTCATCGGTCGATCGGGTTCGCGGGTCGCGAAAGCAATAGCATCATAATCGGGGTTACGCGCGAGAGTCTCAAGCCGAGGCGCGTCTGCGGGCGCTGCGAGCCGGGTCGGCGGTAAGCGGTCTTGTTCGCGCGCGCCGATTCCCGGTGCCAGAATGCGGCCCGGTTGTCGTGGTTCCGGAGAGCGCCGCGACGTGTTGCCGACTGCAACGAAAGACATGCTACTTTCGTATAAGACGCGGCCGCGCGACGCTCGTCGGCGTTGCCGCTCATTGCCCGGTGCGGGCGCTGCAGGAGTCGTCGATGGTGCTAGATGCGGAAATCCTGTCGCGAATACAGTTCGCGTTCGTGGTGTCGTTTCATATCCTGTTCCCGGCTTTCACCATCGGTCTGGCGAGCTGGCTGGCGATGTGTGAGGGCATGCACCTGTTCACCGGGCGCGATGTCTTTCGCCGGCTTTACCAGTTCTGGGTGAAGATCTTCGCCGTGTCGTTCGGCATGGGCGTGGTCTCCGGGATCGTGATGAGCTTCCAGTTCGGCACCAACTGGTCGGTGTTCGCCGAAGCCACGGCGCCGGTGCTCGGCCCGCTGTTCTCCTACGAGGTGCTCACCGCCTTCTTCCTGGAGGCGACCTTCCTCGGCATCATGCTGTTCGGCTGGAACAAGGTCGGGCCCAGGCTGCATTTCTTTGCGACCGCGATGGTGGCGATCGGCACCATGCTGTCGGCGTTCTGGATTCTTTCCGCGAATTCGTGGATGCATACGCCCGACGGCTTCGAACTGCGCGACGGCATCTTCTACCCGGTGGACTGGTGGAAGATCGTATTCAACCCGTCGTTTCCGTACCGGCTGGTGCATATGGTGCTGGCGGCCTATCTGACCACCGCATTCGTGATTCTCGGCGTCGGGGCCTGGTATCGGTTGAAGGGCACGGCGCACGAAGCGTCTCGCGTGATGCTCGTCATGGGGGTGGCGTTCGTGTCGATCGTCACGCCGCTGCAGATCGTCGCCGGTGATTTCCACGGCCTGAAGACGCTGGAATACCAGCCGGCGAAGATCGCGGCCATGGAAGCCCATTGGGACACAGAAGAAGGCGCAGCGCTGGCGCTGTTCGCCTGGCCGGATGCCGCCAACGAAACCAACCACTACGAGATCGCGGTGCCGAACCTAGCCAGTCTCATTCTGACTCATGAATGGAACGGCGAGTTGGTCGGCTTGAAGGACTTCCCGGAAAGTGAGCGCCCGCCGGTCGCGCCGATTTTCTTCTCGTTCCGCATCATGGTGGGGCTGGGCATCCTCATGCTTATTGCCGGCCTGCTCGGGCTGTGGCTGGCGTTTCGCGGGCGGCTGTTCGATGCGCGCGCCTATCACCGCTATCTGGTGGCGATGATTCCCTCGGGCTTCATCGCGGTGCTGGCCGGGTGGATCACCACCGAGATCGGCCGCCAGCCCTATACCGTCTATGGCCTGCTGCGCACGTCGGACTCGCTGTCGCCGGTGGCGGCTCCCAGTGTGGCGGCGACGCTGATCACCTTCGTAATCGTCTACGGCATCGTCTTCGGCGCGGGGCTCTACTACATCGTGCGCGTGGTGCGTACCGGGCCGGAAAAGGCGCCGGCACATCCGGTGCCCGATCCCTATGCGACGCCGGCCCGGCCGTTGTCGTATCCGAACGAGCCGGTGGGAGAGAAGCGATGAGTATGGTCGAGATCCTGCCGCTGATCTGGTTCGGCATCATCGGCTTCGGCGTGATCATGTACGTGCTGCTGGACGGCTTCGTGCTGGGCATCGGCATCCTGTCCGGCGTGGCCTATGGCGAGGCCGAGCGCGACATCATGATGAACTCGGTCGCGCCGATCTGGGACGGTAACGAGACCTGGCTGGTGCTCGGCGGCGTGGCATTGCTCGCCGCGTTTCCCCCGGCCTATACCGTGCTGCTCCCGGCGCTCTATCTGCCGCTCACCGGCATGTTGATGGCGCTGATCTTTCGCGGCGTGGCGTTCGAGTTCCGGTTCAAGGCACGGCGCAAGTTCGGCTGGAACACGGCGTTCTTTCTCGGCTCGGTGATCGCGACTTTCTTCCAGGGCGTGACCCTGGGCGCGATCGTGCAGGGTATCGACGCCGACGGCGCCCAGTACGTCGGCGGCGCCTTCGACTGGTTCTCGCCGTTCACCATGCTCACTGGCGCGGCACTGATCGCCGGCTATGCGCTGCTCGGCGCCACCTGGGTGGTGATGAAGACCACCGGACTGCTACAGCAGCGTGCCTATGGCTGGAGCCGGATGCTGCTCACGGCGGTGATCGTGTTCATGGCGCTGGTCAGCGTCTATGTGCCATTTCTGGACGGTAACTATGCCGAGCGCTGGTTCGGCTTTCCGCATGCCTTGTTGCTGGTGCCGTTCCCGATCGCGGCGATCGTGGTCTCGTATTTCCTGTACTGGAGCGTGATCAAGCGCCATGAGTACTGGCCGTTTCTGCTGTCGCTGGCGATGTTCGTGGTCGGCTACGGCGGGCTGGCCGCGAGCTTCTGGCCGCATATCATCCCGCCGCATCTGACCATCTGGAACGCGGCCTCGCCGCCGGAGACCCAGACGTTTCTGATCGTCGGCCTGGCATTTCTCATGCCCTTCATCCTGTTCTATACCGCCTGGTCGTACTGGATCTTTCGCGGCAAGGTGGCCCGCGATATGGGCTATCACTAGCTGCGGGGGACGTAATGCGGGAAACCGGACGCCGTCTGCTGTGGTTCGTGGGGCTCGGGGTTGCCAGCCTGCTGGTCTGTGCCAGCGCCGCCTTTGTCTTTCGCGAGGTGATCTTCTTCGTGCTCGAGCACTAGGTTCTCTGGCAGCCAAACGGGTGCAGGGCAATCGATCGACTTCCTCGTCGGTAGACCAAGCCCATAACGGTTTCACGCGAAGGCGCAAAGGCGCGAAGAAAAGGAAAGCGATGTGGCCGGCGCTGCGTTGTCCTTGATTTGCGTCTTGGCGGCTTTGCGTGAGGCACGTCTTATCCGGATATCTGGCAAGCAACCTGACCACGCAGAATTCGCTGAGTTGTTCAGCAGGCCGAGCCAGACCTGGAAGTGATCGCATCCAGCAGCCGCGGCACGATGTTCTAATAGGCGCATGAACTCTGCCCGCCGCGCGGGCCAGCGCTGGACGCTGGCCGATCTGATCGATTTCGAGACCATGCTGGCCCGCGTGGACGACGACACGCTGGCCGGCGATCGGCTCGTGTTCGCTCGCGATATCCGTCCCGGGCTGGCGCGCGGCGACGAATCGTCGCGCCGGCGGGCCGGCCTGCGTGCCTGGCTTGCGCATCGTCGTGCCCACGCGGGGTTGGATACGGGGCGCGTCTGGACGCAGGGGCTGGCGCTGCTGCGTCTGGGCCTGTTCGCCGCGATGGCGCTTGCAGGCATGGCGCTGGTCGCGGGGCTGTGTGCCGGGCCGTCCCAGAGCGTGCATGTGGTGGTGTTCTTCGCGCTCACGCTGCTGTTGCCCTGGGGCGTGTTTCTGTTCTGGCTCGGTCTGCGGGCGATCGGTGGAGCACGCACGAAGACGTTGCTGCCGGTGGTTAACGCCGTCGAGCGCCTGGGTCGTCGGTTGCGCGGCGCCGGTAGTGGGCATTCGCCCGACGGCGTTACCCGGTCGGATGGCTGGCAGAACCGGTTGGCAGACAGCCGCCAGCCGCGACGCGCCCTGCAGGCCGCCCTGGGCGCCACACTGCAATGGGGCGCGCTGGGTTTCAATCTCGGTCTCCTGCTGGCCTTTGTCGGCTCGCTGCTGATCTTCGACGTGCGCTTCTATTGGGAGGCCACGCCACAGACCGGGTCGCTGGTGCAATCGTCGGTCGCGCTGATCGCCACGCCCTGGCGCACGGTCTGGCCGGCAGCCGTTCCCGACGCAAGCCAGATCGAGGCCAGCCGCGCGCGCTATATCGACGGCGAACGCCGGGTGGCGACCACGCCGGCCAGCACTGCGGCGTGGTGGCGGTTTCTGCTGATGTCGTTGCTGGTGTGGGGCGTGTTGCCGCGCCTGCTGCTGATGGGCGGGTATGCGCTTGCCGAGCGGCGGGCGCTGGCACGGCTGGATTTCCAGGCGCCGCGGCATCGCGATCTCTGGCGGCGACTGGCGCACGTCGAGCGCGGCGCGGTGGCCGCGCCGGTCACCGATAGCGCGCTGATACTGGATGTCGGTGGCAGCGGGGTTCATGCTGGCGATATCCGGGGTTTCCTGCTGCGTGCGCTGCGGGTCAATCCTGCGGCCGAGGCGCGTATCGGCGTGCTCGACGACAGTGCCGAACAGGCCGCCGATGCCGCTTTGGCGGCGTCGCCCGCGCATGTCGTGCTCCTGGTTGAGGACTGGGGATTGTCGCCACGTCAGGCCGGCGCACTGCAGGCGCGCGTGCGTGCGGCAGCGGGCAACGTGACGCCGATCACCTGGCTGGTGTTCGCCCGTGACGACGGCTTGCCGACGGCGCCGGATGCCGCGCATCTGCGCCGCTGGACCCGGTTCATCGACGGCCTGCGCGATCCGGCGACCGAGATCGTCGGCTACGCGCCGGATATCTGAGATGGCGATGCGTCCCACCAACGACGCGGCCTCCCCGGGTGCCTGGGTCACCGACGCCGTGCCGTGTTTTGCGGTGGTCGGGAAGGTGAATATGGGCAAGTCCGCGGTGTTGGCGACCCTGCTCGAGGAGGACGACGACCGCATCATTCGCATTTCGCCCGAGCCCGGCGAAACGACGCGGTGTCAGCGTCTGTCGCTCGTGCTCGACGGCGACGAACGACTGCGCTTCATCGATACGCCGGGTTTTCAGCAGCCGATCGAAGCGCTGCGCGCGATCCGTATCCTGCACGGCGATGGCCACGGCACGCCGGGGCTGGACACGCTGCGGGCCTTCGTTGCCCAGTCGCGCAAGGCGAAGATGTTCGAAGACGAATGCCGGCTGCTCGAACCGCTGCTGGAAGGGGCAGGCATTCTTTACGTGGTCGATCCGGGCGTGCCGGTCTACGACAGCTTTCTGGCCGAGATCGAGATCCTGCGCTTCACGGGCCGGGCGCGGCTGGCGCTGCTGAACCAGCGCGGCACGGGCAAGCCGGCTCACGAGCCTGCCTGGCGCGAACATCTCGGCAAGGCGTTCAACCTAGTGCGCGCCTTCGATGCGCACCGGGCACGCTTTGCCGCGCGGCGCGATCTGCTGGCCGCGCTCAATCAGATCGACGAGCGGGATCGCGACCATCTGGACGCGACGATGGCGCTGCTCGACGCGGAATGGCAACAGCGCCGCGAACAGGCCGCCGAACATATCCAGTCGTTCCTTCGTGCCGCGCTGCGCCTGCGCGAGCACGCCCACTACGCCGAAGACGGGCCGGCGCCCGCCAGTGCCCGCCGCGAAGCGGTGCAGCAGGCCAGCCGGCGCTATTTCGAGCGCATCAGCGCGATGGAGCGTGAAACTGCCGATGCGTTGCTCGGCATCTATCGCCACACCGCTGTCCAGGCGCAGGCGATGGCGGGCTTTGGCGAAGATCTGGATCTCGCCAGCGACGAAACTTGGCGCCGGCTCGGGCTTACACGTCAGCAGCTGACCTGGGTCGGCGCCGCCGTCGGTGCGGGCGCGGGTATCGGCCTGGATGCCGCCACGCTCGGCCATTCTCTCGGCATCGGCGCATTGATTGGCGGGCTAAGCGGCGGTGCGCTGGCCTTCTTCAAGGGCGATGTGATACCGACCTTGAAGCTCGATATGGCCCGGCTCGGCCCCCTCGGCGGGCGCCGGGTCACGCTCGGGCCGCCGCGCAATGCCAACTTCGCCTGGGTGCTGCTGGACTCGGTGCTGATTCGCTATCGCCAGATCCTGTCGCGTGCGCATGCACGGCGCGGCGACGGCGCTCTGGCCGGCGAAGTGGCTACGGAAAGCATCGCACGACGACTGCCGGGCGATCGCCAGAAAGCGCTGGCGCGCTGGTTTCGGGGCGTGGCGCGCGATCGCGACGACGAAGAACGCAGCAGCGCCGGCTGGGCGGCGCTGGTAGAAACGCTGGAAGCGATCGAGCGCGATCTATAGGGCCTGCTGCCGTTTCATCCGAGTCCGCGCCAAGCGCTGTTTTTCGGCAAAACGAGGCGTAGTGCGCGCCGCGCAGTCATTCTGCGCAAGCGGGCTATAACAATGGATTGCCGAAAAACAGCGCTTGTCCCGCAGGGTTGGGCCGCAAATCGTGCCCTGCGGCGTTGCAAGTCTTGATCGTGGCGCGCCACGACCGGCGACTCGCGCCTTGCAGAACACGATTTGCGGTCTCCAACGCGGCGCTCGTATGAAACGGCAACAGGCCCTGGCCGCGCTCGATCGGGTTAGTCAGCGTTTTATTCGCCGCCGTCCGTCTGTTCGTCGATCGCCTGTTGAATACGGTCATAACCGACGACGCCGGAAAACATCTGGTTGCCAACGATGACGGTGGGCGTGGCGCGCAGGCTGATGGCCTTGCCGGCCTCCTGGTTGCGGGCGATCACGTCGTCCGGTCCGCCCTGGGTCACGCACTGTTCGAGACGATCGGCATTCACACCGGTTTCCACGGCCATGTCGAGGAACATCGAGGTCGGGTCATCCGACTGGGCCCAGTCGCGCTGGGTGTCGAACAGACGGTCGTGATACGTCCAGAACTTGTCCTGGCGCGCGGCGCAGCGCGCGGCGACGGCGGCCTGCTGCGCGTGGGCATGCATGGGCAGGGGAAAGTCGAAGAACACGAAGCGCGCGTCGCCGGATTCGACCAGTTCCTCGCGGATGCGCTTGGCGGTGGGCGCGAACGCGCCGCAGGCCGGACACTGGTAGTCGGCGAACTCGCGGATCGTGATGGGTGCATCGGCGCTGCCCACGGATTCGCCGATCGCATCGAACTCGTTTTCGAAGCGCGTCATCGTGCTGGCATCGAGTGTGCGCACGTTGTCGCCGCTGGCCGAGCGCGAGGGGCTGCTGTCGCCGCCGCTGAAGGTCATCACGAGAATGGCGAGAATGATCAGGCCGCCCAGGATCAGGGCAGGGACGAACAGCGCGCCGAACAGGCTGGAACGGCCGTTATTCTGTGGGCTCATGCAGCGACTCCTTGGGCCGGCAGGGAATTTTTCGAAGCAGGGCGCGATCATACCGCGCGCCGGGCCTGCGGGTCAGTGTTTTACCAGCGGGCGCCGATGTGTGCGCGTCGCGCGACTCGCCGGTTGTAGCGTGCAAAAAAAGAGGGGCCCGCAGGCCCCTCGGTATCACTCGTCGCCGCTCGGCGATCAGTTGGTCGCGTCGTCTGCGGCGTCTTCGGTTTCGTCGGCCGCGTTCTCGGCAGCATCGCCGGTGTCGTCCGCGGCATCGCTGGTGGCATCACGCGTGCTGTCGATCAGATCGCTGGTGCCTTCCTTGATCCGCGTCCAGGCGTTGCTGGCCGATTCCTTGGTCTGCTCCCAGGCGTCGGACGCCTGCGTCTGGGCGGTGTTCCACCAAGTGTCGTTGTAGACCGGGTAGCCGCCGAGCTCCTGGCCTTCCGCGTTGAGCGTGATGCGGTATTCCGGCTCGGTGGCCTTGTCGCCCTGCAGGGTTTCGACGCTGAGCTGGTTGGGCTGCACCACGTAGGACTGGCCGTCGAGGCCGAAGTCGTTCTCGGTTTCGACCACGAACGACTTGATGCTCATGTTGTTGTCGAGAATCACGTCGTCGATTTCGCCGACGCTCTTGTCGGAGCCCTGCATGTAGACCTCGGCATCGAGCAGCTGGTCGGCCGAGTAGAGGCCGTCCGGCTGCTGCTGGGCGAGCGCGAAGCTGCTGGTCGCCGCAAGGGTGATGCCGGTCAGTGCGATAGCGCTTGTCTTCCGAATCGCCATGGTTTGATCCTTTCTTTCTCAGAAACTTGGCGCCGATGGTAGGCCCCGAGGCTGAATGAAAGCTTAAAAGAGCGATTGTCGGATAACCGTTTCAGGCCAGTGCTGCGTCGAGGGCGGTGCAGAAACGGTCGATCACCGGTGTGTTGGCCGCGGTGTCGCGGCGCAGCCGCCACAGCGGGCGAGTCAGGGACAGCGACGGCAGTTCGACGAACTCGACAGGGTTGGCGGCACTCGCCTGGTACGCGGCGTGCCGGCTTACGCAGGCCAGGCCGGCGCCCTGGGCCACCGCGCGCACGATCGCGCCGCTGTCGTCGATCACGAGCGCCGCGTGCGGTGTCGGATAACCGGCCAGCGCGAGGCTCTGCTCGAACACGGCGCGCGTGCCCGAGCCCTGCTCGCGGGCCACCCAGGCGTGCGCGCCCAGCTTGTCGACCCTGATGCTTTCAACGGCGTAGTCCGGCGGCGCGATGATCTGGAGGGTGTCGGTGCGCCAGGCATGCACTGCGAGGTCCTCCCGCTGTGCGGGCCCTTCAATGAAGCCGACATCGGCCTGCAGGTCGGCGACCTGGCGCTCGACCTGCGCGCTGTTGCCCGACAGAACGGTGATCTCGAGGGCGGGGTGGTCGCGTCGCAGCCGCGCCAGTCCGGCGGGCAAAACATAGCGCGCGATGGTGCTGGAGGCGGCAAGCCGGATCGAGCCGCTCAGTGCCCGCAAGGAACCCGCGTTCGGTGCGAGTTCGTCCGGCAGCCGCGCCAGAGCCGCCATCGGCTCGGTGGCATGGGCCAGCAGTTGCCGGGCGCTCGCGGTCGGCACGATCTCGCGGCCGCGGCGCTCGAACAGGGACAGGCCGAAGGCATCGGCGAGTTCGGTCAGGGCCTGGCTGACGGCGGCCTGGCTCAGGTGCAACGTCTGCGCTGCGCGCTTGACCTGCCCCGTGCGCACCACGGTCGAAAAAATCTCGAGTTGGCGCAGCGTGAATCGGACGGGTGGCACAGCATTCAGTTCAAAAAAACCGAATTGTTATATTGATATAAATCGATTTTAAATGACAGTGCGGCGGCGGAGGCTTTCGGCATCGGTTTTTTCGGAGAGCGACATGCTGAATGTCCGCGCGATTTCGACCACCGCAACGATGCCGGCCGACGCGCCCGGCCGGCAGCAGTGGGGGCGGGTCGTGCCCGGCCTTGCACTGTGTGTCGTGCTGGCGGCGCTGTCTTACGCGGTGGCGGCATGGCCGGTGCTGAATGAAGTGGTGCCCTTGAGTGCACTGACCGTCGGCATCCTGCTCGGGGTGCTGTTGCGCCTGTGCGTGCCGTTGCCTGCGCGGGTCGAGCCGGGTATTCGCTGGACGCTTCACTATCTGCTTCGGGCTGGGATCGTGCTGCTCGGTTTTCGGCTGTTGCTTCAGGACATGGTGTCGGTCGGTTTTGCCGGTCTGGCCCTGGTCGCGCTGGCGGTGGCGAGCACCATCATCCTGTCCGTGGTCTGCGGTCGGCTGCTCGCGCTGCCGGACACGCTGAGCGTGCTGGTTGGCTGCGGCACCGGTATCTGTGGGGCATCCGCGGTAGTCGCGGTCGATGGCGTGATCAAGGCGCGCGAACAGGACGTGGCCTGTGCCATCGCGATGGTGACTGTTTTCGGCTCCGTGGCCATGTTCGGTTACCCGGCGATCGCCCACGCGCTGGGGCTGTCCACGCCGGCCTATTCGATCTGGGCCGGCAGTTCGATCCACGAAGTGGCGCAGGCGGTCGCGGCCGGCTTCGCCTTCGACGACGCCGCGGGTGTTCAGGCCAGTCTCTACAAGCTCTCTCGCGTGGCCATGCTGGTGCCCGTTTGTGCAGTGCTGGCGCTGTGGTGGCGTCGGCGTGCCGGCTCGGGAGACGACGCGGGGCGGCGCGCGCCGTTTCCGCTGTTCGTGCTGCTGTTCGTGCTTATGGTGGTCGTAAATTCGTTCGTGGCCATGCCGCCCGGCGTGCACGATGCGCTGGTCGGCCTGGATTCCGGCCTGCTGGCCGCGGCGATGGTGGCGATGGGGTTGCAGACACGGCTCGTGTCGGTGGTGCGCCTTGGCTGGCGCCCGCTGGTGCTGGGGCTCGCGGTGGCGCTGTGGATCAGCGTGCTCACGCTCGGTGGCGCGCTGCTGATCGGCTGATCGGCTGAGCGATGCGGTAGCGCGTGTCGGGTGCCAGGTGCCCTGATTTGCGCCGGGGCTTGAACCTTGAAACGCTTTGTCGGTCGACGATGTGCGCCGGGTTTCGATGCGGTGTGACTATCGCGACCGACGGGGCGATTGTTAGATCGCGCCCTGTCGTAATTTCGCGTTAAGGTTTAAGCTTAGCTGCATTGCACAATAGCCCTCGGTCGCCGCTTGTGTGCGGGCCTTTCGTGGCTATGTCGCAACGAATCCGCCGCGAACGACGTAGGTAGGCCAAGCGGTTAGCCTTGTCGGGTGCGGTCACCCGTTGGAACGCCATCTGATGTCTATCGAAACGCCTGGAAACACGATGCGCCGCCTTCGCGTGCCGCTGATTGTCGTGCTGCCGCTGCTGTTGTCTGCCTGCAGCGCTCAGTGGTTCATCGACACTTTCTATCTCAACGAGCTGGTGACCTTCTTCACCGCCGGGCCGATCGCGGCCTATCAGCGCAACGTGATGCTGTTCACCTTCACGGTGATGCTGTTCGTGCTGGTGCCGGTGGTCGGGTTCACGCTGTGGTTCGCCTGGCATTATCGCGCGGCCAATCAGAAGAACACCTACACGCCGAACTGGCACCATTCGACCCTGCTCGAGGTGTTTCTGTGGGGCGGCCCGGTGGCCATCATCATCATTCTGGCGCTGATGACCGTGGTCTCCACCTACGATCTCGACCCCTACAAGCCGATCGAATCCGAGAACGAGCCGATCCGCGTCCAGGCGATCGCCATGGACTGGAAATGGCTGTTCATCTATCCCGATTACGACGTGGCGGTGGTCAGCGAACTGGCCATGCCGGTGGATACGCCACTGCAGATCGATCTGACCTCGGCGAGCGTGATGAACGCGTTCATGATTCCGCGCCTGGGCAGCCAGATCATGGCGATGTCGGGCATGCGCACGCGCCTGCATCTCATGGCGTCCGAGCGCGGCGAATTCTTCGGCAAGAACTACCAGTACAGCGGTGATGGCTTCGCCAACATGCGCTTCCAGGCACTGTCGCTGTCCCAGCAGGATTTCGACGCCTGGCTGGCCAAGGTGCGTGGATCCGGACGCGCGCTGGACCTCGACGCCTATCGCGCGCTGGTCGAGCCGAGCAAGAAGGTCGACCCCATCTATTATTCCTCGGTACCCGACGGCCTGTTCGGTTATGTGATGCACCGCTTCCAGGTCGGTGACGGCAAGGTGCCGCCCGACGCCGTACCCAGCGATCTGACAGCGGACGACGTGGCCCAGCACGGGCATGCCCACTAGCGCGCAGCGCTCCGGGAGCACAGCATGTTTGGAAAACTGACCCTAGACGCCCTCTACCACTACGACCCGATCATCGTTTTCGCGAACGTGATCATGGTTGGCGCCGGTGTGCTGGTGGTGGCCCTGCTCACCTATTTCCGCAAGTGGGGCTATCTCTACCGCGAATGGTTCACCACCGTGGACCACAAGAAGATCGGGGTGGTCTATATCGTGATCGCGCTGATCTTTCTGCTGCGCGGTTTCATCGATGCGGCGATGGTGCGTGGCCAGCAGGCCACGGTCGGCGCCGGCGGCGAGGGCTATCTGAGCGCGGCCCATTTTGCCGAGCTGTTCACCGGCCACGGCACCATGATGATCTTCTTCATGGCCATGCCGTTTCTGGTGGGCCTGATGAATATCGCCATCCCGCTGCAGATCGGCGCGCGCGACGTGTCGTTTCCGTTGCTCAACGCGGTCAGCGTGTGGCTGACGGCGGCCGCCGGCGCGTTGGTGATGATCTCGCTGCTGATCGGCAGCTTCTCCGAGGCCGGCTGGTCCGGGTACACGCCGTTTTCCGGGCTCGAGCACAGCCCCGGTCCGGGTGTGGACTACTGGATCTGGGCGTTACAGATATCGGGTATCAGTACCACGCTGACCGGCGTGAATTTCGTGACCACCATCCTCAAGAAGCGCGCCCCGGGCATGACGCTCATGCGCATGCCGATGTTCACCTGGACGGTGCTGTGCACGAGCATCCTCATCGTGGTGTCGTTTCCGGCCCTGACCGTCGCCTTGGCGCTGCTCGCGCTCGATCGCTCTGTGGGAACGCACTTCTTCACGAGCATCATGGGCGGCGACCAGATGATGTACATCAACATGTTCTGGCTCTGGGGCCATCCCGAGGTGTATATCCTCGTGCTGCCGGCCTTTGGCATCTTCTCCGAAGTGGTGACGACCTATTGCAACAAGCGTCTGTTCGGCTATACCTCGATGGTGTGGGCGACCATGGCGATCGCGTTCCTGTCGTTCGGCGTGTGGGTGCATCACTTCTACACGATGGGTCAGGATCCGCTGCGCAACTCGATCTTCGGTATCGCGACGATGGTCATCGCCATTCCCACCGGCGTGAAGATCTACGACTGGATCTGGACCATGTTCCGCGGGCGCATCGAGTACAAGCTGCCCATGCTGTGGACGCTGGGCTTTCTCATCACCTTCGTGATGGGCGGCATGTCCGGCGTGCTGCTCGCGATTCCGGGCGCCGACTACAAGATGCACAACAGCCTGTTCCTGGTGGCGCATTTTCATAACGTGCTGATTCCGGGAACGATGTTCGGCCTGCTGGCCGGCTTCTACTACTGGTGGCCGAAGGTGTTCGGCTTCCGGCTGGACGAGAAGTGGGGCCGGCATTCCTTCTGGGGCTGGCTCGTGGGCTTCTACGTGGCCTTCGTGCCGCTGTACATGCTCGGCATCATGGGCATGCCGCGGCGCATGGTGACCTACGACAACCCCACCTGGCAGTTCTGGCTGGTAATCGCGGCGATTGGCGCGATCATCGTGGCCTACGGCATCTTCGCCATGTTCATGCAGATCTACGTGAGCTGGCGCGACCGCGAGAAGAACGCCGACCTGACGGGTGACCCGTGGGGCGGTCGTACCCTGGAGTGGGCGATCCCGTCGCCGCCGCCGGAGTACAACTTCGCGGTGGTCCCGGAAGTGCGCGATCGCGACGCCTTCATGGAGATGAAGGTCAATAATCGGGCCTACGAGCGGCCGGCGAAGTACGAGGACATTCACATGCCCAAGTCCACGCCGTTGCCCATCGTGGTCGCCGCGCTGTCGTTCTTCTTCGGCTTTGCCTATGTCTGGCACATCTGGTGGCTGGCCGGCCTGTGCGTTCTGGGCACCGTGGCCGCGGTGATCGCGCGCAGCTTCAACGACGAAACCGAGTTCGTGATTCCGGCGTCGGAGGTTCAGGCCGACGAGGACGCGTTCCACGCACGGCTGAAGCAGGCGGATGTGTTCACCCACATCGACGGTATCCAGGAGTTCGGCGACGAGCGGACGCCGGCCGGCGCGTTCGTCGAGCCGACGACCCGGGCCACGTCCGGCGCACCGAGCTGATGGCTGCGCGACGCTTACCGACACGTATTCGAGAGGCATAGTTCATGGCGTCAAGCCCTTCGTACGATCTAAACCGCGTTCGCGCTGCGGCTCGGGCGGATACCGAAGTCAACTTCGGTTTCTGGGCCTATCTGATGAGCGACGTGGTCCTGTTCTCGATGCTGTTTCTGGCGTACGTCAATCTGTCGCAGCGATTTGCCGGCGGGCCGACGCCCGCGGATATCTTCTCGCTGCACGGCGTATTCCTGGAAACCATGGCGCTGCTGGCGTCCAGCCTCACGTTCGGGCTCGCGATGGTGAGCCTGCATCAGGGCCGCAAAAACCACATCATCGGCTGGCTGCTGGCCACCGCCGTGCTGGGTATCTACTTCCTCTGGCATGAAGTCAGCGAGTTCGTGCATATCATCCACGAGGGGGCGTCGTTCACGCGCAGCGGTTTTCTGTCCGCCTATTTCGGGCTCGTGGGCACCCACGGGGCGCATGTGTTCTTCGGCCTGATCTGGATCGCGACCATGGTTGCGCAACTCGCCATCAAGGGGCTCACGCCGCCGATCGCATCGCGGCTGGCGCGGCTGAGCCTGTTCTGGCATTTCCTCGATCTCGTGTGGATCTGCGTGTTCTCGACCGTCTATCTGCCCGGAATCCTTGCAGGAGGCAGCTCATGAGCCATTCCGACGACGCCACCCCCGGTCACGCGCCGACCGCGCGCGGCTATGTCATGGGGTACCTGGCCGCGCTGGTGCTGACGCTGATTCCGTTCGGCGCGGTTTACTACGACCTCATGTCGCAGGGCGCGATCCTTCTGGTGATCGCGATCACGGCGGTGCTGCAGCTGGGTGTGCATCTGCGATTCTTCCTGCATCTGGACATGTCGCAGGAGCAGCGCTGGAATACGATTTCCGTGCTGTTTTCGGTGTTCACGATGTTCGTCATGGTCGGCGGTACGCTGTGGCTGTTTTACAGCCTGTACGCGCGACACATGATGATCGGCTACTGACCGCAGGGCCGCACCCGAACAGGCCCTGCACGCATAAAAAAACCCCGCGCCGATCGGCGCGGGGTTTTTTGTTGGCCGACAGGCCGACGATCTATTCGTCGGCGCCGACCTTGCCGTTGGCGTTGCCCTGGGCATTGGCGTCAACGTCCGCCGCGTTGTCCGACGACATGCTGCTTTCGCTTTCCATGTCCGACTCGGCGTCGTGGTCCATGCCGCCCTGGGCATTGGAGTCGACGTCTGCCGAGGTATCGACGTCCGCATCTGCGCCGGCGCCAACCGAGCTGTCGCTCTCGGCGTGGCCCTCGGCGTGATCCATGCCGGTTTCGCTGGTGGTCGAGGTATCGGCCTGGGTGTCCACGTCCGCGCCGACACCGACGCCCGTGTTCACGCCGGCCTCTGCGCCGGTCGCGGTATCGGTGCCCACGGCCGTATCGGCCAGCGCGGCGCCGCTGGTCAGGGCCAGTGCGGTGGCGGTTGCAATCGCAAGCTGCTTGTACATGAGATCTCCTCGATCGTTGAAGTACACAGGGCAATC
Source organism: Endozoicomonas sp. G2_2 (assembly GCF_017744135.1). Lineage (GTDB taxonomy): Bacteria > Pseudomonadota > Gammaproteobacteria > Nevskiales > Salinisphaeraceae > Salinisphaera. Next base: position 92,853 of record NZ_JAGHQU010000003.1, read on the forward strand.
GCTGCCCTTGGCTACGCACCCTCTGCGCCTGCGGCTGAATCGAGAGTTAACAGGCGGCGGGGCCAGGCCGATGCACACGGCATGCGGCGTGCTTGTAACCTGTGCATACGGCCCATGCTTTGTTGAACGGATGTCGATACCCGTTTCCATTCTCGCGATTGCGCTCGGCGCAGCCTGTGGTGCCAACCTGCGCTGGGCTCTGGGGCTAGCGTTGAATGCGCTGTTTCCGGCGTTGCCGCCCGGCACGCTCGCGGCCAATCTGCTCGGGGCCTGGCTCGTCGGCATCGCAATCGCGGTGTTCGCGGCGCTGCCGGAGCTCTCGCCGTTCTGGAAACTGGCGATCATCACCGGCTTCCTCGGCGCGCTGACCACGTTCTCGACCTTTTCGGCCGAGATATTCACCCAGATCCAGGGCGGCCGGTTCGGCTGGGCATTCACCGGAATCGCCGTGCATGTGGCCGGTTCGCTGGCCATGACGGGGCTGGGTATGGGTACGGTGGCGTTGTTACGCCAACTCGTCGGGGCTGCCCGATGAAGGTCAAAGTTTCACATGAAAGGATTTGAAGTGTTGTTCATCGCGCCGCGCTCGCGCCGTTTCGACGGCGAGCCGGTGCTGGATCTGATCGCCGCACTCGCGCGTGACCAGGGCATCGAACGCAGTACGCGGCGTGTCGACGCCGAGGGCACGGGCAGCAGCGGCCACACCCATTCCGCCCATTTCTTCGAGCAGGCCGACGAGCCGGAAGAGCTGATGTTCGTCGTCGACGGCGGCGCCGCCGACAAGCTCATCCGCGCGGTCGAGGATCGCGAGATCCCGGTGTTCTGCCTGCGCCGCGCGATCGACTACTGGCGCTTCGGCGATGACGGCCAGGCCTAGATCGAAGCCTGGTTGACGCGCTTCGACAGCGCCTCGGGGCTTTCGCGGCGCTCGGAGTAGCGCTCGGTGAGATAGTCGCTCTGGCCACGGAGCAGGTAGGTGAACTTCACCAGTTCCTCCATCACGTCCACCACGCGGTCGTAGTAGGGCGAGGCCTTCATGCGCCCGGCCTCGTCGAATTCGTTGAAGGCCTTGGGCACCGACGACTGGTTGGGGATCGTGAACATGCGCATCCAGCGCCCGAGTACGCGCAGCGAGTTCACCACGTTGAACGACTGCGAGCCGCCACAGACCTGCATCACCGCCAGGGTGCGGCCCTGGGTCGGGCGCATGCCGCCGATCGACAGCGGCAGCCAGTCGATCTGGCTCTTGAACACGCCGGTGATGTTGCCGTGGCGTTCCGGGCTGCACCAGACCTGGCCTTCCGACCAGAACGCCAGCTCGCGCAGTTCGGCGACCTTGGGATGGTCGGCATCCGTTTCATCGGGTAGCGGCAGCCCGTGCGGATCGAAGATACGGGTTTCGGCGCCGAAGGCCCGCAGCAGGCGCGCGGCCTCTTCGGTCAGCAGCCGGCTGTAGGAGCGTTCGCGCAACGAGCCGTAGAGCAGCAGGATGCGCGGCGGATGGCCGTCGTCGCTGTCGTCGCGCAGTGTTAGTGCATCGGGGTCGAGATTCGGCAGATCGTGCATGGCAGGGCTCATTTTGAAATCAGTGCAGCACCGCCAGCCAGCCGGCCAATGCGGTGAGGGTGATCAGCAGCACCGGCACGGTCAGCACGATGCCGATACGAAAATACTGGCCCCAGCCGATGGTCAGGCCCTTGCGGGCGAGCACATGCAGCCAGAGCAGGGTCGCAAGGCTGCCGATCGGCGTGATCTTAGGGCCGAGATCGGAGCCCACCACGTTGGCGTAGATCATGGCGTCCTGTACCAGCCCGGAGACCTGGCTGGCGTCGATCGACAGGGCCACGACCAGCACGGTCGGCATGTTGTTCATGATCGACGACAGGAATGCGGCGAGAAAGCCGGTCCCCACGGTCGCCACCCAGAGCGACTGTGTGGACAGTGCATCCAGCATGCCGGCGAGCTGCGCGGTCAGGCCCACGTTCTGCAGGCCGTAGACCACCAGATACATGCCCAGCGAAAAGACCACGATATCCCAGGGCGCGCCGCGAACGACCTTGGCGTTGTCCACCACGTGGCCGCGATGGGCGATGGCGAGCAGCACCGCGGCGCCGATGCCGGCCACCACGCTCACGGGCACTCCGATCATCTCTGCCGCGAACAGGCCGACCAGCAACAGCCCGAGCACCCACCAGCCGGCCACGAACACGGCGCGGTCCCGGATCGCGGTCTCGGGTTCACGCAGCGGCGTCGGGTCGAAGGTGGCCGGGATATCGCGACGGAAATACAGATACACCACCCCGATCGAGGCCAGCACCGAAACGATATAGACCGGCCCCATCACCGCCGCATAGCTGCCGAAGCCGAGTTCGAAGAAATCCGCCGAGACGATATTCACCAGATTCGAGATCACCAGCGGCAGGCTGGCGGTATCGGCAATGAAGCCCGCCGCCATCACGAAGGCCAGCGTCGCACCGGCAGAAAACCCCAGTGCGAGCAGCATCTCGAACACGATCGGGGTGAGAATGAGCGCAGCACCGTCGTTGGCGAACACTGCCGAGACCAGCGCCCCCAGCAGCATCACCAGCACGAGAAGGCGCGGCCCGCGCCCGCCGCCGTAGCGGGCCACGTGCAGCGCGGCCCATTCGAAGAAACCGGCCTCGTCTAGCGTCAGGCTGATCAGAATGATCGCGACGAAGGTGAAGGTCGCGTTCCAGACGATGCTCCACACCGTGGCCACGTCGCCGAAGCCCACCACGCCGGTGGCCAGGGCGACGAGTGCGCCGGCGCTCGCGCTCCAGCCGATACCCAGCCCACGCGGCTGCCAGATCACCAGCGTGAGCGTGGCAACGAAGATCAGAATGGCGATGACGGTCATGAACGATCCTGGAAAAAATACAGGGCCGCCAGGCGGCCCAGCGAGGGGCTATCTGCTTACTGCGCGGCTGTCCGAGAATGGTCGGCAAGCAGGGTGCTGACGTGATCGCGGACAAGGTCGCGGGTGGCGGCGAATATGGCCGCAACCTCGGCGTCGCTACCGGTTGCACCCGCCGGGTCGTCGATCGGCCAGTGCTGCTTGTTCGTGTCGGGCGGCAACAACGGGCAATGCTCGTCGGCATGGCCGCAGACCGTGATCACCAGGTCGGCCCAATCGAGATCTGCGTCGGCGAGGATCGCGGAATGCTGGCTGGTGATATCCACGCCGGCTTCCTGCATGGTTGCGACCGCATTCGGGTTGAGGCCGTGGGCCTCCAGACCGGCCGAACGCACGGCGATATCGGCGCCGCCGAGATGACGGGTCCAGCCCTCGGCCATTTGCGAACGGCAGCTGTTGCCGGTGCATAGATACAGGATGTTCATCGCGAGTCCTTGCAGATCAGTGAGAAGCAGGTCAGCTGTCGCAGCGGCCTTCCGGGCGGTCGGGCATATGCGCCAGGCGGCGGGCGTCGCCGGCAAACGGGGCATCGTGCGCGTGTGCGGCGACGACATCGCCCAGCGTGCGCCGCGCCCATAACGGCAGCGTGTCCGACAGGCGGTAGTGCACCCAGATGCGTTCACGCCGGTCGGCGACCAGGCCGGCCTCGCGTAGCAGCTTGAGATGGCGCGAGATCTTGGGTTGCGAGAGTTCCAGTGCATGCACCAGTTCGCAGACGCACAGCTCGCCGTGGTTCACGATCAGCGCCAGACAGCGCAGACGGGTGCTGTCGGCCAGCGCCTGGAAGATCGCTTCCGGCACGGCCGCGGTAGTCGCATCCGCGGTTGCGGCATTCATGCCGTGGTCTCCCTGTCTTCGGTTGCGTCCAGTCGGCCGATCGAGTCCACCTCCGACTGCAGGCTGAGCCGATCGAGCGAAGCGATCGGCAGATTGGCGAACAACTGGATGCGGCTGCGCATCGCGTAGAAGGCCTTGCGAAACGCCTGCTGGCGGGTCGCATCGTCGCCTTCGACCCGCGATGGATCGTCGATGCCCCAGTGCGCCGTGACCGGGTGGCCGGGCCAGGCGGGGCAGGTCTGATCGCGCGTCTTGTCGCAGACGCTGAACACGAAATCCATCGTCGGCGCGTCGGCGTGCTCGAACGCGCGCCAGTCCTTCGGGTGCAGATCGTCGGTGGGGATCTGCATGGAACGCAGCAGATCGGCGGCGAGCGGATGAATGCGTGCCCCCGGTTCGCTGCCGGCACTGAAACCGCGCAGGTTGGTATGCGAGAGGCTGTTGAGCAGCGCCTCGCCAAAGATGCTCCGTGCGCTGTTGTGGGTGCACAGGAACAGGACGTTGTAGGTTCGCTCGGCGTCGCGCATAAATACGATCCTCCGTATATTCGAAATATAGAATATACGTGAAAGCGTATATTGCAAGCGCTGCCTGGTTTGCCGGGCCGCTGTGCAGCCTGCCGGCGCCTAGCGCTTTTGATTCAGCAGATCGGGCAGGTCGTGAAAATCGGAAAAACGCGTCAACGCGGCGTCGGGATGGTTGCCGATCGCGCCGTGCGGGTCGTAGCCGAATACGCGCATGCCGGCGCGCCGCGCGGCCTCCACGCCCGCGTCGCTGTCCTCGATCACGGCACAGTGGGCCGGGGCGACGCCGAGTGCGGCGGCCGCGGTCAGGAACAAGTCCGGCTCGGGTTTCCAGACGCCAATGGTGTAGGCGCTGAACACGAACTCGCCAAAATAGCGGGCGAGGTCGGTGGTTTCGAGCGCGACCGCGAGTTTCTTCTCCGGGCCGCTGGAAGCCACGCATTTGGGCAGGTCGATGGCCTCGATGGCCTCGCGCACGCCGGGCATGGGTTCGAGCGCGCGGGCGAACAGGCCATACATATGCTCGCGATAGCGCTGGGTGAAATCGCCGGCGACGGTCACCCCGTGGCGCGCAGCCAGGGTGTCGATCATGGCCTCGAACTGGCCGCCGCGGAACTCGCGCTCGATCGCAACGGCATCGAGGTCGAGGCCGTGGTCCGCGGCGAACAGCTCGGCCACGCCGCGGGCGTTGAGCAGTTCGCTGTCCACCAGCGTGCCGTCGCAGTCGAAGATCACCGCCGCGATGGGCGTGTCCGCGGAATCGGTAGTGTCGGTCATCCGTTTTCTCTTGCAAGTACAGGGCGCCGCGGTCGGTCGGGTGCGGCGATCAAGCCCGAACGATGGGGACGGATACGCGCAGCTAAACCGTGGGCGTAGTTCGACCCCGACGGGCGACATGACCGACCGCTGAGAGAGTGCGCTCTCTGAGTCGCATCTTTCGTTACGTTCAGTATTGATTGAATGACGATTTGGGCCTACGCTGCCCGCCCATGAGCGATTCCCACGACGCCGTTACCGCGTTCATCGAACGCATGGGTCTGTCCGCGCAGAACGATGGTCTGCCGCGGATTGCTGGTCGGATGATCGGCTACTTCATCATTCACGGCGGGCCCACGAGCCTGGCGGCGCTGGCCGAATCTCTGCAGGTGTCGCGCGCAAGCGTAAGCACCAACGCGCGTTTTCTGCGCGATCTCGGCATTCTCGAAGCCACGACCGTGCCGGGCGATCGCCAGGATTATTATCGGCTCGCCGAACGCCACTATGTGCGTCTGCTGGAAGGCCACGTCGAGCGCATGGGCACCATGAGCGACTCGCTGGCCCAGGCCGAGCGGGAGCTGCCGGCCGGCATGGACGGTGCCCGTGAACGCCTCGAGGACATGCACGATTTCATCGACATCGCGCGCGATCACACCCGTGACCTGATCGAGCGCCTGGCGGCCCGCGGGAAGAACAACGATGCCTAGAATGCCCGCGATCCGCCCGATTTGGATCGTGCTCGCGATCGTGATCGTACTCGCCGCCTGGCTGGCCTCGGGCATGCTCGGCAGCCCGGCCGATGACGCGGCGGCAGAGAGCGCGCCGGCCGAACAGACGGCGAAGCCGGTAAGCGTGGCCGTGCGCACCTCCATGGCCGCGCCGGTCTGGCGCGAAGTCGAGCTCAACGGGCGTACCGCGCCGGATCGGGCGGTGACCCTGCGTGCCCAGACGGCCGGTCGTATCCGCGCCGTCGAGGCCGAGCGCGGCAGCCGTGTGGCCGAGGGCGATGTGCTCGCGCGTATCGCACTCGACGATCGAAGCGCGTCGCGCAACGAGGCGCGCGCCGTGGTCGAGCAGCGCCGGCTGCAGTACGAAGCCGTGCGCAAGATGTCGGAAAAGGGCTATCAGACCCGTACCGATCTGGCCCAGGCGAAATCCGACCTGGAGGCCGCCCAGGCCCAGCTCGCCGAGATTCAGCAGGATATCGACAACACCGTGATTCGTGCGCCGTTTGCGGGCGTGCTGGAAACCCGGCCGGTGGAAGTCGGCGACTATGTCGGCGTGGGCGACGAGATCGCGCGCGTGATCCAGCAGGACCCGTTCGTGGTCCGCGGCGATCTCGCCGAAAAGGACGTTGCCTTCGTCGAGCCGGGCCAGCCCGGGCATACGCGCCTGATCGACGGGCGTACGGTCGAGGGCAGGGTGCGCTATGTCGCCACCGAAGCGAACGAGGCGACGCGCACCTATCCGGTCGAGCTGGAGGTCGACAACCCGCAGGGTCGGCTGGTCTCGGGCGCCTCGGCCAAGCTGATCCTGCCGCTGGAGCAGGTCCAGGCGCATGAAGTGGCGGCCGACCTGCTCACTCTCGACGAAGGCGGCGACATGGGCATCAAGACCGTGGGCGACGACGGCCGTGTGGCATTCCATCGCGCCGACATCGCCAAGAGCAGCGACGAGCGACTCTGGCTCGACGGGCTGCCGGACACCGTGCGCCTGATCACCACCGGCCAGGGGTTTGTGCGTGCCGGCGACGAGGTCACCATCGTTGGCGATGACGACGAGGCGGCCGGCGGGGGCGCGCAAAAGCCGGCGCCCACCGCCGACGACGCACGGCCGGCACCCCAGGCCGGCGACGCCGAAAGCCCCGACGACGCGGCATGAGCGCGCCGTTCTCATGAATGGTCTGATCGCCGCCGCGTTCTCGCGGCCGCGCACCATCGTGCTCGGTTTGATCGTGATTCTGTTTGCCGGCGCATTGTCGTATCGCGATATCCCCAAGGAATCCTCGCCCGACATCACGATTCCGACCATCTATGTCTCGATGACGCACCAGGGCATTTCGCCCGAGGACGCCGAGCGGCTGCTGGTCAAGCCGATGGAGCAGGAGCTGCGCTCCATCGAAGGCCTGAAGGAGATGAGTGCCACGGCGTCGGAAGGCCATGCCAGCGTGATTCTCGAGTTCGAGGCCGGGTTCGACCCCGACGCGGCGATGGACGACGTGCGCAACCAGGTCGATATCGCCAAGGCCGATCTGCCCGACGAGACCGACGAACCCACCGTCAACGAGGTCAACGTCGCCCTGTTTCCGGTGCTGGTGGTGAATCTCTATGGCGACGTCTCCGAACGGGTGCTGGTCGCGCTCGCCGAGGACGTGAAGGACGAGCTGGAGTCGATTCCCGGCGTGCTCGAGGCCGATGTCGCCGGCGATCGCGACGAGCAGATCGAGATCAATATCGATCCGCTCAAGCTGGAGTCCTACGGGCTGTCGCTGGAAGAGGTGTTCAATTCGGTCCAGCAGAATAACCAGTTGGTGCCCGCGGGCGCGCTGGACACCGGCGCCGGGCGCTTTTCGATCAAGGTGCCGGGCGTGATCGACAATCTCGACGCGCTGCGCAATACCGCGATCAAGCAGGCGGACGACCAGGTCGTGACCGTGGCCGACGTGGCCACCGTGCGCCGTGCCTTCGCCGACCGCGAGAGCTTCGCGCGTCTCAACGGCCAGCCCACGCTGGCGCTGGAAGTCACCAAGCGTATCGGCGCCAACATCATCGACACCAATCAGGCGGTGCGCGATGCGGTGGCGCGCATGCAGCAGGCCTGGCCGGACGCGATCCGGGTGAATTTCTCGCAGGACGAGTCCGAGGATGTCACACGCCTGCTGGGTGATCTGCAGAACAACGTGGTCAGCGGCATCCTGCTGGTGATGATCGTGATCGTGGGTATTCTCGGACTCAGAGCCGGCACCCTGGTCGGCGTGTCGATACCGGGATCCTTTCTGCTCGGCATTCTGGTGCTGGCGGCGATGGGGCTGTCGGTGAACATCGTCGTGCTGTTCGCGCTGATCCTGGCACTCGGGCTGCTCGTCGACGGCGCGATCGTGGTGGTGGAGCTGGCGGATCGTTTTCTCGCCGAGGGCGAAACCCGCACCTTGGCCTATATGCATGCCGCCCAACGCATGGCCTGGCCGATCATCTCCTCCACCGCGACCACGCTGGCCGCGTTCGCGCCGCTGCTGTTCTGGCCCGGCGTGGTCGGCGAGTTCATGCGCTACATGCCCATCACCCTGATCGCGGTGCTGACTGCGTCGCTGTTCATGGCGCTGATCTTCGTGCCCACGCTGGGCGCGACCATCGGCGGTACGGCGCCGGGCGGTGCCGAAGCGGTCTGGCAGCCCGGGCAACCGCTGCGCGGGTTCACGGGGCGCTATGTCGCGGCCCTGACGTTTTTCGCCCGCCATGCCGGCAAGACCGTGATCGGCGCGGTGGTATTGTTTTTCGTCGCCATCTTCGCCTATGGCCAGTTCGGCAAGGGCGTGGAGTTCTTTCCCGACATATCGCCCGACAACGCGGTGATCCAGATTCACGCGCGCGGCCAGCAGTCGGTGGCCGAGTCCGACCGGCTCGTGCGCCAGGTAGAGGATCGCGTGCTCGCCATGCATGGCTTCGAATCCGTCTACACGCGAACCGGCGCCGGCCAGGAGGCCTTTCGCCAGGGCACGGCCGATGACGTGATCGGCCAGATTCAGCTCGAGTTCAAGCCCTGGGGCGTGCGCCGGCCCGCGGACGAGATCATGGCCGACGTGCGCGAGCGCATTGCCGATATTCCCGGCATTCGCACCGAGGTCCGCGAACAGGCGCAGGGCCCGACCCAGGACAAGCCGGTCGAGCTGCAGATTTCCGGGCCGGGCATGGACGCCCTCGACAAGGCCGCGACGTTCGTGCGCCGGGGCATGGAAGCGGTGGGCGGCTTCACCGATATCCAGGACACTCGCGCCACCCAGGGCCTGGAGTGGCGTATCGACGTCGACCGCGCCGAGGCGAGCCGTTACGGCGCGAACATGGCCTCGATCGGTCAGGCTATTCAGCTGGTCACCCAGGGCATCAAGGTGGGTGAATACCGCCCGGACGACGCCACCGAGGAGATGGATATCCGCGTGCGTTTTCCAGAAGATGCCCGCAATCTCGACGCGCTGGACAACCTGCGCCTGCAGACGCCCGACGGCCAGGTGCCGGTATCCAATTTCGTCTCGCGCGTGCCTGCGCCGAAGGTGGAGAACATCGAGCGCACCGGCAGCCAGCGCACGGTTACGGTGGATTCCGGTGTCGCCGAGGGCAAGCTGGTCGCCGATCAGCTGGCCGCGCTGCGTGACTGGATCTCGGCCCATGTCGACGAGGCGGATCTCGATGCCCGCGTGGATATCGCCTTCAAGGGCGAGGACGAAGACCTGCGCGACGCCGAGGCGTTTCTCTCCAAGGCCTTCGGCGTGGCGGTCGCGCTCATCGGTGTGATCCTTTTGACCCAGTTCAACAGCTTCTATCAGTCGTTTCTGATTCTCTCCGCCGTGGTGTTCTCGACCGTCGGCGTGCTGCTGGGTCTGCTCATTGCCGGGCAGCCGTTCGGCGTGGTGATGAGCGGTATCGGGGTGATCGCGCTCGCCGGTATCGTGGTCAACAACAACATCGTGCTCATCGATACCTACAACGTGAACCGTGCCGCGGGGCTGGCCGCCTGGGACGCGGTGATCCAGACCGGCGCCGAGCGCCTGCGTCCGGTCATACTCACCACCGTGACAACCATTCTGGGGCTGTTGCCCATGGTGCTGCAGATGAACGTGGACATCATCGGCCGCGCGATCACCTTCGGCGCGCCGTCGACACAGTGGTGGACCCAGCTGGCCACGGCGATCGTCGGCGGGCTGCTGTTCTCGACGCTGCTTACACTGGTGCTCACGCCCTGCCTGCTGATACTCGGCGCGCGCATGGGCGATGCCTGGCAGCGCCGCCGCGGGGGCGAGGCATGAAGGCGGCAACACGCACCGTCGCCGCGTTCGCGGTCCTTGCGCTGTGGCCCGGCGCGGGTGCATTCGCGGCGCAGAACCTGCTCGATACCTACGACCAGGCGCTACGCAACGACACCGAACTGCTTTCGGCCCGCGCCGAGTCCGGTGCGGCGTCGGCGCGCTATCGCCAGGCCCGTGGCCAATTGTTGCCGCAGCTGTCGGCCACGGCGAACTATTCCCAGGTCACCCAGGACCAGCGTTTCCAAAGCACCGACGGGGACGGCGGCTTTGGCGGGGCGGCCGGGTTCTTCGGCGGCGACAGTGGTGAAAGCACGTCCGATCAGCAGTCCTACTCGCTGGACCTCACTCAGCCGCTGTTCAACTGGACGGCCTGGCAGAACAAGGACGCGGCAGCGGCCCGCAGCGACGAGGCCGCGTTGTCGCTGTCGATGGCCGAACAGCAGCTGATCGTGCGCGTGGCCGAGGCCTACTTCGACGTGCTTGCCGCGCGCGATGCGTTGACCGCCGCGCGCGAACAGCAGCGTTCGATCAACAGCCAACTCGACCGCGCCCAGGCCGCCTTCGAGGCCGGGCTCGATCCGATCACCGATCAGCAGGAAGCCCAGTCGAGCCTCGACAGCGCGATCGTCGACGCCATCGACGCAGAGAACCAGCTCGCGGCATCGCGCGATGCGCTGATCGCGCTGACCGGTCGCGCGCCGGATGCGCTGTCCGGGATCGATGTCGACGAGGATATGCTCGACAAGACCGCCGAGGTGGACCATCGCAACCGCGAGGACTGGCTGGCGGTCGCCCTCGAGCGTTCGCCGCAGGTGGCTGCCTCCCGGGCGGCCTGGCGCGCGGCGCGCGAGGATATCGCGGCCCAGCGGGGCGGCCATCTGCCCACGCTGAATCTGGTGGGCAGCGTGGGTCGCAGCGAGCAGCTGTCGCCTTTCGGCGCGGGTAGCGGGCAGCTCAATATCATCAACGAAACCCAGTCCATCGGCCTGCAGCTGGAGATGCCCCTGTTTTCCGGCGGAGCGACGCGTGCCGCCGTTTCCGAGGCCGAATACAACGCCGAGCAGGCGCGGCTCGACCTGATTGCCGCGCGGCGCCAGCTGCTCATCGACATCAACGAGGCGCATCGCAGCGTTGCGACTACCGCGCGCCGACTGGCGGCGCTGGATCGGGCCATTGCCTCCGGCGAAACGGCGCTCGAAGCGGCGCAGGCGGGTTACCGGCTTGGCAATCGCACGATTCTCGATGTGATCGAGGCCCAGATCACACTGGTCCAGCGGCGCGCCGACCGCAAGCAGGCGTGGTACGACCATGCGCTCGCGCGGCTGCGGCTGCGCCGGGCGGCCGGCGTGCTCGACTTCAACGAACTCGCCCGCATCAACGCCCGGCTGCGTGGCGCGCCGCCGCAGATCGACGCGCGCGGCTGAGCGGCGGTTGGCGTGCGGTGGTCGCGCGGTGGCCCCGGTCGGCTGCTATCATTGACAACGCTTGATGTCAGAGCCGCGTCGCCGCAGCGCTCGGTGCGCGATAATCTTTGCGATAACAACGACGAAAACGTGAGGAGTGCGGGACGCGGCGCGTGCGTGATCCCGGTCGATGCATGGACGGCAGCTTTCTCTATCTGAGCCTGGAGACATGGAAATATATTTCCATGCCGGTGATCAGTGCCGTCGTGGGTTATGTGACCAACGTCGTCGCGATCAAGATGATGTTCCACCCGATCGAGTTCATCGGGGTGTGGAAGCCTTGGCTGGGCTGGCAGGGCATCGTGCCGCGCAAGGCGTCGAAGATGACCGGTATCTCGGTCGACACCATCACCGAATCGCTGATCACCGAGGCCGAGATATTCAATCGCCTCGATCCCGCGCGGGTGGCCGACGAGCTCGAAGAGCCGATGATCGCGCTCACCGACGAGATCACCGATACCGTCATGAAGCGCCACCATCCCACCCTCTGGGAGGCGATGCCGCTGGTGGTGCGCAGCCAGGTCAAGCGCCGTGTGCGTGCCCAGGCGCCGACCATCATCCGCGAATTGATGAACGAGGTGCGCACCAACGTGCGCTACATGTTCGATCTCAAGGGCATGATCACGCGCGTGCTGGTGCGCGAGAAGAATCTGCTCAACCGCATTTTTCTCGAGACGGGCCGCAACGAGTTCATTTTCATCGGCCGTTCGGGCGCCTATTTCGGCTTTGCCTTCGGCATTGTCCAGATGCTGATCTGGGTGTTCTTTCAGGCCTGGTGGCTGCTGCCGCTGTTCGGGCTGCTGGTGGGCTGGGCGACCAACTGGCTGGCGTTGAAGATGATCTTCAATCCCAAGAAGCCTTTACGCATCGGCCGGTTTAAAATCCAGGGGCTGTTTTTCAAGCGTCAGCAGGAGGTCGCGGCCGACTATGGCAGCCTTGTTGCCACCCAGATCCTCACGCCGCAGAACATCCTCGAGGAAATCCTGACCGGCCCTTATGCCGAGAAGCTTTTCGCCCTGGTGCAGACCGAGGTGCAGCGCGCGATCGATTCCAGTGCCAGCGTCGCGCGGCCGTTCGTGACGTGGACGCTCGGCAGCGCCGACTACGAACGCATCAAGGCCGAGGCCGTGCGCGAAGTGGTTGCGCGCATGCCGGAGACGCTGTCGCACATGACCGGCTATGCCGAGGACGCCATGGCGATCCAGGAGACGCTCATCACGCGGCTGCAGAATCTCACCCCGTTGCAGTTCGAGGGCATGCTGCGTCCCGCGTTCGAAGAGGACGAGTGGATACTGATTGCGGTGGGCGCGGCGCTCGGGCTCGCCGTCGGCTGGTTCCAGTTGATCGTGCTGTTCTCGAGCGTGTTCGTCGACCGCTTTGGCGGTATCCCCGGGTTCGGCTGAGGCAGACGCACGCCGGATTGATGCACGATAGACGTATTGGAGGGCGCCACGCCGAGCGCGGCGCCCGGACCGTTTTCTCGGAGATGATCGATGGCCGCGAAGAAGAGTCTCAGAGTGCGCACGCCGCGCGCATTCCAGTTCCTGCGCCAGGCCGCGCGCGCGGCCGAGGAATGGCCGGTGGCCGGGTCGGCCGTTCGGCGCTTTCAGGACGCCGAGACCTGGGCCATGGCCGAGCTCAAGCATCGTCTGGATTCGATGGCCGAGGATGGCGACGAGCCGGCGCGTTCGCGCGAAGCCGCGGCCGAGGGGCCGGCGCCGCGCGACATGCTCGCCCTGCTGCTGGCCCAGTCCCGCGGTGTGGACCCGGACGCGGCGCGCACCCGGCTGTATCGCCAGACGCTGTCGCGGCTGGTGCCCGACCAGGTGGCGATGATGGCGCTGCTTGCAGACCGCGAGATCGCGCCGCTGTGCCACGTCGCGGCGGGGCGTCTGCCGGCCGGGCCGGTGAGCGTCGTCGTGCTGTCGAATGCGAGCTCGCTGGGGCGCGATGCCGGCGTGCTGCTGCGTGACTATGTGCCGCAGTACATGAGCGAGTTGCTCGCGCTGGGCGTGTTCGAGGCCGGGCCGGAGGACGATCGGCTCACGGATCAGTACGAACTGCTCATGGCCGATACCCAGCTGCGCAAGACGATGGACCGCGTTCGCAATGAAATGAAGCTTTACCCGCGTCTTCAGCGTTTTAGCGTGCACATGAGCGATTACGGACAGGCCCTCTGGCAGGACTGCCGGCCACTATCGGGCGCGCTCGAGCACGGCGGGGGCGGCGAAACGCCGGGCCGCTGACTCCCAAGCGGGCGAACGGCCTGCTAGGCTCTCCGGTTTGAAAATTAATCGTTTCGCTATCCAGGGCGAATGCCAACGGAGACTGGCCGATGAGTGAATACGAGCGCGACACGCTCAGTGTCTGGGATGTTCTCAAGCCTACCGCCGACAAGCTGACCGGGGTCGACCGGCTGCTCATGGGCGGCGGCATCCTGCTCAAGTCCAAGTTCAAGGACAACCTCACCATCGCCACGCTGATCGAGGATCACGCCGGCCGCCGACCGCAGCAGGACGCGATCACTTTCGAGAATCAGCGCTATACCTACGCCCAGCTCAACGCCCAGGCGAACCGCTACGCGCGCACGCTCAAGGCGGGCGGCGTCGGGCGCGGCGACGTGGTCGGCGTGCTGCTGGACAACCGGCCCGAGACACTGATCATCGTCGCGGCACTGGCCAAGCTCGGCGCGGCCGCGGCCATGTGCAACACCAAGCAGCGCGGTGACGTGCTCGCCCATAGCCTCGGCACGGTCAAGCCCAAGGCGATGCTCGTCGGCGAAGAGCTGTTCGACGCCTATGCCGAGATCCGCGACGAACCGGCGCTGGCCGACCTGGCGCCGGTCTGGTACGTGGGCCATAGCGCGGTTGGCGCAGCACCGGCCGGCTGCGCGCATTTTCTCGAACAGATCGCGGACCAGCCCAGCGGCAACCTCGACGATGCGCGCCGGGTCTCGAGTAGCGATACCTGCTTCTATATCTTCACGTCCGGCACCACCGGCATGCCCAAGGCGTCGCGCATGAGCCACGTGCGCTGGCTGCGCGGCGGTGCCGGGCTGGGCATGGCCGGCCTGCGCCTGACGCCGAACGACCGGTTCTATTGCCCGTTGCCGCTGTATCACAACAACGCGCTGACCGTGTCGTGGTCGTCGGTGCTGTGCGCGGGCGCCACCTTTGCCCTCGCGCCCAAGTTCAGCGTCACCCGTTTCTGGCCGGACGTACGCCACCACAAGGCGACCGTGTTCTGCTACATCGGCGAGCTGTGCCGCTACCTGCTGCAGGCCGAGCCGCATGAAAACGACCGCAATCACGCGATCCGCGCGGTCATCGGCAACGGCCTGCGTCCGGATATCTGGGACGAGTTCAAGCACCGCTTCGGCATCGATCGCATCTGCGAGTTCTACGGGGCCAGCGAAGGCAACCTGGTGTTCGTCAACGGCTTCAACATGGACCGCACCGCCGGCTTCTGTCCGTTGCCGTTCGCGGTGGTCGAGTACGATCCGGAGACCGAGGAACCGGTCACCGACGACAAGGGCCGAATGAAAGAGGTCGCCAAGGGTGAAACCGGGCTGCTTCTGAACAAGGTCACCGATTTCGCCCCGTTCGAGGGCTATACCGACCCCGAGGCGAGCGAGAGGAAACTGTTTCGCGGCGTGTTCAAGGCCGACGACTGCTACTTCAACACCGGTGATCTGGTGCGTCGCCAGGGGATGCGTCATATCGCCTTTGTCGACCGGCTGGGCGACACCTTCCGCTGGAAGGGCGAGAACGTGGCCACGACCCAGGTCGAGAATGCGCTGAACGCCTTTCCCGAGATCGAGGAGTCCGTGGTCTACGGTGTGGAGGTGCCGCACGCCGATGGACGCGCCGGCATGGCCGCGATCACGCCGGTCAACAAGCTCGCCGATATCGATTGGGGCGCGCTGGTGGCGCATCTGCGCAATGAACTGCCGGCCTATGCCGTGCCCGTGTTCATCCGGCTGCGCCCGGAGCAGGAAATCACCGGCACGATGAAGTATCGCAAGGTCGATCTGAAGAAACAGGGCTATTCGCCGGAAGGCGACGAGCCGGTGTTCATGCTTGCCGCCCGCGGCGAGCGCTACGAGCCGATCGACGACGATACCCGCGCCGCCCTCGCAGACGGCGATATTTCGCTCTAGAAGAACAGGCCCGGCCGGCCCGCTCGACGCGGGTCGGCTCGACGGGCGCTGTCAGGAGACGCTTTCGTCCGGCGGATCGAGAGGGTCGTGGTCGGCGGAGGAATCGGTCGGCTCGTAGTGCTGGGCGCCGAAGATCATCGCCCGGAACATGATCTTGGCCTCGCGTGCCATTTCCATGGCGGTGAGGCCGGTGTCCTCGGTCAGCCATTCCGCGATCAGTTCGTTGAACATGCCCACCAGGGCGACCGACGGCAGGTGGTAGTCACGGCTGGGCAACATGCCGCTTTCGGCCATGAGCGTGGCGTAGCGGCGGATGATCTCGGCCAGTTCGTGCGTGGTCTGGCGGCGTTTCTTCTCCATGGTTTCGGAGACGCCCACCGCTTCGATGCACAGGATGCGGCCGCGCCGCGGGTCGTCGAGCAGAAAGAAGACCGCTGCCTCGATGGTATCGGCCACCCGCTGGGTCAGCGGCGTGCGTGATTCGGTCAGCGACGTCCGCACGATCTCTTCCATGTGCGTGACGAGCTCGGCGTGCACGGCGTGGAGAATTGATTCGCGCCCCTCGAACTGCTCGTAGAAATGGCGCGTCGAGACCTTGGCATGCGAGCACACGGCCTCGATCGGTGTGGCCGCGTAACCGCGCTCGCCGAACAGCTCGGTACCTGCGGCGATCAGCCGCTGATATCGCTGTTTTCTAAGCTCTTCTGCACTGAGGCCCCGGTATCCGCGGCGTCTGCCACCGGCCCCCGGGGACTTGGATGCTGTGTCTTTCACTGTTTCATCCTGCTTGACGACTAAGCGCGTCTTGCTATTATCTGAAAACTATTCTTTTTCGAAACGTGTTCGCATTGCAAGCGTCCGACATGAGGGCAGGTCTTGCGATGACAACCCATCAGCAGGCGGAATCACGGTCATGACAGGAATAATTGTCGCACTGGTCCTCATCGGACTGTATTGGACATTGCTCTACCGCGGCGTGTCGCTCGCGGTGTTCACCGGCGTCACCGCGGCCGCGGTGGTCGCGCTCTGGGCCATTGGCATCCTCGGGCCGGTCGGCTTCGTGATCACGGCGGTCGTGCTCGGCGTGCCGCTGGCGGTGTTCAACACCGTGCCGCTGCGGCGCTCGCTGCTCACCAAGCGTCTCTACGGCGTGTTTCGCAAGATCCTTCCCGAGATGGGGTCGACCGAAAAGGAAGCCCTGGAAGCCGGCGATGTCTGGTGGGAAGCCGAGATGTTTCGCGGCCGCCCGGACTGGAAACAGCTGCTGGACTTCAATCTGACCCGGCTCACCGACGCCGAGCAGGCCTTTCTCGACAACGAGACCGAGCAGCTGTGCGCGATGATCGACGACTGGCAGGTCAACTTCGAGCTCAAGGACCTGCCCGAGGACGTCTGGGATTACATCCGCAACAATGGCTTCTTCGCCATGCTCATCCCCCAGGAGCACGGTGGCCTGGGCTTTTCCGCCTACGGTCAGTCCTGCGTGGTGGCCAAGATCGCGACCCGGTCGCTTACCGCGGCGGTGACGGTGATGGTGCCGAACTCTCTCGGCCCCGGCGAACTGTTGACCCATTACGGCACGAAAGAGCAGCAGGACAAGTGGCTGCCCGGCCTGGCCAGCGGCAAGGAACTGCCGTGTTTCGCGCTGACCGGCGTGGAAGTCGGCTCCGACGCCACCAAGATGCCGGATACGGGTGTGGTCTGTAAGCGCACCGTCGACGGCAAGGAAGTGCTCGGCCTGAGCCTGTCGTTCAACAAGCGCTACATCACCCTCGCGCCCGTGGCGACGATGATGGGCCTGGCTTTCAAGCTCAAGGATCCGAACGGCCTGCTCGGCGATCCCGATACCGTCGACTACGGCATCACCTGTGCGCTGCTGGCCACCGACACGCCGGGCGTGAAGATCGGCCGCCGGCATTTCCCGGGCGCGACGTTCATGAACGGCCCGATCCAGGGCGAGGACGTCTTCGTGCCCATCGATGCGATCATCGGCGGCCCGGAACAGGCCGGCAAGGGCTGGCGCATGCTGGTCGAATGCCTTTCGGCGGGGCGCGGCATCTCGCTGCCGGCGCTGTCCACGGCCACCGGCAAGGGCATGTATGGCATCACCTCGGCCTACAGCCGTATCCGTCGCCAGTTTGGTACCGAGATCGGCAACTTCGAGGGCGTCCAGGAAGGCCTGGGCGTGATTGGCGGTTATGCCTACATCCTCGAGAACGTACGCAACCTGACCGCCTCGGGCGTGGATCACTGCACGCCCAGCGTGGTCACCGCGATGGTCAAGTACCACGCCACCGAAATGATGCGTACGGTCATCAATCACTCGATGGATATCCATTCCGGTCGCGGCATCATCATGGGCCCGCGCAACTACCTCGCCGCGGCCTATCAGGCGCTGCCGGTGGCGATCACCGTGGAAGGCGCGAACGTGATGACGCGCAGCCTCATGGTGTTCGGCCAGGGGGCGATTCGTTGCCATCCATTCGTTTACAGCGAGATGGAAGCGGCCCACAACCCCGATTTCGAGGCCGGTCTCGCCGAGTTCGATCGGCTGCTGTACTCGCATATCGGCTATTCCATCAACCGCATGGTGCGTGGCTTCACGCTCGGCCTGACCGGTGCGCGCCTGGCTTCGGCGCCGGTGGACAACGAGATGGCTGTCTACTACCGGCACATGGAGCGTTTCTCGGCCGCGCTGGCGTTCAGCGCCGACGTGGCCATGGGCACGCTGGGCGGCGCGCTCAAACTCAAGGAATCCACCTCGGCGCGTCTCGGCGACGTGCTTTCGCATCTCTACATGGCGTCGGCCACGCTCAAGGGGTTCGAGGTCAACGGCGGCACCGACGAGGACAAGGTTCACGCGACCTGGGCGCTGGAATATCACCTGCACGAGATCGAGAACGCGCTACACGAGTTCGTGCGCAACTACCCGATCAAGGCGGTCCGGCCGCTGCTCAAGCTGGTGGCGTTGCCGCGTGGCCGCAAGTTCAACGGCCCGACGGATCGCATGAACAGTGCGCTGTGCGACATGATGCTCGGCATGAAGCTCGATTCGGCCTTCGGTCAGCGCATGACCTACGACATCTACATCGGCAAGGGCGAGAACGACCCGACCGGTCGTCTGATGGAGGCCTACAAGAAGTTGCAGGAAGTGGACAGCTTCTACAGCGAGTTCCTGCGCGCCGCCAAGCACGGCGAAATCGAAGGCGAGTCCGTCGAGGAACAGCTCAAGAGCGCGCTTGATCGCCGTATTCTCACCGCTGAGCAGGTGGACGCGATCCGCGAATACGATCGGCTGCGCTACGACGTGCTGCTTACCGACGACTTCAGCAAGGAATACCTGCTGAACCCGTTATCGGACGACGCGCGCAAGGCCGAAGGGCGGCCCGTGAATCTGCGCAAGGCTTCATGACACGCAATCTGCTCGGTTCACGCCTCGTCACGGTCGGTGACGGCAGCCTCGCTGGCGTCACCGGCATCGATACGGCTGCAGAACGCCGGCCCGCCGAGGCAGGCCTGTCCGCGGCGGCCGTCGACGCCATCTGGGGCGGTGTCGAGGGGCTCTATCGTAGCGGTGCCTATCCGGCGGTGAGCTTCTGCCTGCGCCGCCGCGGCGCGATCGTGCTCAACCGTTCGATCGGTTACGCGCGGGGCGGGGGCCCCGGCGAGCCGCGTAGTGCCGGGGCCCGTTTGGCGGAGCCGGATACGCCCATCTGTCTGTTTTCGGCCAGCAAGGCGATCACCGCAATCCTTGTGCACAAGCTCGCCGAGGAAGGCGGCGTCGATCTCGACGCGCGGGTATCGCACTACCTGCCCGAGTTCACCGGCGGTGGCAAGGACCGCACCACCATCGCCCAGGTGCTGTCGCATCGCGGCGGCTTTCCCATGTTCAACGTCGAAGGCACGGATTCCGGCCCGGAGACGCTGCTCGACTGGGATCGATGCATTCGTCTGATCTGCGAGGCACCCGCCGAGAAGGGCGGCAAGCGGCTCGCGTACCACGCCATTACGGGCGGCTTCATCCTCGCCGAGGTGATCCAGCGCGTGACCGGCATGTCGTTTCGCGATTATCTCGACACGCGGCTGCGCAAGCCGCTGGGCATGCGCTATTTCACCTACGGGCTCGATCGGCGGTCGCGCGGGCGGGTGGCACATAACTATGTGGCCGGCCAGCCAGTGCGTTTCCCGATCTCGGTGCTGGCCAAGAAAGCGCTCTCCGCCGATTTCGCCGAAGTGGTCGACGTATCCAATCGTGACTACTTCATGGACGCGGTGGTGCCGGCGGGCAATCTCTATTCCACTGCCGAGGAGCTGTCGCGCTTCTACCAGATGATGCTCGACGGCGGCATGTACGAAGGCCGCCAGATCCTGGCGCCCGAAACCATCCGCCGCGCGATCAAGCCGGCGCAGCGTCTGCGCTTCGATCACACGCTCAAGATCCCCATGCGCTACAGCGAAGGGCTGATGCTGGGCGTCAATCCGTTCGGTCTGTACGGGCCGATGACCGGCGCCGCCTACGGGCATCTGGGCTTCATGAACATTCTCGGCTGGGCCGACCCGTCGCGTGACCTGTCCGCCTCGCTGCTGGTGACCGGGAAGGCCATTCTCGGCGGTCACCTGCTGGCACTCGGGCAACTGCTCAGCACCATTTCCTGGCAATGCCGGGGCTGACACCATGACTTCGTTCGATTCGTCGCATCACGATCCCGCGCGCGGCCAAACCGACCGCGCCAACGTGCCCATGGCCGACCGCAAGGTCTGGTTGCGCGGCGGCATGTCGATGGCGTCCGACGCCTTCGTGGGCACCGTCAACATCGTCAACGGCGTCCACCAGGCGGTGACCCGAACCGTGTCGCGACTGGCGCCGCCGGCCCGCCCCATCGGGCGCGGCAGCGATTTCGTCTACGGTCGGGTACGTGATATCGGCCGGTTGAGCTTCTTTGGCGCAAGCCAGTTCGCGGGCCTGGCCGAGACGCTGATCCCGGCGCGCAAGCGTGATATTCCGCAGCGCCTGTCGCTGGGGCTGCACAGCGCGCTCAACGGCGCCTTCGGCGACTATCTGGAGCGCAACGGCAACGAACTCGCCATGCCGATGACGCTGATCGGCGACGACGGTAGGCCGATCGCACTTACGCGCCACGGTCTGGGCGTCGCCATCAAGGCGCCGAGCGCGCGCGTGGTGGTGCTCGTGCACGGGCTGGGCATGAACGACCAGCAGTGGCGCCAGGGCGATCGCCCCGGCTTCGGCGAGCGACTCGCCGAGGATTTCGGCTATACGGCGCTGCGGCTGCGCTACAACAGCGGCCGACATATCTCCGAGAACGGGCGTGATTTCGCCGCGCTCATGCAGGCGTTCGTGGCGGCCTATCCGGTCGACATCGAGCGACTGACGCTGGTCGGCCACAGCATGGGCGGCCTCGTCGCGCGCAGCGCCTGTCACTATGCCGAACAGGCCGGCCATACCTGGCACAAGCCGCTGTCGGACCTCGTTTTTCTGGGGTCGCCGCATCTCGGCGCGCCGCTCGAACGTCTGGGCAATCACGTGATCCAGGCGTTGACGCGTCTGCCTTACACGCAGCCGCTGTCGGCGATCGGCGAGATTCGCAGCGCCGGCGTCAAGGATCTCAGCCACGGCTACCTGCGCGACGAGGACTGGCAAAAGGATGCGCATCGAACGCAGCCCACGCCCTCTGCCGCGTTGCCGGCTCTGGATCATGTCGGCCATTTTCTCGTCGCGGCCACCCTGGGCCGGCGCCGGGATGATCCGCTCGGCCGCTGGCTCGGCGATCTGCTGGTGCCCGTGACCAGCGCCGTGGGCCATTCGAACGTGCCCAGCCGGCGCTTCCCCGCGCGCGATCAGGACGGGCGCATTTTCTACGGCATGAATCATTTCGCGCTCATGCATCACCGCGATGTCTACGGCGCGATTCGCGAATGGCTGGCGCCGCGGCTTGCGGCTACGCAGTCCGTGCACTGAATCCCGGCGCACTGAACCGTTTTTCAATCCAAGGAACCGTAATCCATGTCTGATCTGGAAAGCCGCTTCAACGAGGCTGTCGACAAGGTGCGCAATGCGCCGGAAGACGGCGATTTCAAGCCCTCGAACGAGTACAAGCTCAAGATGTATGCGCTCTATCGCCAGGCGGTCGACGGCGATGTCCAAGGCAAGAAACCGGGCATGCTCAATCCCATCGCGCGCTACAAGTGGCAGGCCTGGAACGACGTCAAGGGCATGAACGCGCAGGACGCGATGCAGGCCTATATCGACGAAGTCGAAAAGGTCGAGGCCGAGTACGGTTGAGCCAGGACGCCGGGTTCCCGTCGGGCCCGGCTGCGGGTTCGTCCTCGCTTTGGGCGCCTAGTTGACGCCCGCCAGCGCCGAGGCGAGATGGCCGTTGTCGCAGGCAGCGCTTGCGCGCTTGCGCGTGTCCGTATCCAGTTCGCGCACGGCACGGCGCAGGGCTTCGACATCGGCGTCGTCGCCCGCCAGGCGTTTGTCGAGTTCCCACAGGAACGGCCCGCGCTCGGCGGCGGCCACCTCGATCAGGCGCGCGACGCGATCGGTGCCCATCGCCGTGAGCTGGCCGCGAAAACGCGCCCACAGATCGTTGGCCACAATCGAGTCGATGACGCTGCGAATGACGTTCGCCTCGCCGAACGCCGGCTGCTCGGCCAGCCTGCCGATCGCGCTTTCCGGTATCTCGTCGGCCATGGTCAGCAGCGCAGGCCAGAGATCCTCCGCGGCCGCAGCGCGAATCAGCGAATCGAGGATGGCCGCATCCTGGGCCATGGCCAGTTCAGACATCGCCATGCGCGGTACCTTGCCGATGCGTAGCAGCGTGGCGATCACTTCCGGCCACAGATCCTCGCGCGCGGCGGCGTGAATGATGGCCTCGCGTCGCTCGACGTCCAGATAGTCGATCACCTGGTCGAGCTGGTCGCTGTTCTCGACGAAGAAGCTGATCGCCAGCAGATCCGCCTCGCGGGTGATGGCGTCGGTGGCCGCGAACAGGGTGTCGCGCGGCAGCACGTCCACGAACCGGCCCATGGTGATCATCTCGCCGCGCTCGAGCAGCAGACGGGTGATGGCCACTGCGCGATCGACCGGAAAACCGGCGATGATCGGCTTGGCGCGAACCGGGTCGATGTGCAGGCAGGTATCGGCAAGAAACGTGTCGGAAAGCCGCTCGGAAAGCTCGATCGCCTTCTTCGGGGGCATTTCTCCGGCAATGCGGCCGGACAGCGTGGGGCCGAGTACGCGTTCGGAAATGCGTGCACTGATGCCCAGCGGCAGCATCGACGACAGGCGGGCGAAGCCGCTGAAGGTGGCGCGGAATTTTTCGAAAAGCGCCTCGGTGATGCCTTCGCGCAGGGTACGCAGGCGCTCGGCTTCGAGATAGCTCAGATGTTCGAGCGACTCGACGTCGGTTTCGAGGATTCGGGCGAGCTTGACGAGCTCGGCGCGGGTTGCCGGATTTCTCATCCCAAAAACAGCTTCTGTACGCGTTTGCGAAATGGCCCCGGCACCATGCTGATGGCTTCGTCCAGCGCCTTCTCGAGCATCGCCCGCTGGCTGCGGGCGGCCTGTTTCATCAATACCTGCAGGTGCTCGCGCTCGTCCGGTGGCAGACCGTCGATCACGGCCTGGGTGCGCGAGTCGAGCGGCAGGCGGTCTTCGTCAACGCTCATCGTTTCGGTCTCTCGCGCCGTGCGCCGGCGCCATGCGCGGACGTCGCGGCGTCCGAATAAACCCGTGCTGCACAGATGCTACATCAAGCGCGGTATGCGCGCAGATCCGGCTGAGGCCCGCGTGGCGAAGCCTGTCATGACAGGTCTGCGACGGGCTTATTCGCGGCCTGTTTGAGAAAATCGAGGGCCTTGCGCTTTGCTTTGACACGCAGGGCCCTTAAACTTAATCATGTTGCACTGCACGATGATCCGCACGCCGGGATCGTCACAACGCGTATCTCGAGGAGTAACAATGAGTGATTATCTAGTCCGTGCCGCGTCGAACCCGACGATCCGAAACGTGATCAAGTCCATCGGCCTGCCGACGCCGCAGCAGCTGGCGCGCGCCGAGGGGCCCTACCAGGCGCGTTTTCTCGACGGCGAGAAGATTCTTACCGGCGCCACGGCCAATGCCGCGGCCATTGCCGGTATCGCCACCACGCTTGAGGGCGCTGGCGCCACCGTGGAAAGCGCCAACACGCCCAAGCCCGGCGACGAGGACAAGTACGATGCGCTCGTGTTCGATGCCACCCAGATGGCGGATGTGGCCGAGCTGAAGGCGCTCTACGATTTCTTCCATCCGGTCGCCCGCAAGCTCAACAGGAATGCGCGCATCGTCGTGCTCGCCAGCCAGCCGGAGGCAATGGAAACCGTTGCCGCCGCGACCGCCGCGCGTGCTGTCGAAGGCTTCGTGCGTTCGCTGGCGAAGGAAATCGGGCAGCTGGGATCGACGGCCAACATGCTCTATGTGGAGCCGGGTGCCGAGGACCGGGTGGATGCGCCGCTGCGCTTTTTCCTGTCCGACTACAGCACTTTCGTCGACGGCCAGCCGTTGACCGTGACCAAGTCCGGCCTTATGCCGGAGGCCGTCCCCGACACGCAGCCGCTGCAGGACAAGGTCGCCCTGGTGACCGGCGGCGCGCGCGGTATCGGTGCGGCCACCGCACAGCGCCTGGCCCGCGAGGGCGCGACTGTCGTGTGCCTGGATATTCCGCAGGATCAGGAAACACTGGAGGAGACGGTCGCCGGGTTTGGTGGTACCGCGCTGCCGCTGGACATTACCGCCGAGGATGCGCCGCGCCAGATCGCCGATTTCTTCAAGGACAAGTTCGGCGGCGTCGATATCGTCGTCCACAACGCCGGCGTCACGCGGGACAAGACGATCGCCAATATGCCCGAGCACTACTGGGACATGGTCCAGAGCATCAACCTGCAGGCCATCCTCAACGTGGACGAAGTGCTCTCGAACGAGAACATCATCAACGAACATGGCCGCATCATCTGTCTGTGTTCGATCGGCGGTATTGCCGGTAACCGCGGGCAGACGAACTACGGTGCCACCAAGGCCGGCCTGATCGGCTTCGTCGAACGTCGCGGGGCGACCGATCGTGACCGCGGCGTGACCGTCAACGCTATCGCGCCCGGTTTCATCGAAACCCGCATGACCGCCGAAATGCCCTTCGGGGTTCGCGAGGGCGGTCGGCGTCTGTCGTCGCTGTCGCAGGGCGGCGAGCCGCGAGACGTGGCCGAGGCGATCACTTTTCTGGCCACGCCCGGTGCCGGTGGTATTAGCGGCAACGTGCTGCGTGTCTGCGGCCAGAGTCTAATCGGCGCCTGATCGCGCCTGCTGCCCGTCAAAAAAGCCGGTCGGAGCGATCCGACCGGCTTTTTTATGTCGGTATCCGAGAGCTGATGTCAGCGGCCGGCGCCGTGTTCGTCCAGCCAGCGCGCCACCCGCGGCCAGATCTCGCTCTGGGCTGCCTTGCTGATGACGATGCCGGGGTGATCGAAGTCGACCGAGTAGCCGCTGTCGCGCCCGGCGGTGACAAGGGTCACGTCCTGGCTCGAGAAATGGCCGACAAAGCGTTCGCAGCCGCGGCTGGGGTCCACGCGGTCGGCCGCGCCGGAGATCGCGAGCACCGGCGCGGTGATGTTCGCCAGGGATTCGCGCAGCGTGGGCTCGCGGCGTCCGCGTGCGACCCAGTCGGTGGCGTCGTGGATCGCGGCCCGGGTTTCGTTTTCCGGCCCCAGGCCGGCCGCGCGGGCCGGAAAATGCCCCACGACGCGCGCCAGCGCACGCGTGAGCAGTTGCCCTGGCCAGTCGAGCATTCGCTTGTCGACCTCGAACTGGCTGGCGAACAGCACCAGCCCGGCGATGCGTGCTGCCGCGATATGGTCCGCCGCCGCGCGCGCCGCCATCACGCCGCCGAAGGAGTGGCCGATCCAGAATGCCGGCATCGCGAACTGCTGTTCGATCGTTTGTGCGATTGCCGGCAGATCGAATTGCAGATGCTCGGCAAGCCCGGTTCGGGCGTTACAGGGCGGCGAATCCGAAAGCCCGCGCCGTTGTGCGATGGCGGCGGGGTAGCCGCGCCGGGCAAGATAGGCCGCCAGCCCGATCCGCTTGTCGGAGAGCCAGAAACGCCGGCCGGTGAACATGCCCGGCAGCATCACGAGGGGCGCACGTGTCGCGATGTCCGGTGCACGGACAAGGGTCAGCTGGCAGCAGCCGCCGTCAGCCGCATCAATGCGCGTGTCTTCGATGGAAAGCGCGGAATCAGCCACGCATGACTCGCCATGCGATGGCGGCCACGGACAGCGTGACGACCAGGGTGAGCGCACGGCGCAGCTGCAGGAAGCCGCGCGTCTGCCAGCCCTGGCGCGCGCCGTGCTCGTCGATGAGCCAGGCGAACAGCAGGGCGACGACGAGCAGCAGGCCGCGCCAGGGCGCCGCCGTGAGCAGGGCGGCCCAGGCAAGGATCGCCGGCAGGACGGCCAGCGTCATGTCGCGTGCCGACGCCTGGCCGCGGGCCAACATGCGGCCCCACTGGACGCCGCCGATGAACGCCACGATGGTCGCCAGATAAGGCAGCAGCCAGCGCATGGCCGTGCGCGCATCCAGCGAACTGCCGGCATGGGCATAGTAGACGCCGGCTGCAAAAGGCAGCAGGGCCATCAGGCCCAGTACCACGGCCACGGTCAGGGCAGAGCGTTTTCGAGGCATGGATTCGAATGCGTCGGGATTGAAAATGGAAGGCGATCTTACACAGACGTCGCCTGCCGGTTCACGATGCGCCGGCCCCTGCAAAATGGGTGACCAGCGAGCGCACCAGCGGTTTCATGAAATAGTTGCTCTCGGGCATGAGCGTGACCTCGATGCCCTGCGATTGCAGCCGCTCGGCCACCAGTGGCCCGACGGCCGCGACACATAGCGACTGCATGGCTTGTGTGAGGGCGTCGGCGCGCCCTGAAGCACGGGCGACCTTGTACAGCCGCTTGACCTGCGGCGAGCTCGTGAACGCCACCGCGTCGAGCGTGCCGCCGACGATACGGTCGATGAAATCGGCCACCTGGGGCTCTTCGGCCTCGTCGGCGTAGACATAGGGCGCGACCGGCAAGGCGACGGCCTGCTTGTCGGCAAGAAAGGCCATGAGCTTTTCGTTGGGGTCGGTGCCATAGAGCTGAACGCCGACCCGGTGACCGACGAGATCGATAGCCTGCAACGCCTCGATCACGCCGTCCGTGGTGGGCTGGGTGGCCGGCACATCGCTGCGCAATTGCAGCGCGCGCAGTTCGCGTACCGGCTTCGGCCCGCGGGTGATGGTGCGTGCCTCGCCCAGACGCTGGGCGAATTGCGCCATGCGGTCGCCACCGGCGCGTTCGCAGAAACCGCGCAGACGACGCAAGCCTTCGCCGGTCAGCCAGATCATGTCATCTAGACCTTGTTCGACCACGTCGTCGAGCCACTGCTCCACGTGTGGTGTATCCGGCGTGTCGCGGATGTCGACCAGCGGGCAGCGCAGCACCTCGGCGCCGCGGCGTTCGAGCATGTCGGCAAACAGGTCGAGCTGGCGGGACTCCGGCACGCCGATACGGCAGCCGGCTAGGGGTGTGGCATCGCGGGTTTCGCTCATGACTATTGGCCTGTCGCGCGGTATAAATTCGGTGTTGTCCAGTGTAGCGATGCGGCGGGGCGCGCGTGCAGTTGCGCACATTTGCTGCATCGCGGCACACTGCCATCGGATATTGTCACGGTCGGGAAACAGATCATGGCCCTTGCAGTCGGCATCAGCATTGCATTCGCGCTCGCACTGGCGGTCGCTGTCTATCTGCTCTGGCGGGCCTATCGCCGGCTGGACGCGCTGGATGCGCAACTGGCCCAGCTCGCCCATGATCTGGAAACCGCGAACGAGGAACTCGCCGCCGTGCTGACCGAGGTCAGCGGCAGTCGCATCATCGTCGAGGTCATCAACCCGATGACGCTGGCCCGCGCGCGTTCGCGCTGGGGCGCGGCGCTGGTGGGTGTCGCGCCCCGGCTGATTCGCCGGCGTGTGTACGAGATCGTGGCTCGCGAGATGAAGGAACAGCTCGCGCAGCAGGGCGTCGAGGCGCATCTCGATATCTTTCACCCCACCGGCTCATGATTGTCGTCGCCACCGTAACCGTGGGGTTCATCGCCGTGATCATCGCGGCGATTCGCCTGAACATCGCGATCGGCGATTCACGCGAGCGCCTGCGGGTGTTGGTCGGCGGCTACGGCGATGCCGGCCTGCTGATCGAGGCACGACAACGTTTTCGCCGGCGCCAGCAGAGCGTGGAGCAGGCCGTGGATACCGGCACGGTCGGTATCCAGGCGGCCCACCGCACCATATCCGGCCTGTTCGGCCAGGAACGGGCCAAGGGCGAGGGCGTGTACGACAGTCTGCGTGCGTTCAATCGCGGTATGGGGCGGGCGCTATCGGGCTGGTTTGCGCCCGGGCCGAAAAAGCACAGCGAAAGCCTCGATGAATGGCGCGAACGAAATGTCTCGCCGAACGCAGACGATGAGCGCGACTGACCGAGCGGCGCCGGCCTGCGCCTGCGGTTCAATCTTCGGGCGGCCTCGGCCGTTATCGTTGTCATGAACGCCTTGCTCGCACGTTACGGCTCTGTGATCGCCCTCGGCCTGCTGCTCGCGGCCGGCTCGTCGGCCGCGGCCGAGGCCCGGGACCATCGCGTAGAACGCCACGGCCACCGGGACAGGCCGCCGGTTTTCGATATTGACCCCGGCCGCGGTGGCTATGCCGGCTTTCCGGAGATCCAGGTGTTCGCCGATCCCGCGAGCGAGCACTGGCCGGCGAACTATCTGCCCGACAGTCATCGTCTTGACGGTTACGACGGTCAGTCGGACCGAATCACCGATTGCCGCGGCCCCTCGGGCCGCACGCTGTCCACGCGTGAACAGCCCTGCCCGACGGGCCAGAAACCCGCCACGCCGGCCCGCCGCTGGTCCACATCGCCTTGATTCGAGGCGCGATGCCGGATTTATGGCATCGGGTGTCAAAAAAATGGCGACGCGGCCGTTAAAGGATTAAAGTAATCGCGGCCAGGCGCCGATAGGCAACGCAATCGCGCTCGCAAGTGGCGGGCGATGGCCTTCAGGTGACGCATGTCTTCAATCACTTCTTCGCTGGGAATCGGCTCCGGTCTGGATCTGAGCTCGCTGCTCGACGGTCTGCAGTCCGCCGAACAGCAGCGCCTCGTGCCGCTGCAGACCCGTGCCAGCAGCTACAACACCAAGCTGTCTGCCTACGGCACGCTGCAGAGCACGCTGGCCGGTTTTCAGACGGCAGCGGAAAAGCTGGGCGATGCGGCGCTGTTCAGCGGCGTGAAGACCGCGAGCAGCAGCGAAGCCTTCAAGGCCAGCGCGGGCAACAACGCCGAACCGGGCAGCTACAGCCTCGAGGTATTCGAGCTGGCGCGCGCCCAGTCGCTGGTGACCGCCGGCCAGGCCAGTACGAGGGACACCATCGGCAACGGCGGCACGATCACCCTGTCGGTCGGCGATGCCGACGGTAACGTCTCCGAGAGCGTGGATATCGATATCGCTGCGCAAGACAGCAGCCTGTCCGGCATTCGCGACGCAATCAACGCCGCCGATATCGGCGTCAGCGCCTCGATCGTCAACGACGGCAGCGACACGCCGTACCGGCTGGTGCTCTCGTCCAACGCGACGGGGACCAATTCGCAGATCACGCTGTCGGTTGCCGAAGACAACGAAGGTGCTGGTGGCGGCCTGTTAGGCGGCGGCGATGCGCCCACCCCGCTCGCAGATCTGCTCGACTACGACAGCAGTACCGGCGAAGGGCAGATGACCCAGACCGTGGCTGCCCGGAACGCCCGCATCGCGGTCAACGGCATCGATATCCAGAGCCAGAGCAATACCGTCGAGGATGCAATCCAGGGCGTGACGCTGACGCTGTCGGGCACCACCGCCGAGCCGCAGACCCTGACGGCGACGCGCGATACCGATTCGGTCAAGGCGGCGCTTGAAGGTTTCGTCGCCGCCTACAACCGGGTGCATGCGCTGTCCGAGAAGCTCACCGCGTTCGACGGCGAGGACAAGGCTAACGGCATCCTGCTGGGCGATTCCACGGCCCGAGCCGTGGAAACCCGCGTACGCAGCGCGCTCAATACGCCGATCGCGGGCGGCATGTTCTCCGGTCTCGCCGAAATCGGGGTCTCGCTGCAGCGTGACGGCACGATGGAAATCGACGACGAGGCCCTCGACGACGCGCTTGCAAACAATCTCGGCGGCATCGGCGCGCTGCTGGCCAGCGAGGGCGGTGCGGTCGTCGGGCGCGCTGTCGCCGCAATGCAGGAGATCAACGAGTCCAGCCGCAAGATCAGCGAGATCGTCGGCCTGATCGACGACATCGCCTTCCAGACCAACCTGCTCGCTTTGAATGCCTCGGTCGAAGCCGCGCGGGCCGGCGAGCAGGGGCGCGGCTTTGCGGTCGTGGCCTCGGAAGTACGCAACCTGGCAAGCCGCAGTGCGGCCGCCGCGAAGGACATCAAGGCGCTGGTCGAGGACAGTGCGGCCAAGGTGGCCGGCGGCTCGGAACAGGTCGCGCTGTCTGGCAAGACGCTCGATGCGATCGTCGAGAACGTGCACAAGGTCGGCGACATCATTGCCGAAATTGCCGCCGCCAGCAGCGAGCAGTCCAGCGGTATCGAGCAGGTCAATCTGGCCGTGTCGCAGATGGACAGCATGACCCAGCAGAACGCCTCGCTGGTCGAGGAGTCGGCCGCGGCGAGCCGTTCGCTTGAGGAGCAGGCGCTCGCGCTCAAGCGTCAGGTCGCGTTCTTTCAGCTCGATGGCGACGGCGGGGCTGCCGCGAACCCGGCCCCGGTGGTTGCAGCCCAGCCCGAAAGCGCGTCGGGGCGGGCGGCCGCGCCGGCCACGACACAGGTGGCGGCACGCAACGAAGAAATGTTCATCGACGACAAGGAATGGGCCACGTTCTGATCTGAACGAGGACGTATCGATAGACGAGCCCCGCCACGCGCGGGGCTTTGTTTATTGCGGCCGCCCAGCGAACGCCACGATCGGCGCGAGCGCGCCACCTTGCATCGCGTGCCAGCTAGTCGTGCGTCGGCGCGTGCCAGACCAGGGGCATGCACACCAGATTGAATGCCAGCAGCACCACCAGTCCGGCATCGATCGTGCCGCTCATGTCGGTGGCCGCGCCGGCACCCAGCGGCACGAGGAATGCGAGCACATAGCCGATCGCGAACATGCCGGCGGCGAGCCGCCCGGCGGAATCGGGCGTGCGCACCAGCGCGGGCAATGTGGTCAGCGCGACCAGCTGGAACGCGGAGGCGGCGCTCACCATCACCGCGATACCAATGAGAACGCCGCCGGTGGCCAAAAGCAGACCGGCGACACCCACCACATGGACGACGATCATAAGCGCCAGCAGGCGCGGCAGACGCAACACGCGACGGGCTGCGATCATCATCACTACAGATGCGCCGATCTGGGCGAGGTTGAAACAGAACAGCGTGGTGTCGAGCGCATCGGCCATGCCGCGGCGCGCGAGTAGCGAGCCCATATAGGCGTTCAGCCCGAAGAACGTCGCGGCCGATGCGCCGAGCGCCGCGCCGTACTGCCACATATGTCGGTCGCGCCAGTCGGGCATCTTGCGCAGCTTGTGCGGCGGCGTGCGTTCGCCTTGCAGACGGGGTCCGAACAGCCAGGGCGCCAGCAGCAGCGCCGGTACGGTGAATACCAGCAACGCCGTGCGCCAGCTGTCGTCGACCGCAGGCAGCAGCACCGGCAGCGTGAGCCCGGCGCCGATGAACTCGCCGAGCATCATGCCGTTGATATAGACCGTGGAGCCGAGCGCAACGAAGCCGGGACACCAGCGACCCACAAGCGCCGGCAGGGCCGGCTGCATGGCCGCGATGCCGAGGCCCATCAGCGCGGTCAGCGCCAGAAGCGCGCCAAGGTTCGGCGCCACGCCGCGCAACAGCGAGGCGACCGCGGTGAGCAGCAAAGCGGCGACGAGCGTCGCGCGCGCGCCGAAGCGGCCGATCAGCCAGGCGGCCGGCAGCGCGCCGAGGCCGAGCATGAACACCGGTAACGTGGTGAGCGTGCCGAGGGCTGTCTGTGCGAAGCCCAGTTCCGCGCGGATGCGCTCGCCCAGCGGTGCCGCGATCATGATCGGCGCACGCATATATACCCCGGTGAGCCAGAGCAGGATCAGGACCCCGGCGCGTGCCAGGTACGAACGGGTTGCGAGCATGGCGAGGACCGGTGTTCGAAGAGCGGCGCGATTGTAGTGATTTGTGGCGGCGTGGGGTGCGGGCGTTGCGAAATAGTCGATTTTCCTTGCTTTTCACACCCGTGCACACGGCGCTGTGCTAGCGTCTGGACGCATGAATCGCAAAACCAAGATTGTCGCTACGCTGGGTCCGGCGTCGGATTCCCCGGACGTGCTTTCGCGTCTGCTGTCGGCCGGGGTGAATGTCGTGCGGATCAACTTTTCGCACGGAAGTGCCGAGGATCACCGCGAGCGTGTCGCCCGGGTGCGCGCGGCGGCCAGCGAGCTGGGCCTGCCCGTGGCCGTGCTGGCGGACCTGCAGGGGCCGAAGATTCGTATCGAGTCGTTCGCCGACGGGGCCGTCGAACTCGAAGCGGGCCAGCGTTTTACGCTCGATACCCAGCTCGCCGCCGACGCAGGCACGCGCGAGCAGGTCGCCATCCACTACGAACCGTTGCTCGCGGATGTGGCGCCCGGCGCCCAGCTACTGATCAACGACGGCGCGATCTCGCTCGCCGTGGACGAGGTCGACGACCACCGCATCGTCTGTACCGTGGAGGTCGGCGGCACGCTGTCCGGTCGCAAGGGCGTGAATCTGCGTGGCGGCGGGCTGTCCGCCGGCGGCCTGACGGAAAAGGATTTCGGCGATATTCGCGTGGCGGCCGAACTCGAAGCCGATTATCTGGCCGTGTCGTTCGTGCGCAGCGCCGCCGACATGCACGAGGCCCGACGCCTGCTGGAAGAGGCCGGCGGCAAGGCGCGGCTGTGCGCCAAGATCGAACGCGCCGAAGCGATCACTGCGCTGGATAAGATCATTCAAGCCAGCGATGCGGTCATGGTTGCGCGCGGCGACCTCGGCGTGGAGATCGGCGACCCGGAACTGCCGGGCGTGCAGAAGCGCATCATCGCGCAGGCCCGGGAGATGAACCGCCTCGTGATCACGGCGACCCAGATGATGGAGTCGATGATCGAAAACCCGATCCCGACCCGGGCGGAAGTTCTGGACGTCGCCAACGCAACGCTCGACGGTACCGATGCGGTGATGCTCTCGGCAGAGACCGCCGTGGGCCGGTATCCGGTCCAGACCGTGGCGGCCATGGGCCGAATCTGTATCGGCGCCGAACGCGAGGCCACCGCGGATCGCCCGATCAGCGGCCTGGCTGCGCATTTCGAACGCACCGACGAGGCGATCGCCATGGCGACGATGTACACCGCGCGCCACATGCACGCGGACGCCATCATTGCGCTCACCGAGTCCGGCACCACGGCGCTGCTGATGTCGCGCCAGGACACGCATATTCCCATTTTCGCGCTCACTCAGTATCCGACGTCCGAGCGTTACCTCGCGCTATGCCGCAACGTGTTCCCTGTGGCGTTTTCGCCTTCTGAGCTCAACGGCGTCGTGCCGGTCGACGAGGCCGTGGCCTGTCTGAAAACGCGCGGCGATCTCGAAAAAGGCGATCGCGTGCTGCTCACGAAGGGCGATTTCACCGGCCCCGGCGGCACCAATGCGATGAAGATAATCACGGTGGATTAGGCACTTCCGGTGATTGTTTGCTGACCGGTCGGTCAGTGCGCGCAACTCACTGACAAGCAAGTGTTAGTGGAGATCGTTAAAATGAGTGCACTGCTTTTATTTCGGTTTCCATGGCTTTCGAAGATGTCCTGACGATACGTGCGGGTCGTGCCGCATATGCTGCACTGCAAGATGGGGGGCTCGATCCGCGCCGTGTCGGCGCCATGGCGGGCGCGGCGGGCGGCCCGAAGTGGCTGATCCTGTCCGCGCTCGATCGCTACCTGTTCAGCGACTGGCTCAGGCGCGACGAGGCCGCGCAGCCGATCGAACTGGTGGGGTCGTCGATTGGCGCCTGGCGTTTCGCGGCAGCCTGTCATCCCACCGATCCGGGCGGTGCCATCGCGCGACTCGAGCAGGCCTATCTGGCCCAGCGCTATAGCGAAGGGGCGGGGCGCAACGAAATCAGCGGCACCATCCGCGGCATCCTCGATGCTTTTCTCAGCGATGAGGTGCTCGACGGTGTGCTCACCCACCCACGCTACCGCCTGCATGCCGTGACCGTGCGCTCGCGGGCGCTCACGCGCAGCGAAACCCGCGGCATGCTTGCCGCCGGTTCGGCGGTGAGCGCGCTCGGCAACGCGATGTCCCGGCGCACCCTGGGCTGGTTCTTCGAGCCGGTGGTGTTCTCGCGCAGCCAGGGCCAGGTGCGCTGGGCCGACGACGGCCTGAACCGCCGGATCGTCGGCCTCACCGCGGCCAACGTCCGCGACGCGGTCTATGCCAGTGGCAACGTGCCGCTCGTGATGCGCGGCGTGGTCGATCCGCCCGGCGCGCCGCGCGGTATCTACCGTGACGGCGGCATCGTCGACTATCATATCGACCAGCCACTGACTGCTGCCGACAGTGCGTCGCCGCTCGTACTCATGCCGCATTTCGACGACCGCATCGTGCCCGGCTGGTTCGACAAGAGCCTGCGCTGGCGCCGCCCGCGCCACGCCGAGAACACTCTGATGATCGGCCCCGGGCCGGCGCTGCGCGCCCATCTGGTAGACGGCCGCGTGCCGGATCGCAAGGATTTCTATCGCTATGCCGGCCATGACGAGGCGCGACTCGCGGCCTGGCAACAGGCGATCGATGCCGGCAAGCGCATGCGCGATGCCTTTATCGAATTCGCGGATTCCGCCGACCCCGTGCAGTACGTCCGGCCGCTGTGATGCGCGGCGCGCCTAAACCGATCGTGCTGGCATCGTCCTCGCCCCAACGGGCGCGGCTGCTGGCCCAGCTCGCCATCGTGCACGAGACCGCCCCCGCCGATATCGACGAGACGCCGCGGCCGGGCGAGCCTGCCGAGGCGCTCGCCGAGCGCCTGGCGCGCGGCAAGGCCGATGCCATCGCGCCGGGGCGCCCGGACGCGCTCGTTATCGGCTCGGATACGGTCGTCGCGCTGGGCGATCGGCTTTATGGCAAGCCGGTCGACGATGCGGACGCCGACCGCATGCTGGCTTCATTGTCCGGGCAAACGCATCGGGTCGTCAGCGGCGTGGCGATCGCGTTTAACGGGCGAACGGTCAGCTGCACGGCGACCAGTCACGTGACGCTGCGGACGCTGGCCGACGCCGAGCGCGCGGCCTATATCGCCAGCGGCGAACCGACCGGCAAGGCCGGCGCCTATGCGATTCAGGGGCTGGGTGCGGTTTTCATCGCGCGTCTGGACGGCAGTTATTCCAGTGTCATGGGGTTGCCGCTGTTCGAAACCGCACGGCTGCTGAAAGCGGCCGGCGTCGACCTGCTATCGGCCTCGTGAGCATGCTCCAGCCGGCACGTATCGCCATCGTGTTTCCGCTCTGGGCGGGGGCGCTCGCGCTGTTGGCCTATCTCATGCCCGCGCTGTTCACGCCCGCGGCCGGCGCGATCGTGCCGCTGCTGGTGGTGATCATGTTCGGTATGGGGCTGACGCTGCTGCCCGCGGACTTCGCGCGCGCACTCGCGCGTTGGCCGGTGGTATTGCTCGGCCTGGGGCTGCAGTTCGGGCTCATGCCGCTGGCGGCCTGGGCGATCGCAGGCCTGTTCGATCTCGACGCGCCGCTTACGCTCGGCATGATTCTGGTCGGCAGCGTTGCCGGCGGCACGGCCTCGAACGTGATCTGTTTTCTCGCCGGCGGTGACGTCGCGCTGTCGATCACGCTCACCAGCGTGGCGACCCTGGCGAGTGTGGTCGCCACGCCGGTGCTGACCTGGCTGTATGCCGGCGCCGAAGTGCCGGTGCCCGTGTCGTCGATGCTCGTGAGCATTGCCGAGATCGTGGTGCTGCCGGTGGTGGCCGGCATGGTCGTCAACCGGCTGATCGGCAATCGCTGGCCGAGCCGTGACGGCTGGTGCGCGCTGGGCTCGTCGGTTGCGATCGGAATCGTGATCGCGATCATCGTCGCGCTCAATGCGGCGTCCATCGCGCGGCTCGGGCTGCTGGTGCTCGGCGCGGTGGTGCTGCACAACGGGCTCGGGCTCGCGGCAGGCTATGGCCTGGGTTTCGCGGCGACGCGCGACGCCCGTACGGCCAGAACGCTGGCCATCGAAGTCGGCATGCAGAACTCGGGGTTGGCGGTGGCGCTCGCCCAGCAGTATTTCTCGGCCACCGCCGCGCTGCCGGGCGCGTTGTTTTCGGTCTGGCACAACGTCAGCGGCGCGGTTCTGGCCGCGGTCTGTGCGCGCGCCGACGCCGCGCGCGAGCGGGACGGGGCGCCGGTTCGAAGTCGAGGCTAGTCCGAGCGCTCGGCCAGCCAGTCGGCGGCGATACGCCAGGTATGGGCCGGCGCGTCGCGGCCGGCGAACACCCCGGCATGGCCGCCCGGGGCGAGTTCGAAGCGCCGGTCGGGGCTGGTCACCAGATCCATGATGCGACGCACGCTGGCGATACCCATGAGCTGGTCGGACTCACCGGCGATCGCCAGCAGCGGGCTGTCGATACTGGCCAGATCGGACTCCACCTCGCCGAGCCGCACCGTGCCGCTGGCCAGCGCGTTGTCGATCCATAGCTTGACCAGAAAGTCCTGAACCAGCGTGCCCGGGTAGTCGAGCATGTCGCCCATCCAGCGGCTCGTGGTCACGTGCGCGGCGACGAAATCCCGATCGCCCAAGCGCCGGAGCAGATCGACATACGTGGTGACGCTGCCCACCGGGTTGGTGAGTTTGAACGCGAGGCCGTTGAGCCACCCGGGGACGTGCATCAGGCGCGGATCGATCTGATGGACACGCCATGGCGTATGGCGGCGGATCAGCCGCGCCGGGCCGTTGAGGGCACGCAGTACCCGCGCGGCGATCGTGGCGTCGTGCATGTCGACCGGGCTGGCGATGGTCACGATGTTGCGCACGCCGGCATTGCGGTCGGCGCCGGCATGGATGAGCGTGAACAGCCCGCCCATGCAGTAGGCAACCAGTGACACGTCCGGGCTGCCGCTGTGCTGGCGCACGGCGGTGAGGCCGTCCGGCAGCAGTCGAAGAGCATAGTCGCGCACGCCCAGATAGGCATCGTCGCGTCCGGGCTCGCCCCAGTCGAGCAGATAGACGGCGAAGCCGCGGGCGCGCAGGTAGCGGACCAGGCTACGCTGCGGGAGCAGATCGAATATGAGAGTGCTCGCCGCCAGCGGCGGCACCAGCACGATCGGTGTTGCGTGCTCGTGATCGGCCACGGGCATTGTCTCGGCGCCGACTTCGATCGACGCTGTGCCCAGCGGCGGGTAGTAACGTACCGCCATCAGTCCCAGTCGATGGATGACCTCGTAAGGGGTCTGGTCGGCCTGATAGAGCGCGCTGTCGTTGAACAGCCAGTCGCGACCGTTGGTCAGTGTGCGGCGCGCGCCATCACGCGCGCTGTCTAAGCGCCGTCGAATCCCGTTGAGCATTCCACCATTATCGCACGCGTCCGGTGGCGCGCCGGCATGGTGAAACGGGCGGACTCAGTGCCCGCCCGCGGCTTCGCCCCAGCGCTTTTCCAGGGTCGCGTCGCGGCGACAGGAGTTGCGATAGAACTTGTAGCGCAGGGAATTCTTCTCGTAGTAGTTCTGGTGGTATTCCTCGGCGGCGTAGAAGGTCGTGGCCGGTGTGATTTCGGTCACGATCGGCGAGGGCGCGTCGGGGTCGTCCTGGAGCGTCTTCTTCGAGGCCTTGGCCGTGGCTTCCTGTTCCGGTGTGACGGCAAATATCTCGCTGCGGTAGGAGTCGCCGCGATCGCAGAACTGGCCGCCGGCGTCCGTGGGGTCGATGTTGTGCCAGAACACGTCGAGCAGATGCGCGTAGGTCACGGTGTCGGGCTTGTAGACCACTTTCACCGCTTCCGCGTGGCCGCTGGTTTCGGCGGTGACGTCCTTGTAGCTCGGATCGGCCAAATGGCCGCCGGTATAGCCGGATGTGGTGGATACCACCCCGTCGACCTGATCGAACGCTTCCTCGACACACCAGAAACAGCCACCGGCGAAGATGGCGACGGCTTCATCAGGGCCCACGTCCGGCTGGAAAGCGGCCTCGGGCGCCGGATTCTCGGCGGCGCCCGCGCCGGTCGCCATGCCGCTGCATATCACGAGAGCGGCGAATAGACAGGCAGCGGTCCTTTGAAGCGAAAGCTGTGGCATGGCGGCGGTCTGGTTTGCAGGTATGACTGTGTTGTACGCGACGGCGGGCGGCCGCGATGCGTCACTCGGTTTCCGGAAGGCCCGCGGCCAGTGCCGCGGCTGCGAGTGCGGGTATCGTCAGTGCCGCGACGGCGACCGCGGCGCCAAGGCTGCCGACGAGCGCGATCAGGCCGCCACCGACGAGCAGGATCACGCCGATCGTCGTATTCGCGACCGCGGTGAGCTGCGCGCGGTCCTCGGCGTTGCCGAGATCGGTGAGGTAGGTCTTGCGCCCGAGACGCACTCCCGCGTGGACCCCGGCGAGCAGGAAATAGCCCACCGCGAACGGCCAGACGCCAAGGGTCTCGCCCAGGCCGAAGAGCGCGCTCGCGGCCACCAGCAGGTTGAGAACGGCCGCCAGCACGCCCGTAAGCATGAGCACCTGCCGCGACGAGCGATCGGAAAATCGCCCCCAGACCGGCGCGGCGATCAGCGAGGCAAGGCCCGAAAGCGCCAGCAGCACCGCGAGATTGCCGATCGCATCGCCGCCGCTGGAGCGGGCCAGTTCGGCATAATAAGGCGCGGCCAGGGCGGTGGCGATCAAGAGTCCGCGTACGGCGATGAAGCGGGCGAAACCGGGTTTGCTGCGAATGATGCCCAGGCTCTGCCAGGCCGTCTTGAGCGCATTCCCGCCGCCCTCGGTGGCGCCCGCGTATTCGCGCAGGCTCGAAAAGATCACCGCGGCAAACAGCCAGGCCGCACCGGCCAAAGCGAGCAACACGAGAATCGGCGTGAGTTGGGCGTTGGCGGCCGGCGTGAGCCACAAGGCGAGCCCGAGCACTACCGCGACGCCGCCGGCGGCACTGGCGGCATAGCCGGACACGGTGCCGCGACGCGTCTTCGCGATCGTCTTGCCTTGTACATCCTTGTAGGAGACGGAGCACACGCCGCGGCCGAGCGAGAACAACGCCAGGAGCGTCAGCACTGCCAAGCCGGCTGCGCCGGCGTCGAGCGCGAGTGCGGCCGCGATCATGGCCACCACGCTGGCGCCCTGGATCGCCGCGCCCGCGACCCAGAACCATTTGCGTCGCGGCTTCGATCGCATCCAGCCGGCCACGGCCAGTTGCGGCAGCAGCGCCAGCGATTCGCGAATCGGCACGAGCAGGCCGGTCATCCACACCGGCGCGCCGATCGCCCCCAGCAGCCAGGGCAGCACAAGCTTCGGGCTGGCGATGAGGTCGCCGGTCTTGTTCGCGAACAGCGCGACCAGATGGATGAAGAAATTCGTGGGTTGCTCGCGGCAGGCGTCGTCGGAAATATCGCGGCAGACGCGCGCGTTCTCGTCGCCGGTCACCAGGTCGTAGAGATCGCGGATCGGGCCTTGTTCGGGCGTGGTGGTCTCGTTCAAGTTGCTCGTGCCTCGTGCGTGTACGAATCAGCCGGCGTTTTCGACATGCCGGCACCAGTCGCCGTGTTGGATGACCGGCCAGGCCGGATCGCGTGCCGCGATCCATAGATAGATCCATGCCTGCCCGTGATCGGTATCGATCTGGCGTCGCGTGTAGTGGATCGGGTAGTCCTCGAGCCGGTCGAGTGCCGCAAAGCTGTCCTCGTCCACCTCGAACACGTCGCCGACCAGTGCCGTTTCGCCGGCGTCGAGCGCGGCCGGATAGGGGCCGGTGTCGAGCAGCGTGAAACAGGCCGGCGTCGTATACGCGCCAGCGTGCGTGGCGGTTGCCATGTAGTGATGGTTGCGCTGGCCAGGGCGCAGCGTGCCGTAGACGAAAACGCGTCTCATGGAGTCGTTCGATTCGGGGTCATGCAGGTATGCTAGCCGACATGAAAAAGCTGACAACTGGCGCAACGTGAGCGGCGCGGTCGCCGTGCGGGACGCCGCGACCACGGTGCTGTTGCGTGATGCCGACCCGGGCGGGACGGATGGCCTGGAAGTGCTCTTGCTGCGGCGCCATGGCAGTCATGTGTTCGGCGCCAATGCCTATGTCTTTCCGGGGGGCGCGATCGACGCGGCCGACAGCGATCCAGCGCTGGCGGCACGCTGTATCAGCGGCGCCGAGCAGGCCGCCACCGAGGGCGGGGCCGTTGGTCTGGCCGCCGCGATGGCGGCGATCCGCGAATGCTTCGAGGAGGCCGGATTGCTGGTCGGTTGTGCGGCGCGCGGCAACGAAAGCCAACGCGACGCGCTGCGCGCGGCGCTCAACGACCAGAGTCGCGTATGGCGCGATGTCGCCGAGGTGCTGGATCTGCGGTTCACCCTGGATGACCTGCGTTATTTCGCGCACTGGACCACCCCGGCCGGTGCGCCCAAACGCTATTCCACACGCTTTTTCGCGGCCGCGGCGCCCGACGGCGAAGCCCGCTGCGATGGCCACGAAACCACGCATGTCTGGTGGGCGCCGCCCGCCGAGGCCGTGGCCGCGCATGACCGCGGCGAGATCACGTTGATGACGCCGACGCGCGCCACCCTGGAGACGCTGCGCGCATACGGCAATACAGCCGATGCGCTGGCCGGGCTGGTGGAAACCGCGGCGGTGCTGCGGGCATGAGCGCCGTGCGCCGCGGTGCCGAAACCATCGCCCCCGGCGTGGTCCGGCTGATCGCCCCCAATCCCGGCCCGATGACCGGGCCCGGCACGAACAGTTATGTGGTCGGCACGGGCCCCTGCGCGATCATCGACCCGGGGGTGAACGACGACGATCATCTCGACGCGCTCGTTGCCGCGGCGCCCGGTGAAATCGTCGCCGTGCTCGTGACCCACGCGCACCCCGACCACACGGGAGGCGCACGCCGGTTGGCCGAGCGGCTGGGCGTGGCCGTGCATGCGCATGCGACGCAGCTGCGGGGCGTGCGCGACAAGGCGTTCCACGCCGATCGTTTTATGGCCGACGGCGATCGTGTGGCGCTGGGCGATATCACCCTGGAAGCCATCCATACACCCGGCCATGCGGCCGATCATCTGTGTTTTCTCTGGCGCGAGACCGGGCTGCTGTTTGCGGGCGACACGGTCATGGCCGATGTCACCGTGGTGATCCTGCCGCCCGACGGCGGCATGACTGCCTATCTCGAGAGTCTGACCCGTCTTCGCGCGTTGCCGATCAAACAGATCGCACCGGGCCATGGCCGAATGCTCGACGACGCGCTCGTCGTGCTTGCCCAGATCGTCGAACACCGGCTTGCACGCGAGGCCCAGGTGCGCGAAGCGCTGGCCGACAGTGACGATGCGACAACGGCAGACGCCATCGCCGCGCGGCTGTATCCCGACCTGGATCCGCGCCTGCGCGGCATGGCCGCCGCGCAGGTCGAATCCCATCTGCTGCGCCTGGCCGAACTCGGCCAGGCGCAGGCTGCGGGCGACGGCTGGGCGCCGGACTAGTCGTCGGGCTGGTCGGTGCCGGTTTCGCCACCGGCGAGCTTGTCGGCGAGAAACGTCTGAGTGTGCGCCCAGGCGCGCTTGGCCGCGACGGCGTCGTAGGACACGCCGTCGATGCCGTAATCGTCGGCGGCGGGGTTGGTGAAGGCATGCTCGGCGTCGCCGTACATCGTCAGATGCCAGTCGACGTTTTCGCGGGCGTCGAGGGTTTTGGCGAGCTGGGTCACGTCGCTCATCTTGACCATCGGGTCGGCCGCGCCATGCAGCACGAGAATCGCGGCGTTCACGTCATCCGATGTGGCCGGCGGCGGCAGATGGCCGTGCAGGCTGACCACGGCGTCCACCGGCGCGCCGGAATACGCCAGCTCGAGGGCGCTGGTGCCGCCGAAACAGAAACCGATCGCACCCAGATGCGCGTCGTCGACCCGCGGCGCCTCCGCCAGCTGTGACAGTGCCGCCTGTCCGAGCCCGCGCAGATTCGCCTTGGCGGCAGTCGACCAGCTCTTGGCTTCCTGAGGGCTTTGCGTGGTCTTTCCCTCGCCGTACATGTCGGCGGCAAAGGCCACGTAACCGGCGGCGGCAAGCTCGCGGGCACGCTGCTTGGCGTAGTCGTTGAGGCCCCACCATTCCGGGATCACGAGCACGCCCGGACGCGCGGTGTCGTCGCTGTCGTCGTAGGCGAGATAGCCGACGTGCGTCGTGCCGCCGACATCGTATTCGATGCTTTGTGTTTGTACCGCAGCCGCGGCCGGCAGAGCGAGCAGGCCGAGCATGAGTCCGGCAATCTGGTGTTTCATGGCGCGTATCCGAAAAATGGGCGATGTCGGGCAAGCCTAGCGCAGCTTGGCCGACGCCTTCATGAATGGGGCTCAGTCGTCGAGTGGTATTCCGGCGCGCTCGATCAGGGCCGCACAGTCGAGTTCCGCCGCGACGGTGCCATACGCCA
Organism: Endozoicomonas sp. G2_2; assembly: GCF_017744135.1. GTDB lineage: Bacteria > Pseudomonadota > Gammaproteobacteria > Nevskiales > Salinisphaeraceae > Salinisphaera. Next base: position 135,314 of record NZ_JAGHQU010000003.1, read on the forward strand.
TGCCGCGATCGCCGCTCAGGCGGGCTTCGCAGAATGCCTTGCCCACCCAGGCGGATTCGCCGGTGAGCAGAATACTGGCCTGGAGTGCGCGCGCGACGCCTTCCGCGACCCGCCGCGCCTGGGCAGGCTGATCGGCCACGGTGGCCAGCGTTTTTTCGAGGGCATTGCAATGGGCGTCGTAGGCTGGATGCAGCCCGGAGGCCCGGCCGAGTTCCGCGCGCAGGGCGTCCACGGCGGCCGGGCTTCGGGCCATTGCCCGCAGCATGTCGAGACACTGGACATTGCCCGAGCCTTCCCAGATCGAGTTCAAGGGCGACTGGCGGAACAGGCGCGGCAGAATCGACTCCTCGACATAGCCCGCGCCGCCGAGACATTCCTGGGCCTCGTTCACCAGCGGCGGGGCCGCCTTGCAGATCAGATACTTGCCCACGGGCGTGGCGATACGCGCGAGCAGCTGCTCGTGGTCGTCGTCCGACTCGAATGCGCGCGCAAGGCGCATCGAAAGCGCCATGGCCGCTTCGGATTCGAGCGCCATGTCGGCAAGCACCTGCTGCATGAGGGGCTGGTCGACCAGGCGCGCACCGAAGGCCTCGCGATAACGACAGTGATGAATCGCCTGCACCAGCGCCTGGCGCATCAGACCGGCCGAGCCGAGCATGCAGTCGAGACGTGTCTGCGAAACCATCTCGATGATCGTCGGCACGCCGCGCCCGGCGTTGCCGACCCGGTACGCCTCGGCATCGAAGAATTCGACCTCCGACGATGCATTGGAACGGTCGCCGAGCTTGTGCTTCAGACGCTGGATCTCGATTGCATTGCGCTGGCCGTCGCGCGTCCAGCGCGGCAGCAAAAAGCAGGACAGGCCCGCGTCTTCCTGGGCGAGCACCAGAAATGCATCGCACATGGGCGCCGAGAAAAACCATTTATGGCCGGTCAGCGTGTAGCCGCCGTCGGCGCGCGGCGTGGCCCGCGTGGTATTCGCGCGCACGTCCGAGCCGCCCTGTTTCTCGGTCATGCCCATGCCGATGGTCAGGCCGGTCTTTTCGGCGTGCGGCGTGAAGCTGGGGTCGTAGCTGTTGGCCAGAATGCCGGGCAGCCAGGCTTCGGCGAGCTCCGGTGCGTGACGCAGGGCGGGCACGGCGGCATGCGTCATGGTGATCGGGCACATCGTGCCGGCTTCCATCTGGTTGTGCATGTAGACCAGACCGGAGCGCACCACCTGGGCGCCTTCGCGCTGGGCGGTCCAGGTCAGCCCGTGCAGGCCGTGTTCCTTGGCCAGCGCCATGCTGCGGTGATAGGCCGGGTGAAAACGGACCTCGTCGATACGATGCCCGTAGCGATCATGGGTCTTGAGTTCGGGCGGGTTCTCGTTGGCTTCGAATCCGATCTCGATCAGTTCGGTGCCGGCGATCGCGCCATAGGTGCGCAGCCGGTCCTGGCCCCAGTCGCCGCCTTCACGATGGATGGCCTCGACCAGCGCGGTATCCGCTGTGAAGGCGTTGTAGTCCACCAGCGGCGGCGGCTGATTGGTTACATCGTGGGTACGCAGATTATGGCGGGGGCGCAGCGGGATATCGGTCATGATGTCGGGCAGTTGCAAACCGAACTGCCGATTGTGCCTCATCCCCGCCAGGCCGGCCGATAAGCGCGATTATCCGCGCGTGCCGGCGAGCGCGCACAAAAAAAAGGCCGACCCGCAGGTCGGCCCCCGTGGCACGGGGCATACCCCCGAAACCACCCGATACCGGTTGGGCGAAGATCAGCCGTGGCTGCCCTTGAGCGATGCCTCGGTCACCTTCTCCTTGTTCTTCCAGTTGTCGCGAATCTGCTCGAGATCTTCAGGCGGCAGCGAGATCAGGCCGAGCTTCTTGAGCGCGCCGCGATCGCTGGCCATCTGATCGGACAGGAACAGCGTGACGTATTCGTTCATGCCGCCGATCTTGTCGACATGCGCGTTCTTGGTATAGAAGAACAGCGAGCGCGAGATCGGGTACTCGCCCGAAGAAATCAGTGCCCGCTGGGGTTCGACGCCGTCGATCTTCGCGGCCTGGATCTTGTCGCGGTTCTCCTCGAGGAAGGAGTAGCCGAAGATGCCGATCGCGTTGGCATTCTGGGCAAGCTTCTGCACGATGAGGTTGTCGTTCTCGCCCGAGGGCACGAACTTGCCGTCCTGACGGATAGCCGGCTTCTCGCCGTTGTAGCCGTCGATGTTCTCGGCGCCGTGCTCGATCACCAGCTCCTCGAACGCGTCACGGGTGCCCGACGAGGTGGGCGGGCCGTATACGAGAATCTCGGTGTCCGGCAGCGAGGCGTCGATATCGCTCCACTTGATATAGGGGTTATCGACGAGCTGGCCGTCCTGCGGCACCTGGGCGGCCACCGCCTTGGTCAGCTGTTCGCGCGACAGGTCCAGCGCCGGCTCGCCGGCCTTGCGGCCTACCACGATGCCGTCATAACCGACCATGATCTGGGTCACGTCCTCGACACCGTTGTCCTGGCACATCTTGAGTTCGGATGCCTTCATCGGACGCGATGCGTTGGTCATGTCCGGGGTGTCCTCGGCCACGCCGCTGCAGAACAGCTTGAAGCCGCCGCCCGAGCCGGTCGATTCGACCACCGGGGTGCGGAAATCCGTGGTTGCGCCCATTTCCTCGGCCACATACGAGGAAAACGGGTAGACCGTGGACGAACCCACGATGCGCAGCTGCGAACGGCTGTACTGTTCGCCCGACTGCGCTTGGCTGTCGGTGCCGCTGCTGGCGGTTTCGCTTTGGCCGGCGTCCTGGCCCTGGCCGCATGCGGCCATCAGGGTGGTCGCCGCGGCGAGCGCCAGCAGTGATTTCGATCGTTTGTTCAACAGCGTCGTCAGCATGGAAGATCCTTTGCGGTATTGCGGCCTCGCGGCGCGATTGAGCGCAAGGCTGTCAGCTCGAGATGACAGTTTTATGACGTCGCGGTGCGGCCTGTCGAGCCGCGCGCGTCGGCGGGTAGCCGGGTCACCGGCGCGAAGTCGCCGATGAACGAGATTTCCGGCGTGAGCCAGTAGCCGGTCGCGGCCTGCACGGTACGCTGGGCATGCATGATGAGCGCGCAGACATCGGCGGCGCGTGCCCTGCCGTGATTGACGATGATGTTGGCGTGGCGCGGCGAGATCTGTGCATCGCCGCAGGACAGCCCCTTGAGTCCGCATTCGTCGATCAGCCGCCCGGCGCCGATGCCCTCGATCTTGCGGAAGATGGAGCCGGCCGACGGCTCGCTGTCCAGCGGCGGGTGCCGCTCGGCGCGCCAGCGCAGGTTCTCGTCCATGATGCGGGTCAGCGTTTCGGCGGGCGCGGGCTCCAGTTCGAAGGTCGCCGAGAGCACGATATCGTCGCGCGAGTGCAGCACCGACTGGTCGTAGCCGAACTCGAAATAATCCACGTCGACACGCTTGCGTTCGTTGTCGGCGGTGAGCAGTTCCGCGGATTCCAGCACCTCGCCGATGAACATGGTGCGTTCGCGTTCCGGCGCCGGCGACAGGAAATGCAGGTTCTGCCACAGCGCGCCGCCTACCGTCGACGGAATGCCCACGTAGTGTTCCAGCCCGGACAGGCCATGGTCGACCGCGGCATCGATGAGGTCGGGATAGACCAGCGCGCCGCTGGCCGCCGTCACGCAGGTGCCGTGGATGTCGATCGCCTGGGCGTGGTTGGCGATGACCAGCCCCGCGTAGCCGCGGTCGCCGATCAGGATGTTGGCGCCGCGGCCCAGCAGGAAATAGTCGACATCCAGATCGCGGGCCACGCGTACCGCGGTGGCCAGGGCTTCAGGCGTCCGGGCCTCGACATAGAAGGCTGCGGGTCCGCCGATCTGGAAGCTGGTGCGAGCGGCCAGGGGCACATCGCGCTGCAAAGCGCGGCCCAGGCGCCGGGCCAGACCGCGCTGCTGCGCGGGTGTGGGAGTGCGGGGTTTTCGCATGAGGGGCGCTGAAACCGGGTAACGGCCCCAGATAGTCGGCGCGCAACCGAGCAAATACAAGGCCCGGCGCCGCGCGGCGGGCACGGATGTCGGCAGGCGCCGGGTTTCGCGTAAGCTGACACGAAACCGGGTTTATCAGAGGTTGCCTTGTCACAGTCGCAGCGCATCGTCGTATTCGATCTCGACGTCACGCTCACCCGCTACGACACGTTTCTGCCCTTCGTGATCGGCTATCTGCGCTATCAGCGCAAGCGCCGCAGCCTGTCGCTCTGGCGCCTGGCCACGCTGCTGAAATTCTGGCGCTGGGGAAACCGTACCTGGGTCAAGACCCAGGTGCTGCGGGCGTTCATTGGCGGCCAGCCGCGCGAGCGAGTCGAGGCTTGGGCCGATCGCTTCGTCGAGGAACTGCTCGAGGACGCTATGCGCGACCAGGGGCTCGACCAGCTGCGACGGCATCAGCAGGAGGGCGCGCGTGTGGTGCTGGCCTCGGCCAGTTTCGATATTTATGTCGCCCGGTTGGCGAAACGTCTTGATATCGAGGAAGTGCTCGCCACCCGTGCCGCCTGGAACGCCCGCGGCCGCCTGGTGGGCATGGACGGCGAGAATTGTCGCGACGACGAGAAGCTGCGCCGCGTCAAGGCCATGGACGACATGCCGGCAGACGGGCGCGGCGTCACAGCCTATTCCGACTCGCACGCCGATCTGCCACTGCTGTCCTGGGCGGAGAACGGCGTTGCGGTCTGCCCGTCGAAGCGACTGTTTCACCAGGTCGGCGGGCTGGGCCTCGAAGTCGCGCGCTGGTGACTGTTTCCGAGGTCTTTCTCGTGCTCGCCGTGGGGTTGGCGAGCCTGGCTCAAATCCTGCTCAAGCACGGCATGAATCGCGCCGCGGACGCGGACGCCGGGCATATCTGGCTGCGGCCGTTGCGCCAGCCTTTGGTGCTGGCCGGCATGAGCACGCAGGTGCTGCTGACCTGTCTATGGCTGGTCGTGCTATCACATATCGATGTCAGTCTGGCGTTTCCGGTGCTCGCGCTGAGTTATGTCGTGGTGGTGGCCTACTCGGCGCTCTCGATGGACGAAGTCGTGGGCAAGCGCCGGTGGTGCGGGGTCGTGCTCATTGTGCTGGGTGTAGGCGTGCTGGCTTATGCGGCTTGAGACGCGTTCACTGAACAGCGCCGGTCTGCTGGTGCTGACCGTGTCGCTCATGGCGGCCGGCCAGCTGTGCATGCGCCGGGGCATGCTGGCTTTCGGCCCGATCGAGTCGGCCGCGGCGTTCGGCAACCTGGTCTGGGGCGGCATCATCTCGCCGGGGGCCATTCCTTTCGTCTGGCTGGGGATGAGCGTCTACGCGCTCGCCATCATGGTCTGGCTGCAGGTGCTCTCGCGCATGGACTTGAGCATCGCCTTTCCGATGATGAGCCTGAGCTATGTGCTGGTCTATCTCGGCGCGGCCCTGTGGCCGGCGCTCGACGAAGCGATTACCGTCGGCCGCCTGGCCGGCACCGGCTTGATCATGTGCGGGGTGGCGCTGGTGGCGCAGTCGCGGTAGTGAGGCGATGCCTCGGACTTGTGTTCACCGTGTCGGCGTTGCAGATGAATATCTTTGGCTGATCGGTCTGAACCGCAAAAACAGATGCCTGGCTCGCGTGACCGACAGACCGAGCTGGGAGAAAACGGTGACTCCAGCAGCGCCGCTCGGCAAAACGTTCCCGAGTAGGGAATTCAGCAGCGGAACCACCGCGGCAACCGGCGGTCTGTTCGTGTCCGATTTTTTTTTCGGACCTCTATGACCTAGAAATTAGCCGTTTTCCGGAGCATCGGTGAAACCGCAGGCGTCGCGCGACGTGCAAAACAGTTGGGGCTGATCGGCAACGACACCGTTCACCGATACATCGGCGGTGCCAACCGACAGGCCCAGCAGGTTGAACAACGGTTGCAAGAGCAGCGTTCCGAGCAGATCCAGCACTGGCCGAAGCAATGCCACGACGGTTGCCACGACCGGCGCGAGCAGGGCGGATGTCAACTCGCACAGGATCGGTATGCACGTACCCAGAACGCGAACTTCGATCGCGCCAGGTTCGAAAAGCTGTGACGACAGCCGGGTTAAGCCGCAATTGAGCGCATCCGTGAGTGGTACACCGACGCGGTCAGTCTGTGGCTCGGCACCGGCCTGAGGCGGAAACGGACCATCGAACATTAGATTTTCGGTGCCGTAGTCGGCGCAGCCTGCCGAGCCCAGGTTCACGGTCAGGCCATCGGTAACTACCTGGGCGACGCCCGCGGCGTTTACCAGTGTTACTTCGCCGGCAGGCTCGGGATCTATGCGGTCGATATCGTCGAATTCGCCGACGCCGATCGTGGCAACCGCGGTATCGGTTTCCAGTTCGACGGTATGTTCGTCTTGCGGTGGGAAAGGTTTCGACGGGCCGGCACAGATGATGTCTTCCAGACGCGCTTCGGCACTCGCGGCCTTGATGAAAATCGGTAAATGTATAAGAGCCCCTCCAAGTGCTTTATCCAGTGCGCCGAGTACTTCGATATCAAGCTGAATATTGGCCTGACCCGTGCTCGCAACTGTCCGGTAGTCGTTGTTCGCGTTTCGTCCGGCCCGCCCCGCGTCGATCTGGCGCGGCTCGATGATGTTGATTTCCGCTGCGACCTTCGCGAGACCGCCGAGATCGATGCTCGCCGGCAGGGAAATCGGGCTACCGGTGTTGGCTGTCTGTGCAAGTCCGGTGAGCAGGTCGGCCACATTGACTGGTAAGGCATCGAGCGTGTTCTCCAGACCCGTCTCGATATTGAGGATGTCGCCAAACAACACCTTGCGGTTCGGATCGGCCACGTCTGCAAGCGCGCCAAGCGCTCCACCGGCCAAGTCATCCACGCTGCTGATGGTCGCATTGACCGCACCGGCCAGTAAGTCCAGTGCCGCGGGTAGGCTCAATTCCGTGTCAAGCAGTTCATCGAGGCTCGCGATACGCGCGTCGACATCGAGCAGATCGGCAATGGTGATATCGCTCTCCGCCAAGCCTTTGTAGGAAGCGGCATCAAGACTGACTGGGCCGCCGAGCAAGGCCGAAAGCAGGCCGTTCGTACCATCGACACCGCCGATGTCTAGGAGCGTGCTTCCGGCACTGATGCTGGCCATCGGTTCGCTGATCGCGGCCGCCGTCGCACTCAGTTCAACGGTTTCGTCGTCGAATGCACCGAGCAAGCGTCTCGGAGCTGGTCGCGAAAGCGTGATGCGTGCCGAATCCGCTGAATCATTGTCGGCGGATTGAAAATGATAAAGACCGCCCTCGGTGGTTCGCATGCCGAGATTCGTCGTGGAAGTGACGCTGTCGCTGTTCGTGAAGTTGCGGCTTAGCGAGTTTTCGACCGCCGTCTCGGCCGCGGTTTGCCGATTTTCGGGTTCGCCGACGCCGCAAGCGCTGATTGCGCGTGCCGCGTCCAATGCGGCTAGGTTCGTGGCGCTTTGCAACTTCGCCTGCGCCGCATAAAGCCGTCCCGTATCCACTGCCAGCGCCAGCAGCGCCACGGCCGCGACGATGAACGCGGCGGTCATGATGAGGATGGCGCCGCGCTGGCGGCTGGGGCGCTTGGGCATGCCGCGCTTGTTCACCTGTGCTTGTTCCCCGGTCGATGCGTCGGTCGGGCGACGCCTGGCGTAGACTGTGTCATATCACGCTATCGGCCGGTGTCGCTCCGGCTGAAGACGGGCCCATGGGCAGGCTTCGGCCGAGCGCGTAGACTTGCGCGCCCTTGAGCGGAGACAGCCACGGACCGCATGACGATGCTGGAATATATCGTGACGCCGGTCGATGCGGCCGCGCATCGCTATCGTGTCGAGATGCGGGCGCGGGTGCGCGCCGGCCGGCCGTTGCGTCTGAATCTCGCGACCTGGATACCGGGCAGCTACGTGATCCGCGACTTCGCGCGGCACCTGCTGTCGATCGCGGCGAGCAGCGACGGCGAGACCGTGGCCGTGCGCTCGATCACGCGCCACGCCTGGGAATGCACGCCAGGCGGCAGCGAGCTGACGGTCGTCTGCGAGTTCTACGCGCGCGATGAATCGGTGCGCGCGGCATTTCTCGACGATACCCGCGCTTTCTTCAACTTCACCTCGCTGGCCCTGCGCCCGGCCGGGCGCGAAGACGCAGGGTGCCGTGTCACGCTCGAGCCGCCAAGCGGGATCGGCGACTGGGAGGTCGCCACCACGCTGCCTGCGGTCGAGATCGACAGCCGGGGCTACGGCGTCTACGAGACCGACAGCTACTGGGCGCTGATCGATCAGCCGGTCGCCATGGGTACCGCGATCGAGCACGTGCGCTTCGAGGTGCGCGGCGTACCGCACGCCTTCGTGCTGCTGGGCAGTCACGATGCCGATACCCAGCGTCTGGCCGCCGATCTGGCCGCGGTGTGCGAAGCCCAGGCGGCGGTCTTCGACGAGTTGCCGGCCCGCGAGTACCTGTTCCTGGCCCAGATCACCGCCAACGGTTTCGGCGGGCTGGAGCATCGCGAGTCGAGCGTGCTGCAGGTGCCGCGATCGGCGCTGCCTTCGCGCGTGCCGGCGGCCAACGGCGAGTCGGTACGCAGCGAGGCCTACGAAACCCTGCTGGGGCTGTGCAGCCACGAGTACTTTCATCTCTGGAACGTCAAGCGCATCCGTCCGCAGGCGGTGGCCGAGAACGATCTGCAGTCGGAAGCCTATTTTCGCGACCTCTGGGCCTACGAGGGCGTGACCTCCTATTTCGACGATCTCGGCCTCGTGCGTGCCGGGCTGATTTCGGAACAGGGCTATCTCGATCGGCTGGCGACGCTTGCCACGCGCATCGATCGCACGCCGGGGCGCCATCGTCAGAGCCTGTCGCAGTCCAGCTTCGATGCCTGGCTGAAGTTCTATCGGCCCGACGAGAACACGCCGAATGCGGTGATCAGCTACTACGGCAAGGGCGCGCAGTTCGCGCTCGGGCTGGATCTCAAGCTGCGCGTGGAAACCGACGGCGCGGTCTCGCTGGACGACGTCATGCGCCGCGCCTGGCAGACGCACGGGCGCGATGATCGGCCGGTGCCCGAACACGGCCTGGCCCGAATTGCGGCCGATCTCAGCGGTCTCGACCTGGATGTCTTCGTCGAATCCCATCTGGAAACGATCATCGACGCGCCCTGGGCGGACTGGCTCGGCTATTTCGGCATCGACGCCATGTTCGCGCCCGGCAAGGACGACGAGGCCGTGCTGCGCGGGCGGCTGGGCGTTCGCATAGCCGGCGGCGTGCAGCCGCGGATCAGCCACGTGTTCGACGACACGCCGGCCCAGGCCGCCGGGCTGTCCCCGCAGGACCGGCTGGTCGCGATCGACGGCATCGAGATCGGCGCGAACCTCGCCGGTCAGTTGCGCCGCTACCCCGCCGGTGCGGTCGTGGCCGTGCATCTGTTTCGTAGCGACGAACTGCTGCTGCGCCATGTGACGCTCGGCGCAGCCGCGGCAGGTGAATGGAAATTGCGAATCGACGAGAATGCGGATTCCGCCGCTCATGCGCGCCGTGCATCGTGGTTGAATGATGTCCGCCCGACCTGAAACCTGGATCGATCGCAACGAGGCCGACACCCTCTGTGATCTGTTCGCAGCGCGCGTCGCCCGCACGCCGGATGCGCTGGCCTATCGCTTCTACAGCCCGCGCCGCCATCAATGGATCGAGCTGAGCTGGGCCGAAGCGGCCGCGCGCGTGCAGCGCTGGCAGGCGGTGCTGGCCGAAGCCGGCGTGCAGCCGGGCGATCGGGTCGCGATCATGTTGCGCAACAGCCCCGAGTGGCTGCTCGTCGATCAGGCGGTCATGGGTTTGGGGGCGGTCACGGTCGGTCTGTTCTGTGCCGATACACCGGCCAGCAACGCGCATCTCATCGACGACAGTGGCGCGCGCGTACTGGTCGCGGTCAAGGCCGGTTGGGCGCAGCGCATCTTCGAGGCCGGCGAGTGTCCGCAACTGCACGCCGCATTCGTGTTCACCGGCGATATCGGAGCCGGTGAACGCATCCGCTGCGCCGACGCCGCGCTGGCGCGCGCTCCGGAAGATCATCGCGCCGCCGTATCGGCACGTGCCGATGATCTGGCTAGTCTGGTCTATACCTCGGGTTCCACCGGCCGCGCCCGCGGCGCGATGCTCAGCCACGCCAATCTGCTGTTCAATGCCCACGCGGTCGCCGATGCGCTGCCCAGGGTGGAGGACGAGCACGCGCTGTCCTATGTGCCCCTGCCGCATTCCTACGAACGTGTGGTCAACGCCTATCGGGCGATGATCACGGGCGCGGTCATCACGTTCTGCCGGCATCCGCGGTTTCTCGGCCTCACACTGGCCCGGGCGCCGGTGACCACTTTGGTGGGCGTGCCGCGGGTCTATGAACGTTTTTACATCGAGCTCAATCGCTGGCTGTCGCGGCGGCCGCGCTATGTACAGCGCCTGGTAGCGTTCACGATCAAGCTGGGCGAGTCGGTTTTCGAGCGCGAGCAGGGACGCAGCCGTCGACACGTCCGGCATTTGCTGTGGCCATTGCTGCGCCGTTTGGTCGCCCGGCGCTGCCTGCGTCTGTTTGGCGCGGACATGCAATATGCGGTGTCCGGCGCGGCAGCGTTGCCGTATCCGGTGGCGCGCACGCTGGTTGGCCTTGGGGTGCCGGTGTTGCAAGGCTATGGGCTGACCGAAGCCGGGCCGGTGGTCAGCGTGAACCGGCTGCACGACAACGCCCTCGACAGCGTCGGCATCGTGCTCGACGGCATCGAGACCAAGATCGGGCCGGACAACGAGTTGCTGGTGCGCTCCCCTGGCGTGATGCGCGGCTACTGGAACGACGAAATCGCGACACGCCGCACGGTCTCGGCCGGCGGCTGGCTGCATACCGGCGACAAGGTCAGCCGGCTCGACAAGAATCGTCTCTATCTCACCGGGCGCATGAAGGAGGTCATCGTGATGACCACGGGCGAGAAAGCCTCGCCCGAACCCATCGAAGAGGCGCTGCGCCTGGATGAGCTCGTCGAACGCGCCGTGGTGGTCGGCGAGGCACGCCCGGTGCTCGCGGCGATCGTGAGCTGCCCGGCGGATGTGCTGGTGCCGGTCATGCAGCGTCTGAATCTCGATCCGGCATCGCCGGCGAGTCTGGCCAGCTCGCGGCTGGAAAATTTCTTCATCGAGCGTTTCGCGCGGCTGCTCGTGGGCTATCCGGCTCATGCCCAGATTCGACGCGTCGCGGTCACTACCGATCGCTGGAGCCAGGTCAACGGGCTCGTGACATCGACAGACAAGACACGCCGGCGCCGGGTCGCGCGCTGCTATGCTCGCGACATCGCGCGTCTGTATGGCCGGCGGGCGCCGGGCGAGAAGGCGGACGTGTCGCAGAACACGAATCTGGGCTAGGGGAGACAGGCTTTGGGCACGGTATTGCTCGTAGGGGTCGCGCTGATCGCGGCGTATCTGATCGGTTCGCTGTCGGGCAGCCTCCTGCTCGCCCGCGCGTTCGGGCGCGCCGATCCGCGCGCCAGCGGCAGCGGCAACGCCGGGGCGACCAACGCGCTACGCACCGGTGGCCGCGGCTACGGCGCTGCCGTGCTCGTCTTCGATCTGGTCAAGGGTGTCGTTGCCGCGCTGCTGTTGCCGGCGCTGTTCGGGCTCGGGTTCGCGGCTGCGCTCGCCTGCGGCGCCGCGGCGGTCATCGGGCACGTCTATCCCGTGTTTTTCGGTTTTCGCGGCGGCAAGGGCGCGGCCACGCTGATTGGCGTGCTGCTGGCGCTGCTGCCCGGCGCCCTGCTGCTGGGCGTAGCCGTCTGGATCGCGACGCTGGTGGCGACCGGCTATGTGGGGCTGGCGACACTGCTCGGCATGGTCGGCGTCGCGCTGGCGACGCTGTTTGCCCCGGCCGCGGGCGCGGCCGCCAAGCTGTTCGTGATCGCGATGACGGCGCTGATTTTCTATACCCACCGTGAAAACATACGGCGCCTGCGCGCAGGCAACGAGAACCGTTTCGAGCGCGTGATGCTGCGGCGCAAGCGCTGATGGCCGCGCCCTCGCTGATCTCGCTGCTGGCCGACGGCGCCTGGCATCGCGGGCCCGCGCTGGCGCAGGCACTGGGCGTGAGCCGTGCGGCGGTCTCGAGCCGGGTGGGCGAACTGCGGGGGCTGGGCCTGGCGGTGCACGCGGTGGCCGGGCGTGGCTATCGGTTGGCCGCGCCGCTCGATCTCCTCGACGAGGCCGAGATCCGCAGCGCGCTCGGCCCCGGCGCCGCGCGTCTGGATGAGCTCATGGTTCTCGAGCGTACGGATTCCACCAACGCCGAACTCGCGCGTCGCGGCGGCGAAGGCATGCGCGCATGTCTAGCGGAATATCAGTCGGCGGGTCGGGGCCGCGCGCAGCGGCCTTGGGCTTCGCCGTTCGGTGCCAATCTCTATGTCTCGCTGGGCTGCGATCTCACCGGGCAGCGTGCACCGTTGGGCGCGCTCAGTCTCGCGGTCGGCGTCTGCGTGGTGGAAGCGCTGGCAGCCCGGGACGCGCAGTCGCTGGCGCTGAAATGGCCCAACGATATCTGGGCGGGCGCGCAGAAGCTCGGCGGTATTCTGATCGAGCACCGCGGTGAAATTGGCGGCCGCGCACGGTTGATCGTGGGCGTGGGCCTGAACGTGACTATGCAGCGCGATCAGGCACAGGCGGTGGATCAGCCGTGGACACGCCTGGCCGATCACATGGCCACGCTCCCCGGTCGCAATGTACTCGCGGCCGCCGTGGTGGCGGCGCTCATGGAAGCGGTCACCGGCTTCGAGCAGACCGGTTTCGACGCCTTTCGGGATCGCTGGGCGCGTTTCGACGCCGTGCGTGACCAGCCGGTGCGGATCATCGAATCCGACGGTGAGCGTATCGGGTTCGCGCGCGGCATCGCCGAGGACGGCGCGTTGCGGGTCGAGATCAACGGTCAGACGCGATCGGTTTATTCCGGCGATGTGAGCCTGCGGCTGGCGCCATGAATTTGTTGGTGGATATCGGCAACACACGCTGCAAGTGGGCGCTCGGCGTTGCCGGGCAGTTGCGCGAAACGGGTGTGATGGTTCGTGCCGACACGCCGGACTGGACCGAACATCTGCCCGGCGCGGCAGTGGCGTCGATCGTGGTATCCAGCGTGGCCCAGCCGCAGGCGCTGGATGCGCTGCGCGCCCATGCCGAACGCCGTGGGGTCGCGATGCGCGTGCTGGAAAGCACGGCCCGGGCGGGTGCGCTGGTCAATGCCTACGCCGATCCCGCGCGTCTCGGGGTGGATCGCTGGATGGCCTGTATTGCCGCCGAGGCGGATGGCGACGGCTCGGTATTGGTCGCCGACGCCGGCACAGCGCTCACGCTGGATTTTGTCGACGGCGCGTCGCGGCATCGCGGCGGGTTGATCACCCCGGGCGTGGCGACCATGCGCGGCGCCCTGCGTCGTCAGACCCAGCTGCGCCCGCGTAGTGAAGATGCCGCGCCCTCATGGCTGAACACCGACACCGACAGCGCGATTGCTGCCGGCACGCTCCGCAGCGCCATCAGCCTGCTCGACGCCGCGGTCGGCGATCTGGCGCCGGGGCGCCTGCTGCTCACCGGCGGCGATGCCGCGCTGCTCGCGCCGCACTTGGCACATGCCTGGCAGCTGCGCCCGCACCTCGTGATGGAGGGGCTTGCCCTGCAGGCCGCGCGCGAAACGGGGTAGCCAGGCCGGGTGTCAGGCGTCAGAATACGGGTGTTGGCGGCGTCCGCCGCCCGTCTTGCGCCCAGCCGGCGTAGCTCAGTTGGCAGAGCAGCTGTTTTGTAAACAGCAGGTCATCGGTTCGAACCCGGTCGCCGGCTCCATCGCGCCGCGTGCTCGGTTTCGGCGATATCGGTATCAACGGCCACCCCGAACCGTCGGTGACGACGGCGTGTCCGCCGTGTCCGTCAGACGCTTCATGCTTGGCCTCGTATTCCAGCCCGCGCCCGGTGGCGCCACCTCTGAAGCGACTGTCGAAGCGACTGTTTTCACACGCGGCGTTGCGCAAACCGCCCGCCCGTCGCGTTTGCGCGTATTACCCATTCGTCGGTCGTCGTGAAGCGCCTGCGCGGCCGCATACGTGGCCAGGCGTTGTCTGGCCGGTGGCGCTGCGCTGCACCATAGGTAATGTCGATAACACCATCGGCGCGCGCGATTTGACAGGTTTTCGGCGAAGTGTATTGCTGTAGCGAAGGCGTTCTGAAGTAAAACGCCACAAGAAATACGAACACCGAGAACAAAGGTCGAAAAAGATGGCGAGGAGTAACGGCAAGGCCGATCCCGAGGTCGTCGCGATCTGTGCCCGTCACCAGGCCAGCGATGGCCCGCTGCTGCCGATTCTGCACGATGTGCAGGCGCATCATGGTTATGTGTCGGACGAGGCCATCCAGCAGATCGCCGACGAACTGAACCTGTCCCGTGCCGAGGTATTCGGCGTGGTGACGTTCTATCACGACTTTCATCGCGAGCCGCAACGTGCGCACAGCCTGAAAGTCTGTCGTGCCGAGGCCTGCCAATCCGTGGGTGGGCGTGATGTATGGGCCGCGGCCAGTACGGCTGCAGAACGCGGCCAGGGCGATGTGCAGCTCGAAGCCGTCTACTGTCTGGGCAACTGTGCCTGCGCACCCTCGGTCCAGCTGGACGGTAGAACGATCGGCCGCATGAACCCGGAACGCGTCAGCGCGCTGTTTTCCGCGGGCAGCGGCGCGGGGGTGGCTTCATGAAGATCTATATCCCGATCGACAGCGCCGCGGTATCCATCGGCGCCAACGAAACCGCCGACGCCTTCACCCGGCAGGACGCGATCGCCGACGCCGAGATCGTACGTACCGGTTCGCGCGGCTTCTACTGGCTCGAGCCGATGGTGGAGATCGAGCACGAGAACCGGCGCGTCGGCTTCGGCCCGGTCGAGGCAGCGGACGTGCCGGAACTGGCCCGGGCTATTGCGGATGGCGGCTTCGAATCCCACCCGCATTATCTCGGTGATATCGATCACATGTTGCGCGCGCAGGGCCAGCGGCGCATGACCTTTGCCCGCTGCGGCGTGATCGAGCCCACCGACTGGTCGGCTTTCGTGGCTCGCGGCGGCAGCGCCGGACTGCGTGCGGCACTCGACAACAGCGGTCAGGCGATCGTCGACGCGGTCAAGGAATCGGGGCTGCGCGGTCGCGGCGGTGCGGGTTTTCCGACCGGCATCAAGTGGCAGACCGTGCACGACACCGCCTCCGAGACGAAATATGTCGTCTGCAATGCCGACGAAGGCGATTCCGGCACCTATGCCGATCGCATGCTCATGGAAGGCGATCCGTTCACGCTCTTCGAGGGCATGGCGATCGCCGGTGTGGCGGTGGGCGCCGAGCACGGGCTGATCTATCTGCGCTCCGAGTATCCAGATGCAGAGCGTGTGCTCAAGCGTGCGCTGGATGTCGCCCGCGCCGAAGGCATGCTGGGCGACAGCGTGCTGGGTTCGGGCAAGCGCTTCGACATCCAGGTGCGGATGGGCGCGGGCGCCTATATCTGCGGCGAGGAAACCTCGCTACTGGAAAGTCTGGAAGGCAAGCGCGGGCTGGTGCGCTTCAAGCCGCCGCTGCCGGCGATCCAAGGGTTCATGGGCAAGCCGACCGTGATCAACAACGTGATCACGCTGGCCAGCGTGCCGGCGATCATGGCCCAGGGGGCGCCGATGTATGCCGACCTGGGCATCAATCGCTCGCGCGGCACGCTCACCATCCAGCTGTGCGGCAATGTTGCGCGCCCGGGTCTCTACGAAATGCCGTTTGGCGTGACGTTGGATCATCTGATCAACGAAATCGGCGGCGGCTCGGCCTCCGGCCGGCCCGTGCGCACCGCCCAGGTCGGCGGGCCGCTGGGTGCCTATGTGCCCGCCGCGCATTTCGATACGCCGCTCGGTTACGAGGAGATGGCCGACAAGAAAGCGATGATCGGCCACGGCGGCGTGGTGGTCTTCGACGACACCGTCGACATGATGCAGCAGGCCCGGTTCGCGATGGAGTTCTGCGATATCGAATCCTGTGGCAAGTGCACGCCGTGCCGGGTCGGCTCGGTACGCGCGCAGGAGGTCATCGACCGGATCATCGCTGACGACGAGCGTGAAGCGAACATCGAACTGCTGCGCGAACTCTGCGACACGATGATCAACGGCTCGCTCTGTGCCCACGGCGGCATGGCACCGTTTCCGGTGCTCTCGGCCCTGAATCATTTCTCCGAGGATTTCGGCGTCCGCCGCGAGGCGGCCGTCACCAGCTAGCGCGTCGCGCTGGCGACAAGAACAAAACGAGAGGAGGTAGCCATGGCATCTCTCAACCCGATCAACTACGGCACGCCCCGGCGGGAGTCCGATACCCAGATCACGCTCGAGATCGACGGCCAGTCGGTGACCGTGCCCGAAGGCACGTCGGTAATGCGTGCGGCCATCGAATCCGGCATCGACGTGCCCAAGCTGTGCGCGTCGGACATGCTGGAGCCGTTCGGTTCCTGCCGGCTGTGTCTGGTCGAGATCGAGGGTCGCAAGGGCTACCCGGCCTCCTGCACGACGCAAGTGTCGGAAGGCATGCAGGTCAGCACCCGGACCGACAAGCTCGATCAACTGCGCCGCGGTGTTGTCGAGTTGTATCTGTCCGATCACCCGGGCGAGAGCCTCACGCCGGACGGGCACGGGGACGACGAGTTGCTGGAGCTGGCAGAAAAGCTCGACGTCACGCAGGTGCGCTACGGCAAGGGCCGCAACCATCAGATAGCGGCGGTCGATGACTCTAACCCGTACTTCGATTTCGACGCCTCGCGCTGCATCGTCTGCTCGCGCTGCGTGCGCGCCTGTAACGAAACGCAGGGCACCTTCGCGCTGACCGTGGATGGCCGCGGCTTCGCGTCGATGATCAGTGCCGGTACCGACGACGACAACTTTCTCGATTCGGAATGTGTCTCCTGTGGCGCCTGTGTGCAGGCCTGCCCGACCGAGGCCCTGATCGAGAAGGACGTGGTCGAAAAGGGCATGCCCGAGCGTTCGGTGACCACGACCTGCGCCTACTGCGGCGTGGGCTGCTCGTTCAACGCCGAACTCAAGGGCGACGAAGTCATCCGCATGGTGCCGACCAAGGAAGGCAAGGCCAACCAGGGCCATTCCTGTGTGAAGGGGCGCTTCGCCTGGGGTTACACGAACCATCCGGATCGCATCACCAAGCCGATGGTGCGCGACAAGATCACCGATCCCTGGCGCGAGGTTAGCTGGGACGAGGCGATCCGGTTTTCGGTCGACAAGATCAATGCCATACGCGATGAGCACGGCAGCGGTGCGCTCGGCGCGATCACGTCCTCGCGCTGCACCAACGAGGAAACCTTCCTCGTGCAGAAGCTCGCGCGCGCGGTATTCAACACCAACAACGTCGATACCTGCGCGCGCGTGTGTCACTCGCCGACCGGTTATGGCCTGAACTCGACGTTCGGCACCTCGGCCGGTACGCAGGATTTCGTGTCGGTCGAGCAGTGCGACGTGATTCTCGTGATCGGCGCGAACCCGACCGATGCGCATCCGGTGTTCGGCTCCCAGATGAAGCGACGGCTGCGCCAGGGCGCGCGCCTGATCGTGGTCGATCCACGCGCGATCGATCTCGTGCGGTCACCGCATGTCGAAGCCGACTACCATCTGCAGCTCAGGCCCGGTACGAACGTGGCGCTGGTGAATGCCATGGCGCATACCGTACTCAGCGAGGGCCTCGAAAACCGGGCGTTCGTCGAAGAGCGCTGCGACCTGGACGAGTACGACGGCTGGCGGGATTTCATCCTGCGCGAAGAAAACAGCCCCGAGAACACCGAGCAGTACACCGGCGTGCCGGCGGCCATGGTGCGCGAAGCGGCACGGCTCTACGCCACGGGCGGGAATGGCGCCATCTACTATGGGCTCGGCGTGACCGAGCATAGCCAGGGCTCGACCATGGTCATGGGCATGGCGAATATCGCCATGGCCACCGGCAACATCGGCCGGCCGGGCATGGGCGTGAACCCGCTGCGCGGCCAGAACAACGTGCAGGGCTCCTGCGACATGGGCTCGTTCCCGCACGAGCTGCCGGGCTATCGCCACGTTTCCGACAAGAGCGTGCGCGACATCTTCGAGAAGGAATGGGGCGTGACCATCGGTGAGGAGCCGGGTCTGCGTATTCCCAACATGATCGACGCGGCCACTGCCGGCACCTTCAAGGGCCTGTATGTGCAGGGCGAGGACATTCTCCAGTCCGACCCCAACATCAAGCATATCGCCGCGGGTCTCGCCGCGATGGACTGTGTGATCATCCAGGACATCTTCCTGAACGAGACGGCGAGCTACGCCCATGTCTTCCTGCCGGGGTCGACCTTCCTGGAAAAGGACGGCACGTTCACCAACGCCGAGCGGCGCATCAACCGGGTGCGCAAGATCCAGACCGCGCCCGCCGGCTATGCGGACTGGGAGATCACCCAGATGCTGGCGCAGGCGCTGGGTTACAACATGAACTACAGCCATCCGTCCGAGATCATGGACGAGATCGCACGCACCACGCCCACCTTCAAGGGCGTGAGTTTCGACAAGATCGACGCGCTGGGCAGCGTGCAGTGGCCCTGCAACGACGAGCACCCGGAAGGCACGCCGGTCATGCACGTGGACAACTTCGTGCGCGGCAAGGGCAAGTTCATGCTCACCCCGTTCGTGCCCACCGAGGAGCGTGCGAACCGCAAGTTCCCGCTGCTGCTCACCACCGGGCGCATCCTGTCGCAATACAACGTCGGGGCCCAGACCCGGCGTACGGCCAATCGCCTGTGGCATGCCGAGGACTGGCTCGAGGTGCACCCCTCCGACGCCGAGGTGCGCGGCATCAAGGACGGCACGCTCGTGGCCGTGGCCTCGCGCATGGGCGAAACCACCTTGCGTGCAAAGGTCAGCGAGCGGATGACACCGGGCGTGGTCTATACCACCTTCCATTTTCCGGAGACGGCCGCGAACGTGGTCACCACCGAGTTCTCCGACTGGGCCACCGAATGCCCCGAATACAAGGTCACCGCGGTCGAGGTGCGGCCGTGCAACACCATGTCCGAATGGCAGCGTCGTTATATCGACACGCGCGAGAAGCAGCAGCAGATCGCCGGTGATCAGTCGGTACGCGATCCGGAGAGCGTGGCGGCCGGTTTCGATGCCGGCGACAAGGAATGGGAGCCGGCTGAATGAGCCGATGGCCCGCCATCGCGGCGGGCCATTGCTTTGATTTCGCGTGACATAGCGTCCGGTGGCAACCCGCGATACCGCCGGGCGATCGGGAGACAGGAATGGATAGCGACAAGATGGTGCGTCAGGCGAACCAGATCGCACAGTATTTCAGCGCCTATCCGCAGGCGCGCGCGGAAGAGGGCGTGCGCGGCCATATCCGCAAGTTCTGGGAGCCGCGCATGCGCGCCCAGCTGATCGAATACCACGAGGGCGGCGGCGAAGGCCTGCACCCGCTGGTCAGCACGGCTGTGGCCGCGATCAAGGCCGAGACGCGCGAGAGCGCTTAACCGGGCGCCGGGTCGGCATCGAGCGGGAAGAAACGGCTGTTTCGGCACGTTTCGAAAAGTGCCGAGACCAGCGGCGACAGAGGGTCGCGCTCCAGCGTGATGAGGCCCACGCGATAGGACGGGCGCGTGTCGTCGAGCGCGATCGTCGCGATGCGTGTGTCCGATGCCAGCAGGTCGCGAAAATATTCCGGCAGCACGCTGCTCAGGCCGGCGTACTTGATGTGCGCCCACAGGTTGATGATCGAGTCGGTTTCCATCTGGATGACGGGCGTCTGGCCGACGCGCTCGAACGCCTGGTCGATGATGCGGCGGTTCTGCATGTTCGGCGTGAGCAGGCATAGCGGCTCGTCGGCCGCTTCTCGCCAGGTCACGCTTTTGCGACGGGCCCAGGGGTGCGCGCGCGGCACAAAAAGCCGATAGCGCTCGGTATAGAGGTCCAGGGTCGTCATGTGTCGCACCGGCTCGTTGTCGAGGTAGGTGATGCCCGCGTCGAGCTGGAATTCCTGGATTTCCCTGAGGATTTCATCGGAGGTGCGTGAATAAACCGCGAAGCGGACCTCGGGATAGTGATCGCGCATGGTCCGCGTGAGTGCGACCACCATGGGCAGGGCAGAGGGCACGACCCCCAGCGCTACCTGGCCGGCCAGGCCGCCCTTGAGCGCGGTGAGTTCCTCGTCCATGGCGGCGCAATCGCGCAGGATGGCCTGGGCCCATTGCAGTACGCGCCGGCCTTCCGGCGTCAGGTCGTGGTAGCGCTGGCCGCGCTCCACGATCGGCACGCCGAGTTCCTGCTCGAGCTGCCGGATTCGTCCGGACAACGTGGGCTGCGTGACGTGACAGCGTTCGGCGGCGCGCGTGAAGTGGCGTTCCTCGGCGAGCGCGACGAGGTATTGCAGCTGTTTTATATCCATCCCTGCCTCTCGAGAAGCCGTGGCGGCGCGGGTAGCGCCGCTCGTGCCATCATACGTTCACGGCGGCGCGAAAATGCTGCACGCCAGCGGTTGACAATCCAGGTCCGATTCCCAACAATGCGCGGCTTGTTCGTGGAGGGATACCCAAGCGGTCAAAGGGAACAGACTGTAAATCTGTCGGCTCAGCCTTCGGAGGTTCGAATCCTCCTCCCTCCACCACTTGAATAGCGGAAAATCTGAAAACGACTGGCGATATGCGGTTGCGCATGAGCCGGACCGAGGAGGGTTCGAACCGTAAAGTTCGGCGAGGCGGCGCAGCCGCCGAGAGCAGTATCGCGCAGCGATGCTGGCCCGAAGGGCGAGCCGCGAAGCGGCGAGTAATCCTCCTCCCGGGTATAGCCGTTTCATTGGCTACGAAGGATGTCCGGATTGGGTCAAGCCCGGTTTCAGGTTTGAATCGCCGCCCAGGCAGCGCCCTTGCAGGCGGCGCCGGGATTGGCGAGAGTCGGAAGGTTGGCGGCGCGGGCGTAGTTCAATGGTAGAACCTCAGCCTTCCAAGCTGATGATGCCGGTTCGATCCCGGTCGCCCGCTCCATAAGATATCGCACAGGCGATATCGACAGTTTTGTGGCCCATGTAGCTCAGCGGTAGAGCACTTCCTTGGTAAGGAAGAGGTCACCGGTTCAAGTCCGGTCATGGGCTCCAGTTTGCCGGCGATGCAGTGGCGTGGTCGGCGCGCGATGCGTTTTGGGCATCGTGGCTACGACGAGTTGAACTCACGGCAACAACGACGAAAGGCGAGCAATGTCCAAATCAAAATTCGAGCGTAACAAGCCGCACGTAAACGTCGGCACGATTGGTCACGTGGACCATGGCAAGACCACGTTGACGGCGGCGCTGACGGTGGTGTCGAACCGCCTGTTCGGCAGCCAGCTGTCGGCGTTTGACATGATCGACAAGGCGCCGGAAGAAAAGGCTCGTGGCATCACGATTTCGACCTCGCACGTCGAATACGAAAGTGAGGCGCGCCACTACGCCCACGTCGACTGCCCCGGTCACGCCGACTACGTCAAGAACATGATCACCGGTGCCGCCCAGATGGACGGCGCGATCCTGGTCGTGTCCGCTGCCGACGGCCCCATGCCCCAGACCCGTGAGCACATCCTGCTCTCGCGTCAGGTCGGCGTGCCGCATATCGTCGTGTTCCTCAACAAGGCCGACATGGTCGACGACGAAGAGCTGCTCGAGCTCGTCGAAATGGAAGTGCGCGAACTGCTCGACGCCTACGACTTCCCAGGTGACGACACCCCGGTCGTGGTCGGCAGTGCCCTCAAGGCGCTCGACGGCGACGAAGGCGAGCACGGCATCGAAGCCATCGCCAAGCTCGTGCGCGCCATGGACGACTTCATTCCCGAGCCCGAGCGCGCCGTCGACGGCACGTTCCTGATGCCGGTTGAAGACGTCTTCTCGATTTCCGGTCGCGGCACCGTCGCCACCGGTCGTGTCGAGCGCGGCATCGTCAACGTCGGCGACGACATCGAAATCGTCGGCATCACCGCCACCGCCAAGACCACCGTCACCGGCGTCGAAATGTTCCGTCGCCTGCTCGACCAGGGTCAGGCCGGCGACAACGTCGGCGTGCTGCTGCGTGGCACCAAGCGTGAAGACATCCAGCGTGGTCAGGTGCTGGCCAAGCCGGGTTCGATCACCCCGCACACCAAGTTCGAGTGCGAAGTCTACGTGCTGAAGAAAGAAGAAGGCGGTCGTCACACCCCCTTCTTCAAGGGCTATCGCCCGCAGTTCTACTTCCGCACCACGGACGTCACCGGCGCCTGCGAGCTGCCGGCCGACACCGAGATGGTGATGCCGGGCGACAACGTCACGATGAACGTCGAGCTGATCCACCCGATCGCGATGGAAGAAGGCCTGCGCTTCGCCATTCGTGAAGGCGGCCGCACCGTGGGTGCCGGCGTCGTGACCAAGATTACGGAATAGTGGAATAGCGCGATTCGCGACATGCCGCCGATCATCGGAAGGTGGTCGGCGGCATGTCGCTTTCGTGTCTCTATGCCGCGAGCGTGGCGGAGCAGTTGCCAAACGTGGAAACTGTGATAACATCCGCCGTCTTTTTCGCGGGCGATGAGTTTACGCGCATAGGCCAGTAGCTCAATTGGCAGAGCAGCGGTCTCCAAAACCGCAGGTTGGGGGTTCGAGTCCCTCCTGGCCTGCCACGTAAAGCGCATCACCCACTTTTCGGTCGAGTCGTCGATGGCAACCCAAGAAAAACGTACGAGCTCCCTGCTCGACACCGCGCTGCTATGGCTTGCCATAGGTGTGCTGTTGGCGAGCATGGTCGGCTACTACTATTTCACGGCGCACACCGATCTCGTTCGCGTGGTCGGGCTGCTCGGCGGTGCTGTGGTCGCGGTTCTGATCGCGCTGCAGACGGCGATCGGCAAGACGGCCTGGTCCTATATCCAAGGCTCGCGCACGGAGTTGCGCCGCATGGTCTGGCCGACGCGGCGCGAGACGGTGCAGACCACGCTGATGGTGGTCGTGGTAGTGCTGATCCTCGCCATCTTCATCTGGGCGCTGGATATCGTGCTCGCCTGGGCTGTGCAACTTCTGACCGGCCGCTAGGCGCAAGGCGAATTCTTATGGCCAAGCATTGGTACGTGGTTCATGCCTTCTCGCAATACGAGAAGAAGGTGCGCGACGCCCTCAAGGAGCACGCGGCGCGCCACGGCATGGAAGATTACTTCGGCGATATCCTGGTGCCGACCGAGGAAGTGGTCGAGATCAAAGACGGCCAGCGCCGCACCACCGAGCGCAAGTTCTTTCCGGGTTACGTGCTCGTGCACATGGAAATGAACGACGACACCTGGCATCTCGTCAAGAGCGTGCCGCGCGTGCTTGGATTCATCGGCGGCACGGCCGATCGTCCGGCGCCGATTTCCGACGCCGAGGCTGATCAGATCCTCAATCGCGTCGAGGAGTCGGTCGAGAAGCCGCGGCCGAAGACGGTCTTCGAGCCGGGTCAGGAAGTGCGCGTCATCGACGGCCCCTTTGCCGATTTCAACGGCGTGGTCGAGGAAGTCAATTACGACAAGAACCGCCTGCGTGTGGCGGTCACGATCTTCGGGCGTTCGACCCCCGTGGATCTCGAATTCGATCAGGTCGAAAAGAGCTGATTTTTTGCCGCGGCGCGAGGCGCGCCGCATCCATCGTCACAGGGAGCCCGGGACAGGCCCGCGGCGCATGCACCTGAAGGAGTAGTTCAATGGCCAAGAAGATTGCAGGCTATATCAAGCTGCAGATTCCGGCCGGCAAGGCCAACCCGAGTCCCCCCGTGGGTCCGGCGCTGGGCCAGCACGGCGTAAACATCATGGAGTTCTGCAAGGCGTTCAACGCCGAAACGCAGGACATCGAGCCGGGTCTTCCGATCCCGGTGGTCATCACGGTGTTCTCGGATCGCAGTTTCTCGTTCGTCAAGAAGACGCCGCCGGCGTCGATTCTGCTGAAGAAGGCCGCGAAGATCACGAGCGGCGCCGCCGATCCGCTGCGCGAAAAGGTGGGTGTCGTGACCCGTGCGCAGGTCGAGGAGATCGCCGAAACCAAGTGGGCCGATCTCAACGCGGCCGACATGGACGCCGCGGTTCGCATCATTTCCGGTAGTGCTCGTTCGATGGGCATCAAGGTGGAGGGCTAGGTCATGGCGAAGATCTCCAAGCGCAAGGCAGCCATCCGCGAACAGATCGACCCGGTCAAGGTGTACCCGGTCGACGAGGCGCTCGAGCTGCTCAAGAAGCTGGCCAGTGCCAAGTTCACCGAGTCCGTCGAAGTGTCGGTGAATCTGGGCGTCAACGCCCGCAAGTCCGACCAGAACGTGCGCGGCTCGACCGTCATGCCCAACGGCACCGGCAAGAGCGTGCGCGTGGCCGTGTTTACACAGGGCGAGAACGCCGAGAAGGCCAAGGCGGCTGGCGCCGACGTGGTGGGTCTCAACGATCTGGCCGAGCAGGTTCAGGCGGGTGAGATCAATTTCGACATGGTCGTCGCCACGCCGGACGCTATGCCGGTGGTCGGTCGTCTTGGCCAGATTCTCGGTCCGAAGGGGCTGATGCCGAATCCGAAGACGGGGACGGTGACGGCCGATGTCGAGACGGCGGTCAAGAACGCCAAGGCGGGTCAGGTGCAGTACCGCACCGACAAGGCCGGCATTATCCATTGCGCCATCGGTAAAGTGGACTTTGGTAACGACGCCCTCAAGGAAAACCTGGCGGCCCTTATTGCGGATCTGCGCAAGGCCAAGCCGGCGAACGCCAAGGGCGTGTATTTCAAGAAGGTTTCGCTGTCGACCACGATGGGTCCCGGTCTAGCCGTGGACGCCACCGGTACGGCGGCATAAGTGACGTGGGTGACCCGGCGGCTCTGCTGCCGGGTGCCGACGCCGTAGTTCTTTGTAGCGTAGCCCGCTCTTCGATGGCTGCGTTGTCAAAGACCGTGAGGCGAACCGAAGGTCTCGGTTCTTAAAGGCGACGACGCCAGCCTACGCAGATGACGTGTGTCGTGAAGGCGCCAGCAGCGCCAAAGCGGCAGTCGTCGACGGGCATGCCCTCGGGCATGGCCGATCAATCATCCGGCGGCATGTGCCGTCGGTTTGCTCAAGGAGTGATGACTATGGCCATGAGTTTTCAAGCCAAGCAGGCCATGGTGGCAGAAGTCAGCGACGTGGCGACCCGCGCGCATTCCGCAGTGCTTGCGGAATATCGGGGTCTCACGGCTGGCCAGATGGACACGCTTCGCGTGAACGCCCGTGAGGGTGGTGCGTACCTGAAGGTGATCAAGAACAATCTGGCCAAGCTGGCGCTGAAGGGCACCGAATACGAATGCATGAGCGATGCATTCGTGGGGCCGGTGATCCTGGGTTTCTCGCTGGAGGATCCGGGTTCGGCGGCTCGCGTTGTAAGCGATTTCCGCAAGAGCAACGATGCCCTGAAGGTGACGGCGATCTCGTTCAACGGGCAGCTGCTGCCCGGCGAACAGCTGGATCGTCTGGCCAAGCTGCCGACCCGTGACGAGGCTCTGTCCCAGCTGATGCGTGCCATGACGGCACCGGTCGAGAAGCTGGCTCGAGCCACGCGCGAGCCGGTTGCCCAGCTCTCCCGCACCGTGGCCGCAGTCCGCGACGAAAAGCAGGCTGCTTGAATCAATTGAATCGGGTCCACCGACCCCAAACGTATTAGGAGCGAAAAATGGCTGCTACGAAGGAAGAAGTACTCGAAGCGATCTCCGAGATGTCCGTCATGGACGTCGTCGAGCTCGTCGAGATGATGGAAGAGAAGTTCGGTGTTTCCGCTGCAGCGCCGGTCGCGATGGCCGCCGCTGGCGGTGGTGGCGGCGAAGCCGCGGCCGCCGAAGAGCAGACCGAGTTCGATGTGGTGCTCGCCAGCTTTGGCGACAACAAGGTCGGCGCCATTAAGGCCGTCCGCGCCATCACCGGCCTGGGTCTGAAGGAAGCCAAGGAAATGGTCGAATCCGCGCCTGCCACTCTGAAGGAAGGCGTCGAGAAGGCGGAAGCCGAAGAAATGAAGACCAAGCTTGAAGAAGCCGGCGCCAAGGTCGAGCTTAAGTAAAGCAGGACGCGTCAAAGGAATTGTTCGACACGATAATTTGACGCTTTCGCGGAATTGGCTGGTAGCGGTGACGCTGCCGGCCTTTTCCCGTTGCCCCCGACCGAACGCGCGCGCTATACCGGGTCGCGAAACACTCACGGTTTCGCGGCAAGTCCAACCAGAGGGTTGAGTGACATGGCCTACTCGTTTACCGAGAAAAAACGCATCCGCAAGGACTTTGCGAAACAGCCTTCAGTGCTGGAGATGCCGTTCCTGCTGGCGACCCAGCTGGATTCCTATCGGCAGTTCCTGCAGAAGGATCTCAATCCCGAAAATCGTGCCGGCGTCGGTCTGCATGCGGCGTTTTCGTCGGTGTTTCCGATGGCGAGCCATTCGGGCAGCGCCGCGCTCGAATACGTCAGCTACCGTCTCGGTCAGCCCGTGTTCGACGAGAAGGAATGCCGTGTTCGCGGCATGATCTATTCCGCCCCGCTGCGGGTGACCGTGCGCCTTATCATCTACGACAAGGACAGCAAGGCCAACCCGAAGCCGGTCAAGGACATCAAGGAGCAGGAAGTCTACATGGGCGAATTGCCGCTCATGACGGACACCGGCACCTTCATCATCAACGGTACCGAGCGGGTCATCGTGAACCAGCTCCACCGTAGTCCGGGCGTGTTCTTCGACCACGATCGTGGCAAGACGCATTCGTCCGGCAAGTATCTGTATTCCGCGCGCGTGATTCCGTACCGCGGTTCGTGGCTCGATTTCGAGTTCGATCCGAAGGACAACGTCTACGTGCGCATCGATCGTCGCCGCAAGCTGCCGGCGACGGTGCTCCTGCGCGCGCTCGGCTATGACACCGAGCAGATGCTGGAGATCTTCCACGAGACGAACATGTTCCACCTGTCCGACAAGGGCGTGGAAATGGAGCTCGTGCCCGAGCGTCTGCGTGGCGAGACCGCGACGTTCGATATCAAGGCGGGCGATGAGGTCATTGTCGAAGAAGGTCGGCGCATCACCGTGCGTCATATCCGCAAGCTCGAAGAGGCGGGCATCGATCGCCTCGAGGTGCCGGAAAGCTATCTCATCGGCAAGGTGCTGGGTCGCGGCATCGTCGATACCGACACCGGCGAAGAGCTCGCCGCCGCCAACACCGAGCTCACCGAAGAGCTGGTCGAGGCGCTGCGCATGGCGGGTATCCAGGATATCCCCACGCTGTATATCAACGATCTCGATCACGGCCCGTACATCTCGAACACGCTGATGGTCGATCCGAGCACCACGCAGCTCGAGGCGCTGGTCGAGATCTATCGCATGATGCGTCCCGGCGAGCCGCCGACCAAGGACGCCGCCGAGAACCTGTTCGGCAACCTGTTCTTCAACGAGGACCGTTACGACCTGTCGGCCGTGGGTCGTATGAAGTTCAACCGCCGTCTGGGTCGCGAGGATGCGACTGGCGAATCGGTGCTCTCCAACGACGACATCATCGATGTGCTCAAGGAGCTGGTCTCGATCCGCAACGGTATCGGTACCACCGACGACATCGATCACCTCGGCAACCGCCGTGTGCGCAGTGTCGGCGAGATGGCCGAAAACGCCTTCCGTACCGGTCTGGTGCGCGTCGAGCGTGCGGTCCGCGAGCGTTTGTCGATCGCCGAGTCCGAGGGGCTGATGCCGCAGGACTTGATCAACGCCAAGCCGGTGGCGGCCGCGGTGAAGGAGTTCTTCGGCTCCTCGCAGCTGTCGCAGTTCATGGACCAGAACAATCCGCTGTCGGAAGTCACGCACAAGCGCCGCGTGTCCGCGCTCGGCCCGGGCGGTCTGACCCGTGAGCGCGCCGGCTTCGAAGTGCGCGACGTGCACCCGACGCACTACGGCCGTATCTGCCCGATCGAAACGCCGGAAGGCCCGAACATCGGTCTGATCAACTCGCTGTCGGTCTATTCGCGTACCAACGAGTACGGTTTCCTGGAAACGCCGTATCGCAAGGTCGAAAACGGCCGCGCGACCGAAGAGGTCGAGTATCTGTCGGCGATCGAGGAAGGCCGCTACATCATCGCCCAGGCCAACGCGCGCGTGGACGATAACGGCGATCTGGTCGACGAGCTGGTCTCCTGCCGTTACCAGAACGAGTTCACCATGGCTTCGCCGGATCGCGTCCAGTTCATGGACGTCTCGCCGAAGCAGATCATGTCGGTCGCCGCATCGCTGGTTCCGTTCTTGGAGCACGACGACGCCAACCGCGCGCTCATGGGCTCGAACATGCAGCGTCAGGCCGTGCCCTGTCTGCGTGCGGACAAGCCGCTGGTCGGTACCGGTATCGAGCGCAAGGTTGCGATCGACTCCGGCAATGCCGTGACCGCGCGCCGCGGCGGTGTCGTCGAGAAGGTGGACGCATCGCGCGTGGTGGTGCGTGTCTACGACGACGAGACCTCGGCCGAGGAAGCCGGCGTCGACATCTACAACATGGTCAAGTACACGCGTTCCAACCAGAACACGTGCTTGAACCAGAAGCCGCTGGTCAAACCCGGCGACCGTATCGAGCGTGGCGACGTGCTGGCTGACGGCCCGTCCACCGACATGGGCGAGCTGGCGCTGGGCCAGAACCTGCTGGTCGCGTTCATGCCGTGGCACGGCTACAACTTCGAGGACTCGATCCTGATCTCGGAGCGCGTGGTCGAGGAAGACCGCTTCACCTCGGTGCATATCGAGGAGCTGACCTGTGTCGCCCGCGAGACCAAGCTCGGCCCGGAAGAGATCACTTCGGACATCCCGAACGTGAACGAGTCCGCGCTGCAGAAGCTGGATGAATCGGGCATTGCCTATATCGGCGCCGAAGTGAAGGCCGGCGATATCCTCGTCGGCAAGGTCACGCCCAAGGGCGAGACCCAGCTCACGCCGGAAGAGAAGCTGCTGCGGGCCATCTTCGGCGAGAAGGCATCCGACGTGAAGGACTCTTCGCAGCGGGTGCCGCCGGGCATGGACGGCACGGTGATCGACGTGCGCGTGTTCACGCGCGACGGCGTCGAGAAGGACGCGCGTGCCCTGTCGATCGAGGAAGACGAACTGGCCGAGGTGCGCAAGGACCTCAACGACCAGCAGCGTATCTTCGAGGACGACCTGTTCGATCGCCTGCGCAGCATGCTGCTGGGCAAGGTTGCCGATGGCGGCCCGAACAAGCTCAAGGCCGACGCCAAGATCACCGCGAGCTATCTCGACGGCCTGGATCGCGGCAAGTGGTTCGATATCCGTCTGCAGAGCGAAGAGCTGCAGTCGCAGCTTGAGTCCGTCGCCCAGCGCCTGAAGGACCAGAAGGCCGACTTTGAGCGCCGCTTCACCTCCAAGAAGGAGAAGATCACCCAGGGCGACGAACTGGCACCGGGCGTGCTCAAGATGGTCAAGGTCTATCTCGCGGTGAAGCGCCGTGTGCAGCCGGGCGATAAGATGGCCGGGCGTCACGGTAACAAGGGCGTGATCTCGCAGATTGTGCCGGTCGAGGACATGCCGTATCTCGAAGACGGCACGCCGGCCGACATCGTGCTCAACCCGCTGGGCGTGCCCTCGCGCATGAACATCGGTCAGGTGCTGGAAACGCATCTGGGCTGGGCCGCGCGCGGCGTCGGTCTGCGCGTGGGCGAGATGCTCGAGCAGCAGCAGGCCATCGGCGAGATTCGCGAGTTCCTGAAGAAGGCCTACTACACGGAAGGCGGTACCCAGGAAGACATCGACAGTCTCACCGACGACGAGATGATGACCATGGCGCAGAATCTGGTCGGCGGCATGCCGACCGCGACGCCGGTCTTCGACGGTGCCGACGAGGATGAGATCCGTCGTCTGCTCAAGCTGTCGGGGCTGCCGGAGTCCGGCCAGGCCACGCTCATCGACGGACGCACGGGCGAGACCTTCTCGCGGCCGGTGACCGTGGGCTATATGTACATGCTCAAGCTCAACCATCTGGTCGACGACAAGATGCATGCGCGTTCGACCGGCCCGTACTCGCTGGTGACCCAGCAGCCGCTGGGCGGCAAGGCGCAGTTCGGCGGCCAGCGCTTCGGCGAGATGGAAGTCTGGGCGCTGCAGGCCTACGGTGCGGCGTACACGCTGCAGGAGATGCTCACGGTCAAGTCCGACGACGTGACCGGGCGTACCCGCATGTACAAGAACATCGTCGACGGCGATCACCAGATGCATGCCGGCATGCCGGAGTCGTTCAACGTGCTGACCAAGGAAATCCGTTCCCTGGGCCTGAATATCGAACTCGAGGAAGACGATTAGTGACGGGTAGCGGCGGCCCGGCGATGCCGGGCCGCTCGCGACGGTTGCCCATCGTCGTGTGACGTGCCGATGCCCCTCACGATCCGGAGTAGGACATGAAAGATCTGCTGAATCTGTTCAAGAGCCAGGACGACGTCGAAGAGTTCGACGCCATCAGAATTGGTCTTGCTTCGCCGGAAACGATCCGCTCGTGGTCGTTCGGCGAGGTCAAGAAACCCGAAACCATCAACTACCGCACGTTCAAGCCGGAACGTGACGGCCTGTTCTGTGCCCGGATCTTCGGTCCGGTCAAGGACTACGAGTGCCTGTGCGGCAAGTACAAGCGCATGAAGCACCGCGGTGTGATCTGCGAGAAGTGCGGCGTCGAGGTCACGCAGACCAAGGTGCGCCGCGAGCGCATGGGCCATATCGACCTGGCGTCGCCGGTCGCCCATATCTGGTTCCTCAAGAGTCTGCCGTCCCGTATCGGCCTGCTGCTCGACATGCCGCTGCGCGCCATCGAGCGGGTGCTGTATTTCGAAGCCTATGTCGTGACCGATCCGGGCATGACGCCGCTCGAGCCGTATTCGCTGCTCACGGAAGAGGAATATCTCGACACGGTCGAGCAGTACGGCGACGAGTTCGCGGCCAAGATGGGTGCCGAGGCCGTCCTCGACATTCTCAAGAACATGGACATGGGCGCGGAAGCCGCGCGCATGCGCGAGGAACTCAACGCCACCGGTTCGGCCACCAAGATCAAGCGTCTCGGCAAGCGCCTGAAGCTGCTGGAGTATTTCCAGCAGTCGGGGAACAAGGCCGAGTGGATGATCATGCGCGTGCTGCCGGTGCTGCCGCCGGACCTGCGCCCGCTGGTGCCGCTGGACGGCGGCCGCTTCGCGACGTCCGATCTCAACGATCTCTACCGTCGCGTTATCAACCGCAACAATCGTCTGCGTCGCCTGCTGGAGCTCAACGCGCCGGACATCATCGTGCGCAACGAAAAGCGCATGTTGCAGGAATCGGTGGACGCGCTGATCGACAACGGTCGTCGTGGCCGCGCGATCACCGGCTCCAACCGCCGCCCGCTCAAGTCGCTCGCCGACATGATCAAGGGCAAGCAGGGCCGCTTCCGCCAGAACCTGCTCGGCAAGCGTGTCGACTACTCGGGCCGCTCGGTCATCGTGGTCGGCCCGACGCTCAAGCTGCACCAGTGCGGTCTGCCCAAGAAGATGGCGCTGGAGCTGTTCAAGCCGTTCATCTATTCGCGCCTGCAGCGTCTGGAGCTGGCCTCCACGATCAAGGCGGCCAAGAAGATGGTCGAGCGTGAAGAGCCGGAAGTCTGGGACATGCTCGAGGAAGTCATCCGCGAGCACCCGGTCATGCTCAACCGCGCGCCGACCCTGCATCGCCTGGGGATCCAGGCGTTCGAGCCGGTGCTCATCGAAGGCAAGGCCATCCAGCTGCATCCGCTGGTCTGCACCGCTTTCAACGCCGACTTCGACGGCGACCAGATGGCCGTGCACGTGCCGCTGTCCATCGAGGCACAGCTGGAAGCCCGCGTGCTGATGATGGCGTCGAACAACATCCTGTCACCGGCGAGCGGCGCGCCGATCATCGTGCCGACCCAGGACGTCGTCCTCGGCCTGTACTGGATGACGCGTTCGCGCGTGAACTCCAAGGGCGAGGGCATGACCTTTGCCGACATCAGCGAGGTCTACCGCGCCTACGACGCACAGATGGTCGACCTGCAGGCGCATATCAAGGTCCGAGTCAACGACGTCGACGTCGATGAGGACAACAATCAGACGCCGGTCACGCGCATCGTGGATACCACGGTCGGCCGCGCGCTGTTGTCCGAGATCCTGCCGGCCGGTCTGCCGTTCAAGCTCATCAACCGCGAGCTCGACAAGAAGGCCGTCGGCGACGTCATCAACTCCAGCTATCGCGACGTCGGCCTCAAGGAAACGGTCGTCTTCGCCGACCAGCTGATGTACACCGGCTTCCGGATGTCCACCAAGGCGGGCATCTCGATCGCGGTCGGCGACATGGAAGTGCCGTCCGAGAAGGCCACGGTGCTGGCGCGTGCCGAGGACGAGGTCAAGGAGATCGAGGAGCAGTACACCTCCGGTCTCGTGACCCAGGGCGAGCGTTACAACAAGGTCATCGACATCTGGTCGCGTGCCAACGAGCAGATCGCGTCCGCGATGATGGACAAGCTCGGCACCGACGAGGTCACCGACGCCGAGGGCAACCCGGTGGACCAGACCTCGTTCAACTCGATCTTCATGATGGCCGACTCGGGCGCGCGTGGTAGTGCGGCCCAGATCCGTCAGCTGGCGGGCATGCGTGGCCTGATGGCCAAGCCGGACGGTTCGATCATCGAGACGCCCATTACCGCGAACTTCCGTGAGGGTCTGAACGTACTTCAGTACTTCATCTCCACGCACGGTGCGCGTAAGGGTCTGGCTGATACGGCGCTCAAGACCGCGAACTCGGGTTATCTCACCCGTCGTCTCGTGGACGTGTCCCAGGACGTGGTCATCACCGATCGCGACTGCGGCACCGACAACGGCATCATGATGTACCCGATCGTCGAAGGCGGCGACGTGGTCGAGCCGCTGCGCGAGCGGGTGCTTGGCCGTGTTCTGGCCTCCGATGTGGTCGATCCGGCCACCAACCACACGTTGCTGGATGCCGGTACGCTGCTCTCCGAGAAGGAAGTGGATCTGCTCGAGACCAACTCCATCGACGAGGTGCACGTTCGCAGCCCGATCACCTGTGAGGCGCCGTTCGGCGTGTGCTCGCAGTGCTACGGCCGTGATCTGGCCCGCGGCGAGCAGGTCTCCATCGGCGAGTCCGTGGGCGTGATCGCCGCGCAGTCGATCGGCGAGCCCGGCACGCAGCTGACCATGCGTACCTTCCACGTGGGTGGTGCGGCATCGCGTGCGGTGTCGGCCGACGGTGTCGAGGTCAAGACCGACGGCACGGTCAAGCTGCACAACATCAAGACCGTCGAGCACGCCGAAGGCGGTCATCTCGTGGCCGTGTCCCGCTCCGGCGAGATCGGCGTCATGGACGAGAACTACCGCGAGAAGGAACGCTACAAGATCCCCTACGGCGCGCGTCTGCACGTCGGCGAGGGCGAAGCGGTCCAGGCCGGCGCCCGTCTGGCCGACTGGGATCCGCACACCCATCCGATCATCTCGGAAGTCGCCGGTAAGGTGAAGTTCGAGGAGTTCATGGAAGGTGTGACCGTCCAGCGCGAGATCGACGAGATCACCGGCGTGTCCACGCTCGTGGTCACGGAACCGAAATCGCGCGGCTCCGCCAACAAGGATCTGCGGCCGGTCATCAAGCTGCTGGACAACGACGGCAACGAGCTGAACTTCCCCGGGACCGAGATCCCGGCGGCATACAGCCTGCCGCCGAAGGCCATTGTGGTCGTCGAGGACGGCCAGGAAGTGGTCGTCGGCGACGTCTGCGCCCGCATCCCGCAGGAATCCTCGAAGACGCGCGACATCACCGGCGGTCTGCCGCGTGTCGCCGATCTGTTCGAGGCGCGCAAGCCCAAGATTCCGGCGATTCTTGCCGAGGCCGCGGGTACCGTGCGCTTTGGCGAGGGCACGAAGGGCAAGCAGCGTCTCAAGATCGTCGACAGCGACGGTTACGAGAACGAGCTGCTGATCCCCAAGTGGCGCCAGATCAACGTGTTCGAAGGCGAGCACGTCGAGAAGGGCGAAATCGTCTCCGACGGCGAGCCGATGCCCCACGATATCCTGCGTTTGCAGGGTATTCCGAAGCTGGCCGACTACCTGGTCAAGGAAATTCAGGACGTCTACCGGCTCCAGGGCGTGCGGATCAACGACAAGCACATCGAGGTGATCATTCGCCAGATGCTGCGTCGGGTCGAGATCGTGGATGCCGGCGATACCAGCTTCCTGCAGGGCGAGCAGGCCGAGTATCAGTCCGTACTCGACGAGAACCGCCGTGTCGAGGCGAAGGGCGAGGCTCCGGCCACGTTCGATCGTCTGCTGCTGGGTATCACCAAGGCCAGCCTGTCGACCGAGTCGTTCATCTCGGCGGCGTCGTTCCAGGAGACGACGCGCGTGCTCACGGAAGCCGCGGTCCGCGGTGCCCGCGACGAGCTGCGTGGTCTCAAGGAGAACGTCATCGTCGGCCGGCTTATCCCGGCAGGTACCGGCCTCGCGTACCACGAACAGCGGCGTCGAGAGCGTCTCGGCCCGTTGGACCTCCAGGGCGCGCTGCCGCGTGATGAGGAGATCCCGGGTGGCGACGACGAAACGGCTACCGAAGAGCAGACGAACGAAGACTCGGCATAATGCGAGGGTGCCGGCGTTTCTGCTTGACAGAAAACGCCGGCACCATTAGTATCCGCCGTCCTTTAACGGCAGCTCGATCCCGGTCGGGCTGCCTTTATATTTTTCATCGATCGAGCAGGGTGACGACGTGTCTACGGTCAACCAACTGGTCCGCAAGGGCCGCAAAGACAAGCCCCAGAAGAACGACGTCCCCGCGCTGCAGGGGTGTCCGCAGCGTCGCGGGGTCTGCACGCGCGTGTACACCACGACGCCGAAGAAGCCGAACTCCGCGCTGCGTAAAGTTGCGCGTGTTCGCCTGACCAACGGCTACGAAGTTGCCAGCTACATTGGTGGTGAAGGCCACAACCTGCAGGAACACTCGGTCGTGCTGATTCGCGGCGGTCGTGTGAAGGACTTGCCGGGTGTGCGCTATCACACGGTGCGTGGTGCGCTCGACGCCTCCGGTGTCGAAGCGCGTCGCCAGGGCCGTTCCAAGTACGGCGCCAAGAAGCCGAAGTCCTAGTCCGAACGCACTAGTTCAACGAATACCTAAAGGTTCACTATGTCCCGTCGTGCATCCGCGCCGCGTCGCGAAATCCTGCCCGATCCGCGCTACCACAGCGAGCTGCTTGCGAAGTTCATGAACATGATCATGGAAGACGGCAAGAAGTCGAAGGCCGAGGCCATCGTCTACGGCGCGCTGACCCAGATCGGCACCAAGAAGGGTACCGACGAGCCGCTCGAGATTCTCGAGGAAGCGCTGGATAACATCCGCCCCGCGGTCGAGGTGAAATCCCGTCGTGTCGGTGGTGCCACCTATCAGGTGCCGGTGGAAGTTCGTGCGGTGCGTCGCACGACGCTGGCCATGCGCTGGGTGATCGATGCAGCCCGCAAGCGCGGCGAGCACTCCATGGCGCAGCGTCTGGCCGGTGAACTGCTGGATGCTTCCGAGCATCGCGGCGCCGCCGTCAAGAAGCGCGAAGACACGCATCGCATGGCGGACGCCAACAAGGCGTTCTCGCACTTCCGCTGGTAAGCGGCGCGCGGCCCATTTTCGAGATTCGAAAAGAGAACTAATTCATGTCCCGCAAGCATCCTCTCGAGCGTTATCGCAACATCGGCATCATGGCCCACATTGATGCCGGCAAGACGACGACGACCGAACGTGTCCTCTACTACACCGGTATTTCGCACAAGATGGGCGAAGTGCACGACGGTGCGGCCGTGATGGACTGGATGGCGCAGGAGCAGGAGCGCGGCATCACCATCACGTCAGCCGCGACGACCTGCTTCTGGCAGGGCATGGAACAGCAGTTCCCCGAGCAGTACCGCATCAACATCATCGATACGCCGGGGCACGTGGACTTCACGATCGAAGTCGAGCGCTCGCTTCGTGTACTCGACGGTGCCGTCTGTGTGCTGGACGCCAACGCGGGTGTCGAACCGCAGACCGAAACGGTCTGGCGTCAGGCCAACAAGTACCATGTTCCGCGGCTGGTGTTCGTCAACAAGATGGACAAGCTGGGTGCGGACTATTACCGCTGTGTGCAGATGATGCGCGATCGTCTGGCCACGCACCCCGTCTCGATCCAGCTGCCGATCGGCGCCGAGGACGACTTTGAGGGCGTGGTCGATCTGCTGCGCATGCAGGCGATCTACTGGAACCAGGAAGACGCCGGTCGTACCTTCGAGGCGCGCGAGATTCCCGATCATCTCAAGGCCGACGCCGAGAAGTATCGCGAAGAGATGGTCGAGGCCGCCGCGGAAGCCGACGAAGAGTTGATGGATCGCTATCTCGAGAACGGCGAGTTGTCCGACGAGGACATCAAGTCGGGTCTTCGTGCGCGCACCATCGCCAATGAGATCTGCCTGTGCCTGTGTGGCACGGCATTCAAGAATAAGGGCGTTCAGGCCATGCTCGACGCTGTCGTCGACTATCTGCCTGCGCCGACCGAAGTGCCGCCGATCAAGGGCCAGGACGCCAACGATCCCGATACCAAGATCGAGCGTCGCGCGAGCGACGAAGAGCCGTTCGCGGCGCTGGTGTTCAAGATCGCGACCGACCCGTTCGTGGGCTCGCTGTCGTTCATCCGGGTTTACTCGGGCGTGCTCTCTTCGGGCGATTCGGTCTACAACCCGATCGAGAACAAGAAGGAGCGTGTGGGTCGCATCCTGCAGATGCACTCCAACTCGCGCGAAGAGATCAAGGAAGTCCGCGCCGGCGATATCGCCGCGGTGGTTGGTCTGAAGAACGTGACCACTGGCTACACGCTGTGCGCGCCGGACTCCCAGGTGATTCTCGAGCGCATGGAGTTCCCGGATCCGGTTATTGCCGTTGCCGTGGAACCCAAGTCCCGCGCCGATCAGGAAAAGATGGGCGTCGCGTTGTCGAAGCTGGCCCAGGAGGATCCGTCCTTCCAGGTGCGCACCGACGAGGAAACGGCGCAGACCATTATCTCCGGCATGGGTGAGCTCCACCTCGAGATCATTGTCGATCGCATGAAGCGTGAGTTCGGCGTCGAGGCGAATGTCGGTGCGCCGCAGGTCGCGTATCGCGAGACCATTCGCAAGGAAGTCGAGCAGGAAGGCAAGTTCGTGCGCCAGTCGGGTGGTCGTGGCCAGTACGGTCATGTCTATCTGCGGCTCGAGCCGCAGGAAGAGGCCGGCACCGGCTACGAGTTCGTCAACGCCATCACCGGTGGCGTGGTGCCGAAGGAATACATCAACTCCGTGGACAAGGGTGTCCAGGAAGCGATGGCCAACGGTGTGGTCGCGGGTTACCCGATGGTCGACCTCAAGGTCACGCTTTATGACGGCTCCTATCACGATGTTGACTCGAGCGAGGCCGCGTTTAAAATAGCCGGCTCGATGGCGTTCAAGGACGGTGCTCGTCAGGCATCGCCGGTGCTGCTCGAGCCGATGATGGACGTGGAAGTCGTCACGCCGGAAGAATACATGGGTGACGTGATGGGCGATCTGAATCGCCGTCGCGGCACCGTCAAGGGCATGGAAGACATCCCGACCGGCAAGCAGCTTTCCGCTGCCGTGCCGCTCTCCGAGATGTTCGGTTACTCGACTGATCTGCGCTCCATGAGCCAGGGTCGTGCCACCTACACCATGCAGTTCGAGAAATACTCGGAAGCACCTTCGCACGTGATCGAAGGTCTGACCCGAAACCAGTCGCAAAAGGCATAAGAGGTAGTCGCCGTGTCCAAATCAAAATTCGAGCGTAACAAGCCGCACGTAAACGTCGGCACGATTGGTCACGTGGACCATGGCAAGACCACGTTGACGGCGGCGCTGACGGTGGTGTCGAACCGCCTGTTCGGCAGCCAGCTGTCGGCGTTTGACATGATCGACAAGGCGCCGGAAGAAAAGGCTCGTGGCATCACGATTTCGACCTCGCACGTCGAATACGAAAGTGAGGCGCGCCACTACGCCCACGTCGACTGCCCCGGTCACGCCGACTACGTCAAGAACATGATCACCGGTGCCGCCCAGATGGACGGCGCGATCCTGGTCGTGTCCGCTGCCGACGGCCCCATGCCCCAGACCCGTGAGCACATCCTGCTCTCGCGTCAGGTCGGCGTGCCGCATATCGTCGTGTTCCTCAACAAGGCCGACATGGTCGACGACGAAGAGCTGCTCGAGCTCGTCGAAATGGAAGTGCGCGAACTGCTCGACGCCTACGACTTCCCAGGTGACGACACCCCGGTCGTGGTCGGCAGTGCCCTCAAGGCGCTCGACGGCGACGAAGGCGAGCACGGCATCGAAGCCATCGCCAAGCTCGTGCGCGCCATGGACGACTTCATTCCCGAGCCCGAGCGCGCCGTCGACGGCACGTTCCTCATGCCGGTCGAAGACGTCTTCTCGATTTCAGGTCGCGGCACCGTCGCCACCGGTCGTGTCGAGCGCGGCATCGTCAACGTTGGCGACGACATCGAAATCGTCGGCATCACCGCCACCGCCAAGACCACCGTCACCGGCGTCGAAATGTTCCGCCGCCTTCTCGACCAGGGGCAGGCGGGCGACAACGTCGGCGTACTGCTGCGTGGCACCAAGCGTGAAGACATCCAGCGTGGTCAGGTGCTGGCCAAGCCGGGTTCGATTACCCCGCACACCAAGTTCGAGTGCGAAGTCTACGTGCTGAAGAAAGAAGAAGGCGGTCGTCACACCCCGTTCTTCAAGGGCTACCGCCCGCAGTTCTACTTCCGCACCACGGACGTCACCGGCGCCTGTGAGCTGCCGGCCGACACCGAGATGGTGATGCCGGGCGACAACGTCACGATGAACGTGGAACTGATCCATCCGATCGCGATGGAAGAAGGCCTGCGCTTCGCCATTCGTGAAGGCGGCCGCACCGTGGGTGCCGGCGTCGTGACCAAGATTACGGAATAACCATGGCCGCAAGTCAGAACATTCGTATTCGTCTCAAGGCCTTCGATCATCGTCTGATCGACAAGTCGGCGCGCGAAATCGTGGAAACCGCCAAGCGCACGGGTGCGCAGGTGCATGGCCCGATTCCGCTGCCGACGCGCAAGGAGCGTTACACGATCCTGATCTCGCCGCATGTCAACAAGGACGCGCGGGACCAGTACGAGATCCGCACCCACAAGCGGATGATGGATATCGTCGAGCCCACGGAGAAGACCGTGGATGCGCTCATGAAGCTGGATCTTGCTGCGGGCGTCGACGTCCAAATTAAATTGCAGTAAGGCAAGACAAATCGGTCGCAGTCTGGTATAGTCCGCGACCCTGGCGAACAAGGCCCGCACCACGCGGGCCTTGTTCACTGGATGCAACCAAACTTGAACTGTCGCCCCCTCTAGCGAGTGGCGATAAGCGAGAAGGTATTTAACACATGGCTATTGGATTGGTAGGTCGCAAGCGCGGCATGTCTCGCGTTTTCGACGACAACGGCGTGTCCGTTCCGGTAACGGTCGTCGAAGTCGAGCCCAACCGTGTCGTTCAGATGAAGGATACGGATACGGAAGGCTATCGCGCCGTACAGGTCACGACGGGTTCGCGTCGTGCCAGTCGCGTGACGAAGGCCAGCGCCGGCCATTTCAAGAAGGCTGGCGTCGAAGCCGGTCGCGGGCTCTGGGAGTTCCGCGTCGAAGGCGAGTGGCCGACCGTTCCGGGTGCTGCGCCGCAGCCCACCGAGGAAGGCGAGGAGCCGGCCGAGGCGGAGCAGGTCGAGTTGGCCGTTGGCGGTGAGTTGACGGTGTCGCTGTTCTCGGAAGGTCAGATCGTCGACGTGGTCGGTCGGTCGATCGGTAAGGGTTACGGCGGTGTGATCAAGCGTCACAACTTCCGCTCGCAGCGCATGTCGCACGGCAACTCGAAAGCCCACCGTGCGCCGGGCGCGATTGGTCAGAACCAGTCGCCGGGCCATGTGTTTAAGGGTAAGAAGATGGCGGGCCAGCTCGGCAACGCGCGCACCACGGTTCAGAACCTGCGTGTCGTGCGTGTCGATGCCGAACGCAACCTCATCCTGATCCAGGGCGGTGTTCCGGGTGCCAAGGGCGGTGACGTGGTCATCAGTCCGGCAGTCAAGAAAGCCGGTTAAGCGCGACTCTCACGACAGGCATAAGTCATGGAACTGAATTTGGCAACAGGCGGCAAATCGGTCTCGGTCTCTGACGAGATCTTCGCGCGCCCGTTCAACAAGGATCTGGTGCATCAGATCGTGACCGCATACCTGGCGGGTTCGCGCGCTGGCACCAAGGCACAAAAGAATCGTGCGGCCGTGCGCGGTGGCGGCAAGAAGCCGTGGCGCCAGAAGGGGACGGGTCGTGCGCGTGCCGGCACCATTCGCAGCCCGATCTGGGCTGGCGGCGGCGTGACTTTTGCGGCAGTCCCGCGGGATTACTCGCAGAAGGTCAACCGCAAGATGTATCGCGCAGGGATGCGCGCCATCGTGTCCGAGCTGCTTCGGCAGGATCGGTTGGTCGTGATCGAGGCGCCCGCGCTCGAAGCGCGGAGCACCAAGGCGCTGATCAAGGCGCTTGACGACCAGAATTGCGCGCCGCGCGGGCTGATGGTTGTTGGCGAAGTCGACGACAAGCTTGGTTACTCCGCGAACAACATCGTCGGCCTCGACGTGGTGGGTGTCTCCGCGCTTGACCCGGTGGTGCTGGTGGGTGCCGAGAAGGTGCTGATCACGGAAGAGGCGCTTCGCGCCCTTGAAGGTTGGTTGCAATGAACCAGGAACGCATTTTTCAGATCTTGCGCGCGCCGCACATTTCCGAGAAGAGCAGTGTCGTCGGCGACGCGAACAACCAGGTCGTGTTCGAAGTCGCCAAGACTGCGAGCAAGCCGGAAATCGCGGCTGCGGTAGCGTCGCTCTTCGACGTGAAGGTCGAGGGCGTGACCACGATCAACGTGAAGCCGAAGCTGAAGCGGTTCCGTGGTCGTCCGGGTATGCGCAGCGGCTGGAAGAAGGCCTACGTCACGCTGGCCGACGGCGAGGAAATCGATTTCCTCGACGGCGCCACTCAGTAAGCGCTGCGATAAGCGTCAGACAGGTAAGGAATTATGGCACTCAAGAAAGCCAAGCCGACATCCGCGGGTCGTCGCTTTGTCGTGAGCGTCAAGGACCACGCCTTGCACAACGGCAAGCCCGAGTCCTCGCTCGTCGTCAAGAAGCACAAGCAGGGTGGTCGCAACAATAACGGTCGCATCACGGTCCGTCATCGTGGTGGCGGTCATCGTCAGCACTATCGTCTTGTCGATTTCAAGCGCGACAAGGACGGCGTGCCGGCGAAGGTCGAGCGGCTCGAATACGACCCGAATCGCAGTGCGAATATCGCGTTGCTGTGCTACTTGGACGGCGAGCGGCGTTACATCATTGCGCCCCGCGGGGTGGCGATCGGTGCTCAGATCGTGTCCGGTCCGCAGTCGCCGATTCGTCCCGGGAATGCGTTGCCGCTGGCGAGCATCCCTGTCGGCACGACGGTGCATTGTGTCGAGATGCGTCCCGGCAAGGGCGCGCAGCTCGGCCGCAGCGCGGGTGCTGCGATCCAGGTTGCGGCTCGCGCCGGCGAGTACGCGGTACTTCGCCTGAAGTCCGGCGAGACGCGTCGCGTGCATATCAACTGCCGCGCGACGGTCGGCGAAGTCGGCAATTACGAGCACAGCCTCCGTCAGCTGGGCAAGGCCGGTGCCAAGCGGTGGCGCGGGCGTCGCCCGACGGTTCGTGGTGTGGCCATGAACCCGGTGGATCATCCGCACGGCGGTGGTGAAGGTCGCACCAGTGGTGGTCGGCATCCGACCAGTCCCTGGGGCTGGAAGACGAAGGGTTTCAAGACGCGTGCAAACAAGCGCACCGACGGCATGATTGTTCGTCGCAGCGCCAAGCGCAAGAAGCGGTAAGCCGCGTTCTATACAGGCACAGGAATAGCTATGCCCCGTTCAATCAAGAAAGGCCCGTTCGTGGATTTGCACTTGGCCGCCAAGGTCGAGGCCGCCGCGGGCAGTAGCACCAAGCGTCCGATCAAGACCTGGTCGCGTCGCTCGATGGTGACGCCGGACATGATCGGTCTGACCATTGCCGTGCATAACGGCCGTCAGCATGTGCCGGTGTTCGTGTCGGAGAACATGGTCGGCCATAAGCTCGGCGAATTCTCCCCGACGCGGACGTTCAAGGGTCACCTTGGCGATCGCAAGGGTTAAGGCGAGGACTTATCACTATGGAATCGTTCGCCAAACTGCGTTTCGCGCGGATTTCGCCGCAGAAGGCCCGCCTCGTTGCCGACGAAGTGCGTGGCATGCCGGTCGAGCGCGCGCTCGAAACGCTGCAGTTTTCGACCAAGAAGGCCGCGCAGATCGTGCGCAAGGTGCTCGAGTCGGCTGTCGCCAACGCCGAGCACAATGAAGGCGCCGACATCGACGAGCTCAAGGTCTCGGTGATCATGGTGGACGAGGGTCCGACCATGAAGCGCATGAAGCCGCGTGCACGAGGTCGTGCCGACCGGATTTTCAAGCGTACGAGTCACCTGACGATTCGTGTCGCAGACAAGTAATCGGACATAGATATGGGTCATAAAGTACATCCTGTCGGTTTCCGCCTGGGCATCACCTCCGAGTGGAGCTCGCGCTGGTATGCCGAAAACGCCGGCTATCGCGATGCACTGAACACGGATCTCGAGATTCGTGACTTCATCCGCGAGAAGCTGTCGCACGCGTCGGTAAGCCGTATCCAGATCGATCGGCCGGCCCGCTCGGCGCGCATCACGATCCACACGGCGCGCCCCGGTATCGTGATCGGGAAGAAGGGCGAGGATATCGACAAACTGCGTGCGGAAGTCTCCGAGCGTATGGGCGTGCCGGTTCACCTGTCGGTGGAAGAGATTCGTCGGCCGGAACTGGACGCACTGCTCGTGGCCCAGAATATCGCGCAGCAGCTCGAGCGTCGGATCATGTTCCGTCGTGCGATGAAGCGCGCGGTGGGCAACGCGATGCGTCTCGGTGCCGGCGGTATCCGTGTGAACGTGGCGGGCCGTCTGAACGGCGCCGAAATCGCACGTACCGAGTGGTATCGCGATGGGCGAGTGCCGCTGCATACGCTGCGCGCCGACATCGATTATGGCCT
The DNA here is from genome assembly GCF_017744135.1 of Endozoicomonas sp. G2_2. Lineage (GTDB taxonomy): Bacteria > Pseudomonadota > Gammaproteobacteria > Nevskiales > Salinisphaeraceae > Salinisphaera. The sequence goes on from NZ_JAGHQU010000003.1 coordinate 178,544, forward strand.
CGCTGAAGCCAAGACCACTTATGGCGTCATCGGCGTCAAGGTCTGGATCTTCAAGGGCGAGGTGTTCGACACCGATCCCAAGATCGAAGAGAAGCCCGCCGAATCCGGCGCGGCCGCGGGGTAATCAACCATGTTGCAACCGAAACGAGTCAAGTTCCGCAAGGTTCAGAAGGGTCGCAACCGTGGCCTGGCGCAGCGCGGTAACGAGGTGAGCTTTGGCGAGTACGGGCTGAAGGCCGTACAGCGTGGCCGGCTCACTGCCCGCCAGATCGAGGCGGCGCGTCGTGCCATGACCCGTCATATCAAGCGTGGCGGCAAGACGTGGATCCGCGTGTTCCCGGACAAGCCGGTAACGAAAAAGCCGATTGAAGTCCGCATGGGTAAGGGCAAGGGCAACGTCGAATTCTGGGTGGCCAAGGTGCAGCCCGGTTCCATGCTCTACGAGATGGAAGGCGTTAGCCGTGAAGTCGCCCAGGAAGCGTTCCGTCTGGCGGCGTCCAAGCTGCCGGTGAAGACGGCCTTTGTCGAACGCAAGATTCTGTAGAGGCGAAGATGAAAGCGAAAGAATTGCGCGAGAAGTCGGCCGAAGACCTGAACAAGGAACTGCTGTCGCTGCGGCGTGAACAGTTCAACCTGCGCATGCAGCAGGCGACCGGTCAGCTGGCGCAGACGCATCAGTTTGGCGCCATCCGCCGCGATATCGCGCGCATCAAGACCGTGCTGCGCGAAGCGGGCAAATAGGAACAGTTGAGCCATGAGCGAAACGAGCGAAACGAACAACACTGCCGCCGATCAGGAAAAGCGTCAGCGCATTCTGGCCGGCAAGGTCGTCAGCAATGCGATGGACAAGACCATCGTCGTGCTGATCGAGCGGCGCATGCAGCACCCGCTGTATGGCAAATACGTTCGTCGGAGCACGCGTCTGAAGGCGCACGATCCGGAGAACACCTGCCAGGTGGGTGATTTCGTGGAAATCGCAGAGGGTCGCCCGGTGTCCCGCCGCAAGGCGTGGTCGCTGCGGCGCGTGGTCGAGAAGGCCGGCGAATTCGATACCGCAGGATAAACGACAGCCATGATCCAGACAGAATCGGTACTCAATGCGGCCGATAACAGCGGCGCCCGCCGCGTCCAGTGCATCAAGGTGCTGGGCGGGTCGCATCGCCGTTACGCTCGTGTTGGCGACATCATCAAGGTCAGCGTCAAGGATGCGATCCCGCGCGGGCGCGTGAAAAAGGGCGAGGTCATGAATGCCGTCGTCGTTCGCACGCGCCACGGGGTTCGTCGCAACGACGGTTCGCTGATCCGTTTCGACAACAATGCGGCCGTGCTGCTGAACGCGAACAACGAGCCCGTTGGTACGCGTATCTTCGGCCCGGTCACGCGCGAGCTGCGTGAGAAGTTCATGCGCATCATCTCGCTTGCGCCGGAGGTTCTATGAGCTCCAGGAAGATTCGTAGCGGCGACGAGATCGTCGTGATCTCGGGCAAGGACCGGGGTCGTCGCGGCACGGTCAATCGCGTGCTCGGCGAAAAGGTCGTTGTTGACGGCATCAATGTCGCGAAAAAGCATGTTCGCCCGGACCCGAATCAGGGTATCCAGGGTGGCATCGAGGAACGCGAAATGCCGCTGCACATCTCGAACGTGATGCTGTACAACCCGGACACCCAGAAGGGTGAGCGGGTCGGTTTCAAGTGGTTGGGCGAAGGTGCGGACCGCCGTAAGGTGCGTATCTACAAGTCGTCTGGCGAAGTGGTCGACGCGTAGGCAATCGTCATGGAAAACGCCATGGAAAATATGAGTAAACATCCGGCACGCTTGAAATCGGTGTACGCCGATCAGATCGTCCCGCAGCTCATGGAGCAGTTCGGTTACAGCAGCCCGATGGCGGCGCCGCGCGTAACCAAGATCACGCTCAACATGGGTGTCGGTGAAGCCGTGTCCGATCGCAAGGTGATCGAGGCGGCCATGGGCGACATGGCCAAGATCGCTGGTCAGAAGCCGGTCATGACCCGCGCTCGCAAGTCGGTCGCCGGCTTCAAGATTCGCGAAGGCTGGCCGATTGGCTGCAAGGTCACGCTGCGCCGCACCCAGATGTACGAATTTCTCGATCGGCTCGTGAACGTGTCGCTGCCGCGTATCCGCGATTTCCGCGGGCTTAACCCGCGCGCGTTCGATGGCCGCGGCAACTACAGCATGGGTATTCGCGAACAGATCGTGTTTCCCGAGATCGACTACGACCGCGTGGACACGCTGCGCGGCATGGACATCGTGATCTCGACATCCGCACGGAACGATGAAGAGGGGCGCGCGCTGCTGGACGGGTTCAATTTCCCGTTCCGCAAGTAAGCGACCCGGAGACTAAAGAACTATGGCAAAGAAAAGCATGATCGCCCGCGATCGCAAGCGCGCGAAGCTGGTGGAGAAGTACGCCGCCAAGCGCGCCGCGATCAAGGATCGTATCAACGACCCGGAGGCGACGCCGGAAGAGCGGTTCGCCGCCGCGCAGGAACTGCAGGCGCTGCCGCGCGATGCGAGCCCGACTCGGGTCACGCGTCGCTGCCAAGCCACCGGCCGTCCGCGTGGTGTTTATCGCAAGTTCGGGCTCTCGCGCAACAAGCTGCGGGAAGCAGCCATGCGTGGCGAGGTGCCCGGCCTCGTCATGTCCTCCTGGTAGGCCACAGAAAAGGTATCGGTACGCATGAGTATGACTGACCCCATTGCCGACATGTTGACCCGTATCCGTAACGGGCAGTCGGCAGAGAAGGAAAGCGTCGAAATGCCCTCGTCCAAGCTGAAGCTGGCTATCGCCAAGGTGCTTCAGGACGAAGGCTATATTGCCGGATTCGAAACGAGTGACCTGGACGGCAAGCCGCGTCTGCGCGTGGAGCTGAAGTATTTCCAGGGACACGGTGTCATTGAGAACATCGAGCGCGTGTCGAAGCCCGGCCTCCGGATCTATCGCAGCAGCAAGGACGTGCCGACGGTTGTCGGTGGCCTTGGGATCTCGATTGTATCCACGTCGCAGGGCGTGATGACCGATCGCGCAGCGCGCGAAGCGGGTCACGGCGGCGAGATTCTCTGCTACGTGTCGTAGACGCGTCGAGCAACGTACAGGAAGTTCGAATATGTCCAGAGTAGCTAAGGCGCCCGTCAGCCTGCCGAGCGGCGTTGAATGCAACGTCGCCGAGCGCGATGTGCGCGTCAAGGGCAAGAACGGCGAGCTGTCTTTTCGTCTGCCGGCGGGTGTGGATCTCGAAGTCGCCGACGGCGAGGCCCGTGCAAAGGCGACCGGTCGCAAACTCAACCTGGCGATGGCCGGCACTGTCCGTGCGACGGTGGCGAACATGGTCAAGGGCGTGAGCGAAGGCTTCGAGCGCAAGCTCGAGCTGGTCGGCGTCGGTTATCGCGCGCAGGCGCAGGGCGATACCCTGAACCTGTCGCTCGGACTGTCGCATCCAGTGGCATACAAGATGCCGCAGGGTGTCACCGTGCAGACGCCGAGCAACACGGAGATCATTCTCAACGGGGCCGACAAGCAGGTTGTCGGGCAGGCTGCGGCAGAAATCCGCAACTTCCGTCCGCCGGAGCCCTACAAGGGCAAGGGCATCCGCTACGCCGATGAGCGTGTGGTTCGCAAGGACGCGAAGAAGAAGTAAATACCGGCTCGCTTCATCAACGGCCTCCAACAGATTCAGTACGCCATGCACAAGAAAACGATTTCGCGACTGCGCCGGGCACGCCGGGGACGCATGCACATGCGGAACCTGGGCGCGCATCGCCTGTCCGTTCACCGGACGCCGCAGCATATCTACGCCCAGATCGTCGCGCCCGACGGGTCGCAGACCATCGCCTGCGCGTCGACGGTCGAAAAGAGCCTCCGCGAGGAGTGTGGCAAGACGGGCAACTGCGATGCAGCGCGCCTGATCGGCCGCACCATCGCGGACCGGGCCAAGGCCGCCGGTATCGAGTCGGTCGCGTTCGATCGCGCCGGCTTCGCGTACCACGGTCGTATCAAGGCGCTTGCCGACGCGGCGCGTGAAAACGGCCTGCAGTTCTAACAGGATCCTCAAGATGGCAACACGTAACGAACAACGCACAGAAGGCGATCTGCTCGAGAAGCTGATCACGGTCAATCGCGTGGCCAAGGTGGTCAAGGGTGGCCGGCAGTTCGGCTTTACCGCGCTGACCGTCGTAGGCGACGGCGAGGGCCGCGTCGGCTTTGGTTATGGCAAGGCGCGCGAAGTCCCGCTGGCGATCGCCAAGGCGATGGAAGCGGCGCGCAAGAGCATGATCCGCGTTCAGATCAAGGAAGGCTCCACGCTGCAGCACGCGATCGTTGGTCGCCACGGCGCGACGAAGGTCATCATGCGGCCGGCCTCTGAAGGTACCGGCGTGATCGCCGGCGGCGGCATGCGTGCCGTGTTCGAGGTGGCTGGCGTGAGCAACGTCCTCGCCAAGAGCTACGGCTCGCGTAACCCCATCAACCTGGTGCGTGCCACCATCAATGGCCTGCGCGAGATGCATGATCCGGAATTCATCGCCGCCAAGCGTGGCAAGACGGTTGAAGAAATCACCGCTTAACGGGAGCGCGCGATGGCCAGCAAGCAGATCACGATCAAACTAATCAAGAGCCCGGCGGGGCGGCTCCAGCGGCACCGCGCCTGCGTGCGTGGCCTGGGCCTGCGCCGGATGCACCATACGGTTTCCGTGGCAGATACGCCGGAAAACCGCGGCATGATCAACAAGATTGTCGACATGCTCGCGATCGAGGAGTCCTAGGATGAAACTCAACGATCTCCAGCCAAGTGAGGGCGCGCGCCAGTTGCGCAAGCGCGTTGGTCGTGGTCCGGGGTCCGACCTCGGTAAGACCGCGGGCCGCGGTCACAAGGGCCAGAAGTCCCGCACCGGCGGTTACACGAAGGTCGGCTTCGAGGGCGGTCAGATGCCGCTTCAGCGTCGGGTGCCCAAGCGCGGGTTTCGTAGTGCGGTGAACGCGCCCGCTGAAGTACGCCTGGACGGTCTCAATCGTCTCGAAGGCGACGTGGATCTGGCGGCTCTGAAGGCGGCCGGCCTGGTAGCGCGCGACGCGCGTCGGGCCAAGGTCATCGCTTCAGGCGAAGTGTCGAAAGCGGTGAACCTGAAAGGCATCGGCGCCACCGCGGGTGCGGTCAAGGCGATCGAAGCAGCCGGCGGCAGCGTTTCCGAATAGACCATGGCGAAGCGGCCCAACAACGCAGGCGGCGGCGGTGGGATGATGCCCAACGCCGGTAGTCTCACGGAAGTGCGTCAGCGCCTGCTGTTCTTGGTAGGCGCTTTGATCGTTTTCCGCATCGGGACTTTCATTCCGGTGCCGGGCATCGACCCCGCCCAGCTGGCACGTCTGTTCGAGCAGCAGTCCGGAACGATCCTCGACGTCGGTGTGATGTTCACCGGTGGTGCGCTCAAGCGCCTGTCGATCTTTGCGCTGGGCGTGATGCCCTATATTTCCGCGTCGATCATCATGCAGTTGATGACCGCGACGGTGCCGACGCTCAAGGAACTCAAGAAAGAGGGCGAAGCGGGCCGGCGCAAGATCACGCAGTACACGCGATACGGTACGGTCGCGCTGGCTTCCTTCCAGTCGATTGGCACCGGCATCGCGCTTTGGAATCAGGGCATCGCGCAAAGCGGGACGAGCGAGTTCAGCTTCATCTTCACGACCGCCGTGTGTCTGACCACGGGCGCGCTCTTTTTGATGTGGCTGGGCGAGCAGGTCACGGAGCGGGGTATCGGTAACGGTATCTCCATGCTGATCTTCGCCGCGATCGTTGCCGGGTTGCCGTCCGCGATTGGTGGGACGCTTGACCTGGTGCGCACGGGCGAACTGAGCGTGTTCTTCGTGATCGCGCTGTTTGTCGGTGCAATGGCGGTGCTCGCGTTCGTGGTTTTCGTCGAGCGCGCGCAGCGGCGCATTCCCGTGCATCATGCGCAGCGTCAGCGCGGGCGCAAGATGTATGCGGCGCAGACACAGCATCTGCCGCTGAAGCTGAATATGGCGGGCGTGATTCCGCCGATCTTCGCGTCGAGCATCATTCTGTTTCCGGCAACCATCGTCCGGTTCCTCGGTGAAGGCGGAACGATTGCGAACTGGGTGTCGAACGCGATTGCACCGGGACAGCCGCTCTATGTGCTGTTCTATTCGCTGATGATCATCTTCTTCTGCTTCTTCTATACCGCGCTCGTGTTCGATTCGCGGGATACGGCAGAAAATCTGAAGAAGTCCGGCGCGTTCATCCCGGGTGTACGGCCCGGTATCCAGACCGCGAACTACATCGACACGGTGTTGACGCGGTTGACGGTGGCCGGCGCGATCTACGTGACCGCGGTCTGTCTGCTGCCCGAGCTGTTGATCCTGCAGTACAACGTGCCGTTCTATTTCGGCGGCACCTCGCTGCTGATCATCGTGGTCGTGGTCATGGATTTCATGGCTCAGTTGCAGGCGCATCTGATGTCGCATCAGTACGAAGGGCTGATGAAGAAGAACAACCTCAAGTCGCAGGGTCGCGGCGCCGGGATGCTGCGCTAACACGGCCACGACAGGGTTGGACACGGATACAAACGGATACACCTCCGGCCGCGTAACGGCCGGCGTGATGTCAGAGGTAGGACATGAAAGTTAGAGCTTCGGTCAAGAAAATTTGCCGCAACTGCAAGGTCATCCGTCGCAACGGCGCCGTGATGGTCATTTGCTCGACGGACCCGCGCCACAAGCAGCGCCAGGGTTAGTCGGTACGTCTTGTAATTACTGAACAGAAAGGCTATATTGGCGGGCTTTTCCACGGTTGAAAACGCGTCTGGCGAGATCCAGGCGGCAACCACTGCCCCATAGCTGGGAGATCAATCGAATGGCGCGAATCGCTGGAGTCAACCTCCCGATCAACAAGCACGCGGTCGTGGCGTTGACGTCACTTTATGGCGTTGGTTTCACGCGGGCGCGCGAGATCTGCGCCGCCGCAGACGTTGCGACGGATACCAAGATCAAGGATCTCACCGAAGGCGAGGTCGAAGCCCTGCGCGCGCAGGTGCAGCAGTACACGATCGAGGGCGATCTGCGTCGTGAGATCTCGATGAACATCAAGCGTCTGATGGATCTGGGCTGCTATCGCGGCCTGCGTCATCGTCGCGGTCTGCCGGTGCGTGGTCAGCGCACCAAAACCAATTCGCGCACGCGCAAGGGTCCTCGTCGGCCCATCCGCCGCTAGTTCGTTCTCGCACGAGAGTACAGGTAACGCTTTATGGCGACAGGCACTTCTTCTTCTTCGACCCGTACGCGCAAGGCGCGCGCACGCCGCAACGTCACGGACGGCATCGCGTTCGTGTATGCGACGTTCAACAATACGATCATCACCATCTCCGATCGTCAAGGCAACGTTCTGGCGTGGTGCACGTCGGGCAGCTGTGGCTTCAAGGGTTCGCGCAAGAGCACGCCCTTTGCGGCGCAGGTTGCCGCCGAGCGTGCCGGTGAAGGTGCGAATCAGTACGGCGTCAAGAATCTGGAAGTTCGCGTGAAGGGCCCCGGGCCGGGTCGCGAGGCCGCGGTGCGCTCGCTCAATGGCGCCGGCTTCAAGGTCACGAGCATCATCGATGTGACCCCGATTCCGCACAACGGCTGTCGTCCGCCCAAGAAGCGCCGCGTTTAACGCGCCGGGCGTACCGCTTTAGCGAACAGGTAAAGATAATGGCTAAATATACGGGACCGAAATGCAAGCTTTCGCGCCGGGCAGGTACCGACCTGTTCCTTAAGGGGCGCGGCCGCTCGCTGGAAGGCAAGTGCAAGATCGACACGCCGCCGGGTGCGCAGGGTGCGCAACGCCGTCAGCGCTTGTCGGACTATGCCCTGCAGCTGCGTGAGAAGCAGAAGCTGCGGCATATGTACGGCGTGCTGGAGAACCAGTTCCGCAACTATTACAAGAAGGCGGCGCAGAACAAGGGCGCGACCGGCGTGTTGCTGCTGCAGCAGCTGGAGTCCCGGCTGGACAACGTGGTGTACCGCATGGGCTTTGCGTCCACCCGCGCCGAGGCGCGTCAGCTGGTAAACCACAAGGCCGTTGCCGTTAACGACTATCCGGTCAACATTCCGTCTTACGAGGTGAAGGTCGGCGATACGGTGGCGATCCGCAATCGCGCCAAGCACCAGCCTCGCATTCTGGAGTCGCTCCAGGTCGCCTCGCAGTTGGGTATCAGCGAGTGGCTCGAGGTGGACGAGAAAGGCCTCAAGGGCACGTTCAAGGCGGTCCCGGATCGCGATCAGGTGCTGCCGGACATCAACGAGAATCTGGTAGTCGAGCTTTACTCGAAGTAATTGGCGCTGTCTTAGACGGCAAGAGGTATTTGCATTATGCAGTCCAGTGAATTGCTGAAACCGCGCCTGGTCGAGGTGGAGCGCGCCAATGAGCGTCGCGCCAAGATCGCGCTGGAGCCGCTCGAGCGCGGCTACGGGCATACGCTCGGAAACGCGATTCGGCGGATTCTGCTGTCCTCCATTCCGGGGGCGGCGATCACCGAGGCGAAGATCGACGGTGTGCTTCACGAGTACACCACTGTCGAGGGCATGCAGGAAGATGTCATCGACGTGCTGCTTAACCTCAAGAACGTGGCGGTGCGTATGCATTCGCGTGACGAGGCCGAACTGCATCTGCACAAGAGCGGCGAAGGCCCCGTCACGGCAGGCGATATCACCACGGATCACGATGTCGAAATCGTGAACCCGGATCTGGTCATCGCGCATCTCACGAGCGGTGAGCTGCGGATGAGCATGAAGGTCGAACGCGGCCGTGGTTACCAGCCCGCGCAGAGCAAGGCCGAGCCGGGCGAAGAAGATACCGGTGCCAGCGAAATCGGTGCACTGCGTCTGGACGCGAGCTTCAGCCCGATTCGTCGCGTGAGCTACGCCGTTGAGCGTGCGCGTGTCGAACAGCGCACCGACCTCGACAAGCTCGTGCTCGACATCGAGACGAACGGCAGCGTCGAGCCGGAAGACGCGGTGCGTACCGCGGCGGCCACGCTGTACGACCAGCTGTCGGTTTTCGTGGATCTGGAAGCCCGCGAGGAATCCAGTCGCAAGGGCGAAACCGGCAAGGTCGACCCGACGCTGCTCAAGCCGATCGAGGATCTCGAACTGACGGTACGGTCGACCAACTGCCTGAAGGCCGAGGACATCCACTATGTGGGCGACCTGGTGCAGCGTACGGAAACCGAACTGATGCGCACGCCGAACCTCGGTAAGAAATCGCTGACCGAGATCAGCGAAGTGCTCGCAGAACACGGACTCAAGCTCGGCATGTCGGTCGAGAACTGGCCGCCGGCAGAACTCGAAAAAGCCTAGCTGACAGCAGCGCTTTTTTGCAGTCGTAGACTAAGGACACAACTATGCGTCATCGCAAGAGCGGTACCAACCTGGGGCGTGAGTCGTCGCACCGCGCCGCCATGATGAAAAACATGTCGTCGTCGCTGTTCAAGCACGAACTGATCCGCACGACGCTGCCCAAGGCCAAGGAATTGCGGCGTGTCGCCGAGCCGCTGATCACGCTGGCGAAAACCGACAGCGTGGCGAACCGTCGGCTCGCATTCGCGCGCCTGCGCGACAAGGAAGCCGTCGGCAAGCTGTTCAGTGAGCTGGGTCAGCGCTATGCGCAGCGTCCGGGTGGCTATCTGCGTATTCTCAAGTGCGGTTATCGACCGGGCGACAATGCCCCGATGGCCTATGTCGAACTCGTCGACCGGCCGGTCGTGGATGTCGACGAGGACGAAACAGAAGAGGCGTCGGCGTAAGTCGGTGCGCTCTGGTATCTTTGAAAGCCGGCCTTCGGGCCGGCTTTTTTATGCGTATCTGTAATACGCGGCGGTTTCCTGGGGGAGTAATGCGGAACGGTTTCGGTGTATTTGGGTTGGGTGTTGTGGTCGGCGTGGGCGCGCTGTGGCCTTCGGCGGTTCTTGCAGATACGGTGTTCTTGAAGGACGGGAGCCAGATCAATGGCAGTATCGTGTCCATGTCCGATGCGGATCTTCGTATCAAGACCGGCTTCGCCGGGGAATTGACCGTCCCGCGCGATCAGTTGGCAGGCGTGAGCAGCGATGAAGCGTTGCCGATCACGCTGCGCGCCGGCGGCGAGCGGCAGGCGCGGTTCGCATATTCGGAGGATGACGGTACACAGTCGGTCATCGTGGACGGGGTGCCGCGTGATGAAACCAGCGGCGCTGACGACGCGTTGGCCGAGGTGGCGACTGTCGCCCCGAAAGTGGTGGCCGCGCAGCAGGAGAGCGACGACACCTACGAGTTGCCGCAGTCGGACACGTTGCCGCCCGAAGATGCCGATTACTGGTCCGGACATGTCGAGGTGGCACTCAACGGCAACTCCGGCAATACCGATAGCAGTTCGTTGCTGACTGAGGTGGCCGCACTTCGCGATACCGGCGATTCGCGGTTGTCCTTCTCCGCGTCTGTCGATCGCGAAGAGGAGGACAACGAACAGACCGCCGAAGAATATCTGGGCGAGGCGCGCTACGAGCAGGACGTTACCCGGCGTTTCTTCTGGTTTGGTCAGCAGGAGCTCGAGAAGGACGAGTTCGAGGATATCGACCTGCGATCACGCACGCTGTTCGGCCCGGGCTACTACCTCGCGCGTCGCGATCGACTGACATTCAAGGTGCGCAGTGGCGTCGGCTACCAGTACGAGGCGTATACGGACAACGACAGCAGCAGCGAGATGATCTTTTCCAGTGGTTGGGACTATGCCCAGCTCGTCGGCGAATGGCTGAAGCTCACCCACGAATTCACGATCTATCCCGAGATCACGAACAGTCCGAGCGAAAATTTCGTGCTCGAATCCTCGCTGGGCGTCGAGGTACCGATCGCGGACAGCCAGGTCTGGCGTGTTCGCGGTGCACTGGACCACGAGTACAACAATAATCCCGAACCCGGCGTCGAAGATCTCGACACGTCCTACAAGGTGGGGCTGATCCGCGACTTCTAGCGCCGAGTCAGCCGGCGTCGACCTGGATCAGTTCGGGCGGCTCGCTATCCAGTCGCAGCGCGCTCAGTTGTCCGCCCCAGGCGGCGCCGGTATCGATGCCCCAGACCTTGTGCTCGGGCCACTCGACCTGTTCGAGCGCCGACCAGTGGCCGAAGACGATGCGTTCCCGTCTTGAAGCGCGCTCCGGCATGCTGAACCAGGGCTGCAGTTCGGTCGGCGCATCCGCCAGTGTCTTCTTGTATTGCATGTCGAGGCGGCCGTCTGCGTGCACGAAGCGTTGGCGCGTGAGCGCGTTGGCGATATAACGCAGTCTCGGCATGCCGGCGAGATCCGGATGCCACTTCTCGGGCGTGTTGCCGAACAGCTGTGCGAGAAATTCGGCGTGGTCCGGCCCGCGCAGGGCCGACTCGAGCTCGGCGGCGCGCGCCTGCGCTTGGGCAATGGTCCACTCGGCCGGAATGCCCGCATGAACCATCGTCCAGCCGAGGGCCGTGTCCCGGTGCATGAGCGGACGGTGCCGCAGCCAATCCAGCAACTCGCGACAGTCGGGGGCCTCGAGTATCGGCCTGAGCGACGGCTTGGCCTCAGCCAGGGCGTCCGGCTTTTGCGCGAGGGCGAGCAGGCTCAGATCGTGGTTGCCCAGCACCGTAATCGCACGGTCGCCCATATCCCGAACGCGCCTCAAGACCCCCAGCGAGTCAGGCCCGCGGTTCACGAGATCGCCGACGAACCAAAGCTTCGGAGCGGTCGGGCCGCGCGTGCCCAGTGCAGACAGCAGCTCATCGAGCGCCGGGAGAGCGCCGTGAATATCGCCGATACAGAATATGCTCACGGTCGGTCAGCGTTTAAAAGAAACCGCGAGTGTGCACGCATCGAACGTCTTCATCCACACGTGCCCCGGCGGTGCCGGGCCCCTGATTGGGCTCTTCGCGGGCACCAATCGTTTTCGAGTCCTTATCCGGTCCTTCAGAGTGACCCTTTGGGCACTTAGGTTTCTTTGATGGTCCCCGGAGTGCCAAAAAATCGCGGTTTCGTCACCGAACCCTGTTCAGGCCGCCTGGGCGAAGCCGATAACAAGGTGTAGGCGCTGGATAACGAGGCGCTTTTCAAATCGTGTATCGGTTGCGCTTAACGAGCGCGGGAGGTTCAAGAAAAATGCTGACGATTCTCAATTATCTGCTGTGCCATAGCGGCGGCTTGAGCAACTGCAAGCGTCAGGAAGGCGCGACTCTGATCGAATACGTGCTGATCGTTGGAGTTATTGCGATCGGTATTTTTGTAGGTGTCGCTGCAGGTCTCGATACGGCTATAACGAATCTTTTCGAAACCGCGTCGAATGAAATCACTAACGCGCCCGACTCGTAACTCAGATAGCGTTAAATTCATAAGTGAATTCATGATGCAGGCAACACAGCGCGGCGCGAGCCTGATCGAATTCGCGCTCGTGTTGCCGCTTTTTCTGTTATTGGTGATCGGCATCCTCACCTACGGCATCGCCTTTGCCACGCATCAAGCTGTCAACTATGCCGCGCAGCGATCGGCCGAGTCGGTAACGCATCTCGATCCGGAGCTGGATATGGCAGCGTACGCGGCGCGCGCGACTGGGCTAGTCAACGAGCGGCTGGCGTCGGTGCTGGGATATTTTCCGGGGGATGCGCCGAGTGTCGCCGCGGCAGAAAATGGCTGCGACACCGCGGAAGATTCAGAATCGGCCGCTCCGGCACGCCTTTGTATCGACACGGATGCCGACGTGCCCGGCCGGCGTGTGATTGTGGTGGAACTGGCGCCGACATTCGATTCGCTCTGGCCCGGTTTTCCGCAGACGGGTTACATCCCGGCGTTGGGTCCGATACGTGCCACAGGCCGGAGCGTGGTGGCTGCAGGTAACGGTGGCTCGTGATATGCGCTCGCAGCGTCAACGAGGCGTTGCAGTCATCGAGTTCGCGCTAGTGCTGCCGTTATTGCTGGCGATCGCGGTCGGGATTGTCTATTACGGTTACGTGTTTGTGTTGAAAGCGGCGACGGAGAGCGCGGCACAGAACGGAGCCCAGGAGGCGGTCGCGCTGAGTCCGCTTTCGACGGATTACGATCGCAATCGCGTTATGCGTCGTGCGGAAGATGTTGCGTTGGCGAGCCTGGACTGGTTGCCGGCCGGCGTTCGGATGGCGTCGAGTGTGGCGCAGGCTTCGCAGTGTGACGCTTCAGGCATGTTCGGTGTGCGAGTACAGATCAATCTGGCCGACGAAGATGGTCGGGTGTTGCCGCAATTGGAGTTTGGCGGTTTCAAGATTCCGCCACGACCGCCCGTCATTGAAAGCTATGCTTGCGCATCGTTGTAATTTATAAGTGAAACAGGTCGAGCGCGCACCCGGGTGCGCGATCTGTTGGGGGACACAACAATGAGCTCATCCGCACTGCGAACGTTCGCCTTTGCGTTAATCGTGCTCGCGATCCTGTTTGGCGTGGTTGCTTACTTCATGAGTCGGCAGATCGCTTCGGGGCCGGATGCAGGGGCGAGCGCACCGGTGCCGGAGAACAACAGCGTGCTGGCGGTGGTCGCGGTAAAGCCCCTGCAGCCCTACCAGGCGATCACGCTCGAGGACGTTTCCCTGGTGCCGATTTCCGTGGAGCCACCGCAGTACTACACGGACGTAGCGGATGTGGTGGGTCGTACGCCGGTTCGCGACGTGGCGACCGGTGCGCCGGTGACCGATGCGGCCTTCGGGCGCAAGAACAAGCTGGCGGAAGCCATACCGCCCGGCACGCAGGCCATGTCGTTGTCGATCTCGGACATCATCGCGGTCGGCGGTTTCATTCAGCCGGGTGACTTTGTCGACGTGTTGATCTACCTGCGCTCCTCCGGTGAACAGGTAGAGGACAGTCAGGCGCGCATTCTGCTCAAACAGGTGCGTGTACTCGCCTATCAGGAACAGCTGATCAGTAGCGAAGCGGATACCGCCGACGCAGGCGACGGCCGCAATCGCCGAGAGCGTACCGCCGTGCTCGCGGTGCCTGAAGACCAGACCACGCGGGTTATGCTCGGCGCGAGTCTTGGCGAGCTTCGCCTCGCGCTTCGTGCGCCGATGGGTAAGGATCGCTCGGAGATGGCCGATACCGGTCTGGACCTCGCTGATGCCGAAGGCATGCAGGATGACGACATGCCGGAATCGGTGTCACCGGCGGCGGTGCGTGCGGCGCCCGTAGCGAGCGCATCCGAAGAAACAGAGCTTTCCGAAAGCGAGAAACAGCGTGTGATCACGCTCGCGGAGCTTGCTCGCGTCGAGGAAAAGCGTGAGAAGCGTGCGACGCCGCAGCGCCGGTCGACGCCGCGGCGTGCCACCATCGAGGTGTATCAGGGCGCGCAGCCGAGCCGCATCAGCCGGCCGTATTGAGGATGTATTACAACAATCGAATCGGCGCAGGCCGAAGGATAGGGAGCGGTGCGATGACGCGTTTCATCCAGCGAATGCTGATGGGGCTGGTGCTGATGGGCACGGCGCTCGCATTCTCGGGAACGGTCGGCGCACAGGTCTCGGCCGGCCACGTCGACAAGGCGCGGTCCGTACAGGTGGGTGTCGGCCAGCAGGAGATCGTGCGCACACCCGGGCGGATCGAACGCGTTGCGATCGGCGATCCGGAAACCGCGTCGGTGAACGTGTTGAGTGCGCGCGAGGTGTTGCTCACCGGTAACGTGCGCGGTAACACGAGCCTGCTGGTATGGGTCGCGGGCAATGATCAGCCGACCCGTTTCCCCATCATCGTCGGCGCCGGAGATCTGCCGGGCGTGCTCCTGGAAGGCAGTCGGGAGCGGCTCAAGACGCAGGTACAGGCCGATATCCGGATCGCCGAAGTCAGCCGTAGCGCGTTGCGCCAGATCGGTTTCAATTTCATCAGCAATGCGGCTGGCGAGTCTGCCGTGGGTGTATCGCCGCCGGGCGCTTCGGCCGGCGTGGATGGGCTGGGCAACAACGGCTTGAGCCTGTTGTCGAGTACCGGCTTTCAGCCGATCGGCGATGCGTTCAATCTCGTGTTGACCGACAGCAACAAGGATACGGCGGGCCTGCTCAGTATTCTCGAGCGGCGCGGGTTGATGCGTACGCTCGCGGAACCATCGCTCGTGGCCATGAGCGGGCAGACGGCTTCATTCCTGGCCGGCGGTGAGTTCCCGATTCCCGTGACGCAGGGCGGCGGCAGCGGTGTAGGCAACAATGCCGTGACCATCGAGTTCAAGGAATTCGGTATCCGTCTTTCGCTGACGCCCACTGTGCTCGAGCAGGATCGCATCGTGCTCAAGGTAGCGCCGGAGGTCAGCGAACTGGATTTCGACGCCGGTGTGACCCTGCAGGGCATCACCGTGCCCGGCATTCGGGTGCGCCGTACTGATACAACGGTGGAATTGGGCGACGGCGAGAGCTTCATTCTCAGCGGTCTGGTGGATCAGAATCTGGCGGCCAATGTGGACAAGGTCCCGTGGCTGGGCGATCTGCCGTTCATCGGCGCGTTCTTTCGCAATACGCGCTACGAGCGCCGTAACCGCGAACTGATCATGGTGGTCACGCCGCATCTGGTGTCGCCGTTGGCCAAGGGAACGGACGTACCGTTGCCGGGCCGCGAATACGACGACTACGACCCCAGTAACGCCGAACTGTTCTTTCTTGAACGCGGCGAGTTCGAGAAGCGGGCGGGACCCACGGGATTCTCCCGTTAACGGAACGATTCATGGCACTACAGGCCCTGTTAATTGCACGCGAAGACAGCTGTCGCGCCTGGCTGCAAGAGCGGCTCGGTGACGGCGTCGTGCTGTTGCCCGCGGATGCGCGCACCGGTCACGAAAGCGTTGCCGAAATCGCCGAGACGCCGGACGTGGCGCTCGTGTTCGTGCAATTCGATTACAAGAGCGCGGCGATACACACCTCGATCGTCGAGTCGGTGGCCAATGCTTATCCATCGTTGCCGATCGTGGCTGTCGGCCGCCACGACGCGGGCGATGTCGTACTCGCGGCCATGCGTGCCGGTGCACAGGATTTCTTTGTCATCGGGCGCGACGATGAGCGCTTCGATTCGCTGCTGGAACGGGTGCTCGATCGCAAGCGCCGTGCCCGTCAGGTGCCGGTCGGCGAACGTGAGCCGGGCCGCATCGTCACCGTTCTGAGCGGCCCGCAGTCGCCCATGCTGGCTTTTCTCGGCGGGCATATCGCGTTCGTGCTCGAAGCCGCCACCGCGCGCGATAAACGGGTGCTGTTGTTCGATCTGTCCATGCCGGGTGGCAATGCCACCATCATTTTCGACGCGGCACAGGATTACACGGCGCTCGACATATTGCGCGACGCCGAGCGTTGCGACGAGACGCTGGTCGAAAGTGCGTTCCAGCAGTTGCAGAGCGGCGTGTATCTGCTGGCGCTGCCCGAAGATTTCACGATCGAACAACTGGGCGAGAGCACGCCGAGTCTGTCGCGGCTCATCGAGATTTTTCGCGGCCTGTTCGATTATGTGGTGATCTGTATCGATCAGGGTCTGGGCATGCAGGCCCTGAGCGACACCGTTCAGAACAGCGATCACGCGCTCATGATTTCGGATCAATCCGTGCTGCGCAGCCGTCAGAACAAGGCCATGCTGCACGTACTGCACCAGCAGGCGTCGGAGCTGCCACCGCTGAGGCTCGTAGTGGTCAACTATCGCTCGGATGTCGGCATGGAACCCGAGCGGCTTGCGGAGCTGCTGGATCTGCCGTTGGCGACGGCGCTCGGCGGCCGACCGGAAGTGCGCATTCGGGCCATGAACGCGGGCGAGTCCATGCTCGAGTACGCGCCCTCGGATAACTTTACCCGTGGTGTCACCACGCTCACCGAGCAGATCATGGGTATCGAAGCGCCGGCGCCGCGCAAGAAATTCGGACTGGCGCAGTTGTTCGGGCGGGGTGGCGGCTGATGAATGCCGATCGCGGTTTTCGCCTGTCCGATCGCTATCAGGAGCTCAAGAGCGCGCTGCATCTGCACCTCATCCGGCTCCTCGAGGATCGCGGCATCGATATCGGCACCTGGTCGGAGGCAAAGGCCGCCGAGTTCTTGCGTGGCCAGGCGCGGGTCTATGTCAACGAGAATCGCATCCCGATCAATCAGCACGAGGTGCAGCTGCTCGCCGACGACACGCTCGACGAGCTGGTCGGTTTCGGACCGCTGCAACCTTTGATCGAGGACGACGCGGTGGACGACATCGTCGTCAACGGTCCCGACCGGGTCTATACCGAACGGGACGGCCGCCTGGCCGCCGAGTCGGTACGGTTTTCCAGCAATGCCCATATCCTGCGTGTCGCCCAGCGCATTCTCGCGCCGCTGGGCCGACGGCTGGATGAATCCACACCGATGGTCGATGCGCGTCTGCCGGATGGCAGCCGTGTGAACGCGATCATCCCGCCGCTGGCGCTCGACGGGCCCTGTCTGTCGATTCGCAAATTCGGTAAGCGCGCACTCAGCGATGCCGATCTGCTCGCCAGCGGCGCGGTTTCGCAGGAGGTGCTCGATTATCTGCGCGAGCGTATCGCCGCGCGCGAGAACATTATCGTTGTTGGCGGCACGGGTTCCGGCAAGACCACCTTTCTGAACATGATCAGCCAGTGGGTCGGCGACGCGGAGCGCGTGATCACCATCGAGGACGCCGCCGAGCTGCGTCTCGATCACGAGCATGTGGTCCGTCTGGAGACGCGGCCGCCGAACCTCGAGGGCGAGCGTGCCATCACCGCTCGTGATCTGGTGCGCAACGCGCTGCGCATGCGGCCCGATCGGATCATCGTCGGCGAGGTTCGCGGCGACGAAGTGCTCGACATGCTCCAGGCGATGAACACCGGCCACGATGGCTCCATGACGACGCTGCACGCGAACAGCCCGCGCGATGCCGTGCATCGGCTGCAGTTGCTGGCGAGCTTTGCCGGTTTTACGGGTGACGAGCGCACCTTCCTGCAGCAGATCGCGTCGGCGCTGGACGTTATCGTCCATGTGGCGCGCCTGCCCGACGGCAAGCGGCGGCTGATGTCGGTCGAGCGCGTGGGCGAGGTAACGGCTGAACGGCTCGAATTGCATCGCGAGTTCGTCTTCGAACAGCAGCACGACACCCACGTCCGTACCGCGCGAGCCGCCTGATGTGGATTCTCGTCGGCATGCTCTCGCTGTTGCTGCTCGGCATCGGCCTGCTGGTGCTGGCCCGGGCCACGCGACGTGCGAACGATGAAAAGCTGGCCGAACGTGTCGGCGAGGCTCACGCCGATGCCGCCAACGATTCGCTGTCCGGCTACCAGCGCCTCGCCAACATTCGTAATCCGCTGCTGCGGGAGCTCTGTCGACGACTCTGGTCGGCCGGTATCGAGGCGGGCCCCGCCCGTATCGCGCAGTTCGCTTTTCTGTGGATTGCCGCGGTGGTGCTCGCGACGCTCGTAATGGGGTTGATCGGTATTGTGCTGATGTGTGCGCTGCTGGTTCTAGCGGCGCTGGTGGTCGCCCAGCGCAAGCGTAGCCGGCGGCGCCAGATCAACGCCCAGATGCCCAATTTTCTCGGCTATCTGGTGCGCGCGCTGACGGCCGGGAACACGCTCGAGGAGGGCATCAACAATGCCGCCCTCGAGAGCGTTGATCCGATCCGCGGCGTGTTTCTCAGCGTGTCGCGACAGGTTCGGCTGGGTGCGAGCATCGAAGACACGCTCGCCGAAACCGCGCGCATCCACGAGCTCAAGGCGTTGCACATTCTCGCGATGAGTGCACGGGTGAATCGCCGCTTCGGCGGGTCGATGCGCCGGGTCATCGCCAGCCTCGTCGACACGATTCGTCAGCAGGAGGCCGCCGCCCGCGAACTCAAGGCGCTCACCGGCGAGACGCGCTTCTCGGCCTATGTCGTCGCCGCGATTCCGGTCGCAATCAGCCTGTTCTTCTATCTGCAGAACCCGCAATACTATGCGGCGATGCTGTCCAGTAGCGGTGGGCGAATCGCGGTCATGCTGGCACTCATGCTGGAAGCGCTCGGCCTGTTCATCATCTGGCGGATGATGGCGCGACTGCAGGAGCCCGACGCATGAGCATGCCTGCCGTCTTTCTGGCGCTCGCCGTGGCGACGGCGGTGGTCGCACTCGGGCTGTTGTCGCTGATGCTCGTTCAGAGTGTGCGCGAACGCCGTCTGACGCGCCGCTATCAGGGCGAGCGCGCACAGGACGGCACTGTCCGCAACGGTGCGGGCGCCGCCTGGGTCGCCGGTATGGCCGAAGGCGGTGAACGCATCGACCGGCTCCTCAAAAATCCCGACGAGACCCGAATTCTGCTCGCCCAGGCCGGCTGGCGCGATGCGCAGTCGCGCACCGTGTTCTATGCCTGCCAGTTCGGCCTGCCGGTGTTGATCGGTCTGCTCGTTCTGCCATTGTCCGGTGTGCTGGGCCTGACCAGCGGATCGCTGAACAGCCTTCTGCTGGTGGCCTTTGTCGTGATCGTGTCGCTGCTGGCGCCACGCTACGTGTTGCGTGCGCGAGCCAAACGTCGGCGAGAACGCATCTCGGCCGAAGTGCCGTTGTTCATCAATCTTCTTGTGCTGTTGTTCGAGGCCGGTTTGAACATGCGGCAGGCGTTGTCATCGCTGGTGCGCGACGGCGCCCCGACGATGCCCGAACTCGTCAACGAACTGGCGCCAATCCTGCGCCAGATCGAGGCCGGCGCCGATGCCGATCAACTGCTGTTCGAGACCGGCAAGCTCATGTCGATCGAGGAGCTGGATACCGTGCTCGGTATTCTCCGACAGGTCGAGCGTTATGGCGGCGAGATTCGCGAGCCCCTGCTCGAGGCGCTCGACAATCTGCAGTCCAAGCGATCGATGGCGTTGCGCGAGCAAGTCAACGTCATGTCCGGCAAGATGACGGTCGTGCTGGTGACCTGTTTCTTTCCACCGTTGCTGATCTTTATCGCCGGGCCGGCGTTCATGTCGATTTCCGAAACGCTCGGCGGGCTGTGAGCGTGTCGTGCATGCCGTATGCCGGTCGGGTTGCGATGGCCGCCCTGTGTCTCGCACTGGTGGGGGGCTGCGCGAGTCAGCGCGTCTCGCCGCGCGATCTGCCGGGTTCCACGCTCGAAGCCGCGCGCGGCCCGGACGAGAACGCGCGCCTGTACACCGATCTGATCCGACAGCTGATCAGTCAGGATCGACTCTACGCCGCGCTTGCCCACCTGCAGGCACGCGAACAGGAGTTTGGCGTCACCGACGAACTGCGCCTGTTGCGCGCCGATATCCTGCGCAAGATGGACGATCTTGGCGGCGCTCGCCGACTCTACGAGCAACTGCTGGACACGCCCTATGTGGGCCAGGCCCATCACGGGCTCGGCCTGATCATCGCGCGGGATGATCTGGCCGCCGGTGAGGTGCATCTGCAGAAAGCGGTCGCCCTCGTGCCCACCGATGCGCGGATGCGCAACGATCTCGGTTACGCGAAGCTGCGCCAGGGGCAGCTGGCACAGGCACGCCTGCAACTGGCTACCGCGTACCAGCTTGACGAGGCTAATGAGCTGAACCGCAACAATTACATTCTGCTATTGTTGGCCGAGGGCAACGACCGCAAGGCAGCGCGGATTGCGGCCGATAATCAGATAGATGCCGGCGTCATGCGTGAGCTTCGGCGGGAAGCACGCACGATAGCGGGCTCCGCCGGCAATGCGCCCGTCGGCAACGCGGCGGTGCGCCCTGTAACGCCGGCGAAAGCGCCCGCAGCGGTGGGTGGTGGCGGCGGCTAGGCGACGCCTGGCGTTATCGAATCCGATTGTCGAGGGGGAAACCATGAAAAAGAAATCCATTGCGGTCGGCCTGTTGGCAGTGTTCATGCTGGCGCCCGCAGCGGCCAGCGCGCGCGATGTCAGTGATGTCGGGCATACGGTGCGCGGTGCGCTCGAACTACAGCGCAGCGGCCGGCAGGCGGCGCCGACGCGACCGATGCTCAGCGATGTGGCCGACCGAACCTATGAACGTTATCTCGAAAGCTTCACCTATCCGATCCCGGAACAGTTCGAGCGCGACGACGCGTTCGCCGCGGACGCCGGCAGCTAGTGCGCTGCGCGATGTCTCGCAACGGCGCGCGGACGCCGTGAAGGGCAGCGCGTGAACCGGATGATGAACGGATCCGCGGGCATCCAGCGTTACGCGCTCTATGCGCTTGCGGGCGTCTGTGTGCTTCTCGTGGCCTATTCCGGCCTGCGCTGCGCGACGCGAATCGCACAAACGCGTACCGCGGCGCTCTTTGAAGCGGAGCAGGCGATCGTGCAGGCGACCGTGTCGCGGATCGAACAGGACCGTATTCCCAACGGTCTGATCCTGTCCGTCGAAGCGCTCGTGGGCGAGCGCAGTCTGGGATTGAACTACGTCACCCTGCGCAATGCGGACAACGTGACGCTGGTGTCGCGCGGGCGATTCACCGATCGCTTCAGCTGGCTCGGCGAGGACATGGCGCGGCAATGGCGCGGCTGGTCCTATCAGCTCGAATCCGCGGAGGCCAATCGCCCGTTGATGCAGGCCGAGCAGCGTATCGGCTACGCCCAGTTCGGGGTGAGCTGGTTCGCCGTGATTTCGCGTGCCGGCATGCCGCTGGCGATATGGATTACGGCGTTGCTGGCCGGACTGATCGGCTTTCTCGGGGCTCTGGGGGCGGCGGCTTCGACGCCGCCGGCCAAGACCAGGGACGAGGCCGAACGCAAACCACGTATTCGCACCCCCGGCGAGTCGACGCCCAAGGCCGGCGAGCGCGCCAAGGCACCACTGTCGCGATTCTCGCGCCGACGCGATCGGGCTGAGGACGAATTTGCGCCGATTGTCGACAAACGCGCCCATGCGCCGGGAGGCGCAGCGCGCCCCGAGCCCGTGTCGGCGCCGCAGCCCGCTCCGGGCGCCAAGCCGAGGCCTTCGGCGGCCGCTGCCGATCGCCCGGCGCCGGCAGCGCCTTCCATGCCAGCGGCGGCGCGATCGCCCAAGCCGCCGCCGGCGTCACCGCCGGTGGCCGATCCGTTCGAGCCGTCGCCGCCGGCCGAAGCGGCGCCCGGGCCCGCGCCGGCCGCGGCGCCGATCACCCCGTTGCCCGCCCGCACGGAGCTGCATGCGCCAAGTCTCGATGCGCAACCGCGGTTGGGCGACGAAACGCTCGATCTGCGTTTTTACCCCATCTGGCGCGATCTGGACCGCGAGGTGCTGGCCGGCGCCTGTGCGGCTCTGGCATGGCGTGTCGGCGAGACCCGGCTGGTCGATGCGGCCACCCTCACGCGGCTGGCCGAGAAGGACGGCGCGTTGCGCGCGTTCACCCAATGGCTGGCGCGGCGCTTTTCGCTGCTGCACAGCAACTGGCGTACGCTCGAAATCAACACGGTACCGATCGTGCTGCCCATACCGAGCGCGATGCTGGCCTTCGCCGACGCCGAAACCGTCTGGCGGGATGCGCTGCGCCGTACCGACCGTGACCCGAACGATCTCATCCTCTGGCTGGGGACGCGGGTGCGCCGACATGTGCACGGTACCCTGCCGGTGCGCCGCGCGCTCTTGCTGGAGGGGCACGACATGCCGTTGCCGGCGGACTGCGATATCGTCTGCATCGGCCCGGATCAGATCGGCGATGCGATCGATGCCTGGTACGCCCGGATCGACGCCCTGCGGTGCCCGGTGCTGCTGGGGCCGGTCGACGATCCCGAACCCTATGCGCGCCTGATTCAGCACAAGCGCGTGCTCTGGTTCAGTCAGGCGGATGACGACCTGTTCGCACCGCGCGCCTTCGCCCGCTTGCTCGCGCGCCACCCGACCGAGGCGATCTGATTCCGAGCGGGCGGCCCCGGGTCAGCCGGCCGAGCCGCCAGCGTTGGCGGCATTCGCCAGCCCTGCGAATTGGGCAGCGGTGAGGCGTTCGGGCCGCAGCGTGGGGTCGATGCCGCAGGCCTCGATCGCTTCGGCCGAGAGAAAGTCACGGATCGCGTTGCGCAGCGTCTTGCGCCGCTGACTGAATGCCGCGGTCACCAGTCGATCGAAAAGGCGGCTGTCGTCGATCGCGAACTGCGGCGCGCGCGGCGTCACGCGCACGACCGCCGACATCACGCGCGGAGGCGGGGTGAAGGCGCCGGGGCCCACGTCGAACAGCGCCTGTGCGTCGGCACGGGCGGCAACCGATACGCTGAGTCGCCCGTATTCGCGGCTGCCGGGCGCGGCGGTCATGCGATCGACCACTTCCTTTTGCAACATGAAGTGCATGTCCGTGATCGGTGCCGGGCTCGCGAGCAGGGCGAAAAGCAGCGGCGAGGAGATGTTGTAGGGCAGATTGCCGACCAGTCTCAGGGCGCGGCCGCGCTCTGCCGCGAGTGCGGCGTAGTCGATGCGCAGGGCGTCGCCCTCGATGACGTCGAGGCGCGTGTCCGTGCTGGCGCGCGCGTGCAGATCGGCCACCAGGTCACGATCGATCTCGATGACGCTCAGGCGTGCGACGCGGTCGAGCAGGGGGGTGGTGAGCGCACCTTGGCCGGGCCCGATCTCCACGAGCGCGTCGTCGGGCGCTGGCGAGAGCATCGACAGGATGCGATCGATCACGCCCTGTTCGTGCAGAAAGTGTTGTCCGAAACGTTTGCGCGCCATGGCGTTCTCGGTGTGGCGCCGTGCGCCGTCTGCGATATGCGGGCCGTATTCGGCTGCTCCGATGCCCAGCTGTTAGCGCGGTGAAGCGCCCGCCATACGGATAGCGGTATCGATAGCCGCCTGGAGACTTCCGGTATCCACGCCGTCCCCGCCGGCGAGCTCGAGCGCGGTGCCGTGGTCCACCGATGTTCGCACGATCGGCAGGCCGAGACTGATATTGACCGTGCGTCCAAAACCCAGGTGCTTGATCACCGGCAGACCCTGGTCGTGATACATCGCGACCACCGCGTCCGCCTCGGCCAGCCGGTGCGGCGTGAAAAGCGTATCGGCCGGTAACGGCCCCACCACATCGAGCCCGCGCGCGCGTTCGGCTTCGATCACCGGCGTGATGGTGTCGATCTCCTCGCGTCCGAGATAGCCGTTTTCCCCGGCATGGGGGTTCAGGCCGGCGACGAGCAGCCGCGGCCGGGCGATGCCGAACCGGGTACGCAGGCCATCGTCGGTAACGCGCAATACGTGCGCGAGGCCCGCGCGCGTGAGGGCCGCCGGCACGGCGGCGAGCGGAATATGAACGGTCGCAAGCGAGACGCGCAGCTGGCCATCGTCGGTCGCGAGCATCATCACGGGCTCATCGCTACCGCAGCGATGGGCGAGATAGCCCGTATGGCCGGAAAAAGGGATGCCGGCATCGTTGATGACGGCCTTGTGGACCGGGCCGGTCACCAGCCCGTCGCAATGGGCGGCGCGACACAGATCGGTGGCGCGGTCCAGGGTGTCGAGCACGTATCGGGCGTTGGCCGTATCGACCGCGCCGGGCGTGGCCGGTCGCGCGCTGGCGACGGTTTCGATGCCGAGCGTTCCTGCGGGCAGCGCCTGCGGCGCGCTGTCGTAATCGATCTCGACGAGCTTCAGCGGCAGGCCGAGGTGCGCGGCGCGGGCCTGCAGCAGATCGGGGTCGGCTACGGCAACCAGCTGCGCGGTCTGTCTGCGCTGGGCAATACGAACCGCAAGGTCCGGCCCGATGCCGGCGGGCTCACCGGGGGTGAAAGCGAGTCTCGGGGTACGCAATCCGGGGCGCCGCGATCAGCTGCCGTTGGTGTCGCGGTAGCCGGCCATGCGCACGTCGACATAGGCTTCGTCGCGCAGCTTGCGCAGCCACAGCTCGCCTTCCTCGGTGGATTTCTGCTCGCCGAGCGCGCGCCGCGCGCGGTTGCGCACCGCTTCGCGGGTCTGATCGCGTTCCCGACGATCGGCGACGCGCAGGATCTCGTAGCCTTCGCTCGTCTGGAAGATCGGGCTGACTTCGCCGGCGTCCAGAGCGTTCAGCTGACGTCGGGTCGTCGGATCCAGGCGCTGGGACTGAACCCAGCCCAGTTCGCCGCCCTGATTGGCGGTTGCGTTGTCGTCCGAATATTCGCGGGCCAGTGCCGCAAAATCGTCGCCGGCTTCGAGCCGTTCGCGGATCTGACGGGCCAGCTCGCGGGTGCGTTCGTCGTCGCGGATCTCGTTGGGCTTGAGCAGAATATGGCTCGCCTGCACTTCTTCGACCATGACCTTCTCGTCGGGCATGACCGAGTCGCCGCCGCGCATATCCTCGACCTGCACGAGATGGAAACCGTCGGCATCGCGGAAGACTTCGCTCGTCTCGCCCGGCTGCAGCTGCGGCACCACATCGGCGAACGTCGACGGCAGATAGGCGCCGTCCATCCAGCCCATGTCACCGCCTTGCATGGCGTTCTCGCCCTGCGAGCGGGCGGCGGCCACATCCGCGAAATCGGCATCGCCGGCGACGATTTCCTCGCGCAGCGACTGCAGCTGCCTGCGGGTGGATTCGACGCTCTCGGCGTCTGCGCCTTGCGGAACCGGCACGACGATGTGCCGCACGCGATACTCGCGGTCCTCGGCGGCGCGCAGGGACTGGTTTTCCAGGTAGCGATCGACGTCTTCGTCGCTGATCGTCACCTTGGACATCACTTCCTGGCGCCGCAGCTTGGAGATCATCAGCTCCTGACGAATCTGCTCGCGCAGCTGTCCCATGCTCATGCCGTCAGCGGCCACCGCACGGGTGAGCTGCTCCATGCTCATGTTGTTCTGCTGGGCGATACGGCGCAGGCCATCATCGACCTCGCTGTCGCTGATCTCGACGTTGCGCTCACGTGCGCGCTGCATCTGCAGCCGCTGCATGATCAGCTGGTCGAGCACCTGCGATCGCAGGATGTCGCTGGGCATCTGGCTTGCGCGGCTGCCGGCGCGTGCCTTGATACGCGTGACGGCCTGATCGAGTTCGCTGTCCAGAACCACGTCGTCGCCGACCACGGCCACGATCTTGTCGAGCGTGCGCGCCCCTTGGGCGCCGCTGTCGCTACTGGAGGTCGTCGACGACAGCGAAAAGTCGTCCGGCATGCCGAGGCTCTGGGCCGTGGCCGGCAGGGCGATGAACGCCAGTGGCGTGATAGCGAGCGCGAAGCCCGTGGCGAGGAGGTGTCTCATGGGAAACGGATGGTATCAAAAGAGCTGCTCGAACTGCGGCCGCGGTCGTCTTCGTTGTAGACATCGTTATCAACGAAAGATTGCACGGTGTCGCCAAACTGGCCGAGGCCGTTGAGCACGAATTGGAACATGATGGCGGTATCGAAGCTGCCGTCGTCGTCGGCCACGTAGCGGCGCCAGGCCACACGCCCGGCCCAGCAGCACGACGGCCGGTACTCGAAGCCGGCGAGTGTCTCCACGTTCTGGCTGCGTTCGAGCGAATAGTTCCAGCGCCCGAGCACATCCAGATTGCCGGTTATCGGCGCGCGTACGCCGACCGCGGTCTGCTCGAGGCTTTCGTATTCGCCCGGCACCACCTGCGACTGGATATCGTCGCCGACGACCGTGACCTCGCGCTGCGGGCGATAGTCGCGATAGCGGCGATAGGCGAGATCGAGCTGGTAGCCGCTGTCGGTCTGGTAGCTCGCCGACGCAATGGCGCGGTTGATGCGGCTGTCGTCCGGGTCGTACTGGACCGTGGTGCGGGCCGTGATGTTCTCGGTCGGACGCAGTTCGACGCCGGCGACGTAGTCCGAGCCGCGATCGCCGTAGCCGACTTCGCCGCTGTTGGGCAGGTTCACGCGCAGATCACGAAAGCCCGTGACCCGGCCCAGGTCGAGCTTGGCCACCGTGCGCCCGCTCTCCGGCGCGATGAAGCGCGAGGTGACGCCGAGCGTGAGCTGATTGGCATCGCCGATGCGATCGGTGCCGACGAAACGGTTGTCGGCGAACAGCCGGTCGAAGTGCAGATCCGCCACGCCGGAGTCGAAGATCGGGATGTCGGACTGATCCTCGTAGCCGGTATAGAGATACTGCATGCGCGGCTCGAGCGTCTGAACCCACCCGTCGTTGAAGGTGCGCGCGAAGCGCAGGCCGGTTTCGGCACTGAACTGCGGGATCTCGCGGGTGATGACGTCGTCGTCGCCGACGTCGGACAGGGCGAAGTCCGGCGCGTCGTCGAAACCGCGCAGGCTGTAACGCGTGAGCCGATAGGAGGCTTCGCTGTTGGCATACCAGCCACCCTGGTCGACGCCCCAGAGCAGTCGCGGCTGTGCTTCGAGACGGTAGGCGTCGATATCGTCGTCGCGCTTGAAGTTGGTGAACTCGGCATTCAGCCCGGCACGAAACGGCGCCGTAGGCGACAGCATTTCCAGCCGCGCCTGTGGCACACGGGTGTAGGGGTCGTTGCTGAAGGCGCGGTCGAAGTTGTCGTCGTCCTCGTCCTGGATGTCGTCGAGCGTCTGGAAGTCCTGCGCCAGTACCGTGAAGCGCACGCCGGTATCGGCCAGGGTCAGGCGCGCCGCGCGTTCAAGCTGCGAGGTCGACGTTCTGGCCAGGTCGGTGCTCAGGTCGTCGAAATACTGATCGTCGCTGACCTTGGTGTAGTTCGCCTCGATGCCGACGTGCTCGTTGAAGCGGCCGATGTGTTCGAAGTGGAAGAGTGAACGATCGTCGCCGTACTCGCTGTCGCTGGGCAGATACTCGCCGTCGAACTCGCCGCGATGGTGTTCATGCAGATAGCGGAACTGGCCGCCCAGCTGCAGGCCGCGATCGGCGAGCACGCGCGGCACGATGGTCGCGTCGTAATTGGGTGCGATATTGATGTAATAGGGCACCGCCAGCTCGAAGCCGGAATCGCTGGAGCTGCCGATGGTCGGCGGCAGAACGCCGGTATGGCGCTTGTCGTCGATCGGGAAGTTCAGGTACGGCGTATAGAAGACCGGGACGCCGTAGAAGCGCATCACGGAGTTGAACGCTTCGCCGCGCCCGCTCTCGCGATCGAGTTCGATACGCTCGGCCGACAGCAGCCAGGCTTTCGTCTCGCCTTCGCAGGTGCTGTAGTCGGCATCGGTCAATTCATAGGCGCCGCCGCCGAGTGCGGTCACGGTGCCGGCCTTGCCGCGGCCCCCGTTGGTGATGACCGAATAGGTCGCGGTGTTGAAATTGCCGGTTTCGTCGTCGATCTGGACATCGCCGTTGTCGGCGGTCAGATAGATGCCGGGGCGGTAGTACTGCAGCCCGTCGCGCGCCTGGGCGCGCCCGCTGCTGCGGTTGTAGCGCACAAACGGCGCCTCCAGGGCCTGACCGTTGCGCTCGAGGCGCACGTTGCCGGTGGCCTCGGCGACGTCATCCTGAAGGCTGGCCTCGTCGGCGATCAGCGTCGAGTCCTCGCTGGGCTCGGGCAGCGAGATCGGCGGTGGCACTACCGGACACCCCATTTCGGCGGCGATGCTAGGCTTTGCGGCCAGCGCACCGATGCACACCAGCGATGCGCCCACGCAGAGCGGCGTAACGAGCCCCGTGCGCGGCGCGACATCGGGCCGCCGGCCAGCCACAGTACGAAGACGGGAATGCGAAAAAGCGATACGAATCACGGCGGGATGTCTCACCCATTGACGCGGCGACGCACGACACGGTTGACGCACCGCGGCGCCGCTGAAAGCGGTTGTGTTCGCAAGCGAACCCCCAAGTTCAACCGATTATGCGCACCCGCGATGGCCCCCGCAATAAAACAGGCCCGGGTTGCGGCGCCGCGGGGCGCGGCATGAATACGTCGATGGATACGCGCCGCCAGGCGCTGGAGGCCTGGGTGGCCGACGAACTCGACGCCACGCCCGAATGGCAGGTGGCGTCGGCCGACGCCAGTTTTCGGCGCTATTTTCGAGCGCATGTAAGCCGCGGCAACGAAACGCTCAGCTACATCGCGATGGACGCGCCGCCCGAGCGTGAAAACAACGCGGCCTTTATCGAGATCGCCGCGCTGATGGCCGAAGCCGGTCTGAACGTGCCCCGGGTACTGGCAGCCGACCACGAACGCGGTTTTCTGCTGCTCACCGATCTGGGCACGCGCACCTTTCTGGACGTGCTCGATGACGACAATGCCGATGCGCTGTTCGGCGCGGCCATCGGCGCCTTGATCGACTGGCAGCAGGCCAGCCGGCCGGGCGTGTTGCCCGCTTACGATCGCGCCACCCTGGCCGCCGAGCTCGAGCTGTTTCGCGACTGGTACCTGGCTCGCCATCTCAAGTACACGCCGAGCGACGCCGAGCACGCGGATATCGACCGTGCCTTCGCCTTCATTCTCGATAACGTCTGTGCGCAGTCGCCGGTGTACGTGCACCGCGATTACATGCCGCGCAATCTCATGATCAGCGATCCGCTGCCCGGCGTGCTGGATTTTCAGGATGCCCGCTACGGGCCGGTCACCTACGACGTGACCAGTTTGTTTCGCGATGCCTTCATCAGCTGGCCGGCTGCGCGGATCGACGGCTGGGTGCGCCACTACTGGGATGCGGCACGCGAGCGCGGCATTCCGGTCGGTGACGATTTCTCCGCATTTCAGCGCGATCTCGCGCTCATGGGCGCGCAGCGCCATATCAAGGTGCTCGGGATCTTTGCGCGCATCGCGCATCGCGACGGCAAGCCGCGTTATCTCGCCGACACCCCGCGTTTCGTGGCGTATCTTCGGCCCGTGGTCGCCGCGTACGACGCGCTTGCGCCCCTTGCGCCGCTGCTCGAAAGAGAGGCCCCATGAAGGCGATGATCCTGGCCGCCGGCCGCGGCGAACGTCTGCGCCCGCTGACCGACCACACGCCCAAGCCGCTGATCGACGTCGGTGCGCGTTCGCTGATCGGCCATCATCTGGCCGGCCTGGCGCGCGCCGGGTTCGAGGACGTGGTGATCAACGTCGCCTACCGGGGTCGTCAGATCATCGACGCGCTGGGCGATGGCCGCGCCTGGGGTCTGCGTCTGCACTTCAGCGAGGAACAGCCGGGTGAACTCGACACCGGCGGAGGCGTGCGCAACGCCTTGCCGCTGCTCGGCGACGGCGCGTTCGCGCTGATCTCGGCCGATGTATTCACCGATTTCGACTATGCGCGGCTGCGCCACCGCCACGATGCCGATGTCCACTGCGTGCTGGTCGACAACCCGCCGCACCATATTGACGGCGACTTCGGCCTGGATGGTCGCGCCCTCGTCTATGCGGCGCCGCGCTACACCTATGCCGGCATGGGCGTGTTCGATACCGCGCGTTTTGCCGCGCGCGATACGCAACGGTTCGCACTTTCCGCGGTCATACGGGAAGCCATGCAGGCCGGTCGCGCGAGCGGCGAACGCCATGCCGGGCGGTGGATCGATGTCGGGCGCCCGAGCGCGCTCGAGCAGGCCCGCGCGGTGGCCTGTGGTGGCCACGTGGCAGGCTGAGTCTCGGCCGCTGCCGCGAGCGCTGTTAGAATCCCGGCCTTGCCGCAGCGCGCCACCGGCGTGCAATGCTGTATCGCGGTTGGGTCATAACCTCAATACAACGGAGAAGCCGCATGCCGGCGAGCCCCCCGAATCCCGTATCCGTCATGCGATCGCTGCTCGTGCTGATCGCGATCCTGATGGTGGCCGGCTGTGCCGGTCAGGCCGTCGCGCCGCCGAGCGCGCCCGACCAGAGTGTGCTCGCGCCGGCCGAAAAGGCGCTGGAGAAAGCGCGCGCGGCCGATGCGGATACCTTCGCGCCGCGCGTTGTCGACGCGGCCCGGCGTCGGATCGCCACGGCGCGCGACATTCTTTTCAACGCAGCGCGCGCCAATCGCGATCTCAACGACCGCGAACAGGCACGCGTCGATCAGTTGGTGGCTGCCGCCGAACTCGACGCCCGCTCTGCGCTTGTCCAGACACAGGCCAAGGCCGTACAGACCAAGCTGGCCGAACTGCAGGGGCAGCTAAACCCGAGCACCGGTCAAGGGTCGTCGCAGATGCAGCAGGGAGTGTCGCCGTGAAGTCGTTCTGGATCGTGGGTATTGGCTTGCTGCCGCTGATCGCAGGCTGCTCGGTATTCGAAACCAACCCGGTGCCGCCGAATCCGGCGCTGACCGGCGTGAGCGCACAGGATGCGGCCTGGAAGGATCAGATCAAACAGGTGCGCGGCGGTGACGGCGCGCGCTTCGAGCCGCTTGAGGACGCGCGCGACGCGCTGGACAGTGCCAGCGCCGAGCAGGGCGTGGAGAACTACGACGCCCAAGCGCTCGCGTCCGCGCGGCAGGCGCTCGACGCCGCCGAAAGCGGTTGGGCCGAGGTCGCCGACAAGCGCCGGCCGAGCAGCGACCGGCTCGCCGAGATTGCGAGCGACGCCCATCGTGCCCAGCGTCTTGCCGAGATCGCGCGCTATACCGCGATCCGCGAGATCAACCTCGAAAAGCTCGTCGCGGCCAACGATGAACTCCAGTCGCGCGAGCCCGTGCAGCAGCCTGCAGGCGAGGCGCGGCCGGTTACCGGCGCGGCCCGCGAGCTGGTCGGCCAGAAGGTCGTGCCGGACCGGCTCGGCGAGGTGTCCTTTCAGCCGGGTACGGCGCGCATGAAGGCCGAATCCCAGGCGGTGGTGGGTGAACTCGCGCAGTTGCTGAGCCAGTATCCGAGTGTCGGCGTGGCGATCTTCGGACACACCGACAATGTCGGGCCTTCCGCACAATCTTTGGAGCGTTTCGTTGCCGCCAATCCACGGCTCGAACAGCAGGCGCCTTCGCGCGCCGAGAAGGTGCGTGCGTTCAATCTCGCGCTGTCGGCAGCGCGTGCCCGCGCGGTCGCCCAGTTGCTGGTCGAGAACGGTGTGCCTGCGCGGCGTATCGGTGCCCGTGGTTTTGGCGACACACGCCCGGTAGCCTCCAACGACACCGAGGCCGGCCGTCAGGCCAATCGGCGTATCGAGGCCGTGATCGTACCCGGCCCCGACAGCCCCGAGGCGCAACAGGCCCGGGCCAACGCCGGCTCGTAACGACAGGGCTGCAAAGGGCCGGCGCGCGCCGGCCGGCCGCTGTTAGAGCGCGCGGATCACGCCGACCGCGAGGCCTTCAAGCTCTAGGGTTTCGCGTTGGCTATCGACGAGAATGTCGTCGTAGTCGGGGTTTTCCGCGATCAGCCTGGCGGTGTTGCCTTCACGCGCGAAGCGCTTGACGGTCACCTCGTCATCCCAGCGAAAGACCGCGACCTGCCCGGTGCGCACTTCGGGGGCCCGGGCCACGGCGAGCAGGTCGCCGTCGAATATCCCGGCGCCCACCATGCTGTCGCCGCTTACGCGCAGCAGGTAATCCGGTCTGCGGCTGAACAATCCCGCATCGACTTCGCAATGGCGTTCGACATGCTCGACGGCCAGCACGGGCGCGCCGGCAGCCACGCGCCCGACCACCGCAAGGCGCAGTGCGCTGCCGGGCGGCATGGCCGGTTCTGTCTCGAACGTGTCGTCGGTCAGGCGAATGCCGCGACTCAAGCGCGCGTTGAGCTCGATGAACCCCTTGCGTTCGAGTGTGCGCAGATGCGCCTGCGCGGCATTCGCGGAGGCGAATCCGAGCGCTTGCGCAATCTCGGCCCGGGTGGGGGGCGTGTGGCGATCCGCGATGGTGTCGCGGATGAATTCATAGACGCGGCGCTGCTTCGCGGTGAGATCGTGCATGTTGTAAGAATATCCAGTCGGGCGCGTTGCGCGCAATGGTCTTGACAGGTGCTTAAACGTTTGACAAGCGCCTTCGCGCTCTCTTAATATTCCGGTTTGCTGCAGCGCAGCAAACGAAAAGAATTTTACTTGTGAGAGGGCCAACCCATGAAGATTCAGGAAATCGTTTCGGATGTCCGTAGTCGTGTCGGCACCGCCGGCAAGCACTATCAGGATGCGTTCAAGGCCTATTTCGACGCGCAGCGCAAGGCCGTTGGCGTTGTGACCAAGAATGGTCAGACCCTGGCCAACACGGAAATCGGCGCCGCGAAGAACCTTTTCGCTGCCGCCAAGTCCAGCTTCGACAAGGCGCGCACCGATGGCGTGCGCAAGGTCGCCAACAACCCGCAGGCCTATGTGCCCAACGGCCGCGACCAGATCGTGTCGGCCTATAAGGACACGATCGATCTGCTCGTGCAGACCGGCAACGAACTGAGCAGCGTCGTCACCAGCGGCTACAAGTCGGTGATCGGCAAGCTGTCCGGCGAAACACAGAAAAAGGCCGGCACGCGCAAGACGACGACCCGCAAGACGTCGTCCGCCGGTAGCCGCAAGGCCTCGACCGCCAAGAGCGCGTCGACCAAGACGACCGCTGCGAAACGCAAGACGGCCTCGACCCGCAAGACGGCTTCGAGCGCCAGCAAGAGCGCGTCGACCGGCTCCACCACGCGCAAGCGTACGACGGCCAAGAAGTCGTCCACGGCTTCGGCGTCCGCGTCGAGCAACAGCGCGAACAGCGACAGCAGCGCTTCTTAAAGCGCGCTCACGTTGTCGGCGCTCCGGTACGTAGCGCCACCTAAAAGCCCGGCTCGCACGCCGGGCTTTTTTGTGCGCGATCCATTTGGGTGAGGGGATCGAATGCGCACCGGGTGCGTGGCCGCAACGCCTGTCCGTCCGGCCGGCATCGGCCGGTATCGCGCGGCAGGCCCGAAGCGGATGCTGGGGCAACCGCATCATGCCGTGATCGGAGGCGACCCGGGCAGGGTGTCTGATCCCCTAGAGACGATGCCGTGCGCGAACCGCGACGAACGGAATGCCCCGGTTCGTTTGGCGGGTCAAGCAGCGATTGCGAGGTTTAGCATGCGCTTGCCGATGTAGGCCGTACTTCGAATCGAACGAAGCCTAGGCGGCCGACGCGTCCCTGTCCTGCTCGATCATCGCGCAGGCGGTGTGATTGTGGGTGGACGAGGAGTCGGCCTTCTCGGCAACTTGAGCAGGGTTCCCGTCGCGCCGCGGCGGGATGCGCTTGTCGATGTAGGCCGTACTTCGAATCGAACGAAGCCTAGGCGGCAGACGCGTCCTTGTCCTGCTCGATCATCGCGTAGGCCGAATGATTGTGGATGGATTCGAAGTTCTCCGACTCCACCACGTAATACCGGAAACGCGCGTCGTCGTTCAGGCGCTGGGCAATATCGCGCACCACGTCTTCGACGAACTTGGGGTTGTCGTAGGCGCGTTCGGTGACCGCCTTTTCGTCGACCCGCTTGAGAATGCCGTAGAGCTCGCAGGAGCCTTCGGATTCGGCGATGTCGATAAGTTCCTCGAGCCAGAAGAACTCGGTGGCGCGTACACGGATGGTGATCAGCGAGCGCTGGTTGTGGGCGCCGTAGTCCGAGATGTCCTTGGAGCAGGGGCAGAGCGTGGTGACCGGCACCTTGACCTCGACATAGAGATCGGTGCGCTTGCCGCGCTGGTCGCCAATGAAGGTGACGTTGTAGTCCATCACGCCTTTTTCCTGCGTGACCGGCGCGTACTTGTCGACGAAGTAGGGAAAGCTCATCTCGATATGGCCGTTGTCGGCCTCGAGACGCTCGGTCATCTCGCCGAGCATGCAGCGAAACGACTCGACCGTGATCTGGTGCTCGTGCGCGTTGAGAATCTGCACGAAACGCGACATGTGCGTGCCCTTGAAGTGATGGGGCAGGTTCACATACATGCCGAAGGTCGCGACCGTGCTCTGATGGCCGCCCACGCGCTGCTTGATCGAGACCGGGTGGCGAATGTCGCAGATGCCGACCTTGTTGATCGCCAGATGACGCGGATCGTTGCGCCCCTGTACATCCTCGATGTGGGCGCTGCTCTTGGCGGCGCCTTTCGATTCGACTGAAGTGCTGTTGCTGGCGCCCTGCGCCTTTGCCACGGTGCTCATTGCAATGCTGTCCCGATCAAGCGAATCGGCAGGCCGGCCGACTCAAAGCCCGCCATGTTAGCGCGGGGGTGCTGGGCCGACAAAGCCGCCTTGTGTCGGGTTATGGGGGCAGCGCGGGAAAGCGCAAGCACCGTCGCGCGTGAAACTAGCCCGGCGGCCAGGAAAAGCTGCGCCCGCCCAGAATGTGCACGTGCAGGTGGAAAACGCTCTGGCCGACTGCTTCACCGTTGTTGACCACCAACCGGAACGCTTCGCCGTAGCCTTCGTTTCTTGCCACCTGGCGTGCCGTCAGCAGCAGATGGCCGAGCAATGCCTGATCGTCGTCGGCGGCGTTGACCAGCATGTCGATCGGCTTTTTCGGGATCACCAGGATGTGCATCGGCGCCTGCGGATTGACGTCGCGAAACGCCAAGCACTGGTCGTCCTCGTGCACGATGTCCGCGTCGATCTCGCGGTTGATGATCTTGGAGAAGATGGTGTCGCTCATCGGTTGTCCTTGGGCATGCCGGCCTGATGTCGAATACGCATTGTGTCAGACCTCTGCACCGTCCCGGCAATAGTGGCGTTCGCGGTGCGGCCCGGTTTATCGTCTGCTATGCGCCGCCATGGTGCGCGGCTTTCCGATGATTTCCAGATCAGGGCCCGACAATAATGAACTATCTCGTTACCGGCGCGACCGGTTTCATCGGCCGCTTTCTCGTCGAGAAACTGCTGGCCCGCCGCAGCGCGAAGGTCTACGTACTCATGCGGCGCTCGAGCGCCGATCGCTATGAAGGCTTGTGCGAACGCCTGGGCGTTGGCGAAGACCGCCTGGTGCCGGTCTGGGGCGACATCACCCGCAAGGGAGTGATCGACTCAGAAGCGCTCAAGCATCTGTCGGGCCATATCGACCACGTGTTTCATCTGGCGGCGGTCTACGACATGAACATGACCGATGCCCAGGCGGACAAGGTGAATAACGAGGGCACGGCCAATATCGTCGCGCTTGCCGGCCAGCTCGCCAACGAGAACGGAACCAAGCCGTGCTTCCACCATGTGTCGTCGGTGGCCGTCGCGGGCGCGGACTACGAAGGCGTGTTCACCGACGAGATGTTCGACGAGGGCCAGCACGTCCGCCATCCCTACTACCGCACGAAGTTCCAGTCCGAGGCGATCGTGCGCGAGCACTGCAAGGTGCCGTGGCGTGTCTATCGCCCGGGCATGGTGGTCGGCCACTCGCAGACGGGCGAGATGGACAAGATCGACGGGCCTTACTATTTCTTCAAGCCGATCAAGCGGATCCGCGACAACGTGCCGAAATGGCTGCCGTTGCTGGGCATCGAAGGCGGGCAGATGCCGGTGGCGCCGGTCGATTACGTTGTCGACGCGATGGTGCATATCGCGCACAAGAAGGGCGTTGATCGGCGCGCGTTTTTCCTGATTCAGGACGAGCCGCCGACCGCGGGCCAAATGCTGCGTATTCTCATGCGCGCCGCGCACGGCCCGGATATCGTGCGTCGTCTGCCGACCCAGGAATGGCCGGCGAGCATCGAGCAGCAGTTCAAACGCCTGACCTCGAATATTCCCATGGCCGAATGGCTGGAAAAACGCATCTCCAAGAGCATCGGCGTCCCGCTGTCGATTCTCGGCTATGTGAACAACCGCGCGGTCTTTGACGACGTGAATACGCGCGCCGCGCTCAAGGGCAGCGGCATCCATTGTCCGCGTCTCGAGGATTACGCCGAGACGCTCTGGCAGTACTGGGAAATGCATATGGACTGCGACGTCCATATCCCGGAAAAGCTGCTGCGTCGGATGCAGGGCAAGGTGGTGGTGATCACGGGCGCATCCAGCGGTATCGGCTTCATGGCGTCCAAGAAGCTGGCCCGCGCCGGGGCCAAGATCTGCATGGTGGCGCGCACGCCGGCCAAGCTCGAGGAAACGCGCAGCGTGATCGAGAAGATGGGCGGGGTGGCGTTCGCCTATCCCTGTGATCTGAACAACATGGAGGCGATCGACGAGTGCACCCGGACGATCCTCAAGGATCATCACCACGTCGATATCCTGATCAACAATGCCGGCCATTCCATTCGGCGGTCGGCGTTCGAGTCGCTCAATCGCTTTCACGACTACGAGCGGACCATGCAGCTGAACTATTTCGGCGCCATCCGCATGATCTTCAACTTCCTGCCGGCGATGGCAAAGCGTCGTAGCGGGCATATCATCAACATTTCCAGCATCGGCTGCCTCACAAACGTGCCGCGCTTTTCGGCCTACGTCGCGTCGAAATCAGCGCTGGACGCCTTCTCGCGCTGCCTGTCACCCGAGGTCGCCTCGCGCAACATCGACCTGACCACCATTTACATGCCGCTGGTGCGCACGCCGATGATCGCGCCGACCAAGCTGTACGACTACGTGCCCACGCTCACGCCGGAGCAGGCGGGCGACATGATCGTGTCGGCCGTTCTGGAAAAGCCCAAGCGCATCGCCTCGCCTCTGGGGACGACCGCGCAGATCAGCTACGCGCTCTGGCCCAAGGTCAACGATTTCGTGCTGCACAAGGCGTTTCACATGTTTCCGTCGTCCAAGGCCGCTCGTGGTGGGCGCGCCGGTGAGGCGGAGAAACCGAATATTCCGGGGCGGGTGCTTGCGGCGTTGTTGCCGGGGCCGTACTGGTAGGCGTACTTGGTTGCTTGCCGGTGCGGGGTGCTGAGTTCGTTTTCTTCCCGTGTTGAAGCGCGTTGGCTTCGATCACGAGTTCTGAATCAACTTTGCGGGTGAATTTTCGCTTGGGGTTTCGCACTGTTGTGCGAGTCACTTTTATTTGCTTGCCCAAATAAAAGTAACCAAAACAAAAGGCACCCTGTCTTGCGTCGGCGCTTTGCGCCGATGCCCTCCGATCGCGGTCCGCAAGCGGGACGGCCGGAAACTCGCTGCGCTCAAACATCCGGCCGTCTCGATCCGCTTGCGGCCCGCGCTGCTCGGCGCTGCGCCCAAGGGGACCGAATCCAGACAAAGACAGGCTCGCTGACGCTTTGCAAGCAAGATCGCGAAGCGATCTTTATCGGACGATGCCAGAGGCGAGTCCGACCGGAACGTCGCCAAACTGCCCAACCCTCACCCCATAATTGTTGCAACGCCGTGCGCCAGCTTAGCCGCGCTGGATTCGGGTCCCGTGTGGCGCGACGAGAAGCGCAGGGCCGAAGGGTGTCCGGCGCACTGCGCCGGTGCGGCCAGCCTGTTTGAGCGTCGCCAAAGCGACGCGAGTTCTGGCCGCATCCCTTCGGACCGAGCATCGCAGTCCACCGGCGCGCTTCGCGCCGGCGCGTAATCCGGGTGTCTTTTCTCTTGGTTACTTCTCTTTGGACAAGCAAAGAGAAGTGACTCGCACAGCAGTGCGAAACAAAAGCAACGACAAACTCGTGAGTAGACCAAAGACTCGTGGTTCGAACCTGCTGTTTTAATTACTGCCGCGCCTCGGCACACAAACAAAAAAGCCGCCCCGAAGGCGGCTTTTGCTGAGCAGCACTAGTGCCTGCGCTCGATCAGTCGTTGTCGGAACCATCGCGCAGATCACGACGCTCGGCTACGGCATGGGCCAGCGTGCCGAGCAGCTTCTCGGTGTCCTCCCAGTGCAGGCAGGCATCGGTAATGGACACGCCGTACTCCGGCTCCACGCCCGGCACCAGCTTCTGGTTGCCTTCCTTGAGGTGCGATTCGATCATCACGCCGAATACCGCCCGGCTGCCGGCCGAAATCTGGCCGGCCACGTCATCGCCCACTTCCAGCTGCTTCTTGTGCTGCTTGCGGCTGTTGGCATGCGAGAAGTCGATCATCAGCCGGCCGGAGAGCTGGGCCTGTTCGAGCAGGGCCACTGCGCCGGCGACCGAGTCGGCGTCGTAGTTCGGCCCGTTGGCGCCGCCGCGCAGGATGATATGCGTATCACGGTTGCCCTCGGTGGCGAAGATCGCCGACTCGCCTTCCTTGGTCAGCGACAGGAAGTGATGCGGGTGATGGGCTGCACCGACCGCGTCCACGGCGATCTTGATCGAGCCGCCGGTCCCGTTCTTGAAGCCGACCGGGCAGGACAGCCCGGAGGCCAGTTCGCGATGGCCCTGGCTCTCGGTGGTGCGCGCGCCGATCGCGCCCCAGGACACTAGATCCGCCAGATACTGTGGTGAGATCAGGTCGAGGAACTCGACGCCGGCCGGAATCCCCTGGTCGGCGAGCTTGAGCAGCAGCTCGCGGGCCAGGCGCACGCCCTTGTTGATCTTGAAGGAGTCGTCCATGTCCGGGTCGTTGATCAGACCCTTCCAGCCGACCGTGGTGCGCGGCTTCTCGAAATAGACACGCATGACGATGAGCAGATCGTCAGCGTATTTGTCGCGCGCTGCGGCGAGCTTCTTCGCGTATTCGAGTGCGGCATCCACATCGTGGATCGAACAGGGGCCGACGACCACCAGCAGCCGATCGTCGTCGCCGTGCAGGATGTTCTGGATCGCCGTGCGCGTATTGAACACCGTATCCGATGCCGCCTCGCTCACGGGCAGCTCGTCGAGCAGCGCCTGCGAAGAAATCAATTCCTGAATGCCCTTGATACGAAGATTGTCGGTTTCGTGCATGGTGAGTCGCGCCGGTACGGCGCTCTCGCGCCGCAAAAACAAGGCGCCGAGTCTAGCAGAAGCCATGCAGGCCATGCCGCCGCCTGCCGAGATACAAATGTGAAGATCGGGGTGTTGCGGCGCGTTACGCTGTCGCGCAGACGTGCCGAGCAATAAATTGGCGCGCAATCAAAAAGGGACCGAGAGCATGAACGGGATGCGTATTGGGCTGGCGCTGGCGGCCGCGGGGCTGGTGGCTACCTATTTCATCGTCGATCCGGGGCAGTACCTGGGCGGGGATTGCAGCGGCCAGCTGTTCAGCCTGAGCTGTTTCGAAAGTCAGCGCAGCGCGCTCGGCGAACTGGCGGCAGCCAATGGGTTGCTGTTCGCGATCGGGTTCTTCGTGATCTATGTCGCGGTGACCGCCATCTCGCTGCCGGGCGCAGCCGTGATGACGCTCATCGGTGGCGCGTTGTTCGGTCTGCTCCAGGGCGTGCTGCTGGTGTCCTTTGCCTCGGCCATCGGTGCGACGCTGGCGTTTCTGATGGCGCGCTTCGTGCTGCGCGAGAGCGTGCAGACGCGTTTCGGGCGGCGCCTCAAGGCGCTCAACCGCGGCGTCGAACGCGACGGCCCTTTCTATCTGTTCGCGCTGCGGCTGGTGCCGGTATTCCCGTTCTTCGTGATCAACCTGGCGATGGGGCTCACGCCCATTCGTACGCGCACCTTCTACTGGGTCAGCCAGCTGGGCATGCTGCCGGGCACGCTGGTGTACGTGAATGCCGGTACGCAGCTCGGGCAGGTGGAGTCGCTCTCGGGCGTGCTCTCGCCGGGGTTGATCGGCTCGTTCGTGCTGCTGGGCCTGTTCCCGCTGATCGCCCGCAAGACGCTGGATTTCTTTGCCACGCGCAAGGCGCTGCGGGGCTACGACAAGCCGAAATCGTTTGATCGCAACCTCATCGTGATCGGCGCCGGTTCAGCCGGGCTGGTGGCGTCGCTGATCGCGGCCACGGTGAAAGCCAAGGTCACGCTGATCGAAAAAGGCGAGATGGGCGGTGATTGTCTGAATACCGGCTGCGTGCCGTCCAAGGCGCTGATTCGTACCGCGCGTCTCATGCATGAAATCCGCAACAGCGAGCGCTACGGTATTCGTTCGGCGAGCGCCGAACTCGAGTTCGCCGACGTGATGGCACGGGTGAAATCCGTGGTTGCCACCATCGCGCCGCACGACTCGGTCGAGCGCTACGAGTCGCTCGGCGTGGAGTGCATCAAGTCGAGTGCGCGCCTGGTCGACCCGTGGACAGTCGAGACCGACGACGGCACGCGCCTGACCGCGCGCAGGATCGTTCTGGCCACCGGCGCGACGCCGTTCGTGCCGCCCATCGACGGGCTGGCCGATATCGACTATCTCACTTCGGACAATCTCTGGGATCTAGACCATCTGCCAAGTCGTCTCGCCGTGCTGGGCGCCGGCCCGATCGGTTGTGAGATGGCCCAGGCATTCGCCCGTCTGGGCAGCCGCGTCACGCTCGTCGAGCAGGCCGATCGCATCCTGTCGGTGGAGGACGCCGATGTTGCCGCCCAGCTGGCCGCCGTGCTCGGTGAAGAGGGCGCGGATATCCGGACCGGCCATCAGGTCACCGCGGTGCATCAGCGCGACGACGGGCTGGTACTGACCTGCAAGAGCGCGCAGGGTGAAACCGAGATCGTGTGCGAGAAGGTGCTGGTCGCGGTCGGCCGGCGCGCGCGCACCGAGGGCATGGGTCTGGAAGCGCTCGGTATCGCCCGCGACGGACGTATTGAAGTGGACGAGAAACTGCAGACGGTCGTGCCTACCGTGTACGCCTGTGGCGATGCCATCGGCGGCTACCAACTCACCCATGCGGCCTCGCACGAGGCGTGGCACGCCACGGTCAATGCGCTGTTCGGTGCGTTCAAGACGTTTTCGGTGGATTATTCGAAGCTGCCCTGGTGCACCTTTACGGACCCGCAGGTCGCCCACGTCGGCCATAACGAAGACAGCGCCCGCGCCGAGTCCATCGACTACGAAGTCACCCGCTACGATCTCGCCGAGCTGGATCGCGCGATCGCCGAGTCGGCGACCCACGGGATGGTCAAGGTGCTCACCGTGCCCGGCAAGGACACTATCCTGGGCGCGACGATCGTCGGCGACGCGGCCGGCGAACTTATCATCGAGTTCGTGAGCGCGATGAAGCACGGCATCGGCCTGAACAAGATTCTGGCCACCATCCATCCGTATCCGACGTTGGCCGAGGCCAATCGCTTCGCCGCCAGCGAGTGGAAGAAGGCGCATGCGCCGGCATGGGTGTTCCCGTGGCTGACGCGTTTCCATCGCTGGCAGCGTTAGCGCGGCGTCCCCTGCTTATTGCGTGATGGCCGGAGGTTGCGCACTATCGACGGCCTGCATTTCAACCAGCCAAGTGCGCCCCGCATGCCGCACATCGCCCTGTCGTGCTGTTGACGGCGGCCCTCGTGGTGGCGGCGCTGGTGACGGCGACGTTATCGGGCATGGCCGGCATGGGCGGCGGTGCGGTCTTGATTGCGGTGATGTTCGCTCTCGGCATGCCGCCGGCGCTTGCCCTGCCGTTGCATGCCGGCGTGCAGCTGGCCTCCAATGCGTCGCGCAGCGTCGTCTACAGCCCGCACGTGCGCTGGGGCGCGCTCGGCCTGTTCATGATTACCGCCGTG
This sequence comes from Endozoicomonas sp. G2_2, assembly GCF_017744135.1. Classification (GTDB taxonomy): domain Bacteria; phylum Pseudomonadota; class Gammaproteobacteria; order Nevskiales; family Salinisphaeraceae; genus Salinisphaera. The sequence continues at coordinate 220,613 of NZ_JAGHQU010000003.1, forward strand.
CCGGGGCCGTTTCTCGTCGCGCCGCTGGTCGTCGATGCCAATCCGGACTGGATCCGGCTGATCATGGCAGTGTTCATCGCCATGGCCGTCTGGCCGAGCTGGGCGCAGCGTCTGCGAATTCACGGCCGCGGCGGCCTGCTTGCGGCGGGCGCCATTGCCGGCGTGATCGGCCCGGTCGTGGGCGCGACCGGCATTCTGGTCGCGCCGTTCTTTCTGCGCGACGACTGGCGCAAGGAGCAGATCATCGCGACGATGGCCGTGGCTCAGGCCAGCGGCCACCTGCTCAAGATGGCGGCGTTCTCGCTGAACGGGTTCAACGTGCTCGCCCGGCTCGACCTGCTCGTGCCGATGGCGATCGCTGCGCTCGTGGGTACGCTGATCGGCCGGCGTCTGGTCGGGCTGTTCTCGGAAGTCCGCTTCCGACAGATGATTCGCGCGGTCATGCTCGTGTTGGCGGTCAAGCTGGCCTGGGACGGGCTCGCCGGACTGCTGGCCGGCTAGATGTCGCATGGATGAATAACAACGCAGTTGAAAAAGGAGACGCCATGAGCCTGCTTGACGCAGAGGAGATCGAAACCGTCATCCGGCGCAACGTGGGCGCCCCGGGCAGCCCCCAGTTCCATGTGCTGGATATTGGTGAAACCCATGCCGATATCTGTCTGCCCTACGACGAGGGCATGACCCGCCTGGGCAACACGATCTCCGGCCCCGTGCTCATGACCCTGGCCGATGCCGCCATGTATACGGCCATCATTGCGCACGTGCCGGACGGCGAATATGCGGTGACCAGTCATTTTCATATCGAATTCCTGCAGCGACCGCGGGCGGCGGACGTGCTCGCGCGGGCACATCTGCTGCGCGTGGGCCGACGCAGCGTGACCTGTCGAGTCGAGCTGTTTTCGCAGGATTTCGACACGCTCGTCGCGCATGTCAGCGGCGCCTATGCGCGCATGAATACCGCCACCAGCGGCACGGGCGGCGCTACCAGCGGCGCATAGCCGCGCGCGCTGCCTCGTTGGCCGGCCGGGCGACGAGCCCGCTCTGGGTGAGCGTGATGTCGTAGGCCGCGCCGTCGGCCATCGGCAGATAAGTCGCGCTGCCGTATTCGGCGTCGACCAGCCCCGCCCAGCGCGGCATGCGGCGGGCCAGGGCGAAAGCGTTCAGCCCGGGCTCCTCGCCGCCCAGCGCGATGGCACTGCGCGGGCGGTGGTTTTCGGCCTCGATATCGCGATAGCGGCCACTCAGCCGCTCGAGCCGGAACAGGGCATCGAAACCGAGCAGGTTCGCCAGCGGCTGCCACTTGAGCACGCGCGCGTCGAGTTGCCACTCGTCGCCGCGCATGTCGGCCAGGCGCAGGCGCGCGTCGGGCGTGGTCAGCGTGGCCTGGAAATGCTGGTCGCCGACGGCGACGAACCGCAGGCCGGCAACGGGCTGCTCATAGCTCAACCGCTGGTAGGTATGCAGATTGAGCAGGATCGCGCCCGCCAGCAGGGCCAGCGCGAGGCAGAGTCCGCCGCCGGTACCGGCGCGCGCCGCCGCGAAACGCCGGCGTCGGCGCAGCCGCGCGGCACTCGTGCCGAGCATCAGCACGCCGATGGCGGCGATCACGGTCAGAAGACAGTAGACAACGATCATGGTGTGCGCGCGGGGCTCGGCCGCCGATGCCGACAGGCTGCTGCCCTCCGCCGGTTTTCGGCGGCCGTGATATGCCGCCGTGCCGAAAGCGAAATGATTCCGTCAGGCATAAAAAAGACCGGCGCACCGCAATGCGCCGGCCCCTCGTTCGATCGGTGCCGAGCCGCTAGCGCGACTTCACCACGCGATACAGCCAGAGCAGCAGAATGGCGCCGAGAATGGCGATCACCAAGCTGCCCAGGTTGAAGCCGGACACGCCGCCAAAACCGAGCGCGGTCGCGATGAAGCCACCGACCACGGCACCCAGGATACCGATGACGATGGTGACGATGATGCCGCCCGGATCCTTGCCGGGCATGATCAGCTTCGCGATCGCGCCCGCGATCAGACCGAAGATGATCCAGACGAGAATGCCCATAGTTCTTCCTTTCCTTGCAGTTGACGCGATTCACTGTGCGCGCCGCCCGCGGGTGGCGCAAGTCCGTGATTTCACCCCTTGCGGCGGTAGCGTGCCTTTGCGCGTCGGCCCTTGGCAGCCAGTAACGGGCGCAGGGCGCGCGACAGCCCCGGCACCAGGTAACCGGCCGTGGCCATGACCCGGCCCATGGCCGGGCGCGTGCGCTCGACCCGCCCGTCGTTGGCACAGGCCACCACCAGCGCGGCGATCTGTTCCGGCGTGCTCATCGACTGGGAAAACGTGATGTCCGAGACCGCATCGATATCGTCGAGGATGAAGCCGGTGGCGATCGGCCCGGGCGAAACCGCGCTGACCGTGACGTTCGCGTCACGCAGTTCGTCGGCCAGGGCATAGGTGAACGCGCGCAGGCCGAACTTGGTGGCCGAGTAGGCCGCGCTGCCGGCCAGCGGCATCTGGCCGGCGATGGAGGCCACGTTGACGATCGCGCCGCCGCCGTCTTTGCGCAGCGTGTCCAGGGCCAGACGGCTGAGAACGAGCGGCGCGCGCAGATTGGTGTCGACCATTTCCGCCAGTTCGTCCGCACTCCGCCCGGCCACCGGCCCGCGGTGGTGGCAGCCGGCGTTGTTCACCAACACGTCGAGGCGGCCATGCACGGCGATCGCCGCGTCGATCAGCTCGCGACAACCGTCTGTGGTGGCGACATCGCCCGCGATTGCGGTGGCGCCAATGCTGTCGGCGACCTGCTGCAGGCGGTCGATGCCGCGCGCGGCGACGATCACCCGCGCGCCGTTGGCGGCAAAGGCGCGCGCACTGGCTTCGCCGACGCCGGCCGAGGCGCCGGTAATCAAAACCACACGGCTGTTGTCCTGCGTGTTGTTCATGGCCGACTTATTCCACGGGCCGCAGCGGGCGCTTGTATGCGGGACGCTCGAACCACTGGTCGAGCTTGTGCGCGGTGCGTCGGCGTACGTCGTCGTTGATGTACTGCGACAGCGCCACGACCGAAAGCGTGAGGGCGCCGAGATCGTCCGTCAGGCCGAAGCCGAACAACCAGTCCGGTACCGCATCCATCGGCAGGATGAAGTAGCCGAGCGCGCCGTAGGCGGTCACGCGCGCCCAGCGCGGCGTTTCCGGGCGCTGGGCCGCGTAATGGAGCCAGAGCGCCTTTTCCAGCAGCTCATAGCCCGCGCGCCTGGCCACGCGCGAGACCTTGGTCCAGAAACGCGTATCGGAGTACTGGGTCGCGTAGTCGCGTACCTGTTCGGTGGTTTCGGGCGGCGTGCGCGGGCGGCGCAGAGTCGGCAAGGCCATGATCAAGTCTCCTGGCATCATCCTGGATGCCGTGGACGCATATGTTGCCCCGAGCGTATCGCATACGCCCGGGGCCGGCGTATCCGTATTGCTCGCGGCAGGCGCCAGCCGTTCGTGTTGGCTTGCCTAGATCGACGGTAGGAAACTGTGGGCCTGGGCCTTGCGCCAGGCCTGCTCGTAGCGCCCGTCGCCCGTGGCGGTGAGCAGTTCGCCGGTTTCGAGAAAACGATAAACCTGATCCGCGGTATGGATTTCCGAATCGGTCGTGCGGCGACACAGGTGTTCGGGGCGCAGCTGTCCGGGATGGTCGAGCCCAACGGTCGCGACGACTTCCTGCATCGCGGCCACTGTGCGCTTGTGGAAGTTGTACACCCGTTCGCCTTTTTCCGGCACCACAACGGCGCGCTGGCGCCACTTGTTCTGGGTGGCCACGCCGGTGGGGCAGTGATCGGTATGGCAGGACTCGGACTGCACGCAGCCGACCGCGAACATGAAGCCGCGCGCCGAATTGCACCAGTCCGCGCCCAGCGCCATGTTGGCCGCCATCTTGAAGCCGGAGGTGATCTTGCCGGACGCGCCGATCTTGATCCGCTCGCGCAGCCCCGCACCCACCAGCGAATTGTGGACCCACACCAGGCCCTCGCGCAGCGGCGTACCGACGTTGTCGGCAAGCTCCAGCGGTGCGGCGCCGGTGCCGCCTTCGGCGCCGTCCACCACGATGAAATCCGGGGTGATGCCGGTCTTGAGCATGGCCTTGACCAGCGACATGAACTGCCAGCCATGCCCCACACAGAGCTTGAAGCCGACCGGCTTGCCGTTCGCGCCCTCCCGCAGGTCGGCGATGAACTCCATCATCTCGACCGGCGTGGAAAAGGCGCTGTGCGCGGGCGGCGAGACACAGGTCTGGCCCACCTTGATGCCGCGTGCTTCGGCGATCTCGGGCGTGACCTTGGAGCCGGGCAGCACGCCGCCGTGGCCGGGTTTCGCGCCCTGACTGAGCTTGATCTCGATCATCTTGACCTGGTCGTCGTTGGCGACCTTCACAAACTGATCGCGATCGAAACCGCCGTCCTCGGCTCGGCAGCCGAAATAGCCGCTGCCGATCTCCCAGATGAGATCGCCGCCGAACTCCTTGTGATGCCGGCTGACCGATCCTTCGCCCGTGTCGTGGGCGAATTCGCCCTTGGCGGCACCGAAATTGAGCGCCCGAATGGCGTTGGCGGACAGCGAGCCGAAACTCATCGCGGATATGTTGAGCGTCGACGCCTCGTAGGGCTGGGTGCACTGCGGCCCGCCGATGCGCACGCGCGGCGGTGTCTCGCTCGGCGTCTTGGCGGCGATCGAGTGCACCATCCATTCATGGCCTTCGGCATAGACGTTCTGCTCGGTGCCGAACGGATCCGCGTCGTTGACGTTCTTGGCGCGCTGATAGACCTGCGACCGGTGCTCGCGCGAAAACGGCGTGGCCTCGGTATCCGATTCCAGAAGGTACTGGCGAATCTCGGGGCGGATCGCCTCGATCATCCAGCGGAAATGCGCCAGCAGCGGATAGTTGCGCAGCAACGCATGCTCGCGCTGGAACAGGTCATGCAGACCCATGCCCAAGAAGGTGATGCTGATCAGAAAGAACAGCCCGAAGTAGCGCGGCAGCCCCAGCGTCAGGTAACCAAAACCCACGGTGGCGGCGAACACGGCGATCAAAGCGATATAGCGCATCGACCTACCCTAGGTGATTTCGTGGTGGTACGGAACGTGCGGCCCGGTCATTTCTGGCAGACCGGACAGAAGAACGTGCTGCGCTGGCCGATCACCTCGCGCCGGACCGGTCCGCAGCCTCGCGGGCACGCCTGCCCGGCCTTGCCGTAGGCCGCAAGGCGCAGCTGGAAGTAGCCGGTATCGCCGTCCACGCCGATATAGTCGCGCAGCGTGGTGCCGCCGGCGACGATGGCGTCGGCGAGCACCCGGCGAATAGCCTCGGCCAGCGCGCGATAGCGGGCGCGCCCGACCCGGCCTGCGGGGCGGCGCGGGTGGATGCGCGCGGCATGGAGTGCTTCGCAGGCGTAGATGTTGCCCACGCCGACCACCGTGGCGCTGTCCATGATGAATGTCTTCACCGATGCGCGTTTGCCGCGCGAGCGTGCGTAGAGCCAGTCGCCATCGAATGCGTCGCCCAGCGGTTCCGGGCCCAGATGCGCGAGCAGGGAAAACGTTTCCGGCGCGCCGTCCAGCCAGAACACTGAACCGAAGCGCCGCGCATCGTTGAAACGAATCACCCAGTCGTTCTCCAGCACGATATCGAGATGGTCGTGGGTAGCGACCGGCGTGTCCGCGGGCACGATACGCAGCCGACCCGACATGCCCAGATGCAGGCAGACATGGCCGGTATCGGTTTCGAAGAGCAGGTATTTCGCCCGCCGGTGCACGGTACGGATCGCCTGGCCGGGCAGCACGGCGGCCAGTTCCGGCGAAACCGGCCAGCGCAGCTGTGGCTGGCGCACGACGACCGTACGCACGGTCTGGCCGCGCACGTGCGGTTCGATCCCCGCGCGCGTGGTCTCGACTTCGGGCAATTCGGGCATCGCGCTATTTTGCCATGGGATGTGGTAGAGGCTGATCGGCGTTGCGGTTTGCAGGGGTTGGTGCTCTGGCAACTGCGGGTGAGCGCCGAGCGGGGGGTTGGGTGATTGTTCGTGTCTGGTTGATTCGGGCTTCAAGTTGTTTTGTGTTGCTCACGAGTTTGTCGGACCTTTGGTTTCGCGCTGCTGCGCGACTCACTTTCTTTTGCTTGTCCAAAAGAAAGTAAGCAAAGAAAAAGACACCCGGACACAGCGCCGGCGCTTCGCGCCGGTTCACTCCGACACGCAGCGTCGACGGGATGCGTACAGAACTCGGATCGCTTTGGCGATCCTCAGACATGCTGTACGCACCGGCGCAGTGCGCCGGACACCCGTCGCCACTCCGTGTCTCCGTCGCCGTGCAACGGGCCCGAATACAAACGCCAGGCCCACAGCAAGAGTCAGCTGATTCGGTAATTTGATTTTCCCGTTGGGACTTCGTTCTTGTCGGATTAGGCGAACGCCTGATCCGACATAAGAAGCGCGACCTTGCGCGAGCGATAGCGAGCTTGCCTGTATTGGGTCCCCTTAGGCGCAGCGCCGAGCAGTGTAGGCCGAAAGAGAAAAAGACAGCCGGATGTCTGAGCGCAGCGAGTTTCCGGCTGTCCTCTTTCGGCCGGAGCCGCGCAGGGCACCGATGCGCAGCATCGGCGCAAGACAGGGTGCCTTTTGTTTTGGTTACTTTTATTTGGGCAAGCAAATAAAAGTGACTCGCACAACAGTGCGAAACCTCAAGTAAAACTTCACCCGCAAAGTTGATTCAAAGCTGCAAAATCGTTGTAAGCGCCCTAGATGCGCACGACTCGCATCTCAGCCGTACGACTAAGCGCGACATGAAAAGCTGGCAAAGCCCGAGTCGCCGGCCGAAACCGGTCATCCGATTCGATTCACCCGCTGTCCCCGCCAATCGCGCCCCCGGCCTGCGTTGGGCTGAGCGGAATCGCCGAAGGCTGCAGGCTGCGCTCACGGCCGGCGCCCAGCGAGTCCGGATGCCGCATATCGAGCAGCGGCGCAGCGAGCGTGTCCGCGAAGTGATAGTCGATGCCCAGTGCCGCATCGCGCAGGATCAACTCGGGCTTGCGAGCGATCACGTCCAGGTGGCGCGTGCTGTCGTCGCCGAAACGTAGCGTGACGCGGGCCAGACGTTCGCGGCCGGCATCGGCCGGCTCGAGCGAGAGCGCGCGGCTTTGGCGCCAGGCGTCGATGGTCGCCTGTGCGTAGTCGGCGCCGCGGTCCGCGCTGTCGGGCAGCACGCGCCAGCCGCCGGTGTCGGTGCGTTCGAGCGTGAGGCGGGGTAGCGTAAGTTTCGACAGGTTCGCATCGCGGGCGAGCAGGGTGGGCGAAATCCAGCCGCGCCAGCGCGTCGGCAGGCTGGACAGCGATCGAGCGTCCACCAGCAGCAGGGCATGCGCGGTGCGTACGTAGCGGGTGCCTGGCTGCGGGCCGGGCTTGCCGATCGCGATCGGGGCGTCGTCGTTGTAACGAACCGTCAGCGCGGGATCGTCGAGGCCGGTCACGTCATCCTCGATCGCGTCGCGATCGTAGCGCCGTGTGGGCGTGGCGGCAGCCAGCTCGAGCAGTGCCTTGACGTGCGCGATATCGGCGCGGGCCGCGACCGGCGTGGTGACGCCCCAGCCGCCGTCGTCAGGCTCGCGTTCCAGTGCCACGACGGCGTCGCGCAGGTTGATCCCGATTTCGTCGATTGCTTCGGTGGGTACGTCGCTCACGCGCGGCTCCGGCGCGGGCTGCGGGGTGCGGGTCAGCCAGAGGGCGATGCCCAGCACGACGACGCCGGCCGCGAGGATGGCGATGAATATCAGGCGTTTGGGATTCATCGACGGCGCCGGCGTGCCCAGCGGGTTAGCCCGAAGCCGAGCAGGCCAAACGGCAGGATGAGTACGTAGATCCACCACAGCCCGCGGATCTGGCGGGCCGTCAGGTCGAGATTCGCGTCGGGCGCCGTGGCCACGTCGACCGCTATCTGGGCATCGCGATAGCCCAGCCACTGGAACAGCGCCAAGGCGAGGGGACGGTTGCCGAGCTTGGCGAGATGACCGTTGCTCATGAAGTCGCTGTCGGCGATCACGGCGGCGCGTTGTGCCTGCGGGCCCTGGTCGGTTTGTACCGTGCGCGACAGCGCGATGCCCATGTCAAGCGGGCCACGCTGGTCGCCGTTGTCCGGCTCGAAAGTCAGGCTCGCCTGTTCGAGCGCGCCTGTTTCGAGCCAGCTGCGCGTGTTCGAACGCAGGAAGGTCTGCGCTTTCCAGTCACTGCGGCCGGCCGTGGACGTGATCGCGCCGGCATAGGGAAACAGGCTGATGCGATTGAGGTTTTCCGAGATCGGCGTATCCGGATAGTTGGCAACCACCGCAATGGCGGGATGGCCCGTGCCGATCGTCTTGTAATCGGGGTAGATCAGCGTGCCGGGCTGCCATTCGATAGCGAGATCGCGGGCGAGCGCGCCGAGGCCGTAGCGCTCGCCCGGGTCGTCGGCCCAGAGCAGGGCGCCCCCGCGGGCGAGATAGTCCCGTAGCAGCTGCACTTCGCCGGGCAGCAGCTCGCGTTGCGGGCTGGCGATGACCACGAGGGCCGCGTTGTCGGGTATGGCGGCGGCGTCGGCGATGTTGAGGGTGCGGGTGGTCATGCCCTGGCTGTCGAGTGCAGCGGCGAGATCGCTGTATCCGCCGTTGGATTCGTCGGCCGGGTCGCGCTCGCCGTGGCCGGTGAGAAACACCACCCACTGATCGCGGGCCACGGACAGCCGCTGCAGCGCGTTGGTCACGCTGGCCTCGTCGAAATCGTTCACCGTCTGGCTGCGGCCCTGGTAGCGCACTTGGAGCGCGCCGTCGTCGCCGATACGCAGCGCGCGCACTTCCTGCGGATGGCGCGCCGGGTCGACGAACTCGAGCGTGACGCGTGCGCTGGCGCGCGTGTAGCGGGCCAGCTGCGCGCGCACGTCGGCGCGCTGCGGACCGGGGTAGATATACGCGCGCAGCGTGATCGGGCCGTCGTGCAGCGCGTCGATGACGCGCTCGCTGGCTTCGGTGAGCGAATTGCGGTTGCCGGCGGTCCAGTCCGCGCTGATCGACAGCCGCTGGCTGAGCGCGCCGGCAAGCAGCGCGACAGCCACAATCAGCAATAAGGTCAGCACATGGGCAACGCGCATCAGTGGCGATCCATGTCGAGGCGTACGACCGTCAGGGCCAGAAAACACAGCGTAAAGATCAGGAAATACAGGACGTCCGCGCTGGAGAACACGCCGCGCAGCAGCGCGTCGTGATGGCCGATCAGCGACAGTGCGCGCGCAGCATCGCCAAGCGGCAGGGCGGTGCCGAACACCACCGGCTGCCATTCCATGGCCGACACCGCGTAGAACAGCCACAGCAGCATGAGCGCGCCGAGGGTCGCGACGGCGGCCAGCGTCGGCTCGCGAGTGAGCGAGGACAGAAACAGCCCCAACGCGCAGAACGCCGCCATGACCAGCCACAAGCCGATCAACCCCGACGCGAGCAGGCCGATATCCAGCGGTGTCGCGAACGCCAGCGACAGCGGCATGAGCGCAACGAGCGCAAACAACAGCGTGAGATAGCCCATCAGCCCGGCGAACTTGCCGAGCACCACGGCCGTGAGCGATGCCGGCGACGACAGCAGCAGTTCGATATTGCCAGTCTTTCGCTCCTCGGCGAACACGCGCATCGTCAGCAGCGGCACGACCAGCAGCAACACCACGGTGGCAAACCGGAACAGACCACCGCCGACGATTGCCGACACGCCGTCGTAGGCGCCGATGCGCTGCGGATTGAGGCTGAGATCGGTTAGCGACAGCGCGAACAAAATGCCAGTGAGCAGCTGGCTGACAGCCAGCAGCGTCCAGGCCAGCGGTGACACGAACAGCCGCCGCAGCTCGTGGCGGGCGATCGATACGGCCAGGTTCATGAGGCCACCGCCGTTGTGTGCTCGGCGCTTCGGGTCAGCTCGGCAAAGCGTGTTTCCAGATCGGGGGCATGGGTCGTCAATTCGACGAGATGCCAGCCGTTATGCACGGCTGTCTCGGCCAGCGAGCCGCGAATATCGCGACCCGGCGCGGCGGTGATGCGCCAGCGCCCGTCGCCGAGCGGCTCGACGGTTTCTACGCCGGGCAAGGCGGCGAGCGTGCTTCTGTCTGGTCCGGCGCGTAGGCCGATGTCGATCACGCGGTCATCGCGCGCTTCGGCGTCGGCGAGGGCTTCGTCGAGCACCACGCGGCCGCGGTGCAGGATCATCACTCGATGCGCGACCGCCTGAATTTCGGACAGGATATGGCTGGACACGATCACGCTGTGCGCCTCGGCCAGCCGGCCCACGAGTTCGCGAATGCCGCGCAGCTGGTTCGGATCGAGACCCGCGGTGGGTTCGTCGAGGATGAGCACGTCGGGCCGGTGCACGATGGCCTGGGCGATGCCCACCCGCTGCTGATAGCCCTTGGAAAGATGGCCGATCAGGCGACGGCCGACGGCCTCGAGGCCGCAGTCCGCCTTGGCGCGGGTGATGGCATCTGCGCGTTTCGCGCGCTCGACACCGTGCAGGCGCGCACAGAACGCCAGGTATTCGTCGACGGTAAGTTCGTCGTAGACCGGCGGCCGTTCCGGCAGATAGCCCAGATGACGCTTGGCCTGCTGCGGCGCACGAGCCATGTCGTGTCCGGCCAGCAGAATGCGCCCGGCGCTGGGGGCCAGCGTGCCGGCCAGCATGCGCAGGGTGGTGGTCTTGCCGGCGCCGTTCGGCCCGAGCAGGCCCAGCACTTCGCCGGCCGCCAGGCGGATATCGATATCGTTCACGGCGCGCCGGCCCGCATAATCGCGGATCAGGCCTTGCGCCGACAGCTTCAAATCGCTTTCCATGATCGTTTCCGGCACACGCGGCAGCTGGCCTCGTACCAAGGCGGCCAGGCCGAATCATCCGCTGACAGGGCCATGACCGTAAAGCACGACGACGAATCGACAAAGCCGGGCGCTGGAGGTTCCATAGCCGGAGAGCTCGGTGTGGATACCGGCGGCACCTTCACCGACGTGATCGCGCTCGAAAACGGCGCGCTCGCGGTTTACAAGATCGCGTCCACGCCGGACGCGCCGGATGCTGCCGTTATCGACGGCGTGCGCCATTTCGCCGGCGATGCCGCGGCCGACTGGCGCATCGTGCACGGCTCGACCGTGGCCACCAACGCGCTGCTCGAGAACAATCTCGCGCGCACGGCCTATGCCGCCAACACCGGTTTCGCCGACGTGCTCACCATCGGCCGCCAGGCGCGCGCCGAGCTCTATGCGCTCGAACCCGTGCCGAACCCGGTGCCGGTCGCGCCCGAACTGTGCTTCGAGGTGGATGCCCGCGCCGACGCGCACGGCGAAACGCTGGTCGCGCTCGACGATGCCATGTGCGACGCGCTGGTCGACCAGATTCGCCAGTCCGGTGTCCAGGCGGTGGCCATCAATCTGTTGTTCGCGTTTCTGAACGGTTCGGACGAGGCGGCCATCGAAACCGCGCTGCGCGAAGCGCTGCCGGATCTGACCATCGCGCGTGGCAGCCGCGTGCTGCCCGAGTACGGCGAGTACGAACGCGGTATCGCGACTTGGCTCAACGCCGCGCTGGGCCCGACGGTGGGCGGCTATCTGCGCCGGCTCGAAGCCGCGCTCGACCGGGTCGCGATCATGCATGGCGCCGCCGGTACGGTGGGGGTCGACCAAGCCGCGGACAACGCGGTCAATCTGTTGCTCTCCGGCCCGGCCGGCGGGCTGCTCGGCGCGCGTTTCGTGGCGCGCTCGGCCCGGCTCGATCGCGTGCTTACGCTGGACATGGGCGGCACCAGCAGCGACGTGGCGCTGGTGGGCAACGAACTGGCGCTGACCAGCAAGACGCGCATCGCCGGCTACCCGGTCGCCGTGCCCATGGTCGATATGCACACCATCGGCGCCGGTGGCGGATCGATCGCCTGGCTGGATGCCGGCGGGCTGCTGCAGGTGGGCCCGGCCTCGGCGGGCGCGGAACCTGGCCCGGCCTGCTACGGCAAGGGCGGCGAACAGCCGACCGTCACCGATGCCCATGTCGTGCTCGGCCGGCTGCCGGCCTCGACCCGGCTCGGCGGCCATATGGGTCTGGACGTGGCGGCTGCCCGCAAGGCGGTCGCACGTATCGCCGAGCCGCTCGACCTGAGCGTAGAAGACGCCGCCGCCGGCATTCTGCGTGTGGCAGACGAAGCCATGACGGCTGCCCTGCGGGTGATCTCGGTTGCCCGAGGCGAATCGGTAGCCGAGGACAGCCTGCTGTGCTTCGGCGGCGCCGGGCCGCTGCATGCCTGCGCGCTTGCCGAAGGCATGGGCATGAAGCGCGTGCTCATTCCGGTATTCGCCGGGGTGCTTTCGGCGCTGGGCATGCTCGTCGCCCGCCGTTCGCGCGAACGTTCGCTGAGCATTCTGCAGCCGTTGGCCGAGGTGGAAACCTCGCAGATCGATGCCTGGCTCGCGCCGCTGCGTGAAGCCACACGCGACGAACTGGTCGAAGAAGGCGTGGCCGAGGACGATATCGAGGAGCGTCTGAGCGCGGACCTGCGCTATGCCGGCCAGAGTGCATCGCTCAATCTGGCCTGGCAGGCGCCGGACGAACTCATCGAAGCGTTCCACGCCGCGCACGAGGCGCGTTATGGCCATCGCTTCGATTTACCCGTAGAGCTGGTCAACCTGCGTCTGCATCGTGCCGGGCCCGTGCCGGATGTCGCCCTGCCGGCGATCGAAAAAGGCGAGGGCGCGCCGGTTGCCGGCGAACAGGTGGCGGTGCATGAGTTGGGCGACGACGTCCCCGTCTACGACCGCGACGCGATGCTCGCTGGCCAGCGTTTCGACGGCCCGGCGATCGTGCGCGAGAGCGTGACCACGACCTGGATCGCGCCCGGCTGGTCGGCTGAGGTGGATGCGAAGGGCAATCTGCTGCTTGGGCAAAGTTGAAAGGCTGCCTCGGCGTGCCGTAATGCGCACAGCTGGAATCCTTGGCTTTGAATTGCAGCTCGAAGCCTGGGAGGGCAACTTCAGGGACCTGGACCCGGACGGTTAGTTCGGGATCAACGGTGCGGGTGAATTTGTACTTGGGGTTTCGCACTGCTGTGCGACTGACTTTCTTTTGCTTGTCCAAAAGAAAGTAAGCAAACAAAAGGACACCCTGTCTTGCGTCGGCGCTTCGCGCCGATGCCCTGCGCTGCTCGCCATGACGAGCGCAGCCGGAACTCGCCGCGCTACGCGCGACTCAGACAGCCGTCTGCTTCATCTCGTCCTGGCTCCGCTGCTCGGCGCTACGCCCAAGGGGCCCCAATACAAACGAAGACAGGCTCGCTGACGCTCTGCCAAGATCGCTAAGCGATCTTCGTCGGACAAAGCCGTAGGCGAGTCCGACCGGAACACAGCCAAACGCTTCAACGTCTACTCGATCACTATCTCAACTACAGAGATTCGGTGGTCGCGCCTGTATTCGGGTCCCGTGTGGCGCGACGAGAAGCGCAGGGCCGAAGGGTGTCCGGCGCACTGCGCCGGTGCGGACAGCTGTTCGAGGATCGCCAAAGCGATCCGAGTTCTGGCCGCATCCCTTCGGACCGAGCATCGCAGTGGACCGGCGCGCTTCGCGACGGCGCGTAACCCGGGTGTCTTTTTCCTTTGCTTACTTTCTTTTGGACAAGCAAAAGAAAGTGAGTCGCACAGCAGTGCGAAACAAAAGGTCCAAAGAACTCGTGAGTGGATTAGAGACGGGCGCCTAAAGCCCGAGTCACTCGTACTAACGAATGCGCTAAAGAATCAGCGCAGCGAGTGGCAAGCGCACGATGAACGCTAAGCGCCATCCGGCACGCCACGCACCGGGAGCAGACACAAAAAAACCGGCGCGCGGCCGGTTTTTTCGCGATCATGACCGGCCACGGCCGGTCAAGCGAAGATCACTTGATCTTGGCTTCCTTGAAGGTCACGTGCTTGCGCGCCTTGGGATCGTACTTCTTCATCTCGAGCTTGTCGGGCGTGTTCCGCTTGTTCTTGTACGTGGTGTAGAAGAACCCGGTATCCGCGGTCGAGACCATGCGTACTTTTTCGCGCATTATGCTTTCTCCTGCTTGCGGATCTTCGCAAGTACGGTATCGATGCCTTGGCGATCGATGATGCGCATGCCCTTGGCAGACACCCGAAGACGCACATAGCGCTTTTCGGATTCGACCCAGAAACGATGCCAGTGCAGGTTGGGCACAAAGCGACGACGGGTCTTGTTGTGGGCGTGCGAGACGTTGTTACCGGTGACCGGCTTCTTGCCGGTGACCTGACAGATCTGGGACATGGCTAACTCCTGGGTCGCGCGCTCATGCGTCAGCGAGCCGCGCATTTAACCATCAAAAGCCGCGCGGTACAACCGTTTCGGGGCAAAAGAACGGCAAGGTCCGGTCTGGTGCCGGACCTTGCCCATCCCGGCTGCGCTAGAAATTCATGCGCGCGCCGACGCGGAACTCGTTGTCGAAGCCGATATCGCGACGCGCGGTCTCGATTTCACTGGCGCTGTAGGCTGCGGTGAGTGCGAGATCGTCGGCGACATAGCCGAGCGCTCGCACGCCGTAGCGCACACCATCCGCGTCGCCGAGATTCACGTCGTCGTCGACATCGCCATAGTCGACCCAGCCGACGTGCGGGTTGATTTCGACCCGCGGGTGCGCCATCCAGCGCAGGCCGACGTCGGCCCCGTAACCGTTGGCGTCGGCTTCTTCGCTGCCGGCCACGCCGTCCAGCGCCAGCCGCTCGTAGGACACCTGGCCGTAGTAGCCGATGCCGGTGCCTTCGGCGCCGCCGTAATCGAGGAAATCATTCAGACCGACGCCGACGCTCGCGCGGTTCGCATCCAGTGTGCTGCCGTCCACGTCGAGCCAGTCGTACTTGCCGTTGACGAAGACGTGGCGGGTGATCGTCACCGAGCCTTCGACGCCGTAGCCGTCATAGTCGTTGCCGATGCCGTTGGCATCGCCATCCGGAATATAGTCGCCCTGGAGGTAGGTGTAGCCGGGCGCGCCAGGCTGGTCGTTGGGTGCTGCCGTCGCAGCAAAGGGTATGAGCGTGACGCTCATCGCAATGGCCACCTTCTTCATGCGTACATCTCCTGTGCTCGGCCGGAACCGATTGAGGGGAAAGGGAAAGTTCCGGCGATGCGCAAGCTAGTGGTCGCCGTCTACGCTGTCAAAGCGTGTTTCTACCCACCGACGAAGCGCCAGGCGACGTGCTAGAGCAGCCCGCGCTCGGCGAGTGACGTGCTCTGTCGATGGCCGAGGATGAAGTGATCCAGCACGCGGATGTCGACCAGCGCGAGCGCGTCCACGAGCCGGCGCGTGATGTCACGGTCGGCCGCGCTGGGTTCGGCCACGCCGGACGGGTGGTTGTGGGCGAGAATCACCGCTGCGGCGTTGTGGCGCAGCGCGGCCTTGACCACTTCGCGGGGGTAGACGGCCGCGCCGTCGATGGTGCCGCGGAACAGCTCCTCGAACGCGATCACGTGGTTGCGCGTATTCAGGAACACGCAGGCGAACACTTCGTGCGGCACGTGCGCGAGCTTGAGGCTGAGATAGCGGCGCGTGGCTTCGGGGGCGCTGAGCACATCGACATCCGCCAGGGTTTCGGTGGCATGGCGGCTCGCCATTTCCATGACGGCCTGCAGCTGCGCGAACTTGGCCACGCCCAGTCCGCGGGTCGCGCAGAACGTCTTCTCGTCGGCTGCGAGCAGGGCGCCCAGGCCGCCGTATTCGGCCAGCAGATGCCGGGCGAGATCCACCGCGCTCATACCGGCCACGCCCACGCGCAGAAAGATCGCCAGCAGTTCGGCGTCGGACAGCGCGCCGGCGCCGCGTTCGAGCAGTTTTTCCCGCGGCCGCTCGGCGGCCGGCCAGTCGGCGATTCCCATACCGCGCTCCGTTTCGTTCTTGTTCGTGACGGCGGTGGATTCATCCTGTGGCCGGCGGGCAGGCGCCGTCCAGTGGTACAGGTACAATGCGAACCATGCGACCGCTGGCCAATCGAAAAATCCTGCTCGGCATCACCGGCAGCATCGCCGCGTACAAGGCGGCCGTGCTCACACGGCGCCTGGTGGAGGCCGGCGCCGAGGTCCAGGTCGTGATGACCGATTCGGCGCAGCGCTTCATCACGCCGATGACGCTGGCGGCCCTGTCCGGGCATGCGGTACGCGACAGCCTCTGGGACGAGGCCGCCGAGCTGTCCATGGGGCATATCGAACTCGCCCGCTGGGCGGATCTGATCGTGATTGCGCCGGCTTCTGCCGACACGCTCGCGCGCCTGGCCCATGGGCGCGCCAACGACCTGCTGTCGACGTTGTGTCTGGCCAGCGAAGCGGAGGTGCTGGTGGCGCCGGCCATGAACCACGTCATGTGGGCGCATCCGGCGACGAGGCACAACGTGGAAACACTGGGTGCGCGCGGCGTGCAGTTCGTGGGCCCGGCCGAAGGCGAGCTTGCCGAGCGTGAGTCCGGCGCCGGGCGGATGGTCGAGCCGGAGGCGATCCGCGATGCGGTCGTCGCGTATTTCGCGGATGCGCCCGTCAGTGGAGCGCTCGCCGGCCGGCATGTGGTAATCACCGCAGGGCCGACCCGCGAGGCGCTCGACCCCGTGCGCTTCATCACCAATCATTCGTCCGGGCGCATGGGCTATGCGCTGGCGAGCGCCTGTGCCGCCGCCGGTGCGAGCGTGACGCTGGTATCCGGGCCCACCGCACTGGCCGTGCCGGCGGGCGTGGAACGCGTGGACGTGCAGTCGGCGGCGGACATGCACGCCGCGGTGTTCGACGTGATCGAGACCGCGGATATCTTCATCGGCGCGGCCGCGGTCGCCGACTACCGCCCGGCCACGACGGCCGCCGACAAGATCAAGAAAGCCGAAGGCGATACCAGCCTCGCGCTCACGCGCACGCGCGATATCATCGCCGATGTCGCCCGCGACTATCCCCAGCTGTTCACGCTCGGCTTTGCGGCCGAAACCACCGATATGGAAAACAGCGCGCGCTCCAAACGCGAGCGCAAGCATCTGTCGATGGTGGCCGGCAATGTCGTCGGGCCCGAACACGCCTTCGGCCGCGACGACAATGCGCTGTTCGTGGTCTGGGAGGGCGGCGAGCAGGAACTCGCCCAGGCGAGCAAGGCGGCGCTGGCCGAGCAGCTCGTCGCGCTCGTGGCCGAGCGTCTGCCGGTAGCCGAGTCGAACATCGAAAGTTGAAACGAATCAAGGACATCACGATGCCCAAACTTCAGGTCAAGGTGCTCGATTCGCGCCTCGGCAGCCAGTTCGACATGCCGCAGCGCGCGACCGCCGGTTCTGCCGGCATCGATCTGCGCGCGATGGTCGAGCAGCCGCTCACGCTCGCACCCGGTGACTGCGAATTGCTGCCCACCGGCCTGTCGATTCATATCGCCGACCCGAATCTCGCCGGCATGATCCTGCCGCGTTCCGGGCTCGGTCATAAGCACGGCATCGTGCTCGGCAACCTGGTCGGGTTGATCGATTCCGACTATCAGGGCCCGTTGATGGTGTCGTGCTGGAATCGCGGCAGCCAGGATTTCGTCATCGAGCCCGGCGAGCGTATCGCCCAGTTTGTACTGGTGCCGGTGGTGGCCGCCCAGCTGGAAGTGGTCGACGCGTTCGATGCCAGCGAACGCGGTGTCGGTGGTTTCGGTTCGACCGGGACCGCCTGATGACCCCCCTGGAGGAACAGAAACGTATGTCGCTGGATCCGGAACAGGCCGCGCGCGTCGCTCGCGTGCTTGGCGAAGCACTGCCCTATATCCGCCGCTTTGCCGGCAAGACGGTGGTGATCAAGTACGGCGGCAACGCCATGACCGATCCGGAGCTCAAGTCCGGCTTCGCCCGCGATATCGCGCTCATGAAGCTGGTCGGCTTCAATCCGGTGGTGGTGCACGGCGGCGGCCCGCAGATCGGCAAGCTGCTCGAGCGGGTCGGCAAGCAGACCGAGTTCATCAAGGGCATGCGCGTGACCGATGAAGAGACCATGGACGTGGTCGAAATGGTCCTCGGCGGTCTGGTGAACAAGGAGATCGTCAATCTCATCAACCAGCACGGCGGCCGCGCGGTTGGCCTGACCGGCAAGGATGGCGGGCTGATTCATGCGCGCAAGCTCGCGCTGGTGGACGACGAGACCGATCTCGGCTTCGTCGGCGAGGTTTCGCATATCGACCCGCATATCGTGCGCCGGCTCGAGGCCGACGACTTCATTCCGGTGATCGCGCCGATCGGCGTCGGCGCGGACGGGCGCAGCTACAACATCAATGCGGATCTGGTTGCCGGCAAGATCGCGGCGGTGCTGGAAGCCGAAAAGCTCATGCTGCTGACCAACACGCCCGGTGTGCTCGATGCCGACGGCCACCTGCTGACCGGGCTCACGCCCGATCAGGTGCGCGAACTCATCGACACCGAGGTCATCCACGGCGGCATGCTGCCCAAGATTGAATGCGCGCTGGATGCGGTCGCCTCCGGTGTACGCGCGGCCCATATCGTCGACGGCCGGGTCGAAAACGCCGTGTTGCTGGAACTGTTCACCGATGCCGGCGTGGGCACGCTGATCGGCAGTGCCGGCAAGACGCCGCCGGCCTCGAACGATCCGCAGCCCGCATAACGCGACGCGCTAGACGCCGTAGGTGTCGCGATAGCCGCGGATGGCGGTGAGCGTCGCCGCATCGAGCCTGGCGCGTTCGGCATAGCCGATCACGTCGTCGAGATTGGCGACCGCCACGGTGGGGATGCCCTCGTCCTCGGCCAGGGCTTGGATTGGCGAGCGGTCGTCTGCGCCGCGTTCCTGGCGATCGAGGGCGACCAGCAGGCCGGCGACTTCGCTGCCGTGGGCGCGAATCATGTCTATGGCTTCGCGTACCGCGGTGCCCGCGGTGATCACGTCGTCGACGATCACCACCCGCTTGCCCAGCGGCGCGCCGACCAGCGTGCCGCCTTCGCCGTGGTCCTTGGCTTCCTTGCGGTTGTAGGTGAACGGCACGTTGTAGCCCCGCGGCACGAGCGCGCAGGCAAGCGTTGCGACCAGCGGAATGCCCTTGTAGGCGGGGCCGAACAGGCTGTCGTATTCGATACCCGCATGTTCGAGCGCGGCCGCATAGCCGTCGGCCAGTCGTGCCATGCCCGCGCCCGAGGCGATCTGGCCCATATTGAAGAAATAGGGGCTGACCCGGCCCGACTTGAGGGTGAACTCGCCAAAGCGCAGCGCATCGTATTCCATGGCGAGATCGAGGAAATCCAGGCTGTGGGCGTGCATGCGGTAAGTATCCTGCGGGTAGGAGCGCGAAACGGTAACCCCGTATGATAAGCGCCTTGATTTGTACCGACCAAGACACGCGGGTTATTCCATGCGGGTAATGTCCTTCAACGCCAATGGCATACGTGCCGCCCAGCGCAAGGGGTTCTTCGAGTGGATGCTCGCGCAGGACCCGGACGTGGTCTGTATCCAGGAACTCAAGGCGCAGCAGCACCAGCTTGAAGGCGTCGAGGCGTTCTGGCCCGAGGGCTATCACTGCTTCTATGAAGAGGCGACGAACCGCAAGGGCTATTCCGGCGTCGCGATCTATTCCAAGCGCGAGCCAGACGAGATCATCCGCGGCATGGGTCACGAAGAGTTCGATGGCGAAGGGCGTTATATCGAAGCCCGTTTTGCCATGCCCGAGGGCGACCTGAACATCGCCAGCCTGTATGCGCCTTCGGGCTCCTCCGGTGACCACCGCCAGGATTCCAAGGAACGCTATCTCGAGTTTTTCCCGGAACTGCTCGCCGCGCGTGCCGCCGCACCCGGCAATTATCTGGTCTGTGGCGATCTGAACATCGCGCACAAGGAAATCGATCTCAAGAACTGGAAGAACAACAAGAAGAACTCGGGCTTTCTTCCCCACGAGCGCGAATGGATGGACCGGCTGTTCGGCGAGATGGGCCTGGTCGACGTGTTTCGCGAGATCAATCCCAACGAGGACCAGTTCACCTGGTGGTCGCAGCGCGGGCGTGCCTGGGACAACAACGTGGGGTGGCGTATTGACTATCACGTAGCCACGCCGAATCTCGCCTCGAAAGCGACGACCGAATCGGTCTATCGCGAAGAACGCCTGTCGGATCATGCGCCGCTGACGATCGATTATGACCTCGAATTCTGACGTGGCCGAGGCAACCGGCAAGCGCGACTGGCGCGCCGCGCTCGAGGTCTATGGCCAGCCGCGCGTCATCGGCATGGCGTTTCTGGGGTTCTCTTCCGGCCTGCCGTTTCTGCTGGTGTTCTCTACGCTGTCCGCATGGCTGGCTCAGGAAGGCGTGTCCAAGACCACGGTCGGGTTCTTCTCCTGGATCGGGGTGATGTACTCGATCAAGTTCTTCTGGGCGCCGGTGGTGGATCGCTTCCCGCTGCCGGTTCTTGGTCGCCTGCTCGGCCGACGACGCGCCTGGATGCTGCTCGCCCAATGCGGCCTGATGGGCGGGTTGATCGCCATGGCTTTGACTGATCCCACCGCGGATCTGGCGACGCTTGCCTGGTTCGGCCTGCTGGTGGCGTTCTCTTCGGCAACGCAGGACGTGGCTATCGACGCCTGGCGGATCGAGGCCGTGGTTGAAAGCGTGCAGGGCGCGATGGCGGCGAGCTATCAGGCCGGTTATCGCATCGCGCTGCTCACCGCCGGCGCCGGCGCGTTCTATATCGCCTCCGGCACCTCCTGGCCGTTCACCTATTTCGTGATGGCCGGGTTGGTCGGCGTGGGCATGGTCACCGTGCTGCTCGTCGCCGAGCCGGATGCCTCGAAGACGGCCAGCAGCCAGCCCCAGGAAGACTGGGTGGTCGAACATCTGCGCCGGCATGATTTCTCGCCGGCCTGGCTGCACGCAGCCTATGGCTGGGTGCTGGGCGCGGTGGTCTGCCCGCTGGTGGATTTCTTCGCCCGCTACGGCAAGCAGGCATTGATCATTCTGCTGTTCGTGAGCGTGTTCCGCATCACGGACATCACGCTTGGGGTGATGGCCAACCCCTTCTATCTGGACATGGAATACACGCTGGCCGAGATCGCCAGCGTGACCAAAGTCTTCGGCATTCTCATGACGCTCGGCGGGGCGGCCCTCGGTGGGGTGCTCGTAGTGCGCTACGGCATCCTACGGCCGCTGCTGGCGAGTGCGATCCTGGCGGCGCTCACGAACCTGGTGTTCGCCTGGCTGGCGACCCAGGATGATCCGGGCACGCTGTCGTTGGCGCTGACCGTGTCCGCCGACAATCTCTCCGGCGGTATGGCCGGCTCGGCGTTCATCGCCTATTTATCCAGCCTGACCAATACTGCCTACACGGCGACCCAGTACGCGCTGTTTTCATCGCTGATGACGCTGCCCGGCAAGTTCATCGGCGGCTTCTCGGGCTGGGTGGTCGACAATTTCGGCTATGTCTGGTTTTTCAGCTATACCGCGATGGCCGGAATACCCGCGGTGCTGCTGATCGTCTGGCTGCTCTACCACGACCGCCGCCAGCGCAAGGCCTCAGAACAGGAAGAACACGCCTCATGATGTCCAAGCTGTCCACGCCCGCGATCTTCACGGCCGCACTGCTCGGCGCGCCCGCCTTCGCCCAGAACGCTACCGACGACAGGGCCGTCGATGCCATGGCGATCTACAACCGCGGCGCGGCGGTCATCCAGACCACGCGCGAAGTCGATCTCGATGCCGGCGCCCAGCGCGTCGGCTGGCCCATCAACGGCCGTCTGCGCGCCGATACGCTCTGGCTGGAAGGCGACGGCATACGGCTGACCGGCCTGAGCGCGCGCTCGAACGACGACAGCGGCGCCGGCCTGCTGGCCGCGCGTATCGGCCAGCCGGTCACGCTGCTGCGCGACGACGATGCCGGTCAGGTGCAGACCCGCGAGGCCACGCTCGTCGGCCTGAGCGGCGACACCGCGCTCGTGCGGGTCGACGATCGCATCGAACGGCTCACGCCGAACTCACCCTGGCGGCTGGCGTGGCCGGCCGGTAGCAACGCGCCGGGCGGCCTGCAGCTGGATATCGACGCCGATAGCGCCGGGCGCCAGCCGTTGACGGCCACCTACCAGATCGACGGACCGAGCTGGCAGGCCAGCTATACCGGTCGATTCGACGCCGACGCGGGCGAGCTGTCGCTACAAAGTCTGGCGGTGATAGACAACAGTGGCGGTAGCGATCTGAATGCCAAACAGGCCTGGCTGGTCGCCGGCGACGTCGCGCGCGCCAACGGTCGTGGCCCGCAGCCGATGATGATGGCGCGCAGCGAGGCCAAGATGAGCGACAGCGCGCCCGAGGCCGCGGGCGATACCTATCGATACGCGCTCGACGGCGCGCTCGAGGTGCCCGCCGGCGCCACCCATGCGGTTGCCATGATGACGCCGGTCACGCTCGATGCCGAGCGCCGCTATCGCTTCGAGAACAGTTTTCATGCGCTCGGGCGCGACGGCGCACGCGATCACGCCGCGGTGCAGCTGCAGTTCGACAACACCGCCGACCGGCCGCTGCCGGCCGGCGTGATACGGATCTACGACGGCAACCGCAGCGCCACGCTGATGGGCGAGGATGCGATCGGCGATACGCCCGCAAATGCGCCGGTCACGCTGTCGCTGGGCACCGCGTTCGACATCACCGGCGAGCGCCGGATGATCGAGGACACACGCACCGAGGGCGATCAGCGCCAGCGCAGCGTGGAGATCACCCTCTACAACGCCAGCGAGCGCGACGTGACCGTGGACGTTGCTGAACATCTGCCCCAGGAAGCCGAGATCGTGTCGAGCTCGACCGAACCGCGCGACGACAGCGCCGCCAATATGGCGACCTGGCATGTCGATGTGCCGGCCGGCGGTGAAACGACGCTGCGCTACAGCGCGCGCTGGCCGAGCTAGTGATCGCGTTGCACGATTTCGGCAGCGATCGCGCGTAGCGCGTCGGCAGACCCGCCGAATACCGCGAGCGCTTCCACAGCCTCGGCGTAGAGGCGATCGGCGTAGGCGCGGGCCGCTTCCAGACCCAGTAGGGCCGGGTAGGTCGCCTTGTCGTGGGCGATGTCGGCGCCCTGGGTCTTGCCGAGGGTGGCGGTGTCCGAATCGATATCGAGGACATCGTCGCGCACCTGAAAGGCCAGCCCGATCCGGGTGGCGAAACGATCCAGCGCATCGCGCTCGTGTGCCCTGAGGTCCGGCCGGCCGTCGGCGGCGAGACGCACGCAGGCGTGCAATAGCGCGCCGGTCTTCAGGCTGTGCAACCGTTCGAGGGTTTCGACATCGATCGCGCGGCCTTCGCTGGCCATGTCCAGCGCCTGGCCGCCCACCATGCCGCGCGAACCGCAGGCCCGGGCCAGCGTGGCCAGCCGCGCGGCACGGATCGTGTCAGTGACGCGCGGGTGGCGGTCGGTCGCGATCGTTTCGAACGCCAGGCTCTGAAGCGCGTCGCCGGCCAGTATCGCGGTCGCCTCGTCGAAGGCGATATGGGTGGTTGCGCGACCGCGGCGCAGCGCATCGTCGTCCATGGCGGGCAGATCGTCGTGGATCAGCGAATAGGCATGGATGTACTCGACCGCGCAGGCCGATGCGTCCAGCGCGTCCGGCTCGAGGCCGATCGCGGTGCCGGCGGCATAGACGAGCCGTGGCCGAATACGCTTGCCGCCGCCCAGCACGGCATAACGCATGGCTGCGTGCAGGCGCTCGGGCGATGCGTCGGCCGCGGGCAGCAGGTGTTCGAGTCGTGCCTGAATGCGTTGACTATAATCGGGGTTCTGACGGTCGGACATGGCGGCGTGCTCGACGCTGACGGCAAGGTTCGAAACGAAGGCGCGCTAGCTAGCCACTAAAGCCGAAAGCCGTCAAATATGGCGACAGCAAACGACGAGCCGAAGCAAACGCATGCGAGATCCGAGACTGCCGGCCACCGACACCCGGCCATCGCCATCGGTCGATGCCACGCCAAAGCGGGCGGGGCGATGACGGTCGGGGCGTTGTCGCGACCGACCGGCGCACAGGCGACACGGCCCGGCATCGTCGCAACCCTGCCGGCGGAAGCCCGCGCGTTGGCGCGTCTGCGCCTGCGCGGACGCGCGCTGCTGAGCAGCGGCGGCCAAGTGGCGTTGTCCGGTCTTGGCGCGGCGCGGGCCGAGGCAACCGCGCGCATGCTCGTGGCGGAAGGCGCGAACGGGTTGATCAGCTGGGGCAGTGCGGCCGGGCTGATGCCGGTGCTCGCGCCCGGCGATCTGTTGCTGCCGCACCAGGTACGGGCCGCCGCCGGCGATTATTACGCCTGCGATCGTGACTGGCTCACGACGATTGCCCATGCAGGCGACGGTCTGCGTATCCGTCACGGTCTGCTCGCGGAAGCCCCCGGCGCGCTCACCGATACGGCCGCGAAGCAGCGCCTGCAACAGACGAGCGGCGCGCTCGCCGCCGATACGGAGAGTGCCGCGGTCGCGCGGGTCGCGGCCGATTTCGACCTGCCGTTCATCGCGATTCGTGCGGTGGCCGACGACGCGACCCTGATCCTGCCGCCGGTCATTCACGCAGCGCTCGATGTCGATGGTCGTCTGCGGCCGGTGCCCATGTTGCGCGCCCTCGCCGGGCGGCCGCGTTCGGTGCATGCCCAGCTGCGCGCGCTCAAGCAGCTCGCGGTGGCGTTTCGCGCCGCGCAGGACACGCTTGCGCAGGTCGCGCCCGTACTGCGCGGCGACACCGCGGCGAATTAAGTTTCGATGAACACGGCCGACGCGCCGAACTGTCGCGAACACGATGTGGTCTCAAGGCAGACGCGGTATGGCGCCGCGACTCGTTTGAGGGCCTGTGCGCATGAGCAGTCATCGTCAGAAGTTGCAGCAAACCATCGTCTGCATTGTCGCCACGCTGGTTGTATGTGCCTGTATCGGCATCTGGAGCGCCGCGGCGGCCGAGCCGGCGCGTGCCGTGGTCGACCGCCTCGACAGCGCCTTGCTCATCACGATGAAGCAGGGCGAAGCGCTGGGTTTCGAGGGGCGCTACGCACGGCTTGCCCCCGAGGTCGATGACGTATTCGACCTGCGCGCCATGACACGGCGCGCGCAGGGGCGGCGATGGCAATCGCTCGACGCGCATGAACGCCGTGATCGGCTGGCACGCTATCGCCATGGCGTGATTGCCGCCTATGCGCAAGGGTTCGACGATCACCACGGGCAGCGCTTCGACGTCACCCGGGTGAAGAATCTCGACGGCGCGCGCCGGGAAGTGTCGACCGCGATCGTGGCCAGCAACGGCGAGCGACGGCCGATTCGCTACATCCTGGCGAATCGCGGCGGCGACTGGCGCATCGTGGATATGCACAGTCCCGAAGGGCGCGGCCCGGCGGCCCTGCGGGGCGTGGCGCGAAAAGCCTGACGCGGCGCGACAGCGATCGCGAGCGCCGGATCGCGCCGGCGGGTCAGTCGGCGCGCAGACGTTGCACGGTCGCCCAGTGCTCGCTGCGGATGCGCGGCCATTCGAGCTGCAGCCACGGCGTGTAGCGCTGCGGGTTGGCGACCAGTTCGGCGTCCAGTGTTTCGGGCGCCACGGCTTCGCTGGCCACGATCTCGTGTGGGTTGGTGGCGATCGGCGTGGCTGAACGTGCCACATAAACCGAGCAGAGTTCGTGCTCGGCGCCGACGTCGCCGAAATGCGCGTGATACTCGAAGCGATAGAGAAACGTCATTTGCGCTTCCACGCCCAGTTCTTCGCGCAGGCGTCGCGCGGCGGCGTCATCCACGGTCTCGCCGCGGCGCGGATGGCTGCAGCAGCTGTTCGCCCAGTAGCCGCCCCAGAGCTGTTTGCCCGGTGCGCGCTGTTGGAGCCAGATGTTGCCGGCCTCGTCGAACAGGAAGATCGAAAAGGCGCGATGCAGCACGCCGTCGCCCTCGTGGGCCTCGGCCTTGGGCTTGTAGCCCAGCACGTTGTCTTCGCTGTCGACGAGGATGAGCGGCTCGTCGTCGAAGGAGACAACCGGAGCGTCGTCTGCGGACTCGGCCATGAAATTCCTGTTCAACGTATTTCCGTGATGAAGGTGTTGTAGCCCGCGCTGCGCATGGCGGAGGCGATGGTCTGGGTGCGCTCGGGCTCGGCGACAGCGATCATCGCGCCGCCGCCGCCACCGCCGGTCAGCTTGGCGCCGAGCGCGCCGTTGCGGCGCGCGATTTCCACCAGTTCCTCGATCTCGCGCGACGAGACCTGCAGCGCGTTGAGCAGGCCGTGGTCGATATTCATGAGTTCGCCGAGCTCGGCGATATCGCCTTGCTTGAGGGCCTGCGCGCCAGCCAGCGCGAGCGCGTCGATCTGCGAGAAGATGCTTTCATAACGCGCCGGGTTCTTTTCCCAGGCCGCCCGCACGCTGCCGACTGTCTGCATGGTCAGTGTCGCCACGCCGGACAGGCCGATGACCACGGGAATCGGCGCCGGGGTGTTCAGATGCCGAATTTCGGCGCGTGCGAGCGCGTTTTCCTTGCGGAACAGGATCGGCCGGCCGAAGGTCGCCAGCGTGTTGTCGATGCCCGATGGCGTGCCGTGGGCGATCTTTTCGCAGTCGAAGGCGAGGTTGGAGATCTCGCGCTCGCTGATCTCGACCTCGAAACAGCGCGCCATGGCACGGATCACAGCCACCGCGAGTGCGGCCGACGCACCAAGCCCGTTGGCGCGCGGGATATGCGGAAACACATCGATACGCATGCCCCGGTCGGCCAGGCCCAGGCGCTCGGCGATAAGCGTGATCGAGGCATGCAGCGAGCTGACCGACCGCTCCGGCTCGGACAGGCGCATCTCCACGCCCCAGCGGGGGATCATCAGGTCGGTGTGTTCACGCTGCGCCTTGACCTCGGCACGGATATGCAAGGGTATGGGCGCGGCGATCGCGTGCCGGCCGTAGACCACCGAATGCTCGCCGAGCAGAATGATTTTGCCGTAGCCGATATCGCCCGCGGCGTCGGCGTGTTCGACGACCTCCTGCCGGTCGTTGCGCCCAGGCGCGCGCGTACGCTGGCTGTCTTCGAGGTCGGCGATGATCTCGCGCGCTTTCCATACCTTGATATCGCCAGCCGCGATCAGCCGGTCGACCACGTCGTCGAACACCGACTCGCTCGCCCCGGCGGCCATGGCCACGCTGCGTGCGTGCAGGGTCATGTGGCCGCGCTGGATACCGTGCGTGGACAGCGCGCGGATGGCGGCAAAGTTCTGCGCCAGGCCGACCGCGCCCATCACCTCGGCGAGCTCCGGCGCAGACTCGACCCCGAGCACGCGAT
This sequence comes from Endozoicomonas sp. G2_2, assembly GCF_017744135.1. Lineage (GTDB taxonomy): Bacteria > Pseudomonadota > Gammaproteobacteria > Nevskiales > Salinisphaeraceae > Salinisphaera. The sequence continues at coordinate 247,907 of NZ_JAGHQU010000003.1, forward strand.
GCGCGATGCGCACCGCCTGGTTGGATTCGACCTGCCCGCCGACCGTGCCGACCTTGAGCGGAATCTCGAGTTCGCCGACCAGATCGCCGGCCTCGTTGGCATACCACCGGGTCAGCGAACTGTAGCGCCCGGTTCGCGCGGCATAGGCATGGGCGGCGGCTTCGATCGCGCGCCAGTCGTTGCCGGTGGCGATCGCCACGGCGTCGATGCCGTTCATGATGCCCTTGTTGTGCGTGGTCGCGCGGTACGGATCGCGCTCGGCGAACTCGTTGGCGAGGATGATGCCGTCGCGCACTTCGGCGCCGGAATAATCGCCGGCCGCCAGTTCCGCGACGGGGATCACCGCCTTCGAGCGCACCAGTGCGCGATCGGCCAAGTTCGACAGAATGCGCAGGAATACCCGCCCGCCGCTGATCTTTTCCACCAGCGGGGCCGCGCCCTCACACATGGTGTTGACCAGATTTGCGCCCATGGCATCGCGCGTGTCGACCAGCAGATGCACGACCAGCATGTCGCCATGGCCGGCCGTGGCGCCGTGGGTGTGGACCTCGATTTCGCGTGCACCGCCGCCGCGCGCGACCATGTTCGGGTGCAGGCTGTTGGCGAGGTTGAGGATCTCTTCGCTGTGCTGCAGCAGCGCCTGGCGCGCATGGGCCGGATGCGGCACGTTCACCACCTGGATCTGGCCGATAAGCAGCGGCCGCTCCGCGGTACTGGTGAACCCGCCCGTGCTGCGCACCAGCTTCGCCGCCGAACTGACCGCGGCAATGATCGACGGCTCCTCGACCACCATCGGCACGAGATAGTCGCGATCGTTGACCTGAAAATTGAGGCCCAGTCCCATCGGCAGGCCGAATACGCTGATCACGTTCTCGATCAGCCGGTCGGCCTGGTCGGCATCCAGCATGTGGGTGCCATCGATGAGCATGTCGTACTCGGCCTGGTCGATGACGTTGCGCTCGAGCAGCACACGCAGCCGGTTGGCCACGGAGAACTTGTAGAACGATGGAATCCGGGACTGGCTCATGGCGTGCTTTGGCGTGTCCTGCCCGTCGCCGGGCCGATTGCGGTCAATTTCGATGTGGGGTGCAACATGCTATCGCACCTGCCGCGAATCCCCGATGTCGGCGCTGTCGATACGGACGCCGGCGGCGCCGAACATCAGGTCCACGATTTCTGCGCCGGCCTCGATGAGGGCGCGTCGTACTGCCTGTTCATTGGGGCCGCGGGCAACGAAAACCAGCCCTACATCGCCGCCGCCGGCGCCGGATGTCTTGAATACGCCGCCCGCGTCGGCGACGAGATCGGCGAGCGCATGATGCTGCGCGGAGACAATGCCGGCCTTCGCATGCGTATCGAGCGTACACAGCGCAGCAAAATAGGCGTCGGCAAGCGCCAGAAAATCGTTTGTGTCGGCCAGGCGCCGGGGCGCGGTTGCCGCAAGCTCGGCCAGGCGCCCGATATCGTCATTGTAGGCCCGGGGATGGGCTGAAGCGTAGGCGCGCACCCGGCCCACGAGGTCCGGTGTACTGGCGCCGGTGCCCGTCACAACCGCGAACGCGGCGAGATCGGCGGGCCAGGCAAGCGGGGTCGGCTCGGCGTCGCGCGTATAGCTGATCAAGCCGCCATATACCGCACTCGCCACATCGCCGCCGCTGCCGGCGCCGTCCTGCGCGTGCCGGTGGGCGCGAATGGCCGCCGTTGCAAGCGTGCGACGCGTGAGCGGCACACCGGCGTAATGCGCGAGTGCGGCATACAGCGCGGCGGCCACGGCAGCGCTCGACCCCAGTCCGAGCTTGTGGCCGTCGCGCGCGAAATCGGCGCTGTCGATGGTGATATGCACCGGCGTCGGCTCGATATCGGCGGTATTCAGGAAATCCTCGCGCACGGCATCGAACACGCCGAGCCTGGCTTCCACGTCACGCGCGAAAGCGGGGCGACGGCTTGCGTGCGGGCCGAGATCGAGCCTGTCGAGCCCGAGGTTCGGCGCGGTCAGCGACCAGCGCCCGCTGGGCGCGCGCGCCACGCGAACATGCACGCGCCGATCGACCGCGGTCAGCAGTGCGGGCGCGCCATCGAGCACGGCGTATTCGCCGATCAAGAACAGCTTGCCCGGCGCGCTGGCGTCTACGGCTTTCGGCATGCGTTCAGTCGAGGACGTAGGCGGCCGGGCCGAGCGCGCTGCGGCGCGTGTCGAGCACGCCGGGTACAGCCGCCAGTGCCTGTTCGACGGTCGCCGCGTGCTCCGGTTCGCAGATCGCCTTGACCTGCGGGCCGGCGTCGATCGTGAAGTAAACGGGAACGCCCTCGCTGCGTAGCGCGCGTACCGCCTGCATGGCCGCGACGGTGGCCGGGTTCCAGTAGAGCAGGCCGGGGCGGGTCGACAGCATGAGGCCATGCAGCTTCAGGCAGCTCATCTCGGCCAGCGCGCCTAGCGCCTCGAAATCGCGTCCGCCGATCGCCTCGCGCATGGCCGCGAGGTCGTCCTCGGCATGCAATACCCAGGCATCGTAGTAATCCGATCGTTCGGCGAGCCCGCTCATGCCGACCGACGAATTCACGGTCTTGGGGGCGCGCTCGGTGATGGCCACGATCACTTCGAGTGGCCAGTCGGCGCTGTTCGCGATCGGTTCGGCGAATGCGTCCTGGCCGTCGTCGCGCGTGCCGCGATGCATTTCCACCAGCCCGCCGAAGATCGAACGTGCCGCGGAACCGGAGCCCTGGCGGGCGAGAATCGACAACGCACGCGGGTTTGCCTCGAGCCCGGCCGCGCGGCTGGCGGCAAGCGCCAGCGCCGCGAAACCCGACGCCGACGACGCTAGTCCCGCGCCGGTCGGAAAGTTGTTCCAGGATTCGACCCGCGCGCGATAATCGATGCCCGCCCGAGCGCGCACCCGGTCGAGAAACGCCGTGAATGGCGCCGGATCGACCTTGCGGCCGCCGATATCCACGCTGTCGTGTTCGGCGCCGGGAAAGAAGCTGACCCGCGTGTCGGTGTACAGCGCGTCCAGGGTCATCGAAATCGAGCCCACGGCCGGCAGCTTCAGCCGGTCGTCGCGTTTGCCCCAGTATTTGATTAGGGCGATGTTGCTGTGGGCGCGGGCAGTGCAGCTATGGGTCGAGCGGGCGCTCATGCCGTGGATGTGGCAACGGTTTGAAACGAGGCGCAAGGATACGCGATAGCGCGCGCGTCGCCCATTTGCGGGCTGCGATGCAGGGTGCAGCATTTGCTAGCATACGAGCGAATAGATTTCCGTCTGCCGCGATCGGCAGCGCCGCGATTCAACGAGAAAGCCGATGCCTGGAATCAGTGGACTGGCACTCTATCTGCCGCCATACCGTGTGCAGCTTGCCGACTGGTGTGAATGGAACGACCAGCCCTGGGACAAGATCCGCAATGTCGTCGGGCGCAGTTTCCGCATGCGCGGCCCGGAGCAGAGCGTGTACACGCTCGGCGCGAACGCAGCCTGGCGGCTGATACAGGCCTACGATATCGACCCGCGCGAGGTGGGTTACCTGGCGCTCGGCACCGAGTCGAGCAGCGACAATTCCGCGGGCGCGGTGATCGTGAAAGGCATGCTCGACGACGCGCTGGCCGCGCACGACATGCCGGCGATGTCGCGCGAATGCGAGGTGCCGGAGTTCAAGCATGCCTGCCTGGGCGGCGTGTATGCCATGAAGGCGGCGCTGCGCTATCTCGCCACGGACGGGGCGGGGCGCAAGGCGATCGTTGTGTGTTCGGATATCGCCGAGTACGAACGCGGCAGCAGTGGCGAACCCACCCAGGGCGCCGGCGCGGTCGCGATCCTGCTGGAAGCCGAACCGCAATTGCTGCACGTCGATCTGTCGCGCGCGGGTAGCGCCTCGGATTACCGCATGGTCGATTTTCGCAAGCCGTTCGCGCGTTTTCGCGATCAGTCTCCGCGCACGGACGGGCAGATGCAGGATCTGCCGGTGTTCAACGGCCGCTATTCCACCAGCTGCTATGTCGACGCCACCCGGCATGCCATGAACGCAATGCTTGCCCGCCAGCCGGATCGAAACCCGGATTATTTTCATGCGGTGGACGCGGTATTCATGCATCGGCCCTATCACCGCATGCCGGCCGCCGGCTGGGCCATGGCCTGGCTGTTCGCGCTGGCCGACGGCGACGATGCCGCGCGTGCCGAGCTGCGTGAATACTGCACGGCCGCGGATATCGACCCCGAAGCTTTGTTCGCCGAGATCGCCGGCGCGGCGCCGGACATGCGTCGGCGCGTGCGCGAAGGCGCCAGCGGCGACGATGCCTTTCCGCTGGCGAGCCTGCTCCTTCGCCACCTGCGGCGCACGGACGTCTGGGATCGCGTGGTCGCCGGCAAGCTGTCGCTCGGCAGTGAGATGATGCGCGATCTGGGCAATCTCTACACCGCGGCACTACCGGCCTGGCTTGCCGCGGGGTTCGTCCAGGCCGCCGAGGACGGCCTCGACCTGGCCGGCCAGCGCTGGCTTGCGCTGGGCTACGGCAGCGGCGATGCCGCCGAGGCGCTGCCCATGCGGGTGGCGAGCGACTGGCGTGCCGCAGCGATGCGGATCAACTTTCATGAGGCGCTCGGCACGCCGAAGGATCTCGATCACGATCAGTACGCCGCGCTCCACGATGGTCGCCCGGCGGCGTTGCAGCCGGTGCCGGCGCACGACGAGTTCGTCGTCGACCATATCGGCGAGATCGACCGCCCGGATTTTCGCGACACCGGCATCGAGTATTACCGCTACGTCGCCGCGTCCTGAGATCGCGCCATCGCGGGCCGGTTTGAAACCGACCCGCGATGGCGTCCGCCGGCGGGCCTGTCTAGGGGCAGGGGTTCGGATTGTCGGCGTGGATTGCCTCGATCGATTCGATCAGCTCGTCTGAGAGCTCCACGTCGGCGCTGGCGATATTGGTTTCCAGCTGTTCCATCGTGGTCGCGCCGATGATGTTGGACGTCAGGAAGCTGCGGCTGTTCACATACGCCAGCGCCATCTGCGCCGGATCGATGCCGTGTTTCTGCGCGAGCGCAACATAGTCGGCCGTCGCCTGGGTGCCGCGCGCATTGGTATAGCGCGAGAAGCGCTCCCAGCGCGTCAGGCGGGCGCCCTCCGGCGCCGCGCCGTTCAGATACTTGCCGGTGAGCATGCCGAACGCCAGAGGCGAATAGGCCAGCAGTCTGACGTCCTCGCGCTCGGCGCATTCTGCCAGGCCGGCTTCGAAGGTGCGGTTGAGCAACGAATAGGGGTTCTGAATCGAGACCACGCGCGGCAGGTTCTCGGTTTCGGCCGCGCGCACGTAGCGCATCAGACCCCACGGCGTTTCATTGGAAATGCCCACACAGCGAACCTTGCCCTCGTCGACGAGGCGGCCGAGCTCGCCGAGGGTCTCCTCGATCGGCACGGCGTCGTCCTCTTCGTTATGGACGTAGCCGCGCTTGCCGAAGGTGTTGGTCGAGCGATCCGGCCAGTGCACCTGGTAGAGGTCGAGATATTCCGTGTGCAGGCGTTCGAGGCTGGCTTCGATCGCGCTGCGGATCTGGCGCGGTGTGAGGCGCGTCTCGAAGCCGTCGCGCAGGTAGTCCATCTTCGAGCGGCCGGTGACCTTGCTGGCCAGCACCACGTCGTCGCGTCGTCCCGATGCCGCCAGCCAGGAGCCGATGTATTCCTCGGTGCGGCCCTGGGTGTCGGCCTTGGGCGGCACGGGATACATCTCGGCGGCATCGATGAAGTTCACGCCCTGGTCGAGCGCGTAGTCGATCTGGCGGTGGGCCTCGTCCTCGGTGCTCTGCTCGCCGAAGGTCATGGTGCCGAGACAGATCCGGCTGACGTCGATATCGCTGCGGCCGAGTTTGCGGTATTGCATTGCAGTCTTTCCTGAGCGTTGGTCGAAGGGCGGCGCGGGGCGTCTAGCGCGACAGCGCGGCTTCGCGCTGTTCCAGCAGCCGCCGGATGATGGGGCCGATGATGATCTCGATCGCCATGCGCATCTTCGTGCCGGGCACCACCACGGTGTTGGGCCGCGACATGAATGACCCGTGGATCATGGTCAGCAAGTACGGAAAATCAACCGCCCAGCGGTTCGGATCGCGAAAGCGGATCACCACCATGGATTCGTCGGCGTTGGGTACGTCGCGCGCCACGAACGGGTTGGACGTATCCACCAGCGGCACGCGCTGGAAGTTCACGTCCGTACGCGAGAATTGCGGCGTGATATAGCGCACATAGTCCGGCATCCGCCGCAGGATCACCTTGGCGACGTCTTCGGGGGCATAGCCGCGCACGTCGATATCGCGCCGGATCTTCTGGATCCATTCCAGGTTGATGGTCGGTACCACGCCGACCATGAGATCCACATGCTGCGCCACGTCGATCTGGTCGGTGACCACGCCGCCGTGCAGGCCCTCGTAGAGCAGCAGTTCGGTGTCGGACTCGATCGGTGCCCAGTCGGTGAAGGTGCCGGGCTCGCGGTCGAACTCGGCGGCTTCGATCTCGTCGTGCAGGTAGCGCCGGGTTTCGCCGGTGCCACTGACGCTGTATTCCGCAAACAACGCCTCCAGCCGGTCGAGTACGTTGGCGCCCGGGCCGAAATGGCTGAAGTTCTCGCCGCGAATCGTGGCGCGCCGCACGGCCTTGGCCATCTCCGGGCGGCTGTAGGCATGAAAGGCGTCGCCGTCGATGAAGGCCGCTTTCACGTGCAGCCGATGAAATATGTGTTCGAAGGCCGTACGCGCGGTTGAAGTGCCGGCCCCGGACGAACCGGTCACCGCCACGATGGGATGAATCACGGACATGATGACGACAACTCTGAAGACAGGCGGGCCGCGGCGCAAATCATGGTTCGGCCAGGCCGAGAGCCTGGCTGGCGTGACCGGCCGACGACGGGAAAGGCCCGAAGATACCACCGACAAGCCGCTTCGCGGCAGTCCGGGATCGGCTGCATGCACCGATGGTTGGCTTGACAGCCACGGCCGGATGCCATGTAGTGAATTCGAGTAATCATCCATCAGAACTAGGGGGAATCATGCGCCTGATGAAGGCTTTTTCTACTTACTGTGCCGTCGGGCTGACCGCGCTGGCGCTCACGGCCTGCGGACAGTCGTCGTCCGACAGCGAATCGTCGGACGATAGCGCCGACGCGTCCGAGAGCTCGCAGACATGGCAGTTCGGTCTTGAGGAAATTGAAGGCAGTGTTCAGCACCAGTACGCTGTCGAATTCAAGGAGATGATCGAGGAGAAGAGTGGCGGCGACGTGACCGTCGAGCTGCTGCCCTACGGCAAGTGGGGTTCGAGCTATTCGGCGCTCTACGACGCGATTCAGGGTGGTTCCATCCAGATCGGTTTCGGTTCCGGCGCGCTGGGCGGCACGGTGCCGGAGTCTCAGCTGCTATCGCTTAACTTCGTGACGCCCGAGGACGAGCGCCAGGCCGCCGAAGTACTGAACTCGGATGCCTTCCTCAAGAGCGATGCATGGCAGACCTCCTTCAAGGAGCGTGGTCTGGTGCCGTTGGCCGAGCTCACTGAGGGCTATCAGGTCTGGACCGCCAACAAGGAAATTCACACGCCCGCCGATATCAAGAATCTCGGCATTCGCGTGATGGACAACAGCCTGCTGCGTTCCACTTATCGCGCGTACGGCGCGTCGCCGATCACCATTGCCTACGGCGAGCTCTACAGCGCGCTTCAGCAGGGCCAGGCCGATGGCAACATCCAGCCGGTGTTCGCGCATGAGGAAATGGGCTTCTACGAAGTTCAGGACTACATGATTTTCGCCAAGCAGTCGCAGTTCGTGGCAACGCTGATGGGCAACCTCGATTGGTGGGAAGGCCTGTCGGACGAGCAGCGCACGATGGTCAATGACGTGACCAAGACGCTGGTCGATCGCGGCTATGAGATCCAGAAGAAGTTCAACGACGAACGTCTGGAAACCATCAAGGAAGACGATATCCAGATCATCGAGCTGTCCGACGAGGAGCGCAAGCGGTTCCGCGAGATGTCCATGCCGGTACGCGACGTGTTCGTCGAAGAAGTCGGCGACCGTGGCAAGGCCGCCCTCGACACGCTGCTTGCCGAAACCGAGAAGGTCAGCGGTAACAGCAGTAACGACAGCAGCGCCAGCAGCCAAAGCGATGCGAGCGGCGACGACGCCAGTGCAGACGCTGAAAGTGGTAGCGGCGGTGAAAACGCGATGGAAGACGAAGAAAGCATGGAAAGCGCTGAAAGCGCCAACTGATGCGTTTCGACGCGACATGATTGTCGCCGCGCGGGCTATCACGCCTGCGTGAGTCACGCGCAAGACCCGGCCGGGTGCGGTGGTAAGACCACTGGCCCGGCCGGGTTTTTTTATGCGCGTCATGTGCGCGTTCAAGCCGCACGACGGCGGTTCGTCCAGGCGCGCTGTCTGGCCTTCGGCGGCAAGGGTTAGTAGGGCCTTCGCGAATAGCGCCATGGCGCACGGGCGTGGCGGCTTCGGGTCACAGCATCAGCCCGCGCAGCCCGGGTCGGCTGATCGTAGGTAACGTATGCACCCGGCTGCGACATGTCAGCCCGGCAGAACGGCCGCAGCTGTGTCGGCGTCAGTCGATCGCGGCTCGAGGCGTCATGCGTTTGCCTACCGCCTTGAATCCGCATGGGTGCGCCGTAGCCGGCCCAGGTCGCCAACGACGTAAGGCGAGAGCGGTAAGCCGCGCTTGCATGTCGGCAACGGCTTGGAGCGGTTCGCAGGCCGTCGGATCGGTCGTGGTTGGCGGATATGGGGCAGGCATGCAGGCAAAACGCCGTGCATAAAAAAAGCGCCGACCGCGAACACGGTCGGCGCCAGATACCAGCGTGTTTTTCTACTGGCCGCCGAGAGACGGCAGGAACAGCGAGATCTGCGGGAACAGGATCAGGATGAATGTGGCCAGCATCAGGATGGCGATGAACGGCGGAGTGCCGCGGATCACGTCCAGATAGGGCCGGCGAAATACAGCAATGGCGGTAAAGATATCGCAGCCGAAGGGCGGCGTCGCCGAGCCGATGGCCGCCTGCAGGGTCACGATGACGCCGACATGGACGGGGTCGAGCCCCGCCGACTGCACCAGCGGCTTGAAGATCGGCACGAGGATCAGGATCACCACGATCGGGTCGACGAACATGCAGCCGACGAAGAAGGCCGCTGCGATGAGTAGGAGCGCGAGCACCTGATTGTCGCCGATGGCGTCGACCGCCGGGCCGAGGATCTGCTCTGGCACACCGGCGGTGCCTAGCGTCTGTGAAAACGCCGCGCCGATGGCCACCAGAATGAACACCACCGCCGTGATCATGCCGGTCGATAGCGCCAGCGAGCCGAGGTCGCGGATCGAGACCTGTCGGTAGATGACCACTTCCAGAAGCAGGGCGTAGGCGACCGCTATGGCAGATGCCTCGACGGCGCTGAAATAGCCGCCGTAGATACCGCCGACCACCAGGATCGGGAAACCGAGCGGCAGGATAGTCTTGCGAAATGCGGTGAAGCGCTCGCTCCAGCTGGCCTTGGGCTCCGGCTGGATATCCTTGATACGCGCGCCGACATAGCAGTAGAACGAGAACATCCCGAGGATCAGCAGGCCCGGCAGGATCCCGGCGAGGAACAGATCGCCGATCGAGGTCTTCATGACCACGCCGTAGACGATGAAGCCGATACTGGGCGGAATCAGCAGGGCAATGTCGCTGGCGTTGATGATCAGCGCCAGCGCGAAGCTGTCGGGATAGCCCTTGGCGAGCAGGCGCGGGCGCATCGGCCCGCCCATGGCGACGACCGTCGCCTGGGTCGAGCCGGACACCGCGCCGAACAGCGCACAGGAGGCCGCGGTCGTGATCGGCAGGCCGCCGCGCAGATGCCGGGTGAAGGCATCCACGAGATCGAGCAGGCGGTTCGCCGTATGGCCCTTGGTAAGGATGTCGGCGGCAAAGATGAACATCGGCACGGCGGCCAGCACCCAGCTGCCCACGCCGTTGATCATCCAGCTCACGGCCTGGTCGGGGCCGAAGAACGTCATGTTCGTGAACATCATGTACAGCGTGCCCACGGCCAAGGGCACCATCATTGGAAATCCGAGCATCAGCAGCACGAGCATGAGCAGGCCCAACCCAATCAACATCCCGCGTCCCCCAAGGTCTTCGTAATCCGGTATCCGTGCGCCATATCAGAGGCCATGCGGTTCGTCGGGCGCATGGGCCTGGCCGCTGCCGTCGAGCGGCACGTCGCTATAGGTTTCTTTCTCGGTGAAGGAGCGGTAGATGTCGTCACTCACGAGATTGCGGATGGTGGTGAGCAGGTACTGGACGCCGGCCAGCGTGAACCCGATGGGTAGCGCCATATTGATCATCCAGAACGGCACATGCAGCGACGAACTGGTACGCCCGCGCTCCTGCAGCACCATCACGTATTCCGCCGATTTCCAGGCGAAAAAGAACATCAGCGCGCCGGTGCCCAGGCAGATGATGATCAGCAACGCCTTGCGTGGCCAGCCGCTGAGCTGATCGTAAATCGCGGACATGCTGATATGCCGTGCGCAGCGCGCGGCGTAGCCGACGCCGACAAAAGTCATGATTACGATCAGCATCTGAGTGACTTCTTCGGTGCCGGGAATACCGCTAGGAATGCTCGCGTTGACCTGGGCTAGCCATGTCAGTCCTGGATAGTCCTGGTAAGAGGCCAACACGTTTGAGATTAGTCTGCTGACGACGTGCAAACTCATCAGTCCGGCCATGGCAAGCACGCTGCCGGCGACAACGACGCGCTCCAGCCACCCCAGCCCCAGATCGATCGCGTTGAGCACGGACAGGATCACGTTACTCTCCCGCGGTGGGCTGTGTGGGTCCGCGTTATCCGGGTCTGCCATTGTCTCGCCTCGTGCGATTGAACGATTCGGGGTGCGACAGGGACGTCGCCGTGCCGGCCGAACCGCATCTATTCGACGGCCGTGTGCAACGGACTGCCGGCGTTACTGTTCCGGTTGCCGCAACTCGACCGATCCCTTTCTCGACGGTACAGGCATCGTAGAAACCCCGCCACTCGCCATTCGGCCAATGCGCAGCGTCGCGCGTATGCGATACGCATCGTCCATTTTGGTGATGCAAACGTGATGCCAATCAGCAGGGTGCGGCGGTTTCGACAGCCGGCCGAACCTGTGCGCAGGCTGCGCGACCGATGCGTTCAGCAATAGTCCGAGGGCTTTTCCGGCGGGTTTTAGCGGCGGCGATACGCCATGTCGAAGACCTCGTGGCCCTTGCGGCGCCCACGGGCTTCGAAGCGGGTGCCGGCCCGCGGCGGCTCACTGACGAAACCGCCGACGTCGCCCACGTTTTCGAACGCTTCGTGCGCGTCGAGCACCTCGCGCATATGTTCGGCGTAGTTGGCCCAGTCCGTTGCCAGGCGCCAGAGTCCGTTCGGCTTGAGTACCCGGGCGATTTCGTCGGCAAAAGCCGGCTGGACGATACGCCGTTTGTGGTGGCGTTTCTTGGGCCAGGGGTCGGGGAAATACAGCAGCACGTTGTCGAGGCTGTCGTCGGCGAAGCCGGCCTTGAGCACGTCCACGGCGTCGAGGTTGAACACCCGGGCGTTGCCCGCGCCAGCGTCGTCGAGCGCACCCAACAGACGGCCGACGCCGGTGAGATAGACCTCGATGCCGATGAAGTCCTCGTCGGGATGCCGGATGGCCAGATCGGCAAGCACCTCGCCGGCACCAAAGCCGATTTCGAGCGTGCGCGGTGCGGTGCGGCCGAAGATTGCGTCCCAGTCGAGGGGGGCTGTCGGCATCGCCAGACCGTAGCGCGGCCAGAGATTGTCGAGGTTGCGCTGCTGGCCGGCGGTGAGCCGGCCTTCGCGGCGGACGAAACTGCGGATACGGCGATCGTGCGTCGTGTTCACGCGGTGCAATCCTGGTACGGCACGGGCCGGCCGCGGTGAAGCGGGTGGCCCGCGCAGGTGAAAGGCCTAGAAGGGCAGGTCGCTCATCGGCGAGGATGCCGAGGCATAGCGGCGCCGCGGCATGCGCCCGGCCAGAAATGCCATGCGGCCGGCGATCACTGCGTGGCGCATGGCCTGGGCCATGAGGATCGGCTTGTTGGCATGGGCGATGGCCGAGTTCATCAGCACGCCGTCGCAGCCCATTTCCATCGCAATGGAGGCATCGGAGGCGGTGCCCACGCCGGCATCGACCAGCACCGGCACGTTGGCGTTCTCGACGATCTCGATCACGTTGTAGCGATTCTGGATTCCCAGCCCCGAGCCGATCGGCCCGGCCAGCGGCATGATCGCCACACAGCCGATGTCTTCCAGGCGGCGGGCCGCGATCGGGTCGTCGCTGGTATAGACCATCACCTCGAAGCCGTCGTCCACGAGTTGCTGCGCGGCGACTAGGGTCTCGCTCATGTCCGGGTACAGCGTCTTTTCGTCGCCGAGCACCTCGAGCTTCACCAGGTTATGACCGTCGAGCAGCTCGCGCGCCATGCGGCAGGTACGCACGGCATCCTTGGCGGTATAGCAGCCGGCAGTATTGGGCAGCAGGGTGTATTTGTCCTGCGGCAGGATATCCAGCAGGTTGCGCTTCTTGGCGGCTTCCGGATCGGACAGCGCCGGGGTGCGGCGAATCGCCAGGGTGACGATTTCCGCGCCGGAGGACTGGATCGCGGCGTCTGCCTGGTCCAAATCGGCATATTTGCCCGTGCCGACCAGCAGGCGCGACTCGAACTTGCGTCCGGCGATGGTGAGGCTGTCGGATTCCGACACGGCCTGGCCACCGCCGATGGCGTGCACGATCTCGAGCCGGTCGCCGGCTTCGATCGATGTCCGGGCATGGTCGTCGCGCGGCACGATCTCGCCGTTGTGTTCGACCGCGATGCGCTCGTCAGCGTAGCCGAGCTCGTCGATCAGACGCGCGAGCGTGATCCGCTCCGCGCATTCCGTGGGTGCGCCGTTGACTTCAATCTGCATGATTGCCTGAGCACGTCGTCGAAAGTGGTTTGCGCGCTGTGGCCGCGCAAAGACGGTTAGAATAACGCGCCTCGGGCCGGTGTGCGACTTGCGCGCCGCAGCGTCGACGCGCCAAGGTTCTCGGGAACACGCCGGCCGGAAATGGGGTCCACTGGGACTTCACGCGGCGTGGCTGTTCGCCGTTTCGCTAATCCACAGTATGGCGTTGCCTGCATGAAACGTACCTTCCGGATTCTGCTTGCCGTGGTGGGCGTGCTGCTTGCGCTGATCATCGTCGCGATAATCGCGCTGCCGCTGTTGTTCGATCCCAACGACTACAAGGCCCAGATCAACGCGGCGATCGAGCGCCAGATCGGCCGCGAAGTCGATATCAGCGGTGATATCGGGCTTTCCGTCTTCCCATGGCTGGGCCTGGAACTCGGTCGGGTCGACGTCGCGAATGCCGAAGGCTTCGGCGACGAACCGATGGCACAAATGAACGCTGCCCAGATCAGCGTGAAACTGCTGCCGCTGCTCTCGCGCGATATCGAGGTCGGGACGGTGAGCCTCGACGGGCTGCGCCTGCGTCTGGCCCGCAACGACGAAGGCCGGAGCAACTGGGCCGATATCAGCGAGCATATCGCCGAAGGCCAGGATCAGGCGGCCGAGGAAGAGCAGACCGATGCCCCGGACGATTCCGAGGATGAATCCAGTTTCACGCTCGAATCACTGCAGATCGGCGCGATCGACATTCAGGACGCCGCGGTGTCCTGGCAGGACGCGACAACCGGCGCAGACTACCGCCTCACCGATGTCACCCTGTCCACCGGGCGTCTTGTCGACGGCGAGCCCGTACGGCTGGAGTTTTCCGGTGATGTGGCCGCGCCGGCGGAAAAGTTCGCGGCCGAGTTCAACCTGATCACGCGCATCGAACCGAATATCGCCGAGCAGTTCTATCGCTTCTCGGACCTCAGCCTGAACGTGCTGGCCAACGGTGAAGCGGTGCCGAACGGTCAGCAGCAGGCCACGCTTGGCGGCAACGGGGAGTTCGATGCCGCCGAAGGCCGGCTCAAGCTGTCGGGTGTTTCGCTGCAGGCGGCAGGCTTGAACGTGACCGGCAGCATGGACGGCACCGGGCTCAATGCCGAGCCGTCCTATTCCGGGCGGGTCACGGTCAAGCGTTTCGACCCGCGTTCGGTCATGCGCGAACTCGCCATCGAGGCACCGGCCACGCAGGATTCGGAGGCGTTGTCGTCGGCCGGTTTCGATGCCCAGTTCACCGCGAACAACGACAGCGTGCAGTTCAAGCAGGTGCTGGCCACGCTCGATGCCAGTTCGCTCAAGGGCTCTGCCGGGGTCGAGAACTTCGACAACCCGGCCGCGACCTTCGATCTCGATCTCGACGAGCTCAATGTCGACGATTACCTGCCGCCGGGTAGCGCCGAACAGGCGCAGACCGAGAAGCCGCCCGAAACCGGCGGCGGTCAAGAGCAGAAGGAAGCCGAGATCGACCTGTCCGCGCTCAAGGATCTGCGTCTGGACGGCAAGCTCTCCGCCGGGTCGCTTACCGCGGCGAACATCAACGTGACCAACGCCGAGCTCACGGTGAAGGCGCGCGACGGGGTGCTGACCATCGAGCCGCTCACGGCCGATCTGTACGAGGGCAATGTGCGGGTCAGCGCGCGCGTCGATGCTTCGAGGGACACCCCGCGCTACGCGCTCAAGGGCAACCTCAACGGCCTGCAGTTCCAGCCGCTGCTCAAGGATGTGGCCGACACCGAGCGCGTCGGCGCGCTCGCGAACATGAACATCGATGTCACCACCGCCGGCAAGCAGGTGGCATCCATGAAGCGTGCGCTCAACGGCACATTCGGTTTCGATCTGCGCGACGGCGCCTTCAACGGCTTCAACCTCGCGCAGGTCATCGCTTCGGCGCGCAGTCGTCTGTCCGGCGATGGCGCGCCCGAGAACGGCAGCGGTATCGGCGATTCCGAAACCACGCCGTTCAATCGCTTCGCCGCGTCGTTCAACGTCGTCGACGGCGTGATGGCCGGTCGCGATCTCAACCTGGTCACCAGGGTGCTCGAGGCCAGCGGCTCCGGCAGCTACGACCTGGGCAAGAACGCGCTCGACTACACGGTAAATGCCACGGTGCCGGAGAACGCGTCGGGCAAGCTGTCCGAGCTGGCCGGTCTCACCGTGCCGATCAGCCTGACCGGCAACCTCATGTCGCCGAGCTACAGCCTGGACGTAAAGAGCGCGTTGCGCGGTGCCGCCGAGAAGCGTCTCCAGGACGAAAAGGCGCAACTGCAGAACAAGGTGCGCGAAAAGCTCGAGGAGCGCGGCGCCAAGGTCGACGGCGAAGTCCGTGATCGCATCAAGCAGGGGCTGCAGGGTCTGTTTGGCGGCCAGAAGGACGCCGCGCCCGCGAACGAGAACACGGATTCTTCGCCCGACGCGCAATAGCCGGCGCATCAGGACTGCGCCGGCCGTCCTCGCGGCGGCGCTGCTGCTGGTCGTGACCGCGGCGCCCGCGGTCGTGATCGAGCGCATGCAGGTCAGCCGTGACGACACCCGCTATACGGTGGCGGCTGCAATGACGCTCGATGTGCCGCAGCGAACCGCGTTTCGTGCGGCGACGGATTACGAGCGCCTGCCCGAGTTCAACCCCAGCATCGTCAGCAGCAAGCGCTTGTCCGGGCGTCGCCTGCGCTCCAATATCCGTCTTTGCGTGGCTTTTTTCTGCAAGCAGATCGAACAGGTCATGCGCTACGGCGAGCAGGCGCCCGACACCATCGCCATGCAGGTCTTGCCGGGGGCCGGTGACTTGAAGGACGGCCATGCCGACTGGCGTTTCAGCGCGGATGAACACGGCGGCACGCGTTTGTTGTTCGATGCCGAAATCGAGCCGGCGTTCTGGGTGCCGCCGTTGATCGGCCCGTATCTCATCGCGCGTGAGCTGCGCCGTCAGGCACAGGTCACCGCGGAATCCATCGAACGTCTGGCTGACGACTATGAAAAAGACGACAGCACAGCCGACTGATCGCGCCCCCGAGGAAATCGCCGGCGCACTGCTGGACTGGTTCGATGTTCACGGCCGCCACGATCTGCCCTGGCAGCATCCGCGCACGGCCTACCGGGTCTGGGTGGCCGAGATCATGCTCCAGCAGACCCAGGTCACGACCGTCATCGACTACTTCAATGCCTTCATGGCGCGGTTCCCGGATATCGAGGCGCTGGCCGTCGCGCCGGGCGACGATGTCATGGCCTACTGGGCCGGGCTCGGCTACTACGCCCGGGCGCGCAATCTGCACGCTGCGGCAAAGGCCGTGGTCGCCGAGTATGACGGCGAGATGCCGCGCACGGTCGATGATCTCATGGCGCTGCCGGGTATCGGCCGCTCCACGGCGGGCGCGATCGTTGCCCAGGCCTATGGCGACTGGGCGCCGATTCTCGACGGCAACGCCAAGCGGGTGATTGCGCGTCTGGCGGCGATCGAGGCCACGCCGGGCACCGCAGCCTACGAAAAACCGTTGTGGCAACTCGCCGAACGCTATACGCCGCAGCGACGGGTGACCGACTACACGCAGGCGATCATGGATCTCGGCGCAACGCTGTGCACCCGCCGTCGCCCGGACTGTGCGCGATGTCCGCTGCGGGATCGTTGCCGGGCATACGCGCACGGCACGCAGGCGCGAATTCCCGCCCCGCGTAAGCGTGCCAAGCGCCCGCAACGCGAGACGCGCGTACTGGTTGTCTTCGACGGGCAGGGCCGCGTCCTGCTCGAAAAACGCCCGCCCGCGGGGATCTGGGGCGGGCTCTGGAGTCTGCCGGAAATCGCGGTCGATGCCGATATCGACGATCACTGCGAAACACGGCTCGGTCTCGCAGTCGATGCCGCGCATGAACGCGCGCCGATCCGGCATGGGTTCACCCATTTCGAGCTGCTGATTCACGCCACGCAGGTGCAGGTCTCGCATACGGCACGTATCATGGATGCTTCGCAGCAATGGTTTGCGCCCGATGCGCGCCCCGGCGTGCCGGCGCCCATTGCCCGTCTTCTCGATACGCCACAGAAAGCGCTAGCGCTATGAGCCACACCGTCCACTGCGTCAAACTCGACAAGGAAGCCGAAGGCCTGCCGCGTCCGCCGTTGCCGGGCGAGCTGGGCCAGCGCATCTACGACAACGTGTCGATGCAGGCCTGGCAGCAGTGGCTGGTCGAACAGACCCGCCTGATCAACGAATACGGGCTGCATCTGGCCGACCCGAAGGCGCGCGAGTTTCTCACCGAGCAGACCGAGGAATATTTCTTCGGTAGCGGCCAGACCGCCGAGACACACTACGTCCCGCCGGAACAGTAGAATCCGAAGCGGCCCGGGCGGTTGACGTTAGGCGCCCGGGCCGGTTTAATACGCGCTCCTCGAGATCGGTTCCACGATCTGGCCGGATAGCTCAGTTGGTAGAGCATGCGACTGAAAATCGCAGTGTCGGTGGTTCGATTCCACCTCCGGCCACCATATTTCCTCCTGTTTGTCTGACTGCGAATCGCGCCCCGATACGCGCGAACGCGGCGACGGCTGTCGCTTGATCCGGCGCCGCACGTGCATGATCACGATCGGCGGTCTTACACTGCCTGCGGTACAGGATCAGCCAGGCAGGGCATCGATGACGCAGCTCACCACTACCCGCTGCAGCGGCGCCGAGATCACCCCTCATGTGGATGCGCTTGCGGCACTGCGCATCCGGGTGTTTCGCGGTTTCCCCTATCTTTACGACGGCGACGTCGACTACGAGCGCGACTATCTCGCCACCTATGAGCGGTCGCCGCGTTCGCTCGCATTTCTGGTGTACGACGGCGATGCGCTGATTGGCGCGACCACCGCCTTGCCGCTCGCGGATGAAGAACCGGCCTTTCGTCAGCCGCTGGAGGATGCCGGCTTCGACGTGTTGCGTGTGTTCTATTTCGGCGAATCGCTGCTGCTGCCGGGTTATCGCGGCCAGGGCCTGGGCCATCGGTTCTTTGACGAGCGTGAAGCCTGGGCGCAGGCGGCAGGGGATTTTCGTCACGCCTGCTTCTGCGCGGTGCAACGACCGGCCGATCATCCGTTGCGTCCGCCGGGCTACGAGCCGCTGGACCGCTTCTGGCACAAGCGCGGCTACCGGCGCCGCGACGATATCACCGCGGTCTACGCCTGGCAGGATATCGACGCGGCGCGCGAAACCGACAAGCGCCTGACCTTCTGGCTGCGCCCGATCGATTGATTTCGCGGTGCGCCGGCTTGGCTGCACAGGGCAGGCGAACAGGACAGTGGTGCGAAACTTGCGTTAGGGTGAAAAGAGTTCGATCACGAGGCGTCGGGGGACGCGTTTGAGCACTAAATTATCCGTACAGCACGTCTACAAGGTTTTCGGCGCGCATCCCAGGCGCGCACTCGACCGCATCAAGCGTGGTGAGAGCAAGGACGAGATTTTCGCGGCCACCGGGATGACGGTCGGCGTATCCGATGCGAGTTTCGAGGTACAGGAAGGCGAGATATTCGTCGTCATGGGCCTGTCCGGCTCGGGCAAGTCGACCTTGGTGCGGATGCTGAACCGCCTGATCGATCCGACCGCGGGCGCTATTCGTATCGACGGCCAGGACATCACTCGCATGACGCGCAAGCAGCTCATCGAGCTGCGCCGGCGCGAGATCAGCATGGTGTTCCAGTCGTTTGCCCTCATGCCGCATCAGAGCGTGCTCGAAAACACGGCGTTCGGCCTGGCGGTGGCCGGGACCTCGCGCAGTCAACGCGAGGAGAAGGCGCTGGCCGCGCTCGACGCCGTGGGACTCAAGGCCAATGCGCACAGCTATCCGGACGAGCTGTCGGGCGGCATGAAACAGCGCGTGGGCCTGGCGCGTGCGCTGGCGGTCAACCCCGGCATCCTGCTCATGGACGAAGCCTTCTCGGCGCTCGACCCGCTGATTCGCACGGAAATGCAGGACGAACTCCTGCGCCTGCAGTCGGAGCAGGCACGCACCGTGGTGTTCATTACCCACGACCTGGACGAAGCCATGCGCGTGGGCGACCGGATCGCGATCATGCAGGGCGGTGCCGTGGTGCAGGTGGGCACCCCGGAAGAAATCGTGCGCGAGCCGGCGAACGAATACGTGCGCTCTTTCTTTCGCGGCGTGGACGTCAGCCATGTCTTCACCGCCGCGGATGTCGCGCGCAAGGACCATGTCACGGTCATGGAACGGCCGGGCGTGAGCGTGCGCGCCGCGCTCGAGCGGTTGCGCGAGCACGACGGATCGGCTGCCGTGGTTCATGATCGCAGCCGCAAGTACCAGGGCGTGGTCAGCATCGATTCGCTGATCGCCTGTATCGATGGCCTCGGCCGTCGCGAGGAGGGCCGTATCGAACAGGCCTTCGTCGCCGATGTGACGCCGGTCACCGCCGACACGCCGCTTACCGAATTGATGACGCAGGTTGCCGAGAGCCCGTACCCGGTACCGGTGGTGGATGGCGACGGCCGCTATCAGGGCACCATCTCGCGCGCGACGCTGCTGCATACCCTCAACCGTACCGACAAGGGAGCCGCCTAATGGGCCCGAATGTGGATATCGGCTCGTTCTGGCAGGCGCTCAAGGACGCGTTCGTGATGGAGCTGCCGATCGGCGAAGGCTTCACGGCCGTCGTCGATTTCATGCAGGAACACTTCGAGCTGTTCTTCGTGGCGGTGGCGAACACGATCAGTTTCGTGGCCGACAATCTCACCGAGTTCTTCAATTATCTGCCGCCGCAGCTGGTGTTCGGCGTGCTCGCCGTGCTGGCGCTCTGGCGCGTGGGCTGGCGGTTTGCCCTGTTTGTACTCGTCGGGCTGTATATCGTGCTTGGCATGGATCTGTGGCCCGAATCCATGGATACGCTGGGGCTGGTGATCGCGGCGACGCTGGCCGCGCTCGGCGTCGGCCTGCCGGTGGGCGTGGCCATGGCCAAGAGCGAACTGCTCGCCGCCGCCGTGCGTCCGGTGCTCGATTTCATGCAGACGCTGCCGGCATTCGTGTATCTGATTCCGGCGGTGATCTTCTTCGGCACCGGGCGCGTGCCGGGCACCATCGCGACGGTGATTTTTGCCATGCCGCCGGCCGTGCGGCTGATGAACCTGGGTATTCGCCAGGTTCCCACCGAGAACGTCGAAGCCGGGCGCGCCTTCGGCTGCAATCAGCTGCAGTTGTTGTTCAAGGTGGAGTTGCCGCTGGCGTTGCCGTCGATCATGGCCGGTATCAACCAGACCATCATGCTCGCGCTGTCGATGGTCGTGATCGCGTCGATGATCGGCGCCGGCGGCCTGGGCGATCCGGTGCTCGCCGGCATTCAGCAGTTGCGCCTGGGTACCGGTTTCGAAGGCGGACTCGGCGTGGTGATTCTGGCGATCATTCTCGATCGTCTCACCCAGAGTTTTGCGCAGCCGAACCGTCAGCGCGAAGGCGTTCTGACACGATTGAAACGGTTCTTCGGCCGCGCCGACGCGGAGCGCACGGCCTGAAGTTCACCGCGCGACCGGCAGGGTCGCGCCGAGGCACGAGATCATTCGAAGGGAGACCGAGACCATGAAAAACCATTCATTCAAGCACTGGCTGGGCACGGCCGCGATGGCCGCCGGCCTGACGTTCGGCACGCTGGGCTGTGCGCAGGCCGCGGACGACACCATCGAATTCGGCTGGACGGCCTGGTCGGACGCCGAGTTCATCACCAAGCTCGCCAAGCGCGTGATCGAGGAACATACCGATTACGACGTGAAGCTCACCCTGTCGGCCATCGGGGTGCAGTATCAGGGCGTGGCCAACGGCGACCTGGATGCCATGCTGATGGCGTGGTTGCCGGACACGCACGCCGACTACATGGCGCGGGTGAAGGACGACGTCGACAACCTGGGCACCATCTACGACAACGCGCGCCTTGGCTGGGTCGTGCCGGACTATGTGCCGGAAGATCAGCTGGCCTCGATCGAGGATCTCAAGAAGGACGCGGTCCAGGAAAAGCTGGACGGCAAGATTCAGGGCATCGACCCCGGCGCGGGGCTGATGCAGCTGTCGAACACGACCATCGACGACTACGGGCTGGATGACTACCGGCTGATCTCGGCCAGTGGTGCGGCCATGACCGCCGCGCTCGCGCGTGCCGAGAAGCGTGAGGAATGGATCGTGGTTACGGGCTGGACCCCGCACTGGATGTTCGGCCGCTGGGACCTGCGTTTTCTCGACGATCCCAACGGCACGCTGGGCGAGGCGCAGCATGTCGACGTGATCGCCCGCAAGGGTTTCAAGGACGACTACCCCGAAGTCGCGACCTTCCTGAGCAACTACAAGGTCGATCTGGAAGAACTCCAGGCGGCAATGTACGACGCGCAGGAAACCAGCTACGAGGAAGCGATCCAGACCTATATCGACGAGCATCCCGACCAGATCGAGAGCTGGTTCGAGGAAGGCTGATCGACGCCTGATCGTGTGATCGCAGACAGGCCCGGCAGTCGCCGGGCCTTTTTTCATGCGCGCGAGGTGGGCGTCGCGCGATGTCGCTGTATCATGAAGGCTGATGGTTTTTATTGTCTGGCCGGTGTCGTCGATGCACGGCCCCGCGGCTCGAGGGACGAGTTGAATGCCTGAAGCCGATCGCTCTGCCAGCGTGTTCTTCGCGGTGGCGCTGACCTTTGTCGTGACCATGATGGGTACCACGTTGCCGACGCCCCTGTATCCGATCTATCAGGATCAGCTCGGTTTCTCGCAGCTGATCATCACCGTGATCTTCGCGGCATACGCGGTGGGCGTTATCGGTGCTTTGATCGTCACCGGCAGCTGGTCGGACCAGATCGGGCGCCGGCCGATGCTCTTGGCAGGCCTGGCGTTCTCGGCGGCCAGTGCCTGTGCCTTTCTGTGGGGCGGCGGGCTCGCGCCGTTGCTGATCGGGCGCGTGCTGTCCGGCATTTCGGCCGGCATCTTCACCGGTACCGCGACGGTGGCCGTGGTGGAACTCGCGCCTGCCGCCTGGGCCGGCAGCGCCACGTTGATCGCGACCGCGGCCAACATGGGCGGACTCGGTTTCGGGCCGCTGTTTGCCGGCGTGCTGGCGCAGTACCTGCCCGCACCGCTCGCCCTCTGTTTCATCGTCGACCTGCTGCTGATCGCCTTTGCCGCGGTTGCGGTGATGCGGGCGCCGGAGACGGCCCACCGGCCCGAGCGCGCGCGCCTGCGAATCCAGTCGTTGCGGGTGCCGGCGCCAGTGCGTGGTGTATTCGTGCCGGCGGCGATCGCCGGCTTCGCGGGTTTCGCGGTCCTGGGGCTGTTTACCGCGATCGCGCCGGCATTCATGGGCGAGATTCTGGGCTATTCGAACCATGCGCTGACCGGCGCCGTGGTGTTTGCGCTGTTCATCGCGTCAACGCTGGGCCAGACCGGGCAGTCGCGACTGCCCGAGTCCTGGCGGTTGCCCGTGGGTTGTGCCGGGCTGATCGCGGGTATCGGCCTGGTGGCGTCGGCCATTCTGGGTTCGTCCCTGACGCTGCTGGTCTGCGGTGCGCTGGTGGCCGGTGTCGGCCAGGGGGTGGCGTTTCGGGCCGGCATGGGTGCGGTGACGGCAGCCAGCCCGGCGGCGCGCCGCGGCGAGGTGGCATCGACGTTTTTCGTCGTGCTCTATATCGCCATTTCGATCCCGGTGGTGGGTATCGGCGTCGCGGCCGACACGATCGGCCTGCGCGCGGCCGGAATCGGCTTCTCGATCGCCGTTGCGGGGCTGGCGGCGACAGCCCTGGTGAGCCTCGTGATTCGACGTCGCGCGATCGCCTGATCGGCCTAGGTTGGCGCCGGCCTCGACTCGCGTTGCTGCAGGCGCCACATGGCGGCGTAGCGGCCATCGGCGCGAAGCAGGGCGGCATGCGTGCCGCGCTCGACGACGCAGCCCTCGTCCATGACCACGATCTCGTCGGCATCCACCACCGTGGACAGCCGATGCGCGATGATCAGCGTGGTGTGGTCGGCTGCGAGTTCGGTGAGCGCGGCGGTGATTGCCTGCTCGGCGTGGCTGTCGAGCGACGAGGTGGCCTCGTCGAACACGAGAATGGCGGGATTCTTGAGGATGGCCCGCGCGATGGCGATGCGCTGTTTCTCGCCGCCGGACAGTTTCAGGCCGCGCTCGCCGACGAGCGTGTGCATGCCGTCCGGCAGGCGCGCGAGCAGGCCGTCGAGATGGGCCATTCGCGCCGCATTGGCGATTGCGGCCGGCTCGGCGTCCGGCTGGCCGTAGGCGATGTTGTATTCGATCGTGTCGTTGAACAGCACCGTGTCCTGCGGCACCACGCCGATCGCATCGCGCAGGCTGGCGACGGTCAGTTGGCGGATGTCGCTGCCATCGACGGTGATGCGCCCGCCATCCACATCATAGAAACGAAACAGCAGCCGGGCGAGGGTGGACTTGCCGGCACCGGATTGGCCGACGACGGCAAGCTTGCGTCCCGGGGCGATTGTGAAATCGACCCCACGCAGTATCTGCCGCGGAGGTCGGTAACCGAACTGCACGTTCTCGAAGCGAACCTGCGGGCGCGTCGCGGTCAGAGCACGCGCGCCCGGCGCATCGCCGATGCCCGGCTCGACGTCGAGCAGGCGAAACATGCGCGCCGTGTCGGCCAGCGATTTCTTCAGCTCGCGATAGACGAAGCCCAGAAAGTTGAGCGGCACGAACAGCTGGATCATGTAGGCGTTGATCATGACCAGGTCGCCGAGCGTCATCTCGCCAGAAACGACGCGTGATCCGGCGAGCATCATCATCGCGGTGATGGCGATCGCGATCACCGTGGCCTGGATGGTGTTGAGCGTGCCCAGCGACAGGCGCGAGCGGCGCAGGGCGGCTTCCCAACCGCGCAGTTCGCGGTCGTAGCGATCGGCCTCGTAGCGCTCGTTGCCGAAGTACTTGACCGTCTCGTAGTTGAGCAGGCTGTCCACCGCGCGGGTGTTGGCCTGGGCGTCGAGACGATTGGATTCGCGCACGTGGCGGGTGCGCCACTCGGTGAGCAGCGTGGTGGTGGCGACATAGACGACCACGCTCACAAGCACGATCACCGCAAACCACGCGCTGTAGTAGAACAGCAGGATGCCCGCGACGAGGGCGATCTCGAGCAGCGTCGGGATGATGTTGAACAGCATGAAACGCAGCAGAAAACTGATGCCGCCGATGCCGCGCTCGATATCACGCGACAGCCCGCCGGTGCGTCGCGACAGATGGAAATCGAGATCCAGCGCGTGCAGATGCTCGAAGACGTTGAGCGCGATTCGCCGCATCGCGCGCTCGGTCACCCGGCCGAAAACCAGATCACGCAGCTGACCGAACAGAACCGAGGCAAGACGCAGGGCGCCATAGGCCAGTAGCAGCGCAACCGGCAGCGCGACGCGCGCGCTTTCGTTGGCGTCGAGCGCGTCGACGATATGCTTGAGCACGATGGGCAGCAGCACCGTCGCACCCTTGGCGCCGATGAGTAGCGCCAGCGCAACGGCGACCCGCGTGCGGTGCGCCCACAGATACGGCCAGAGGCCGGACAACCGGCGCCATTCGTCACGCGGAGACGTTTGTTCAGTGTCCTCGCCGGTCACGACGATTCGCGGGCGGTAGGCGCGGCGACCGGTAGCCCGGCCGCCGGTTGCGCATCACCGATAGCGATCAGCCGTCGTCGCGCTGGTCGAGCGGCTGCTGGGGCACCTTGCGCAGCTTCGATGTGTCGTAGCCGTAGTCGGCGACCTTCTGTACGAGCGAATCGTAGGTCGCGTCGTCGATTTGCGGCGTGCGCGCCATGATCCACACGTAATCGCGCTTGTCGCGGGCGACGATGGTGGTCTCGTAGTCGGCGTCGACATAGGAAATGAGGTATTGCATGCGCATCACCCAGTAGAAGCGCATGGCCCAGACGGCGTTCTGGGTGTTTTCGATCACGGTGCCGGTGGGTTTCATCGTCTTCGGTTCGCCGTCGAAACCGCCTTCGCGATAGGTGAAGGTCGTGGCGATCTTGCCGGGTTCGGTCTGCTCGTAGCGTTCGATCGAGTTGTAGGCGTTCTCGGTCACGCTCGGCGGGATATGCGCGATCACATACCACTTGCCCATATAGCGATCGAGATCGACCTGCTCTTCGACCGGGAAGTTGTCGGCCGGCATCACGCTGCAGGCTGCGAGCAGGCCGGGCGCACACAGGGCGATCAGTTTCTTGAGACCGGACATGATCTGTTCTCTGGTTCGAGGCATGACCAGAGCTTACGCGACTGCAGGCCAGCGCGGATTCGGTATTGCCACGGAGAACGACGCCGGCGATCAGCGCGCGCGCACGATCCGCTGGCGTGCGCCGATACTGCTCGACAGCATCTCGAACGGAATCGGGCGCGCGACGTGATAGCCCTGCGCGTAGTCGATGCCGATCGTGCGCAGCGCATCCAGCAGTGCGCGCGACTCGACGTGTTCGGCCACGGTGAGCAGGCCCATGGCCTGGCCGACCTGGTTGATGGCCTCCACGATCGAGCGTTCGACCGGGTCCTGCAGAATGTTGGAGACGAGCTTGCCGTCGATCTTGATGAAGTCGGAGGGCAGGTTCTTGAGATAGGAGAACGAACTCAGACCGCTGCCGAAATCGTCGAGCGAAAACCGGCAGCCCAGCGCACGCAGGGAGCGGATCAGCTCGCCTGCCCGCCGCGTGTTGGTGACCGCGGTGGTTTCGGTGATTTCGAATACCAGGCGGCGCGGGTCGACGCTCGAGGCTTCGATCAGGCCACGCGCGTAGTCGACGAAGTGTTCGTCGGTGATCGATTGGCCGGAGATATTGATGCTGTAGTGCTCGATCGCCGCGTGGTCGTCGCCGGCGGCGGCGATCAGTGCCACGGCGCGCTTGAGCACCCAGCGGTCGATGCGGGCGGCGACGTTGTAGCGTTCCGCGGTGAGCAGGAAGTTCTGCGGCGAGAGAATGGCGCCGTCGCTGTCGCGCATCCGCAGGAGCAGTTCCACGCCGCAGCGGCTGTGGGTGCGCTGGTCGATGGGCTGGATGATCTGGGCGAACAGTTCGAAGCGGTCGTTGTCGAGCGCTTCGCTGATCTGCTGCATGCGCTGCATGTCGCCGTGGCGCGTGAGCGTCTCGTCGCTGTCGCCGCGATAGATATAGACCTGGTTGCGGCCTTTTTCCTTGGCCAGATAACAGGCGGTGTCGGCGCGGCGCAGCAATTCCGTCGTGCTGACGGCCTCACGGTCGATGGCCGCCACGCCGATACTGGCGCCGAGGCGAAACAGCTTGTCGTTCCACCGAAAGCGGAACCGGTCGATCTCGGTGCGTAATGCTTCGGCCTTGATCTTGGCATCGGTGAGCGACAGGTGACACATGATCAGCCCGAATTCGTCGCCACCGAGCCGGGCGAGCGTGTCGCCGACACGGATCTGGCTCGAGATCTGATTGGAGATCTGGCGCAGCATTTCGTCGCCGGCGTCATGGCCGCAGGTATCGTTGACCAGCTTGAACTGATCGAGGTCCAGATAACACAGCGCGTGGTGATGTCCTTGGCCTGTCTCGGCGAGAAACTCACCGAGCAGGTGCTCGAAGGCGCGGCGGTTCGGAAGGCCGGTCAGCAGATCGTGATTGGCCTGATGGGCCAGTTCCCGCGAGATCTGCTGCAGGCGGGTGATGTCGTGCAGCACGATGACCGTGCCCACCACGTGCTGATGGCTGTCGCGGATCGGCGAAATCGTGACCTTGACGGTATGGCCGGTAGTCTGGGGCGCGCGATCGTAGAGGGTCAGATCTTCGTCGCGTTCCTGGATGGTGCCGGTGTTGAGACAGGCCTGAACCAGGCCGTTTGCGGTGATGTTGCGATCGTTGTCGACGACATTGCACAGGGTGTCGAAATGTTCGCCTATGGCATCCGCCGTGGGCACGCCCAGCATCTGTTCCGCGCGCGGGTTGAGGTAGTCGACCTCGCCATGAGCATTGGTGGTGATGACCGCATCGCCGATCGATGCCAGCGTGACCTGGGCGCGCTCCTTCTCATCGTCGAGCGCATGTTGGGTCTCGATCAGCCGGGTGCCGTCACGACAGACGCCTTCGCTGCCGATGGGCTGGCCATGCGCATCGTCGATACGACGCGAGGAAATCAGCAGCCAGGCGATGCTGCCGTCGCGCCGGAATACGCGCGTGGGGTGGCGGCGCAGTTGCGGACGTTCGAGCAGCGCCGGCTCGTCCTTTTCCGGGTCGGCCAGCAGGTCCCGCAGCAGCCGGCCCTCGAGTTCGGCGGGCCGGTAGCCGAGCATGTCGTTGACCGTATCGGTGATCCAGCTGATCCGGCCGCTGCTGTCGGTGTGGTACAGCACGTCGGTCACGTTGCGCAGCAGCCGCTGTACGCGCTGGTGGCGTACCAGCAGCTTGTCGCGATATTGCTGTACGCGATGCACGAGATTGTCGACGGTGGCAACCAGCTGGGAGTCGGCACCCTCGAGCGGTACCGACGGGCGCGGGCGGCTGTCGCCGGCCACGTCGATGTTCTCGAGCCAGGTCACGAGGGGGCTGATCATCCGGGCCCGGTCCGGATGCGTGGCACGCAGGCCGATCCAGCACAGCAGGATGGCTGCCAGGCTGGTGAAGGTCTCGATTGCGATAAGCAGTCCCAGGGCGAGCGCGCCGGGCTGACACGCAACCGTGAGACTGGCGATCTGTCCGGCCAGTACCGTTGCCAGCGCCAGGCGGATCGCCAGCCGGGGGTTTCGCAGCGTCTTCATCTCGCGGCGCGACGTGGCCCGCCGAGCGAGTGGGCGTGCGGATGCCGTGCGGGCGCTGGCCGGCGAGCGGACATGGCGGTTTGATATCTCCCCGGGTCGGTGAACAGCCGCATTGAGTATAACCTTGCGCGCGAGATAAATAATCCGTGACCCCTGGTCATGCGGTCGATGCTACGAATTCAGGCCGTCGGCGTATAGGATGAACCGAGAGTTGGGACGTTTTGACTTCGTCGACGTGACATGTCGAATTTGCTGAGGGGACGCGCCGGGTGTTTTTTTCCCGATCAATGACGTTGAAGACACCGCGTACGCCAGAAGCCTGGCGGCGGCTGCGCGTACGTCTGGCGGCTTCACTCGCCCAGAGTACGATCTACTCACGCGCCAATATGCGGATGTTTGCCATCGTGGCGATTATCGGCCATCCGCTGTATTACCTGTGCTGGACGGAATTTCAGCCCCAAGGCTTCGAAAGCGCCTGGCTGCGGGCTTTCAGCGTGCTCATCGCCATACCCATGCTGTTCGAGCATCGATTGACCCGCCACGATTTCTGGCGCCGAAAAGTGACGCTTTACTGGTTTTTCATCGTCATATATCAGCTGCCATTCTTTTTTATATTCATGTCGCTGATGAACGAGTTTGCGACCGTATGGGCGCTGTCGACCATGGCTGCCTGTCTGCTGATGGTGCTGATCGTGTTCGACTGGCTCATGATTCTGGTCATGGCGGCCCTGGGCGCAGGCGCTGCCTGCGCCGTTTACGAACTGGTCGGCGGGGATCTGTCCGCGCAGTCCAGCGAAGTGTTGCCGCTGGTGCCGACCTATATCTTCGCGATCCTCGCGGGCAGCGCGTTCAACTACAAGACCGAGCTGGTGGCACGCGAGAAGCTGTCGGCCATCACCTCGGCCGTTGGGACGATGGCGCACGAACTGCGCACCCCGTTACTGGGCATACGCAGCGGCGCGCGCGGTTTGCAGAATTATTTGCCGTCGATCTTCGAAGGTTTCGAGATGGCGCGCGATGCCGGGCTCCCGGTCAAGCGCATTCGCACCGCCCACTACCGGCAGATGCACGCGGTTCTGGATCGCATCAATGCGGAAACCGAATACACCAATGTCATTCTCGACATGCTGCTGGTGAATTCGAGCCGTACGACCATCGACGAGACCTCGTTCGAGGTCACGCGCGTCGGCGCCTGCGTGGCAGCCGCGCTGGAGCGCTATCCGTTCCATTCGGCGCGGGAACGTGAACGCGTGCACTGGGAGCAGGGCGCCGATTTCGCCTTTTTCGGCTCGCAGCTGTTGATGGTTCATCTGCTGTTCAATCTGCTCAAGAACGCGCTCTATTTTCTGGCCCAGGCCGGGGATGACGACGGTGTCATCCGTATCTGGACCGAGCGCAGCGGCGCGGGTGCGCATCGTCTGCATTTTCGAGACACCGGCCCGGGCATTCACCCTGATGTGCTGCCGCGAATATTCGAACGGTTCTACTCGGCGATGCCGCGCGGACAGGGTACGGGCATCGGCCTGGCCTTTTCGCGTCTTGTCATGGAAAGCTTTGGGGGCGATATACATTGTCATTCGGCGCAGGGCCGCTACACCGAGTTCGTGATGACTTTCCCGGCGGTGGAACGCGATGACTGATACCCGTCTTGCGCCCTATTTTCATCCGACGCAGATCGTGCTCGTCGACGACGACATCGACTTCCTGGGTAACCTGAGCCTGCAGCTCGAGGCCGATCTGCCGTACCTGCTTTTCGACTCGACCCACAAGGCGCTCGGTTATATCAACGACCGTGACAGCGAAGCACCGTCACGACAGCGCTTCTTCAATTTCGATAGCCGGGGTACGGGCGGTAATGTGATAGGTGCGGCCGGTCATCGCGAAGTCAGCCTCGATACGGCGGCACTCGCACGGGAAATGCACTTCACCAACCGGTTCTCGCAAATCTCGATCGCCATGGTCGACTATGCGATGCCGCAGATGAATGGCCTGGAGTTCTGCCGCAAGATCCGCAATCCGCATATCAAGAAGATTCTTTTTACCGGGGTCGCGACTGAGACCGAGGCCGTGGATGCCTTCAACAATGGCGTGATCGATCGTTTCATCCGCAAGAACGAACACAGCGTCTACGAACTGCTCAATCGTACGATTCGCGAGTTGCAGCATGCCCATATTCTCGACACCTTCACCGCGGCCAGCGATGTCTTCGATGTCGAGGTGCCGGCGCTGCTTTGCGACGGCGCGGTCGAGAACCTGCTCAAGAATCTGAGGCCGCGTTACGAGTTCGTCGAGTATTACCTGGCCGATGATCCGTCGGGCTTTTTGCTGGTGGATGGTGACGGCGGACTCTATCGTCTGGTGATCGTCGATACCGCGGAACAATCGGCGCTCGCTGAGCGTGCAGCAGCCAATGGTGCGCCTGCCGACTGCCTCAAGCTGTTGAACACAGGCGACAATCTGCTTGACCCTACGCTGCTGATTGCGGCGCATAGCGTCACAAGTGACCCCTGGCGTCAGTGGAAGTCGCATATCCGGCCTGCGACTCGGTTGGAGGGTAAGCGCAGTTACCGCTGGGCGGTGTTCGATTCGGGTCAACCGGACAGCGGCGTCGTGCCGCCGAACGCGACCTTCAATCGCTATCTCGAATGGCTGGATACGGTCGGCTATTCGCTGATGTAAGCGCGTCCCGGGGTCCGCCCGATTGTGGGTGCGACACTGCCCGGGTTCTGATGGCCCTTGCGCCATAGGCGTTTTCCCGCCCGGTTGAACTCGGCGATTGATCGGACCCGCTGCGAGCTGGGCAGCTGTGCTGGGCACGGCTGGCCAACGTGTGGCAACTCACTGGCTTATTGGGAAAAAAATACTTTTCGAAGTAATTGCCTAGCCCACTTGTACGAAACGAAATTTTGTTATACGTAGGATATGTGAAATGTATTTTGAGTGACAAAAATTGTCAATTCGAAATATCACAATTCTTCTTACATTATTTCACGCCAACGACATGGGTTTGTCATGACTAATTCAAATATATCCAGCTGTTCGCCGCTTCGTCCGACGGCCATGCCGGAGCCGGATTTTCTGCGCATGCACGTGGATCATTATTTCCGCGAGCGCGTCGAGAAGACCTGGAAAGGGGGGCATATCATGCACGGCCGTCAGCCCGGCCCGGATGCCGTGCTGATGGTGACCAACGACTATCTCGATCTCGCTAACCATCCGGAGGTTCTCCAGGCACAGATCGACAGCCTGCGCGGTTCCGACAACACGGTCGTGATGTCGGGCGTCTATCTGCACGGCGACAGCCCGCAGCTGCACCTGGAGCGCCGCATGGCCCGCTGGATGCGCATGGAGTCCAGTCTGCTGTGCCAGTCGGGCTATGCCGCCAACGTCGGCCTCATTCAGGCCATCGGCGCGCCGGGCACGCCGGTTTATGTGGACATGTTCGCCCATGCGTCGCTCTGGGAAGGCGTGCGCAGTGCCGGGCTCGAGTGGAAACCGTTCCGGCACAACGACCCGAGCCATCTCGAAACCATGATCGAGCGCAACGGCCCGGGCATCGTGGTGGTGGACTCGATCTACAGCACCACGGGCAGCATTTCGCCGCTGGAGCAGATCGTGGATGTGGCGAATCGCCACGACTGTGTGACGATCGTGGACGAATCCCACTCCCTGGGCACCCACGGGGACCAAGGCCGCGGCCTGGTCGCAGGTCTCGGTCTGCAGTCGAAGGTGCACTTCGTGACCGCGAGTCTGGCCAAGGCTTTTGCTGGTCGGGCCGGTCTGATCGCCTGCAGCGAAAGACTGCGTCAGTTCATCAAGTTCAACTCGTTCCCGGCGATTTTCAGCTCGTCGCTGCTGCCGCACGACATCGCCGGCCTGTCCCGTACGCTTGATCTGATCAAGGGCGCGGACCATGAACGCGAGCGTCTGCATGCCAACGCGGCTTATCTGCGACGCCATCTCGATGCGTTGGGGTACAACGTCGACAGTGGCCAGGCCCAGATGATTGCGCTCGAATCCGGCACCGAGGAGCAGACCATCGTGCTGCGGGATGCGCTCGAGTCGCGCGGGGTGTTCGGCTCGGTGTTCTGTGCGCCCGCCACGGCCACCAAGCGCGCGCTGATCCGGCTCTCGGTGAACTGCAACCACAGCTACGCGCAGCTCAGCCATGTCATCGACGTGTGCGCGGAGATTCGCGAAGAAGTGGATCTGGCGAATTGGCCGTCGACACGGCGCGCGAAGAAACAGCGTCGCTCGGCTGCCGCACAGGCCGCAGCCTAGGTGCTGTCACGAGCGCCCGGTCGTGGGGTGATCGGGCGCTCGCACTTCGTACGGGTCGGGAATGTTTGTCGTCTGTGCCTGTCCGAGACTCAGGACTTCTCAGTATTAGGCAGCAGACATGGCCAATCTGGAAAAACTCAGCCGTGATACCGATACCAGCGTCGCGATCCTGCGCGCGATCGTCGAGCAGCGCGGCGATAAGACCGACACGATCCTCGAAGCGCTGGAAAATCCCGAAGATTTCGACGCCATCGTCACGCGTGCCCGCGAGTATGCGCAGGACTCGGATGCAGCCCTGCGCTGGCAGGGGCGCGAGATTCTCTAGCACCGCGGGCCGACGCAAGCACCCCGCCGGCTCGTCGCCGGCGGGGCATGTCGCATTGCAATCGGTCGCGAGATCGCGCTGATCGGTTTCTAGGCGCCGGCCAGCGCGTCATGCACGGGTGCGATCAGTCCCAGATGCCCGGTTCGACCTCGTCCGGTTTTTTCAGCACCTGGCGGTTGAAGACTGGCTCGTCGATACCTTCGCCGCGTTGGCGTTCGTAGTCCTTGAGCACACGCAGTGCGATGGGGGCGAGGAATATGATGGCGATCAGGTTGGTAGTGGCCATCAGCCCCATGGCCAGATCGGCGAAATCCCATACAAAGCCCAGCGTGGCGACCGACCCGATCATCACCATGGCCAGCACTAGGGGACGCAGAATCGCGATCGCCTTCTTGTGGTGCCTGCCAGCCAGATACTCCAGATTGATCTCGCTGTAGGCGAAGTTCGCCAAGATGGACGTATAGGCGAAGAACAGGATCGCGACCGCGATGAAGCCGACGCCGAAGCCGCCCAGGTGGTCCGCCATCGCGGTCTGGGTCAGCTGGATGCCCTGCATGGACTCGCCGCCACCACTGGCAAGCATCTGGTCGTAGACACCCGAAAGCAGAATCACCACCGCGGTGCAGCTGCAGATGATCAGCGTATCGATGACCACGCCGAATGCCTGCACCAGCCCCTGCGCCGCCGGATGGTTCACCTCGGCCGTGGCGGCCGCGTTAGGTGTCGAGCCCATGCCGGCCTCGTTCGAGAACAGGCCGCGCTTGACGCCGTTTTCCATGGCGACCTTGATGGTATAGCCGACTGCGCCGCCGACCGCCGGGCCGAAGCCGAAGGCGCTCTGAATGATCAGCCACAGCATGCCGGGCACTTCGCTGTAGTTCGCGATCATCACGTAAACCGCGACGAGAAAGTAGCCGATGGCCATGAGCGGGACGATCTTTTCCGCCACGCGTGCGATCGAACGCAGACCGCCATAGATCACCACCGCCGCGAGCACAACAAGCGCGATGCCGGTCACCCAGGTCGGCACGTCGAAGGCGCCTTCCATGCCCTTGGCGATGGTGTTCGCCTGCGCGCCGGAGAAAGCGAAGCCGTAGGCGATGATCAGGAACACGGCAAACAGGATGCTCATCCATTTCTGGCCGAGTGCGCGTTCGATGTAGTACGCCGGGCCGCCGCGATAGACGCCGTCTGCATAGTGGATCTTGTAGACCTGACCGAGGGTGCATTCGACGAATGTCGTCGCCAGGCCCACCAGCGCCGTCATCCACATCCAGAACACCGCGCCCGGGCCGCCTACCCACAGGGCGAGCGCCACACCGGCCAGGTTGCCGGTGCCCACGCGCGCCGCCAGCGAGGTGGCGAGCGCCTGAAAGGAACTCACGCCCTGATCGCTGCTGCGGCTGTCGAACGTGATCCGCACCATGTGGCCGAGCATGCGGAACTGCATGAACCGGGTCATGATGGTGAACCCGATGCCCGCACCGAAAAGCAGGTAAAACAGGATGTATGACCAGATGAAGCTGCTGACAGGTGTCATCACGGCATAAATGCCCTGTTGCAGCGTGTCGAGTAATTCCATCGCTTCGGTCTCCCTGCGTTAATTCGTCATCGGCTCACGGCCGGGTGCACAGCGCCGTGCCTGGGCAAGCGCAATAGATCGGGCGATCTGCGTTTGTATTGGCGGTATCGCCGGGGCGCTGTCCAGGCCGGCATTGCGGGTGGGTGCGTCGATTGCACGACTCATGCCATGTGCCGCGCGCGCCGATGCCGTACAGCGCGTGCTGCCGGCGAACAGGCCGCGATCTTTATTTGCCCCCATGACCCCGCGAGCCTACGCCGCGTATGCGCTTAACGCCAGTGCGTTGCGCTCAGCCGTTCACGGCGCCGCCTTCGGTCGGCCGTGAGCATTCGGCGAGGCCAGGGTCATCGGCACAACGAATCTTCTTGAGCAGATGCTGCATGCGGTGGTCGTACCACTGTTCTTCCCAGAGCCGCTGCCGGATCTCCAGCAGCATGCCGCGATACTTGCTCTCGCGCTCGCCGCTGATATGGACCCAGTATCGATCGGGAATTTCGGCATCCGCCTGTCGGATACGCGGCAGAATGCGATCCCAGGCCTTGTTCGCCGCCCATCGTCGCGATTCGGCCGCGAAACCGGCAGGAAAGCGGTCGCGATGGATGACCATCTGGGCCGAGAGCATCCCCAGCACGAAGTCGGCGACACCGCCGTCTTCGCCGAGGCCGCGGTATAGCTCGAGGGCGTTGTAGGCGATGGCCGGCGCATAGGCCATGTCGACGCTGTGGTTGTTGAACAGCGGGCCGAAGCTGGCGATGGTCGCGGGCACGGGCGAGGCGCCGGCCACGTTCGCGACCACGCGCGCCTGCTTGTCGTAGCCGATCACGGCGACCTTCTTGCCGGCCGCGGCCTCGAGGCTGTCGAGAAAGCGCCGGTCGCGCGAGAACAGATAGACCTTGCCGCCGGGCACGACGCCGGCGACTTCGTATCCGCCGTTGCGCATCAGATCCGCGGCCTTGTCGCTGGCCATGACACGAATCGCGGTATGCATCTGGTCGTAGGTCTGGAGCGCGCCGACCATGTCCAGGCTGCCGGCGAACGGCACGAACTGCTTGGCGCGAATACCGGTAAGGCCGACGGCATCGCAGCGCCCGGACTTGAAGTCGTTGGCGGCCACGCCTTCGTCCGTATACGGGCGGAGGTCGAACTTCACGCCGGCCTCGCGTGCCATGACGACGTAATCCTGGAACTGCTCGATGACGGCGCCGCTGGCTCCGACCGGGTCGTAAACACAGATCGAACGCTCGACCACGTCGTCGGCAACGGCGCTGTTCATACCGAGCGCGGCGAGGATTACCAACGCGAGCGGCCAGCGGCAGCGAAATGGAAAGGGCATGGCGGGCTCCGTGGGTCTCAACGAAAAAGCCCGTCGTGCACGCTCATGCACGACGGGCTGAAAGGTCCAGGGTCAGGCCGCGATCAGTTGACCGGGCCGCCCTCGCTTTCCTGGCTGCATTCCGCCAGCCCGCTGTCGGTCGAGCAGCGAATCTTCTTGAGCAGGTGCTGCATGCGGTGGTTGTACCAGCCGTTGTCCCAGAGATCCTGACGGGTGTTGCGGAACATCTCGCGATAGTTCGCGTCACGCTCGCCGGAGATATGCACCCAGTACTTGTCCGGAATGTCGCTGTCGGCGCTTTCCACGCGACGCAGGGTGGAGTCGAACATGTTGTTGAACACCCACTCGCGCGACTTCTGGCCGAAGCCGTCGGGGAACTTGTCCTGGTGGACGACCAGCTGACCCGAGAGCATGCCGAGCACGAAGTCCGCGATGCCGCCTTGCTCGCCCAGGCCCTTGTAGAGTTCGAGCGCGTTGTAGGCGAACGACGGCGCATAGGCGAGATCCACGCTGCCGTTATTGAACATCGGCCCGAACGAGGCGATGGACGCACCCACCGGCGATGCGCCGGCGACGTTGGCGAGCGTCGAGGCCTGCTTGTCGTAGGACATCACCGCGATCTTCTTGCCGGCGATGGTATCCAGGCTTTCCAGATACCCCTTGTCGCGGCCGAACAGGAATGCCTTGCCCAGCGGCACCACGCCAACGACTTCATAGCCGTCCGACTGCATCAGATCCGCCGCCTTCGGGCTCGACATCACCTTGATGGCGGTCTTTTCCTGGTCATAGGTCTGCAGGCCGCCGGCCATGTCGAGGCTGCCGGCGAACTTCACGAAATGGATCGCGCGCACGCCGGTGATGCCGACCATGTCGCACTTGCCCGCCTTGAAATCGTTGGCGGCCACGGCTTCATCGGTATAGGCACGGGTATTGAACTTGATACCCCATTCGCGCGCCTGCACGACGTAATCCTGAAAGGACTGGTAGATAAAGCCGTTCGCGCCGATCGGGTCGTAGATGCATAGCGAGCGGGTTTCTTGCGCCGCAGCCGGCTGCATCGCGCTGCCGAGCAGGGCAGCGGCGCCAACAGCGACCGCGCCGAGATAGGACGTCATTTTTCTGGGTAGCATGGGGTTTCTTCCTCCGGAGTGATCTTCAGAACATGCTGAAGGTTTGCTTTTCGGGTTACGCGCGATCCTGATCGAGCGGACGCATCAGAACAGCTCCATGAAGATGAGCGGCACGAAGGCGACCAGCAGCAGCGACGACGCGAGTACCGTGATCGGCAACAGCAGGGCTTCGTGGCGGCGCCAGAAGCTGGGATCGTCGGCGACCTCGGCCTTGGCGGCCTGGATTTCGGCGTCGCCCACCACCTGACGGGTGAGCAGCTGGTTGAGCGCCACGGGCGGGCTGAGATAGCCCAGCTCGAACGCCACCAGCACGATCATCCAGAAATGCACCGGATTGATGCCGTTGTGATAAGCCACCGGCGCCAGCGTGGCGCTCACCAGGATGATGGCGCCATACGGCTCCATGATCATGCCGATGAATACCAGCATGATCACCAGAAGGCCCGTGGCGTACCAGATGTTGCCCAGATCCTCGGGGAACAGTTCCATCACGCCCGAGCGTTCCATGACCCCGCCGAACACGATGGACAGCACCATCAGCATGAGCAGCGCGCCCAGCAGCATGGATGTATCGGCGGTCGAGGAGCGCAGTGCGTTCCAGAAACCGGCCGGCACGTGATCCGGCGCCTTCGCCTGGCCGCGGTCGGCCTTGTAGATGGCGTCGTTGTACAGCCGCTTGGCCCGCCAGCGATCGTAGCCGAGCAGGGCGATGAGCATGATCGGCAGAATCACCGGCGCCGAGAACTCGTTGAAGCTCTGGCCCAGCAGGCGGGTATAGATCAGCACTACCACCACGCCGATAACCACGTAGGGAATCAGCGGGCCGATGGCCTCGCGCATTTTCGGCAGCGCGGT
This sequence comes from Endozoicomonas sp. G2_2, assembly GCF_017744135.1. GTDB lineage: Bacteria > Pseudomonadota > Gammaproteobacteria > Nevskiales > Salinisphaeraceae > Salinisphaera. Next base: position 285,123 of record NZ_JAGHQU010000003.1, read on the forward strand.
GTCCGGCGTGGCGATATAGGGCTTGCTCTTGCGGGTGAGGTACACGAAGCCCGTGAAGATGATCGCGGTGAGGGCGAACACGTACATGCCCCAGCCGAACAGTTGATCGGTGGTCACCTGCCGGTTGAGTGCGGCGATGATCACCACCATCAGACAGGGATTGAGCACTACGCCCATGCTGCCGGACATCGCGGTCGACGCCACGGCCAGCTGGCGATAGGCCCCGGCAATACGCAGCTCCTGGTAAATCACCGCACCGATCGCGAGCACGAAGATGCCCGATGCGCCGGTGTAGGCGGTTGGCCAGGCCGAGGCGAGCACGACGAGGATGACCACGAACTCCGGGCGCATGTCCCAAGAGCGGAACAGGCCGAAGATCACCTCGGCGATACGCGTGTGCTTGAGCATCATGCCCACCCACACGTACAGACCGATGCCGGTGTAGAGATCGGCAAAGCGGATCATCTTCGTCAACTGGATCGCCGGCCCGGCGACATAGCCTTCGGTGACGAAGAAATAGACGATGCTGACGAGCGCGAGCCAGCAGTACAGCGGCACGCTGAGCGATGCATGAAATATCGAGCCGCCCGGCGTGGCGGTTTCCGGAACACGGAAACTGCGATACGTGGCGACGATGGCCAGCGCGATGAAACCGATCAGCCAGAGCAGGTTCAGGCCGAAATCACCGCCGGAGTCGAGCCGTAGCCAGACGAAGCCACTGACGGCCATGGCGAGGTTGGCCACGATCTGTGCCGCCGAGCTCACCCGATAGTCGAGCCGTGATTTGGGCGCGCGTAGCCCGATCTGCTCGTTGAGTGCCGTGGCGATGAAGCCGCCGAGCATGATCAAAAGCACCAGAATATAGGCCTGGAATCCCTGGCCCATCTGGTTGATACGGCCCATACTCAGCTCGAGCGTGCGATAGGCCCGCAGCGTCGAGGTGGCCGTCATTTCACTGTTGTATTCGTAGCGCTCGTAGCTGGCCCGGCACTGGTCGCGCTGGCTTTCCAGCGAGCGACGCTTGGCCTCCGGATCGGACGGGCCGGCATCGAACAGGCTGTCTGCGTCGGCCGTGCTCGACTGGCTCTGCTCAAGGCGCGCATCGATGTCCAGGTCCGGGTCGCATGTCGGTTCCGACATGTCGTAGCGGAGCGTGTTGTAGTTTTGCCAGATTTCGCCGCCCAGGCTCAGGAGCTGCCCGTGGATGAAGGCGCTGGTGCCGAACAGGATGGCGAACAGCAGCAATACCGCAACGGGGAGGGTGATCAGCCAGTTACGGCCTGCGCTGTATGTCGTGGACATATCGCCGGCGTGCGGGTCGGCGGCTGCCGACCCGCTGGACGTGTTTTCGCTATTCATCAGTTAAGAAAGCTTCCGGCGTCGAAGTTGGTGTCGTCGTTCTCGTCTTCGTCGCCCGGGAAGTCACCCAGCGAGAGGAAGGGCGTGCGCTGGCCGGTCTCGCGGGTCCAGATGCGATCGGACAGATACAGCGCCTGGGCGTAGGCGATCTCCGACAAAAGCACGTAATCCTGGGGTGTATCCCCGGCGTTGTAGATCCTGGCGACCTGGCGGATGCCTTCCTTCTCACGTGCGTCGTTCGACTGCCCGAAGCCCGCGATCGCATACAGCGTCGCCGGTAGTGCCATGCCCTTGCTTTCGCCGTAATCGGCGGCTTCCTTGAGCTGAGCCCAGGGATCCTTTCCGTCCGGCGTGGTGCCGGGAACGCTCAGCCATACCACCGCCTGAAGCGCGTTCGGCACGCCCCACCATTTCTCGTTGTCCATGCATGTCGTGGCGCGGCCGGCCTTGGCAGCCACGTCCTGCGGCACGCCGACACTGCTCGAAGCCTGAATGTCGCTCAGCAGGGCCTGCACCGAGGTGAGCGTACCCACCATGAATTCGAGCTCCTCGGTATCGCTGCCATACGACGGGCATTCTCCGTCACCGAACTCACCGAACGCATCCACCGTGTCGCGATAGACCTGGTAGCGGCGCAGGGCCGTGCGGCGGAACAGACGCTGCGATTCGACGCGCGCATCGCGGGCTTCCTCGGTCTCGCCGTCGCGCAGCGCGCGGGCGAAACGCAGCTGCTGTTCCTGTGCCTGCGTTTCGGAACAAAGCCCGGCGAGCAGGTTCGTGGTCAGTAGCACTTTCGACGGACGGCCGATCACGCGCTCGAAGGAGGCGAGCAACTGATGCTGACCCATGCCGGTGCCACAGGCGGACAGGTCCAGGTCGCCGCTGCCCAGCGCGTAGGGCACGACTTCATCCTGGGCATAATGGGCGAGTACATGACCGGTCGGCTTGTAGATGAGCCCACAGCCGCTCAGGCCAACCAGGAGCGCTGCCAGTATCGGCAGCGATAGTCTTTTCAGCATGGCGTTCTCGTCCTCCTTCGGATTGTTGTAATCGTTCGTTTCCCGCACTGCGCAGCCATGGCTGTGCTTTTATTATGTTGGCGTCGATCTCTCCTGAGCGTCGTCCGCCGAATGCCGCCGGTCGTGGCCCGGCTTACCCGGCTTTCACCACGATATAGGTCGACAGTTCGGGAAATATATCTTTTACGCGGGACGAAACCAAGTCTTGGCCACCGCGGCGCGGTCAATGTAACCGACAACGATTTGCCGGATTCAGAAGGCGCGCGTAGCCTACCGCGAGATAACCCGATACAAAAAATTCCTTCTGCAACAGACATTCACATGGGGCGAACAGCCGGCGCGCGCGACCGTGGAAAACCGCGATGAACGCGGCTGCGAACTACGACGTCATCGTCCTTGGCGGCGGCGCTGCGGGATTGATGTGCGCGGCGGTGGCCGCGTCACGGGGCCGGCGCACCGTGGTCCTCGAGGGCAGCAAACGCTGCGGCAAGAAGATTCTCATGTCCGGTGGGGGGCGGTGCAATTTCACCAACGTCTACAGCACGCCGGAAAATTTTCTGTCGGCGAATCCGCACTTCTGCAAGTCGGCGCTGGCGCGCTACACGCCGGCCGATTTCATCGCGCTGGTGGACGCCCACGATATTGCCTACCACGAGAAGGAGAAGGGTCAGCTGTTCTGCAACAAGTCGTCCAGGCAGATCGTGACCATGCTCTTGGACGAATGCGCTGCGGCGGGCGCGCAGATTCATGTGCGTGCCGCGGTCGAAGCCGTCGAGCACGGCGCGGGCGGCTATGTCGTCGAGACCGACAAAGGCCGCTTTCGCGGGCAATCGCTGGTGGTGGCGACCGGCGGGTTGTCGATACCGAAAATGGGGGCCAGCGGCGTCGGCTATCGCATCGCGCGACAGTTCGGTTTGCCGGTGCGCGAGACGCGTGCCGCGCTCGTGCCGTTCACTTTTGCGGAAGGCCGGCAGGCGGCATTCGGTGCGCTGTCGGGCGTCGGCCTCGATGTCGAGGCCGGCTGTAACGACGCACTGTTCGAGGCGGGCATGCTGTTTACCCATCGTGGCCTGAGCGGGCCGGCCATGCTGCAGGTGTCCTCTTACTGGCAGCCCGGCGATAGCGTCGAAGTGGACTGGTTTGCGGGCGCGGACATAGAGACGTGGCTCGACGAACGCCGGAGCGCGCGACCCGATGCGCGACTGGCAACAATACTCGCGCAGCGTTTGCCGCGCCGTCTCGCCCAGTGTCTGTGCAACGAACTGGGCGCCGAGGGGCTCGGTAACCCGCGTCTGCGTCAACTCGACGACAGCGCCTGCACCACGCTCGCCGATCGGCTGTCGGCCTGGCGGTTCGTGCCCGACGGCACCGAAGGCTACCGCACGGCCGAGGTCACGATCGGTGGGGTCGATACCGACGCGCTGTCCTCGGCGACCATGGCAGCGCGGGACGTGCCCGGGCTCTACTTCATCGGCGAAGTGGTGGATGTGACCGGCCATCTCGGCGGCCACAATTTCCAATGGGCCTGGGCCTCCGCGCAGGCCGCCGGCGCCGCGGTCTGAAACGCCTCATATCGTCGCTGCGGGCATGGCGCGGTCGTGGCCGTTAATGACGATTGAATCCGCGCGCGGCTTGCCGGACACTGGCAACGCCCGCCCGATCAGACGCTCGACCATGCCGATTCAGCCCCGTCATCTTCTCGTGCCCGTGTTTTGTCTCACGGTGGCCGCATGCGCGTCCGAGCCCGTGGCGAGCGCGACATCGCAGAGCACGCCCACGAATACGGCGAACACGCCAGCCGCGACGACATCCGCGTCCGAGATGCGCATGTCAGCGCCGCCGGCCGCTGCGAGTACGGTTCGCGATAGCAACGGCTTCGATGCCTGGGTCAGCTCGTTTCGTCAGCGGGCAAGCGCGCGTGGCGTGTCGCGGCAGGTGCTCGACGAAGCCTTCGATCGCGCGACTTTCCAGCCGCGCATCATCGAGCTGGATCGTCGCCAGCCCGAATTCACCCGCGCGATCTGGGGTTATCTCGACAGTGCCGTATCGGACACGCGCGTGCGGCAGGGCCGGGACAAACTGGCCACCCACGATGCGATCGGTCGCGAAGTCGAGCGGCATTATGGTGTGCCGCGCACCATCATCGGCGCCATCTGGGGCGTGGAAAGCAACTACGGCGGCAATTTCGGCAGCTACGAAACCATCGACGCGTTGGCCACACTGGGCTACGACGGTCGGCGCACGCGATTTGCCGAAGAGCAACTTTATGCCGCGCTCGAGATCCTGGCCAACGGCGATATCGACCGCGATCGCATGCGCGGCTCCTGGGCCGGCGCCATGGGCCATACCCAGTTCATTCCCACCAGCTTCAACGCCTACGCGGTGGACGAGGATGGCGACGGCCGGCGCGATATCTGGAACAGCATCGCCGATGTCATGGGATCCACCGCCAATTACCTGAAATCCAACGGCTGGCAGCGCGGGTCCACCTGGGGGCGCGAGGTCGTGTTGCCGCCTAACTTCGACTATGCACGGGCCGAGCTCGATACCCGTCGCTCGACCGAAGCATGGCGCGCGGCCGGCGTGCGCGCTGTCGATACGCGTGGCCTGCCGGCGTTCGAGTCGGCGTCGATCATCGCGCCCGCCGGCGACCACGGACCGGCGTTCATGGTCGGCCCCAATTTCCGCACCATTTTGCGTTACAACAACGCCACCAGCTATGCGCTGGCGGTGGGCCTGCTTTCCGATCGGCTGGCCGGCCAGCCGGGCGTGCAGGGCGACTGGCCACGCACGCTCGCGAGCCTGTCACGCACCGAGATCCGTGAGATGCAGCGTCTTTTGAACCGGCTCGGCCACGGCACGGGCACGCCGGACGGCATTATGGGCCCGAACACCCGGGCCGGGCTGCGCGCGTTCCAGCGCGCCAACGGCATGATCGCCGACGGCTACCCCACCCACGAACTGCTCCGCCGGATCCGCGCCGCGGCCGGTTGATGGCGATGCGCCGGGCGCGCGGCCCGGCGTTCGTCGGTCCGGTCCCGAGGCCGTCCTAGTTGTGCCCGGCGATCGGGTGGGGCGCGTAGGGCGCTTCCAGTTTCTCCTTTTCGTCGGCGGTCAGTTGGATATCGATCGCTTCGATCGCCTGGTCGAGATGATGCGCCTTGCTGGCACCGACAATAGGCGCCGTGACCCTCGGGTTGGATGCCACCCAGGCCAGCGCGACCTGTGCCATGGCCGCGCCGCGGGCGTTCGCGACCTCGCGCAGCGCCTCGATCACCGGGGTATCGATCTCGCCGCCGAGCTGCCACTTGCGGGTGTTTTCGTCGGTCTTTGCACGGGTGCTCTCGCCGCCTTCGCCCTGGGTGGTCTTGCCAGCGAGCACACCGCGGGCGAGCGGGCTCCAGGGAATCACGCCCACGCCCTGATCGGCGCATAGCGGCAGCATTTCACGCTCTTCCTCGCGATAGACGAGGTTATACATGGGCTGCATGGTCACGAACGGCGTCCAGCCATTGCGCTCGGCAACCCGCTGGGCCTTGGCGAACTGCCAGGCATACATGGAGGACGCGCCGATATACCGCGCCTTGCCGGCTTTGATCACATCGTGCAGCGCTTCCATGGTTTCTTCGATGGGCGTGTCGTAGTCCCAGCGATGGATCTGATAGAGATCGACATGATCGGTGCCGAGCCGCTCCAGCGAGCCGTCGATGGCGGACATGATGTGCTTGCGCGACAGACCGCGATCGTTGGGCCCGTCGCCCATCGGCATGAAGACCTTGGTGGCGAGCACAAAGTCGTCGCGCCTGGCGTACTCGGTCAGCGCCTTGCCCACCACCCGCTCGGATTCGCCCCGCGAATACATGTCGGCGGTGTCGAAGAAATTGATGCCGGCGTCCAGTGCCTGCTTGAGGAACGGGCGACTGGCCTGTTCATCGAGGACCCATTCGCGCCACGCGGGCGTGCCGTAGGTCATGGTGCCGAGGCATAGCGGTGAGACTTTCGTGCCGGTTCGGCCGAGGCGTTTGTACTGCATGGCGGTTTCCATCCGGAAATATGTGCCCCATACAATAAACGACGTGTGCAACGCATGCTGTGAACGCGGGCCTCGAGCAGGGAACATCGCCCGCCCATGCTAGTCTGACGCCCATTCAGACCTTGCAAAGAAGCCCCGCATGGGCGAAGCCACGACACTCACCGCGCTGCTCGAATCGCTGGATTCGACGCCGAGCGACGCGGGCGCCAGCGATCGTCTGTCGATCGGCGAGATTCTCACCGTCATCGGCGAGCGCGGCTACGGGCCGCTGGTGCTCATGTTTGCGCTGATCGCGGCGCTGCCGACCGGTGCAGTGCCCGGCATTCCGAGCGTGTGCGGTATCTCGATCGCGCTGGTGTCCACACAGCTCGTGTTCGGAAAAGACTACCCCTGGCTGCCGGCCAAACTGCGTGAGCTGTCGATCGAACGCCACCGCTACAAGCAGGTCTCGCGACGCCTGATCCCCTGGACGCGGCGTCTCGACCGGCTGGTGCGTCCGCGCCTGCATATACTGGTCGAGGGCGCATCCACGCGCCTGATCGGCGTCGCCTGCGTCGCGCTCGGCGCCTGCATGATTCCGCTCGAGATCATTCCCTTCGCGGCGGCCGCGCCCGCGTTTGCCATTGCGCTCATGGGCCTGGGCCTGACCGGCCGCGACGGCTTCTGGGTACTCGCGGGGCTCTTGCCCGCAGGCCTGGCGGGCTATTTCGTGTTCACCCTCATCAACTAGCCGGCTGGCAGCGCGGGCAGCGATAGAGACGGCGGCCGGCAACGGTGTGCTTTTCGATCGTCGAGCCGCATTCGTAACAGGGCTGGCCGGCGCGCCCGAAGACCATATGTCGGCGGGCACCGAAACGCTTGCCCTGGGCTTTCAGGCGTTCGGCGCGCTGCGGATCGTTGGTGATGCCCTTGAGCCGGTAGGCGCGCTCGATCAGCACGCGGATGGCAGTGCTCAGACGTGCGCGTTCCGGGTCTGACAGCGTGCGTGGCTTGCGTGCCGGGTGCAGGCCCGCCTCGAACAGAATCTCCGAGCGTAGATAATTGCCGATGCCGGCAATGAACTGCTGGTCCAGCAACAGCCCGCCCAGCGCGCGGCCGGCGAAGCGCTTATCGTCGAGCCGGCGCGCGAGTGCCGCATCGTCGACCGACGTATCATTCAGCGGGTCCGGGCCGAGCTTCGCGAGATAGGGAACGTCTTCGAGCGCCCCGGGCCTCACCACGCGAATATCCGAAGCGCTATAGAGTCGCGCGGCGCGTTCTGCGCCGACGATGGCGAATCGCAGCTGTCGTCGCGTATTCGGTTGGCGATCGGCGCGGCCGATACGCCACTGGCCGTACAGCTGGTTATGGCTGTAGACGCACCACGGGCCGTCGTTGTCGCTCGCCGCAAAGAACACGAGCACTGCCTTGCCGCGTGCTTCGACTGCGGCAATGGGGCGGCCCGCCAGTGTCGGCTCGAATCGCTTGTAGCGCTCGAACGCAAAGAAAACCGAATGTGCCGGCCCGTGCCCGACGGCGCGATCGATATCGTCCACCATGCGCTTGATTTCCGGACCTTCGGGCATGCAGCAGCTCGTTCGACGAATGGAATGAACGGCGGTCTACGCCGGGTTGCGCAAAGCGGATGATGGCGGGTTCGCGAGTCGAGGCCGGTGCAATGCGCGTAATCGAAAATACGCTAGACTCGGATGCGTCGCCCGCCATGGGTGGATCAACCGCAAAGGAGTGATTTGGATGCACAAAATATTGCTCGGCCTGGCCTCGGCCGGCCTTGTCGCCGGCACCGCCAGCGCCGCCGAAACCTACACCATCGACCCGTCCCATACTTATGGCAACTTCGAGATCGGCCACATGGGCTTGTCCACCATGCACGGTCGTATCGACGTCACCGGCGGCGAGATCGTGATGGATCGTGACGGCGATACCAGCCGTGTCGAAGTCACGATGGATCCGGCCAGCGTGGATACCGGCCATGAAAAACGCGACGAGCATCTGCGCGACAAGGAAGGCTTCTTCGAGGTCGACAAGTATCCGGAGATGCGTTTTGTTTCCAGCCGCGTGACGTTCGACGGCGACGACGAAGCCACGGTCCAGGGCGAGTTGACCCTGCATGGCGTCACCAAGCCCGTTACGCTCGACGTCGACGATATCGTCTGCATGGTCAATCCGATGGATGACAAGAAATACACCTGCGGTTTTTCGGCCGAGACCGAGATCAAACGCAGTGACTTCGGCATGGACGCTTTCATTCCGCTGGTGGCGGATGAAGTCGAGATTCAGATCGAGGCTGAGGCCAACCGGCCGAACGACGCGGCCTGATTTCGTAGACAGGTCTTGGAGAGCCGGCGGTTCGGAAGAGCTGCCGGCTTTTTTGTGTGCGGTAGCTCTGTGTTCATTGGGTTAGAGGCTAACGCTTTGTAGTCGGAGGTCATGAGTGTTTGGGTCAACTGCGCGGGTGAATTTTTACTTGGGGTTTCGCGCTGCTGCGCGACTCACTTTCTTTTGCTTGTCCAAAAGAAAGTAAGCAAAGGAAAAGGACACCCTGTCTTGCGTCGGCGCTTTGCGCCGATGCCCTGCGCGGCTGCGGCCGAAAGAGGACAGCCGGAAACTCGCCGCGCTACGCGCGACTCAAACATCCGGCTGTCTTTATCTCTTTCGGCCTCCACTGCTCGGCGCTGCGCCCAAGGGGACCGAATACAGACTCAAGACCGGCTCGCTGACGCTTCGCCAAGATCGCAAAGCGATCTTTGGTCGGACAATGCCGCAGGCGAGTCCGACCGGAACGCAGCCAAACGCTTCAACGTCTACTCGATCACCATTTCAACTACAGAGGTTCAGTGGTCGCGCCTGTATTCGGGTCCCGTGTGGCGCGACGAGAAGCGCAGGGCCGAAGGGTGTCCAGCGCATGCGCCGGTGCGGCCAGCTGTTTGAGGATCGCCAAAGCGATCCGAGTTCTGGCCGCATCCCTTCGGGCCGAGCATCGCAGTGCACCGGCACGAAGTGCCGGCGCGCAACCCGGGTGTCTTTTTCCTTTGCTTACTTTCTTTTGGACAAGCAAAAGAAAGTGAGTCGCACAGCAGTGCGAAACCAAAGGAACGATAAACTCGTGCGCTGTTTAAAACTCGTGGCTTGATCCAACAGTCTACGGCCCGAGAGTAAGCCACTCTTGCTGCAACGCGAGCTGGCCCTTACCCCTGACGCGCTTCCAGCGCCTCCCAACGCTCCAAAGCGTTCTCGAGATCGGCCTGCGCCTTGCCAAGCTCTTCGGTCTTGCGCTTGATCTCGTCCGCCGGCCGGTCGTAGAAGCCGGCCTTCGCGAACTCCGCCTCGAGCCCCTCGATCCGGGCTTCCAGCTTCTCGATCATATCCGGCAACGCGCGCAGTTCCTTGCGCTCGGCGCTGGACAGGGGATTGGCCGGCTGCGCCTTGGGTTTGGGCGCGGCGGGCGCGGGTTTCGAGGCGGCGGTCTTAGGTTTGGTCATCGAGGTGGCCGGGGCTGCCTCAGCCGGGCGCTGGCGCAGCCAGTCGGTATAGCCGCCGACATAGTCGTTGACCTTGCCGTTGCCTTCGAACACCAGACTGCTGGTGACCACGTTGTCCAGGAACGCACGGTCGTGCGAGACGAGCAGCAGGGTGCCTTCGTAGTTCATCAGCCGTTCCTCGAGCAATTCGAGGGTTTCGACGTCGAGGTCGTTGGTCGGCTCGTCCATGATCAGCAGGTTGGCGGGCCGGGTGAACAACTTGGCCAGCAGCAGGCGATTGCGTTCGCCGCCGGAGAGCACATGCGTCGGGCTGCGGGCGCGTTTGGGCGAGAACAGGAAGTCCTGCAGATAACTCATCACGTGCCGATCCTGGCCGTTGATGGTGATCGAGGAGCGTCCCTGCGCCACGTTGTCGAGCACGCTGATGGAGTCGTCGAGCGCGGCGCGGTGCTGATCGAAATGGGCGATATCGAGATTGGTACCGAGCTTGATGGTGCCGGCATCGGGCTCGATACGGCCAAGCAACAGGTTGATGAGCGTGGTCTTGCCACAGCCGTTGGGGCCGATGATGCCGACCTTGTCGCCGCGCTGGATCACCGTCGACAGATTATTGACGATCGGTTTTTCGTTGTTGCCGTCGCGCCAGGTGTAGGCCAGGTTTTCGGCCACGATCACATGCTTGCCCGAACGCGCGGCATCCTGGGTGATGATATTGGCGTTGCCGCCGCGTTCGCGGCGCTCGGCGCGCTCGGCGCGCATGGCTTTCAGCGCGCGTACACGGCCTTCGTTACGGGTACGCCGGGCCTTGATGCCCTGGCGGATCCAGACTTCTTCCTGGGCCAGGCGCTTGTCGAACAAGGCGTTGGCCTTCTCTTCGTCGGCCAGCATCTTTTCCTTGCCTTCGGTAAACGTGTCGTAGTTGCCGGGCCAGGAGGTGAGCTTGCCGCGATCGAGGTCGATGATGCGGGTGGCGAGATTTTTCAGAAACGCGCGGTCATGGGTGATGAATAGCAGCGCACCGTTCCAGGCCAGCAGCATCTCTTCGAGCTGGGCGATGGCGGCGATATCCAGATGGTTGGTCGGCTCGTCGAGCAGCAGCAGATCGGGTTCCTGCACCAGCGCGCGGGCCAGCAGCACGCGGCGTTTCTGACCGCCGGATAGCGCCTCGAACTGCCAGTCCGCGTCCAGGTTCAGCCGCGACAGGGTGGACTCGACCTGCGGCGCGAGCGTCCAGCCGTCCATTGCCTCGACGCGCGCCTGGGCCTTCGAGAAGGCGTCCATCACGTCCTCGCCGGCCGACAGGCGGGCCGTGAGGTCGTGAAAACGCGCCAGGGCCGCGCCCACGTCGCCCAGGCCACCGGCCACCACGTCGAACACCGCACCGGACGTGCCGGCCGGGACTTCCTGTTCGAGCCGGGCGATACGCAGGTCGGGCTTCTGCTCGCGGGTGACCTCGTCCGGCTCGATCTCGCGCGAGACGATACGCATGAGCGTGGACTTGCCCGTGCCGTTGCGCCCGACGAGGGCGACGCGCTCGCCGCGGTCGATGCTGATCTCGGCATCGTCGAGCAGCGGATGGGTGCCGTAGGCCAACCGGAGATTGCGCAGTTGCAGGATCATGGGCGCGAAAACGTCGCGAGCAGAGAAATCAAGCGCGCATTGTACGCGCCGCCCGGCTGGCTTGGTGCGCCGCCGCATCGGCTGCGATTCGATCCGGTCCGCCGCCGCCTTGGATGCAGCGTTAGACTGAGCACAGACCGAATTCGTACCGACCGCGCCCGCGCCTGCCGATGACCACACAAGCTATTGTATTGATTGTATCCGCGCTGATTCTGGGGACGCTGATAGGCGCGGCGCTGGCCGCGCTGTGGGCGCGTTCCGCCCAGGCTCGGCTCGCTGCGGCGCGCGACGTCGCCCAGCGCGAGATTGATACCCAGGCGAGCACGCTGGCCGAAACGCGCCGCGCGCTGGATGACGCGCGCCAGACGCTCGCCGATGCGCGCAGCGAAAACGCGCGGCTGGAAACCCGGCTGGAAGGCGAGCGCCGCAATAGCGAGGAAAAGCTCAAGACGCTCACCGAGGCGCGCGAGGCGCTCACCCACCAGTTCAAGACGCTGTCGCAGGAAATTCTGGAAGAGAAGAGCAAAGCCTTCACCGAGCAGAACAAGGCCAGCCTCGAACCGCTCATCAACCCGCTGCGCGACCATATCGGGCGGTTCGAGAAACAGGTCAAGGAGGCCTACGACGCGGAGAACCGCCAGCGCAGCGCGCTCGCCGAGCAGGTGAAGATGCTGGAGCAGTCCAACAAGGCGATCGCCGAGGATGCGACCAACCTCACCAACGCGCTCAAGGGCGAGTCCAAGACCCAGGGCAACTGGGGCGAGATGATCCTGGAAACCGTGCTGGAGCGCTCCGGCCTCGAACGCGGCGCCCAGTACGACACCCAGTTTTCGACCACCACCGAAGACGGCAAGCGCCAGCTGCCGGACGCGGTCGTTCATCTGCCCGGCGAGCGCAGTCTGGTGATCGATTCCAAGGTCTCGCTGGTGGACTACCTGCGCGTGCACGAGGCCGATGACGAAGCCGCTCGCCGCGTGGCACTCAAGGCGCATATCGATTCGGTACGCCGTCATCTCAAGCAGCTTTCGGCGAAGAACTATCAGGGCATCGCCGCGATCCGAACGCTCGACTATGTGTTCATGTTCATCCCGTCCGAGGCGGCCTATGTCGAGGCGCTGCGCGGCGATTTCGACCTCCAGCGCGAAGCGCTCGACGCCAATATCGCGTTGGTGTCGCCGACCACGCTCATGCCGATGCTGCGGGCCGTGGAAAACCTCTGGCGTCTCGATAAGCAGGAGAAGAACGCCGAGGCGATCGCGGCGCGTGCCGGTACGCTCTACGACAAGTTCGTCGGTTTCATCGGCGATCTCGACAAGGTGTCGCGCAACCTCGACACGGTGAACAAATCCTTTGCCGATGCGCGCAACAAGCTCACCGAAGGCCGCGGCAACCTCGTGCGTCAGGCCGAGATGCTCAGCGCGATGGGCGCGAACACCTCGAAGACGATGCCGAAAAGCTGGCACGAGGCGGGCCAGCTCGGCGCTGATCGCGCGGCCGCCGACGACAGCACGGACGATGCCGGGCTCGACGCGCTGGACTCGGACGAAAACGACGACAACGGCGACGACACATGAGCCTTAAAGACCAGATCGCCGCGCTGCGCACGCGCCTGCCGCCGGTCGACGCCGAACGGGCCGCCGAACTGACGCGCCAGGGCGCGCTGCTGGTGGATATCCGCGAGGCCGACGAGATCGCCCAGGGCACGCCGGTGGGCGCGAAACCGCTGGGTCGCGGTTTTCTTGAGATGCGCCTGGAGCAGGAAGCGCGCGATCCCGAGCAGACGATCCTGTTGCTGTGCGCCTCCGGCTCGCGCTCGCTTCTGGCCGCCGATCAGCTCTCGCGGCTGGGTTATACCGACGTGCGGTCGGTCGAAGGCGGCTTCGATGCCTGGAAGGATGCCGGCCTGGCGTTCGAAACACCGGCCATGCTCGACAACGCGGACCGCGCCCGCTATGCGCGCCAGCTGACGTTGCCTGAGGTGGGTGAAGCCGGGCAGACGAAACTGCGGGATGCGCGGGTGCTGGTCGTCGGCGCCGGTGGGCTCGGCTCGCCGGCGGCGTTCTATCTGGCGGCCGCCGGGGTGGGGCATATCGGTATCGTCGATCACGATGTGGTCGATCGGTCGAATCTGCACCGCCAGATCCTGCATCGCGATGCCAGCGTCGGCCAGCCCAAGGTGCGCTCGGCGATGGCCACGTTGAATGCGCTCAATCCGAGCGTCGTCATCGAGCCGATCGAGGCGCGCGTGAACGAAGACAACGCCGCCGATCTGGTCGCCGGCTACGATCTGGTCGTCGATGGCTCCGACAATTTCAATGCCCGCTATGCCGTCAACGATGCCTGTGTGGCCGCGCACATTCCGTTGGTCTATGGCGCGGTCGAGCGCTTTGCCGGGCAGGTGGGCGTATTCCCGGCTGGCGGGGCACCCTGCTATCGCTGCCTGTTCGCCAGCGCGCCGCCGGCCGGGGCCGCGCCCACCTGTGCGGAGGCCGGTGTGCTCGGCGTGGTGCCGGGCCTGGTGGGCACGTTGCAGGCGCTGGAGGCGATCAAGCTCATCGTCGGCATGCCGGACACGCTGTCCGCGCGCGTGCTCACGCTCGACGCCAAGACCCAGCGCTGGCGCAGCCTGCAGATTCCCGACGACCCGGCATGTGCGGTATGCGGTCACGGCAAGCGTCGGCCGGTATAGAGAAAATTCCCTGATACGTTCGTCGAGTGGCGTCGGTATGCTGCGCGTTGCTAGCATTTCGCTGATCAGCCAGCGCCGACGTTCAAAGGCGCGTTAGCGAGGGGAAACGATATGCCGGCTTTTCTGTTGATCGTGATCACGCTGGTGGCGTTCTATCTCGCCTACCGTTTCTATTCGCGCTATCTCGCCGAAAAGGTCTATCGGCTCGATCCCAACTTCGTCACGCCCGCGAACGAGCTGCGCGACGGCGTGGATTTCGTGCCCACGCACAAGCATGTGCTGCTTGGCCATCACTTCACGTCGGTGGCCGGTGCGGCGCCGATCGTGGGCCCGGCCATCGCCGTCTACTGGGGCTGGTTGCCGGCGCTGACCTGGGTGGTGCTTGGCACCATCTTCGCTGCCGGCGTGCACGACTTCGGCTCGATCGTGGTCTCCGCGCGCAACCGCGGCCAGAACATCGGCACGCTCTCCGGCAAGGTGGTGTCCGCCCGTGCGAGTACGCTCTTCTTGCTGATCATCTTCTTCCTGCTCACGCTGGTGAACGCCGTATTCGGCGTGGTGATGGCGATCCTTTTCGAGGCCAACCCCGGCGCGGTCGTTCCGGCACTGATCGTGATCCCGATCGCGGTCTTCATCGGGCAGTGGGCCTATCGCATGGGCCGCTCGATCATCATTCCGTCGATCATTGGCCTGCTGCTGCTCTATATCGCGATCCCGATCGGTCAGGCGTACCCGATTTATGTCGACGGGCTGGCCGAAGCCGTGGGGCTTTCCGTACGCACGACCTGGATCATTCTGATCTTCGCCTACACCTGGATTGCCTCGCGCCTGCCGGTGTGGGTGCTGCTGCAGCCGCGCGATTACATCAACGGTCAGCAGCTGATCGTTGCTCTGGTCGTGATCTTCCTCGGTGTGCTGGTCGGCTGGGACACGGTCGCCGCACCGGCGGTCAACGAAGTGGCGCCGAACTCGCCGCACTGGTTCCCCTATCTGTTCATCACCGTGGCCTGCGGCGCGATCTCCGGTTTTCATAGCCTGGTCGCTTCCGGCACCACCTCGAAGCAGCTCGACAAGGAGCCGGAAGCGCGCTTTGTCGGCTACGGCGGTGCACTCGGCGAAGGCGCACTGGCGCTGGCGGCCATCCTGGCCTGCACGGCCGGCCTCGGTGCGGCAGGCGACTGGAACGCCGCTTACGCCGACTTTGGCGCCGCCTCGGGCGGTGCGCTGGGCAACTTCGTGAACGGCACCGGCCACTTCCTGAGCAATCTCGGTATCCCGGCCACGCTGGGCGCGACGTTCGCCGCGGTGGTGGTGATCACCTTCGCCGGCACGACCATGGATACCGGCGTGCGCCTGCAGCGCTATATCCTTCAGGAGATCAGCGAACTTGCCGGCATCAAGGCGCTGGCCGGGCGTGTCAACGTGCTGACCACGCTGGCGGTGCTGATTCCGCTGGGTCTGGCACTCGTGCCGGGCGGCGAGAGCGCCGGCGGCAAGGGCTTTGCCTTCGGCCGGTTGTGGACGCTGTTCGGTACCACCAACCAGCTGACCGCCGGCCTCGCGTTGTCGATCATCGGCGTGTGGCTGCTCGCGCGTAACCGCAACCCGCTGGCCGCACTCATTCCGCTGGTGTTCCTGCTGTTCATGACCACCTGGGCACTGATCCTCAACCTCGGCGATTTCTTCGCCAAGGGCGATTGGCTGCTGCTGGTCATGGACGCAGCCATCTTTGTGCTGGCGGCCTGGCTCGCGGTCGAGGCGTTCACGGCATTCAATCGCGAACGCACCAATCCGAGCGCGGCCACCGCGGACCGATGAGCCCGACCTCCCTGCCCGCGCATGCCCGACGCGGGCCTCGGGCAGGGGTGCGTTCGCACCAGGCGATTCTGGTGCGCGAGCAGGATTCCCAGCACAGCGGTTCCGGCTGCTGTGGCCGACTGGGCGAATGCCATACCGAGTTGGGCAAGGCGGCGGATTTCAGCCATAGCCGTGCGCGCATGGAACAGGTCGGTGAGATATACCGGGCGTTGGCCGAGGCCGCACCGGATCTCGACCTGGTCGTCGCCGATCCGCGTAATTTCGTCTGGCTCTACCCGGCGATCTGGCGCGCTGCACGCAAAAACGGCCTGGGTGTTGGCGCGACGCTGCGTTCGATGGCGCGCGCCGGCGCGCCGATTGCGGTCGTGGTCGACGGCGAGACCCTGTTCTCCGGCCGGCTGCCGGAGAGTCGAACGGTCGTGAACGCCGTGCTCGATCGAGTCGCGCTACGCTTCGACGCCTGAGCCGCGGCACTCGTGCCGCTTTACACGCATCGTCCGAAAGGCAGCTGATCATGGCCAACGACAAGAGCCTGTGGCAACGCATCTCCGACTATCACGACGAACTGTTCATGGCGCCGTGGCGCGCCGGCATCGCCCGTGAGGCGCGCTCGGAAGAAGACGCGCTGGTCGCGCTGTTGTTTCTGGAGGCGCTCGGTATCCCGGGGCCGGCCGACTACTACGCGCTCGAGCTTTACCCCGATCTGATCGAGGCGTTCCACAGCTGGCATCAACGCATGGGCATGGAGACGTTCCCGGAAGCGGGTGTCTGCTGCTGATGGCGGGCGCACAGCACGCGCATCACCACCACGAACCGACGCGTTTCTATCTGTTCGGCGGCAAGGGCGGGGTCGGCAAAACGACGCTCGCGGCGGCGAACGCGCTGCGGCTGGCGGCCACCGGCCAGCGCACGCTGCTGGTGTCGACGGACCCGGCGCATTCGGTATCCGATCTGCTGGAAACCCGCCTGACCGCCGAGCCGACGGCCGCCGGCGACAATCTCTGGGCCATGGAGATCGACCCGGAGGCCGACGCGAAAGCCTATGTCGAGGGTATCCGTGAAGACGCCGAATCGGCGGTTTCCAAGGCGGTTCTGCCGGCGCTGGATCGGCATCTGAAACTCGCGGTGCAGGCGCCGGGTACGGCCGAGTCCGCGCTGTTCGACCGCTTCACGCAGATCATGACCTGGTGCCCGGATCAGTACGATCAGGTGGTGTTCGATACCGCGCCGAGTGGGCACACGCTGCGCCTGCTCACCCTGCCGTCGATGCTGGGCGCCTGGGTCGAGGGCCTGCAACAACAGCGCGCCAGGGTGAACAAGCTGCAGGGCATGTGGCGCACGATGGCGGGTGTGTCCGAGCCGGACCGCGAAGACCGCGTGCTTGCCCGCCTGCGCCAGCGATCCGAGCGTTTTGCCGAAGCGCGCAAGCGGCTCCACGCGGAATCGGTGTTTCACCCGGTGCTTCAGGCCGAGCGCCTGCCGATCGAGGAAACCGCACGGGTGATCGAACAGTTGCGCGACACGCAGATTCCGGTCGGCGCGCTCTATGTCAATCGTCTCTGGCCGGCAGACGATGCCAGCGCCTTCGTTACCGAACGTGTGGCCCAGCAAAACGAGTATCTGACCGAGATTCGCGAGCGCTTCCGCGACTTCGAGCTCGTCGAAGTCGCCCAGAGCGCGCGCGATATCGTCGGGCGTGATCAGCTGAATGCGCTCGCCGCGCGCCTTGCGGATACCGGCGCGTAGCGACTGACCTCCACGCCGGCGCTCGAACGGCACCGTCGTGATGCGAAACGGCATCGACTGGATGCCGTTTGCAAGAATGCATGTTGGGCGTTGCGGGTGTTCGTCGCACTGCTGTTGTAGGCTTGCGGTACGAACGATGGCTTCGGCCGCCGGGCGAAGGGGGCAGCGACCGAAGTCAACGACGGTGTCCGCTGCGTAATGGGCCGTCGGTTGCGAACAGCCGCTGCCAGGGCCGCGCTAACAGCGGTTCGCAGGGTTCACGCGGATGTGCGGCCGGGCCTGTCGTCTCGCCGATGAGCACGAGGCGACAGCAGATCTTAAGGACTCACATGCCATGGTGAGCTACCCGTTGCTGGCGGTAAGCGGGCGTCTGCACTATCGCCGGCTGGTCGATTTCCTGCGCGCCACGCGTGACCCGGAGTATCTGGCGGCGAAAGCCATGGATATTGGCGATTTCAGCCGCCTGGCGATTCTGTTTGCCGCGGTTTTTCTATGCGCCGCGATTATCTGGGATCACGCGATCGATCCGATCAACGCCTCGCAGGCGGCCTGGTTGCGTGTGGTCGAGGCATCGGCCGTTCTCGCGTGGGTGGTGGCCAGTCGCGAGGATATTCATTCCAGGCAGGCCCGCATCGCCGCCTTGCTAGCGCCGCTGTTCGTCGAGATCACGTTTCTCAAGATTCTGTCGATGCTTGATGGCGGCGGCTCCTATGGCATGGGCGGCATTCTCTACGGCTATATCTTCGGGCCGTTTCTCGTACTCGCCCAACCGTTCGGTTTTGCCGTGCTGGTGCTTTTGATGCCGACGATATTTCCTGCCGTGGCGGGCATGCTCGGGCTGTCCTTCGGCGTGGATATGGCGCTGTTCAGCGCCTATGTGTGGATGGGATTCGTGCCCATTGTGTTCATTCTGCTGACCTTCGAGTATCTCTATTGGAAAGTGTTCTCGTATCGCCGCCAGGTGGAGCGTCAGGCGATTACCGATGGGCTCACGCAGATTGCCAATCGCGGCCATTTCCTCAGCGAATCGGCACGTTGCCTGGAGCGGCATCGTCGATACGGGCATTCGGCATGCCTGCTATTCATCGACGTGGATCACTTCAAGACGATCAACGACACCTATGGACATCGCGTCGGCGATGCAGCGATCCGTTATGTCGTGCGCACGGTCTTGCCGCTGGTTCGCGAAAGTGATCTTTTTGCCCGCTATGGCGGAGAAGAGTTCGTGGTGCTGTTGCAGGAAACCCCGGCAACGGTGGCCAGTGGCATCGCCGAGCGCATGCGTGCTGCCGTGGCCGCTCACGAGTTCAAGCCGGCGGGTCGCAACACCCGGCCGGTTACGCTGACCGTGAGTATCGGCGTGTCTTCGTTCGACCCGGGCCGGGATAGCCCGGATATCGATGTGCTGGTGCATAACGCTGATCGGGCACTCTACGAGGCCAAGCGGCAGGGGCGCGATCGTGTGGTCAGCAATGTCGACGCCTTGATGCCGGCCTGCTAGCGCCGAAGCGCGGCCAGCGGTCGACCAATCGGTCGCTCAGTCCAGCAGCCGGATTTTCAGGCGGCGAACCAGTTCGCCGGCCTGATCCGCGGTGAGATGGCGGGCGAGCACGACGGTGCGGTTGCGCAGGTTCATCGCCACACGGGCCTTGCTGTCCGCGAAGACCGAGACCGGGCTGGGTTCCGGCGTGTCTTCGCTGACCGTGGTCACCGGCAGGGTGAGCGTCTGCCGCCGGTTTTCCGGATTGTAGTAGTCGTCTACCTCGTCCGCGGTGCCGTGACGTACGTAGATGCCGCCGATATGGGTCCGTGGATAGCGGCCGCGATCGCCACCGGCGACTACGGTCAGTGTGGTGTCGTCGATCACGATTCGGGCCAGCGGCGTGCGTCGCGAGGCCGTTAGGCTGGCGGCTGCCCCGGTAAGGCCGATCGTGATGATCGCGATGGCGGCGATGGGCAGTAGGGTCAGGACCGCGATATCCGGAAAGTGGGTGTCCAGCCAGAGCGCGAGCGCGCCGAAGACGATCGCCGCATCGACCACGACGCTCAGGAGCCGGTTCAGCGGACGCCAGCGATTCTGGAGCACGTCGAGCGCGACCGCGCCGTCGCGGCGCCGGCGTTCGATTATGGTGGGGGCGTCGTCCGCGATACGCCGTGTCGAGAGCGCCATCAGCGCAACGGCGGCGGCGAGAACCGCCATGCCGGCCAGCGTGACGTCGAGGGGCATGCGATGCGACGGGCCGGCGAATGGCGTGAGCCAAAGGCCCAGTCCGATGATCGCGAGTATCGCCCCGGCGAGGCAGGCCCCGGCCCAGCGCGTGCGCCCGCGCGCGCACTGCACCAGTGCGGCGAGCGCCAGCACGGGGACCGCCCACGCGAGCAGCGGCGACACGGTATCCGATGCGGACGGCCGCTCGAGCCCCGCCAATGCATCGAGTACGCCACGCGTGACCATGAAGCCGGACGGCAACGACCCGTCCCCCAGCGTCAGCCAGGGTGTGAAGTACAGCAGCAGCAGCGCAGCGGTCAGCGCGGCCGGCGTCCAGCGGGCGTTCAGTTCCAACGGCGAAACAGTCGGTTCACGGGTGGATTGGCAGTATAGGCCAGTCCCGGGTGAACCGGATTAACGACCGCAGCCAGCAACGCGATGCCGGCCCGGCGCCGGCGCTGTGCAATCCTCAGGATGCGGCCCGCTGGCGCGGCTGTTCGCGCGGCTGGACCCACTGCGAGGTCGCCACGATGCGCGCGTCGTCGCAGCGGTCGGCATAGCGCTGGGCGATATCGATGATCTCGTTCAACAGGCTCCCACGCAGAGTGGTGGGCTCGAGTCCGAGATCGAGAAGACAGGCGTTGTCCACGCACAGATCGTTTTCGGCGGCCTCGCGGCGCGGATTGTCCAGATAGGCGATTCGTGCGCCGGTCATGTCGGCGACCAGCCTGGCGAGTTCGCCCACGCGCCAGGTTTCGGTCATCTGGTTGTAGATGCGCACACGCTCGTTACGCTGCGGCGCGTTGCCGATCGCCATCTCGATACAGCGCACCGTGTCCTGGATATGGATGAAGGCACGGGTCTGGCCGCCGTGGCCGTGCACGGTGAGATCGTGGCCGACCGCCGCCTGCATGAGAAAACGATTGAGCACGGTGCCGTAGTCGCCGTCGTAGTCGAAGCGGTTGATCAGGCGTTCGTCCAGCCGCGTCTCGCGGGTCTGCGTGCCCCAGACCACGCCCTGGTGCAGATCGGTGATCCGCAGGCCGTCGTTCTTGTTGTAGAAATAGAACAGCAACTGATCCTGGGTCTTGGTCATGTGGTAGATGCTGCCCGGGTCCGGCGGGAACAGGATCTCGCGCTGGGTGCGCGTGCCGGTGCTGTCGTCCACCTCGACGGTGAGATAGCCCTCGGGAATGCGCAGGCCGCCGCCGTAGCCGTAGACCCCCATCGTGCCCAGGTGCACCAGGTGGGCATCCACGCCGGTCTCGACCAGCGCACAGAGCACGTTCTGGGTCGCGGCGAGGTTATTCTCGACCGTGTAGCGTTTCGCCCGGGCATGCTTCATGGAATAGGGTGCCGAGCGCTGTTCGGCGAAATGCACGATGGCATCGGGCGCGAGGCGGTCGATCGTGGCTTCGAGCCGGTCGTACTCGCGGGCCACGTCCATATGCAGCGCGGCGATGGTGCGGCCGGTGATCTGTTTCCAGGCATTCAGCCGCACGTCAATCGGCGCGATCGGCGTCAGCGAACTCACACCGAGTTCGTTATCGATATGCCGGCGTGAAAGGTTGTCCACGATGGTTACGTCGTGGCCCTGGCCGGACAGGTGCAACGCCGTTGGCCAGCCGCAGAAACCGTCGCCGCCGAGTAGCAGTATCTTCATTTTCAGACCTCCAGTGCCGGGGGATCGAAACGCAGCTGCGGGCGCCGTGCCGGCGCCAGTTGGGAGGCAAATTCCGCGGCCGATGCAGCCCAGCCGTTCGCGCGGGCATAGGCCAGGCCGGCAACGCCGTCGAGCTCGATGGCGGCGCGCGCGGCGGCGCGCAGGTCGTCGTCGAGCACGCCGGTGACGTGCTGTTGCACGACCTGTTTCGGGCCGGTGACCGGGTAGGCCGCCACCGGCACACCACAAGCCATGGCTTCCATGAGCACTAGTCCGAGGGTGTCGGTACGACTGGGAAAGACCATGCAGTCGGCCGCACAGATATGCC
Organism: Endozoicomonas sp. G2_2; assembly: GCF_017744135.1. Classification (GTDB taxonomy): domain Bacteria; phylum Pseudomonadota; class Gammaproteobacteria; order Nevskiales; family Salinisphaeraceae; genus Salinisphaera. The sequence continues at coordinate 307,089 of NZ_JAGHQU010000003.1, forward strand.
GCACCAGATCCTCGCCGAGACGCATGCCGACGAAGCAGGCATCCGGATAGCGGCGTTCGAGCGCGGCCCGCGCGGGACCGTCGCCGACCACCAGCTTGCTGCCCGGCAGATCGAGTTCGAGAAACGCCTCGACGTTCTTTTCGGGGGCGACACGGCCGAAGTACATGAATACCGGCCCGGCCAGATCGAGTGTCGCCGGTGTCACGGGGCGAAACAGCCGTGTATCCACGCCGCGACGCCAGAGTGCGAGGCGCGCAAAGCCGCGGTCTTCGAGATAGTCCGCCATGGGCGGCGTGCTGACCATGGTGCGCACGCTGCGCCGGTGGAATACGTTGAGCACGCGATAGCCCAGCCCGACCGGAATCAGCGGCCAGCGGGCGTTGATGTATTCCGGAAACCGGGTATGAAACGAGGTGGTGAATCGCCAGCCGCGCAGACGGCAGTACAACCAGCCGGCCAGGCCCACGCTGCCTTCGGTCGCGATATGCACGGCATCGGGCACGAAGCGTTGCAGGCGTCGCGCCACGCCGGGCAACGGCGCGGCGGCGAGCCGAATCTCGTTGTAGGTCGGGCAGGGGACGGTGACGAACAGGCCGGGGTGAATCACGAGTACATCGTGGCCGGCGCTTTCGAGTTCATCGACCAGCGCGGTCAGCGCGGTGACAACGCCGTTGATCTGTGGCTGCCACGCGTCGGTGAGTAGGGCAATGCGCATGCGTCTCCTGATGGCGGCCGGTTGTCATAAGGAAAACCGGCTTTTACGGAAGCGCAGTCTGGTGTGTGTGTATAACCCCGCGATGACGGGTGGGTTGCGGTTTCGTGACAGTTGGCGTGTTTCTGGCGCGGAGTTTTGCCTGCGGACTGGGCTTTCGAGTCTTTTGGGCGACTCACGAGTTTGTCGTTCCTTTTGTTTCGCACTGCAGTGCGACTCACTTTCTTTTGCTTGTCCAAAAGAAAGTAAGCAAAGGAAAAGGACACCCGGGCACAGCGCCGGCGCAAAGCGCCGGTTCACTCCGACACGCAGCGGCGACGGGATGCGTACAGAACTCGGATCGCTTTGGCGATCCTCAGACATGCTGTACGCACCGGCGCAGTGCGCCGGACACCCGTCGCCACTCCGTGTCTCCGTCCCCGTGCAACGGGCCTGAATACAAACGCCAGGCCCACAGCGAGAGTCACCTAACCCGACTGGCCGCCATTTGGATTGCGCCTCCGTTATAGTCGGATTGGGCAAACGCCTAATGCGACACAAAAGGCGCGACCTTGACCGAGCGACAGACTAGCTTGCCTGTACTGGGTCCCCTTGGGCGCAGGGCACCGATGCGTAGCATCGGCGCAAGACAGGGCGCCTTTTGTTTTGGCTACTTTTATTTGGGCGAGCAAATAAAAGTGGCTCGCACAGCAGTGCGAAACACCAAGCTCAAATCCGCCTAGATGATTGGTCTAGAGTCATTATCAGCCGCAGGCTTGCGACTCTGCATGCGAAGAAATGAACGCGGTCTCAGGCAGGACCTCGAATCAGGCCCTGCCCGAGCCATGCGCGGCCGGATCCCGCCGCGGCCTATTCCTGCGGCTTGATCACCACCTTGCCCGACACCGACCGCGAGGCCAGCGCCTGAATGGCTTCGCCCCCGCGTGCCAGCGGATAGGTTCCGGAGATGTGCGGACGCAGCTTGCCTTCCGCCAGCCAGTTGAACAGCGTCTTGAGCTGTTTCTGGTTTTCTCCCGGTTCGCGCTGGGTGAACGAACCCCAGAATACGCCGACGATCGAGCAGCCCTTGAGCAGGGCCAGATTCAAGGGCGGTTTCGGAATGGTGCCGGCCGCGAAGCCGATCACCAGCAGACGGCCGCGCCACGCGGTGCCGCGCAGGGCCTTTTCGGTCATGTCGCCACCGACCGGGTCGTAGACCACGTCCACGCCCTTGCCATCGGTACGCGCCTTGATCGCGTCCTTGAGGTCTTCGTCGACGTAGTTGATGACCTCGTCCGCGCCGTGCTCGCGGCAGACGTCCAGCTTCTCGGTGCTCGACGCGGCGGCGATCACATGGGCGCCCAGCGCCTTGCCGATTTCGATCGCCGCCAGGCCCACGCCGCCGGAGGCGCCCAGCACCAGCAGGCTCTCGCCGGACTTCAGCGCGGCGCGGTCGGCCAGGGCGTGATAGGTCGTGCCGTAGGTCATCACGAAGGCGGAAGCCGTCACGTGGTCGACGCCGTCCGGCATCGGGATCACGCGGTTGGCGTCGGTCGCGATCTGTTCGGCCATGGCACCGAAGCCGGTGAACGCGATCACGTTGTCGCCGGCCTTGAGATGCTTCACGTTGTCGCCGACGGCGGCAACCGTGCCGGACAGTTCGCCGCCGGGAGAGAAGGGCAGGTCCGGCTTGAGCTGGTACTTGTCTTCGATGATGAGGCTGTCCGGAAAGTTCACCGCGGCGGCCTGCACGTCGATGAGCACCTGATCGGCGCCGACGTCCGGCGTGGGCATGTCTTCGACGACCAGCGTCTCCGGCGGGCCGAACTGCTTGCAGAGCAATGCTCTCATTCCATCTCTCCTTCGTATCGTTATCTCGTGTCGGGCGCGGCCCGATTCGTGAACGGACGTTCGTTCAGCATTCTGCCTGAATCGACGCCGCTTCGGGGCGTGCGCGCGAACTCATGGTTCTGCGGCTTTGAGTATGCCGCCGGTCCGGAGGTTCCGAACGAACCGGGCCCGGCGGGTTTTGTCGGTCAATCGACGGCGTAGCGCGCCAGGAATGTGGCCGCGGCCTCGTCACAACTACGTTGTACCTTGGCAGACGACGGTCGGCGTTCGTCGTTGAGCATGCGAGGCCAGAAAACCACGCTGGAAATCATGCCGAGAAACTGTTCCGCGGCGAGGCCGGGATCGGCGACACGCAGCGTGCCGAGCGCGTGCTCGCGTTCGATGAATGCCTTGACCGCAGCCAGAAACGGGCCGTGGCCGCGCTGTTCCAAGGCGTGTCCCATTTCCGGCAGCCGCAGCGCCTCGGCGATCAGCGCGCGCACGAGCGGATGAAAATGCGGCGTCAGGATCAGCCGGGCGTAGTGCTGCGCGATCTCGGGCAGGACCGTCCGCGGTTGGCCGGCCGGCAACTCGGCCAGCGACTCCGGCGACGCGTCGAGAAACGGGCGTTCGATGATCTGGGCGAACAGCTCGTCCTTGCTCGGGAAGTGTCGGTACAGCGTGGCGGTCGACACATCGGCGGCGCGCGCGATGCGGCTCAGGCTGGTGCCGGAAAAGCCGCGATCGAGAAAACATTCGAGCGCGGCGTCGAGGATCGCATCGCGTTTTTCCTGTGAGATCTGGCGCTGGTAGGCGGCCGCCGGGCTGGCGCTGGGCATGGGCGAGTCGGCTGTCGGTGATGTGCTCAGTCTAGCGTATTTAGCCCTAAAGTGAGTCACTCGACTTGACTTAGAAAATGCCGCGTCGCAGTCTTTCTGTCGAACAGCCCGGGCGCCGGGTTCGCGGCAGACATGAGCGCCGCGACGCGGGGGCGGGCATCGCCACATGGAGTGACAATCGCCGTGGATTCGATTCGTATCGGCTGTGCATCCGCCTTCTGGGGCGATAGCAACGCGGCTGCCGCGCAGCTCGTCGAGCACGGCGAGCTCGACTATCTGGTTTTCGACTATCTGTCGGAAATTACCATGTCGATTCTGGCCGCCAAGCGCCGGCGCGACCCGAATGCGGGCTATGCCGAGGATTTCGTCAGCCACGCGCTCGCGCCCGTACTCAGCACGATCAAGGCGCGCGGTATTCGTGTGATCAGCAATGCCGGCGGTATCAACCCGGCCGCCTGTCGCGACGCCCTCGTAGAAGCCGCGGCGGCTGCCGGTGTGGAATTCAATATCGCCATCGTCACCGGCGACGATCTCATGGACCAGCGCGAACGCCTGGAAGATGCCATTACCCCCATGCCCGGAGAGGGGCCGATGCCGGCTCGGCTCGTGAGCATGAATGCCTATCTCGGGGCGCCGGGCATCGTGGCCGCGCTCGCCGACGGCGCGGATATGGTGATCACTGGCCGCTGTGTCGACAGCGCCGTCGCGCTCGCGCCGCTGATCCACGAATTCGGCTGGGCGTGGAACGACTACGACCGGCTCGCCCAGGGCAGCCTGGCCGGGCATATCATCGAATGCGGCTGCCAGTGCACGGGCGGCAACTTCACCGACTGGCATCTCGTCGCCGACGGCTTTGCCGACATGGGCTACCCCATCGTCGAGGTCGAGCCCAGCGGCGACTTCGTCGTGACCAAGCCATCAAATACCGGCGGGCTGGTCAGCCCTCACACCGTGGGCGAGCAGATGCTCTACGAAATCGGTGATCCGCGCGCGTATCTGTTGCCGGATGTCGCTTGCGATTTCACCCGCGTACGGCTCGAGCAGGTCGGCGACGATCGCGTCTCGGTACGCGGTGCGGCCGGCCGCGCGCCGAACGCCGACTACAAGATTTCGGCGACCTATATGGAGGGCTATCGCTGTACCGCGCTGTTCGTGGTCGGCGGCATCGATGCGCCGGCCAAGGCGCACCGCATCGCGAACGCAATCCTCGCGCGCTGCGAGCGCCTGTTCGGCGAAGCAGGGCTCGCCCCGTTCGCGGGTCGAGAGATCGACGCGCTGGGGGCGGAGTCCATGTACGGCGCGCATGCGCGCGCCGGCGCCGCCGCGACCCGGGAAGTGGTCGCCAAGATCGCCGTGCGGCACGACACGCGTGAAGCGCTCGAGCTGTTTACCCGCGAGATCGCCGAGGCCGCGACCGGCATGGCGCCGGGCCTGACCGGCTTTTTCGGCGGCCGGCCGAACGTGAGCCCTGTGATTCGCCTGTATTCCTGTTTCGTGCCCAAGGCCGACGTGCCGGTCACGGTCGAAACGCAGTCGGGCGCGCGCGCCGTGCCCCTCGCGACCGAGGGCGGCTTCACGCCGGACGCGCTGCCAGACACGAACGGTACCGAGGTCTGGCAGGTCGGCCCGGATGCCGTGCCCGTGCCGCTCGTTCGTCTCGCGCTGGCGCGCAGCGGCGACAAGGGCGACGCCGCCAATATCGGAGTGATCGCACGTGATCCGGCCCATCTGCCGTACCTGCGCGCGGCACTGACCGATACAGCGGTGGCCGCGTATTTCTCGCATCTGCTCGACGGCGAAGTGAGGCACTGGGAGCTGCCCGGCACGGCGTCGATGAATTTCCTGCTCACCCGCGTGCTCGGCGGCGGGGGCATCGCTTCGCTGCGCACCGACCCGCAGGGCAAATGCTTCGGCCAGATGTTGCTCGATTTCCCGATTCCCGTACCGGCCGTGCTCGCGGCGCGGCTGAATGAGGCCTAACCATGCAGTTCACCCCCGAACATGAATCCCTGCGCGATACCGTCGCCCGTTTTGTCGACAAGGAGATCAATCCGCATGTCGACGCCTGGGAGGCGGCGCAGCAGTTTCCCTCCCACCAGCTGTTTCGCCAGATGGGCGATCTGGGCCTGCTCGGCATCCACAAGCCCGAAGCCTATGGTGGTATGGGCCTCAATTATTCCTATGCCATGGTCGCCGCCGAGGAGCTGGGCCGGATCAAATGCGGCGGCGTGCCGATGGCGATCGGCGTGCAGACCGATATGGCCACGCCTGCGCTCGCGCGCTACGGCAGCGATGAACTGCGGCGCGAATTCCTGGCTCCTGCGATCGCCGGCGAACAAGTTGCCGCGATCGGCGTGTCCGAGCCGCAGGCCGGCTCCGATGTCGCCCAGCTCAAGACCACCGCGCGCGTCGACGGCGACGACTACGTCATCAACGGCTCCAAGATGTGGATCACCAACGGCATGAAGGCCGACTGGATCTGTCTGCTCGCCAACACCTCGGACGGCCCCGCGCACAAGAACAAGTCGCTGATCGTGGTGCCGCTGGATACGCCGGGCGTGGAGCGCGCGCGCAAACTGCATAAGCTCGGGATGTGGTCTTCCGATACGGCCCAGCTGTTCTTCGACGACGTGCGCGTGCCGCGGCGCCACCTGATCGGCGAGGAGGGCATGGGTTTCACCATGCAGATGCAGCAGTTCCAGGAGGAGCGCATCTTTGCGGCGGCGTCGGCGCTCAAGGGTCTGGAGAATATCGTTCAGCGCACCGTCGAATACACGGCCGAGCGCCAGACCTTCGGCACGCCGATCCTGCACAACCAGGTGGTGCATTTTCGCCTGGCCGAACTGCAGACCGAGATCGAGGCGTTGCGATCGCTGGTCTATCGCTGCTGTGAACGCTACATCGCCGACCCGAACGACAGCGGCGTGCTGCAGTTGGCCTCCATGGCCAAACTCAAGACCGGCCGGCTGGTGCGCGAAGTCACCGATGCCTGCTTGCAGTACTGGGGTGGACAGGGTTACATGTGGGAAGCCGAGGTCTCGCGGGCCTACCGCGATACGCGGCTGGTCTCGATCGGCGGCGGGGCGGACGAGGTCATGCTCGGCATCATCTGCAAGACCATGGGCATTCTGCCCGGCCAGCGCGGGTAGTCGCGGTGGCCATTTTGCCTACAAGCGTCGAGCCGGCGTCCGAGACGTACAAGCGCAACCGCGACGGCATGCTCGCCGCCGTCGATGCGCTGCGCGAGATCGAGGCGAGCGTACATGCCACCGAGCAGAGCAAGGCCGCCCGTTTTCGCGAGCGTGAACAGCTGCTGCCGCGTGATCGCGTGAACCTGTTGCTGGATCGTGGCTCGCCGTTTCTGGAACTGTCCACGCTGTGTGGCTACGGCTGCCACGACGACAACGACGGTTCGCTCGCGGGCGGCAACAGCATCTGCGGCATCGGTTATGTATCCGGCGTGCGCTGCATGATCAATGCCTCCAACAGCGCCATCAAGGGCGGCACGATGACGCCCTGGGGCGTGCAGAAGACGCTACGTGTCCAGGAGATCGCGCGGCTGCAGAAGCTGCCGGTGGTGTCGCTGGTGGAATCCGGCGGCGCCAACCTGCTCTATCAGGACGAGATGTTCGTGCAGGGCGGGCGTACCTTCGCCAATCAGGCGCGGCTGTCCGCCCAGGGCGTGCCACAGATCACGGTCGTGCACGGTTCTTCCACCGCGGGCGGCGCTTATATGCCGGGCCTGTCCGACTACGTGATCATGGTGCGCGGTCGCGCGAAGGTGTTTCTTGCCGGCCCGCCGCTGCTCAAGGCCGCGACCGGCGAGATCGCCGACGACGAAGAGCTCGGCGGTGCCGACATGCATGCCGGCACCGCCGGCACCTGCGAATACCTGGCCGCGGACGACGCGGATGGCATCCGCCAGGCGCGCGAAGTCGTCGCCCGGCTGGACTGGAACGCGAACCGGCCCGCGGCCGCGCCGCCCGCCTTCGCCGCGCCGCGCCACGATATCGACGAACTCTGCGGCCTCGTCGGCGACGATCACCGCAAGCCCTACGACTGCCGCGAAGTAATCGCGCGCCTGATCGACGATTCCGACTTCGACGAATTCAAGGCCGATTTCGACGCCCAGCTGATCTGCGGACACGCCGCGATCGAGGGCCGGACGGTGGGCTTTCTCGGCAACAACGGGCCGATCACCACCAAAGGCGCGAACAAGGCCGCGCAGTTCATCCAGCTCTGTTGCCAGTCGGACATCCCGCTTGTGTTTCTGCAGAACATCACCGGCTACATGGTCGGCAAGGACGCCGAGCAGGGCGGCATGGTCAAGCACGGCTCGAAGATGATTCAGGCGGTGGCGAACGCGCATGTACCCAGGATCACGCTGGTGATCGGCGGCTCATTCGGGGCTGGCAACTACGGCATGTGCGGGCGCGGTTTCGACCCGGATTTCATCTTCGCCTGGCCCAACTCGCGCACCGCGGTCATGGGCGGCGAACAGGCGGCGGGCGTGATGCGCATCGTCACCGAAGGCAAATACGCCGCCCGCGGCGAGTCCGTGCCGGAAGGCATGATCGAGAAGATGCATGCCGGCATTACCGCCAAGTTCGAGGAACAGGCCCACGCCTTCTACGGCAGCGCGCGCCTGTTCGACGACGGCCTGATCGACCCGCGCGACAGCCGCCGCGTGTTGGCATTCACGTTGTCGATCTGTCGCGACGCACGACGGCGCAGCCTGTCGCCCAACAGCTTTGGCGTGGCGCGTTTCTGATGGGCGTCCCTGTTCATGGGCGGGGTCACGGCAACGGACTCTGTGGTTCCTCATTCGCCCGTCGCGGTTCGCTTGCTTGCCGAAACGCGGCGCCTGTTCATTCGGAGAGCATCTGATGACCTTACCGCAAACCCGCCATCTCGCCCTGGAGCTTGTCGATGGCATGCTCTACGTCACCCTCGACCGGCCCGACGTGTCCAACGCGCTCAACGGCGAGATGGTCGAGGAGCTCGCGGCCACGGTCGACGCGATCCACGACGATCGCAGCGTGCGCGCGCTTGTCCTGCAGGGCCGTGGGCGGCATTTCTGTGCCGGTGCGGACCTGAAATCCATTGCCGGCGATACCGGTGCTGCGGCGCGTTCGCGGGTGGTCGCCTTCAACCGCCGTTTCGGCGAGGTGCTCGCGCGCATCGACAGCGCGCCGCAGGCGGTGGTCGTGGTGGCCCAGGGTGCGGCACTCGGCGGTGGCTTCGGTCTGCTGTGCGTGTCCGATATCGCGATCGTCACCCGCGACGCGAAAATGGGCATGCCGGAAACGCGGCTCGGCCTGCCGGCCGCCCAGATCCTGCCGTTCGTTGTCGCGCGTATCGGGCTGACCCAGGCGCGGCGGATCGCGATGTGCGGTCTGCGTTTCGACGGCGCCGAGGCCCATCGACTGGGCGTGGCCCATGAGCTGGCCGACGATGCCGACGACGCGGCTGCGCGGTTGAACACCGTCCTCGCCGACATTCGTGCCTGCGCGCCAGGGGCGAACGCGGCGACGAAACAGATTCTCGCCGCCCTCGACACCACGCCGTCCGGCGCGTTACTGGACGCTGCGGCCGAACACTTTGCCGACTGCCTGACAGGCGAGGAGGGCCGGGAAGGCACCCGCGCCTTTACCGAGAAGCGGCCGCCGTTCTGGGCCGACACGCCATGAGCTGCGTGCTGCCCACGTCGCCGCGCGGCGTCGACATCGCCATGGAGCTCGACACATGACGGATTCACGAGCCCCAGCCACGACGCCTTTCGATCGGGTACTCGTCGCCAATCGCGGCGAGATCGCCCAGCGTATCGTGCGCGGCGCGCGCGCCGTGGGCTGTCAGAGCGTGGCCGTTTATTCCGCGGCCGACGCCGAGGCCCTGCACGTGCGCGAAGCCGACGCGGCGGTGGCGATCGGCGGCGCACCGGCGGCCGAGTCCTATCTGGCGATCGAGCGGCTGATCGACGCCGCGCGCGCCAGCGGCGCCCAGGCGATCCACCCGGGCTACGGCTTTCTCGCCGAGAACGCGGATTTCGCCCGTGCGGTGACCGAGGCCGGGCTGGTGTTCATCGGCCCGAGCGCGGACGCGATCGAACTCATGGGCCGCAAACGTGAAGCCAAGCAGCGCATGATCGCGGCCGGCGTGCCCTGTGTGCCGGGTTACGAGGACGCCGATCAGTCCGACGACACGCTGATGGCTGAGGGCGTGCGTATCGGTTTCCCGCTTATGGTCAAGGCTTCGGCCGGCGGCGGGGGGCGCGGCATGCGGCTCGTCGAGCACGAAGCGGAGCTGGCCGCGGCGATCGAGAGTGCACGCTCGGAAGCGAAGAACGCCTTCGGGTCGGACGAACTCATTCTCGAAAAAGCCGTGCAGGGCGCACGCCATGTCGAGATCCAGGTGCTCGCCGACCACCACGGCCACGTCATCCATCTGGGCGAGCGCGACTGTTCGGTGCAACGCCGGCATCAGAAGGTGGTGGAAGAAGCGCCGTCACCCGCCGTGGATGCGCCGTTGCGCGAACGCATGGGCCAGGCCGCCGTGGACGCCGCGCAGGCGATCGGCTATCGCGGTGCGGGCACGGTGGAGTTCCTGCTGGATGCCAGCGGCGCGTTCTATTTCATGGAAATGAACACGCGCCTGCAGGTCGAGCATCCGGTGACCGAGATGATCACCGGTCTCGATCTGGTCGCCTGGCAGCTGCGTATCGCCGCCGGCGAGCGACTCACGCTCGCGCAGGACGACGTGGGCTTTGACGGCCACGCCATCGAAGTACGGCTTTGTCTTGAAGACGTTACCCAGGATTTCATGCCGCAGACAGGGATCGTGCGGGCATGGCGGGCGCCCAGCGGGCCGGGCGTGCGCGTCGACCACGGTCTTTTCGAAGGCCAGACCATCACGCCGCATTACGATTCCATGGCCGGCAAGATCATCGCCTGGGGCGAAACGCGCGAGATCGCGCGCCGGCGGCTGGTTGTGGCGCTTGCCGAAACGTTGTTGTTCGGTCCGACCAGCAACCGCGATTTTCTTGCGCGTATTCTGGCGCATCCCGTGTTCGTCGCCGGCGAAGCCGATACCGGTTTCGTCGGCACGAACATGGCCGACGCGATGACGGCCACGGCACCATCCGCCACGCACCGCGCACTCGCTGCCGCGGCGCTGCACGCGCACGATGCGGCGACGCTGGCCGACCGGAACGCGCTGGCGACGGAATTGCGCGACTGGCGCAGCGCGAACGACAACGAAACCCCATGGGTGCTCGAGCACGCCGGCCAGGCGCATACGCTGCGCCTGCGCTGTGCGGGCGGCCGCTACGAGGTGCGTGTCGATGATGAATGGATCGCCCTCGAACTCGGGCGGAGGTACGGCACACGGCTCGACTATGTACAGGACGGCGTGGCGCGCCGGGCCGATGTGCTGTGCGCCGGCGACGCCGTGTGGTTGTGTGCCGAGGGCCGTACCGCCGTTTACGAAGACGCGATGCGCCGCGCCCCGAACGCAGCCGACGGGCCGGGTGACGGCCGGCTCGAGGCCCGCATGGACGGGCGTATTCAGCGTGTCGATGTGACCGCGGGGGAGCGGGTCGCCGCCGGCCAGACGCTTTTGGTGCTCGAGGCGATGAAGATGGAGTTTTCGGTGACGGCCGATATTGACGGCGTTCTGGAACGCCTCGACTGCGCCGCCGGCGACCAGGTCGCGGCGCGCCAGTTGTTGGCCGTGATCGCGCCCGATAATCTCTGAAGCCGCAATCGTTTTACCGCACCGCAAGTCGTTGTATCGCTATGGCCACACTGTCGACCGCTCGATTCGCCGCGCTGGCCGTGACCAGTGCCGTGCTGCTCGGCGGCTGTAGCACCGCGCCCGTCTACGATTTCGTCGATCCGGCGCACCGCGACGCGCGCTATGACGGGTTTCTCGCCTATGCGGCGTTCGAGGATCTAGCACTGCGTGCGGCCTTTGAACGGGCCCTTTGCGCCAGGCTGTACGACGCCGGCCACGCCTGCGAGACAATGCTCGCGGCCGCACCGCCGACCCGCGAGCAGGATGCCGCCAGCCGTCATGCCGCCAGCCGGCGCAGCGGCGCTCAGGCGACATTGCTGATCAATCTGGCCGATACCCGCAGCCCCGAGCGCGCCGCGCTCGCTCAGGCGCGACCGGCCTATGAAATCAGCGTGCTGGATAACCAGCAGCAGACGGTGGTGGCGCGCTTCGCCATGGAAGCATCCGACGCAGGTCACGGCGGATCGGTGGCCGACCGGGCCAATAGCCTGGCGCGTCGGCTGGTGGCGGCTCTGGAGCGGGAATCGCTGCTGTTCGAGCGGCGTTAGAGCGCCGAACGATGGTGTGCGTGGAGCGGCGGACGAGATTCGAACTCGCGACCTCGACCGTGGGAGGGTCGCGCTCTACCAACTGAGCTACCGCCGCGGCACCCGCACAGCTAACGTCATATTTCGGCGTTTTGCAAGCCTGATTCGCGCGCCGTTGGGCAACGGTCGAAACGCGATGCGCGTATCGTTTGAAGCCGGCATCAAAACACTGGCATCGGCGACGACGGCGGCATAGGCTGGTTGCGCTGCACCACGGTTGCCAGCACGAGCTTCAAGACCCAACGAGGTGTTCGATGGACAAGGCGTTGATCACGGGCGGCACCGGTTTTATCGGCCGGCACCTGTGCGCGTCGTTGCTGGACGACGACTGGTCGGTGGAGGTGGTCACGCGCGACACCGCCGCGGCGGCACAGGTGTTACCGAGCGGCGCCACGCCGGTGGCGGCCCTGAAGATGGCGCAGCCGGCCGATGTGGTGATCAATTTGGCCGGCGAGAATCTCGCCGATGGCCGCTGGACCGAAGCGCGCAAGCGCGAGATGCGCGAAAGCCGGCTGCGGGTCACCCGGGAACTGACTGACGTGATGGGCGAATGGCCGAGCCCGCCCCAGGTCCTGATCAGCGGCTCGGCTGTCGGTTATTACGGCGCACGCGGCGACGACGTGCTGGACGAGCAGGAGCCGCCGGGCGACGAGTTCCAGTCCGAGCTTTGTGTGGCCTGGGAGCAGGCGGCACGCCGTGTCGAGGCCGCGGGCGTGCGCGTCTGTCGTGTCCGTACCGGCATCGTGCTCGGCGCGAGCGACGGCGCGCTCGCCCAGATGATTACGCCGTTCCGGTTTGGCCTGGGTGGACACTTCGGCAGCGGGCGCCAGTTCATGCCGTGGATTCATATTCGCGACGAGGTGGCCGCGATCCGTTTCCTCGCCGAGAACCCGGACTGCCGCGGCGCTTTCAACCTGACCGCGCCACGGCCGGTGACCAACCGCGAGTTCACGGCCACGCTGGCACGCGTGCTCCGGCGGCCGAAACTCGCCTGGGTGCCGGGGCCAATGCTCAAGCTGATGGTCGGCGAGATGGCGCATCTTCTGCTCACCGGTCAGCGCGCGATTCCGGACGCGCTCGAACGCGCCGGCTTCAATTTCGAATTCAAGACGCTGCAGCCCGCCTTAAGCGACCTGCTGCAGCGATAGCGCATGGCAGACGACGCCATCATCGCGGCCTTGCAATCGGCCGTCGGCGCCGATCAGGTGCTGTGCGGCGATGCCGCCGCGCCTTATCTGGTGGAATGGCGCGGGGCGTTCCGGCCGGCCGCGTTGGCCGTGGTGCGCCCGGCCGATACCGATGCCGTGGCGGCGGTTCTGCGATGCTGTTGCACCCACGACTGCGCCGTCGTCGCCCAGTCCGGCAATACCGGCCTCGTGGGCGGCGCGGCCGCGAGCGACGCGCGCCGGCATGTGATCGTCAATCTTGAGCGCATGGATCGCGTGCGCGAGATCGACATCGACAACGCTACGATGACTGTGGAGGCTGGTTGTACGCTTGCGGATGCGCAGCGCGCCGCAGCCGACGCGGGCCTGTATTTTCCGCTGAGCCTGGCGTCCCGGGATCGCTGTCGTATCGGTGGCAATCTGGCCACCAATGCCGGTGGTTTGAATGTGGTCCGCTATGGCAACACCCGGGATCTCGCGCTGGGGCTCGAGGTCGTGCTCGCGGATGGCCGGATCTGGCACAACCTGACGGGACTGCGTAAGGACAACAGCGGGTTCGATCTTGCCGACCTGTTCATCGGCAGCGAGGGCGCGCTGGGTATCGTCACCGCGGCGGTATTCAAGCTCTATGACCCGCTGGCCCAGCAGGTCACGGCACTGTTCGCGCTTGACACGCCCGGCCAGGCGGTGACCCTGCAGCGACGGCTGATAGCGGCGTCCGGGCACAATCTCACCGGTTGCGAGCTCATGTCGCGCCAGGCGATCGCGCTGGCCTGTGCGCATATCGATGGATGTCGGGAACCGTTCGACGTGGATCACGAGTGGTATCTGCTGGTCGATCTGGCCACGTCCGCACGGGGGCACTGGCTGCATGACGTCATGGCGCAGGTTGTCGATCAGGCACGCCACGACGGGCTGCTCGGCGATGTGGTCATCGCCCACGACGACGAGCGGGCGGCCGCGCTATGGCACCTGCGCGAGTCGCTGCCGCCGGCGCAGGTCGCCGAAGGCGCTTCGATCAAGCACGACATATCGTTGCCGGTCTCGAAGCTGCCGGCGTTCCTCGATCGGGCACTACCGGCGATCCGGGAAGCGCTGCCGGGGGTACGGCCGTGCCCGTTCGGCCATGTCGGCGACGGCAATCTGCACTTCAATCTGTCGAAGCCGGCAGACGCCGACGACGCGTCATTTCTCGCCCAGTCGGAAATGGCCCACACCGTGGTGCACGATATCGTGGCCGAGATGGGCGGTTCGATAGCGGCCGAGCATGGCATCGGCCGGCTCAAGGTGGATGCGCTGGCGCGCTACAAGTCGGACGTCGAACGCGACATGATGCGTGCGATCAAGAAAGCGCTCGATCCGGATAACCGGCTCAATCCGGGGGCGGTCGTCAAAGGGCCGTGAACGGACTTGCGATGGAAAGGACGACGACATGCGCCGCCTGGTCGGTAAACGGCAGGTGAGGTCGCTAAGCCGGGTGTTCGGCGCTAGGCGATCGCTAACGCAGGAAGTAGCCCGCCGCCTTGAGTGCCTCGTGTTCGCGCACCAGCGTCACCGTTTCCTGCACGGTACGGTGGTTATCGAACCGGCTGGCGTAGACCAGTACCACGTAGTCGTTCTTCGGCACGTTGGGTAGCTTCTGCGTTCGTGCGACCGAGATGAGCGCGCGTTCCGTCGGCGCGCCACTGCCATGGCGTGCGGCTTCGACCGCTTCGACCCATGCTGGCCGCGCGATCCCGCTCTGGAAGAGCTTGGATGCCTGCTGCCAGCTGCGGGTATATTCGCCGCGGTCGATGAGGGCGAGCCAACCACGAGCCAGCCGGTCAGCGCGGGCGTCGTCCGGCCGGTCCGGCGCATACGTGGCGCAACCGGTCATGGCCAGTATCATTACGGCGAGTAGGAGCCCGCCCAGCGCAGAGGCGGTGCCGCGTGCCATGATCAGCCGCCGGCCATACCCGCGGCGTTGACCAGCGCGATCAGCGGCTGCGGATAGATGCCGAACACGGCGACGCCCGCCGCCAGCAGCAGCACCATGATGCCGCCGGACTGTTGGCCCCAGCCGGAAACCGCGTCGCGGCGGCTTTCGCCCGGCTCATCCAGAAACAGGATGACCATCATGCGCAGGTAGTAGTACAGGCCGATGGCGCTACCGGCCACGATGCCGCCCGCCAGCCACCACAGGCCGGATTCGACGGACACGGCGATCACGTAGAACTTGCCTAGGAATCCCGCCGTCATCGGAATGCCGGCCAGCGACAGCATCATCACGGTGAATACTGCGGCCAGGTAGGGCCGGCGCCAGAACAGACCGCGATAGTGATGCAGTGCGCCGGCGTCGGTGCCGGAATAGGGGCTGGAAACCAGTGTGACCACCCCGAAGGCGCCAAGCGTCGTGGCGACATAGGTCGCGAGATAGACGCCGACGGCCTCGGTCCCCAGCTCGCCCCCGGCCACGATGGCGGTCAGCAGATAGCCCAGATGCGCGATCGAGGAATAGCCGAGCAGGCGCTTGACGTTGCGCTGGCGCAGGGCGAGCAGGTTGCCGACCAGCATCGATGCGAACGCGATGACGCCCATGAGCGTGAGCAGCCAGTCGTGCGTGGCCGGCGCAGCGAGGGTGAAAAAACGCAGCAGCAGGGCAAAGACCGCGACCTTGCTCACCGTGGCCAGGAACGCCGAGACCGGGCCGGGCGCGCCCTCATAGACGTCCGGCGTCCAGAGATGAAAAGGCACCAGAGACAGCTTGAAGGCGAGCGCGATGATCATCATGCCCGTGCCGATCAGCACCCAGGACTGATGCGCGCCGCCGTTGGCCAGGCCCTCGATCAGGCCGGCATATTCGAGCGAGCCGGACGCGGCGTAGAGCAGGGCCATGCCGAACAGCAGGAACGCCGATGCAGCGCCCGAAAGCACCATGTACTTCAGGCCGGCCTCGAGCGAGATGCGGTCGCGATAGGCATAGGCAACCATGCCGTACAGCGGTACCGAAAGCAGCTCGAGCCCGATGAACAGAGACGCGAAATGCCGGCTCGCGATCAGCGCCAGCGCGCCGCCGGCCGAGCACAGCAGCAGGATATAGAACTCTTCGCGTCGATCCGGGAGCGTCTCCAGATAGGCGTGTGCAAGCGTCGTGCAGGCCAGCGAGGCGACCAGCACGATGGCGCCGAACAGCAGCGAAAAGTCGTCGATGATGAACAGCGGCGTGACCTGAATCGGCGTGACCTGCAGCACGCCCAGCAGTGACAGCAGCGCGGCGTTCAGCCCGATCACCGTCATCGTCGCCGCCGTGAAATGGTGGCGACGCACCGCGATCGAGAGCATCACGGTCACGATGGTGGCGCACAGGATGGCCAGTGGCGCCAGCGCAAGCAGATGGGTGGAGAACTGATTCATGACGCCTTTCGCTTAACGGGTCGGCAACGGAGCAACGGCGAACCAGTCGGTGACCTCGGTCATCGCCGTCTGCGAGATATCGAGCACGGTGTTCGGGAACAGCCCCACCCAGAGCGTGAGCACGAGCAGCAGCAGCATCATGCTGTACTCGCGCGGGTCGAGCCCGCCGAGTGACGCCTCGGATTTCGGCGTGCCCCAGTACACGCGGTGCATGAGAACCAGCGAGTAGATGGCGGCCATCACCAGTCCCCCACTGGCCAGCACCACGACCCAGGGCACGATGTCGAAGGCACCGAACAGGATCAGGAATTCGCCGATGAAGTTGCCGGTGCCCGGCATGCCCAGCGAGGCCATGACGAAGACCAGTGCGAAGCCGGGCAGTGCGCCCATGCGGCCGAACAGGCCGCCCATCTCGCGCATGTTGCGGGTATGGATGCGCTCGTAGATCTGTCCGGAGATGATGAACAGGCCGGCGGCCGAAAACGCGTGGGCGACCATTTGCGCGATCACGCCCTGCAGGGCCAGCAGCGTGCCGGAATAGATACCGATGAGCACGAAGCCCATATGCGAGATGCTCGAGCAGGCGATCAGGCGTTTGACGTCGGTCTGCGAGAAGGCGAGCAGGGCGCCGTAGTAGATGCCGATCAGGCCGAGCGCCATGGCGACCGGCGCGAACTGGGCCGAAGCCTCCGGGAACAGCGGAATCGCAAAACGCAGCATGCCGTAGGCCGCGGTCTTGAGCAGGATGCCGGCCAGATCGACCGAACCGGCAGTCGGTGCCTGCGCATGGGCATCCGGCAGCCAGCCGTGCAGGGGCACCACCGGCAGCTTGACCGCGAAGGCAATGAAGAACCCCAGCATCAGCACATAGGCAATCGCGCCGGTCAGCGGCGTGTCGCGCAGCACGACGTAGTCGAACGTGAACACGCCGGTCTGGCTGTAGTGGGCGAACACCAGGCCGAGGATCGAGACCAGCATCAACAGGCCGCTGGCCTGGGTATAGATGAAGAACTTCATCGCCGCGCCGATGCGCGTATTGCCCTTGGACCCGCTATGCCCCCACAACGCGATCAGGAAATACATCGGCACCAGCATCATTTCCCAGAAAAAGAAGAACAGGAAAAGATCGATGGCCAGGAACACGCCGACCACGCCGCCGATGATCCAGAGCAGGTTCAGATGAAAGAAGCCGATCCGGTTGGTGATCTCGCGCCAGGAACACACCACCGCGAGCACGCCGAGAAAGCCGGTCAGCGTGATCATGATCAGCGACAGGCCGTCGATCGCCAGATGAAAGGAGATGCCGAAGCGGTCGATCCACGGCAGGCGGAACTCTTGCGCCCAGTTCGGCGCGTTGCCGACCGCGCCGCCGGCCAGCGAATAGTCGCCCGTGACCCACAGCCATAGCGCGAGCGCGACCACGATCAGCATCGTCAGCAGCGCGATCCAGCGCGGCACCTGCGAAGGCGCGTGGCGGCTTTCCAGCTGCCAGCACAGAAGGCCGCCGATGAAGGGAACGAAAAGAAGCCAGCACAGGATCATTGAAAGCGTTCCTTATCCGAACAGCAGGGCCGCGAGCAGCACTGCGGCGCCGGCGAACAGCGACAGGGCGTACCAGCGCAGCCGACCGTTCTGGGTCGTCACGAGCGCGCTGTTGAGCATGAGCGCGAACTGCGGCGCGATATTGATCGTCGAGTTGATCCAGTCGTTGCGGTGTAGCCGCGTGAGCATCAGATAGGGACGCACGAAAACACGGTCGTACAGGGCATCGAAGCCCCACGCGTGGTGCCAGAACCGCCACAGGCGCAGGCCCACCGGCCCGGAGGCCAGATATTCCGCCTTCTCGCGTTTGCCCAGGAACAGCGCAGCGGCGATACCGACACCGACCACCGCGACCACGCTGGATAGCAGCTCGACCACGATTTTCACCGTGCCGTGCCCGCCGCCCTCGTGGACGGGCAGTACATCGGCCAGCGGCGGATGAATCCAGGCGCCGACGAAGGTGGACAGGATCGCCAGCACGATCAGCGGCAGATGATGGGCGATGCCCTTGCCGGCGTGGGCGTGCAGCTGCTCTTCACCGTGGAAGGCGATGAAGATCATGCGGAAGGTATAGATCGCGGTCAGCAGCGCGCCGGCCAGGCCCGCGAACCAGAGCAGGTAGTGGCCGTTGGCGAACGACATCCAGAGGATCTCGTCCTTGGAATAGAAGCCGGCGGTAACCAGCGGCAGGGCGGCCAGGGCCGCGCCGCCGATGATGAACACCCAGTAATCCAACGCCAAGCGCTTGCGCAGGCCACCCATCTTGAAGATGTCCTGTTCGTGATGGCAGGCGATGATCACCGAGCCGGCCGCGAGGAACAGCAGCGCCTTGAAGAAGGCGTGGATCATCAGATGAAAGATCGCCGCATCCCAGGCGCCCACGCCCAGGGCGAGGAACATGTAGCCGATCTGGCTCATGGTGGAATAGGCCAGCACGCGCTTGATATCGGTCTGGCAGAGCGCGGCGAAACCGGCGATCAGCAGCGTCACGGCGCCGATCACGCCGACGAACGTGAGCACCGCCGGGGCGAGTTCGAAGATCACGTGCGTGCGCGCGATCAGATACACGCCCGCGGTCACCATGGTCGCGGCGTGGATCAGCGCGGAGACCGGCGTCGGGCCGGCCATGGCATCCGGCAGCCAGGTCTGCAGCGGCAGCTGGGCCGATTTGCCGACCGCGCCGCCGAGCAGCAGCAGGGCGGCGAGATTGGCCATCGTGTCGCCTTCGGCCCAGGCCTGCGGCGCCTGTTCCAGTAGCGTCTGAATATCGAGGGTGCCGAATGTGGCGAAGAGCAGAAACAGGCCGATCGCCAGCGACACGTCGCCGATACGGGTAATCAGAAACGCCTTGAAGGCGGCCCAGGCGTTGGCCTCGTCCTTGTAGTAGTAGCCGATCAGCAGATAGCTGCACAGGCCCACGCCTTCCCAGCCGAGAAACAGCAGGAACAGGTTGTCGCCGAGCACCAGCAGCAGCATGGCGACGATGAACAGGTTCATGTAGGCGAAAAACCGCCCCATGCCCGGTCCGCCGTCCAGGTCGTGCTTCATGTACCAGCCGGCGAACAGGTGAATGAGAAAACCCACCCCCGTGATCACGCCGAGCATGGTCGCCGACAGACCGTCCAGATACAGCGCGAACGCCGGCGTGAAGTCGCCGACCGATACCCACGTCCACAGCGTCTGGCCATAGGCTTCACCGCTGGCGACGAAGCCGTAGATGATCATCGCCGACACCAGCGCCGACAGGCCGATGGAACCGGCGCCGATCGTCGCCGCGGCACGGTCGGACATGCGCGGGAAGAACGACAGCGCAACGCTGCCGGCCAGGGGGAACAGGATCGTCAGGGCAAGCAAATTCATCCGTGCATCTCGCTGGCGGCGTCGATGTCGATGGTCTTGAAGCGGCGATAGAGCTGTAGCAGCAGGCCGAGTCCGATGCTCGCCTCGGCCGCCGCGAGCGTGATGACCAGAATGAACATCACCTGGCCGTCGGGCGCGCCATGGCTGGCGCCGGCGACGATGAACGCCAGCCCGGCCGCGTTCAGCATGATCTCGAGCGACATGAGTATGAACAGCGTGTTGCGGCGCGTGGCCAGCCCGACGAGGCCGAGCGTGAACAGCAGCGCGGCCAGCACCATGCCGTGTTCCATGGGAATGCCGTTCATTGTTCGCCTCCCGGATGGCGGCGTCCGCGGGCGGCGGCGACGCGCTTGCGTTCGGCGTTGTCGCGGTCGTCCCGGCCCAGATGGGCCGCGACGACGAGTGCGGCGAGCAGTACGAAGGCAGCCAGCTCGACCACCAGCACATAGGCGCCGAACATGGTCCGGCCCACGCGTTCGGCCATCAGCGGTGTGCTGTCGACGCTGCCCAGCGATTCACCGCCGGCCATTGCTGCGGCCAGTACCGCGATCAGGACCAGAGCCAGCAGGCCCGGGCCGATCCAGACCGACGGCGCGAGCCAGCTTTTTTCTCGTGCCACCGTTTCCTGATTGAGATTGAGCATCATGATCACGAAAACGAACAGCACCATGATCGCGCCGGCATAGACGATGACTTCCAGCGCGGCCGCGAACGGCGCGCCGAGCGTATAGAACACGATCGCCACCGACAGCAGCGACATGATCAGATACAGCAGCGCGTGCACCGCGTTCGCGCAGGTGATCACCCGCGCGGTCGCGGCAACGGCGACGATAGCGGCGAGATAGAAAGCGAATTCCATAATGCCCGGCCCCTATGGAAGCAGCGTCTTGACGTCGATGGGCGCGGACTCGTTCTCGGCCTCGCCCTTGTCCTTGCCGCCCACGGCCATGCCGGCGACGCGATAAAAGTTGTAGCCCGGGCGCTTGCCGACACCGGAAATGGTCAGGTCGGACTTCTCGTAGACCATGTTCTGGCGATCGAACTCGCCCATCTCGAAATCGGGGGTGAGCTGGATCGCGTAGGTCGGGCAGGCCTCCTCGCAGTAGCCGCAGTAGATACAGCGCGAAAAGTTGATCCGGAAGCTCTCGGGATACCAGCGGCCGGTCTCGTCCTCGCCCTTGACCACGCTGATGCAGTCCACCGGGCAGGCTACGCTGCACAGGTTGCAGGCCACACAGCGCTCGGCGCCGTCCGGGTCGCGCGTGAGCACGATACGCCCGCGATAGCGTGGCGGCAGGTAGGGTTGCTCCTCCGGATACAGCACCGTGTCGCGCTT
The DNA here is from genome assembly GCF_017744135.1 of Endozoicomonas sp. G2_2. Taxonomy (GTDB): domain Bacteria; phylum Pseudomonadota; class Gammaproteobacteria; order Nevskiales; family Salinisphaeraceae; genus Salinisphaera. Next base: position 328,124 of record NZ_JAGHQU010000003.1, read on the forward strand.
GCGAAAGGTGTGCATCAGGGTCATCCAGATGGTGCGCAGGACACTCAGCATAAGCGGCTCGAGCAACGACGATGAGAGACGGGTTTCACGATCAGGGCGCTCATGACTGGGCCACGACAATCGCGCCCGTGATGGCCACGTTGACCAGGGTGATGGGCAGCAGGATCTTCCAGCCAAAGGCCATGAGCTGGTCGTAGCGGGGTCGCACCGTGGCCGCGCGCAGCAGCACGAAGAACACGATGAAGAACCCGGCCTTGAGCGCGAACCAGACGAAGCCCGGCAGGATCGGGCCCAGCCAGCCGCCGAAGAACAGCACGGTGACCAGGCAGGAGATCAGCACGATGCCCAGATATTCTCCCACGAAGAACATGCCGAACTTCATGCCCGAATATTCGGTGTGATAGCCGGCGGTGAGCTCCTGCTCGGCTTCCGGTAGATCGAAGGGTGCACGGTGGATTTCCGCGCAACCGGCAATGAAGAAGATCACGAAGGCCGGAAACTGCGGGATCACGTTCCACATGCCGGCCTGCGATTCGACAATGTCGCGCAGGTCGAAACTGCCGGCGAGCAACACCACGCCGAGCAGGCTCAGGCCCATGAACACCTCGTAGGAAATCATCTGGGCGGCGGTACGCATCGCGCCCAGCAGGGCGTATTTGTTGTCCGAGGACCAGCCGGCGAGGATCACCGAATACACCCCGAGCGAACTCATGGCGAGGATGAACAGGATGCCGATGTTCAGGTCCACTACGCCGAGCGTTTCGGTGAACGGGATGACGGCGAAGGCCATGAGCGTGGTGAACATGATGATCGCCGGGGCGATCACGAACACGGCCTTGTCGGCAAACGGCGGGATCCAATCTTCCTTGAAGAAGATCTTGATCATGTCCGCGGCCACCTGAAGGATGCCGAACGGCCCGACGCGGTTGGGCCCGTAGCGGTCCTGCCATACGCCGAGCAGGCGGCGCTCGACCCAGATCAGCAGCGCGGCGGAAATAACCACCGCGAGCAGAATGGCGATGGTCTCGAACGCGGTGAGCGCGATATCGAGCAGGGTGTCGGTGCTCACGCCGAACATCAGGGATTGACCTCGGCCGGCAGACGCACGCCCATGAGCCCGTGGGCACCCACCGGCACACCGATGGTCCGATCCGGCAGGCTCGGGTCGATAGTGATCGGCAGCGAGTGAATCTCGCCGTCGATGGTCAGGCGCAGCGTGTCGGCCGCGGCCAGGCCGAGCGATTTCGCTGCGGCTTCATTGACCGTGAACCAGGCCCGCGGCATGCGTTCCTGAATCGCCGGCGCCTTCGCTGACTGCGATTCGCTGCCGAAGATGTGATAACGCGGAATGGCCTGCCAGCCCTGAACGAGCTTGGGCTCGGCGGGCGCGTAATCGGGCACACCCGTATCGGCCTTGAGCAGACGCGTACCGGGGTCGCCGCCCTTGAGATGGCCGCCGACCTCGTCCTGAAAACGGGTGATCGCCGCCTGGTTGGAATCCCAGCCGGGGCTCCAGGCATAGGACATCAGCGCCGGCGGCTGTTCGCTGCCGTGATAGCCCTCCATGGAATAGGCCAGCGGCGAATCCACGTCGGTTTCCGGGCGCTTCTCGCGCACGTCCACGTTGGCGTACAGCGCGGTGCGCCCCGAGAAGCGGTGCGGGCTGCGCGGAAAACGCATGCCCGCCTTGCGGAAACTCGTGCTCGGCGCGGCGTCCTTGATGCCGGTGAACTGCGGGCAGTCGGCTTCGATCGCGTCGATCAGGTCGTCCATCCCGTGCCAGCGTACCGGCGCGCCGATCGCGCGATTGAGATCGGCACACCAGCGCCAGCCTTCCTGCAGCGGCGCATCGGGAATGAACACCTGGAAGAAACGCTGGGCACGGCCTTCGTTGTTGATCAGCGTGCCGTCGGCCTCGGCAAAACTGCCGGCCGGCAGGACATAGTCGGCCTTGGCGATGGTGGCGGTCATGCTGTGGTCCAGCACGATCAGGTTCTTGGCCGCCTTGATCGCGGCGTCGACCTTGCCGGCCTGGGCCCGCTCGTAGAGATCGTTCTGCATCACCACGAGCGTGTCCGCACGGTTCGAGGTGATCGCCTCGAAGGCATCGTCCACATCACGATCGCTCATCATCGCCATGCCGAGGCTGTTGGCCTCGCCGAGCGTGACGAACAGGCCGGCGTCGTCGTGCACGGATTCGAGCGCGCGCATGACGTTGCCGGCGGCTGTGAGCACCGCTTCGCTGCCGAGGCTCGTGCCGGCCACGATCAGCGGCTTCTTGGCGCTTTTCAGTGCGGTCGCGATGGTCTCGGCATGTTCGCGGGTGGCGTCGTCGAGATCGGCCGGCATCGGCGCGCTGTCGTCGAGCATGGCAGCGACAGCGAAGCCGAGTTCGGCGATCCGCGCCGGACGCAGATGGAACAGTTCCGTGGCCACGTCATCGAGCCGGGTCGCGGCCGGCACCGCCATGAACAGCGGGCTGAAGAAGAAATGACCCTCGTCGCGCACCGCGCGGTTGTGCCATTTCGGAATGTTGGCCGCCTTGGCGAGTTCGTAGCGCTTGTTGCGCACCGACTGGCGCAACGCCAGCGCGAGCCTTGGCGCGAACTGGGTCACGTCCTCGCCGAGGATGAAAACCGCGTCGCATTCCTCGACTTCGCGCATCGTAGGCAGACGCCCTGCATGACCACGCAGCAGCGACAGTGCCGCTTGGCTCGCATGGCTGTCCGGCGCGCTCATGCCGTTATGGAAATTGTCGGCACCGACCAGATGGCGCAGCGCGTAGTTGTCTTCCAGCGAGGCACGCGGCGAGCCGATGCCGACCAGGCCGTTGGCCTCGGCGAGCACGCTCTTGAGCGAGGCCAGCATGGCGTCCATGTCCTGCGGCTCGAGCACGCCGTTGGCGTCGCGCTGCAGCGGCTGGCGCGGGCGGTCTTCGCGATTGACGAAACCGGCGCCGAAGCGGCCACGATCGCAGAGGAAGTAGTGGTTGATCTCGCCGTGGTAGCGGTTCTGGATACGCTTGAGCACGCCCTGGCGCGAACCGGGGCTGGTGTTGCAGCCCAGCGAGCAGTGGGTGCAGATGCCCGGCGCGTTCTGCATGTCCCATTTACGGGTGTAGTGGGCGCCGAGCGTCTTGTCGGTGAACACGCCGGTGGGGCAGACCTCGACGAGGTTGCCGGAGAACTCGCTGTTCAGGGGGCCGTCGGCTTCGCGGCCGAAATAAACGTTGGAATGCGAGCCGAGTACGCGCAGGTCGTCGCCGTCGGCGTAGTCACGGTAGTAGCGCACGCAGCGATAGCAGGCGATACAGCGGTTCATCTCGTGGTTGATGAACGGGCCGAGGTCCTGATTGCGGTGGGTGCGCTTGGGGCCGCGATAACGCCGGCGCGTATGGCCGGTCATCAGGGTCATGTCCTGCAGGTGGCACTCGCCGCCTTCTTCGCAGACCGGGCAGTCGTGCGGATGGTTGATCATCAGCCATTCGATGACTTGGGCCCGGAAATCGCTGGATTCCTGATCCGATACCGAGAAGCAGCCGCCGTCGCTGGCGGGCGTCATGCAGGCCATCACGATCTGGCCCTCGGTGTCGTTTTCGTCCTTGTATTGCTTGACCGCGCACTGGCGACAGGCGCCGACCGAATGCAGCTCCGGATGCCAGCAGAAATAGGGCAGGTCGAAGCCCTTGGAGAGGGCGACCTTGAGCAGGTTGTCGGTGTCGTCCACCTCGAACTGCTTGCCGTCGATCGTGATCGTTGCCATCGCTAAACCGTGCGCTAGTGATTCGAGACCGCGTTCGCTGCCTGCGTGCTGTCCGGCGTCGTGGCGTCGTCGGGAATCAGCGCGGCGAGTTCGTCGCGGAAATACTTGAGGCCGGACTCGAGCGGGCCCATCGCGCCCGGCGCGTGGGCGCAGAAGGTCTTGCCGGGGCCGAGCAGCTTGGTATGCAGTTCCAGCAGCTCGATATCGCCGGGGTTGCCCTTGCCGGCTTCGAGATTGGTCAGGATGCGCTCCACCCAGGGCAGACCGTCACGACAGGGCGTGCACCAGCCGCAGGATTCCTGGGCATAGAAATGCTCGAGGTTCTTGAGCACGCCCACGATCGGCGTCTGGTCGTCCATGACCACCATGGTCGCGGTGCCCAGGCGGCTGCCGACCGCGCCCACGCCTTCATAGTCCATCGGCGTGTTCAGATGCTCCTGGGTGAGCAGCGGCGTGGAGCCGCCGCCCGGCAACAGCGCCTTGAGTTCGCGCCCGCCGCGAATGCCGCCGAAATAGTCGAGCACCTCGGAGAGTTTGGTGCCCAGCGGCAGTTCGACGAGGCCGGGTCGGGCCACATGGCCCGAGGCGCCAAAGATCTTGGTGCCGCCATCCTTGTGCAGGCCCAGCGATTTATACCACTGCGCGCCGTTGTTGATGATGTGCGGAACGTTGCAGATCGTCTCCACGTTGTTGACCGTGGTCGGCTGCCCGAACAGACCGGACGCAGCCGGGAATGGCGGCTTGTGCCGGGGCACGGCACGCCGGCCTTCGAGGGCGGACAGCAGCGCCGATTCCTCGCCACAGATATAACGCCCGGCGCTCATGTGCAGATACATCTTCAGGCTGTAGCCGGTGCCGAAGATGTCGCTGCCCAGATAACCGGCCTCCATCGCTTCGTCGATCGCGCGCTGGAGCTTGCGCTGGCATTCGGTATATTCGCCGCGAATGAACACGTAGGCGATGTCTGCACCGATCGCGTAGCTCGCGATCGCCATCGATTCGATGAACTGGTGCGGGTCACCTTCCATGAGCAGCCGGTCCTTGAAGGTGCCGGGCTCCATTTCGTCGGCGTTGGCGACCATGTAGACATGCGCCGGACGCTTTCCCGGGTTTTCCTCGAAGCGCGGCATGAAGGACCATTTCACGCCGGTCGGAAAACCGGCGCCGCCACGCCCGCGCAGGCCGGCTTCCTTGACCAGGTCCGCCACTTCGGTCGGCTTCATTTCCTGAACGGCCTTCTTGTAGGCCTCCCAGCCGCCGGCCTTCTCGTACTCCGCGAGCCACATCGGTTCGCGGTCGTCGCGGATATTCTTGGTGAGTACTTTCTCCATGACGGCTCTCTAGGTGTACTCGGCGAGAATGGCGTCGACCTTCTCGGGGGTGAGACGGCCGTGGTAATCGGTGTTGATGCGCATGGCCGGGCCGTTGTCGCAGTTGCCCAGGCAGCAGATCGGCAGCAGCGTGAAGCGGTTGTCCGGCGTGGTCTGGCCGAACTCGATACCCAGCGTCTTCTTGAGATACGCCAGGATTTCCTCGTAGCCGGTCAGATAGCAGGAGATCGAATCGCAGATCATGATCACGTGCCGGCCCACCGGCTGGCGAAAGATCAGGTTGTAGAAGGTCGCCACCGCCTCCATCTGGGTGGGGGTGACGCCGACCACCGCCGCCGCGGCTTCCAGCGATTCATCCGACACCCAGCCGCGGTGCTCCTGCACGATCTTGAGCGCCTCGATGGTGGCTGCGCCCGGATCCTCGTACAGGGTCATCTCATGCTGGATGGCCTCGATTTCGGTCTGCGAGAGTTTCATCGGTCCACGTCTGCCATCACGAAGTCGATCGAGCCGATGATCGCGACCAGGTCCGCCACCAGGCCGCCCTGCGAGATCAGCGGGATCTGCTGCAGGTGGGCGAAACTGGGCGTACGGATGCGCGTGCGATAGCTCATCGTGTGCTTGTCGGAAATACTGTAGTAGCTGTTCAGGCCCTTGGTGCCTTCGACCATGGCCGACGATTCCATCGCCGGAATGACCGGACCCCAGCTCACGGTCAGAAAGTGCGCAATGAGCGTCTCGATGTCGTGCATCGTGCGCTCCTTCATCGGCGGCGTGGTCAGCGGGTGGTCCGCCTTGTAATCGCCGGCCGGCATGTTCTTCATGCACTGCTCGATGATGCGACAGCTCTGGAACATCTCCTCGATGCGCACGTCGAGCCGGTCCTGGCAGTCGCCGTTGGTACCCAGCGGTACTTCGAAATCGAAGTTCTCGTAGCCGGAGTAGGGCCGGGCCTTGCGCAGGTCGAAGTCCACGCCCGTGGCGCGCAGGCCGGGCCCGGTGATGCCCCAGTCGATGGCCTCGTCCTGAGAATAGGCGCCGATATGCTTGGAGCGTTCGATGAGCACGCGGTTACGGGCCATGGCCTTCTTGTATTCGGCCAGCCGCGGCGGGAACCAGTCGATAAATTCCTTGACCTTGCGGTCCCAGCCCTGGGGCAGGTCCATCGTCAGCCCGCCGATCCGGAAGAATGCCGGATGCATGCGGAAGCCGCAGATCGCCTCGATCACGTCGTAGGCCTTCTGGCGATCCGAGAACATCCAGAAGATCGGGCTCATGGCGCCGATGTCCTGCACATACGTGCCGAAGAACATGAGATGACTGGTGATGCGGAAGAACTCGCACAGCATCACCCGCGCTACCTTCACGCGCTCGGGCACCTCGATGCCAAGCACCTTTTCCAGATTCATCACGTACGGCAGCTCGTTCATCACGCCGCCGAGATAGTCCACGCGATCCGTGTACGGGATATAGGTGTGCCAGGACTGGCGCTCAGCCATCTTCTCGGCGCCGCGATGGTGATAGCCGATATCCGGCACCGCGCCGATGATCTCCTCGCCGTCGAGCTGCAGCACGACACGGAATACGCCGTGCACGGACGGATGGTTCGGGCCCATGTTGAGGAACATGAACTCGCTGTCCTCGGACTCGCGCTTCATGCCCCAGTCCTCGGGCTTGAACTGCAGCGCGTCCTCTTCCTCGTCCTGGCGTTTCGGATCCAGATGCAGGGGCTCGAATTCGGTGGCCCGCGCGGCGTGATCCTTGCGCAGCGGATGCCCTTTCCAGGTCGGCGGCATGAGGATGCGGCGCAGGTTCGGGTGCCCGTCGAAGGTGATCCCGAACATGTCCCAGACTTCGCGCTCGTACCAGTTGGCGTTGGGCCAGATGCGCGTCGCCGTCGGGGTGGTTAGGTCGTCGTCGAACAGGCTGACCTTGAGTCGGACCTCGGCAACCGGCGACAGGCTCAGCAGGTGATAGACGACGGTGAAGTCGCCGGCCGGCTGGTTGATACGGTGTTCGCGCACGCGCTCGTCGATGGCGGTGAGATCGAACAACATCCGGTATTTGGGCGTGCTGTCCTGGCGCAGGAACTTGAGCACATCGCAGATCAGATCACGGCCGACCCAGAGAGTGGGCATGCCGTCGGCGGTGATCTGCTCATGCAGGGCGCGCTCGCCGAAGCGTTCGGCCAACTGCTGCTGAATGTTTACTCGATCCAACATCAAACGGAATCCGGCGTGCGCAGGGTGGTGGCCGCCAAGCGCTCGGTACGCTTGCGATCGCGCATCGACAGCTTCGGCCGCTGGGTCACGCCCTGCGGGCCGATCATCCACGACAGCGGGCGCTTCTCGACGCCAATGTTTTCCTGCAGCAGCAGCAGGCCTTCGAGAAAGGCTTCCGGGCGCGGCGGGCAGCCGGAAACGTACACATCCACCGGCAGGAACTTGTCCACGCCTTGAACCACGGAATAGATGTCGTACATGCCGCCCGAGTTGGCGCAGGAACCCATGGAGATGACCCAGCGCGGCTCCATCATCTGGTCGTAGAGCCGCTGGATCACCGGCGCCATTTTCAGAAAGCAGGTGCCGGCGATGACCATCACGTCGGACTGGCGCGGCGTTGCACGGATGACCTCGGAACCGAAGCGTGCCATGTCGTGCGGCGCGGTCAGGGCGGTGGCCATTTCCACATAGCAGCAGGACAGGCCGAAGTTGAACGGCCACATTGAATGCTTGCGTCCCCAGGCGACCATGTCGTCGAGCTTCGCGGTGACGACGTTGCGTGCCAGCGCGTCCTCGATCGTGCCGCCGTCGGCCGAACCCGGCTTGGGGTTCTTGTCAGTGCTCGTCAGAGACCATGCCATCAAAGATCGTCCTGTCGATGGTTCAATCGAACGTCGTGTTCATGAGTTCGACGCGTTCTCACCGCGAGGCGTCGAGATTGCGGCGTCGGTTGCTCTCGATCGCGTCGAGGCGATATTGCCGCGGCGCCTTGGGCGCCCAGTCGAGCGCGCCGATGCGCCATTCGTAGATCAGCCCCAGCGTGAGCACGCCGAGAAAGAACAGAAAGGCAAAGTAACCGGGCCAGCCGAGCGCGGGTGCCGCGATGGCCCAGGAGAAGATGAAGACCACTTCGAGATCGAAGAGCACGAAGATGATCGCCACCAGATAGAACTTGGCCGAGAAGCGTATCCGGGCACTGCCCGTCGGCTTGATGCCCGACTCGTAGGGCTGGTTGCCCAGCCGCGACGAATGCCGCCCGCCGAGGACCGCAGACAAGCCCAGCATGACCAAGATCAGCCCCAGCGCGCCAGCCGTGAATAGCAGCAAGGGCCAGAGCACGACGGCTTGTTCGGTAGCGGCATCCATATCGTCTTCCTATTCTACGCGAAGCCATCGGGAACCGATGACCCCTCGCGATGCAGTCGCGAAGAGTAGTAGGTGTAGTGTACAGAAAGAAGCCGTATGCCGGCGTCCCCTCGTAGCCAGCCGATGCACGGGACATCGAAGCGCCAACGGTAGCCGATTTGGCCACGGCTTGGCGAACTTGGAGCGTTTTCTTGCGAATACGTCGCATTCACGGCATGAGTTTTGCTTCGGCTGGCCATGCGCCACTTTGTGATCACGGTTACGCGAGCTATGGTGGACGCAACGACCGCTTGGAGGTATTCGATGGCACAGAACGTCGCTCAGAAACTGATCGAAGCCCATCTGCTCGAAGGCGAAATGACGCCGGGCAAGGAGATCGCGCTGCGTATCGACCAGACGCTGACCCAGGACGCCACCGGCACGCTGGTGATGCTGGAACTCGAGGCGATGCAGCTCGACCGCGTCAAGACCGAGGTGTCGGCGCAGTACGTCGATCACAACCTCATTCAGGAAGACAACAAGAACCCGGACGATCACCTGTTCCTGCAGTCCGCTTGCGAACGCTTCGGTGCCTGGTTCTCGCGCCCCGGCAACGGCATCTCGCACGCGGTGCACATGGAACGCTTCGGCCGTCCCGGCAAGACGCTGCTGGGTTCCGACAGCCACACGCCGGCCGGCGGCTCGATGGGCATGCTGGCGATCGGCGCGGGTGGTCTCGAAGTGGCCATGGCGATGGCCGGCGAGCCGCTCTATACCAAGATGCCGAAGGTGTTCGGCGTGAAGCTGACCGGCAAGCTCCCGGACTGGGTGTCGGCCAAGGACGTGATTCTCGAGATGCTGCGGCGTCACGGCGTATCCGGCGGCGTGGGCACGATCATCGAGTACTACGGCCCGGGCCTCGACAATCTCGAAGCGATGGACCGCCATGTGATCGCCAACATGGGTGCCGAGCTCGGCGCGACCACCACCGTATTCCCTGCCGACGACGAGATTCGCGGCTTCATGCGGTCGCAGGATCGGGAAGACGAATACGAGGAACTGGTCGCCGACGAAGGCTGCGAGTACGACAAGCATGACGAGATCGATCTCTCCACGCTGGTACCGCTGATCGCCAAACCGACATCGCCGGGCAACGTCGTGCCGGTGGAGGAACTGGCCGGCGATGAGCTTTATCAGGCCTATGTCGGTTCATCCGCGAACCCCGGCTACCGGGATTTCGCCATCGCGGCCGAAATGGTGCGCGGCCGCCAAGTCTCCAAGCATGTGTCCTTCGACGTGAACCCGTCGTCGCGCGCCATGCTGCAGACGCTCGCGCGTGACGACCGACTCGGCCAACTCATCGCGAGCGGTGCGCGTATCCATCAGGCCGGTTGCAACGGCTGTATCGGCATGGGCCAGGCGCCTGCGTCGGGTCGCAACAGCCTGCGCACCACGCCGCGCAACTTCCCTGGCCGCTCCGGCACCAAGGAAGACTCGGTGTTCCTGTGCTCGCCGGAAACCGCTGTCGCCAGTGCGCTCATGGGCAAGATCACCGACCCGCGCACGCTCGATTTCGACTATCCGAAGGTCGGCAACCCGGACGACCCGGTGGTCAACGACATGATGCTGGAAGCACCGCTGCCGCTCGAGGAGGCGCGCAAGGTCGAGCTCGTCAAGGGGCCGAACATCAAGTCGCTGCCCGACTTCGACGGTATTCCCGACGCCTTCGAACTGCCCGTGCTGCTCAAGGTCGGCGACGACATCTCCACTGACGAAATCATGCGCGCGGGTGCCGAAGTGCTGCCGTTTCGGTCCAATATTCCGGCGATCGCCGAGTTCGTCTACGACGTGGTCGACGAGGAATATCCCAAGCGCGCGAAGAACACGGGCGACCACGTCATCATCGGCGGTTCCAACTACGGGCAGGGCAGTTCGCGCGAGCATGCGGCGATCGCTCCCCGCTATCTGGGCCTGCGCGCGGTGATCGCGAAGGATTACGCGCGCATCCATTGGCAGAATCTCGTGAACTTTGGCGTGCTGCCACTGATCTACAGCCACGCCGACGATCATGAATCGCTCAAGCAGGGCGCCAAGCTGTCCATCAACGGGCTGCACGCTGCACTCGCCGAAAGCGATACCGTGACCGTCGAGGTCAAAGGCGGCGAGGCGATCGAGTGCCGGCACGGCCTGTCGCCGCGTCAGGTCGAGATTCTCATGGCCGGTGGTCTGATCAACTGGAAACGCGACCAGGGCTGACCCGACGACGTGCACGATCGCGGCTGAAATGCCGTGGTCACGCGGAACGGGTTAAAATGGCGGGCGCCGTAGCGCGCCGGCCAATTTCCGTCCGACCTGAAAACATGTCGGACGCCGGGCCGCACGTCCGACAAGCGCAGTGTGTAGCGTCCTCGGGGCTCGCGAATAACCCGGTATTCGAACCATGACCAAGCTCTATCGCGATGCCGGCCCGGCCCGGACGTTGTCTCTCTGCGACACCGAACGTGGCTGTATATCGGCCCGGCTCGCGGGCATTGGTGTGCAGTACGAGCACGTCACGTTGCCGGCCGTGGCCTTCGACAGCGAGGCCCAGCACGACGAGATTATCGGCAATTACATCGAGCCGCTGGATCGGCTGCTGTCACGCATGCCGCGCGTGGCGCTCGATGTCACGAGCATCCTGCCGTCGCATCCGCGCCTGGCCAAGATCGAGCGCGAACTCATGACCGAGCACGCACACGATGTGGCCGAAGCCCAGGTACTGATCGAAGGGGGCGGGGTGCTGTTCCTGCGTGTCGGGCCGGGCGTTTTCGCGCTCGAATGCGAGGCCGGCGACTACGTGCGTGTGCCGCCCGCGCTGAGCCACTGGTTCGAGATGGATGCCCAGCGCGGCTTTCGAACCATCCGCCTGTTCGAGAACGAAGCCCAGCCGCGGGTCCGCCAGCGCGGCGCCGATATGCGCGGTTGCTATGTTTTTTCCTGACCGCGCCGTGCGCTGACTGTGCGTTCGATGACCACTTCATTCCGCGGCGCGGCTATTTTTGTATCGCTGCCGCGACAGGCGTATTCTTCGTCCGCCTAAGAGTTTTCTCACGGCTTTAATTCACGGGAAACGTATTCATGGATGAGCAATCCGTCGTCACTGCGTATCGCCGCCTGTCGCGGCAATACGACCGCTTTTTCGGTCCCGTTTTCGAGCAGGGCCGCGAAGTCGCGGTACGCAAGATGGACTGTCGCCCCGGTGATCGGGTTCTGGAAGTCGGCGTAGGCACCGGCCTGTCGCTCGATCATTACGGCGACGGCGTCGAAGTGGTGGGGATCGATGTATCGCCGGAAATGCTCGACTATGCCAAGGCCCGTGTGAACGGCAATGCCGATCGCATATCGCTCGCTCTCATGGATGCGCAGGCGCTGGAATATGCCGACAACAGCTTCGACAAGGTCGTGGCGATGTACGTGGTGTCGGTCGCGCCCGACCCCAAGAAAGTGGTCGAGGAAATGAAGCGCGTCTGCAAGCCGGGCGGTGACCTGTTCATCGTGAACCACTTCAGCCAGGGCAAGGGCGCGATGGCCTCGCTCGAGCGCATGGTCTCGCCGCTGTCCAAGCTGGTTGGTTTCCGTCCCTCGTTCCCGCTCGACGACTTCCTGAAAATGGCCGAACTCGACGTGGTCGAAACCCAGCCCGTCAACGCCTTCGGCTACTGGACCTTCATCCACGCCCGCTGCCCCGCCTAGGCGCGGGCCCGGCCCGCCGGGTCGGGCGCGAATCGCGCCCTGGCCGATCTATTCGCCAAACAGTTCCTGTCCGAGGGCCACACGTGCGGCGGCCGAGGCAGGAACGCTGTCCAGAGCACGTATCTTTTCCAGCCGGCTGCGCAGGCCCATCTGGTTGGCGAGCTGGATATTCAGGCCCGGTCGCGCGTTGTATTCGAGCACCAGCGGGCCGTGTTCCGCGTCGAGCACCACGTCCACGCCGAGATAGCCGAGCTGGGTGAGGTCGTAGGAGCGCGCCGCCAGTTCCAGAAGCAGCTGCCAGTCGGGCACCTGAATGCCACGCACGGCGTTGCCCGAGTCGGGGTGTGAGTCGAGCACGCTGTTGAACCACACGCCGTCGACGGTCTTGCCGGTCGCGAGGTCGATGCCGGCGCCGATTGCGCCCTGGTGCAGGTTCGCCTTGCCGTCCGACTGCCGCGTGGGCAGGCGCACCATGCTGGCGACTGGTACGCCGCGAAACACAATGGTGCGGATATCCGGCACGCCCTGAAAGCTCACCGCATCGAAGACCGCATGCGGTTTGACGCGGTATTCGATGATCGCCTTGTCCGGCAGGCCGCCCAGGCTGTACATGCCCGAAAGCACGTTCGAGATGAAGTGCTCCAGCTCGCTGCGCGACACGCTCACGCCGGACGAGCGCAGGAACTGATTGCCGCGCCGGCCGCCGATGACCATGATGCCGTTGCCGCCTGAGCCCTGGGCGGGTTTGATGACGAAGTCCTGCCTGTCGCCGAGCATTTCGTCGAGATCGCGCACCTGGTGCTCGATCTCGATCACGCCATAGAGCTCCGGCGTGGCAATCCCGGCCTCCAGCGCGAGCTGCTTGGTCTTGAGCTTGTCGTCGACCAGCGGATAGAACTTGCGCTTGTTGTAGATGCTGATGTAATCGCCGTTGCGCTCGTTCATGCCGAGGATGCCCAGTTGCCTGAGCGTCGACGGCAGGCGCAGCGGCGGATTACGCCGCAGCAGCCGCAGGCGGCTGCGCCAACCTCGTCCGACCGTACTCATTGCTTGCTGGTGATCGCACGAGCCGATGCGCGAAAGCGCCACAGCTCGGAGAGTCGATAACCGGTATAGCGGCCGGCCAGAAGCGTGAACGCCAGCACCAGCAGCAACAGCTCGGGGAACACGAACGCCAGATATTCCGCGAGCGGGTGGGTCATGACCACGAAGCCGACCGCCGCGACGGCGAGACTGCCCAGTCCGGAGAGCATGGCGTCCTTGGGCCCGTTTTCGTCCCAGACGATCGACATGCGTTCGATGGTCATGGCGAGGATCACCATCGGGAACAGCGCGATCGACAGGCCGTGCTCCATGCCCAGCTTGTGGCTGATCACGGACACGCCGGCCATGAGCAGGATCACAATGGTCAGCATCGAGGCCAGCCTCGGCACCAGCAGCAGTTTCAGCCGTTCGAGATAGAAGCGGATGATCAACCCGAGCGCAACCAGAACCGAGAACAGGATGCAGCCCCAGATCAGCTCGGTTTCGCGAAAGGCGAGCGCGATCAGCACCGGCATGAAAGTGCCGAAGGTGCGCAGGCCGATGAAGTTGCGCAGCAGTACCACCACGAGCGCGCCGAGCGGCACCGTGAGCAGGATCTTGTACGTGTTCTGCGTTGCCAGCGGCAGCGACAGCAGCGAATACTCCAGCACGTCGGAGTTGATCAGCCGGGCGCGCTGCTGGGCGAGGCCCATGACGTCGCGTGATGTCTTGAGCGCGGAGAATTGCACGCTGGCATCGTCGGCGCCTTCGATATCCACCAGCGGCATGTCGCCGGCATACCAGACCAGCGCGTCGTTGGGAAAGCCGGCGGCGCCGGTGCGCGGGTTGAAGGCCAGCCAGCGTTCACCGTTGTAGACCTCGAGCCAGGGCACCAGCGCGCCGTGGCGCAGGCTGCCGGTCAGCGGCAGGACGTGGGCGATGCGCGAGGGAATGCGCGCGCCGGCGAGGATATGGCGCAGCTGTTCGACCTGTGCGAGGTTGCTGGCCGCGTCGTCCCGCAGCACCTTCACCTCGGCTTCGGGGCTCGGATCGTTGAAGCGACGCAGCAGCTCCTGTGCGAAAGAGGAGGTGTCGGCCGACCGGGCGCGCACGCTGTCGAGCAGCGTGAACACGGCCGCGCGTTCCGGGTCCGAGTATTCGGGAATATCGGGGTAGTCGGGTGTCGGCTGGGTACGGTCGCGATTCGCCGAATTGTCTTCGGTGAGCACCACGCGATAGTAGAGCGTCTGCGGTCCGCGCAGATTGCGCGCGGCCCACTGCACCACGCGGTTCGCGCCTTCGTCGTCCGTGGCCAGGCCGAAGCCGGCCGAGATGAAATTCTCGTCGAGTACCGAGAAACCGGGCGGCGACTTGGGCACGGCGAGATCGATCTTGGCGGACTGGTTCTCGCCGTTGAAGCGCACGGTGGCTTCGGCGGTCCAGACCTGAGCGCTACTCTGCGGCGTGAGCGGCACGCCGAGCCGGTCGATCTTGTAGTAGCACAGGCCAAGCGCGCTGACGATGAGTATCAGCGCAAGAATCTTCAGATGGAGGTCTTTCACGAGCAGCGTCCGTTACCGAATCAGTCGTCGTCGTCTTCGGAGGCCTCGTTCTCGACCACCTTGGAGTCGTGGTCGCACTCGGGGTTGTTGAGGAACGTCTCGCTCACGTCGATCAGACCGAGGTGCTTGATCGTGCGACGCCCCAGAAGCATGGGATAGATCATGTCACCGCGGTCGCGCAGCGAGAACTGCTCTTCATAGATCGTGTTGTTCATGCACACCTCGAGCAGCACGACCGGGCGCTCGTCGGTGCCGCCGGCGCCGCTGACCTCGAGCTGACGGTAGAGCGGGCGCTCGTATTCCTTGCTGACCATTTCCTCGGTGCGCTGGTCCTCGACGCGCGTCTTGAAGCGCACCCAGGTTTCGTCGTCCTTCTCGAACTTCTCGATGTCGGTGGCGTGCATGGACGAGGTCAAGGCACCCGTATCCAGCTTCGCCTTCAGGGTCACGCCCCAGGGCACCAGCTGCGCGTTCTCGACCCAGCCGTAAACGGTCTTTTCCTTTTCGGCGTGGCCGGCGCTAGCCGCCGTAAGCAGCGCGCAAAGTATCAGCATGCGGCCCAGGATACGAGTCGTCTTCATCAATCGAGTCCTTGCGAACGAAAAAATCGCGGTGGGGTGTTATTCAACGAGGGTTATGACGTGCCCGACGAGCGGCCGATGGCACGGTGCCCGATGTCGCGACGATACATGGCATCGCGCCAGCTTATTTTTTCCACGCCAGCATAGGCGCGCTTCTGGGCCTCGGCAACGTCTGCGCCGAGCGCACACACGCACAGCACGCGTCCGCCATCGGTGCGCACGCTACCGTCATCGGCCAGGCGCGTGCCGGCGTGAAAGACCTGCGCGCCGGTGGCTTCGGCCGCGTCCAGGCCGAAAATCTCGTCGTCCTTGTCGTAGCTGCCGGGATAACCGCCGGCCGCCATCACCACGCCGAGCGCGGCCTGCGCATGCCATTCAGCTTCCACCTGATCCAGGCGCCCGTCGATGGCCGCGTCGACCAGATCGACGAGATCGCTTCGCAGGCGCATGAGAATCGGCTGGGTCTCCGGGTCGCCGAGGCGCACGTTGAACTCCAGCACTTTGGCGTCGCCGTTCGCGTCGACCATGAGCCCGGCGTAGAGAAAGCCCGTGAAGGCGTTGCCGTCGGCGGCCATCGCCGCCACCGTGGGGCGAATCACCGTGTCCATGACGTGCGCGAATACGGCGTCGGTCATCACCGGCGCCGGCGAATAGGCGCCCATGCCGCCGGTGTTCGGGCCGGTGTCGCCATCGTGGGCGGCCTTGTGATCCTGCGAACTGGCCAGCGGCAGGATATTGTGGCCGTCGACCATCGCGATGAAGCTGGCTTCCTCGCCGGTCAGGAACTCCTCGACCACGATGCGTGCGCCCGAATCGCCGAAGGCGTTGTCCTCGAGCATGTCGCGTGCGGCGTCCAGCGCCGCGTCGACTGTGGCCGCGAGATAGACGCCCTTGCCGGCTGCCAGCCCGTCAGCCTTGACCACGATCGGCGCGCCGCGCTCGCGGATGTAGGCCGCGGCCTTGTCGTAGTCGGCAAAGACCGCGTATTCCGCCGTGGGGATCGCATGGCGCGCCAGAAAATCCTTGGAGAACGCCTTGCTGGCTTCCAGCCGGGCCGCATCGCGGCCGGGGCCGAAGCAGGCCAGCCCGGCGTCGCTGAACGCATCGACGATACCGTCGGCCAGCGGGGCCTCGGGGCCGATCACGGTTAGCGTCACGTCGTTGTCGTGGGCGAAGTCGCGCAGGCCGGCAATATCGGTGGCCGCGAGCGCGACGTTCTGCACGCCGCGCATGCGTGCCGTGCCGGCATTGCCGGGTGCGACGTAGACATGGTCGACGCGCGGCGAGGCCGCGATCTTGACCGCGAGCGCGTGCTCACGCCCGCCGTTGCCCACGATCAGGACTCGGTGCTGTATCTGGCTCATGTGGTTGTTCGATCCGCGCTGAAGGCCCCATGACCGACGCCGTGCGGCGTCGGTGCCTCGATGCGGCGCAAGCTTAGCAAAAACGGCCGCGTCATCCGTTGCGAAGGCCTGTCATAAAAAAGACATGAAACCGTCACGGTGTGGTGATCTTGCCGATCGACCATGGCTGCGGGTACGTGATGGAGCAAGCCATGAACGAGAACAGCGAGCAACGCCCGGAACTGCGCTATCGCAGCGTGTTCATATCCGACGCCCATCTGGGCACGCCCGGCAGCCAGGCCGAGGCGCTGGCGGCATTTCTCAAGCAGTGCCAGTGCGAAAAGCTCTACCTCGTGGGTGACATCATCGATGGCTGGCGCCTGCAGTCCACGTTCTTCTGGCCGCAGGAACACACCAACGTCATCCGCAAGATCCTCACGAAGTCCAAGCGCGGCACGCAGGTCTACTACGTCACCGGCAACCATGACGATTTCCTGCGCAAGTTCGTGGACTACGAACTGCGCATGGGCAATATCCACGTGCTGAACGATTGCGTGCACGTCACCGCCGACAATCGCAAGCTGTTCGTCATTCACGGCGATCTGTTCGACGTGGTCACGCGCTATCATCGCTGGGTCGCGCGCATCGGCGATGTGGCCTATGTCACGCTGCTACGCGCGAACCGCTACGTGAACCAGGTGCGGGCGCGTATGGGCTATCCCTACTGGTCGCTTTCCGCCTACGCCAAGCACAAGGTGAAATCGGCGGTGAACTTCATCAGCGAGTTCGAGAAGGCCGTCGCCCACGAGTGCCGCCGGCGCGGCTTCGATGGCGTGGTCTGCGGGCATATCCACCATGCCGAAATGAAGACCATCGAGGGCGTGAGCTACTACAACTCGGGCGACTGGGTGGAATCCTGCAGCGCGCTGGTGGAGCACTTCGACGGCCGCATGGAGATCGTGTACTGGAGCGATCTGCAGGACGGCATCATGCCCAGCAACGTACGGCCGCTGCGGGTGGCGTAAACAGGGGCAGCGATTCGCGCGGTTAGAATGACGCGCTGTCGTTCATCCGCCGGGCCATCATGTCTGCCGACCGTACCCTCCACGAAGGCGAATTCCTGCGCCTGAAACGCCGCGATCACTGGGAATACGTCGAGCGCGCGAATGCGCGCGGGGCGGTGGTCATCGTTGCGCTCACGCCGAACAACGAAGTGCTGCTGGTCGAGCAGCCGCGTTTTCCGGTGCAGGCGCAGGTGATCGAGCTGCCGGCCGGCCTGGTCGGCGATATCGAAGGCGAGGAGAACGAAGCACTCGAGGTCGCGGCGGCCCGCGAGCTCGAGGAAGAGACCGGCTATCGCGCGGCGCGCTTCGAATATCTGTGCGCCGGGCCGCCGAGCGCGGGGCTCGCCAACGAGATCATCGCGTTCTATCGCGCCTTCGATCTCGAGCGCATCGACGGCGGCGGGGGCGACGACAGCGAGCAGATCACGCCGCACGCCGTGCCGTTGGCCGAGGTGGAGGGCTGGCTGGCCGCGCGCGAGGCCGAGGGCGTGCGCATCGATCCCAAGATCTACGCCGGCCTGTATTTCGTCATGCGCGAGCGCCGATAGCCACGTACTCGGTGCGAACCGTGTCGAACGGCCGGTCGCTGGCCAGCCAGGCGGCGTAGCCGGGTTCGAGCGCGAGCGCGCGTAGCGGCCAGTCGCGCCCGTCGAGATGAGCGCGGTCGGCGTGCAGCCTCAGGCGCTTGATGCGCGCGAGCCCCACGCGGCCCGTGGCCTTCACCGTCGCCTCGCGGGCGCACCAGAAATCATAGAAACGCACCGGTTCGGCCGCGACGATGCGTTGCTCCTCGGCGGTCATCAGCCGCGCCATCCGGGCGAACCGGAAAGGCTGTCTCGCCTCCACGTCCAGACCCACCGCGGCCGTCCCGCTGATCGCGCAGGCCACGAGTGTTTCGCTGTGGGAGATGCTGAACGCCGGTCCGCCGGCGATTTCCGGACGCCCGTCGACGCTGAAGCCGATACGCGCCAGGCACGCCGCGTCGACCCCCGTCGCGCGCAGGCCGTGGCCGAGCAGCCATAGCCCGGCCAGGGTCCGGAGCCGCGCGTCAGCGCTGCGCATGCCGGCGAGCCGGTCGCGATATAGAGGCGGCCAGTCTTCGACTGGGGTTTGTCCTAGTTCGCGCTCGCATTGCGCATCTATTCTTGTGTAGACTACATACATTACGAAATCTTAATTTAAACTTCATGTCGGCGCGGTAGCGCCGGGCCGGCAGATCGAACGGACGGATCTGGTAGTGGCAATGGCAAGCAGCGTATCCGATCTTCGGTTGCCAACCCGTGTGCCGGGGCCCAGCGACGCGTTTCCGATCGCCCCCGACGACG
The DNA here is from genome assembly GCF_017744135.1 of Endozoicomonas sp. G2_2. Classification (GTDB taxonomy): domain Bacteria; phylum Pseudomonadota; class Gammaproteobacteria; order Nevskiales; family Salinisphaeraceae; genus Salinisphaera. The sequence continues at coordinate 347,194 of NZ_JAGHQU010000003.1, forward strand.
AAACGCGCGACATGCTCGGTCGTTGGCACACGGCCTATGGCGATCTCTATTGCGTGCCCGACGCGCGCGGCGGCCAGCCGCATTGGATCGTGCACGATCCGCGGCTGGTGCAGCAGGTGCTGGTGCGCAACAGCGCGAACTACGTCAAGGGCATGGGCCTGGATCGCGTGCGCATCCTGCTGGGCAACGGCATCATGGTCAGCGAGGGCGACTTCTGGACGCGCCAGCGCCGCCTCATGCAGCCGGCGTTCCGGCCGCGGGCACTGGCTGATTTCGGCGCCATGATCTTCGACGAAAACGCGGCCCTGGCCGATCGCTGGCAAACGCTTTCCGAGCGCGGCGAATCCGTCGACGTGGCCGCCCATATCAGCGAGCTGACGCTGGTGATCGTGCTCCGGTCGATCTTCGGCCGCGATTACGAGGCGCTGGTCACTGCCGGCAGCAATCCGTTCGCGCTGCTCACCGACGAGCCCGAGCGCAACCTCAGGTTTGCCGCACGCTTTCATCGGCTCACACGCGTGGTCGACGATATCGTCGAACGCCGCCTGGCCGATCCGTCCGGTGACTTCGATTTTCTCGGCCATATGCTCGCCGCCCGGACCAAGGCCGGCGAGACGATGTCGCGGCGCGCGCTCGTCGACGAGGTCATGACGCTGATCGTGGCCGGCCACGAGACCACCGCCAGCGCGCTGGCCTGGGCCTGGTATCTGCTGGCCACGCACGAAAACGTCTGCGCGCGGGCGCAGGCCGAAGCCGATGCCGTCGACGAAGCCGAGCTGCGCGATAGCGGCACGCATGCGAGCGGTGGGCTCGATTTTATCGGCCACGTGATCAGCGAGACGCTGCGCCTGTATCCGCCGGGCTGGCTGCTGTCCCGCCGTAGCGTCGCCGCCGATCGTTTCGGTGCGCACGAGGTTCCGGCCGGTGCGCAGGTCTTCATCAGCCCTTACGTGCTGCATCGCCACGGCGATTACTGGCACGACCCGCAGGGCTTCGACCCGGGCCGATTCGAGCGCGGCGATCAGCCGGGCCATCGGTTCGCGTACATGCCGTTCGCGGCCGGGCCGCGCCACTGCGTCGGCGAGCACATGGCGCTTACCGAAATGCGCGTGCACCTGGCGCACATGCTGCGTCGCTTCACGCCGCGTTATCACGGCAACGCGCCGCCGACGATGGAGTCGCACATCAACCTGCGGCCGCGCGACGGAATTTATTTACAATTGACACCGCGATAAAAAATCCACGGTTCTATGGATTCTTTCAACACGCTGGCCGATGCGCTGGACGCGCAGATCGACGGCCCCGGGGAAATCTGTTTCATCGACGGCGCCAACGACGAACGGCGGCTGAGCTATCGGCTGCTTTCGCGCGCGGCGATGCGGCTGCTGGCCGTGCTGCAGGCGCGCGGCGCGCAACCGGGCGATCATCTGGTGATCTTCGTTGCCGACAACCTGCGTTTCGTGCAGTTTTTCTGGGCGGCGATCTACGGTGGCCTGGTGCCGGTGCCGGTCGCCGCGGGCGCCTCGGAGGCGCATCTCGAAAAGCTGGTCAAGGTCTGGCGGCACCTCGACGAGCCGCGCGTAGTCGCCGGTTCGCGGCATATGGAACGCCTGCGCGGTTTTCTCGAGTCGCGCGGCGAGGCGCCGGCGGCCGATCGCCTGGCCGAGCGTGCGCTGTCGGATGAGCCGTCGGCGGTCGAGACGCAGGCCGAACGCGTTGCGCGCCGCGCCGACGATACCGCCTTCATCCAGTTTTCCTCCGGTTCCACGGGCGATCCCAAGGGTGTGGTGCTCACCCACGCCAACGTGCTCGCCAACATCCGGGCGATCACCGAAGGCTCGCGTTTCGGCGACCGCGAGGTGGCGGTGTCGTGGATGCCGCTGACCCATGACATGGGCCTGATTGGCTTTCACCTCACGCTGGTCTGCAACGGTTTCGACCATCACCTGATGGCGACCGATCTGTTCGCCCGGCGCCCGCTTCTGTGGCTGGAAAAAGCCTCGGAAAAACACGCCACGCTGCTGTGTTCGCCGAACTTCGGCTATCGCCACACGCTGCGTGCGGTCGCGGCCAAGGGCCTGCCGAACGTGGATCTGTCGCCGGTGCGTCTGATCTACAACGGCGCCGAGCCGATCGCAGCACCCCTGGTTCGCGAGTTTCTCGACACGCTGGCGCCCGCCGGCCTGAAATCGGACACGATGTTTCCGGTCTATGGCCTCGCCGAGGCCAGCCTGGCTGCGACCTTCCCGCCCGCCGGCGAAGGCCTGCGCAGCCTGCGCGTGGCGCGCGGCGAGCTCGGCGTGGGCGACGCGGTGCGCTTCGACGACTCCGATCAATCCGTCGAGCTCGTGCGGCTCGGTAGCCCCGTGGCCGGCACCGAGGTGCGGATCGCCGACGGCGAGGGCAACGCGCTCGGCGAGGACGCGGTCGGCCGGGTCTGGATCCGCGGCGATAACGTGACCGCCGGCTACTATCGCAACGACGCCGCCAACGAGGCGGCGCTGACGGGCGAAGGCTGGCTGGATACGGGCGATCTCGGCTTCACGCACGAGCGGGACCTGCTGATCACGGGCCGCGCGAAAGAGATCATCTTCGTCAACGGCCAGAACCACTATCCGCAGGATCTGGAAGCCGTGGCCCAGAGCGCGGCCGGCGTGGAACTGAACAAGATCGCGGCCGCCGGCGTCCGTCCGCCGGGTGCGGATGCCGACGAGCTGGTGCTGTTCGTGGTCTTTCGCGGCCATACGTCGGATTTCGTGCCGATCGCGCGCGAGGTGTCGGGCCTGATCAACCACCACACGGGGCTCGTCGTGGCGCGCGTGGTGCCGGTCAAGCATATGCCCAAGACCACCAGCGGCAAACTGCAGCGCGCACAGCTCGCGCGTGAATTCGCCGAGGGGGCGTTCGCGGACGTCGTCGCCGAGCTCGACGGCCTGATGCGTGCTAGCGGCGGCGCGGGCGCGACCGAGAGCGAGGCCGGCCTGGCCGCCGATCTCAAGGCGATCTGCGATGAGGTGGTGCCGAACAAGAAGATCGGCTACGACGACGATCTGTTCGAGATCGGCCTGTCCTCGCTGGAGCTGGCGCAGATCCACGAAGGCATCGAGGCGCGGTGGCCGGATCGGCTCGAGGTCACCGATCTGTTCGACTATCCGACCATCAACGACCTGGCCGCGTTTCTCGAGGAGAACAAGGCCGCCTGACGGTCGCGCTACTGCTTGCGTGTGCTTTGGCGCCTGCCCGGTTGCGGGCTGGCGCCGACGTGGCGATCCGCGGCTACGGTGAGCGCGTCGAGCCGCTCGCCCAGTTCCACGGCGCGTGCTTCGATGTCGTCGCCCCTGGCGATGCTAAGCGGCGCGCCGATGGTGACGGCCACACGTGCGAACGGCTTGGGAATCATCACCCGGTCCCAGGAGCCCAGCTGCCAGTAGCGATCGGCGGAAAACGCCATCGGCAGCAGCGGCGCGCGCGTCATCTGGGCGAGCATGATGGTGCCGGTCTTGACGCGCCCGGCCGGGCCGTGCGGCCCGTCCGGATGGATGACCGGCGACACCCCTTCGCGGATGCAGCCGTACATTTCCCGCAGCGCGCGCGCGCCGGTGCGGGTGGCCGAGCCGCGCAGAATGGTCGCGCCCATGCCGGCCACCACTCGGGCCACGAGTTCGCCGTCGTGCGAGGGCGAGACGAGAAAACCCGGGCGCAGCCCGCGCGTGCGTGCGCGCAGCAGATATCCCACGCTAACGCTGAGCCGCTGGTGCCAGCAGCAGGGCAGCATCGCCTGGTCGGCCTCGAGCAGGGTCGCCAGATGCGCGTCGCCGTCCACGCGCTCGATGCGGCAGCTGGCCAGCAGGGCCCGTGCCACCCAACGCAGCAGCGGCGCGACCAGGGTCATCCACAGTCGGGTGGTGCGTGGTAGAGGGGTCTCGGGCGGGGCCGACGGCTTCATGCCGGAGCGACGCTCGAGCGCTGCGCGGCTGCGGCGACCGTGTCAAGCGCGTCGAGCCGGCGGCCGATCTCGCCGGCGATATCCTCAGCCTGACCGGTGCCGTGGAGTGGACCGATCCGCCACGGTTCGCCTACGGCGACGGTCAGCCGTGCAAAGGGCTTCGGGATCTGGCCGGAATCCCAGGATTTGAGCTGCCAGTAGCGATTCGCCGCACAACCGACGAGAAACAGGGGCGCACCCGACCGGCTCGCCAGAATCACCGCGCCCGGCTTGAACACCCCGGCCGGCCCGCGGGGGCCGTCGCCGTACATCATCGGCGAAATGCCTTCGCGCACAGCCTGGGTCAAGGCCCGCATGGCTTCCTTGCCGGTCCGGCTCGAGGAACCGCGGATCGTCTCGGTGCCGTGGCTGCGGGCGACGCGAGCGATGAATTCGCCTTCCCGCGAAGGGCTGATCAGAAACCCGAGGCGCAGGCCGCGAGGCACGAGCGAGCGCAGGAAAAGACCGCTCATGATGATGCGCTGGTGCCAGCCACAGGGCACGATGGCCGGCACTTCGGCGGCCAGCATCGCGTCGACGTGCTGCGCTCCCTGCACGACACGAATACGACAGGTCAACCGCAGCAGCCAGATCACCAGCGTGGATGCCCAGGCGGCCGCGCGCATGGTGATGCGCTGTCGCCACGTCGGTGTCTTTTTCGGCTTGTGCCGCCGTTGCCCGGCGTGGCGGGTTGGGTCGGGTTGCTCTGCCATCCACTTGTCCGCTGTTGGGGCCCTGGCGGCCCCGCATTATGCCGGTGCGAGCATAAGTGCGTCGTCCGTGAGTTGAAACCCCGCGGCAACGCTCGCATTGTTGTTCGATCATTTTGTACGCGATCCGTCTATGTCCTCCCTGGGGCAACTCTACGGCCGCGCGCCCGCGCTGCTGACCGATCTCTACCAGCTGACCATGGCCTACGCGCATTGGCATCATGGTTCGCACGAGCGCGAGGCGGTGTTCCATCTATTCTTCCGCGATGCCCCGTTTTCCAACGGTTTCGCCATCGCCTGCGGGCTAGAGACAGCGCTGGAATACATCAGCGGAATGCGCTTCGAAGAAGACGATATCGCGTATCTGGCCACGCTCGAGGACAATGCCGGCGAACCGCTGTTCGCGCCCGCGTTTCTCGACTATCTGGCGGAGCTGCGCTTTACGGTGGACGTCGATGCCGTGCCCGAGGGCACGGCGGTGTTCGCGCATCAGCCGATGTTGCGCGTGCGCGGGCCGATTCTGCAGGCGCAGCTGCTGGAGACGGTGCTGCTCAATCTCATGAATTTCCCGACCCTGGTCGCGACCAAGGCCGCGCGCATCGCGCACGCCGCGGGCGACGACGCGGTGCTGGATTTCGGCCTGCGCAAGGCTCAGGGCATCGACGGCGGCGTGTCGGCCGCGCGCGCCGCTTATATCGGCGGCTGCTCGGGCACGTCCAACGTGCTGGCCGGGCAACTGTTCGGCATCCCGGTCTCCGGCACGCACGCCCACGGCTGGGTCATGGCCTTCGACGACGAGATCGACGCGTTCGACGCCTACGCGGCGGCGCTGCCGGACAACTGCATCTTTCTGGTGGATACCTACGACACGCTCGAAGGCGTGGAAAACGCCATCCGCGCCGGCCGGAAGCTGCGCGCGGCCGGCCACGAAATGGCCGGCATCCGGCTCGATTCGGGCGATCTCGCGGAGCTGGCCAAGACCGCGCGCCGCCGGCTGGACGAGGCCGGCTTCGAGTCGGCGCGCATCGCCGCCAGTTCCAGTCTCGACGAGGGCGTGATCGCCGAGCTCAAGCGCAAGGGCGCGCCGATCGTGCTCTGGGGCGTGGGCACGCAACTGACCACGGCCCAGCCCGACGCCGCGCTCGACGGCGTCTACAAGCTGGCGGCGATTCGCAACGACGCCGGGCAATGGTCCTACCGCATGAAGTTGTCGGACACGCCCGGCAAGCTCACCCGGCCGGGTGTGCATCAGGTGCGGCGTTTTCTGGAAGATGGATTGCCCGTGGCCGATCTGCTGTTCGATGCCGCCGCGGCCAACACCGCCTGGGCGGGAACCCACGGCGAGCATTGCCACGCTTTCGAGCCCGACGCCCCGCATATCGATCTGCTCGTGCCCGCGGTCCGCGCGGGCGCCCCGGTTGGCGCGGCGCCGCCGCTGGCCGATGTGCGTGCCCACGCGCGCGAGCAGTTCGCCTGCTTCGCGGCACGCAGCGATTACCCGGCACTGATCGACCGCTATCTCGAGGAATCCACCCATGCGCTGCGTGACTGGCTGGCGCATCGCGGCGAACGCGCGGTCGAACCGGCAAACGAGGCCTGAACATGAACACCGCGCTGCTGCTCGTCGATATCCAGAACGATTTTCTGCCCGGCGGGGCGCTGGCGGTCGGCGAGGCCGACGCCGTCGTGCCGGTGGCCAACCGCCTCATGCCGTATTTCGACCATGTGGTGGCCAGCCAGGACTGGCATCCACCGCATCATCTGTCCTTCGCCGCCGAGCATGCCGGCTTCGAGCCGTTTCAGATCACCGAACTGGATGGGCTCGAACAGATTCTCTGGCCGGTGCACTGTGTACAGGGGTCGCCCGGCGCGGGGTTTGCCTCGGCCCTGGATGTGGCCGGTATCGATCACGTCGTGCGCAAGGGCACGGACGTGCGTATCGACAGCTATTCGGCATTCCACGACAACGGTCATCGAAAGGCCACCGGTCTGACCGAGCATCTGCGCGGTCACGGTGTCGAGCATGTGGTCGTCGCCGGGCTGGCCGCCGATGTGTGCGTCAGGTTCACCGTAATGGATGCGCTGGCCGAAGGTTTTGCGGTCACGCTGGTGCGCGACGGCGTCCGTGGGGTGGACATGCAGGCCGGTGATACCGAAGCCGCCATCCAGGCCATGCGGGATGCCGGTGCCAAAGTCGCTGACAGCGCAGAGGTCATCGCCGGCACCGCCTGACAGGCGTCGTGCGCCGCGGCTGTCGAGCCGGCGCTTTTATTGCCGGTGGGGGGTTGTTAGATTGAGTTAAGTATTCCCCTGCTGCCAAGCCTGCTATGAGCGCTGTTCCCAAAGATCTGGCGGTGTCCGCGCGTCTGGCCGACGAAATGCGCGAGCCGTTCCCCAATTCCAGCAAGATCTACGAAGTCGGCTCCCGAGACGATATTCGCGTGCCCATGCGGGAGGTTGCCCAGAGCAACACGCCGGCCACTTTCGGCGTGGAGAAGAATCCGCCGATCACGATCTACGACTGCTCGGGGCCCTACACCGATCCGGAGGCGGCGATCGATCTGCGTATCGGGCTGCCCGCGCTGCGCGCGAAATGGATCGAGGAACGCGGCGACACCGAGCGTCTCGGGGATTTTTCTTCCGAATACGGGCGCGAGCGCCATGCCGACAACGCGCTGACCCATCTGCGCTTTCCCGAGCCGCCCAAGCCGCTGCGCGCGAAGGCCGGTCGCAATGTCTCGCAGATGCACTATGCGCGGCGCGGTATCGTGACCCCGGAAATGGAGTTCGTGGCGATCCGCGAGAATGCGCGCATCGATGCGATCAAGGACTCGCGGCTGCTGCGCCGTCATCCCGGCGAAGGCTATGGCGCCAACATCCCCGAGCGCGTGACGCCGGAATTCGTGCGCGACGAGATCGCGGCCGGGCGCGCGATCATCCCCAACAACGTGAATCATCCCGAATCCGAGCCGATGATCATCGGCCGCAACTTCCGGGTGAAGATCAACGCCAACATGGGCACCTCGGCGGTCACGTCCTCGATCGCGGAAGAGGTGGAGAAAATGGTCTGGGCCGCGCGCTGGGGCGGCGACACGATCATGGATCTGTCCACCGGCAAGCATATCCACGAAACCCGCGAGTGGATCATCCGCAACGCGCCGGTTCCGGTCGGCACGGTGCCCATCTACCAGGCGCTGGAAAAAGTCGACGGCCGCGCCGAGGACCTGACCTGGGAGATGTTTCGCGACACGCTCATCGAACAGGCCGAGCAGGGCGTGGACTACTTCACCATCCATGCCGGCGTGCGTCTGCCGTTTGTGCCGATGACGGTGAACCGTATTACCGGCATCGTCTCCCGCGGCGGCTCGATCATGGCCAAGTGGTGCCTGGCGCACCACAAGGAAAGCTTCCTCTACGAGCATTTCGAGGACATCTGCGAGATCATGAAGGCCTACGATGTGGCCTTCTCGCTGGGCGACGGGCTGCGTCCGGGCTCGATCGCCGACGCCAACGACGAAGCCCAGATGGCCGAACTGCGCACGCTCGGCGAGCTGACCAAGATCGCCTGGGAGCACGACGTGCAGGTGATGATCGAAGGCCCGGGCCATGTGCCGATGCAGCGCATCAAGGAAAACATGGAGGCCGAACTCGAGGACTGCCACGAAGCGCCGTTTTATACCCTGGGGCCGCTGACCACCGACATCGCGCCCGGCTACGACCACATCACCTCCGGTATCGGCGCAGCGCAGATCGGCTGGTATGGCACCGCCATGCTCTGCTACGTGACGCCCAAGGAGCATCTGGGCCTGCCCAACAAGGACGACGTGCGCGAGGGCATCATCACCTACAAGATCGCCGCCCACGCAGCCGATCTGGCCAAGGGCCATCCGGGCGCGCAGATCCGCGACAACGCGCTGTCCAAGGCGCGCTTCGAGTTCCGCTGGGAAGACCAGTTCAATCTCGGCCTCGATCCGATGAAGGCCCAGGGCTACCACGACGAGACCCTGCCCAAGGACAGCGCCAAGGTGGCGCACTTCTGCAGCATGTGTGGGCCGAAGTTCTGCTCCATGCGCATTTCGCAGGAAGTGCGCGAGTTCGCTCACGATCGCGGCATTCACACTCCGCAGGATGCGATCGACGCCGGTCTGCAGGAAAAGGCGGAAGAGTTCCGCGAAGGCGGCAGCAAGCTCTATCGGTGACCGGGTTCGGGTTCAGGCGCAATTCATGCGCGGCGAACTATGTTCAAGGTTCAGGAATATCGTATGAAAAAGGGATATGACATGAATACTCGAACCGCCATGACCACGCGCCGTCTGGCGCTTTTCAGCGCCGTGGCTCTGGGGCTGGGTTTTTCGTCGCTGGCGTCCGCCGATCGCGATGATCTGATCACCACCGCGAGCACGGCCGGCACCACCGCGTATCTCGTTGGCAAGGAAATGGACGAGGACGATTTCGCCAAGGCGCACGATTTCGCCGATACGCAATCGGTCGCGCTGCGCCGCGAAGCCGCGACGGGTGGCGGCGAGAACGTCGAATCCCTCGCCAAGCTGCTGCACGCTGAAAACCCCGACAACTTCGGGCGCTGGATGCAGGCCAACTACGCCGAGCTGTATGCGCCGGACGTGGATGCCGACAGCAACGTGGTCGATCGCATCGTCGCCATGCGTTGATGACGGGCCGGCGCCATGCCGGGCCCTGATGACAAACGCCGCCTCGTGCGGCGTTTTTTTTGGGTTCATCGCACTTTACCGGGAAACGCGGCTTTGATTTTGAGGAAGAAGTAGTCGGCGTTACGAAAGCCATAGGCTTGGCGTTTGATGACTTTAATGCGGTTGTTCATGCCTTCGAGCACGCTGGTA
>NZ_JAGHQU010000004.1 GCF_017744135.1 Endozoicomonas sp. G2_2
CGGCCTCGGCCTCCTTCAGAAAACCGATGATCTGCTCTTCGGTGTAACGCTTCTTCATGTCCAATCTCCAGACTTCGGGTGATTGGACTCCAGATCGGCCTGCTACTCAATAGTGGGGGATGGTCGCTATTGGATTGAGCTGTCTCAGCCGTTTTTCGATGAAGTCATCGAGCGCTCTGTACCGCTGGACTTCGCAACACTTCGGGCATTGAGATCGCCGCTCTCAATCGACCTTTACGCGTGGGCGACCGACCGCGTATACCGTTTGCATAGGCCGACCACGATCTCGTGGCAGAGCCTACAGAACCAATTCGGTGCGGAGTATGCGCGCCCGCAAGACTTTAGAAGAGCCTTTATCCTTGCGCTCGGCCGTGTTTCGCTCCTTTGGCCACAGCTCAGAGCAAAGCCGATGAAGAAGGGCTTACAGTTACGGCCGTGTGCAGCTCATGTCAGCCCGCGGATACGGATATAGCGTGCGATATGTGGCTGCATAATAAAGTCTTATGCATGCCAATGGTGAGTTGGCTGGGGTTGAACAGCAGGCGCGGCCACAGGACCGCCATTCCCTTCTAGGAGATAGCGGTCCGCGTGTGACCGCTTAGCCGATTCTGTTGAGCATCTTCCCTAAATAGCTGCTCCTGCCGTCTTGCATGAACAGCACATGCCGGTCTTCCAGGTCCGTTTTCTGAGCGGAGTCGCCGACATTGAGTAGATCAGCAAACTTTGTCGGCGACAGCACGAAAGCGTTCAATATCAACGCCGAGTCTCCCGGCTTGGCCTGGCTGGCTAGTGCTGCCTCGAGCGTTTTCACTTCTTTATAAAGCCCGAGCTTGGGATGCGAAAGATCCAGGTTGCGAAGCCCCTTGGGATCCACAAACGTCAGCCACTGCTGACCCGTATCGTCGTCCACCAGCCACAGCAGGAAGTCTGGATAAAAGTTGCCAGCCAAAGCGAAGCCAAGGCCTTTTTTCTCGTTATCGGCATTGCGCAGTAGGTAAAGGCTTCGACCGCCAATGGCCGCTTTGCCTTCGGGAGACTTGTAGAAAGCTTCCAGGTCGCGCACAAATTCCCACTCGCTGGGTGCGTCGAAAGCCAACGGCCGCATTCTCAGAGGAACAGCATCTTTATCTTCTAGAGCCAGTAGTGGGTAGTAAAGATGGCTGTCGAAGCTAATTGTCACCATGTGCGGCGCATTCCATTGGCTTGCCTCGCCTATCTTGCGGTCCGCTACCAGCTGCTTGAGTAGTTCCAGATTTTTCAGGTACTCCAGCCCGTCGTCGGTGTTGTCGACCTCAAACTGGTACAGCTTGAGCATCGATCCGTGATCTTCATCGATATGAGCAATATCGTAAAATTGGCCTTCATAGCCTTTCTTCAGGGCGTTGTAAAACCGATCGGTATAGTCGATCAGCAGTCGAATCAGGATATCTTCTTGCTTTCGAATGTCGCCGAAGCTACGGACATCCAACTCAGCCGCCGGGATGAAGAGGGTGTACCAGTCGGTGGAGCCGGAGCAAAAACCGATCAGCTTCTGCCGGTCGAGGCGTAGATTGCTCCAGCTACGTTGGATCTTGTACTCCTGCAGCGCCAAATAAATGCGGTCCCAATCGAATAGCGAAAAGAGCTGCGTATCCAGCTTGCCTTTGTTTCGGGCTTCTGGCGTTGCGTGGCCGCTTTTGCCCTTGGTTTTGCTGCGTTCGGTGCTAAGCGCCTCTACCCGAGGATAGAGGTCCAGCGCCACGTGAGGCGGTTTGATCTTGTCCTCGAACTCGGCGGGGATCTCGTACAGCCAGGGAAAGTGCGTGCGCTTGAACCCCTGTTTCTGATTGTCCTTATAACCATCTTTCAGCGTCAGCGTCTTGAGTTTGCTGGCAGGGAGGTTGGCCCGCGTTTTAAAGTCCAGCTCCCACACTTCGTCGCTAGGTGTGATCCCTTCTTCGCGCAGGTAATCCTTGAAAGCGGCCATATAGCTAGCGCGCACCCCAAAGACATTGAGCGTTTCCAACTTTTCCAGGTGGACGCCCTTGGGCCGCTCTTGTGGCGTTGTGCGCTTGAGCGAAAAGCTCTGGCCTTTCAGGCGCACGCCGCGGCCAAACAGCTGAATAATCTGCGAGCCTTCGCCTTGGCCCATGTTCAACAAGCCCATGGTAGAGACGCGCCAGCTGCTCCATCCTTCGGTAAATTTGCGAGAACCAATCAGCACGTTGAGCTGGCTGTCTTTATTGTTCAGCGTTCCAAAAAGGGCGCCGCCAAAATCGTCGCGTTCGCTGTCGAACGCTTCTATGTTCTCCGCCAGGCTGAAAAACTTGCTGTCATCGCCGATGTTGATGAGCCCGAAGGGTTCGGCATCGCCAACGCGTAGCGCCAACTCGCCTTTGCTTGTCCTGATATTGACCAGCTTTAGCCGCTGTCGGGCAGGCGCATTGAACACGCGCTGCAGGATGTCGGTATAGAGGGCATCGACTTTGCCGACAAAGCTCATTAAAGGCGTAAAGCGGCCTTTGAAAATGTTATTGTCGTTGACATCCAGGATCAGAGCTCGATCAGCGATTAGATCGGCGAGCCAAGTCTTGATTCTGGCGTCGTCGTTGAGAAAGTTTGCTAAGAAGCGGAGCACTACCAAGACATCCGAGTCTTCGCCGGCCACCGTGTTGCCCACGAACACCCACAGCGGCTTTTCTAGATTGAATTCGCTTAGCTTTTCTCGGTGGGTGCTCCACAACCAAAGCTGCTGATAGAAGGCCAGCAGGCAGCCGGTGAAATATTTGGCTGCATTATCAGCCTGCTCGTAGGCCTCTTCTTTCATGTTGAGAATCAGCGACTCTTTGCCATAGCCGTCTTCGTAGAAGAACTTGTACGAGTAATCGAAAAGAATGCACTTGGCGTAGATCTCGCGGGTGGCCGTGACACGGGCGAGGCGCTTTTCCTCGCCGGTCAGTGTCAGCTGTGCCAATTCGTCTTCGTCCAGCTTCTTGAAGCTCGTAGTGCCGAATAGCATCTTGGCGCGTTTTTTCTGGATCTCCTGCTCAGCCGTTTCTACGGTATAGCCTTTGGCTACGGCCTGCCCGAAAGTGGCTGAATACTCAAAGGCGAAGCCACCCTGAACCAGCGCGCTCCGGCGACGCATCCAAGCCATGGCATCTTTGCCCGTGCCACGGTGACCTTCGTCCACCAGGACCAGGTTATTGCCTTCGAACGCTTCGACGGCAACTGTTTTGTCGCCCGTGGCATCGCCCAGCTTGTTGATGTCGATCACATCGACCGTGCCAGGGAAGCGCATTGTTTGGTTTTTGTTAAAGGCCTGGGCCGTAATTCTCGACCGCTTCAACTCGTCCAGATGCTGCCGCGACAACCCTTCGTTCGGGGTCAGCAGAATGATCTTGTCCGGATAGCTGTTCGAGTGCTCGGTCTGAAAATAGTGCAAATACTGTTTGATATTCACGTGCAGCAGCAGCGTCTTGCCGCTGCCGGTGGCGTTCCAGAACGCGACCTTGTTCAGATCCTCGGATAAAAAAGCCCGGAAAGGTTCAGCGCCTTGTTCTTCCCGGTAGCGAGCCATCTCCTCATTCAAGCCGTCGAGCAAGGCCTGGCGCTTGTTGAAATACCAGTCCAGATAAATCTCGGTGAACAGCAACGACAAGTACTGGAAGTACTTCATCTGCAACTCGTGGCCTTCCAGCTTATTGCGCTCGGCGGTGATAGCTTGCCAGTGACGAACAATGCTCAGGTCATAGCGGCGCAGGTCTGCTTCGGCTACCAGGTTGGGGTTAAACAGCCCGTGCATCAGCTCGTAGAAAAACTTGCTCTGCCCGTCGTCGTCGATGCCCTCGTGCCGGTCTTCACCCAAGCGTTGTTTCAAGCTCGCCAGCTTGTCGGTGTTGAAAAACCTCAGCATCCAGCGGTTGAGGACGAGTTCCTGGTGGAAGCTGCGTTTGGGCGTCTTCTTACTCACTCCGAATCCCCATTCGTCCTGTTCTTCTTGCTGGCCTTGGTCGATCGGACATTGCGCTTTCCGGGCTTTGTTTCGAGCTGTCGAGCAGCAGACTCTAGTTCTCGAATATTCTCGATGGCCCCCAGCGTTTCTTTCTCTTCGCGACGAAGGGCAGCGAACTTCTCGAACTCGGCGTGGGCGATAGCGTCGGCTTGTTTGCGGGAGCGTTTACCTGCGTCAGGCAGAACCTGGCGGTCGTTGAAGCGCAGAAAATCGTCCAGCTTCTGCTTCCAGTCCGCCATGAAGACCTGCTTGCGACGCTCGGCCTGATCTTCGGCAAAGTCCAGCCACATGGTGATGATGCGGTTCAGCTCGCGAACTTCATCTTCATTCAGGTAGTTCTTGGCCACCGTGACATCCTGTTTGCGCACGTCCTCGTGCGTCCAACTCGTGAGCCCGGCGTGGGGCAACAGGTGATTGATGCGGCTGGTGATGATCTCCGGTGCCGTCATGCCGGTAACGGCAAAGTGCAGCTTGTTCTGAATGGTTTGGAAGAAGCGCGTGGTTTCCCTCAGCGATGGCTGATAATCCGCCGCCAGCGCGAATATCTCGCGCACCCGTAGGTACATCCGCCGTTCGCTGGCACGAATGTCGCGAATTCGATCGAGCATCTCGTCGAAGTAATCTGGCACGGCGGAGCCCGCCACAGGCGGGTTCTTCAGGCGCTCATCGTCCATGGCAAAGCCCTTGACGATGTATTCACGCAGCACTTGCGTGGCCCATTGACGAAACTGGGTGGCGCGTACCGAATTCACCCGATAGCCCACGGATATGATGGCGTCCAGATGGTAAAAGCCGGTCAGGTAGCGCTTGCCGTCGGTGGCAGTTATCCGGAATTTCCGGATAACTGATGCCTCGTCTAGTTCATTGTCCTGGAACGTGTTTTTCAGGTGTTCGCTGATAGTGCGCACATCGACGCCAAACAGCTCAGCCATCTGCTTCTGGGTTAGCCAGAGGCTTTCGTCATGAAGGCGGGCCTCAACGCGTAGGCGGCCATCCTTATCCGAATAAATCACCAGCTCGCCGGCCATGTCAGGTTCCGGCGGCGATGCTTCCCCACGGTCTGCCATTACAGATCCTCCACAGAGAACATGCGTTCCAGGAACTCGGGCTCGATCTGGCGCAGCTTGAGCTCACGGGTTGCGCCGCCATTCTCGGCCGTCTGAGTCAGCTTGGTGGGGATATTGTGGTCGCCGTTGATATAGACCACGTCGAACTCGTTATCAGAGGGGTTAATAGCAAGCTTTTCGCACAGGCCGCTAACGCCTTCGTAATCCAATAGTTCGCAGTCGCGCCAAAGCACCAAGCAGCTTTCGTCACTGGGCAATGTGCCCGTCACGGTCACAAAGCCTCGGTCTGGCTGGGCCTCAATTTGTTTGACTCGCAGGCCGACCAGATAATTGAACGTCTCCACCAAGTCGACCTGGGTAGGTTCACAGGCTCCGGCGGAATCTGTAGCGATATTCATGCCGTAATCGAAGGGTTTTTTGAAATCTTCGACCGACAGCAGCGAACCCTGGCTTTCAACATTCAGCATGTAATGCAGCCGGTAGTCATCTTTTGCTTGTTGGTCCAGCAGTCCGAGAGTCTGATGCTGCTTGGCGTCACGCCGCAGCTGCAGGTTGTTCAGGGTGTCTTCGTAGCTTTCCAGTTCTAGGATCTTGAAGCAGTGAGAGATTCCAGTTTCTGGGGTGGTTGGCTCGCCGCTAGCCCATTCAGCGGAGAAAACAATCTTCTGTAGTCTTGGTTTGAGCGCAGTGTCGAAGTATTCTCCTTGCTCGACGAGCACATACTTCCGATCCATTCCATCTTTTCGGTTCAAAGAAAGTGTAGCGTGACCAGTCGTCCCTGAGCCGGCAAAGTAATCGAGCACTGTGAAGTTGCTTTTTCCAAAAGACTGCATCCAAAAAGCTTGTTCAAGTGTTTTCACAGACTTTGGATAGTCGAACACATCACCGAGCCCTAGGTTGTCCAAGATCGCAGTTCCGTTAGTGCCGGCGTTGTAGTCCGCTCCAATCCAGTTGCTGAAAAGTGTTTCACGCTTGTCTCGATGATCGATTATCTGCTTGATAGCTCCTCGATCAGTTAGAAATATTTCGCCGTTCTCTACACGTTCTTTGCCCGTCTCGCGGGATGAGCGCCAGACACGTTCTTCACCACTCGAGTTGATCGGATAAATCCGCTCCAATCCTTCTGGTGTTCTCCCCGTTGGATACTCCGTATCAAGAGGAGGAGGTGGCTCTGTTCCTACGACCTTTCGCGTACCAGGGTCAACTAACAGCGCATAAAAGCTGCGCCAACGACCAACCCCTCCACCACGGGGCGCGCGATAATTGTTGTCCGCAGTCCCGCTGCGCATAAAACTGCGTTCTTCAATCTCGTCTTTTTTGGGAAACCCCAAGTGCGAGGGGCCATTAGCTGGCGATGCGACGATGTAGTATTCATGAGTTCGGGAGAGCCGCCCCCCGGAGCCTTGCGGGTGATGATTGACGACGATAGTTGACACATCAGAATCAGAAAAATGATCGCGTAAGCACGCAAGTGCATTGCCGAACTCGTAATCATCTATCGCGAATCCGAATGAGTACAAGTCTCCGAATAATTGCCGCGCGAGCGGAATTGTGTTCGAGATCAGAGCTAGCCAGCTGGAGTGCTCAAACTGATTTTTGTAGGCGATCTTTGAGTGGACAGTGTTATACGGAGGATCTATGTACGTGAAGTCGATGCGTGCCTTATAACGTTCTTTGAATAAATTCAGCGCTTGAAAATTATCGCTGTGTACTACTACTCCGTCCAAAGTGGTATCGATATCGTCGATGCTCGCGAGAAGCTTATATTTGAAATCGCTTCCGAATAGACTGGTATCTACCATCTTAGAAAGCCCGGACTTCATCGCCTCGACCGTTGTAGGAGTTTCGGCGCCACAAACTTTGAGCCGCTTCCACTGCTCCCACTGCAGCTCGTTCGCAACGATCTCGGGGTAAAGCTCCTCCGGCACTCGGTCTAACGTGATGCAGTAATGGCTGGACACTACAAATTTCTTTTTCAACCAAAGCCTTTTCTGGAAATTTTCCAGTTGCGCGAGAAAGTCGATTAGCTCTAACGCAATCGATCTTAAGCATTGGATCATGCGAAGGTTCTTTTCGATGTCGGAAAAGGCGCCGGCGTTCTGGACATCGTCCAAGTGCATGACTTCGTTTTTGATATAAAAGTCCAGCTCTCGGCCTAGGAAGCCTCCAAGATCCTTGTGGATAAAGTAGTCAGCTGTATTCTTAGTCGTGTAGTCCGTCAGATATTTTTCCAGCAAGGTGCGATGCGGTTTATCCTCTGTGGGTGCGCGTTTGGCTAGGTCCGGCCAGTGGGATTTAACTTGTTGGTCGGCTAATACTGCATCCACGCCCTGGCTGACCAACGCTTCCTGCTTCGTGCCCTTGGGCTGGGGCGCATACTCGAAGCGGATGATTAGGTCTTTTCCATTAGCTCCGTTTACTTCTTCAACCGGGATCAAATCCTCTTCGTATTCGTCGCCATGTTCGTCAGTGCGAGCCAGCGTCTTTGGTTCAACCAGGGCGAAACGGCGTTCCTTGTCGTTGTCTTTGCGGTTGTCCTTAGCGGTGTCCGCCGCGACTAAGCGAAAGTGCACGGTGCGGCCATCGTCCAGATTGAAACTGTAGTTCGCGAAATTTTCGCCGCTTTTCGTGTAGTACTGGTCCTTGTTGGCCCAGTGGAGCATGACTTCTTCCCCAGCGTAGGGGATAGCGTAGGTGTCGCCCTTGTAGCGACGCTGACTGATGAAGTCACCCTTATCGTAATAGCGCGAGAAAAAAGTCAGCAAGTGTGAGTACACGGCGTTTTCGTGCTTTGAAGCGCCTGTGCCGTAATCGGCTAGCTTCTCACGCAGCTCCAGCACTTTGGGCACGTTGTTCGGGTCCAGTCCATCGGCGGCGTATTGTTCTTCCTTTTCTTTCAGCTCGCGGGCCACCTGTTCACGCTGGGCTTCGCTGCCGCTGTTCAGTGCTGCTTCTACTTTTTCAGGCAGGCGCTGTTCCAGGTACTCATTGATCTCGTCGGCTCGTGCATTGAGGATGCGGTAGATGCCGAAGTCCAGCTCGGGACGGTCGATCTGGAAAATCTCACGCAGCTTGGCGACGAGTTCCTGAAATTTAGCGTTTTGTGCTGCGCTCATGATTCAAACCTTGTAGATCGTTCGGCTGCGTTATTTGCGTGGGTGTCATACAACCTGCCAGCGCAGGGTGAATAGGGTGTCGGTCTCGGTTTTTTCGTGCAGGCGTCGCTGAAGGGAATCGATCAGTTGGTCGCGCTGCTCGATGATTTCGTCTTCCACGGCAAAGATGTCTTGCCGCTGACGGCGTTTCTGCTTTTCGAGTGCGGCCGTTTCCCGCTGTATATCTGACTGCTCCTGCAGCGTGGCGGCTTTACGCGCATCACGCTTGAGCTGAGTAATCCGTGCCTTGGTGTTCTTCAGTGCTTCTTCGGCGGCCAGTAGTTTGTCGTCTGCCCATTTCTCGAGCTTGTCGCGTTCTTCGTTGAACAAGCGATGGTTGGCTTCGAGAATCTGGGCGATGGCCGCGGCGACGTGTCGTTCGCTGTCCGCGATCAGCTGAGCTGGGGGTGTGCCTTTCGATGGTTTGGGTCGACCTTGGGCCCCTATGGCCATCAGTTTTTCACAAACATCCTGATCTAGTGTCCGGCCAGCATCAGTAAGTCCAGAAAATAGCAGGGTATCAGTGGTCTCAAATGCGGTGACCTGGAGGCGATCCAGGCGTAACCAGCCGGATTGACCCCCGAGGCTCTCAACTACGCTGATTTTGCTGGCGTGGGCACTGTAATCGAAGGTAATGAATGCGGTGGGTGTCGAGACCCCCAAGCCAGTTTCCACCGCCCATTCGCCCAGTGGGTGGCTTAGCCGGTACGCGTGGGCGAGCATGTCGGGCTGGGCCGCGCCACGAATGAGTTGATAGCGGCCCGGAGCGACGGGTGGGCTAATACCTGGCGGTGATTGCTGGAGGCCAAAGGCGTATGAGGCGTCGTCGAAGCGTGCTTGTTCGTCCAATGCGTAGCGTGTGACGCCCCAGAACCAGCGGCCCAGTTTATCGAGGCGTGCTTCGGCTTCATCCAGCCGCAACTTGAGCCGGTCGTGGACTTCTTCGTCGAAGTTTTCCAGCAACTGGCTTTGCGTGTCCTTTATTCGATCATTGATCGCGTCTTCCAGGTCGGCCTGAAGGGCGTTGAATGCCTGTTCTATGTCGTCGGGGTGTCGGCAGGTTTCGTAAATAGAGAGGATGCGCTTTTCAAAGTCGATGCCACTCTCAATGCGCCCCAGGACTTCATCCGAGGCCCCGAAAACGCCAGAGAATAGATGCAGCTTTTCCGACAGTAGCTCCAGTACGCGCTGATCGGCTTGGTTGCGTGTGTTGAGGAAGTTGATCACCACCACGTCGAAGCGTTGCCCGTAGCGGTGGCAGCGGCCGATACGTTGTTCAACGCGCTGGGGGTTCCAGGGCAGGTCGTAGTTGATCAACAGCGCACAAAATTGCAGGTTGATGCCTTCCGCGGCGGCTTCGGTGGCGATCATGATGTCGGCGCCCGTGCCGTCGTCTTTGCGAAAGTGGTCGATCAGGGCCGTGCGCCGATCAACCTGGGGGGATCCGGTTGCCCGGTCTGTACCGTGGTGTTCGGTCCGCCATTGCTGATAAATGGCGGTGGTGTCTGGGTGATTGTTGGTGCCGCTGAACATTGCCAGCTGGCCGTCATAACCGTTGGCAGCCAGAAATTCGTACAGATAGTGTTGAGTACGCTTGGATTCGGTAAAGATGATCGTCTTACGAGGCGCGCCTAGATTGGCCATGTTGGCAAAGCCGAGCTGCAATGCCGTGAGCAAGGATTGCGCCTTGGTGTCGGTCTGGAGGCTCTGGGCCAGTGCGATGATGCTATTCAGCTCATCGACTTCCTCGCAGATCGCTCGCTTTTTTTGTTGGGGGCTGAGCGGTGCCTTATGACTTGCGGTTAGCGCATTTTGGCTGGGTTCTTTGGCGTCACCGTTTTCGGCCAGTTCCAGCTCTTCGAGATAGTCAGTTTCAAGGTCGTCTTCTGCTATCCATTGCTCAAGCAGGTTCACGTCCTCGGCAACCGTGTCATCCGCCAGTAGCTGCTCTAAGCGTGCTTGGATGGTTAATAGAGTGCCGACAATAGCCGGGGCGCTCGAGGCAAGCAGCTTGCGAAGAATCAGGCCCGTCAGATGACGTTGGCGCTTGGGCAATGCGAAAGATTCTTCGCGCAGCAAAAAAGCGGACACCCGCTCGTAGATCGCTTGCTCGGCGTCGGTGGGGTTGAACGGCTGAGTGAGTGCTCTGCGCTCGGTGTACTGGATATACTCCAGTACGTCCTTGCGCAGCGTGCGCTGGGTAAAGCCTGCCAGTCTCCCGCGTAGCTCTTGGAGCCCGTCAGGATTGTTGATGTATTGCTTGCGAAAAGCTTTTTCGTCGCCGAACAGGTGTTCGTCGATCAGAGTCGAAAGCCCGTACAACTCCATGAGTGAGTTCTGGAGCGGTGTTGCGGTCAGCAATAGTTTTTTACGGCCTTCCAATGCTCTGCGGAGCGCCTGTCCGGTGCGGTTGCTCTTGCGATGAGCGTTGCGCAGCTTGTGCGCTTCATCAATGACGACAAGATCCCAAGGGATGCTGCGAAGCTCGGCCTCCAGTCGCGCTGCAAACTGGTAGGAGACGATGATCACTGATTTGCCTGCCAGGCGCTGCAAGGTCTCTTGTTCGCTACCGGCCGATTGCTTGCGCAGGGCGATTGTGTCCAGGACCGTGCCGGGCACAGCAAATTTTTCCAGAAGCTCCTGCGCCCATTGCTTTCGTAGGCTGGCTGGTGCGATCACGAGCAGCTTACGGCGGCGCTCGGCCCATAGCTGGCATATGACCAACGCTGCTTCGATGGTCTTGCCTAGTCCGACTTCATCAGCAAGCAATACCCCTTGCTGTAATGGGTTTCGCAATGAGAAGAGGGCGGCTTCGATTTGATGGGGGTTTAGATCTACGCTCGCATCAAATAGAGACTGTGATAGGCGATCGACGCCTTCCAGGGAGTTTCTGGCTGTGAGTTCGTGGGCGTAATACTTGGCGTGGTATGCGGTAATCGTATTTTTCATGGCAGCTCAGCTGTCTTGTTATTCCGCGTCAGGCATTGGCTGTGATGTCTTCTTGCACGAATAGGTATTACTGAGTGCCCTGATCGGGTAATTGTCATCCAAGAGCATCCAGCCGCCGCACTAAATCCTCGGCCCTTAGATGCGTATACCGCCGTAGCATCTGCATGCTTTTGTGGCCGCTTATTGCTGCGACTTCCTGATCTCCTAGACCCAACTCGACGAGGCGGCTGACTGCTTCGTGTCGTAGATCGTGGAAGCGTAGATCGGTAATGCCGGCGTCTCGTGTCGCTCGCTTCCAGCCTGGCCCGTATTGGAATCCTCTGCGAATACCGTCACGCCCAGGTTCGCCGAAGAAGGCCAGATCACAATCGATCGGCCGAACGGGGCTATCTAGCGCGACGCGAAGCACTTGCGCGGCTTCGGTGGACAGCGGCACGGTGCGGGACTGGTTGTTCTTTGTGTCGCGGAGCAGGGCGGTGCGACGTTTCAGGTCGACGTCGCGCCGGCGTAGACGTTGAATCTCGCCAACTCGCATGGCTGTGGCCAATGCCAGACGGATCATCAGGCCTAGCATCGGGTTGGACTGGCCCTCGGCCGCCCTGAGGAGCTTTTCAGCTTCATCGTGTGACAATCTGCGATCCCTGGCTTTGCCGGGCTTAGGCGTGCGTACAGCGCGACAGGGATTGGCCCAGATACCGACGCGCCATTCTTTGATGGCGATCTCGAAGATATGAGAGAGCAGGGCGAGCTGCAGCCGGACGGTATCGCGGGATTTACCGTCGGCTAGCTGTTCATCCCGGTAGCCGGCGACTACATCGGGCGCTATTGCGACGAGGCTGTATTGGCCGAGAGCGGCACGCAGCTTCCGTGCCTTGGCTTGCTCGGCTTTCTGGGTGCTTTCTTTTTTGGTGGGCGTGACGTCGCTCAGGTAGCGATCGATAGCTCCGCTCAGGGTCATCCGTTCGGCGGGGGCGCGGTTCTGATAGATGCCGCGTGCCATCTCGTCTTCGGTGCGCCGTGCCCAATCCTCGGCGTCGCGTTTAGTCCGCCAGGTCTTTGAGCTGGTCGGCCAGCCTTGGCGTCGGATGACGGCCTTCCAGCGGCCAGCTTCGGTCTTAGTGAGGGTCGCCATTGCACGCCTGCTGCACCGAAAGTGTACCTATAATGTACCTCTGGGCATGTCGAGACGCAAAGCGTGTTCGTAACTTGCTGATTTGATGGTGGGCCCGGCAGGACTCGAACCTGCGACCAAGGGATTATGAGTCCCCTGCTCTAACCAACTGAGCTACAGGCCCTGATCGACGCGGGGTGCACTATAGCGGGATAGCTCAAGGTCGCCAAGGATAAGCGCCCTTAGCTCCGGCGAGGGTGGCTGCGGGGCGTTGACGATGTCGTGGCGCATCGGCGCCAAGCGGGCGAGCAGGCGATTCTGCACGCCGGTCGACAGTTGCTGTTTTTCCATCGCGCGCACGAGATTTTCGACCAGGGCATTGAACTCGGTGCTGGTGATGTCGAGGCCGCGGTGGACATTGGCCATGTCGTCACCGGTATAGGTGCAGGGCCCGCCGACGTTCTCGCAGAGAAAATCGGTCAGCATGTGGTGTAGGCGGTTGATGTCGGTGCCACGAAAGTCATCGACGAGCCGTGGGTCGGCGGCAATATCGAGCAACAGGGTTTCGGTCAGCCGGGCGATGCCGGCGCGTTCGCCGAGCTGCACGTAGAGGGTGTCCGGCGCGCCGCGCGGCGTAGTCTGGCAGCCTGTCAGAAGAACGCCGACGAGAAGGACCAATCCCGGGATCGCGCGTCGCCCGCCCGTGCATGCTGAGAGTAGTGCGCGAATACACACCGCCTAGAATCCGCTCTGCAGGGACAGGAAATACCCGTCCTGATCGTCGAAGCCGGCAATGCGGCCGAGGTCGACATACGCGAGCGTGAACGCCAGCAGACGCGAAGGCGCATAGACCAGATAAAGCGTTTTCCAGTCGTCTTCAGCGACGGCTTCGAGGTTGTCCGGCTTCTGTCGATATTCCGCGCCGAGCAGCCAGCGCCGATCGAGAAACACACCGGCGCTGAACTCGCCGACGAGCGCGTAATCGTCGTCGCGTGCACTGCCGAAGCCGAGCAGGCCCAGCTGATTGGCGCGTGTCGCGCGTAGCGTGGCGTTAACGATGACGTTTCGGTCGGCAACGGCGGCCAGAAATACCTTGCTGGCGGCCAGATAGAAATCGATGCCGCCGGAGTCGCGGGCGCCGAGCAGCGCCGGGATGCCGAAGTCCGCATTGTGCGTGTACTGCATGCCCGCGCTGTACTGGCCGAAGCGATCATAGAGCGCTTCGCCGGCCAGGCGTAGCTTGAGGCCGATGGTCTGCTGGCGAATCGTCGTGTCGAGCGGGCGCACCGACAGCCGGTTCTGAGCGACAGTGACTGCCAATCGGTTCGCCCAGTTGAAGCCGATACTCACGGTCTCGACGCCGAAGTCATCGACCTGTGCACTGGAAACGGCCACGTTCACCGTCGATTCGGTATCGCTCGCATAACCGTTGAGCACGGCCCAGGTCGTGATGCCGCCGCCGGCGGCACCGTTGATGTTGGTAACGCCGCCGGTGGCCCAGAGACGGCTGCCGACGGCCTGGGCATAGCTCGCCCAACCGACGAGCAGCACGACAACCAGGCCGGCAGACACGCGATGGGCGGCCGTCATGCGCGTGTCTTGCGGTCGGCAGCGCGGTCGAGCCAGCGGCCGAGGTTGGCCTGGTGATCGGCGAACCAGGCGCCGAGTTCCGCGGCGGGCATGGGCCGGGCCAGAAAATAGCCCTGCATGAGATCCGTGCCCTTGTTGGACAGGTAACGCCAGGCCGAGGCGGTTTCGATGCCTTCGGCCACAACGTCGAGCCCCAGCTTGTGGCCGAGGTCGATGATGAGGTCGACGATGAACTGGTCGGCCGGCGTATCCGCGAGCTGGCTGATGAAGGACTTGTCGATCTTGAGCTCGTCGGGCGCGAGTTGCTTGAGCTGGGCAAGCGAGGAATAGCCGGTGCCGAAATCGTCCACGGATATGCGTGCGCCGCGGGACTGCAGTGCGCGCAGGTTCTGCAGCGCGGTATCCGGTTCGCGCAGCAGCGCGCTTTCGGTGACTTCCAGGGTAATCAGCTGGCCGTCGCCGGCGGCCGCAAAGACCGGCGCAAGCGTTTCGTCCAGCGCGGTTTGCGCAATCTCGTCGGCCGACAGGTTGATCGCCACGCCGAGCTTCATGCCCTCGCGCTGCCAGCGGGCCAGATCCTCGGCGATTCGCGCGACCACCCATTCAGTGACCAGGCGGATCTGGCCGGAACGCTCCGCGAGACGAATGAATTCATCCGGCGCGATGGCGCCCAGTTCCGGATGTACCCAACGGGCCAGTGCTTCGACCTGATGAATATCCGCACTGGCCAACGCCATTTTCGGCTGATAGACGAGCGAGAGTTCGCCGCGCTCGATTCCCGGCGCGAGCCCCTGAATGATGGCGAGTTCGCGCTGGTGGGCTTCGTCCATGCCCGGCTTGTAGACGAACGTGGCGCAGCGGTGCTGGCGAGACCCGTTGCGGGCGATTACCGTGCGCCGCCAGGCGGCTTCGATGTCTGCGGCGTGCTCCGGCACGCGTACGACACCGATTTCGAGCCGCATCTGAATCGACGTGCTCTGCAGATAGACGGGTTGTTCCACCTGGCTGCGCAGGGCGTCGATCAGCCGTTGCGAGGCGTTGTCGTCGTCGGTGTCGGCGACCAGCGCGAGGAAGTCATTGCCTTCGATGCGGCCGAGAGTGTGTGTGGTGTTGCAGATCGTCTTGATACGGCCGGCCACGGTCTTGAGGACTTCGTCGCCAAGCCGGTAGCCGAGTGCCCCGTTGATGCGCGAGAAGTCGTGGATGGCCACGCGGACCAGCGTGAGCCGCTCTCCGGCATTCATGCGGCGGTACAGCACGTCACGTACGGCGCTGCGGTTGAGAAGCCCGGTCAGAGCATCGTGCGTGGCCTGATGGCGGATACGATTCTCACGCTGGCGCACGGCGTGCTGCATGTCGTTGAGCGCGTCGGTGAGCACATCCAGCTCGCCGATGCCCTGCGCGCTCGGCGGCTCGTGGTAGTGGCCGGCCGCGACCGATTCGGCGAACTCGCTGAGATCGCGCACGGGCTGGCTCAGCCGGCGCGCCAGGCCCATGGCCACGAGCGCGCTCACTGCCACCGTGATCACGAAA
The DNA here is from genome assembly GCF_017744135.1 of Endozoicomonas sp. G2_2. GTDB lineage: Bacteria > Pseudomonadota > Gammaproteobacteria > Nevskiales > Salinisphaeraceae > Salinisphaera. The sequence goes on from NZ_JAGHQU010000004.1 coordinate 15,400, forward strand.
ACCAGACTCAGGCTGCTGGCGAGATCGTAGTAGGGCGACAATACCGTGTCCCGGGTCAGCGACAGGGCGACGTCCAACCGCGTGGCCCCGGAGTCGAACAGGGAATGCTCGTCGACGAGAAAGGCTTCGGCGCTGCGAAGCATGTCCGGCGGCGTGTCGCGGCTCTGCGGGCCGGTGCGATAGAGCTCGCGTGTGCCTTCGCGCACGATGAACTCGACGTTCACGCCGGTGACACTGGCGAGATTGCGGGCGATGTCCGCGTTAATAGCGAAACCCATGCCGATCCAGGCGATCAGACGTGGGGCGTTCACCGGGGCGATCACGAACTGGTAGGGGCGCTTGTCGACCATCACCAGACCGGTGGCGCTGCCCAGGCGGCGGGCCCCTTCGAGAACATCCTGAAAAGGCAGGGCGCTCGCGTTCGGCTGGGTGCGTGGCACGAGGGTGGTCAGGCCGCCGGCAGGATCGGCCAGCATGGCCAGATCTGCCTGGGCACGGTTGCCGAAGTTGCGCAGCACGGTGCGCTGCGTGGGCTCGTCCTGGGTGGCGATCGCGGATTTGAAGCCGTAGTCGGAGGCCAGAATGCTGACCGTGGACAGCAGCTGGTCGGCGCGCAGCGCCATGAGCTCGTCGAGGACGCGATCGGCGACCTGCAGCGTGTCGCGGGCCTGGTTGACGCGCTGTTCGTAGGTGCGATGCAGAATGGCGATGGTGACCAGCAGTTCCGCCAGCAGCACGAACCCGAGCAGCGCGATGATCAGCTGATGACGGAAGGTGTGCGGCCGTAGCGTCACTGGGCGATCCGGTTGAAGCGTTCCTGCAGGCTCGTGCCGTCGGGCCGGGCCGGCGCAGGCGGCGGTGCAATATCGATCGGCACATGCATGAAATCAGTATCGGCCGGCATCGCCCGAACCACAGCCGTCTGGCCATGGCTGAGCCACTCATGCCAGATCTCGACCTCGCGAGGGACGTCCGGCACATCCGTGAGCAGTGCCTGACCGGCGCTATCGGTCACCGCGATGCGCGGAGCATCCATGACGACGATGAAGGCCTGCATCTGATCGTGGATATTGCAGCCGATCGATACCACGCCCGGCGTGTCGAAGTATTCCGGACGCTGGGGGAAGCCAACGTAGAGCTTGATATCGAAGGTCTTTGCCTGCGAAAAGGAATAGACGTGATGCCGCGTGGGGTCGTAGTTCGGAAAAGTCACGCTGGTATGGACCGGAATTGCCAGCACATGCGGGATGAACGTCATCTCGCGCTGGCTCATGACTGCGGGCGGCGGGTCGTCCTGTGGCGGCGGGGCGCCGTCCCAGCGCAGCGCGACGGCGGCGTTCGCCAGCGCGCGCCCTTGCGGATCGGTGACCTGAATACGCACGTCCCGTGCCTGGGCGATGTCGCAGGCCAGCGGCAAAGCCAAGAGCGCTACCGCGGCGAGCAGGCTGTTCCAGGTTTGACGGTGTAACGTCCCGAACACGTTCGATTCCCCCTCCGGTGCGATCCCGGGCGGGTAGGGCGTCGCCGCCAGGGCGAGCGCCAGGCCACGATACGCGGACTCATGACGTAGTACGCGCGCGTCAACGCGCCGGATTAGCCGTGCGCCATACGCCATGCGGCCGTCCCAAAATCTATAGGACGGCCGCTCGCGGTTTTTCTTGAGACCTCTGGGAAGGTTTGGCCTTGCGTGCTACTCGTCGAGGAAGCTCTTGAGGAACGTGGCACGCGACGGATGACGAAGCTTGCGCAGCGCCTTGGCCTCTATCTGACGGATGCGCTCGCGGGTGACGTCGAACTGCTTGCCGACTTCCTCGAGGGTGTGATCGGTATTCATGTCGATGCCGAAACGCATGCGCAGCACCTTGGCTTCGCGGGGCGTGAGGCTGGCCAGCGTGTTGTGCGTGGCCTCGCGCAGCGATTCGCCCGAAGCGGAGTCATCCGGCGCCACTGCGTTGATGTCCTCGATGAAATCGCCGAGGTGGGAATCCTCGTCGTCGCCGATCGGGGTTTCCATCGAGATCGGTTCCTTGGCGATCTTGAGAACCTTGCGAACCTTCTCTTCCGGCATCTCCATGCGCTCGGCCAGTTCGTCCGGCGTCGGCTCGCGGCCCATTTCCTGGAGCATCTGGCGCGAGATGCGATTGAGCTTGTTGATCGTTTCGATCATGTGCACCGGAATACGGATGGTGCGTGCCTGATCGGCGATCGAGCGGGTGATGGCCTGGCGAATCCACCACGTGGCATAGGTCGAGAACTTGTAGCCGCGACGATATTCGAACTTGTCGACCGCCTTCATCAGGCCGATGTTGCCTTCCTGGATCAGGTCCAGGAACTGCAGGCCGCGGTTGGTGTACTTCTTGGCGATCGAAATCACCAGGCGCAGGTTGGCCTCGACCATTTCCTTCTTGGCACGGCGGGCCTTGGCCTCGCCAATCGACATCTTGCGGTTGATTTCCTTGATGTGATTGACGTTCATGCCGTTTTCGGACTCGATCTCGCGGATGCGGCCCTGGGCCCGCACGAGATCCTCGCGGCGACCGGCAATCGTGGACGAGTAGCGGCGCTTGGCGCGGATCAGCTTGTCGAGCCATACCTCGCTGGTGAGGTTGTCGGGCAGCTGGCGCACGAAGTCGCGGCGCGGCATGCCGGCCTCGGTCACGCAGATCTGGAGCATCTCGCGTTCGATGCTGCGGATGTCGAGCATCGTGGTGCGCAGCTGCAGGGTCAGATCGTCCGCCGTCTTGGGCACCAGCTTGAAGCGCATGAAATGCGTGGCCAGCTTGCTCAGCGCCGCTTCGGTCTCTTCATGCTCGCGGCCGTGCTTGTCCAGCGTCTTGACCGCGCCATTGTGCAGCGTCTTGAGCTTCTTGAACTGGGCCTTGGCCTCTTCGGGGTCGGGCCCGTCATTGCCCGGTGCAGAGCCTTCTTCGTCCTCGTCCTCGGCGGACTCGTCCTCGTTGACGATGGGGTCGCCGGTGTCCGGGTCCACGAAGCCCACCAACACGTCCGTCAGGCGCTTGTCGCCGGCCTCGACCTGGCTCCAGAGTTCGAGCAGGCGCCCCGTGGTGGCCGGAAAGTAGGCCAGGGCGAACATCATCTCCGCCAGGCCTTCCTCGATACGCTTGGCGATCCGGATTTCGCCCTGACGGTCGAGCAGCTCGACCGTGCCCATCTCGCGCATGTACATGCGCACCGGATCGGTGGTGCGACCGAACTGCGGATCCAGCGCGGCCAGCGTGGCCGCGGCTTCTTCCGCGTCGTCGTCATCGTCCTCGTTGACGGTATTCTCGGAGAGCAGCAGGCTGTCGTCGTCCGGTGCCTGCTCATGGACAGTGATGCCCATGTCGCTGATCATGTTGACGATATCTTCGATCTGCTCCGGATCGACGATATCGTCAGGCAGCGTGTCGTTGACCTCGGCGTAGGTCAGATAACCTTTCTGCTTGCCGTGGGCAATCAATAGCCGAAGCTGAGATTTCTTGTCTTTGCTCATGTGCTCTGCTGCGTATGTTGGGCTCGTGGGACGTGGCGAACGCTGCGATAACCGGCCATGGTAACAATTCGAACTACCGAGAGCGACTCGAACGGCTTGTCGGGTTCGTGTTGGTCAGGCCGAATTGCGACGAACACTCCTGAGTTTGTGGTGCAATTCCTTCAGTTCCTGCGCGGCGGTGGCGTCCAGCGGGCCACGGGCCTGCGCGGCGACCAGCGCGTCGTAGCGCTGTCTCAGCGTGGTCTGCGACGCAGTCTTGGCGCCGAGATGCGCGATCGCTTCATCGAATTCGCGCGCGCGGCTGTCATCGTCGCCGGGCGGCGTGGTCGCGGCCAGTTCCTGCAACCGGTCGAAGAACCGGTGTTCGCGATAGCGCTCCAGCCACTGCGATACCGATACATTTGGGGTGCTCGCGAAAAACTCAATCGCCTGCGCGAGAATCGTGGCCCCCGGGCTGTCGCTTTCGCGCAGTACCGCAGGGTCCGACACGTGGCGGGCCAGCGCGGGATCGGCAAACAGCAGACTCATCGCTCGGCTCACCGGCGTCACTCTAGTCTTTTGTTCTCTCGTAGCTTTATCGACCGGCGCCGTACTCTTTGAAGGCGCGCTGGCATACATGGCGCGCAGGTCGTCGGCAGGCAGACGCGCGAGCTGGGCCAGTTCGCCGATCAGTTCGGTGCGAAAGGCTTCCGGGGGCAGCGCATTGACGTAGGGCCGCGCTTTTTCGATCAGCGTGGCGCGGCCATCCGGTGAGTCGAGGCTGACGCCATCGGTCAGTGCGTCGATGAGCACGGCCGAGGCCGGGCGGGCCGCGTCGATCGCCGCTTGAAAGCGTTCCGAGCCGTCTTCGCCGCGCACCATGGAATCGGGGTCTTCGCCGTCGGGCACGAACAGAAACCGCACGCGCCGTGCGCCGCGCATGACCGGCAGACTTTGATCTAGCGCCTTGCGCGCGGCGCGCACGCCGGCCGCGTCGCCGTCGAAACAGAAAACCACTTCCTGGGTATGCCGAAACAGCGTGGTCAGATGCGATTCGGTGGTGGCCGTGCCCAGCGTGGCCACCGCATTGGGAAACCCGTGCTGGGCAAGGGCGATCACATCCATATACCCCTCGACCACCAGCAGGCGCGGTAGGTCGCGCAGCGCCTGTCGCGCCTCGAACAGCCCGTACATGTGATCGGATTTGTGGAACAGCGGCGTTTCGGGCGAATTCAGATATTTCGCCTTGTCGTCGCCCAGCGTGCGTCCGCCGAAGGCAATCGTGCGTCCGCGGGTATCGCGGATCGGAAACATCAGCCGGTTGCGAAAGCGATCGAAGTAACCGCCGCTGTCGCGCTCGATCAGCAACCCGGCACGTTCGGCCGCCGGCCGGTCGCGCAATTTTCGCGTGAGGCCGTCCCAGCTGTCGGGCGCGTGGCCGAGGCCGTACTGCTTGGCCATGGCGCCGGTTACGCCACGTTGCTTGAGATAGTCGATAACCGCCGGACTGCGGCGCAGCGCCGACTGGTAAAAACGGTCGGCGAACGCCATGGCATCGAACAGCGGATCGCGCGGCGGCCCGGCCGGTGCGCTGTCCTGGGCGTCTTTCGGCAGTTCGAGGCCGGCGTTCTGGGCCAGTACTTCGACGGCATCGCGGAATTCTAGGCGATCGTATTCCATCAGGAAGCTGATCGCCGTGCCGTGTGCCCCACAGCCGAAGCAGTGATAGAACTGCTTGGTCGGCGATACCGTGAACGAGGGCGTCTTCTCGTCGTGAAACGGGCAGCAGGCGGCGAACTCGTGCCCGGATTTCTTGAGCGACACGCGCGCGTCGATCAACGACACGATATCCGTGCGATCGAGCAACTGGTCGATGAAATCCTGGGGTATGCGCGCCATTGCGATTCAACCTCCCGATAGCGCGGCGTAGCGAAGCCGCGTTTGCAGGACATCGCGCGGCGGCCTGGCCGGCCTGCCTGCAAGGACCGGTTCAGCGCAGATCACGAGCTTCCCCGATCGACATGTCGCAGGCAAGCGCCCACGCAGCGAGGTTATTGCAGCCGTGTCTTGAGCCGCTGGCTGACCACGGCCATGTCGGCCTGGCCCTGGAGGCGTGGCTTGAGCACGCCCATGACCTTGCCCATGTCGCGCATGGAGCTGGCCTCGCTCTCGACGATGGCCTTTTCGATCGCCTGATCGATTTCGGCCTCGCTGAGCTGGGCGGGCAGGTAGTGTTCGAGTACCGCGATCTCGGCGGCTTCGGCGTCGGCCAGTTCCGGGCGGTCGGCGTCGCGGTACTGCTGCTCGGCGTCCCGGCGTTGCTTGACCATCTTCTCGACCACCGCCAGCACGTCGGCGTCGGAAAGCTCGCTGCGCTCGTCGACTTCGCGCTGCTTGACCGCGGCCATGAGCATGCGAATCACGGCAAGGCGTTCCTTGTCGCGCGTCCGCATGGCGGATTTCATGTCATCCTGAAGCTGTGCTTTGAGGCTCACGCGCGTACTCCTGTCGAAGAATTCTGCCTGACAAAGAAAAACAGCGGCCTTGGAGCCGCTGTTTCATACGTCGGTCTGAAGTCCGCGATCAGTACTGGCGCGTGAAGCGCTGCTGCTCGCGCTGGAGCTTCTTGGCATGCCGCTTGACGGCCGCGGCGCGCTTGCGCTTGCGGGTCTGGCAGGGCTTCTCAAAAAACTCGCGACGGCGTACTTCGGTGACAACGCCCGCTTTTTCGCAGCTGCGTTTGAAGCGACGCAGTGCAACTTCGAACGGTTCGTTTTCTTTGACGCGTACGCTAGGCATTGAGCAATCACTCTCCGGAAAATGCAGTTGTGTCCATCCAGCCATGGGCATATCCGAGACCCGACGGCTAGAATAAGGCGATGAAGTCTAATCCCTGCCGACCCCTTTTGCAAAGAAAAAACGTCATCCTCGGAATCGAGAGCTCCTGCGACGAAAGCGCGGCCGCGATCTACGACAGCGAGCGCGGCCTGCTGGCCCATGCGTTGCACAGCCAGGTGGCCCTGCACGCCGATTACGGCGGGGTGGTGCCGGAGCTGGCGTCGCGTGATCATATCCGCAAGACGCTGCCGCTGATCGAGCGTGTTCTGGCCGAGTCCGGCCACCCCGAATTGACCGGTATCGCGTACACGCGCGGCCCGGGTCTCGTCGGCGCGCTGCTGGTTGGTGCCTCGGTGGCGGCCGGGCTGGGGATGAGCCGCAACCTGCCGGTGCTGGGTGTGCATCACATGGAAGGGCATCTGCTGTCGCCCATGCTCGAGGATGATCCCCCGGCGTTCCCGTTCGTGGCTCTGCTGGTATCCGGCGGCCACACGCTTCTGGTCAAGGTCGACGGTGTCGGGCGTTATCGCCTGCTCGGACAAAGCCTGGACGACGCCGTCGGCGAAGCCTTCGACAAATGCGCAAAGATGCTGGGGCTCGGTTATCCCGGCGGGCCGGCACTCGCGGCGCTTGCCGCGCACGGGCGTCGCGATGCGCACGCGTTTCCGCGGCCCATGCTCAAGCGGCCGGGCCTGGATTTTTCTTTCTCCGGGCTCAAGACCGCGGTCATGCTGGCGGTCAAGGCCGCGCCGGATACACAATCCGCGCGCGCCGACATCGCCGCGAGCTTCGAGCAGGCCGTGGTCGACACGCTGGTCGCGAAATGCGCGCGAGCGCTAGCGGCCTGCAAGGCTTCGCGGCTTGTCGTCGCCGGCGGGGTCGGCGCCAACGCGCGCCTGCGCGAGGCGCTGTCCGAGCGCGCCGCGCGCGACGGCTTTTCCACTCATTTCCCGCGTGGCGAATTCTGTACCGACAATGCGGCCATGATCGCGCTGGTCGGCAGTTTGCGCGCCCGCGAGATGCGCCCCGGTATCGCGCCGGCGGACGCCGCCGCGCGCTGGCCGCTGGACAGCCTGAAGCCGCCGGCTGACGCGATCGAGGCGCCGGCCTAGACCGCCACCCCCAGCCAGAAAATCAGCGTGAGCATGGCGAGCACGGTCTGGCCAGTGATTATGGCCGCCATGAGTTCGCTGTCCCCGCCGAGCTGGCGCGACAGAATATAGGCCGAGGTGGCCGTGGGCACGGCCGTGAACAGCAGCGCGACGTGCGTGGTCTGTGTGTCGAGGCCAACGAGCAACGCCAGCACGAGCGCCAGCGCCGGGAGCAGCATCAGTTTGACGAGCGTCGCCAGCCAGAACGCGCGGCCCGCGCGCAAGACTGCGGCCGGCCGCAGCGCGGTGCCGACAGTGATCAGGCCCAGCGGCAGGGCGGCCCGGCCCAGCAGACGCAGGGTCGGTTCGGCAACGCCGGGCAGGCCGATACCGCTCAGGTTGAGGGTGATGCCGATCGCGCAGCCCACGATCAGCGGGTTGCGCAGCAGTTCGCGCAGGCTGCGGCCGATGCTAGCGTGGCCCAGCGTGCCGGCGGCGACGAAGCACAGCACGCACAGCACGTTGATCGTGGGCACCATGAGCGCTATCGCCACGGCAGCAATCGTCAGCCCCGCATCGCCGTGCAGCGCGGCGGCACCGGCAAGGGCCACATAGGTGTTGAAGCGCAGCGCGCCCTGAAAAACAGACGTGAAAGCGGGGGCGCCCAGGGCAAGACGCCGCCGCGCCGCCCACAGCAGGCCGGCCATCACCAGAAGCGGTGCGAGCACGACGGCGGCCAGCGGCAGGACCGTCACACGCGCGACATCCGCCGTAGCCAGTGTCGCGATCAGCAAGGCAGGAAACAGCAGCGTGTAGATCAGTCGCTCGGCACGCGGCCAGAAATCGCCACCGGGATATGCGCGCCAGCCGAGCCATGCGCCCAGCGCGATCAGCAGGAACAGCGGGGCAAGCGCGGACTGGACGATCGGCATCGAACGCGGGCTGGGTAACGCGGTGCGTCAGTATCGCATGCGTGTTCGTAGCTGGAGCGACCCGGGCGGTGACGCCCGGAACGTATGGCGTCAGTGCTAAGCTGCGCGTAATCAGCACCGCAGATCCGGCCACCCGTATCGGGCGGCCTGCGAGTCGTTACAAGGGAGGCGACTTGGACACGATATTCATTCAGCAGCTGGGGGTCGACACGATCATCGGGGTCTACGACTGGGAGCGCGCCACGCCCCAGCGGGTCTACATCGATCTCGACATCGGATTTTCGACCCGCGATGCGGCCGCCGATGACGACGTTGCCCAGACCCTGGACTACAAGGCCGTCGCTGATCGCGTGCGGGACTTCGTGGCCGCGTCGCAGTTCAAGCTCGTCGAAACCCTGGCCGAGGAAGTTGCCCGCCTGTTGCTGGCAGATTTCGATGTGCCCGAGGTGGGGATCCGGGTGAACAAACCCGGTGCCCTGCCGCAGGCCAGCGGTGTCGGGGTGCGGATCACGCGGCAACGCGAGGTATGACCGAGGTTTATATCGGCATCGGGAGCAACGTATCGCCCCATGCCCATGTACGGCTGGCGCTCGAGTTGCTGGAGCGCAGCTTCGGCACGCTCAGATGCTCGCCGATCTATCGCTGCCCGCCGGTGGGTTTCGAGGGCGCGGATTTTCTGAATCTGGTGGCGGCCTTCGAAACCGAATTCGATCTCGATCGCGTGCACACGCAGCTGCGCGATATCGAAGCGGCCTGCGGACGTGACCGCGCGGTGCGCCGGACCTCGCGCACGATGGATATCGATCTGCTGCTTTTCGGCGATCGCACACAGGATGACGCCACCCTGCAGCTGCCACGCGCGGACATACTCGAATACCCCTTCGTACTGCGGCCGCTGTCGGAACTGGCGCCCGCGGCCATCCACCCGGCGCTGGGGCGCACCTACCGCGAGCTCTGGGGCGAATTCGGTACCGCAGGCCTGCGGCTCGAGGCCGTTACGCTCGACGCCGAGGCGCCGCTGGCGCTGTAGTCCGTGCCTGGCCGGGCGGCGGCGCCGTCACGGCAATGCCACGGATCGCGTGCAGCATCGAACGTTTCGCACGTGAGTCGTTTCGGACAAATGCCGGGTGCCACGCTATAGTGCGGCCCCATCGCGCCGGCCTGCGGCGCAGCTGAAAAATGTCCGCAATTCAGAATCCTGTCCGGATAGGTCTATGGAGTGGTATCAGATGGTGGTGCTCGCCGTGGTGCAGGGCATCACCGAGTTCCTGCCGATTTCGAGTTCCGCGCACCTTATTCTGGTACCGCATTTTCTGGGCTGGCCGGATCAGGGGCTCGGTTTCGACTTGGCCATGCATCTGGGCACGCTGGTCGCGGTACTGGCGTATTTCCGTACCGATGTGGCGAACCTCTGGCAGGCCTGGATGCAATCCATGACGACGGGCCGCCGCGATGCGGAAGTTGCGATGGCGTGGGGGCTGGTGCTGGCAACCGTGCCGGCGATCGTGTTCGGTGTGATCATCGGTCTGCTGGGGGAGTCGATGCTGCGCGTGCCGGGCATCATCGCCACCACGAGCATCGTCTTCGGCCTGCTGCTGGGCTGGGTGGACATGCGGGCGCCCTGCACCCGCGAGCCCGAGCAGCTCGGTTGGCGGGCTTATCTCGCGATCGGTTTCGCCCAGGCGGTCGCACTCATCCCCGGCGCCTCGCGCTCGGGCATGACCATCCTCGGCGGGCGGGCCTTCGGGCTGAACCGCCAGGCGGCGGCGCGCGTGGCGTTCTATCTGGCCATTCCGATCACGACTGCCGCGATCGTCTTCGAGACGATGCTGCTGCTGCAGAGCCCGGTCGAGGAGGCATGGGGGGCGATGGCCCTGGCGGCGCTGCTCGCCGGATTGAGCGCGTTCGCCGCGATCCACTATTTTCTGCGCATGCTCCAGTCCGTGGGCATGATGCCGTTCGTGGTCTACCGCGTGGTCCTCGGCATCCTGCTGTTCGCGATCTTCGGCTGGTCTGGCTGACTAAATCCGACTAACGGCGCCCGATCGCGTTTGCGATCGCGGCCACGCGCTGATCGTGAAGGGCCTTGCCGATCTCCGGGCCGCGTAAACCGGATTCGGCGATCGGTCGGGCGCTGATGGCGTTGGCCGCGGCAAACGCGGCGCGCGCGATCCGCGGCTGATCGTAGCTGCGTCGCTCGAAGCCGAGCCGGCCGCGCACGTCCGCCTCGCAGACCGCGATCAACACGTCCAGCCGTTCCGGACGACGGAACGCGTCGATGCTTTCGAATAGCTCCAGCATGGTCGCCGGCCGCAGTTCATGCATGCGATGCACGTGCGTATGCCAGCGTGCGACGAGCGCGGCGGCCTCGCGCAAGGCCTTGGGTACGCCGAGTCGGGCACTGCAAGTTTCTGCCCGCGGTACGCCGGCGGCTTCATGGCCGCGATGGCCGGGCAGCACATGTGCCGGCGTCAGTGCCTTGCCGTAGTCGTGGCAGAGTGCGGCATAGCGCGCCGCCAGCGGCGCGCCGGCGGCTGCGGCCTGGCCGAGCACAAGCAGCGTGTGCACGCCGCTATCGATTTCCGGGTGGTGGCGTATCGGCTGGATCACGCCGAACAGCGCATCGAGTTCGGGAAACAGCCGCGAAAGCGCGCCGCATTCGCGCAGTAGATAGAAGAACAGCTGTGGCTCGTCGTGCATGAGCGCGCGTTCGGTTTCCGCCCAGACGCGCTCGGGCACGAGATGATCGACCTCGCCGCTGGCCACCATCTCGCGCAGCAGCGCCATGGTTTCGTCGGCGACGCGAAAACCCAGCGGGGCGAAGCGAGCGTAGTAGCGCGCCAGGCGCAGCAAACGCACCGGGTCCTCGACGAAAGCGGGCGATACGTGGCGCAAAACGCGGGCTTCGATATCGGCGCGGCCGCCGCAGGGGTCGACGATCGTTCCGTTTTCGGCCCGCGCGATGGCGTTGATCGTGAGGTCGCGGCGGGTGAGGTCGTCCTCGAGCCGCACGTCGGGGCCGGTATGGAATACGAACCCGTGGTAGCCACGCCCGCTCTTGCGCTCGGTGCGCGCCAGCGCGTGTTCCTCGTGGGTGTCCGGGTCGAGAAAGACCGGAAAATCGCGGCCGACCGGCTGGTAGCCGCGCGCCACCATGTCTTCGGGACTGGCGCCGACGACGACCCAGTCCCGGTCGGAAACGCTCAATCCAAGCCATTCGTCGCGCAGCGCACCGCCGACCAGATATCGCTCCATGTGCGCGGCCTAGCGGCTGGCGGTTTCGTCGCCGTAGCGCGGCTGCACGGCGTCGATACGCTCGTTCAAGGGCACGATCTGCTCGTGCAGGCGCGACTGGAATACCGTCATGTGCGACATGGCCCGCTGCACGTAGTTGCGGGTTTCCGTGTACGGAATATTGGCGATCCAGATAGTCGGGTCCATGGTCTGCCGCGGCAGCCACCGTTCGATACGCCCGGGGCCAGCGTTGTAGCTGGCGCTTGCCATCGCGATATTGCCGTCCCAGCGTTCAAGCATCTGGGCAAGATAACCGGAACCGAGCTGGATGTTGATTTCGGGGATCGTCAGCGCGCTGCTCGACGGACGCGCGGCGTCCATGCGGCGCGCGACCAGACGCGCCGTGCCGGGTAGCAGCTGCATCAGGCCCACTGCGCCGGCCGAGGAGCGAATTTCCGGCTGGAACAGCGATTCGGTGCGCATGATGGCGAACACATAGGCCGGATCGAGCCCGTTGTCGTCGGCAAACTGGCGCACGGCGGCGTCGTAGGGGGTCGGATAGCGAATATCCAGATCGTCCCAGTAATCCGATTTCGCCAGGGTGATGATCGCGCGCGAATGCCAGCCCCATTCATGCGCGATGCGCGCGGCCTGCGCGAGTGCCGCCTGGTCGAGATCGTCGATAACGGCGTTCCACTCCAGCCCGGCCTGGTGATCCATGCCGAGCGCGCGCAATTCACGCGCGCGTTCCAGGGCAGGCCGGGCTTCGACACGCGCACGCGCCGCAGCCTGCACAGTCAGCGGGCGCTCGTTGAGGTTGTAGTCTTGGTCCAGCGCGTCGGCGGCCAGATAACCGTGGTAGGAGCGTTCGCCGGCCAGCGGCGCATAAATCGTGCGCGCCTGTTGCGTACGCCCCATCTCTTCCAGCGCACGGGCATGCCAGTAGCGCCATTCTTCTTCGTCGGCGAGCGCGGGCGGCAGATCGGTGATCGCGTCGACGACCAGCGGCCAGCGCTGCTGGTAGATCGCGGCGCGGATCTCCCAGCCGAGCGCGTGGTCGTCGTCGGTCATGCGGCTGTGGTCCATGCGCGCGAACCACACCAGCGCCTGCGGCTTGTGCTCCTGGGCGTAGAGCAGCGCCACATAGCGTTTCATCTCGTGTCGCTGGGTGGCGTCGAGATCGAGCCGCTCGGCCAGCGGACTAAGCAGGTCGGCGGCTTTATCGAGATCGCGCAGAGCCAGGCGTTTAAACGCGAACACGGTGATATCGCCGTCGAGGCCCGGCTGGCTGTAGGCCAGGTTCGACGGGATTTCCGCGACACCGAGCCATTGGTCGGTACGGGCGGCGAGATTGTCCGGCAGCTTGCGGCCGAGATAGCGCGTGAGACCGAACTGGCCTTCGAGCACGGCCAGGCGGGCGCGCCGCAGGATCTCCTCGGGCCCGCGCAGGCCGCGCTGTTCGAGCCAGGCAAAGACCGGGTCGCAGGCATCGGGTTGGCTGCGGCCGACGCGCCAGAGCTCGAGCGCGGCGTCGGTCGGCGCCTGGCCGAGCTTGATTCGGGCGTTGACGGCGCGACAGGTGGCGGTGCTGCCGTCGCTGTCACGCGTGTTCTCGAGCAGCAGCGACCAGCGGTTGCGCCGCGCCAGACTCGGCAGCCAGTTGCGGCGCAGGCTTTCGGCCGGCGGCAGGTCCGGGTGGTTGTTCACGAACGTCTGGATACGGCTGTCCAAGGCAGGGGCCGCATTGGTATCCAGTCGGTAGCGCAGCTCGGCTGCGGTGAGATAGTCGTAGAGCGGATAGCCCTGCAATTGCGTGCGCAGGCCGGGCTGGCTGTCGAGCCGCCCCTGTTGCGCGGCGGCCAGCGCATCGCGAAAAGCATCGCGCTGGGCGGTCGTCGCGGCGAGGCTCGTGCCGGCAAACAGCAGAAGTCCGGCCGTCAGGAACAGGCGCATGGCGATCGTGGCGTTGAAGCGGTTCACAGCGAGGGAGTGTAACGCACGGGGCGAGCCGCAAAGGCCGGGGCGTTCAGAACTCGACGAAGGCCTCTTCGTCGATGTTGGCGGCCTTTTCGTCGGGCAGCAGCGTCACGCCGCTGGGGTCGCACTGCATGATGGCGTTGCGCAGGCTATTGATCGCGCGCGGGCGCGGAAAGCTCTTGCGCCAGGCCACCGCAATGCGCCGGGTCGGTGATTCGCCCGCGAACGGCCGTGTTTCCAACAGGCGCGATTCTTCGGATAGCCCGGGTATCGACGAACGCGGCAACACGGTCACGCCGAGGCCGCTGGCGACCATGTGGCGTATGGTCTCCAGGCTTGAGCCGGCCTGTGGCTGGCGCTCGCGCTCGCGATCCCGGCAGTCCTCGCACAGCGCCAGCACCTGATCGCGAAAGCAGTGGCCCGGCCCGAGCAGGAGCAGATCCTCGTCGGCCAGATCGTTCGCGTCGATGGTGTCACGCGCGGTCCAGGGGTGATGCTGGGGCATGACGACCACAAACGACTCGTCGTAGAGCGACCAGGTGGACAGACCGGCGACGTCGTAGGGCATGGCCACGATCACCGCATCCAGCTCGTTATTGCGCAGCTGCTGGGTGAGCGTGCCGGTGAAGTTCTCTTCGATGATCAGCGGCATGTCCGGCGTGGCTTCGCGAAGCGCCGGGATCAGGTGCGGCAGCAGATAGGGGCCGACGGTGTAGATCACGCCCAGGCGCAGCGGCCCGGCGAGTTCGTCGCGGCCCTGTTCGGCTACCGATTCGAGCGTGCTGACTTCGCCGAGCACCCGATAGGCCTGTTCGATGATACGGCGGCCGATCGGTGTGACCCGGGCTTCGCCGCGGTTGCGTTCGAACACGGTCACGCCGAGCTCGCCTTCGAGTTTCTTGACCGCCACCGAAAGCGTCGGCTGGCTGACGAAGGCGCGCTTGGCCGCGCGGCCGAAATGGCGTTCCTTGTCGAGCGCGACCAGATAGCGCAGTTCGGTGAGCGTGATATGCATCAAGGCCGGTCTTGTTCGTCAGCGCAGCCGAGCCAGTCGCGCGGTCGCAGATAGTCTGCGTAGAGCGTGGCTTCCGGGCTGTCCGGAGCAGGCGTATAGCCATACTGCCACGAGGCGAGCGGCGGCATCGACATCAGGATGGACTCGGTCCGCCCGCGCGATTGCAGCCCGAACAGGGTGCCGCGGTCATAAACCAGGTTGAACTCCACATAGCGCCCGCGCCGGTAGAGCTGGAAATCGCGTTCGCGCTTACCGTGGTCGTGCGCGCGGCGCCGTTCGACGATCGGCGCGTAGGCGTCGATGAAGGCCTGGCCCACGCTGCGGATGAACGCAAAGCTGTCCTCGAAGCCGAGTTCGTCGAAATCGTCGAAGAACAGGCCGCCGATGCCGCGGGTTTCCTCGCGGTGCGGCAGATAGAAATAGTCGTCGCACCACTGCTTGAAGCGCGGATACAGATCGTCGCCGAACGGCGCGCAGGCGTCGCGCGCCGCCTCGTGCCAGGCCACGGCATCGGCTTCGAACGGGTAATAGGGCGTCAGGTCGAAGCCGCCGCCGAACCACCAGACCGGCGGTTCGCCGTCTTTCTCGGCCACGAAGAAACGCACGTTGGCGTGGGCGGTCGGCGCATAGGGGTTACGCGGGTGCGCCACCACCGACACACCGCTGGCGATGAACGAGCGCCCGGCCAGCTCCGGGCGTCGCGCCGAGGCCGAAGCCGGCAGGTTGTCGCCGGTCACGCGCGAGAAATTCACTCCGGCGCGCTCGAAGGTCTCGCCGTTGGCGAGCACGCGGGTGTCGCCGCCGCCGCCGGCCGGGCGTTGCCAGGCATCGATATGAAAATCCTGCGCGGGCTCGAAAGCGCCGAGACGTTCGCAGATGTGGTCCTGAAGTTCGCGAAACCAGGCGATGACGCGGTCGGGATCGGTTGCGGCGGCCGTCATGTGAGTCTTAACGCAGCACGCGGCCGTCGGCCGCGTCTCGGATGGTGCTCGGCTGGCCCGGCGTATCCGGCACGCCGCCGAGAATGAAATCGACACCGCGGCCCAGGCGTGCGCGGGCCTGCCAAGTGCTGCGCACTGGCGGGTGGGCGCTGCGGTTGGCGCTGGTCGAAACCAAAGCGCCGCTAAAGGCGCGGCAAAGTGCGGCGCTGTCGGCATGAGCGGTCTGGCGCAGGGCGATGCTGTCGTGGCTGCCCGTGAGCCACCAGGGCGTGCCCGGCGCGGCCGGCAGTAGCCAGGTCGCCGGTCCCGGCCAGCTCTGGGTGGCGCGATCCCAGGCCGAGGCGGCGTCACGGGCCACGAAGGGCGCGAGCTGTTCGGTGTCTGCGCCGATCACGATCAGCCCGCGCGCGACGTCGCGCCGCTTGAGTGCGAGCAGGCGCAGTACCGCTTGCGGATCGAGCGGATCGCAGGCCAGGCCCCAGACGCCTTCGGTGGCGTGGGCCACGAGGCCGCCGGCGGCCAGCACGCGCGCCGCCCGGCGCAAACGATGGGCGCTCGCACGCGCCGAACCATTGGACGTGTGTGCATTCATGCGCAGGGTTCCGCGTCACGCCGTGCCATCATTCGCACGATGGCGGGCCCGATGTTCATTGGGTCGATCAGGACTGCGACTTGCCCGACGCGGCGTCGCCGGATTTGGTGCCTGTCTTGGCGGCCGGCTTTTTCGCGGCCGTCGTCTTCTTGGGCTTCGCCTTGGTCGCGGTCTTGGCCTTGGTGGTCTTCGCCGCGCCGTTTTTCTTTGCGGCCGGACTCTTGGCGGCCGACTTCGCCGGCGCCTTGTCGGCCGTCTTCTTGGCCGCGCCCTTGCGGCCGCGCTTTTTCTTCTCGGGCGCCTTGGCGATGATGTCCTGACACTGTTCGAGCGTCAGGTCCGCCGGCTCCTGATCCTTGGGCACGCTGGCGTTCTTCTTGCCGTCGGTGATGTACGGGCCGAAGGGGCCGTGCTGCACCTTGATGCCTTCGGCCTCGAAGTGCTTGATCAGCTTCTTGGCGTCGGCTTCCTTCTTGTCGGCGATGACCTCGAGCGCGCGCTCCTTGGAGATGGTGTAGGGGTCGTCCTCCTTGAGCGAGGCGAATTTCTTGCCGTAGCGCACATAGGGGCCGAAACGCCCGATGTTGACCTGGATCTCCTCGCCCTCGGGCGTTTCGCCCAGATCGCGCGGCAGGTTGAACAGATACAGCGCCTCGTCGAGCGTGATCTTGTCCATGTCCTGGCCCTTGCGCAGGCCGGCGAATTTGGGTTTTTCCTCGTCGTCCTTGGAGCCGATCTGCACGAATGGGCCGAAACGGCCGATACGCACGATCACCGGCTTGCCGGATTTCGGATCGGTGCCGAGTTCGCGGGCCTGGGCGACTTCCTCTCTAGAGAGATCCTGCTTGGCATCGATCTGTTCGGAGAAGCGATCCCAGAATTCCTTGAGTAGTGGCTGCCACTTCTCCTCGCCGCGCGAGACCGCGTCGAGACGGTCTTCGAGGTTGGCGGTGAACTCGTAGTCCACATAGCGGGTGAAGTGGTCGGTCAGGAACTTGTTGACGATCTTGCCCAGCGGCGTCGGCATGAAGGCCTTGCCGTCCATCTCCACATACTCGCGATCCTGGAGCGTGGAAATGATCGAGGCATAGGTCGACGGCCGGCCGATATCGTATTCCTCGAGGGTTTTCACCAGCGCGGCTTCCGTGAAGCGCGGCGGCGGCTCGGTGAAGTGCTGGGTCGGCACGATTTCGGCCAGCTTGATCAGCTCGCCTTCCTCGAGATGCGGCAGGCGCTTGTCGGCGTCGTCGTCGCCCTTGTCGTCGTCCTTGCCTTCCTTATAAACCGACAGGAAACCCGGCTCGCGCAGGGTACGCCCCGAGGCGCGGAACAGGTGGCGGTCGTCGCCGCTGGTGGCCAGGTCTGCAGACACCGTATCGAACAGCGCATGCACCATCTGGCTGGCGACGGTGCGCTGCCAGATCAGCTCGTAGAGCCGCGCCTGATCGCTGGTGAGGTTGGACTTGATCTCGTCCGGAATACGCGCGCTTTCGGTCGGTCGGATGGCCTCATGGGCCTCCTGCGCGTTCTTGGACTTGGTCTTGAAGCTGCGAGGCGCGTCCGGCAGGTTCTTGTCGCCGTAGCGCTTGCCGATCATCGAGCGCAGTTCGCTGACGGCGTCCGCGGCCAGACTCACCGAGTCGGTCCGCATATAGGTGATCAGACCGGTGGCCTCGCCGCCGTCGATGGAGACACCTTCATACAGGCTCTGGGCCGTGCGCATGGTGCGCTTGGCGGTGAAGCCGAGCTTGCGCGCGGCCTCCTGCTGCAGCGTGGACGTCGTGAACGGCGGCGCCGGATTTCTCTTGCGTTGCTTGCGGTCGACCTTGGCGACGCGCAGCTGGCCCTGGGCCGCCTGCGTGAGTTTTTCGAAGGCCGCGTCGGCGCTGCCCTGGTTGTTGACGGTGAACTGCTCGACCTTCTCGCCGTCGAGCTGGTGCAGACGCGCGCCGAATGCCTGGGCGTCCTTCTCGGCGCGGGCCTCGATCTTCCAGTATTCCTCGGGAACGAAGGCCTCGATCTCGGCGTCGCGTTCGCAGATCAGACGCAGGGCCGGGCTCTGTACGCGGCCGGCGGACAAACCGCGCTGAACCTTGCGCCAGAGCAGCGGCGACAGATTGAAGCCGACCAGATAATCCAGCGCCCGACGGGCTTGCTGGGCATTGACGAGATCGCTGGAAATCTCGCGCGGGCTGGCCACAGCCGAGCCGACGGCCTTCTTGGTGATCTCGTGGAAGACCACGCGCGCGACTTCCTTGTCTTCGAGCAATCCGCGCTCGCGCAGCAACTCCAGCAGATGCCAGGCAATCGCCTCGCCTTCGCGATCGGGGTCAGTGGCGAGCAGCAGGGCGTCCGATTTCTTCAGGCTGCGGGCAATCTTGTCGACGTGCTTCGCGTTGCGATCGATCACGTCGTAGCGCATCGCGAAATCGTGCTCGGTATCGACCGCGCCTTCCTTGGGCACCAGGTCGCGCACATGGCCGTACGAGGCCAGAACCTCGTAGTCCTTGCCGAGATATTTCTCGATCGTCCGGGCCTTGGCCGGCGATTCCACGATGACGAGATTGCGACTCATCGATACACGCTATTTGAAGAATGGGCCTGCACTCGGGCGCAGGGCGCAGCACACTAGCACAGCCTTTGAAGCATGCGCGACCGTTCAGCGTCAACTCCCGGCGCCGCGAAGTGACGCAGCGTGTCACCTCGCGCGAGGCCGCTCGCGCTAGTGGCTGGCGCCCGGCGATTCGGCGTGAATCATGGCTTCCATGCGGGCATAGGCCTGGTCCTGGCCGCTGGAGGACAGCACCATCATCACCACCCACTTGAGCTGCTCGATCTCGGCGCCCTCGAAGGCGTCTTCCGCGAGCGCCATCATGCGGTCGATCACGATCTCGCGGGCGGTCGCGCTGAGCACGCCGGCCTGCTGCAACTGGGCCAGATAACCGCGGCACTCGGCGTCGAGTACGTGCATCTCGCGCTCGGCGTAGACGCGGATGGCGTCGTCGCTGGGCGTGTCGGCCATGGATTGCCCGTCCGGGTCGGTCGCCCGGATCCAGGCAAACGCGTCGTCGATCTCGTCCGGAAAGAAACCGGCATCGCCGAGATCGTCGCGCACGCTGGACATGTGTTCGGCATCCGCAAGCGAGAAGTTCTCGAACAGATAGAGCAGCACGTCGAGCAGGTTTTCGTTCATCGGCGCAGATCCGTCGTGTATGAACCGTTATCGATCGGTCATGGCCTGCGATCAGGCGCCGCTGGCGCGGGTGTAAGCGCCGCCGGGCCCGGCAAGCACACGGCCTTGCAGTTCCAGGATGAGCAGCGTGGATGATACCGCATCCGCCGACCAGCCGGTGCGGGCCACGAGCTCGTCGACCCGGGCCGGGGCGTGGCCGAGCGCAGCGAGCAGGGTGGCGTGATCGTCGGCTTCGGCGTCGCTATCCTGCGGCCCGGGCTGGTTTTTATCCGGCACGTCGTCGTCGGCGCGGTGCAGCCGATAGCCGTCGAGAACGCCGGCGATGTCCTCGAGGATGTGTTCGGTCGTCTCGACCAGTTTTGCGCCGTCGCGGATGAGCTGATGACAGCCGCGCGCCAGCGGATTGTGAATCGAACCGGGCAGGGCGAACACGTCGCGCCCGGCCTGGCTGGCCATGCGCGCGGTGATCAACGAGCCCGAGGCGCGCGCGGCCTCGACCACGAGCGTGGCGGTGCACAGCCCGGCGATGATGCGATTGCGACGCGGGAAGTTGCCGCGCGTTGGCTGGGTGCCGAGCGCGAACTCGGAAAGCAGCAGCCCGCTGGCCGCAATGCGCTCGGCCAGATTCTTGTGCATGGCCGGATAGACCCGGTCCAGGCCGGTGCCGCAGACCGCGATGGTCATGCCGTCGGCCGCCAGCGCGCCTTCGTGCGCCGCCGCGTCGATACCGCGCGCCAGTCCGGAGGCGATCACCAGCCCGGCGCGAGCCAGCGCCGCGCCGAACTCGCGTGCAGCCTCCAGACCGGCGGGCGTCGGGTTGCGACTGCCGACGATGGCGATGGCCGGGTAGGTCAGCAGTTCCGTGTCGCCCAGCCCGTAGAGCCAGGACGGCGCCGGCGACAGTTCGGCCAGCGCGTCCGGGTAGTGCGGATGCGTTCGGGTGATGAAGTGATGATCGGGCTCGGCGAGCCAGCGTTCGGTTTCTTCGGTACGGGCGCTGTCGGGCTCCGCCAACGCGGCGCGCGCCGGCGCCGGCACGCCGAGCTCGCGCCAGCGGGCGTCGCCGGCCGCGAGCACGCGTTCCGGCGTGCCATGGTGTTCGATCAGTCGGGCGCCCAGCGCCGCGCCGATACCGGGCGTGCAGGCCAGACGCAGCCAGTCCCGTTCGCTCACGACAGCCGGTTCAGCGTTGTGGTGTACGCACGAAATCCTCGATATGCACTGCGCGGCGCGCGCGCATGATCACCGCGAAGCTCACGTGCTCGTCGGTCTTGAAAACAAGCAGTTGTCCGGACTTGAGTTCCGGCAGGCGCACCTGACCGCCCTCCACCGGGTCGAGCACGACACGCCCGGCCTCGTAGATATCGAGCACATGCCCGCGTTCGATACCGTCCGTACTGCCGACGCTGAGCGTGACCACCTGATACTGGCCGATTGCTGAGACGCCGTCGTACACCGAAATGATGCGGCCTTCGATCGCGCGATCCGGGGCGTGCGGATAGAAATCGTGGACGAGATCCTCGTTTTCCAGCGGCAGCAGGCGATCGCCGACCAGCGCTTCGCGGTAGCTCTTGGTGATCACGCCGGTGGAGATCGCATCGAAGGCGTTGATGCGGATCTCGCCAACGGGCACGGCCTGCTGGCCCAGAATCTCGCCGGTCTCCGGGTCCTTGTAGGGGCCGGCATCGCGCACGAGGCTGTAGTTCTGTGCGCTGTGGCCGCTGGCATCGACGTGCCGGACATAGCTGACAGTGCCCTTGCCGCCGACCAGATGTTCGTCGATGAACGACACCACGTAGGGCGCGTCCATCAGTTCATCCTGGCTGACCAGCCGCGGCCCGGTGATGAAGGCACGAATCGCGTCGAGCGGAATCGTTGCGATCGAGTCGAGCGAGCGTTCGCGTACCCGGGGCGACAGGCGCTCCGTGCCGGCGCGCCGTAGCTGGTACGCGCCGTCGGGCCCGCGGGTGAGAATGAGCACGTCGCCCGGATAGATGAGATGCGGGTTCTCGATGTCCGGGTTCGCGTACCAGAGCTGCGGCCAGTACCACGGATCACGCAGGTAGTAGCCGGAGATGTCCCAGAGCGTGTCGCCTTTCTTGACCACGTAGCGCAGCGGCGCATCGGCGCGGATCTGGCTGGCGATCGCGGTTTCGCGGGCGACGGGAGCGCTGCGTTCGGGCAGCGGCTGTGCGGGCGCCGGTTCGGCGGGCGTCTCGGTTGTGGTGGGTGGCTGACTTGCGCAGCCGGTGGCCAGAACGCCTGCCGCGAGCGCGAAGCCCGCGCCCGCCAGCTTCATGGCCAGTTTCAAATCGTTATACTCTCGCATCCAGGACGCGCCCCCAATAAATACCGCCGGTACGGGCCTTGCCGCGTGCTCTGTTATCGGCCATCGAAAGCATTTTCTTGATGGCCGGCCCCCATTTGCAACGCTGACCACCGACAGAATATGGCGATTCTCGAAATTTTGCATTTCCCCGATCCGCGGCTACGCGAAAACACGCAGCCGGTGACCGTTTTCGACGAGACGCTGTCGACTTTCATCGATGACATGTTCGAGACCATGTACGACGCGCCGGGCGTCGGCCTGGCCGCCACCCAGGTGGGCGACACGCGCCGCGTGGCGGTGATGGACTGCTCCGAGGCGCGCGACGAGCGCATCGTCATGTGCAACCCGGAAATTCTCTGGCAGGCCGATCTGGAGACCGTCGACGAGGGCTGTCTGTCCGTGCCCGAGCACTACGACAAGGTGAAACGCTATGCGCGGCTGCGCTTCGCAGCGCAGGATCGCAACGGCGAACGGTACGAGATGGACGCTGAAGGGTTGCTCGCGCAATGCGTACAGCACGAGCTCGCCCACCTCGACGGCGGCCTCTATATCGACCAGCTGTCGCGGCTCAAGCGCGAGCGCATCCGCCGCAAGCTTGCCAAGGCCGCGCGCCAGAATGCGCCGGCCGCGAACGACGAGTAGTTCGTGCCTGCCATCCGTGAGTTGCCATGAGCGCACCGATGAACATCGTATTCGCCGGTACGCCGGAATTCGCCGTGCCCTGTCTGAACGCGATCGCGGCCAGCGGGCATCGCCTGACCGGCGTGCTCACCCAGCCGGACCGCCCCGCGGGGCGCGGGCGCAAGCTGGCGGCTTCGCCGGTCAAGCAGCGCGCGCTCGAACTCGGCGTGGCCGTGCAGCAGCCCGAATCGCTCCGGAACGCGGCGGCGTTTTCCGAACTTGCCGCGCTCGAGCCCGATGTGATCGTGGTTGTCGCCTACGGGCTGCTGTTGCCGAAGAAAGTGCTCGCGCTGCCGCAGTACGGTTGTATCAACGTGCATGCCTCGCTGCTGCCACGTTGGCGTGGCGCGGCGCCGATCGCCCGCGCCATTCTGGCCGGTGACCGCGAGACCGGTGTCACGCTCATGCAGATGGCCGCCGGTCTGGATACCGGGCCCATGATCGTGCGCCGCGCTGTGCCGATCGACGAGGACACCACCGCGGGGACGTTGCACGACACGCTGGCCGATCTGGGCGCGCGCGAGCTGTCGCAAGTGCTCGGCCGTTTGCCCGAGGGCATCACCGCCGAGCCCCAGGACGACACGCAGGCCTGCTACGCGCGGCGCCTGGACAAGGGCGAGGCGGCGATCGACTGGCGCCTGCGCGCCGACGAGATCGCGCGAGCCGTGCGGGCCTTCGTGCCGTGGCCGGTCGCCCATGCGCGGCTTGACGGCCAGCCGGTGCGTTTCTGGCAGGCGACGGCGGGGCCGGCACGCAATCACGACGTGGCGCCCGGAACCGTGGTCGCAGCGAGTGCGAAGGGGATCGATATCGCGACGGGCGCCGGCACCCTGCGTGTGCAGACGTTGCAGTTACCGGGCAAGAAACGCATGGATGCGGCTGCCGCGGTCAATGGCCGCGACTGGGTTGGCTGTCGTTTTGAGTAGGCGCCGCCGCACGCCCGACAGCGCGCATACCGAGGGCGCCGCCGCGCGCGCAGGCGCCGCCCGCGCCGTGGCGGCCGTCATGGACGATGGGCGCAGTCTGGACGCGGCTCTGGCCGACCAATCCGTCGATCTTTCTCCCAGCGATCGGGGTCTGGTCTCGGCCATGGCCTACGGGGTGCTGCGCGACTATCGCCGCCTGGATGCGTTGCTGGCGCCGCGGTTATCGCGCAAGCCGCAGCCGTTGCTGCGCGCGTTGCTGTTGGTCGGCCTGTATCAGCTCGAAGCCATGCGGGTGCCGCCGCACGCGGCCGTGCATGCAACGGTGGCGGCGAGCGCATCGCTCAAGCTGGGCAAGGCGCGCGGCATGGTCAACGCCATTCTGCGCGGGCATCAACGCGATGCCGGCAAGGCGAGCGAGGACAGCGCGCCGGGCGTGCGTCACAGCTACCCCGACTGGCTGGTCGAACGGATTCAGGCGGACTGGGGCAGCCAGTGGACCGGCGTTCTCGAGGGCGGCAACCGGCCGGCGCCCATGCATCTGCGGGCAAATGCGCGCCACGGCGATCGTCTTGTGGCGATGCGTGCCCTGGAAGCGGCCGGTCTGCGGTGCGAAGCGGCCCGCATCTGCGACAGCGTGCTGACGCTGGACGAACCCGTCGCTGCGCGGGACCTGCCCGGTTTCGCGGACGGCCGTGTCTCGATTCAGGACGGCGCGGCCCAGCTGGCCGCCGTGTTGCTGGGCGCGCGGGACGGCCACCGGGTCCTCGATGCCTGCGCTGCGCCCGGCAACAAGAGCGCGCATCTGCTCGAACGCACGGATATCGACCTGCTGGCGCTGGATATCGATGCCGACCGCCTGCAGACGCTCGAGCAGACGCTCGCGCGTGTCGGCTGTCGCGCCCGGGTCCAGACCGCCGATGCCGCCGAACCCGATCGCTGGTGGGATGGTCGAGGGTTCGATCGGATCCTGCTAGATGCCCCATGCAGCGGTACCGGTGTGATCCGCCGCCACCCCGATATCAAGTGGCTGCGCCGGCCCAAAGACATCGCGACTGCCGCCGAACGCCAGCGCGCCATGCTCGACGCACTCTGGCGCACGCTCGCACCGGGTGGGCGGCTCGTCTATGCGACCTGTTCGATCCTGCGCGCGGAAGGTGTGGATATCGTCGACGCGTTTCTCGCGCGTACCGACGACGCCCGCGAGGTGCCGATCGATGCGCACTGGGGCTTTGCCGAGCGGCGGGGGCGGCGTATCGCGCCCGGCATGCACGGTTTCGACGGCTTCTATTACGCGGTTCTGGAGCGCGCCAGCGCCTGACGCGTCACGGTCTTACGTAGCATTACGGAGTTGAAACGGTTGCGCACAACCGCAGGATAGGTCGGGTAGTGATTCCTCAACCAATTGGAGTTGTGATGAGCGACGAACTCAAAGGCAAGAAGGTCGCATTTCTGGCCACCAACGGTTTCGAGTATTCGGAGCTGACGCAGCCCTGGGACGAGATCAAGGCGGCCGGCGCCGAGGTCGAACTGATCTCGCTGGACGCCGGCAAGATCCAGGGCGAGAGCGGCGGCGAACCGAAGGGCGACCCGAAACCGGTCGACAAGACCGTCGATCAGGTCTCGGCGGGCGACTACAACGCCCTGGTCCTGCCGGGCGGGCTGGCCAATCCGGACACGCTGCGCACCAACGATACGGCCGTGCAGTTCGTGCGTGACTTCTTTGCCCAGCACAAGCCGGTCGGCGCGATCTGTCATGCGCCCTGGGTGCTGATCGAAGCCGGCGTGGTCGACGGCCGCACGCTGACCTCCTTCCCGTCGGTACAGACCGACCTGAAAAACGCGGGTGCGACCTGGGTGGATCGCGAAGTCGTTTGTGACGAGGCGCTCGTCACCAGCCGCACGCCGGACGATCTGGATGCCTTCTGCGCAAAAATGATCGAGGAGATCGCCGAGGGCAAGCACGAAGAACAGACCACCTAGTCGCGGCGCGCGCGTGACGATGAAAAGCCCGGCTGCGGCCGGGCTTTTTTGTGCGCGCTAATCTTCCAGCGCGTAGTCGATGGTCGTGACCACGCGTATGCGCTTGACGTCTGGCGTATAGCTGTCGAGATCCGAGATCGAGAAATAGCCCTGCGAGGCCGAGCGAATCGCGCCCACACGGCTGCCCGAATCCTGGGCGAACTGCTTGGCGGCCTTGCGCGCGTCGGCGGTCGCCGCCGCGATCATCGCGGGTTTGATGTCTTCGAGTTCGGTGAACAGGAACTCGGTGCGGTAGTTGTAGTTGGGCGACAGCACCACGCCCTGGCTGATGAGTTCACCCACGCGCGGCATGGCCTGCTTCACCGCGTCGATCGCCGTGCTGCGCACAAGCATCGTGGCCTCGGCGGAATAGCGGGTCGGCGGGCGCTGGTTGCCGTAGCTGTTGGCGTAGCGATCGGTGACTTCGGGCGAGGTCAGGGTGATCGCATCGGTCTTGAAGCCGGCGTCGGTTAAAAACGCGCGAATGATATCGGCCTGGCGATTGACCCGCTCCTGTACCTCGCCGAGCGCGTCGCCGGTCACGGTGAAATGCAGCGGCCACAGGGCGAGCGTCGCGCGAACCTCGCGTTCGGCCAGCCCCTTGACCGTTACCGAGCGATCGGCGGATTTCCACTGGATCGCCGCGCTCTTGAGATAGCTGCCGCCGATGACCAGCCCGATGGCCAGACACACGCCGAGAATGGCGGCGGCGAAGACGTTGTTCTTCATGCCCGTAACTCTCCGCGCCGAATCTTCAGCGGCGCCTGCCCAAGCATATCGGATCGGCTCGGTGCGCGCCCGCGCACCGTCTCGGGCACGGGCCGGCTAGCGGTAGATCGGGTCGCGCACGACCACGCCGCGTTCGGCGAGAAAGCCCTTGGCCTGCTGGATCGTGTAGGTGCCGAAATGGAAGATCGACGCCGCCAGCACCGCGTCGGCAGTGCCGATCTCGAGGCCGTCGTGCAGGTCTTCGAGACTGCCGACGCCGCCGGAAGCGATCACGGGCACGTCGACCGCGTCGGAAATCGCGCGCGTGAGCTTGAGATCGAAGCCGGACTTGGTGCCGTCCTTGTCCATGCTCGTGAGCAACACTTCGCCGGCGCCCAGCGAAACCAGCTTCTGGGCCCATTCGATGGCGTCGATACCCGTGGACTTGCGCCCGCCGTGGGTGAAGATCTCCCAGCGCGGCGGTTCGTGCTTCTTGGCCACGTTCTTGGCATCGAGCGCGACCACGATGCACTGCGAGCCGTAGCGATAGGCCGCCTCGTAGACGAAGTTCGGATCCGAGATCGCGGCGGTGTTGATCGACACCTTGTCGGCGCCGGCCGACAACAGGCGACGCACGTCGGGCAGGGTGCGCACACCGCCGCCCACGGTCAGCGGAATGAACACCTCGCCGGCCACGCGCTCGACCACGTCCATGAGCGTGCCGCGATCCTCATGGCTGGCAGTGATGTCGAGAAACACCAGTTCGTCCGCGCCCTGTTGATCGTAGCGGCGCGCGATCTCGACCGGGTCCCCGGCGTCCTTGATCTCGAGGAACTTGACGCCCTTGACGACGCGACCCTTGTCGATGTCGAGGCAGGGGATGATGCGCTTGGCCAGGGTCATTTTGGAACCCCTGATTCAGTCATACGCGGATCGCGTTTGCGTCCCAAGCCGTTCGCCGGCAAGGCGCCCGGCGATGTGCCGTGGCAGGCTCCACGGTCGAGCCGGGCAACGCCGCTGGCGAACGGCTTGGGCCAAACCTTTTGCCTTGAAGGCAAAAGGCCGGGCTTTTGCGCGCGTCTGGACTGCGTCATTCGTCGTTTATTTGCAATGAGCAAACTGCGCTCCTCACTCCTTGCCAGCCGCGCGCAAAAGACTCCGGCGCGACTGCGTATGACTGAATCAGGGGTTCCTGCTACGGTCGTTGACGAGTTTGCGCGCCTCGGCGAGATCGATCGTGCCTTCATAGAGGGCACGCCCGATGACGGCACCGGTGACGCCGTCTTCCTCGGCGCCCAGCAGGGCTTCGATATCGTCGAGGCGGGTCACGCCGCCGGACGCGATGACCGGAATCGTGAGCTCGGCGGCCAGCGCGCGGCTGGCTTCGACGTTAACGCCCTGCATCATGCCGTCGCGGCTGATGTCGGTATGGATGATCGCAACCACCCCGTCCGCCTCGAACTGCTGCGCCATCTCGGCGACCGTGTTGTTGGACAATTTGGACCAGCCGTCGGTGGCCACCATGCCGTCGCGCGCGTCGAGGCCGACGATGATATGGCGGGGAAATTCCACCCCGGCATCGGCCACGAAATGCGGCTCGGATACCGCGCGCGTGCCGAGGATGACGTACTCGACGCCGCGTTCGAGATAGGTCTCGATCGCGGCTTCGTCGCGAATGCCGCCACCCACCTGGACCGGCACGTTGCCGCAGGCCGACACGATTTCGCCGATCACCCGATCGTTGACCGGGTAGCCGGCCTTGGCGCCGTCGAGGTCGACGACGTGGATGCGATCCGCGCCCTCGTCGAGCCAGCGCCGGGCCACGGCCACCGGGTCCCCGTCGAAGATGGTGACGTCGTCCATGCGGCCCTGGCGCAGGCGTACGCACTGGCCGTTCTTGATATCAATCGCAGGTATGAGTAGCACGCCGGTAATCCTCGTCTACGGCTTGGATGGGGTCGAAGCTAAGATCGATCGCTGGGACATCGATTCAGGCGGAACCGTCCCATTCGAGAAAATTCGCCAGCAGCTGAAGGCCTGCCGACTGGCTCTTTTCCGGATGAAACTGCACGGCGAATACGTTCGGCCGCAGGATCACGGACGCGAAACGTACGCCATAGTCGGTGGTGCCGGCGATATGACGCTCGTCGCTGGGCACCACGTAGTAGCTGTGCACGAAATAGAACCAGCTGGCCGGCGCGATATCCTTCCAGAGCGGATGATGGCGTTCCTGGCGGACCTGGTTCCAGCCCATGTGCGGAATCTTGCGGCGCACGCCGTCGGGCTGGGCATCCGGGGCGGCGAAGTGCACGGTGTCGCCCGGAAAGGCGCCCAGGCATTCCACGCCGCCGGATTCCTCGGAGTGCCCCATGAGCGCCTCGATGCCCAGGCAAACGCCCATGAGCGGCTTCTTGCCGAGCTGCTCGCGGATCATGTCGTCGAGCTCGAGACGGTGCAGTTCTTCCATGCAATGGCCGATCGCGCCGACGCCGGGTAGCACCAGCCGATCCATGCGCGACAGCGCGTCCGGATCGAAGCTGACCTCGATCTGCTCGTCGGACGCCACATAGCGCAGCGCCTTGGCAATCGAGTGCAGATTGCCCATCCCGTAGTCGATGATGCCGACGGTTGCCATAAGATTGACTTCGAAAGAAAAGGAAGGAGGTCGATGCGCGCCCGCCGCGGGCGCCTAGAGGCTGCCCTTGGTGGACGGTGTGGCATCCCCGGTGCGGCTGTCGGCCGACACGGCCACGCGCAGCGCACGGCCGAAGGCCTTGAACAGCGTCTCGGCCACATGGTGGGCGTTGTCACCCTTGAGGGCATCCATATGCAGCGTGATCGCGGCCGCGCTCGCCAGCCCCTGAAAGAACTCACGCACGAGCTCGACATCGAAGGTGCCGATCTTGTCGCGGGTGAAGGTCGCGTCGAAGAACAGCCCGGGCCGCCCCGACAGGTCGATCACCACACGCGCGAGCGCTTCATCGAGCGGCACGTAGGCGTGGCCGTAGCGGGTGATGCCCCGCTTGTCGCCGAGCGCTTCGCGCAGCGCCTGACCGATGCAGATGCCGACATCCTCCACCGTGTGGTGGTCGTCGATATGCAGATCGCCCTTGGCGCAGACGTCGAGATCGACGAGCCCGTGACGGCTGATCTGATGCAGCATGTGGTCGAAGAAACCGACGCCGGTATCGGCGTTGAACACGGCATTGCCATCTAGGTCGAGTGTGACCGAGATGTCGGTTTCATTGGTTTGACGTGCGATCGTGGCGCGGCGCGCGGTCATGGCCTATTCAAAGCGTTGGATCACCCCGGAAGGCGCGATAATACGCCCATTGCCCGGGCAACGCGAATGCGCACGCGGCGTGCGTACTCAGGCCTGCAGCCAGAACGTCACCGGGCCATCGTTGACGAGCGATACCTGCATGTCGGCGCCGAACACGCCCTGTTCGACGATGCCGTGACGGGATCGCAGCGCCGCCATGAAGTCGTCGAACAGGCCTCGGGCGCGATCGGGCGGGCAGGCGGTGGAGAATCCGGGCCGGTTGCCCCGCCGTGTGTCGGCGGCGAGCGTGAATTGCGGCACCGCGAGCACCGCGCGTTCTGCATCGCAGGCGCTGTGGTTCATGCGCGCCTTGTCGTCGGCGAAGATGCGATACGAGAGCACCCGTTCGGCCAGACGGGCCGCGCGTTGCGCGTCGTCGGCGGGTTCTGCCGCAACGAGCGCGAGCATGCCGGGGCCGATGGCGGCCACGGTGTCGCCGTCGATCGCGACCGCGGCTTCGGTCACGCGCTGGATGAGCGCAATCACGTCTCGCGCGCGGGCAATGCGTCGCCAAGCGCAGGCGCCGCCTGGCGATGGGCACGCAAAAGACGCTCGAACGGGCGCGGGTCGTGAATATGGGTAACGTCGCCGTCCATCGGAAAATGGTAGTCGATGAGCCGCGACGCCCAGAAACGCAGCGCGGCGGCGCGCAGCATGGCAGGCCACGCCGCATGTTCGCCGGCCGTCAGCGCGCGACGCCGATGATAGGCGGCGGCGAACGCCTGCCAGCGTTCGGGCACATAGGTACCGGACTCATCGAAGGCCCAGTCGTTGCAGATCACCGCCAGGTCGAATAACAGGTAGTCGTGGCAGGCGTAGTAGAAGTCGATGACGCCGGATACGCGCTCGTCGTCGAACAGGACGTTGTCGCGAAACATGTCGGCATGAATCACGGCCTCGGGCAGGCCCGCGTACACCGTGTGGGCGCAGTCGCGTTGATAGGCGATCTCGTCGTCGAGCAGGTCGGCGGTTTCCGCGTCGAGATGGTCGACGAGGCGTTCGCGCGCCTGGGCGATCCAGGCGAGATCCCGCGGGTTGCGCTGACTCTCTCCGAAGGAACGCACCGCGCGATGCATTTCGGCGACGACGCCACCCAGCGAGCCGCAATGGCGTGCCCCGGGGGCGGTGATACTGGCCCCGGCGAGCCGGTAGACGAGTGCCGCGGGGCGGTCGCGCACATCGCTGAGAAAGCCGCCGTCGTTACGCGCGACCGGATGCGCGCCGGGCACGCCGTGGCCGGCCAGATGATCCATGAGCTGCATGAAAAACGGTAGCGAGCCGTCGTCCATCTGCTCGAAAAGGGTCAGCACCCAGCGTCCGGTCGTGGTATCGACGAAGTAGTTGGTGTTGGTGATGCCGGCCGAGATGCCGCGAAAATCTTCCAGCTCGCCGATCGAGTATTCGGCCAGCAGCGTGCGCAGATCGTTTTCGGTGACGCGGGTATAGACCGACATCAGGCGTCCTGTTCGTCGAGCCGCTTGCGGGCGCGCTTGGCGAAAACCTGCATCTCGCGTACCGCCTGATTGTCGCCACGCGCCTCGGCCACCGTTATGCCGTGCTCGAGCACGTCGATACCCGCGATCAGGTCGCCGTTTTCGACCAGCGCCTTGCCATAGAGCTTCCAGGCAGCGGAATAGTCCGGATCGTGGGCCACGGCCTCGGCCAAATGCTCGGCCGCCCGGGCGTGGTCGCCGTCCTTGAACAGCAGTTCACCCAGCGAAAAACGCAGCAGTGCGTTGTCTTCGCCCGCTTCGAGCAGCTTCTCGAGTTGGTCTTTCATCGGCATGCGTACAGTGTACCGATATCAGCGCCGACGGAAGATGCCGCTTGGCTAGCGACGCCAGAACGCCGGGGTCAGAATCACGAGCAGGGTGAAAATCTCGAGGCGGCCGAGCAGCATCGCCATGCACAGCACCCATTTCGCGACCGCCGGCAGGCCGGCCATGTTCGACGATACCTCGCCGAGGCCCGGGCCCAGATTGTTGATCGAGGCCGCCACCGCCGAGAATGCGGTGAGTTCGTTGAGGCCGGTGGACAACAGAATCAAAAACATCACGACGAACACCGTGATATAGACCGCGAAGAAGCCCCACACCGCCTGAATCACGCGATCGGGAATGACCTTGCCGCCCATCTTGATCGGAATCTCGGCGTTCGGGTGCACCAGCCGGCTGATCTCACGGGTGCCCTGCTTGGCCAGCAGGATGAAACGCACCACTTTCATGCCGCCCGTCGTCGAGCCCGCGCAGCCGCCCACGAAGCTGCCCAGCAGCAGGAACATCGGCAGGAAACTCGGCCAGAGCGAGTAGTCTGTCGTGGTGAAGCCCGTCGTCGTGCCGATCGAGACCACCTGGAACATGGCCTTGATCAGCGCGTTCGGCAACGACACGTAGGTACCGGCGATCAGCAGCACGAGCGCGCCCAGCGTGGTCGCGCCGACGACCATCAGCAGGAACGTGCGGGTTTCCGAATCGCGCCAGTAGGTCAGCGGGTTGGCGCTGCGCCAGACGGCGAAATGCATGCCGAAGCTGATCGAACCCACGATCATGGCGACGATCGCGGCCATCTCGATGATGGGGTCGTCGTGGTGGCCCAGCGACAGATCGTGGTTGGAGAAACCGCCGGTCGCGATCGCGGAAAAGCCGTGGCTGACGGCGTCGAACACGGTCATGCCGGCCAGCCAGAACACGAGCGCGCAGACTGCCGTCAGCGACAGGTACAGATACCACAGCGCCTTGGCGGTCTCACGGATACGGGGCGTGAGCTTGGAATCCTTGATCGGGCCCGGCGTCTCCGCGCGATAGAGCTGCATGCCGCCGACCCCGAGCATGGGCAGCACCGCCACGGCCAGCACGATGATGCCCATACCGCCCATCCAGTGCAGCAGCTGGCGCCAGAACAGAACCGAATGGGGCAGGGTGTCGAGCCCCACGAGTACGGTCGCCCCGGTCGTGGTCAGCCCGGAAACGGCCTCGAAAACGGCGTCGGTAACGCCGATATCCGGCCGTTCGGCCAGATACAGGGGGACGGCACCGAACAGGCTTAGCACCAGCCAGAACAGCACCACGACAAGGAAGCCGTCGCGGATCTTGAGTTCGCGGCGCACATGGCGCACCGGCAGCCAGGCGACCAGGCCAGTGAACAGGGTGATGATGAAGCCGATGACGAAGGCGTCCGCTTCGCCGTCGCCGTACGCCAGGCCCATGATCATGGGCACCAGCATGCTGGTCGAGAAGATCATCAGCAGCAGGCCGAGCACCCGCTGCACGACCGCGAAATAGTAGTTCAGCGACAGATCCATGCGCCCGGCGTCGCGCTAGACGTAGGACACGCCGACCTGGAACAGCTTTTCCACGTCGGCAGTGTGTTTCTTTTCGATGATGAACAGCATCACGTGGTCACCCGACTCGATGATCGTGTCGTGATGGGCGATCAGCACCTCTTCGCCACGCGCGATGGCGCCGATGGTGGTGCCCGGGGGCAGCTTGATCTCGTCGATACGCCGGCCGACCACGCGCGAATTGTCGCGTTCGCCGTGGGCGATCGCCTCGATGGCCTCGGCGGCACCACGGCGCAGGGTGTGCACGCGCACCACGTCGCCACGGCGCACATGCGCCAGCAGCGCCGAGATGGTCGACTGCTTGGGCGAGATCGCGATATCGATCTGGGTGCCGGAGGATTCGATCAGATCCACATAGGCCAGCCGATTGATCAGCGACATCGCCTTGCGCGCGCCCAGGCGCTTGGCCAGCATCGCCGAAAGGATATTCGCCTCGTCATCGTTGGTGATCGCGCAGAACACATCGACCGACTCGATGTTTTCCTCGACGAGCAGCGACTCGTTGGCGGCATCGCCCTTGAGCACGATCGCCCGGTTGACCTTTTCCGACAGCCAGCTCGCCCGTGCCGGATTGTTTTCGATGATCTTGACCTGGCAGTGGTTTTCCAGCGCGAGTGCCAGCCGCAGGCCGATGTTGCCGCCGCCGGCGATCATGATGCGCTTGACCGGCCGGTCGATCTTGCGCAACTCGCTGATCACCTTCTTGATATTGCGCCGGGCGGCGACGAAGAAGACCTCGTCGTCGGCCTCGATCACGGTATCGCCTTCCGGAATCATCGGCTTGCCGCGCCGGTAGATGGCCACGACGCGTGTGTCCGCCTGTGGCAGATGCTCGCGCAACGCGCGCAATTCCTTACCGACGAGCGGGCCGCCGTAATAGGCCTTCACGCCCACCACCTGCACCCGGCCCTGAGCGAAATCGACCACCTGTAGGGCGCCGGGATACTGCACCAGGCGCTTGATGTAGTCCGTGACCAGCTGTTCCGGGCTGATGCTCATGTCGATCGGGATCGCGTCTTGGTGGAACAGGCGGTTTTCGAGCAGATATTCGGACGCGCGGATACGCGCGATCTTGGTCGGCGTATGGAACAGCGTGTACGCGATTTGGCAGGCCACCATGTTCACTTCATCAGTGGCGGTAACCGCGATGATCATGTCGGCGTCGTTCGCGCCCGCGCTGCGCAGGATGTCGGGATGCGCGGCATAGCCGTGCACGGCGCGGATATCGAGCCGATCCTGTAGCGGCCGCAGCAGGGCTTCGTCGGTGTCGACGACGGTGACGTCGTTGGCCTCGTGGGCCAGATTCTCCGCCAGCGTGGCGCCGACTTCGCCCGCCCCCAAAATGATGATCTTCATGCGCGGCAACAGTAGAACGCGCACCACCGACTTGCAACAGTGACTTACGGCCTGTGTTTGCGCCACGCAAGCGCGTAGGATGGCGGCATTCCGCCAAAGCGATCGACATCGTGAACACCGACGAAAACACAACGTCCGACGGCCAGGCGCAGCCCGAATGGCTCGAGCGCGTGGCCTGGAACGAGCAGGGGCTCGTGCCTGCCATCACCCAGTCTGTCGACACCCAGCGCGTGCTCACGCTGGCGTGGATGAATCGCGACGCGCTCGTCGCCACGCTCGACAGCGGGTTTGCAACCTACTGGTCACGTTCGCGTGGCAAGCTCTGGCGCAAGGGCGAGTCGTCGGGGAACGTGCAGCGCATCGTCGAAGTCTGTCTGGACTGCGATAACGATGCCGTGTTGCTGCGTGTCGAACAGGTCGGCGGCGTGGCCTGTCATACCGGACGCGAGTCCTGTTTCTTCCAGGTCTATGAGAACGGCCGCTGGGTGACCCGCGACCCGGTCATCGTGGACCCCAAGGACATGTATGGTCTGCATGAGTAATTCCGATATTCTCGGGCGCCTGGACGCCGCGCTTGCAAAGCGCCGGGCAGCCGACCCGGCAAAAAGCTACACCGCGTCGCTGTATGCCGGCGGCACGGCCGCGATTTCCGGCAAGATCGCGGAAGAGGCGGCCGAGGTCGTTGAAGCCGCCGCCGAGGACGACGACGCGCATCTGATCCACGAAGTGGCCGATCTGTGGTTCCACACCATGGTGCTTCTGCAGTCTCGCGGCCTGGACGCGTCTGCGGTGCAGGCCGAGCTGGCACGACGTTTCGGCGTTTCCGGCATCGAGGAAAAGGCCGCCCGCGGTCACGGGGACACGCCGGCCGAATGAGCCGGCCCACTGAGTAGTACGAGGTAATCATGATTGGTGGTATCAGCATTTGGCAGCTCCTCATTCTTCTGGTCATCGTGGTGCTGATCTTCGGCACCAAGCGGCTGCGCAATCTCGGCGGTGATCTGGGCTCCGCGCTCAAGGATTTCCGCGGGGCGATGAAGGACAGCGAGGCCGAGGACGAAAAGGACACGACGACCCAGGATGCACGCAAGCGCCCCGAGGATCCGCAGCTGGTCGACGAACTCGGCAAGACGAAGCCGAACACCGGGCCGGTCGAGGAAGCCGAGCAGCGCAACGCGAAGAAGAACGAAGTCGAAGAAGAAAAACGCGACTGATACGTACTGACCCGCCATGTTCGATATCGGTTTCTGGGAACTGACCGTCATCGCGGTGATCGGTCTGATCGTGCTCGGTCCCGAGCGCCTGCCCGTGGTCGCGCGCACCCTCGGCACCTGGGTCGGGCGCGCGAAAGGTTATGTGCGCGGGTTGACCAGCGAACTCGAGCGCGAGGTCAACGTCGACGATATCCGTTCGCAGGTGCGGCGCACGCGCGAGCAGATCGAGTCCGACACCCGAAGCACGGTGTCCTCGATTCGTGAACCGCTCGCGCCGGAGACGCCCAAGTCCGGCATCAAGGACAAGGCCACGGGCGACGGCGCGACACAATCGTCCGCCAACCCGGTGGCCGACGCCGCGCGCCCCGAATCTGGCGATACCGACAGCAACGATCGCAGCGCATGAGTTCGCACGAGTTCGACGCCGAGGAACAACCGCTGATCGCCCACCTGCTGGAACTGCGCACGCGGCTGCTGCGCATCGTCATCGGCATTCTGGTGGTCTTTCTGCCGTTGGCCTATTTTGCGCGTGATCTGTTCACGTTTCTTTCCGGGCCGCTGCTCACCCACATGCCGGAGGGCAACAGCCTGATCGCGACCGGCGTGGCGGCACCGTTTCTGGCGCCGTTCAAGCTGTCCATGCTGCTGGCCGTGGCATTGTCGCTGCCGTGGACGCTCTATCAGGTCTGGATGTTCGTTGCCCCGGGGCTCTATGCCCAGGAACGGCGGCTGGTCACACCGCTGCTGATTTCCAGCACCGGGCTGTTCTATCTCGGCATGGCGTTCGCCTACTACGCCGTGTTTCCGGTGGTGTTCGGCTTCTTTATCTCGGTCGCGCCCACAGGCGTTGCCGTGATGACCGATATCTCGGCCTATCTGGATTTCGTGCTTGGCATGTTCATGGCGTTCGGCATCGCCTTCGAACTGCCGGTCGCCATATTCCTTATCGTATGGGCCGGGTTCGTCACGCCCCGTCAGCTGGCCAGCTATCGCGCCTATGTCGTGGTTGGCGCCTTTGCCGTGGGCATGCTGCTGACGCCGCCGGACGTCATTTCGCAGACGCTGCTCGCGGTGCCGGTCTATCTGCTCTACGAGATCGGGATCTGGATGGCGCGATTGTTCGTGCCGGGCATGCGCGAAGTCGAGGCGCAACAGGACGAGCAGTCGCGCGACGGCTGATTCGCCCCAGGCGTTAAGTACCGATTCAGTGCCGCGGGCTAGGGTAGGCCCACGTTTTCACGTTGTATCGGAACAAACGTCATGATGAAGAAGACAGCGATTGCACTCGGCCTCGCGATGGTCACGAGCGCCGGCTTTGCCGCCCAGGGCAATACCTCGGCGGGCGTCGGCGTCAACGCCGGCGCGAACGCGGCCGGCAACAAGGCGCAGGTGAATGCCGGCGCGGCCGCGGACACGCAGTTCAGCGCGCTGGATCGCAACGGCGATGGCGTGCTCAGCCGCGCCGAAGCGTCTGCCAGCGAGACCGTTTCCAAGCTCTACGAGTCGCTCGACACCAGCAATACGATCGAGGATCGCGCCGAGCAGGGTACGCCGCAGGGCATCACGCGCGAGCAGTTCCGGGCCGGCATGCAGGCCCAGAGTTCGGGCTCCGGTAGCATCGGTCCGGCGGTATCCGGCGGCGAAACCTACACCATCATGCGCGATGGCACCCGCAAGCTGAAAGAAAACGCCGGCGATGCAGTTCGCCGTACACAGTCGCGTTCCGGTGAAGCGGTCTCGGGCGCCGTCAATGGCGTGACCGGCGCAGTTGGCGGTGCTAGCGCGCAGACCCGTGCCAACGCCAACGCGGGCGCGAACGTGAACGCCAAGACGCAAAGCGAGGCGACCATCCAGCGTGAGCGCGCCCAGAACAGCGCCCAGCAGATGCAGGATCGCGCTCGCGATGGTGTCGGCCAGGCTCGTGGCGAAGCGGCAACCCAGCGCGATCAGGCGCGCGACAAGGCAGCCGCCATGCAGGAGCGTGCCCGCGGCAAGGCGGGCGATGCCTACGGCGAGTCGCGCTCGCGTATCGAGGGCGCGGCCGGGTCGAACGGCACGCTGCGTCAGTCGGGCGACTACGGCGCGGGCGTGAGCGGTGGCGCGGATGCAGACGCCCGCATCGACGCCAACTGATCGATCAAACGATCGGAGCCCCGTTTGGGCCGACCCCTGCACCGCGCAGCGGTGCAGGGGTTTTTTGTGCGCGGAAGGGCGGCTTGCGCGGCGTACATCGAGCCTTGGCGGTGGCCATCGGGCCGCGTGCCGCACGTCCCGAGATCGCGAAGCCACAGGATCGATCTCCAGGCCGGTGTGGCGATGAGCCGGTCGTGGGCCCGAACGACATGGACACAACCCGTGGTGCGTAAGCGCCGCGCAACGCGCCGCGGTCTGGCTACGCAATTTGCATGCGGCAATTTGCATGCGCGTGCGGGGCATGGGCCCGCACTTGAGGAGCGAGTGATCGTGGCCTGGCGGATACGACGCGATTAGACGCCCGCCCAATGACGCTTTCGCATCTCGCAGGCACAAAAAAGCCCGGCGCGAGGGCCGGGCTTTTCAAGCGCTTTCAGAGCGACGGCTTAGCCGTTGTTGCCCTGCATGGCGCCGGCGGGCATGTTGGCGCGCAGTTCACCGCGCAGCTTGTCCATGTCCTTGAGCAGCTGGTCGGTCTGCGCATCCTGCTTCTTCATCGCAGCAAGCGTGTCCTGCTGAAGCTCTTCACCGGCAGACTTGATCTCCGGCTTCTGCAGGGCCGCGTCGCGGGCCTGGACCATTTGCTGGCGCTCGGCCTGGAAATCCTTCATCACGGCCTTGCGCTCGGAATCGCTCAGGTCACCCGACTGCAGCTGCTGCGCCATTTCCTGGACGCGCTGCTGGCCTTTTTCCACGTCGTAACCCTGGTCCTCGACCGCGGAGCGAACCTGCTCTTCGAAGTCCTGCTGCTGCTGGGCCAGTTCCGGATTCGACTGGATGGTTTCCTTGTGGATCTGCTGGAGCTTCGACGCCTTCTGGCGATACTCCTGCATCAGCTGCTGGGCTTTCTGCTGATCGGCGGAAGCGCCGTCCTGCGCCGTCGCGATGCCCGGCATGCCGCCGAACGTCAGCGCTGCCAGCGCCAGGGCCATGATGGTGGTTGCGCGTTTGATCATAGGTTTATCCGTTGTGCGAATGTCGTAGGGACTGTCTGAGACCGTGCGTAAGCCTATCAGTGCCGCAGAATGCGCTCAAAAATTGCGAAAATCCGCAAAAAAGTACGCTCAGCGGTCCGAAGCGAGCTTGTCGGCGACACGCGTGGTCTCGGGTAGCCGATAACGGGTCAGCGCCTTGAGCGTCCAGCCGAGGGCGCTTTCCAGGCCCACACGATGCCCCGGCGAGATGAAGATCGGCTTAACGGCCACGCGCGAGCGCAGCACGGCGCCAATCGTGTCGTGACCGTCGCGCAACGGCACCCAGGCGCCGCGCACGTCCGGCACGGCGTCGTGCGTGCCGGTCAGCCGTTTTTTGGCCACACCGATCGTGGGCAGGCCGGTTACCAGCCCGAGATGCGTGGCCACGCCGAGTCGGCGCGGATGGGCGATGCCGTGGCCGTCGACCAGCAGCAGATCGGGCAGGCGAGTGAGCTGCTCGAGTGCCGCCATGGCGCCCGGAATCTCGCGAAACGACAGCAAACCCGGAATATAGGGCATGCGCGTCGGCACCCGTGCCAGGGTCGTTTCGATTACCGCCAGGCTTTGTGCGTCGAGTACCGCGACGGCCGCACGCGTGGTGCGGCCCTGATCCTCGAAGCCGATATCGACGCCACCCAGTGTATGCACCGCGGGCAGATCGTCGCGGGTGTTCACGTGGTCGATGAGGGCCTGCTGGATGGCGCGGCAGGCAGGTGCTTGCCGGGGCCAGTCATGGGTGACGACGGGCCGGCCGTCACGTACGGCCGTCCGGACATGCGCTGCACAATGCACGCGTTAGCTATCGGCGGCTTCGCCGTGGCGTTCCACGAAATCGCGCATGATGTCGATGGTTTCGGCGCTGACGTGGTGCTCGACACCCTCGGCGTCCTTGCGCGCGGTGGCTTCGGAGACGCCCAGCGCGCGCAGAAAACGCAGTACGACGATATGACGATCTCGCGATTCGGCAGCGACCTGCTTGCCGTAGTCGGTTAGAAAGATCGAGCGGTAGGGCTCGCTGGTAACGAGCCCGGCGTCGGTCATGCGGCGGATCATCTTGCCGACCGTGGCCTGGGTCACGCCCATGCGTTGCGCGAGCTCGACCGCGCGGGCTTCGCCCTTGGCATCGATCAGGTCGGCGATGAGTTCGACATAGTCCTCGACGAGCTCGGTTTCGTGCGCCTTGCGCACATGGCTGTACTGACGCGCGTGGACCTTCGGGTCGAGAAGTTCGCCCGAGGTGTCGCCGCGCAGGACGTGGTCGAGATGCTGAACCGGGTCGTTTGCGTTCATCACAACGCGATTATAACGGTTATGGCCGGTACCGTTCGCCGCCGGGGCGCAGCGCGGCGATCACTTCTGCGGTGCGCGGGTATACGCCGCGCCAGACATTGAAGGACTCGGCGGCCTGTTCGACGAGCATGCCGAAACCGTCCCGTCTGCGCTCGACCCCGTGATCGCGGGCCCAGCGCAGAAAAGGCGTGGGCGCATCGGCATAGATCATGTCGTAGGCCGCCGTCGCGTTATCCAGCACGGTTGCCGGTATGTCCGGCATTTCGCCGGTGAGACCCGCTGAAATGGCGTTGATCACGATATCCCAGCCGGCGCTGAGGCGGGTCAGGTCGTGGCCGGACACCGGCCCCAGGTCCGCGAAGTCTTCGGCGATACGTTCGGCCTTCTCGGCGGTGCGGTTGGCGACGCACAGCGCGGCCGGCTGCGCCTCGAGCAGCACCGGGACCACCCCGCGTACCGCCCCGCCCGCGCCGAGCACGAGTATTCGCGCATCGGCGACATCGGCCAGGTTATCGCGCAAATCCCGGAGCAGGCCGATGCCGTCGGTGTTGTCGCCGACGATGGTGCCGTCGTCACGCCGCGCCAGGGTATTCACCGCCCCCGCGCGGGCAGCGCGTGCGCTCAATGTATCCGCGTAGGCGGCCGCCTCGGCCTTGAAGGGCAGCGTAACGTTGAGTCCGCAACCGCCCGCGGCGAAAAAGCGATCGACAGTGGTCACGAAGGCATCGGGCGCGGCCTGCAGTCGATCGTAGGTGAGGTGTTCGCCGGTCTGATCGGCGAAGGCCGCGTGAATGGCGGGCGAACGGCTGTGCTCGACCGGGTGGCCGATCACCGCGTAGCGGTCGCATGCTGTGGTCATGGCGAAGTCTGTTTGGACGGCGTGGGCTGAATCGGCGCGGCCGATCCGCTGGCGTGGTGCAGCGACGGCAGCGCACGTACTTCGGGGTCGAGGCAGGCGTGCAGCACGTCCGCGACCGGAATATCGCGCATGCAGGCGTTGTGCCCCAGGGGGCACTGGCGTTCGCGGCAGGGCGCGCAGGCCAGGCCGAGCCAGAAGCGTGCCTCGGCGGGCGCAAGCGGCGGTGCATAGTCGGGATGGGTGGAGCCATAGATGGCCAGCACCCGTGGTGCGGTGGCCGCCGCCAGATGCATCACGCCCGTGTCGTTGCCCACAAAAGCGTTCGTGAGCGACGCGATATCGGCGATATCCATCAGCGAGGTGCGTTCGCATAGATTGATGCCGTGGCGCGGCGCGGCCGCTGCCAGATGCTCCGCGAGCGCCCGATCCGCGGCGCTGCCGAATATCCAGGTCGCGATGCCGCGTTGGTCGAGTTCCGCAGCCAGGCGGGCAAAATGCGTTGCCGGCCATTGCTTGGCACCGCCGTAAGCGGCGCCGGGGGCAAAGCCGATCGCGGGGCGTGTCGTGTCCAGGCGGTACTCGACCACCAGCGCGTCGCGGCGGTCGACATCGACCGTGAGTTTCGGCAATGCCAGCTCACCGAGAACATGGCCTTCGTGTGCAAGGCCCAGCAGGGCGTAATGCTCGACCTTGCGCGGATAGCGTGTTTTGTCGAGCGTACGTACGTCGTTGATCAACCCGTAGCGCATCTCGCCCAGATACCCCGTGCGCTGCGGAATGCCCGCAAGCCAGGGCACGAGCGCGGCCTTGGCGCTGCGCTGGAGGACTATCGCCTGGTCGTAGTCACGCTCGCGCAGCATGGCCGCCGTGCGCCGTCGCTTGCCGAGCGCGAATTCGCGATGGCCGATCGGCATGTCGATCGCGCTGTCCACCTCGGGCATACGCGCGGTCAACTGGCCCGTGGCTTTCGGTGCGAGCACGTCGATACGCGCTCGCGGCAAACGTGCACGCAGCAGCATGAACAGGCTCTGCGCCATGACCATGTCGCCGATCCAGCTGGGGCCGACGACGAGAATATTTGGACGTGCTGGCATGCGTTCAGCCCAGAAGGCTTTCCCTTTCAAGGTGGTTCCATATGCGCGCACGGTCTTGGCCAATCACACGAGTTCCCTTGGCAGAGCCGAACAAGCGCCGAGTTTCGGCCGGGAATGGGTTATGTCTGCCGTGCTGCCGCGCAGAAAGGTACCATTCGCGACACAAACGCGCCGAACCGTAGATTCGGATCGGTATGGATGGTTCGCGCTCGCGCTATCGAGTCGCCTTGGAACACG
Organism: Endozoicomonas sp. G2_2; assembly: GCF_017744135.1. GTDB lineage: Bacteria > Pseudomonadota > Gammaproteobacteria > Nevskiales > Salinisphaeraceae > Salinisphaera. Next base: position 57,227 of record NZ_JAGHQU010000004.1, read on the forward strand.
GATAGAAGAGACCTATGGACTCGAGTTCGGCTGCTACCCCTTTGCGCCTGACCCACTATGTCAGCTTGGAAGAATGGGGAGGCCTCGAACGCCAATTCGCTGCCTTTGCGGAGCGCGCCGCGCGCCGTCACGGCGCGCGCCAGTCAGTCGTTGTATGCGGCGGGCGCGTTCACCGTCGACACCGGCGGCTGTTGCCGAACTTCGACGACTGGCGCTATGAAGATCGGCTGCTCGGCCTGCGTATCGGCAATCAACCCGCGCCGGTGCGACGAGCGCGCTACCGTTGGCTGGGGCGGCACATGACCCCGGACGTTGCGCTGCTTTGGCACGGGCTGGAATCCCAGGCGCGGGTGGTGGATGCGCTAGGCCCGCGCCGCTGTCTGCATTGGGAACACGGATCAGCTTGGCATTCGTCGAACGAACATGCGACCCGGGCAGTGCTCGAACACCTGCCCGCCGTGTTGTGCAATACCCATGCAGCAAAGCGCATGCTTGAACTGAAGTGGGGTTATGAAGGCCGCGTTCGCGTATGTCACGACGGCGTTCGTGTGAGCCACCAACCGCGCGACTTCAAATATCTGCCCCACGACCGGCCCTTGCATATCGGTCTGGTCGGCGCGCTGATCCCGGCGCGAGCGCCTAGCGTTGCCTTGCACACGTTAGCCGCGCTCAAGGCTCGGCATATCGATGCCACCTTGTCGATTGCCGGAGATGGCCCGCTCAAGCCGGCGCTCGAGGAGCAGGCCCGCGCCCTCGGTATCGAGTCTGCGGTGCATTTTCTCGGTACGGTGGAGGACATGGCACTGTTCTACTCTGATATCGACATCCTGCTGAATCCGTCGATCCACGAGCCCCTGCCGGTAACCGCCGCCCAGGCTGGGTCATTCGGCTGCCCTGTCGTCTGTACCGCGGTCGACGGGTTACCCGAGGTGGTCGCAGATGGGCACACGGGCCTATGCGTTGCGCCGCAAGAAGACCTGGCTCGCTATCAGGAGCTGGGCGGTGTTTCGGAGGGTTTGCCGAGCGCCGTTTATGGCCCTCAAGCCGATTGCCTACAAACACCGGCCATCTGCGAGCCCGAGGCTTTCGCAGACGCCATAGAGTCGATCGTTCAGGACGCGGAACGCTATGCGCGTATGAGTCATGCCGGTATCGAACGAGCGGGCTCACAGTTCGAGTTCAACCGCCAGGTCGATCGCGCAATGCAGTTTCTCGGTGAATACCACGAACGTGGGACGTTTGAGCGCGCGGCGTGAGTCTCGATCGCCTGACCCACTATGTGAGTCTCGACGGCGCGGGCGGTGTCGAACAGCAGTTCGTCGAATTCGTACGTGCAGCGCGCGTGCAGCGCCGCACGGATCATACGGTGGTTGCATGTGGCCGCCAGGTGCACCCGCTCATTCGTGAGCGGCTTACCGAGGCCCGGGCGCCGGTTACGTTCGAAAAGTATGCCGGGGCGTTCAAGCTTCCCAAATGGCCCGCCACGCTTCGCCGGCATCATCAGCAGCGCCTGCTGGCGCGGCAGCGGCCCGACGCTGTCGTTGTCTGGAATCGACTGCGCGACAGTCTCGATACGATCGCTGCAGCCGGTGTCGAACGCACGGTTTACTGGGAGCGCGGAGCCAGCTGGTTCGCCGGCGATAGTCCGGCGAAGCGCCGGTTTCTTGATGAAGTGCAGGCGGTCATCTGCAATAGCCATGCGGCACGCCGGATGCTAGAACTGCGCTGGAACTATCGGGGCCAGACACGCGTGGTCTTGAATGCTCTGCGTCCTTCGCTGCTGCCGCTTGCGCCTGTGCCTGTTCGCCAACTGCCCGACGACCGGCCGGTGACGCTGGGTATGGTCGCCCGGCTGTTGCCGATCAAGGGGGTGGCGATCGCGATCCAAGCGTTGGCGCGCTTGCGCCGGGACGGCGTCGAAACATGCCTGCGGATTGCCGGTGACGGACCGGAGATGGACCGTCTGCAACGGCTGGCGCATGGCTTGGGCGTGGCTGAATACGTCATCTTCGAAGGCCTCGTAGCCGATATGCCGGGTTTCTATGCCGGTATCGATCTGTTGGTGCATCCGGCCTTGCGTGAGCCGTTCGGTCAGATCGCGATCGAGGCAGGCGCTTATGGCGTGCCATCCGTGGTCGCGGCCGTCGATGGATTGGTCGAGGTAATCGACGATGGCGTAACCGGCGCCTGTATCGCACCGACCGTGCCACTGGAGGACTACCTCGAACTGGGCGGCAGTACGACCGATCTGCCGCCGTTCGTTTACGATCCGGAGCGGGACGTGATCGATACGCCGCGACTGGTCGATCCAGCCCGCCTTGCGCGCGTGGTTTGCGCGATCATCGAAGCGCCCGGCCGCTATGCGGCCATGAGCGCTGCCGGCATTGCGGCCGTGGAGCAACGATTCGTGTTCGATGCCCATGTGCGCGATGCCCTGGCTTCGATCGAGGCGTTCGTGAACACAGGTCGCCTGAACGGGGAACCGGCGGCATGACGCGCGCCGGCCAGCGTATTGCGATCGTCTTCCGCGGGATCGGCGATATCGGCGGTACCAACAACACCATTGCCGACCACGCGCGCCATTTCCGCGCTCTCGGTCATGCCGTCGATCTGATCGGCGAAAAGGTGCACAAGGGCGGTGTCACCGCTGATATGGGGCGAGCTGTGCGTATCGCACGCGTGCCGCTGCTCGGCCGGTACAAATGGCGATGGTTTGCGGCTCGTGCCCAACGCGTGATCGATCACAACCGCTACGATTTCGTAGCCGGTCATGGGCACCACTATCGCCAGCATGTGCTGTCGATGCACAACTGCCTCCATCTGACGCACGAGATCGTGCACGGCGAGCCGCTCGATCCGCGTGGCGGGCTGGCGGAGATTCATGACCGAATGTTCGCGCGGGGCGATTTCAACCAATGCATCTGCAATTCACGGCTGATGCAGGCCGATCTGATGTCGCGCTACGGTATCGAGCGCGATCGCCTGCCGGTGATTTATCCCGGGTTCCGCCCGGCGCAGTTCGATCGCGGCGATCGCGCGCGTTATCGACAGGCCGTGCGTGAGGAGCTCGGCTGCAGCGACCAGGTGCTGCTCGGGCTGGTCACCTCGGGCGACTATCGCAAGCGCGGCCTCGACCTGTTGCTCGAAGCTTACGCCTCTCTGGAAACGCCAACGCGCGAAAAGACGCTGTTGCTGGTGCTCGGCAAGCAGGCCGGTACCGACGTGTTCGCTGAGCGCGCACGCGCTTTGGGTATTGCAGATCGTATGCGTTTCGTCTCCCACACCCGCGAGCCGCAGCGGTATTTCCACGCGTTGGATATCTGTGTTCATCCTGCGCGTGTCGAAGAATTCGGCCAGAGCGTTCAGGAAGCCATGGCCTGTGGCATTGCCGTGGTAACCAGTCAACGCGTGGGAGCTGCCGAGTTACTGGCGAAGGAAATGCGTGCCCGCCTTCCCGCTACCCCGACCGTCGAAGCGTTGACGGCGCAGATGAGCGAACTCATCGAGCATGCCGGTACACGACAGGCGGTCGCCGAAGCGGGCTGGGAGGCCGCGCGCGCGAACACCGAGGCATATAACTTCGAGCAGACGCTCGCCGTCTACAGGCGCGCCGGCCTGGAAGCGTGAACGCCGAGCCGCCACTGCTCAGCTGGCACCGGCCGCGATGCCCTGATTTTGTGCGGGGGTCATGCCGACCTTGCCCGTGGGTTCGGTGCCGTGAAGGAGCCGGTCGATAGCCGTCAGCGAGCGCACCGCGGTTTGCACGCTCTGTGCGGGGCTGAGCTTGCTGACGGCCTGGAACTGCGAATAGATCACACCGTCTGCCGCATGGCTCAACAGGTTTTCCAGATCACGCCTCAGCTGGCTGCGCTCGATAGTGAATGCAGCGACCTGCTCGGGCCGCGGCATGGAGGCGAAATCAAACGCGCCGCTCACCGATGCATACCAGGCATCGCCGAAGTGCACGACCGGCTTGCCGCGTACGATCGCTTCGTAGCCGGCGGTACCGGTAATTGTCGCCACGAACTGGCAGCGTTCGATCAGCGCAAGGCTGTCTTCGGTCGGTGCTGCCCACTGGATACGCGGATTGGCCTCGATCCGGGCATGAAACTCCGGGCTGCGATAGAAGAACGTCTGCTTGGGGTTTTCCTTGAGCACGAGTACCCAATCTTCGGGCAGCGCCGCGCTCATGGCTTCGATGGCGTTGATCTGATCCTTGTAGGCGCCGCCGAACTCCGAGGTTGTGGCCTCGGGTTCAAGATGCAGCGGAAAATAGACTAACCGCGACGGCAGCGTCGCTAAAGTCAGCTGATCGGAGGCGTTGCGACCGAATTCGCGGGCCCGCTCCCGATTCCTCATCTGGTCGAGCAATTTCTTGCGCGAGCGGTGGAACAGATAATAGAACAGCGCGGCCAGTAGCCGCCGATTGTGTGCGAGCAGGAAGGCATGCAGCCGCCAGGCCGCAGTGAACCGGAACCGCCGTTTGCGGATCGAACGAAACAGCTTGTATTTGCGTTCCCGGTCGGGGTCGCGGCGTGCCTTCATGTAGAACAGGTCGAGGTCACGTTCATCGCTTACGCGATAGCGTTCGAACGCGAGTGCACAACGCCGGGCATGTGCGAAAAGCTCGGCCGTCGCGCGGCCGTAAAAGAACTTGTCCGGAATTATCGTCTGCTGGAACACCAGCGTTTGCAGCCCTTTGCGCTGCGCAATCTCGAGCATGAGATTGTCCAGCCCCAGATGCGGTGCGCGAGAGAACCATACGGCTTCGGCGCCGGTATGCTGCAGTAGTTGATCCAGCCGGCTTGCATGCAGGAAGAATCGATTGGCGACTTCGTCGTAGGCGTAGTAGCTCGGCTCGAAGTAGTTCGGCTTGCGGAAAAAAGCATGTTTCGGGCTCTGGGCAACGCTAACCCGGCTGATGTTCTTGTAGTAATGGGCGAAGCAATCGGTAAAGAGCGAGCGATACCATGGCTTGTACCGGTATTCCGTGTACGAGCCCAAGTCGAACAGGTCCATAACCCGGAACATTGGCACCTGATCCGATTTTTGCTCGATGATGCCGACTACTTCGTAGCCGGCGCCCCGTAGCTCAGTAATCAAGCCATGTGGCGCCATCGGCCACCATAATAGGACTTTTTTCATCGGGACTGTCTAGAAATAGGGCGGCAATTCACGAGCTGTACGGGACGCTTAGCCAGTTTTCGAATTTTATCAATCAATTTTTGCGGAACGATGGCAAGCCCCATGCACGCTCGACGGATTATTTCGTCTCGAATGTCACTTATAAACGCGCTAACGAGTTGAGTATTTGCGCGTTTGCAAAGACGAGCTAACTCTGCGAGCCCAAAGAAGCCGGCCTAGTAATTCGCCTAGTCTAGTGACCGTCAACCTGCCTGCGTCTCTAACATGACTAGTTGAAACCTCTGATCGAGGAAGCGGCGAGGTTTGGTTTCTCTGAATTGGATGGCGAGTCGTAGGCATGGCCGCGAGCGATATCAGTCAGCCTCGGCCCGGTCTCGACCACGTGTGTAACGCATTCAGTGCTCCTATGGCTGAAGCTTTACGTTTCATATCCCTTTCGATGCGCAGTGCTGTGATAAAGGGCGATTCCCAAGTCTGTGAGATTTGGCTGAGTAAATAAATCATGGGATAATAATTTTATGCGTATCCGAATTAATGTTCGAGTGTAAAATGATCTAATTACTCGCTTATACCCTCTCACCTGATAAGTCGAACGGCCATAAACGCCTCTGCCATATCAATGCCGACGCAGTGACCGCGGTGCTTCGCGAGATGGAAGATATGGTTCAGACTTCGAGAATGCGGGCTAGGCCGCATTTCGAGCTCATAAGCCTCTAGGGCTCGTTTTTTTACTTCAAAATAATTCGAAATATCGACATATATGTTTGGGTGAAAAGGTGTTTGGTCGGGGCTGCGCCATTCCGTACTAGACATTACTTCGTATGTGAGTATGTTTTTGACAGTCCTAGCCGGTAGCGGCCGGCAAGCTGTCATGACGGCCTCATGCACTTTACGGTGATCTACGTTCAGATCCCCGAAATGGTGCGTATAGATTGTTTCGGGTGCTATGCGAAAAATCAACTCCTCCAAAGGCTGGACGATCTCCAATAACGGCAAATCGTCCAGGCGGTTATCGGGCATTTCCAAGTAGGTGGTGTAATGAACGCCAAGTATATCTTGCGCTTTTCTAGCTGCTCGTTGGCGCTGGTCTAGAGCATCGTCATCTCCACCGGGCCGTGACGATACGCCGTCGGCTACAAATATCGTATGTACGGTGTCTCCCTCCGCTACATGGCGCGCGAGTGTGCCACCGCAACCGAGAGCTTCGTCATCTGTATGCGCAGCAACGACCAGAACCGTTTTACTCATCAAATAGTTGCCAACTTGTAGGGGTGCCGCGCGTCACATTGGTATTAAGCCTTTTCCCTATGAGCTGCTCATAATATTTTGGTGCCAAGCCGAGGCTTGGCCGAATCCGCCTGATATCGCTCGCTTTGACCTTTGCGCCTTTTTCCACGTCTCGCACGAAATATACCGAACGCCGGAATAATTCGTTTCTCTTCTCTGCCGGTTGCCGGTTAAAACCAGCCTTGCCCAACGCAGCCCAAGCGTCATAGCTGTCTCGACATAAGCGTTCTAACTCGTGAGGCTCAAGAGAGAAGTCGCTGTCTGGCCCCTTATCCGCGCGGCGTAGAGTGAAATGCTTTTCAATGATGCAAGCGCCTAAGGCAACCGCTGCGACCGACGCGGTCGTACCCAGTGTGTGATCCGAAAGGCCCGTTAGCGTACCGAACCGCTTTGCAAGCTCGTTGATCTGTCGCAAGTTAGCTTGTTCCATGGGGGCGGGATAGCTGCTAATGCAGTGCAGTAATACAAGGTCTTTACAGCCGGCATCGCGCGCGCTAAAAACTGCTTCTTCCAATTCGGCTTCGCTAGCCATCCCTGATGAAATGATTAAGGGTTTGCCTTTGCCTGCGGCATACCGGATCAGCGGTAAGTCGGTAACTTCGAATGAGGCGATTTTATACGCAGGTGTATTGAGGGTTTCTAGCAAATCTACTGCAGTCTCGTCGAAAGGAGTCGAAAAGACCGTAATGTCAAGTTTTCTGGCATGTTCGATCATTGCCTCATGCCATTCAAAGGGCGTTTGGGCCCACTGGTACAGATCGTAGAGTCGATATCCATCCCAAGGGCCGCCTTTGATTAAGAACTCAGGCCGATCACTTTCTATCGTCATCGTGTCGGCAGTATAGGTTTGAAGCTTTACTGCATCCGCACCACAACGCTTCGCTGCATCAATCGTTTTGAGTGCACGGTCCAAGTCGCCGTTATGGTTCGCAGAAAGCTCGGCGATGATGTAGGGCGGGTGATCTGGACCGATTTTTCGGCCGCGGATAGCGTAATTCATGGCCTACTTCTCTTCCTTTTTGGGCATCGGACGAATGATGACTTTTGCGCTCAATTCTCCGTCACATAGTTCGGCGTCTGTGAATTCATAACGGAATTCGCCACGGTCAATGAAAGCATGAGGATAGGTTGGCGCGTCCAGCATCCGGATATGGTCGTAAAGGGCTTCCGCGGTCGGCCCCTCCGGAAGTCTGCTCTGGGCAGGTTCGCGCCGTTTGAAAGTCACTACGGTTCCTTGCTGAGGGACGGGCTCCGGCTCATTGGCAACGAGCCAGTGAATTATTCGGAAGCTTAATTCGCCCGCCCTTCGGTAGATATCCTCGGCCCGTCCAGCTAAGGATAAATCTACCTTCGTATAAACGGGACCGGCGTCCATTTCGTCGACCATGCGCAGCGCACTAAGCTTAGTGGTTGCGTGCCCCGCCTTGATCAAGTTTTGTAAAGGACTGCCTCCACGACCGTAAGGCAAATCGGTCATGTGAAAACAAACGCACTCGACGTTCTTCCAAAGCTCTTCTGGTACGTACCATCCCCAATGTAGGAAGAATATGTAGCGAGGTAATACCTCTCGGAATGTGTTTCTAAGTTCGTCGGGATCGCTTACCCAGTACCAAAACCCTAAGTCGTCCTTCTTCAATTTATTGAAAATTGGGCGATGCCAAACCTTGTTGCTCGCAACAATATAGCTATTCTTATCCGGAGCGTGCATATTATCGAGCAAAGTACTTGAGTGGCTATGAGAAAAATTAGGCAAGCTCTTCACGCCGCTTTGACCACTCGGAACTAAGTATCCCAAAACAAACGACATCGTAGTAGTTAGAGCCGTCGAAGTATTGATCTTTCAGAAGACCCTCTTGGCGGAAGCCTAATCGCGAGTGAAAACGTATCGAGCGTTCATTAAACCCTAGGGCCTCACCGCAAAGCTTGTGCAATTGCAACTCGATAAAACTATAGTCGAGCGTGGCAATACCAAGTCGGGCTCCGACCCCTCTCGCCGCATGGGGAGCTAGATGGAAACTCCACTCAGCTACAGGGCTTTTCCTTAGTTGCGTTACATTAACGAACGCGGACGGTATGTTCGCGTGTTCGAAAATAAGCAAGTGTGTTTCATCTGATTGGCTTGCGCGACTAAACCACTTTCGATGTTCATCTAGGCTAATCTCGTGCTGTGTGTACATATAACGTCGTACGTCCGGATGGTTACGCCATCCGAGTACGCTTTCCAGGTCGCTCGTCCGCATGGGCCGCAAGTAGCTAGTCTGCATGCTTGTGCCTGTACATCGACTCGACTACCCGAGCAGTTCCTAGGCCATCGGTGATCGAACTTGATGCCTTACTCATCGCCGATAAGGTTTCAGGCGCTGTCAATTTTTCTAACATTTGTGGAAGCTTCAACGTGATGTCCGCAATCCCGCCTACCACAGAAGCTGCTCCGGAATTTTCTAGAGCACATGCGCCTTCCCGCTGATTTTCCGCCACAAGCACAATGAGTGAAGGCAAGCCTGCACTGCAGCGTTCCCAAGCAGTACTTCCAGCGGCCCCGATCGCGAGGTCGGCCTCGGCCATGTACCTAGCCATATCTGGAGTATCGACTCGTACCCGCGTAGGCCAAGGCATAGCGTTGGCCTGTAGCAAGACTTTTTCCAACCAAGGCGCATTGCGACCCATCACTACGTCAATTTGCGTGTTGGGGGGAAGCACGCAGTGTCGCAGGACGTCCAAGACCTTGCCGGTAGCGTCGTCCTTATCAACGCCGCCCATGGACACTAGCAACCTTGCTAGGCGCCGCGAGGGACGTCTCTGGTAGCTGTCCTCACGTAGTTGCGCAAATTCGGGGCGGAGCAAAGCGTAACTCGGCCCTATTAAAAGCTCACAGTGGCTGGGTACAATTCCAGCGTAATCTTGAGCATCGCGCCCGAGATTCTGATCCAGAAGAATGTTCGCATCATGAGCACGGTCTGCGAGGTCGTCAATCACAAGCAAGCGACCAACCTCAGATCGAACGCTATTTTCCCACCGTGCGGCGAGCGCATAGTGGTCAACTATTAGCCATGCCGGGTCTAGCGTGCTCAGAATTTCTCTGGTTTTTTGAGCGTCCGTGCGCCACGGTGCGCCAAGCCAGTTGGCGTGTGCCGCGCCGTCTCCGTTGTCGACAGTGTGCCCGCTGAGGTCGGGCAAGGCGTGTACAGCACATCCTTGGCTACGGATCCGCTCAATCAGATTGCCGGTATGTTCACGGCAAATGAAATGGCATGAGTGACCCCGGGCGTTCAATGCATCGGCCAAGGTTAGGCAACGCATGACGTGCCCAGTGCCGATTTGCACAGAAGAATCTGCGCGAAAGACGATAGTTCTCGTAGCCGTCATTCGCCGTCTGATTCTTTGACTTGCATAGCTTTTAATAACCACTGAGCGCGTTGCCAGTCTTCCGGTGTATCGATATCCTGCACCCGCTCGCGGGGCAGGCGGATAGGAATCGCATCGGTGGTCAGTATCGGTTTGGCGGAGACCCACGAACTGCTTCGGCCCCAGTAGAACTGCCCCGCATCGTGCCACGCTTCTTCTAGATCTTGGGAGCGCGTGTCGACATGTTCGGGGTAGAACATCTTAGCCCGACCGTTGTCGGTAATGCGTAACGCGCGTTGGATGGGAAAGGCATAGCTGGTCACCGAAAACGTGTAGTCCACGCTTTCCGATTCAAGCGCCTTTCGCCCCCGACGAATATCCTCGGGCTGCACGAGTGGCGCTGTTGCATAGAGGCAACAAACCGCTTCGGGTGCGTCTCCGTGTATTTGCAACCATTCGATGGCATGAGCGATGACCGGCACGGTGCCTGCGTAATCATCGGCCAGTGCAGCAGGGCGCAAGAAAGGTGTCTCTGCGCCGCAACGACGCGCGACGGCCGCAATCTCTTCGTCGTCGGTGGATACGATCACCCGCTCGAAGCAGCCGCTTTCGAGCGCCGCTTGTATCGACCAGGCGATGATTGGCCGGCCGCAGAAGTCGCGAATGTTCTTGCGCGGAATGCGCTTGCTTCCGCCGCGTGCGGGGATTATAGCGACGGCCTTCATGCTAGGAGCGTGTGTAACGTATCAATCACCCGGTTCTGGTCCGTATGCGTCAGCGTCGGAAACATCGGCAGGCTGATGGCTTGGGCGTAGTAGTTCTCGGCATGTGGGAAATCGCCTTCCCGAAAGCCCAGGTCGCGATAGTAGGGCTGCAGATGAACCGGGATATAGTGCACGTTCACACCGATATCTGCGGCGCGCAGCCCATCGAATACCGTGCGGCGTCGAACTGCGCCGTCGGGAATACGGATGACGTAAAGATGCAGCGCCGAATAGCTGTTCTCTGCTCTGGCCGGCGTACACAGCGCAAGCGTGGATAGGCCTTTGTCATAGCGGTGTGCGACGGCATGCCGTTGCTCGAGATAGTCGTTCAGGCGCTGCATTTGGCTGATGCCGAGCGCAGCCTGCAACTCGGTCATGCGGTAGTTGTAGCCGAGATCGATCTGTTCGTAGTACCAGCCGCCTTCGCCGGGCCGGCTCATGCGGGCTTCGTCGCGGGTGACACCGTGGCTGCGCAACAGCCGCATCGCCTCGGCCAACTGTTCGTTCTGGGTAACCGCCATTCCGCCCTCGGCGCTGGTCACGATCTTGACCGGGTGAAAGCTGAATACGGTGATGTCGCTGTAGCGGCCGTCGCCGACCGGCCGGCCTTCGTAGCGGGCGCCGATTGCATGCGAGGCGTCCTCGATCACGGCGAACCCATAGCGCTTGGAGAGTGCGTGAATCGCGCGAAGGTCACACGGCTGACCGCACAAGTGGACCGCGACGACCACTTTGGGCATGCCTCCAGTGATTTCGGCCCGTTTCAGCTTGGCCTCGAGTTCCGTGGCGCTCAAATTGAACGTCTCGGGGTCGATATCGACAAAATCCACCGCAGCGCCACAGTATCGCGCGCAGTTGGCCGAGGCGACGAAAGTGATCGGTGTCGTCCAGACGATATCGCCGGGGCCGACGCCCAGTGCCCGGCAGGCCAGATGCAGGGCGGAGGTGGCGCTGTTGGTGGCAACGGCGTGCGCGGCGCCGGTGTAATCGGCCACAGTCTGTTCGAAAAGCGGAACCTGCGGGCCCTGGGTCAGAAAATCGGATTCCAGGACGGCGACGACGGCATCGATATCGGCGGGGGTAATATCTTGACGACCGTAGGGAATCATCAGGCCCCCGCCCGAATATTGAACTCGCGGATTTCGTTATCGTCGAGAAAGTGTTCGTTCGTGCCGGAGTTGTACTCGAAGCCCTGATCGACTGGCCGGCCCCGTTCGCCAAGGGCATTGGTCGAGAAATCGTTAGGGCCGGAAGTGAAGGTGATGGTCGGCTGAATGACGTAGTGATCGTCGAAAGCCAATGTCAGATGCGAATCATCGGCTGGGCACATGACTTCGTGAAGTTTCTCGCCCGGGCGAATACCGATGCAGTGCTGGGGCACGTCCGGCGCCATGGCCCGCGCTACATCCGTGATGCGCACGGAAGGGATTTTCGGTACGAAGATCTCGCCTCCGTGCATGCGCTCGAAATTCTTGAGCACGAAATTGACACCATCTTGGAGGGTGATCCAGAAACGTGTCATGCGGTCGTCGGTGATCGGTAGCGCGTTGGTGCCGTCGGCAATCTGCTTGCGGAAGAAGGGCACGACCGAGCCGCGTGAGCCAACGACGTTGCCGTAGCGGACTACGGAAAAGCGGGTCGGATGCCCACCCGCCATGTTGTTGGCGGCGACGAACAGCTTGTCCGAAGCAAGCTTTGTCGCGCCATAGAGATTGATTGGATTGGCGGCCTTGTCGGTCGACAGGGCGATGACCCGCTCCACGTCGTTTGCGAGCGCGGCGTGAATGACGTTTTCCGCGCCATGGATATTGGTGCGTATGCACTCGGTGGGGTTGTATTCGGCGGCGGGTACCTGTTTAAGAGCGGCTGCGTGTATGACGTAATCGATACCATGCATCGCCTGGTTGAGCCGGTCCTTGTCGCGTACGTCGCCTATGAAGTAACGCATACAGGGCTGGTTGAAGGCCTGCTGCATCTCGTACTGCTTGAGTTCATCGCGCGAATAGATGACCAGGCGGCGAGGACGGTAGCGATCAAGCAGGGTGCTGACGTATTTCTTGCCGAATGATCCGGTGCCGCCGGTAATCAGGATCGACTTGTCGTTGAACATCTAGAGATTCGCCCAGGGTGTGGCTTTAAGCGCGATAGTCTATGGACTCCCGCGCGTGGCGACCAACTTTTCAGCGGCCCAGACGTTCTGCCGTATGGCAAGCGGTCTGCCAATCGGGAAACGGGACTAGCCCAGTGATGCTTTCCAGCGACCCAGGCGGCTCGCGAGTCGCGATTTGCGCGTATGGACGATCTCTTTGGGGCCGGCGACTTTCTGAGCCCAGGCCCAGGATCGGTCCTGCACTTGGCAATTCGAATAATTCGGATGCTGGGCCACCAGCAGTTCGAAGATCGCCTTGACGTTGGGCTCATCGACCTGATCTTCGGAGAGTTCGCGAATGCTTACCCCGTCGGTTGCATGCTTGCCGCGTTCGACGGCGTCGGCGTAGCGCCATTCGTAGTCATCGAACAGTATCCACCCGCCTTCGCGCAGCAGCTTATCGGCCAGAAAGAATGCAAGGCCGTCGATCGTCCAGTTCTTGCTGCCATCAATGAAGACGAAGTCGTAGTAGGGGGTGCAGTGCCCGTCCCGGGTCTGCGCTTCGACCTGCTTCTTGAGAAACCAGTTGTAGGAGTTCTTTTCGCGCCGCACGTCCGCATACTGAGCCAACTGCATTCGGGAAAGCGTCTCTTCGATGGTGGGCTCGAAATTGCGGCTTGCCTCGATATCGACGCTTGTGAGGCGGCCGCTGCCGAGTTCGTCGAGCGCGGCACAGATATAGCCGCTACTTGCCCCGTGGGCAAAGCCGAGCTCGAGACAGTTCGCAGGCCGCGCCGTCAGGATGAAATCGTAGAGGATCTGCGCGCTATGGCGGGAAATATGCGGGATGCCCTTGAGGGCTGCGGCGGCTTCAGCGAATTTCATCGGCGAGACGAACTCCTAATGGCTGGGTCGCGAGTTTGCCATAAAGATGCTGGCGGAAACCTTGCCATTCCGTATTGCTCAAGTCGTTCCGGGCGGTGTTCTTGAGCAGACGGAGGGTTTTTGTCAGTCCGGTTCGTGACGCCGACAGGTCGCGGCTGCGGCGCACGTCGTTATCTATCCAGACCAAAGGGCCGTGGTCGAGCCAACATACGTTCTCGAAATGGCAGTCCTTATGCAGATAGCCGTTGCCATAGATCTTGGCCACGCCTGCGGCGACCAGCTCAAGGAACTGCCGACGCCGTACGGCATCGCGTTCCTGGCGGATCACGGCGAGACCGGAGGTGAAATTTTGCAATTGCTCCATGAACAGAATCGATTCGTAGCGAGCCGTCGGGGCCAGCGTCACGCCCCAGCCGTAGATTTCGGGGGTAGGCAGCCCGAGTTCGGCGAGAATGGTGCTGCCGACATGTTCCCTGCGCGCCTGCGAAAGGCCGTATTTTCGTAGCCAGTCGCGCGGCTTGCTGCGCGGCTCGATCAACTTGACGACGGCAGCCGGTGCCTGTCGGTGCTCCAGGATTCGCGAGTGCGGTCCGTCGCGCAGCAAATGCCAGTCGTTGCCTATCGCACCGGGATCGAACCCCTGGCGCGCGTGCATTCGCCAGCGGCCTGCCAGGGGGCCGCTCGGGACATGCTGCCAGCGCGTCGACCAGTCTGGCGGCGCTGCCTCCGTCACGACAGAAAGACGATGATCACCGGCAATGCACCATCGTGTTTATTCTGCTAGCCACCGCGCCGCATCCTTGGCGAAATAGGTCAGTATCCCGTCGCAGCCTGCGCGTTTGAAGCTGCCCAGACATTCGAGCACGGCGGTGCGCTCGTCGAGCCAGCCGTTTTCGATGGCGGCCTTGAGCATCGCGTATTCGCCGGAGACATGATAGGCGAAGGTCGGCACGCCGAAGGTTTCCTTTACCCGGTGGATGATATCCAGATACGGCATCCCGGGCTTGACCATGACCATGTCGGCGCCTTCCTTCAGATCGAGCGCGACCTCGCGCAGCGCCTCGTCGGTGTTGCCGGGGTCGACCTGATAGGTGCGCTTGTCGGCCTTGCCCAGGTTGCCGGCGGAGCCGAGTGCTTCACGAAACGGGTTGTAAAGGCTCGACGCGAACTTGGCCGCATAGGACATGATGATCGTGTTGACGTGCCCGTTGGCCTCGAGCGCGGCGCGCATCGCCTGGATGCGGCCGTCCATCATGTCGGAGGGCGAGACGATATCCACGCCGGCATCGGCATGGGCCAGCGTCTGGCGCACAAGGATGTCTACGGTCGGGTCGTTGAGGACATAGCCGTCGCCGTCGATCACGCCATCCTGACCATGGCTGGTGTAGGGGTCGAGTGCGACGTCGGTCATGACGCCCAGCTCCGGGAACTCTTGCTTGATCGCGCGTACCGCCTTCGGAATGAGGCCGTCCGGATTGGCGGCTTCTTCGGCGTCCGGCGTTTTCTTGTCCGGATCGATGACCGGAAACAGCACCACCGCCGGTATGCCCAGCGCGGCGACGTCGGTGATCTCGCGCATCAGGCCGTCCAACGGGTGGCGCTGTACGCCCGGCATCGCGGTGACGTTGACCGGCTCGCCTTCGGTCACGAAAACGGGATAGATGAGATCGTCGACCGACAGACGCGTTTCCCGCGCAAGCCGACGCGAGAACGCGTGAGCGCGACCGCGGCGCAGGCGCGTGGCCGGGTAATGACCGGGAAAGCTGTACGGCATGGCATGAAATCCTGTTGGGTCGGTGCATTCTACGTGCGTGCCGATCGCCGCGCTTTCAACTCCTGCTAAGATCGTGTGCAACCGAATCAAGCGCGAGGCGATCGTCATGCGCACGACAACAGCAACCACCGTCCCGGCCACGGATTTCCCACCCATACGTCGCGATGCGCTGCACACGCTGCAGATGAATCTGGGCTATTTGTGCAATCTGGCCTGTACGCACTGCCACGTGGAAGCCGGTCCCAAGCGTACGGAGTTGATGGGGCGCGAGACCATGGACACCGCCCTCGAGTTCATACAGGCGCAGGGGATTCGCAACCTCGACGTCACCGGCGGCTCGCCGGAAATGCATCCGCATTTTCGTGAGTTCATGGCCGAGGCCAAGCGCCTGGGCGTGCATCTGATGGATCGCTGCAACCCGACCATCATCGAAGAGCCGGGTTACGCGTGGGTGCCCCGTTTCCTCGCCGATCACGAGGTCGAGGTGATTGCCTCCCTGCCGTGCTACACAGCGGACAACGTGGACACGCAGCGCGGCAAGGGCGTGTTCGATGCGAGCATCGCCGCGCTGCAGAAACTAAACGACGTAGGCTATGGGCAGCCGGGCAGCGGTCTGGCGCTGAACCTGGTCTATAACCCGGTCTCGCCAACGTTGCCGCCGCCACAGGACACCCTCGAAAGCGACTACAAGCGTTTTCTGGACGACAAGTTCGGTATCGCTTTCGACAATCTGTTCACGATCGCGAACATGCCCATCAAACGCTATGCCCACATGCTGCTGCGCGAAAAGCGCATGGGCGAATACATGGCGCTGCTGCGCGATGCCCACCGCAGCGAGAACGTGGCCAGCGTCATGTGCCGCGGCTTGATCAGCGTCGGCTGGCAGGGCTATGTCTATGACTGCGATTTCAACCAGATGCTCGACATGCCGCTTGGCGGCGGCGATGCCGTGCATCTGAGCGAGCTGATCGACGCCGATTTCGCCCGTCGCGCGATTGCCATCGGCGACCACTGCTACGGCTGCACCGCCGGGCAGGGCAGCAGCTGTGGCGGCGCCTTGAACTGACCCCGGCCGCGTTCCTCGCCCGCCTCGCAATTGAGTCGGGCCGGATTTGTCGCCAAACTACCCCCGATAAACGGATAGCGAGTCCACGCATGAGTAGTGCCAGCGTCCTAGA
Organism: Endozoicomonas sp. G2_2; assembly: GCF_017744135.1. Lineage (GTDB taxonomy): Bacteria > Pseudomonadota > Gammaproteobacteria > Nevskiales > Salinisphaeraceae > Salinisphaera. The sequence continues at coordinate 73,694 of NZ_JAGHQU010000004.1, forward strand.
ACGTCGTCTCGACGCGCGGCCGGCATCAGCCCGGTACTGCGGCGTCGCGCCGTGCCCGTCTGCGACGGCAGGCGTATAGCCCATGGCCGAGAGAGAACAGCTTGCCGAGTGGCTTTCCGCGACCGCGCGAGGCGACGAACAGGCATTCCAGCGGCTCTATGCCGCCACGTCTTCGCAACTCTATGCGTTGTTGCTGCGTATCCTGCGTAACCCGGAGCGCGCACAGGACGCGCTTCAGGATGCTTATGTGCGCGTATGGCAGAAAGCCGACACCTACGCGCCGGAAAGGGGAGCGCCGTTGACATGGCTGTTGTCGATTGCCCGCTACCGCGCGCTGGATGTGCTCAGGCGCAAGCGCCCGGAAGTGGCCATGCCGGAGGAGCCGGACATGATGGCAACACTGCTCGAGGATGAGCAGGCCTTGTCGCCGCTTGAAGAAAACGAAAACCAGCAATCGCTCGACGCGATCAGAGTCTGCTTGAAAACGCTACAACCACAGCAGCGCGATAGCGTGCTGCTCGCCTACTATGAAGGACTCACGCACCAGGAGCTTGCCGAGCGCCTGGATGCACCCTTGGGTACCGTCAAGAGCTGGATTCGCCGCGGACTCATGCGTCTGCGCGAATGCCTGGCGGAGCGCGCGTGATGTCCGAGTCCGAACAGGAACAACGCATTCTCCAGGCCGCCGAGTATGTGCTCGGTACGCTGGACGCGCGTGAGCGCAGCCGCTTCGAAACGCTGCTCATGCACGACGCCGAGGCACGCGCCGAACTGGCCTATTGGGAGCAGCGCCTTGGGGCGCTCGGCCTTGCGCCCGCGCCAGTGGAGCCGCCGGCAGCCGTGTGGGACGGTGTGACCCGACAACTGGGCCTGCGGGCGCCCGATCGCGACACCGCCGAGGCGGGCGTCGCGCCGCCGGGCCAGCCCGCAGCGAACGACAGCGCCGGGCCGATCTGGCGCGGTGTGGCGCTGGTGGCATCGGTAGCCGCTCTGGTCATGGCGGCGATGCTGTTTACGGGCTCGACCGAACGCGAGGCGTCGCCGGCAGAAGCGCCGCAGCCCGCTTATGCCAGCGTCGTCTATGACGAGCCAACCGGTATGAGTTGGCTGGTCACCGCGCCGAAGAACGGCCACAAGATGAAAGTGGTCGCCATGGGCGACTACGACGTGCCGGAAGGCAAGGTACTGCGCCTGTGGTTCAAGCCCGAGAACGGCGCGCCCGTGCTCCTCGGTAAATGGCCGCATACGCATGGCGATCACGAGATGACCATGCCGGACGATGTGGCCCGATCCATGGATCAGCCCGCGCAACTCATGGTGTTCATGGAGGACGCAGGCTCGGCCAGTCAGGCGAGTGCGCCCAGCGGCAAACTCATGTGGACGTCGCCGATCGCTCGCCGAACCGGCTGAATCCGCCAGAAGCGGCGATCGCGCCGCGACTCGCGGCAGCGCTTACTCCGACAGATCGGCCTCGTCGTTGAGCGCCCAGTCGTAGGCGTATTGATCGATCCGGCTGAGCATGTCGAGCCGAGCAGACAGGCCCGGGTTCGCATACTGGCGCAGGTGGCTGACTATGGATCGCGTGCTGTTGCCGAAGTCTGCCGCGTACCAGTCGTAGAGCTTCGAGACGGTGACTTCGTCGTCGTCGATCGATACGCCTTCGCCGCTGTTCACGTAATCCCGCGCATTCGCGCGTAGCGCGGCGTACAGGTTGTCGGCGGTGTATGCCTTGGCGCGCAGGCTCGGGCAACTGATCGAGGCACAGTTCACGCCGTAGTGCGTCAATCCGTCGTGCCAGATGGGCCGCAGGATGCGGTGCTCGATATCGTTGAGGCTCAGCTTTTCGCCTTCGACCTGCAGCAGCTTTTTCTTCCACGGGCCGGAAGTGAAGATGCCGCCGCCGATGTCGCGGATCGAGTCGACCGGATAGTTGTCGACCACCAGCGCGAGTGTCTTCGCGTTGTAGAGATTGATCCAGTACGCGCGCTGCACCGGGCGGCTGTACCGGGCGATATCGATCTGCTGCATCGCTTCCAGGTAGTCGCCCAGCGATGCGCGATCAGCGTCGCTGACCTGCGCGTAGCGCACGCCGTTGGGGCCGTGTTCGTGCGGGGCCACGTACTTCTGCAGAAACGCGTCATAGCGGCCGTGATCGATGGTCGCGGTCGATTCGGCGTCGTGCGTCTCCCAACGCGGCCAGAGCTCGGCCTTGGGCGCTGCGAGGGTCGTGGTGGCCGACACGACCAGACTGAGCGCGACCAGCGCCAGTGCGTACAAGCGCATACGGACTCCTTGAAAATACGGCGTCGATCAGCCTGCGGCGAGCTGTTGGCCAAGCCGGGCGTCGATCCAGTTTCGGATATCGTCGGTTACCGTATCGGCCGCGCTGTCGTGCAGCAACTCGTGCCGACGGCCTTCGTAAACGCGCAGTTGCAGGTCGCGCTGACCGTCGCCTTCCAGTGCGCGGGCCAGGCGTTCCGGGCCGCGGCCGAACTGGCCCATCGGGTCGTCGCCGCCGGCGATCACCAGCAGTGGCAGATCGACCGGAATGCGACGACGCGCATGGGCACCCTGGCTGCGGGTGATGCCGCGAAGCACCGTATGCCAGGCGCCGGCCCGCAGCGCGAAGCCGCAGTCCGGATCGGATTCATAGGCCGTCACGGCCGCGGCATCGCTCGACAGCCAGCCGTTGGGCCGGTCGTCGCCGAGACGGCGCTTGAGGCGTCGGTCGTAGGCCCCGACACTCAGGCGTTGGAGCAGATCGCTGGCGCCTGTCGTATCCATGCGTGCGATTTCGATACGGGCGAGCAGCGCCGCGAGCCGCGTTTGCAGCCGCCCGGGTTTGTCGACGCCGCTGAGAATCGCTCCCGCGTACTCGTGGCCATGCTGCTGGAGTACGCTCATCGCCAGGAAAGATCCCAGGCTGTGGCCGAACAGGAATACCGGCGCGCCACCGCTGTTCTCGCGCGCCCGCCGGCGGATGCGCTGAACATCGTCCACCAGCGTGTCCCAGGTGGTCCGGTCGCCGAGAAACCCGTGGTCGACGGAACGCGTCGTCGCGCCGTGCCCGCGCAGATCGAAACCGTGGACATCGATGCCGCGCCGGGCCAGTTTCTGGGCGAAGCGCGCGTAGCGTCGTGCATGCTCGGCCATGCCGTGGACGATGACTAGTGACGCCCGGGCACGAACGCTCGCGGGCCAGCGATACGCCACCAGCCGGGTGCCGCCCTCGGCACTGACCTGCTGCGATTCGTATGTCACCGGTTGACCTTCAAGGCAGACACCACGGAAGCTGCATCCTTCCACAAAACGAGTGAGCCGCCAATGCGCCCGAATCATCTGCTCGCCATCGACCAGGGCACGACCAGTAGCCGTGCGATTGTTTTCGATGCGCAAGGGCACATCCGTGGTCGCGCCCAGCGAGAGTTCAAACAGTATTTCCCGGACGAAGCCTGGGTCGAACACGACGCGCAGCAGATTCTGTCCGATGTGCTGACCGTCTCGCGCGAGGCGATCAGCGACGCGGGCCTGGCACCGAGCGACATCGCAGCTTGTGGCATCACCAATCAACGCGAGACCACGGTGGTCTGGGATCGCGAAACGGGCGAGCCCATTCACCGCGCGATCGTCTGGCAGGATCGGCGAACCGCCGAGCGGTGCCGCCAACTCGCAGACGAAAAGACCGAAGCGTGGCTGCAGGAAAAGACCGGGCTGTTGTTCGACCCGTACTTCTCGGCGACCAAGATCGCCTGGCTGCTGGACCACGTCGACGGCGCGCGCGACAGGGCGCAGGCCGGTGAACTGGCTTTCGGCACGATCGACAGCTGGTTGCTATGGCATCTGACCGGTGGCGCGGTTCATGCCACGGACGCCACTAATGCGTCGCGAACTCTGCTGTTCAACATCCGAGAGCAGGCCTGGGATGACGAGCTTCTGGCGTTCTTCGACATCCCGCGCGCACTGCTGCCCGAGGTGCGCGATACGGCGAGCGATTTCGGTCACAGCACCGTTGACGCGCTGGGCGCGGAAATCCCGATCGCGGCGCTGGTCGGTGACCAGCAGGGCGCACTGGTGGGCCAGGCGTGTTTCGAGCCCGGCATGTGCAAGTCAACGTACGGCACGGGCTGTTTTCTAATGCTCAACGTGGGCGAGGAGGCCGTGGTATCGCGGCACCGCCTGCTTACCACGGTCGCCTATCGCATCGACGGCCGAACCACGTATGCATTGGAGGGCTCGATATTCGTCGCTGGCGCGGCCATTCAATGGCTGCGCGACGCCCTGCACATGTTCGAGAAGGTCGAGCAGACTCAGGCGCTGGCGTCGTCGGTCGAGCATACGGGCGGCGTTTATCTCGTGCCGGCGTTCACGGGCCTGGGCGCCCCCTACTGGGACCCGGAAGCGCGGGGCGCGATTCTGGGCCTCACGCGCGACACCGGTATCGAGCAGATCGTACGCGCCGCACTCGAATCTACCTGCTACCAGACCCGCGATCTGGTCAATGCCATCGGCGACGATGCATCGCCGCCACGGGAGCTGCGTGTCGACGGCGGCATGGTCGCAAACGACCTCGTCTGCAGCTGTCTCGCCGATATTCTGCAGACCCCGGTCGAACGGCCCGAGGTCATAGAAACCACCGCGCTAGGCGCCGCCTATCTGGCGGGCTTGCAGGTCGGCCTGTACGATTCGCTCGACGCGATCGGCGATCTCTGGCGTTCGGAACGGCATTTCGAGGTCAAGAAATCGGCAGGCGAAGTGGATGCGCTCTATGAGGGTTGGCGCGAGGCGGTAGAGCGGGTGCGGTGCGGCGAATAGCCTCGCTTTAACCTGTCTCGCTTAGTAGGCTATGTGGGGTGTGTTCTTCTCGCCAAGAACCGTCGCTGCCGGTAATTGCAGTCCATAGGCGAGCGAAAGGGGAAGAGCGGCGGAAGTACCAGCTGCGGCACCTCCCAAATCCAATAGCTGTACGCGGCCGCAGCCAACGCAGTGCTCTTGTTAAACTGTCGTCCGGAATTCGTTCAGTAATAAACCATGGCCGAAAAACCCACGCCGTTGAAACCGAATCGCACAATAAGTCAACGGCTTCGTCACCGGCGCCGCGACTGGACGTGGCGCCGGCGTTTGAAGGATGAGGCCCGGTTACCCGATGCACCGGGGCGTGAGGACAAGGATTTTCCAGGTTTGGCCGTCTATGCGATCGCGATCCTGCCCAAGTACCACGACTGGTGTCTGAGTATGATCGACTCGCTGCGCAAGCGCGGCAATTATCACGGCCCGGTCTATGTCGTTACTGAAAACCCGAAGCCGTTCGAGGGTCTCGACAATGTCCAGACGATTGTGGTGCCATACACGCGCTACAGGCTGGTCACCAAGAGCTGCAAGCAGCTGATACTTGATTGGGTCGGCGAAAAGACGCTGCTTTATATCGATGCGGACATCATCATCGGTAAACCGCTGTTCGAGTGGTACCAGCGAGCGCGTCCGAAGCTCGCGCTGAAGCCACTGGTCCTCTACACGGGGAACATGCCGGTGGCTGGTGCCTATCATGCCGGTCTTATGCTGATGGATCGCGCGCGGGTGCGTCCATTCTTCGACCGCTGGCTGCGTCTGATCCGAACCGGCCGCTATCAGCTGGACCAATGGTCCATGCACTCCATTATCACGGAGGACGACGTGGCACGGTTCGAGGACGAGGAACTGATCTATCTGCATCAGATCCTCGGACCCGATCGCGCGAATTTCGATCCGAGCGAACACCGTGCAATGACGCCGCCGGGAACGTTCATCCACGTCACCAATGGCCTGATGCGGCGCTATTCGGCGGACGAGATCAAAGCCTATCTTTCTCATGTCGCGGGTCTGGAACGTATTCCGGAGAGCTTTGGTCGAGAACCGTCCCAGCCTGGCACTACGGCTCAGGCGAAAGAGCAATGAGCGCAGCAACTGAGAACCCGGGCGACGAGCGCCCGCTGTCCCGGCGCCTGCGGCACCGCCGCCGCGATCTGCTGTGGCGCTCGCGGCTGCGGTGGGGGCGGGGCTATGGGAAGCGCGCGGCGCAGGTACGTCCCGATCCTGCCTGCCCGGAGCTTGCGATCGGTGCAGTGGCCATGGGCCACAAATATGCGGACTGGTGCTTGAGCATGATCGCTTCGCTGCGCGGTAGAGGCGAATACAGCGGTCCTGTCTACGTGATCACCGATCTGCCCGAGTTGTTCGAGGCACTTGATAACGTCGTCATCGTCGCGGTGCCGCCCACCCGACACCGTCTGATTGCCAAGAGCTGCAAGCAGGTATTGATGGAGTATGTGGATGAGCCGGTCTATCTCTATCTGGATTCGGATCTGGTAATCACCTCGTCGATCCATGCCTGGTACCGACGCATGAAGCCCGAACTCGAGCGTGCGCCGGTGCTCTGCTATTCGGACGTCAAGCCGTGCCCAGGGGCTTTCCATGGCGGGGTCGTGCTCGTGAACATGGAAAAAGGCATGCCGATCATCAGGCGTTGGTACGGCATGGTTCGTACCGGGCGCTGGGGGTCCGACCAGGCGTGTCTATATGCGGTCGCCGGTGACGATGGGCCTGCACACCTGCCGCAGGAAGGTTTCATGTTTCTGCGCCATATCGTGGACAACGACCAGCAGGTGGCGTGCATCGTACATATCACCAACGGCATCATCCGAGAATATGCACGCCCGCAGCTGGAGCACTATATGGCGAACCAGCTCGGCGTTACCCGCATGCCATCCTCCTTCGATTAGCCCGCTTTTCGATACCGCAACGACGAGATAAGGCCAACGCGCCATGCGGATACTGCACTATGTAAGTCTCGGCACGGTGGGCGGTGTGGAGCACCAGTTCGCCCAATTCATCCACTACACGCGTCGCCACTACGATGTCGAGCATGCGGTCATCGCATGCAGTAGGCGGGTCCATCCCCATCTGGTGGAGGACATCACGGGCGATGCGGTATCGGTGGCATTCGAAAAGCGTACCGCCCGGTTCAAAATACCCAGCTGGCTACCCGCAGCCCGGGTCGCCCACCAACGCCGTATCGCCCGGGCAGCGCGACCGGACGTTGCCTTGCTCTGGAACCGCATGGGCGAAAACTGGCGCGCCGTGCGAGCGGTGGGCGGTGGGCGCTGTATCTACTGGGATCGCGGCTCATCTTGGCTTCCCGGCGAGGAGGCTGAAAAGCGACGCCTGCTCTCGGAAGTCAGGTGTGCGTTATCGAATTCGCACGCCTCGCGGCGCATGCTCCAGCTTCGATGGAATTTTCAGGGAGACATCGCCCTGTGCCTCAATGCCTTGCGCCCGAACATCGTCCCCGCCGCGTCGATGGCGCGGGTGTTTCCGTCGGATGAACCAATCCGGATCGGTGTGGCAGCAAGACTGGAATCGATAAAGGGCGTGGTGCTAGCGGTACATGCGATCGCCGCACTCCAACGCCGAGGTCTGGACGCCGAGCTTCACGTTGCCGGGACCGGCAACGACCAGTCGGTCATCGAGCAACTGATCGACAGGCTGGGCGTTCAGGATCACGTCGTTCTGCACGGACTGGTACGGGATATGAGCGCCTTCTATGCTTCGGTCCACTGTCTTCTGCATCTGGCGCTGCGGGAGCCTTTCGGCGCAGTCAATGTCGAGGCGATGGTTCACGGCTGCCCGGTGATCACGAGCAACGTCGACGGTTTGCCCGAAGTCGTCACGCACGGCAGCTCCGGTATCGTTCTTCAGCCCACGCTGGATCTTTCCGTCTATCGGAACCTTGGTGGCAAGACCGACAAGCTGCCCGATTATGTCTACGATCCGGCGAGCGACAACATTCGCGAGCCGCATATCGTCGATCCCGAGAAAGCCGCGGTCGAGATCGAACGGCTATTCGACGATCCAGTACGCTACGAGCGCATGAGTCGCCAGGCCGTTGAAGAAGCCCGGAGTCGCTTTGATTATTCGCGTCACGCGGACGCGGTCATGGATGCCGTAACCCGCTTCAACCGGGAAGGACGGGTAAGCTCCGGCTAAAAAGCCCGGTCGGCTTGTATCAGCGTCGCAAGGCGAGTTTCCCGACCTGCTTGTCCGGTACGCAGTAGATCATGTTGTACTTGCGTCGGTACGGCGCAACGAGAGGCGTGAGCTCGGTCAGCCTGTGCTTTGGTGCAGCGGTCTTGAGCCGGCCGTCGTTGCTGAGAGCGGCGGGGGCGAGAAAAGTGTAGCCGGGAAGCAGGTCATGCAGCGTTTCGAAGCCGCCTTTGGCCTCCATGGTCTCGCCGAGCCATTCCATGAAGATAACCGGCTCATCCCGGGCAATCGTTCTGCTCAGCCCGCGGATGACTTCGAACTCGTGCCCCTCGACATCGATCTTGATCGCGGCGATACGCTGTTCCAGATTCTCGACGAATTCGTCGCCGGTCAGGGTTTCAAGCTTCAGCGGCTCGATCCCTTCTCGTCTGGTTTCAAAGCCCGACGCGCCGGAATTACCTTGGGTATTGGGAAAGAAGGCCCGCGTTCCTGAAGTCGAAGACAGGCCGATATTGAACGCTTCTATGCGCAGCTTCGGGTTGGCTTCGACATTACGCTGCAACCTGGCGAATACCGGAGGATTGGGCTCGAAAGCCAGCGTCTTCGCGAAGTAGGGTGCGAGCGTCAGCGCGTAGTTGCCCAGATTCGCCCCGATATCCAGAAAGCAGCCCTGCGCATCGGTGAAGTGCCGTCTGACCAGCGCGATGAATGGCTGTTCGGTGAAGCCATGCTTGACCATCTGGCGACCGACCCGGTCACGAAGGTCGACATGAACCAGACGCCCTTCGTGCCGGTAGGCGATCTCGCCGTGTTTCGCGAGGCTGCGGTCGAGCCCCTCACCGTCGACGCGCTTGAGTACGATCCGGCGCATACCCGGGGGCAGGCGACGCAGAAAACGCATGAAGAGTAGAGTCATTGGCAGGCACAGGCGCATATGGCGTCGAAATCGTAGCATCGCACCGAACGGCACGCGTTAGTTCAGATGCTTCTGCAGAACCGCGAGTTGGAGTAGACGAAAGCGTTCCTTCGTACCGAGTGCTTCGAGCGGTGTCTCGATCGACGGGTCGAATAACGGCGTCAGGCGATCCATGCAGGCCCGGTGGCGAGCCAGTGCATCGGCCATGGACTGCGAACCCACGAGGCTCGGCCACGAAGGCCAGGAGCCCGAGGGTGTGCCACTATCGCTACGGCGCTTGCGCTGGACACGACGTATCTTGCGCATCGCAAACTTTACCGGAACGTTGACCCAAGGCCCGTGATAGGGGATCGAGCCGTCCGCGTGCGGTATGCCGCGGGTCGGCTTGAGCAGTGGCCGCGCCATCTGCCGAAACAGGCTGCCGTCGATACGGGCGCGGGCGGGGGCTTGAGCCGCTATCGCCAGTAGCTGATGGTCCATAAAGGGTTCGAACGCCCGATACATGCGGCGGGAGCCATGGTGGCCGGCAAGGTGGGGGTGCTGCGTGACAGGCCAGATCTGCGCCCATTCCGCATGGTTATCGTCGAACTCGCTTTCGATCCAACGGAAATGTTCCGCCCAGCGCTCGGCCAATGCCTGGCGATATTCGGGAGCGAGGTATTCTGGCGCGGTGAACTCTGCCCAGAACTCGCTTACCGGGTCTGCTTCCGGCCGACGCGGCTGTCCGTACTTGCCCAGCGGCGCATGCTGTTTCGGCATATACCACGCACGCAGATAAGTATCTGCAAACCAGCCGCCGGCGATCCAGTCGTAATCGGCAAAGCCATGCCGCTGGGCAATGCCGAAGGTATGTGGCTGCAGGGCCTCGTACTGGTATCCGATCAGCCGGGTGACCGGTTCGATCTGGTCCAGGTAATGCGTAGGCGAGCGTTGACAGAAGTGCCAGGGCACGCCTTGAGAGCGGGCGATACGCTCGGCCGTTTCGGACTCGATATTCGAGCCTTCGCCGAAGGTAAAGCAATGCTTTTCGACAGGGCCAGGCGTGGCCGCGAGAACCATACGGGAATCGGCCCCGCCACTAAGCAGGATGCCGACTCGTTGTGCTGACGCGAGCCGGCGACCCACTACATCGACGAAGCGTTCACGCAGGGCGATGGCGGTATCGCCGGTTTCCTGGGTTCCGGAGCGGCTGGGCAACCGCCAATAGCGACGTGTCTCTATGTTCTGCTGCGGTGTCGTTCTGTAGGCCACGGTGCCGGGGCCGAGTTGTTCGACATCGCGATAGAGCGTGTATGGGAAAGTCGGCCGGCGCTTTACCAGTAGCTCGACCAAGCTTACGTCATCAATCGTAGCTGCCGGCGTGCTCAGCCGTGCCGCCAGATCGGCATGCGTCGCGCATACCTGTGCCCCGGCCACGGAAGGGCCGCAGAACACGGGAATGGTACTCAAGTGATCGGAGAATACGCCGTAGCGGCCGGTCGGCGTATGGATGGCGACACCGGCAAATTGGCCGGACAGGTTCGCCAGCACCTGGTCGTCATCCAGCATACCTGTCACGGCAGCGCATAACCGTTGTGGGTCGGTCAGGTGCTCAAGCGTGCCGGCCCAGAATAATAGGAACTGTTCGTCGCGCCAGTATCGGAACGAGCGGGCCACAACGCTCGTGAGCACGATACGCCCCCACGTCCCGCTGACGATCTCGATCGCAGGTTCGAAGAAAGGGGCATAGAACTCGCGGACCTTTGCGGCGATGTCTTCCGCGCCAGCGCCGGGGGCGAGATAACACCAGTCAGCGGATTCCATGAGAGCGGTTCCGCTGTCCAGTGTGCTTGCGAATTCGGGCATGTGGCGATTTTCGCTCGCTCTCTGACGAATAGGAAGTCGAGGTCCTTAAAACGTAGTGACCCGTTCGAAAGAGACGCCGCCGCTCTCGATCGAGGCGACGGCTTTAGTCTCACAGCAACTCGGAGACTGCCTCGCGCTCGCTGCGCAGTTCGTCCTCGGTGGTCTTCATGCGGCCGCGGCTGAATTCGTCGATCTCGAGATCCTGGACGATTTCGTACTGGCCGTTCTTGCAGATGACCGGATAGGAAAACATGATGCCTTCGGCGACGCCGTAGCTGCCGTCGGACGGGATGCCCATGGAGACGATGCCGTCAGAGCCCATCACCCAGTCGCGTACGTGATCGATGGCGGCGGAGGCGGCAGAGGCAGCGCTGGAGGCGCCGCGGGCTTCGATGATCGCTGCGCCGCGCTTCTGCACGGTGGGGATGAAGTCGTTTTCGTACCAGTCGCGATCGACCAGATCGAGCGCGGCCTTGCCGTTCACGGTGGCCTGGCTGATATCCGGGTACTGGGTCGCGCTGTGGTTGCCCCAGACGATCATCTTGTCGATGTCGGTGACCTGGCTGTCGGTCTTCTGGGCCAGCTGCGACAGGGCGCGGTTATGGTCCAGACGCATCATGGCGGTGAACTGCTTGTTGTCCAGGTCCGGCGCGTTGGCTGCGGCGATCAGCGCGTTGGTGTTGGCCGGGTTGCCGACCACGAGCACCTTGACGTCCTTCGAGGCGTTGTCGTTGAGCGCCTTGCCCTGGACCGAGAAGATGTCGCCGTTGGCCTTGAGCAGGTCCGAGCGTTCCATGCCCTTGCCGCGCGGCTTGGAGCCGACCAGCAGGGCGATATCCGCGTCCTTGAACGCTTCCTCCGGCTTGTCGGTGCCGGAAACGCCGTGCACCAGCGGGAAGGCGCAGTCGTTGATTTCCATGATCACGCCCTTGAGCGCATCCATGGCCGGCGGAATCTCGAGCAGCTGCAGGATCACCGGCTGGTCCGGGCCCAGCATGTCGCCGGCGGCGATACGGAAGATAAGCGAATAGCTGATGTTGCCGGCGCCGCCGGTGATAGCTACGCGTACGGGTTCTTTCATGGCTGCTCCTTGGAGGAAATGTTCTGACGATGAACGGATGTTGAAGCCGGACCCGGGCGCTTCGCGCGGGCGGTCGTGCCGAATTTCGTTAGACTGACCGTCGCAACGCGGCTGGGCCGTGAGTGGCGACACCCTGTCGAAAGTCGCCGCAAAGCATAGCCGAAACGCCAAAATGGGTAAAAAAGCATCCGTGCAGCCACGGGCGCCGTAATCACGGCGTTGGCTTGCGCGCGCGCTTGAAGGGATGACATGCAGCGAATCGCGATCGTGGGCAGCGGGATTGCCGGACTGGGTGCGGCCTGGCTGCTGGACGGCGTGGCCGAGGTCACGGTGTTCGAGGCGGCCAACCGCGCCGGCGGGCACGCCAATACGGTGATGGCGGGCGATCAGCCCGTCGATACCGGCTTCATCGTTCTGAACGACCGTAACTACCCGAATTTCGAAGGATTGCTGGCCGCTCTCGATGTGCCCACGCGCGACAGCGACATGTCGTTCGCTGTGTCCATAGGCCAGGGTGCGGTCGAATGGGCGGGCGACAGCTGGCGTACACTGTTCGCGCAGAAAAGTCGTGCATTCGATCCCAGGCATTGGCGGATGATTGCGGATATCGTGCGCTTCAATCGTCAGGCGCGGCAGCTGATCGCCACCGACGCGCTGCCCTCGATGTCGCTGGGCGAGTTTCTCGACCGAAACGATTACAGCGATGCCTTCGCTGCGCGCTATCTGCTGCCCATGGCCGCCGCGATCTGGTCCACGCCGACCGCCAACATGCGCGATTTTCCGGTCGGCGCATTCATGCATTTCTTCAACAACCACGGCCTGCTGGAACTCAGCAACCGGCCGCAGTGGAAGACTATCGTCGGCGGCAGCCAGCGCTATGTGCAGGCGATTGCGCGTCGACTGGGGGCGGGGCTGCGCCTGGCCTGCCCGGTGGCGCGGGTGCGCCGCGACGATGCGGGCGCGCACGTCACGCTGCGCTCGGGCGAGACCGAGACTTTCGACAGCGTCATCTTCGCCTGCCATGCCGACCAGACCCGCCGGATTCTCGCGGATGCAAGCACGCGCGAGCGTGCTCTGCTGAGCGCGTTCGGCTTCCAGCCCAATCGCGCGATCCTGCATAGCGACGTGGCGCTGATGCCGCGGCGGCGGGGCGTGTGGGCGTCCTGGAATTACCTGGCCGATCGCGATGCCGTCGACGACCAGCGCGTGGCGGTGAGTTACTGGATGAATCGCCTGCAGTCGATCCCCGGCGAGCGTCAGTACATCGTCAGCCTCAACCCGTTGACCGAGCCCGACCCGCAGCACGTGATTCGCGAGATCGAATACGATCATCCGGTCTTCGACGGCGACGCGATCGCCGCACAGAAACGGCTCGACGAGATTCAGGGCGTGAATCGTGCCTGGTTCTGTGGTGCATGGACGGCCTACGGCTTTCACGAGGACGGTCTGGCTTCGGGCGTGCGCGTGGCGCGGGCGCTGGGCGCGACCGTCCCTTGGAGCGGTGGCGATGGCTAGCCCGGCCGCGCTCTACCGGTGCCGGGTCATGCACCGGCGGCCCGGCCGGCCGCGCTATCGGTTCGCCTATCGCAGCTTTTATCTGCTGCTCGATATCGATGCGATCGACGACGCATGCGCGATGTCTGCGCTGATCTCGCGCAATCGCTTCAACGTGCTGTCGTTCAACGATGCGGATCACGGCGCGCATCGTGCCGACCAAAGTCTGCGGACGTGGCTCGACGGGCTGCTCGACCGGCATGGGGTCGATCTTGACGGCGGGCGCGTCCAGCTTTTGACCATGCCGCGCGTTTTCGGCTACGGCTTTCACCCGATCAGCGTGTTCTATTGCCGACACGCCGATGGCGGGCTGCGGGCGATCGTTGTGGAGGTTCACAACACTTTTGGCGAGCATCATTTTTACGTGCTGCACGAGCACGGCGCGCGCCTGGCTTGGGGCGCGGCGCAGCACAAGGCCAAGGCGTTTCACGTCTCGCCGTTCATCGATCGCAGTGGGGCCTATCGTTTCCACTTCGCCGAGCCGGCCGCGCGCCTCGGTGTTGGCATCCGGCTGTTCCAGAAGGCCGAGGCCGACGAGGCGCGGCGGCTTCGAATCGCGACCACGCTCACGGGCGAGCGGCGGGCGCTGACCACGGCCAACATCTTTCTCGCGGTTTCGCGCGTACCGTTCATGACGATGAAAGTGACGGCGGCGATCCATTGGCAGGCGCTCAAGCTCTGGCTGCGCGGCGCCGTATTCCACCGCAAACCGACCCAGAACAAACCGAATGTCTCATGAATTCACGGCACTGAACCGGACGGCGGGCGCCACCCGCCAAGCCGGCGAGCCGACCAACTGGCGCGAACGGCAGGTCGTCAAGCGGCTGGATCGCCTGCATACCGGCCGTCTGGAAGTCACGCTGCCCAACGATTCGCTGGCGATCTTCGCGGGCGAGCGGCCGGGGCCGTCCGCGGCGCTGCGTATCCGCACGCCCGCGATGGTCACGCGCCTGTTCAAGGCCGGTTCGATCGGTTTCGCGGAAGGCTATATGGCCGGCGAATGGGATACCGACGACCTCGCCACGCTCATCTACCTGCTGCATCTCAACGAGGACGCGCTCGAGCCGGATTTCTCGCGCCTGCAGCATCTCTATACCCTGATCAGCGCGGTGCGCCATCGGCTGCGGCGTAACTCCAGGGCAGGTTCGCGGCGCAACATCGCGTACCACTACGACCTGGGCAACGATTTCTACGCTCAGTGGCTGGACGAGACCTGGACCTACTCCAGCGCGATTTTCGCCCGCCCCGACGAGCCGCTGGCCGACGCGCAGCGGCGCAAGTATGCGCGGCTGCTCGCGCGGCTGAACGCCAAGCCCGGCGATCATATTCTCGAGATCGGCTGTGGCTGGGGTGGGTTCGCCCGCTATGCGGCCGAGCAGGGCGGCTGCCATGTCACCGGCCTGACGCTGTCGACCGAGCAACTGCGCTTTGCCGAGGCGAAAACACGCGAAGCGGGTCTCGCCGACCGCGTGCAGTTCGAACTGCGCGACTATCGCGACGTCACCGACACCTACGACCACGTGGTATCGATCGAGATGTACGAGGCCGTCGGCGAAGCCTATTGGCCGACCTACTTCAAAGCCATTCGCGATGCGCTCAAGCCCGGCGGTCGGGCCGCCATTCAGGCGATCACGATCGAGGACGAACGCTTCGACTATTACCGCGCCAACGTCGACTTCATCCAGGAATATGTCTTCCCCGGCGGCATGCTGGCTTCGCCCGAGATTTTCCGGGCGAAGGCCGCGGCACAGGGGCTGGTCCCCCGCGAGGCCGATTTCTACGGCAAGGACTACGCACGCACCCTCATGCGCTGGGATGACGCGGTCTGCGAAGCGCGTGAAGCGATCGTCGCCGAACGCGGCGAGCCGTTCTTTCGCATGTGGCGCTATTATCTCGCCTATTGTGCGGCGGGGTTCACCTCCGGGAATATCGATCTCATGCAGATTGCGCTCGAACGTGATTGACCGGCACCGGTTCGGCGAACGACAGCATGTGACGGCGGCATGAGCGGCCCGCGCATGGCGCTGGACCGGCTGGGTGCCTACGGCATTCTCGGTTTGCCGTTGGCCGCGCTCGGCCTGCCGCTTGTAGTCTATCTGCCGCCGTTCTATTCACAGATGCCAGGCCTGAACACCGGCATCGTCGGCATTCTGATCTTCGTCGCGCGCCTGTTCGACGTGGTGTCCGATCCCATCATCGGCAGCGCCTCGGACCGGTTGCAGACACGCTTTGGCCGGCGCCGACCCTGGATCGCGGCCGGCACGCCACTGCTCATGCTGGCCGCGTGGTTTCTGTTCATGCCGCCGGACAATGCCGGCGCGGCCTATCTGCTCGTCTGGAGCATTCTCGCCTATCTCGGCTGGACGCTGATCTACCTGCCGTACACGACCCTGGGTGCGGAGTTGTCGAGCGATTACGACGAGCGATCGCGCATCACCGCCTGGCGCGAGGGCTTCTTCGTGCTCGGCACGCTCATCGCCATCATGCTGCCCGCGCTCACCCAACGGCTGGCTGGCGGCGCCGGGGCGGGTCTTGCGGCGATCGCGGTGTTTCTTGTGGTGGCGCTGCCGATCGCCACCGCGCTGTTTCTTTGGCGCGTGGCCGAGCCGGCCGGCGAGAACGCCTCGCGTATTCGCTGGCGTGAGAGCGCGCAGCTGCTGGCGCTCAACGCACCGTTCCGGCGGCTGCTGATCGCCTACCTGTTCAATGGTGCGGCCAACGGTCTGCCGGCAGCGCTGTTCCTGTTCTTCGTCACCGCCATTCTCGGCGGCAGCGAAGTCACCGGCGGGATCTTTCTGGCTATCTATTTCCTGTCTGCGGTGGCCGGCCTGCCGCTCTGGTTGCGTATCGGGCGCAACTGGAGCAAGCACCGGCTCTGGTGTGCGTCGATGCTCTGGGTGAGCTTCGTGTTCGTCTTCACGCTCACGCTGGGTGAGGGCAGCTATATCGGCTACGGGATCATCTGCGTGCTCGGCGGCACCTGCCTCGGCGTCGATCAGGCGATCGCGGCATCCATCCAGGCCGACGTGATCGACGAGGACACCGCCGCCGGCGGTGACGGCCGCGCCGGGCTGTACTTCGGCCTCTGGGGCATGGCCACCAAGCTGGCGTTCGCGATCGCGCTCGGCATCGCCTACCCGGTGCTATGGCTGGCCGGCTTCGATGCCGCGCAGGACAACGATGCCACCGCGCTGTGGACACTCGCCGTGCTCTACGGTCTGTTGCCGGTGGTCATCAAGCTGGGCGTGGTCGCGTTGATGTGGAATTTCCCGCTCGATCGGCGTCGCCATGCCGAGCTGCAAGACAGCATCGGCCGGGAACGTGGCGCCGCTTCGGCGAGCGCCTGATCACCTCTCGTGACCGCGCGCGTGGGTCAGTGGCCGGTCATCGCCACGCGACTCACGGCGACAGATGGAATGGTTTCACGCAAAGCCGCCAAGGCGCCAAGAATGATGCAGGTGAGTGATCGAAGCGTGCCCTCTGTCACTTTGCGTCTTCGCGCCTTTGCGTGAGGCAAAACAGGGCCTGGTCGCATCAGCCGAAATCGCGCCTCACGTTGATTGATATCGCGACGTGATCGAACTGCCGCCTTCGGCTATTCGAGACTCGCCAGCAGCTTTTTCAGATCGGCGGTGAGTTCATCCACCGTCTCGGTCTGGTTCACGAGCAGCCGCGAGCGGCCCTCCGGCCCGAATACGAAGATCGCGCTGCTGTGTGAAACCAGATAAAAGCCGTTGTCGTTCGGCTCGCCGTAGCCGTAGGTCACGCGGTAGCGCTTGGTCAGCGTCTTGAGCTGGTCCTGATTGCCGGTCAGGCCGACGAACGCGTCGCCAAAGCTCGATGTGTACTGTTCCAGGCGCTTCGGCGTATCGCGTTCGGGGTCCACACTCAAAAACAGCACGTCCACGTCGTCGCGCACGTCGTCATCCAGACCGCCAAGCGCGGCGCGGATACGCGACATGGTCGCCGGGCAGATATCCGGGCAATTGGTGTAGCCGAAGAACAGCAGCTTGAGCCGGCCGTCGTAGTCGGCCTCGGTCACCGTCTCGCCCTGGTCGTCGGTGAGCTCGAAGGCGAGATCGGGCATCACGCCCGCGATGTCGTGCGCGGTGTATTCCGGTTCGCCGCCACAGCCGGCAAGCATCAGAACGGCGCACAGCAGGCCCGCGATCGCGTGGCGCTGAAAGGATCGGGCGGTCATGTCGGAGACTCCTTGGTGGACGTGCCGGCGGCGACGGCCGGACTGCGGTCGTGCACGAAGCCGAAGCGCAGCAGAATGAGGGTGGCGACAACGCTCATCATCGCCGCGGGGATCCATGTGATCAGGCCGCCGAGCTGCTGGTCGACGATAGGCGAGATCGGAAACGCGCGCCCGCAGACAGCGTAGACGTCGTAGACGGTATCCGGCGCGAGCGCGATATAGGCGCCGAGCGCGATCTGTGGCGGCATGACCGCCCAGAGCACGATGATGCGCAGGCCGGTGGAATAGGTGGTGCGGGTGGTGCCCGGCGGACGCGGATCGAGCATGAACCACCAGAACAGCAGGCCATCGACAGCCATGGACAGGTTCATCAGCCAGTAGTCGCGTGCGGACAGCATGGCGGTGAAATGGATCGACGGCGTGAGCCAGAAATAGATCAGGCCTACGAAAAGCACCGCGCTGATCACCGGGTGCTGGATGAAACGATAGCTCCAGCTGATCGGCGGCAGCGCCCCGAGCCCGCGCATGCCGCGGTTCAACCAGGCGGGCGCGCCCGCTGCGAGGATCGCGGTCGGCATCGACAGGGCGATCAGGAACGGGCCGAGATGATGCAGGATCAGATGCTGCGCACGGTGGATGAAGAACATGTATTGCGCGTAGTAGTCGACATGCGTCTGCATGACGACATACATCGACACCAGGCCGAGAAGGAACGCCAGCGCGGGCAGGGCATCGCGTGCCCGGCGGCGACGCACGAGACCGCGCAGGTAGCAGGCCGCGACCAGGGCGAATACAGCGATCAGCCAGGGCTGTGGCTCCCAGGGCGTGATCCAGCGGATGATCTCGTCAGTCATGCGGCAATGGCGTCACTCGGTGAGCCGTCGGTTTCTGGCGGTGCGAACGCGACATGTCTGTCGTGCGGGCGGCTAATTGGCTCGCGGCCGTTGATACGTGCCGCAGGGCGCGCGGGATGTCATGGAACGGCGCGGGACGCCGCGCAGTGATCAGCGCTTCCAGTCGTCCTTTTCGCGCTCTTCCTCGGCCCAGGCGTCCTCGTCGAGGTCGCGCAGCTTGCTGCGATCGACGTGCTTGAGGTCCTCGCGGCTGGCTGCAATCTGACGGCGTACCCATTGCAGCAGGCCCAGGCCCGCCACAACGAGCGCGATGACGATGATGACCCAGACGATGGTGTTCATGCGCTACAGCCCCGCGATACGGCGGATGATCGGAAAGTACAGCGCATACGGTAGCCGTTGCAGCAGCTTGAGGAAATAGGACAGCCGACGCGGAAACGTGATCTCGAAACGCCGTGCTTCCAGGCCGAGGCGCGTGCGGCGGGCGGCCTCGTCCACATCGATGATGAAGGGCATGGGAAAGCGGTTCTTCTCGGTTAGCGGTGTGCGCACGAAACCGGGCGTGATCACGCTCACATCGACGCCGCGCCCGGTAAGGTCGAGCTTGAGGCTTTCTGCCAGGGCGATCATCGCGGCCTTGGAAGCCGAGTAGGGGCCGCCACCCGGCAGGCCACGAAAACCCGCCACGCTGGCGGTCAGCGCGATATGGCCGCTACCGCGCGCGAGCATGGCCGGCAACACTGCACCGATGCCGTTGACCGCGCCGCCGTAGTTCACCCGCATGCGGTCGAACACGTCGTTCGCATCGTAGCGATCGACCGAGAAATTGCTGCCCACGCCGGCATTGAAGACGGCGAGATCGATCGGCCCCAGCCGCGCGACGATGTCCGCGGCCGTGGCCTCGCACTTCGCAGCGTCCGTCACATCGAGGGGAAACGCATGAATGGCCGCAGGCATGCGGGCACAGACGGCCTCCAGCCGCTCCTGATCGCGGCCGCTGGCGGCGACCTGCCAGCCGTGGCGTGCCATTTCTTCGGCCAGGGCCGCGCCGATGCCGGAACTGGCGCCGGTGATCCAGACGATGCGTTTCGCACTCATCGCGTGTCCTCGGTCTCGGAGAAACGAGTCGCCGAGCGGCTCGGGTCCTGAAGTGCCGTGACCTCGACATCCTTCTCCGCCCAGCGCTGTTCGAGCCAGCGCTTGAACCGTGCCCGGTAGTCGGCATCGCCCATGTAGTCGCCGGTCAGCAGATCGCGCGGTACGTCGAGTTTGCGCACCCGGATCACGATCTCCGGCACCCGGCCGCACAGCACGTCCCAGAAGGTCGGTTCGGGCTGATTCACATAGGCAAAGGTCATGTCGAGCACGCCGTCGAGCACGTCGTGCATGGCGTTGAGCGTGAACGCGGTGCCGCCGGCCTTGGGCGGCAGCAGCGCGCGATAGGGCGAGTTCGCGGCCTTGCGCTTGGCGGCGGTGGAGCGGGTGCCTTCCGCGAAGTTGACGACCGATACCGGCTGGTCGCGAAACACCGCGCAGGAGCGGCGCACGGTTTCCATATCCTGGGTGCGCAGGGCTGGGTTCTTTTCAATTTCCGCGCGGCTATGGCGCTTCATGAACGGAAAGTCGAGCGCCCAGCAGGCCAGGCCCACCACCGGCAGCCAGCGCAGCTGCTCCTTGATGAAATAGCGCGGGAAGGGCAGCTGTGGCTCGATCACGTGGCAGAGCAGCATCACGTCGGCCCAACACTGGTGATTGGCGATCACCACATAGCGCCCGTTGGGGTCGTCGGGAACCTGCTGGTCGTACGTTACGCGCGAGCGACCCATGCCCAGGATCACCGCGTTGATGCCGCGCGCCCACCAGACGGCGACCCAGAGCACGGCACGCGTCGCGGGCTTGCGAACCGCCGGCCATGGCGAGAGCAGCTTGGCGAGGCAGGCCGGTAGCAGCGGGATGAACCCGATCAGGGTCACCAGAACCATGCCCAGAATGGCGATGGCCCCGCGAATATTTTCTAGCGCGCGTTTCATGGAAATCGGTGCGTACCCCGCCCGGCAAGTGGATGCGCGCAATGTAACGGTTGCCGGTGACAAGGCCAAGCCGCATCCGGGCACGCGATAGCACCGGAACCGCCGACCGCGCACGCCGCGCAGGCGGCGTCACCCAGGCGACTGGCCGCCGGCGGCGTTCTCTTGTCAGCGCGCCGAGAGTTCGTGGACGGCGTCCACGAGCGCGGCGACGTGATCCGGGTTCACCTGCGGCGTTACGCCGTGGCCGAGATTGAACACGTGGCCCGGGTGATTCCCGAAGCGTCGCAACACGTCGCCCACGTTGTCGCGGATGACGTCCGGCCGCGCGTACAGCATGGCCGGGTCGAGATTGCCCTGGAGCGCGACGCGGTCGCCGACCCGCTCGCGGGCCTCGTCGATGTCGATCGTCCAGTCCAGACCGAGCGCATGACAGCCGGTGGCCGCCATGGATTCCAGCCACGGACCGCCGCCCTTGGTGAACAGGATCACCGGGACAGTGCTGCCATCCGGTGCCGGTTCGAGCTGCTCGACGATACGCTGCATGTAGGTGAGCGAGAACGCGCGATAGGCCGAAGGGGTGAGTACGCCACCCCAGGTGTCGAAGATCTGCACCGCCTGCGCGCCGGCCGCGATCTGGGCATTCAGATAGGCCGCGACCGAGCGGGCCAGCAGGTACATGAGCTGATGCAGCGCGTCGGGCGCGTTATACATCAGCGTCTTGATGTGCTGATAGGTCTTGGACGGGCCGCCCTCGACCATATACGTCGCCAGTGTCCACGGGCTGCCGGCAAAGCCGATCAGCGGCGTCTTGCCGTCGAGTTCGCGGCGGATAAGGCGTACCGCGGCCGGCACGTAGCCGAGGCTGTCTTCCATGTCCGGCATCGTGAGCTTCGCGATGTCGTCCGGCGTGCGCACCGGATGATGAAAATTCGGGCCCTCGCCGGGCACGAAGTGCAGGCCGAGGCCCATCGCTTCCGGAATGGTGAGGATGTCGGAGAACAGAATCGCGCCGTCGAGTTCGAAGCGGCGCAGGGGCTGCAGCGTGACCTCACAGGCCAGTTCGGGGTTCTGGCACAGGTCGAGAAAACTGCCGGCCTGTTCACGCAGCTTGCGGTACTCGGGCAGATAGCGCCCGGCCTGGCGCATGAGCCAGACGGGGGTGACGTCGACGGGTTCGCGTCTTAGCGCGCGGAGCAGGCGATCGTGAGACATAACGCACTCGTGCCGAGACGCCGCGATATCGCGGCATCCGTGAAAAGAATTGCGCGCAGTTTAACGGCTCGGCGGACCACGGCGATAGCGACCCTGGGTGCGACGGCATCGACGGCCGGGGATTGCTCACGCAAAGACGCCAAGCCGCCGAGATGAAGCCGTACCTCAAGGGTTGGCCTCTTCGCGCCTTGGTGTCTTTGCGCGAGACCGGCCAGGGCAGATAAAAGCCTCAAGGGCGATTCAGCGTGCAGCGATCGCCTCGGCGATTTCGTTCTGGATTGCGAGTGCGACTTCACGCGGATCGGCCGCATCGCGGATCGGGCGGCCGACCACGAGATAATCCGCGCCGGCGGCGATCGCCGCGGCCGGGGTCATCACCCGTTTCTGGTCATCCGGCGGGCGCTCGTCGTTGGCGACGGGGCGGATACCGGGGGTGATCGCGATCAGCTTGTCCGGTGCGTGGGCGCGCAGGTTGGCGACTTCCATGCCCGACGAGATCACGCCGTCACAGCCGGCTTGCAGCGCCCGTTTTGCGCGCGACAGCACCAGCGATTCGATATCGCAGGCAAAGCCCATGTCGTCGAGATCGCCCTGGTCGAGGCTCGTAAGAGCGGTGACGGCCAGAATGCGCGATGCGCCGCTGCGCGCGGCGGCCGCGGCTTCCATGACCTGTTGATTGCCGTGCACGGTGATGAAATCGATATCGCGCGCGCACAAGCGCCGCACGGCAGCCGCGACCGTGGCCGGGACGTCGAAGAGTTTGACGTCGACGAAGACTTTCTTGCCGCGCGCCTTGAGCCAGTCGACGAGTTCGAAGTAGCCGGGGGCCATCGCCAGTTCGAGCCCGACTTTGTAGAACGTCACGGCGTCGCCGAGGGTCTCCACCAGCGCCCGCGCGTCGTCGGCGTCGGGCACGTCGAGCGCGAAGATCAGGCGGTCGTTATCGGGGATGGCGGACACGTACGTGCTCCGGTCGGTAATCGGTACCCGCGGCACGCCGGGCCGGCCGGCGCGCCGCGCAGGAGACGGTGATCAGGCGGCGTTGCCGGATTCGCCAACACCGACCTGCAGGTAGTCGAGAATGCCCTTGGCGGCTTCGCGGCCCTCGAACACGGCGGTGACCACGAGATCCGAGCCGCGCACCATGTCGCCGCCGGCAAAGATCTTCGGGTTCGTGGTCTGGTGCTTGAAGCGCCCCTTCTCGGGGGCGATCACGCGGCCGCCGTCGTCGATATCGACGCTATGGGTGTCGAACCAGGGCTGCGGATTCGGGCGGAAGCCGAAGGCGATGATCACCCGATCGGCCTCGATGACTTCCTCCGTGCCCGGTACCGGCTCCGGACGTCGGCGGCCGCGCTCGTCGGGCGCGCCCAGCTTGGTCGTGACGACCTTGATGCCCTCGACCTTGGTATCGCCGACGATTTCCACCGGCTGGCGGTTGAACATGAACTCGACGCCTTCCTCGCGCGCGTTCTGAAACTCGCGCGCGGAGCCGGGCATGTTCTCTTCGTCGCGCCGGTACGCGCAGACCACTTTTTTGGCGCCCTGGCGAATCGAGGTGCGGTTGCAGTCCATGGCGGTATCGCCGCCGCCGAGGACGACCACGCGTTCGCCTTTCATGTCGATGAAGTCGCGCGGGCTTTTCTCCAGGCCGAGTTCACGGTTGATGTTGGCCACGAGAAACGGCAGCGCTTCATGTACGCCGTCGAGATCCTCGCCGGGGAAACCGCCCTTCATGTAGGTATAGGTGCCCATGCCCAGAAACACGGCATCGTATTCTTCCATGAGGTCTTCGATCTGGACGTCCTTGCCGACCTCGCAGCCGAGGCGGAATTCGACGCCCATGCCTTCCATGACCTCGCGACGGGTTTCGACCACGTCCTTTTCGAGTTTGAACGGCGGGATGCCGAAGGTCAGCAGGCCGCCGATACGCGGATACTTGTCGAACACGACGGCTTTAACGCCACTGCGCACGAGAATGTCGGCAGCGCCCAGGCCGGCCGGGCCGGCGCCGATGACCGCGACCTTCTTGTCGGTCCAGACCACGTTGGATACATCCGGACGCCAGCCCTGCTTGAAGGCCTCGTCGGTGATGTATTTCTCGACCGAGCCGATGGTGATCGCGCCGAAGCCGTCGTTCATCGTGCAGGCGCCTTCGCACAGACGGTCCTGCGGGCAGATACGGCCACAGATTTCGGGCAGGGTGTTGGTGGCGTGCGACAGCTCGGCCGCCTCGAACAGGTTGCCCTCGTTGACCAGCTTCAGCCAGTTCGGAATGTAGTTGTGGACCGGGCATTTCCATTCGCAGTACGGATTGCCGCAGGAAATACAGCGCCCGGCCTGCTGGCTGGCGGTTTCCTTGTCGAACTGACCATAGATCTCGGCGAATTCATGAATCCGGACCGGCACCTCGACCTTCTTCGGGTCCTGGCGCGGCGTGTCGAGAAACTGCAAATGATTCTTTGCCATTGCTAACCTTTAGTCGTTACGCAGCCCGCGCGGCGCCGGGCGATTGTCGTCCGGCGCCGCGCGGCCCCCTTCTGATTCGCGCGATCAGGCCGCGCGATTGAGCGTATCCAGAATCGTTTCCACGCTCTCGGCCTTGGGCTTGACCAGCCAGAACTGGCCGATGTAGTCGCGGAAGTCCTCGAGGATCTCCTTGCCCCAGGCGCTGTCGGTCTCGGCTACATAGGCCTCGATCATCTCGCGCAGATAGTGGCGATGGGCTTCCATGTTTTCGGAGACCATGCGATGGATATCGATCAGCTCGTGGTTGTAGCGGTCGACGAACTCACGCTTTTCATCCAGCACATAGGCCAGGCCGCCGGTCATGCCGGCGCCGAAGTTCACGCCCGTATGGCCGAGCACGACGACACAGCCGCCGGTCATGTACTCGCAGCCGTGATCGCCGATGCCCTCGACGACCGCGTTGGCGCCGGAGTTGCGTACGCCGAAGCGCTCGCCGGCCATCCCCGCAGCATACAGCGTGCCGCCGGTCGCACCGTACAGGCAGGTGTTGCCGATGATCGCGGCTTCGCGGGCCACATACCCGGCAGTGCGCGGCGGACGGATGACGATCCGGCCGCCGGCCATGCCCTTGCCGACATAGTCGTTGGCATCGCCCTCGAGATAGAGGTGCAGACCACCGGCGTTGAATACGCCGAAGCTCTGGCCGGCGGTGCCGGTGAGCTTGAGCGTGATCGGCGCGTCTTCCATGTCGAGATTGCCGTGGCGACGGGCGATTTCACCCGACAGACGGGCGCCGAGCGAACGGTTGTTGTTGTGCACTTCGTACTCGAACGTGCCGCCGGCCTTGTTTTCGATGGCGTCGAGCGCGTCTGCCACCATCTGCTCGGCGAGCTCGCCCTTGTCGAACGGCTCGTTGTGCGGATCCAGGCAGTGCGTCGGGACATCGTCCGCGAGACCGCCCTTGGACAGGATCGGCTCGAGATCCAGGCCCTGCTGCTTGGTGGTCTCACCCGGCAGGATTTCGAGCAGGTCGGTACGGCCGATGAGCTCACCCAGCGAGCGCACGCCGATCTGTGCCATCAGCTCGCGCGTTTCCTGTGCGATGAAGTGGAAGAAGTTCTGCACCATCTCGGGGATGCCGATGTAATGACGCTCGCGCAGTACTTCGTTCTGCGTAGCCACACCCGTCGCACAGTTGTTGAGGTGGCAGACCCGCAGGTACTTGCAGCCGAGCGCGACCATCGGCCCGGTACCGAAACCGAAGGATTCGGCGCCCAGGATCGCGGCCTTGATCACGTCGAGACCGGTCTTCAGGCCGCCGTCGGTCTGCACCCGGACCTTTTCGCGCAGTTCGTTGGCGCGCAGTGTCTGCTGGGTCTCCGACAGACCAAGCTCCCACGGCGTGCCGGCATAGCGCACCGAGGTCAGCGGGCTTGCGCCCGTGCCGCCGTCGTAGCCGGATATGGTGATGAGATCGGCATAGGCCTTGGCCACACCGGCGGCGATCGTGCCCACGCCAGGGCCCGATACCAGCTTCACCGAGACAAGCGCCTGCGGATTGACCTGCTTGAGGTCGAAGATCAGCTGTGCCAGGTCTTCGATCGAGTAGATGTCGTGATGCGGTGGCGGCGAGATAAGCGCCACGCCCGGCTTGGAATAGCGCAGCCGCGCGATCATCTCGTTGACCTTGTGGCCGGGCAGCTGGCCGCCTTCGCCGGGCTTCGCGCCCTGGGCGATCTTGATCTGCAGCACTTCGGCATTGACCAGGTAATGCGGTGTCACGCCGAAACGACCCGATGCCACCTGCTTGATCTTCGACATCTTTTCGGTGCCGAAGCGGGCGGCATCCTCGCCACCTTCGCCGGAATTCGACCGACCGCCCATGCGATTCATGCCGGTAGCCAGCGATTCGTGCGCTTCCGGCGACAGCGCGCCGAGGGACATGCCGGCCGAGTCGAAACGCGGCGTGATGTCCTTGATGTCCTCGACCTCGTCGATATCGATCGGCTCGATATCGTCGCGCAGCTTGAACAGGTCGCGCAGCACGGAAACCGGCCGGCCCTGGACGATATCGGCGTACTCGCGGTACTTGGCGTACTCACCGGTGCTCACGGCCTCGTGCAGCGTGGCGATTACGTCCGGGTTGTAGCAGTGGTATTCCTGGCCGTGCACGAACTTGAGCAGGCCGCCCTGATTGATGGCGACGCGCGGGTTCCAGGCGTTCTGGGCCAGGCGCGCTACGTCGGACTGCAGGTGCGCGAAGCCGGCGCCGGCGATGCGGCTCACGGTGCCGGTAAAGCAGGTATCGGTGACTTCCCTGTCGAGACCGACGATTTCGAACAGCTGGGCGCCGCGGTAGCTGGTGACCGTGGAAATGCCCATCTTGGACATGATCTTGTACAGCCCCTTGTTGATGCCCTTGCGGTAGGTCGCGCAGAGCTCGTCGGGATTGCGGCCGTCGACCTGACCACAGCGAACCAGATCGTTGAGGCTTTCGTAGGCCAGATAGGGATGGATCGCGCTCGCGCCGTAGCCGATCAGGCACGCGAAGTGGTGCGCGTCTCGCGCGCTCGCCGTATCGATCACCAGATTGGCATCACAGCGCAGATTTTCGCGGGTGAGCCGGTGATGCACGGCGCCGGTAGCCAGCAGTGCCTGGATCGGCAGCTTGCCCTGTTCGATGTCGCGATCGGAAAGCACGAGCACGGTAGTGCCGTTCTTGACTGCGGCCACAGCCTGATCGCAGATCGCCTGAATGGCGTCGCCGAGGGCGGTGCCGGCGTCGTAGTTCAGGTCGATGATCGTATGCGCGTAGTCCGGATCGTCGATGGACAGCAATCGACGGTACTTGCCCGTGGACAGCACGGGGGAGTCGACGACCAGCCGCTTGGCACGCTCTTCGTTCTCGTCGAATACGTTGCGTTCGCGGCCGAAGCAGGTCTCCAGCGACATGACGATGCGCTCGCGCAGCGAGTCGATCGGCGGGTTGGTGACCTGTGCGAACTTCTGCCGGAAATAATCGTAGATCACGCGGTCCACGCGCGACAGCACCGGGAAAGGCGTGTCGTCGCCCATGGAGCCGGTGGCTTCCTGGCCGGCCTCGGCAAGCGGGCGCAGTACCTGATCGCGCTCCTCGAAGGAGACGTGGAACAGCTTTTCGTAGGTCTTGACCTGATCGCGCTCCATCCACGCTTCGTCGCGGGTGTCGGCCAGGCGCGATTCGAGCATGCGCGCGTTCTTTTTCAGCCACTGCTTGTAGGGCGCGCGGCTGGCCAGGCGCTGGTCGATCTCCTGCGGCTTGATCAGTTCACCGTTTTCGGTGTCCACCGCGATCATGTCGCCGGGCTTGAGCCGGCCCTTGGCAACGACGTCGGCCGGGTCGTAGTCCCAGACACCGATTTCGGAGGCCAGCGTGATGTGGCGATCCTTGGTGATCACGTAGCGCGCCGGGCGCAGGCCGTTGCGGTCCAGGCAGCAGGCCGCATAGCGGCCGTCGGTGAGTACGATGCCCGCGGGGCCGTCCCACGGCTCCATATGCATGGAGTTGTACTCGTAGAACGCGCGCAGGTCGGCGCTCATGTAATCGACGTTCTGCCAGGCGGGCGGCATCAGCAGCCGCATGGCGTAGAAGATGTCCATGCCGCCGGCCAGCAGGACCTCGAGCATGTTGTCGAGGCTCTGCGAATCCGAGCCCGTGGTCGAAACCAGCGGCAGGATGGATTCGAGATCGGGCAGCTTGTCGGAGGCAAACTTGTTCGCCCGCGCCGTCGACCAGTTGCGGTTGCCGGTGACGGTGTTGATCTCGCCGTTGTGGGCGAGATAACGAAACGGCTGGGCCAGGCGCCATTGCGGCAGCGTGTTGGTGGAAAAACGCTGGTGGAAGACACAGAGCGATGTTTCCAGACGCGCGTCGGCCAGATCCTTGTAGAACACCGGCAGGTAGCTGGGCATGACCATGCCCTTGTACGAGAGCACGTGCGCCGACAGCGAAGGCACGTAGAAAACCTCGTCGTCGGGCAGGGCGTTTTCGGCTCGGCGCCGCGAGAACACCAGCTTGGATTCGAACAGCGCGTCGTCCATACCGTCGGGCGCGTTGACGAAGATCTGTTCGAGCCAGGGCAGGGTGTTGATGGCTTCCTTGCCGCAGGCGTTCTCGGCGTCGATGGGCACCTCGCGCCAGCCGGCGATCTCCAGGCCCTCGGCTTCCAGCTGTCGGGCGAGCTCGGCTTTCGACGCGGCGCGCAGGTCTGCATCCGGGTTCAGGAACACGATGCCGCTGGCGTAGTGGTCGGCCAGCGAAATACCGGCTTCGTCCGCGACCAGACGCAGGAAGGCGTCCGGCTTTTTCATGAGAATGCCGCAGCCGTCGCCGGTCTTGCCGTCGGCGGCGACAGCACCACGATGGGTCAGCCGCTCGAGCGCGCCGATCGTGGTCTCTACCAGCCAGTGGCTCGGCTGGTTGTCCATATTGGCGATCAGGCCAAAGCCGCAGGAGTCTTTCTCGAACTCCGGAGAATAGAGTCCGCCTTTCAACTGATGCATTGTCTTTTTGTCCTCGCCTCGGGTCAGATTCGGCGCGTTCGGGGGCGATTCCCTATGCCGAATGCCGTATCGGAATCGTGTGCCGCGGTCGGTGCCGCCGGGATGGTCACACTATACGGTGCAGTGGGTCGCCGTGATGCGGGCGACCGGATCGGACGCCGGGGGCGTACCAATATTCACTTGAAGTATAAAAGGCGGCCCGAACGCAATCAATCGACCTGCAGGATTCGCGCCACCTGCCCGCGTTCGTTCGCCTCAGCCCGCGCAATAGCGTTGCAGCGTTGCGTCGAGCGCGTCGCCGTACTCGCTCGTGACCACGGCATGGCCGATATCGCGCATCAGAACAAGCCGCAGGGCGCCGGCTTCGACCTTCTTGTCGCGCGCCATGAGGGCCCGGATGCGGCTGGCCTCGAGTTCGGGTGGGGGCGCGACCGGCAGCCCGGCTGCCGCGATCACCCGTTCGATCCGGGCACACTGGCTGTCGTTGAGCCAGCCCAGTCGACAGGCCGTGTCGGCGGCCATGCACATGCCGGCCGCGACCGCCTCGCCATGCAGCCATCGACCGTAGCCGAGTTCGGCCTCCAGGGCGTGGCCGTAGGTGTGGCCCAGGTTGAGCAGGGCACGCTGGCCCGCCTCGCGTTCATCTGCGGCCACGACCTCGGCCTTGTTGGCGCAGGAGCGACGTATGACTTCCACGAGCCGTTCCGGTTCGCGCGCATTGATCGCCGCCATGTGGGCTTCGAGCCAGTCGAAGAAGGGCGTGTCGCGGATCAGCCCGTACTTGATGACTTCGGCCATGCCGGCGGCGAACTCGCGGGCCGGCAATGAATTGAGCACGTCGACGTCGGCAAGCACGCGGGTCGGCTGGTGAAATGCGCCGATCATGTTCTTGCCCAGCGCATGGTTCACGCCGGTCTTGCCGCCCACGGACGAGTCCACCTGCGCCAGCAGTGTCGTCGGAACCTGAACGAAATCGATACCCCGCTGATAGCTTGCGGCGGCAAAGCCGGCGATATCGCCGATCACGCCGCCACCCAGGGCGACGATGGTGGCATCGCGCCCGTAGCCGCCTTCCAGCAGCCGGTCATAGATTTTTTCGAGCGTGGCCAGCGTCTTGTATTGCTCGCCGTCGGCAAGCGTGAGTATGTCCACCCGGTGTGAGGTCGCGAGTGCCGTTTCGACCAGCCCGGCGTAGAGAGGCCCCACGGTTTCGTTCGTAACCACGAGCACGCGCTCGCCGCGTATCGCGCCTCGGTAGGCGGCCGGGTCCCCGACCAGGCCTGGCGCGATCTCGATATCGTAACTGCGCGCGCCGAGCTCGACCCGCAGGGCCGCGTTTTCGGAGGAAAGGGTGCTCATGCCTGCCAGCGTCCGTCGTTGGTGGTGTGTGAAGGTGGCGATGAGGCGTTTTCGTCAAAACGCGCGCGTGATGCGCCGCTGTCTTCACGCACCACAACCGTGCTCGCGATCTTGTCGTGCCAACCCTGCTTGCGTCGGTCGAATGCGACCCACAGCAGGCCGATACCCAGCGGTAACGAAGCCGCGAAGTAGGCCAGATAGCGAATGACAAGCTGGCGCGTGCGTGGGTGGGCGCCGGTGCGCGCATCGACGATGCGCGCGCGAATTGCCATTTTTCCGGGTGTGGCCTCGCGATACATCCAGAACGCGATCACCGCGAAGGCCGGCAACACGTAGCTGATTACTACATGCGCTGGCCCCATGATCACGGGTCCGGCGGGGTCAAGCACCGCGGGGCCATAGATCATGCGTAGCAGCGGCAGCACCACGAGCATCACGAGCACCGAATCGATGATCGTGGCCCATACGCGAATCCAGAAGCCGGCGTAGACCAGGCCCGGGCTTTCGCCACGCTGGGTCACGCCGTGCCGATAGCCTCGAGCTGTTCGACGATTTCACGGGCCAGTCGACGTGCCTGCTGTTCGCCGGTCGCAACCACGATGTCCGCGATCGACCGGTACAACGGATCACGCTCTTCCATCAGCGCTGCGAGCGTGGCTTCCACGTCCTCGCTGCCCTCAAGCAGGGGCCTGTTGCTGGCCTTGCGCGTACGCGCCAGCTGCTGTTCCAGCGACGTTTCCAGGTAGACCACCACGCCGCGGGCCGAAAGCAGATCGCGGGTGGATTCATCCAGCACCGCGCCACCGCCGGTAGCCATCACGGTATTGGGCTGTTCGCTGAGCTCGGCAATCATCTCCCGCTCGCGCTTGCGAAAGCCTTCCTCACCTTCCATGTCGAAGATGAAGGAAATATCCACGCCCGTTCGCTTCTCGACCTCATGGTCGGAATCGACGAAGGACATCCCCTTGATCTCGGCAATGCGCCGACCGATCGTGGTTTTACCAGCCCCCATCGGGCCAACGAGATAAATGTTTGGATTGGCTGCCATAGAGTCCCGAAATGAGTAAAAACAGCGGCCCGTATTAAGGCGCGGTGCTGCTCTGTTGAATCGAAACGCTGCGCCTGCTGATCTGGCCGCGCGGTGTGGTCGCGGTCAGCAGAAGCAGGCCATTACCCGCATCGTCGCCGGGTTCGATCCGGAAAGTATATACCCCTGAGCTCCCGCCGGCCTGCACCGGACCGTTCGTGCTTGGCTGTACGAAGCTGTCTTCGCCAACGAGCGACCCTTGCGTTACCTCTGCCTCGATCGTCGTGCCACTTGGAGGCACTTGGCCGCGTCCATCCTCAATTCGAACGGTAACCGCGACCAGACCCGAGTCCAGATTGATCGGCGCTGGGCTGACGTCGAAGCTCAATGTAGAGCCGGATAGCACGATTACAAGGTCGTCACGCACGTTGAGCGATGCAGCCCCCGGACAATCGCTTGGCTGACAAAGTACGCCGTCGAAGGCGTTGTTACCCATGCTGTACTGGCCATCGTCGTTGAAGTCGATGAACAGTTCGTTGTTGTCACGCGTGCCGTTCTCGTTATCGTCACGAAATGCCTCTACGAGATCGACAAAGGTCTCGCCGCCATCAAATCGCCCGTTACCATTGCTGTCCGTGAAGTCTTCTTCGCCGGTGGCGGTTGCAAGTATGGTGGCGCGGCCATCGGAGGGACGAGGGTTCTGGGACGTGAACGTGACTGAGCATTGACCATTATCTGTGAGACATGTGCCCTCTATCGAGCCGCCTTCTGAGGTGAAGCTTACTGCCGTACCGTCCGGTGCAGGATTATTAAAGCGGTCGGCGAGGAATGCCGTGATTTGCGTTTGTTCACCTGCGAAGTCGTACCCTTCGAGGTTGAGCGTCTCCGCCGCAATGGTCATGCTGCCATTGTCGGGCACGCCGGTAGTTATGGCGAGTTGACTCGATTGTGCATTTAAAGACGCACCCGAACTGCTCGTGGCTTGGGCGGTAACGCGGACTGTAGTTGCCACTGAACCAGAGGTAACGGTAGTGGAGGCCAGGCCATTCCCGTCGGTCGTATCTTGCGTGTTGCTTAGTGTGATGCCGCCGGTCGTAGTGTTAAGAGAAAAATTGACCAACTGATTTGGGGCCGGCCCGCCACTCGCGTTAGTCGCCTTGAAGACTAGATTTGATTGTTCAGGCAGCGGGCCGCCCGATCCCTGGATTCCGATTTGGGTCTCGCTGGCTGAATCAAAGGTCAGTGCGCCTGCCGGCGCTGCTTCCGTTTGAACCGAGATATTGGCTTGGAAAGTGGTATCGCCTACAACCGCTACTGAGGTGATCGTATCGATGCCGTCGCAGCCGCGGGCTGTGTAGGTGACCATCGCGCGGCCATCCGTTACGGTCTGAACGGCCGGGTCAACCTCGGACGTGCCGTCACTAATGCACTGTGATGTAAAACGAATATCGGCGCTGTCAGTAATGGGGGCGCCATCAGCATTCACTAGAGCGACCTGCAACGAGGAACTCTGGCCGGCTTCGAGTTCAGTTGGGTTGGCGCTGATCTGACCCTCTTGAAAAACGCCATTGTCGAATGCGCCGAAGCGGATTGAGGTTTGGGCTGGCGTATCGTCACCGCCAGAGTTGCCACCGCCGCCACCGCTCCCGGTCGACCCGTCGTCATCGTCGCCACCCGAAGTAGAGCCGCCGCAGGCGACCAGGAGCGTGGCAATCGCGATGGCAAGCAATAGATTGCGTAGGGTGTGTGCAGTCATCAGTTCAGTCTCCAACTTTCTTTTTTCAACTTTATAGTGAAGTGCCTTGGTCGCGTGCGCTTAGCGCTGAAGCGACAGGGTTTCCTTGAGAATCTTCGGCGTGACGAACAGCAGCAGTTCGCGTTTGTCGCGCTGACGCTGGGTGCCGCGGAACAGGATGCCCACAAGCGGGATTTCGCCAAGGATCGGTACACGATTTGAGATGTCGCGGTTTTCCTGCTCGTATATACCGCCGAGTACAACCGTTTCGCCATTGTCTACAAGCACTTGCGTCGTCAGGCTTCGGGTGTTGATCGAAGGAACGCTGCCACCGCCTTGCACGTTGATTGTGTCGCCCTGGGTATCCTGGGTGACGTAGAGATCCATGATGACGCGCTCGTCGGGCGTGATCTGCGGCGTCACTGTAAGGCCGAGTACCGCTTCCTTGAACTCCACCGTCGCCGCGCCACTGGAGGCGGCTTCGAGGTAAGGGATTTCCACGCCTTGCTCAATCTTGGCTTCCTTGGCGTTAGCCGTGATTACCCGCGGTGCCGATATAATTTCGCCGCGATTCTCGGATTCCATTGCCGACAGCGCGAGAGTGAGGTTGAACGTATCGCCAATAATAGATGTTGATATTGCGCTAGTCGGATTCGGAGCAGGGAGCCCAATGGAGTATCCCGAATCGGCGATATAATTACCGTCAGTGGGCGACTCGAAAGCTCCTGTATCGTTCAAGTCCTGAGTCACTCCTAGGTCGCGCTGGAACTCGCGGTTCGCTACCACGATCCGTGATTCGATCAGCACCTGGCGTACCGGGATGTCGAGCCGGTTGATCACCCGTCGAATCTCGTCGAGTTTTTCACGGGTTTCGTTGATGAGCAGGCTGTTGGTGCGTTCGTCGACCGTAACCTGGCCGCGCTCGGACAGCAGCGAAAGCTCGCCGGTAGTGCTGCGCAGCAGGGCGGCGAGCTCGCCGGCACGGGCATAGTTGATCTGGACGATCTCGGAGCGCAGCGGCGCGAGATTCGTGGTGGCTTGCTGGGCGGCCAGTTCGGCCTGTTCGCGGGCCGCGATTTCGGCCAGCGGCGCAACCGTGATCACGTTGTTCTCGCGGCGCATGCCCAGGCCCTTGGACTGCATGATAATGTCCAGGGCCTGATCCCAGGGGACATCTTCCAGGCGCAGCGCCATGTTGCCGGTGACGCTGTCGGAGACGACCATGTTGACGTCGGCCACATCGGCGATGATCTGCAGCACGGCGCGTACGTCGATGTTCTGGAACGACAGCGAGATGCGCTCGCCGGTATAGCGGGGTTTTTCTTCTTCCCGGTCGGCCTTTTCCGAGGCCGTCAGCGGTTGGAGCTCGATATAGAACCGGTCGCCGGTCTGGTAGGCGATCTGTTCGAAATCGGCGCCGGATACCGAGGTGACGACCAGTCGCGTGCCGCCGTCGCGGGCCAGCGCGTCGATGGTCTTGACCGGTGTGGCGAAGTCGAGCACGTCCAGGCGGCGTTCGAGCGCGTCTGGGAGGGCGACGCCGGGCAGATTGGCGATGACCTGGCCATCGCGTTCGCTGACGTCCACGGCGGAGTTGACGCCGTCGAGAACGATCTCGATGCGGCCGGCGCCATTTTCGCCACGACGGAAATCGATATCGCGCACCTGGGGCCCACGAACGGAGGCCGCCTGCGCCTGGTAATCGGTGTCGGTCATGGGCCGGACCGGCGTCGACGGGCGCACTGAAGCCTGGGTCACCGGCGTTTGCGGCGTCGCCGGTGCGCTCATGCCGCCGCCGATGCCGATCGTGATCTCGTTGCCCTGACGGTTGATCCGATAGTCGGTCATGGTGTCGAGTTCGACCACAACCCGGGTGCGATCCTCGCCTGCGGCGAGCGCAATGGCCTGGACCGGCCCCTCGTCGATCCGGCGATAGCGTTCGGCGACCGCCAGATCGGTCCCGGGCAGGTCGATCGACAGCCGGGCCGGCTCGTTGACCGTAAACACCGACGGCACGGGCGCGGCGCCCGCGAGCGTCAGGCGAATATTGATTTCGCTGTTGCTTGCCGCGGTGGCGTCGACCGCGGTCAGCGTATTGGTCGCGGCATGGGCCGTCGACGTGCCGACAAGCAGCAGGGCAAGGACCAGCCAGCGCGGACAGGCCCGGCGCTTGAACGAGGAAATGCGTGCAATCGGTCTGCTCATAGTCTGCTTCTCATTCACCGCGTGGGGGCGATCGTGGCCGGCCGGCGGATATAGCCGCCGAGTCCGTCCGGCACGATTTCGGTCAAAAGGACACCGTTTTCGGAAATGCCGTCGATCCGACCGTAGTTCTGGCCGATATGGTTGCCGGGTCTCAGGCGATGGATGACGCCGTCGGGCGCCTGGATGAGGGCGTAGGTCACCCCCGAACGCGTAATCGTGCCCACCAGCCGAAGCGAGTCGAGCGGGAAGGCCTCGAGCGGTTCGCGGGCGCGATCCGGATCAGGCGCGAGATCGCTGTTGCTGCTCACGTCGCGGCGCGGCGCTGTGGGCGTGAAGGGCGCGCGGCGATCGTCGGCGCGATAGGTGTAAGGCGTATAAGGCGCGATCTCGGGGATCGGTTCGATGGGCGCGGCTGGGCGTGCCTTGACCTGTGCAACGAAATCCGGGAGATCGCTGTTGTCCGCGCCGCAGCCGGCTGCGAGCAGGCAAAGGCTCGCGATCGTGGCTTGCTTGATACGCCTCATCGCTTCTGGCTCCCGCTGCCCGACGCCGTGGCGCCTGCGTCCTCGAGATAGCGATAGGTGTTGGCGGTCATGCTCATGCGCAGTTCGCCGCTATCCTCGCCTTCGTTGATCGGCTCGATCTGGATATCCTGGATGGTGACGATCCGCGACAGGGCCGCCACGCCGGAGACGAACCGGCCGAGTTCGTGATAGGTGCCGGTCACGATCAGATCGTTTGGCAGCACGGCATAGAAATCCTGCGGATTCTCCGGGCGCGGCTTGAACAGCTCTTCTTCGAGACCGCTGGCAATGCGGGTCTGCGAGATGTCGTTGAGCAGGCTGGGCACCTCGGTCTTGCTCGGCAGTTGCTGGAGCAGGGCGCCGAACTGCAGTTCCATCGCCTCGAGCTGCGTGCGATAGGCATCGAGGTTCGCGACCAGTCGCTGCTTGCTTTCGAAGGTCTGCTTGAGTTCCGGCTCCTTGCGGGCGACACGCTCCAAGGCGTCCTGCTTGGGCAGCACGAAATACCAGGTGCCGATACCGATAATGGTCGCCGAGACCAGCAGGATCGCGAAGCCGTAGGCCCAGGTGGGCCAGCTGCCGATGTTGTTCTGATCGAGGCTACGCAGCTCCTCGATATATTCTCTGAGACTTCTCATGAGCGCGGCGCCGTCGGGTTGTTGGCGGGACCGGATTGATCGTCCGCCGGCTTGGCATTGGGGCTGTCGCCCTTGACCGTGAGCGTGAAGTCCGCGAAGCGCTGCGGCCCGTTCTCGCTCGACTTGATCACGATCAGGCGCGGGTCGGCGAACCAGGCGGCGTCGTCAAGATTGACCATGTAATCGGAAACACGGGCATTCGATTCGGCGACACCGTCGAGCGTGGTGGTATTGCCCTTCTGCACGAGCGACGACAGATAGACGCCGTTGGGCAGCGTATCCACCAGCTGATCGAAATAGTGAACGATGCCCGAGCGCGATTGCTGCAATTCCTCGATGATGCGCATGCGCGTGATCAGGCTCTCGCGGGTCTTCTGCAGGGCCCGGATCTCGACCAGTTGCCGATCGGCGATCGCGATCTGGCTTTCGAGATAACGGTTGCGCGACTCCTGCACATCGATCAGGTGGTTGTAGTAGAGCATCGGAATGACGCCGACCACGACGACGCTGGCCAGCGCGGCGAGCACCAGCAGCGTGAGAAAGCGCTTGCGCTTGCGTTCGCGAGCGGCGGCGCGCCAGTCCAGCAGATTGATGCGGATCAACGTGCTCATCGAATCGACCTCAACGCCAGGCCGGCGGCCACCATCAGCGCCGGCGCTTCCTGATCCACGTGGTTGCGCCGTGCCCGGCTGCTGGCGAGCATGCCGGCCAGCGGATTGCCGATACTCACCGGCCGCGACAGATGGCGGCTGATGGCGGCTTCGAGCCCGGGGTACAGCGTCGCACCGCCGACCAGCACCACCTGGTTGACCTCCTCATCACGCGAGGCGGCAGAAATATAGAACTGCAGGGCGCGATCGATCTGCCCGGCCAGGCGTTCGGCAAAGTCGGTGACATCGCCGGCAATCGCGGCGCCGTCCAGCTCGCCCGTGCGCAGACGCGCGCGCAGCTGATCCGCGTCCTTGAGATCGTGGCGGTCGATCAGCCGGCTGGCCAGCGCATGGCCGCCAAACGACAGTTCGCGTGAATAGACGTGCCGGCCGCTGTGCTGGACGCTCAGACGCGTCTGATGCGCGCCGATGTCGAACACCGCGACGCTGACGTCGCCGGCCAGGGCCGGTGTCTGTTCGACGAGCAGGGTGGAGGCGTTCTGTAGTGCGTATTCCTCGACATCGACCGTGCGCACGGTGACGCCGGCCATCTCGAGCGCGCCGACACGCGTCTCGATGTTTTCGCGGCGGCAGGCGACCAGCAGCACGCGGTTGACGTCGGGGTTGTTGGGGTCTCTCTCGAGCGCCTGAAAATCGAGGTTGACCTCCTCGATGGCGTGCGGGATGTACTGTTCCGCGTCGAAGCCGATCTGCTGCTCCATGTCCTCGTCGGACAGGTCGGCGGGCATGTCGATGATCTTGCTGATCACCGTGGGGCCCGACACCGCGATCGCAGCGTCACGGGTGCGCGTGCCGGCGCGTTCCAGCGCGCGGCTCATGGTGGCCGCCACCGCTTCCGGGTTGATGACCTGATCGTCGGCAACCGCCTCGGCGGGCAGTGCCTCGCTGGCATAGCTGAGCACACGATAGGCGCCGGGCTTGCCATCGAGTTCGAGCAGCTTGATACGCGTGGAGCTGATGTCCACGCCCAGAAATGGCCGAGTTCTCGACTTAAAGAATTGCTCGAATAGCCCCATCCGACTCCCCCTGATCGGCTATCTCTCGCCGCCGTCCGGGCTTGCGATACACCCCCGTGTACCGTTCCCCCAGCCCATCGTGCGGACCGCGGCGCGAAATACCGGGTACAACTATACTCCTGGCGCGTTACTAGGCAATGCTGTTGTGCCGTTTAAGCATTTGAATCCGCGCGTCTAATGTTTATCGGCAGAAGTCTTGGAATCCACAATGCCTGCGGGCAAAAAAAAGTTTCCGCCGGTATCATGACCGCAGTTTTTCCGGCCAGCGGCCCGCGAGCCGCGGATTCCTGATGAAAGCGATGCCTCGCGCCCTGCGTATTGTTGTGTTCCTGCTCGCCGGACTGCTGTCCGCCGCCACCCTCGCCGTATGCGTCGTCGGTGGCGTCTATCTCTATTTCGGGCCGCAGCTGCCCAGCGCAGGCGACATCGGCGATCCGGAGCTCAACGAGCCGCTTCGGGTGTATACCGCGGATCGCAAGATCATCGGCGAGTTCGGCCTCGAGCGGCGGCTGCCGCGCACCTACGACGAGATACCGCCGCAGCTGGTGCAGGCCTTCGTGGCCGCCGAGGACGATCGCTTCTTCGAACACCCGGGGGTGGATTACCAGGGCATCGCGCGTGCCGCGTGGGTGCTGGCCACGACCGGCCGCAAGACCCAGGGCGGCAGCACCATCACCATGCAGCTCGCGCGCAACCTGTATCTCACGCGTGATCGCACTTACGTGCGCAAGATCAAGGAGATCATTCTCGCGCTGCGGCTGGAGTCCAAGCTGACCAAGGAGCAGATCCTCGAGATCTATCTGAACAAGATCTATCTGGGTAATCGCTCGTATGGCGTCGGCGCGGCTTCCGAAGTCTATTATCACAAGCCGCTCGACGAGCTCACGCTCGCGCAGATGGCGATGATCGCCGGCCTGCCCAAGGCGCCGTCGCGCTACAACCCGATGGCCAACCCGGAACGGGCGACCGAGCGCCGCAACTACGTGCTGTCGCGCATGCATGCGCTTGGCGAGATCGACGATGCCGCCTACGAAGAAGCCACCGCAGCGCCGGTGACCGCGACCGCCAAGGTTGCCGACGACCGCTACGAAGCCGACTATGTGGCCGAAATGGTGCGCCAGGACATGGTCGCGCGATTCGGCGACGCGGCGTACACGTCGGGCTTTTATGTCACGACCACCATCGATAGCGAACGCCAGCGCGGCGCCAACCGCGCGTTGCGTCGCGCACTACTCGCCTACGACGAGCGCCATGCCTGGCATGGTCCGGAGGACACCCTCGACGGCGCCACCGTGGACGACGCCAAGGCGCTCAAGGCCGCGCTGGAGGAAATGCGGGTCGCCGGCGGCCTGGTGCCGGCGGTGGTGACGAACGTGGTGCGCCGCAGCGCCACGCTCATGACCGAACGCTACGGTGAAATCTCGCTCGATGCGGGTCAGATGCCGTGGTTGGGCGGCAATGATCCCGCCAGCAAGCTGGTGTCGCGCGGTGATGTGGTCCGGCTGGCCTATACCGGCAGCAAGGACAAGGCCAAGGCGTGGACACTGGCTTCGATTCCCGATGTGCAGGGCGCGATGGTGGCGCTCGACCCCCACACCGGCGGGATCGAGGCGCTGGCGGGCGGCTTCGATTTCTCGTTGTCGAAATACAACCGCGCAGTGCAGGCCCAGCGCCAGCCCGGTTCCTCGTTCAAGCCGTTTCTCTACTCCGCGGCGCTGGCCAATGGCTTCACGCCGGCGTCACTGATCAACGATGCGCCGGTGGTCTACGACAGCCCGGACCTCAGCGACGCCTGGCGGCCGCGGAACTACAGCGGGCGCATCTATGGCCCGACCCGGCTGCGCGAAGGCCTGGTTCATTCGCGCAATCTGGTTTCGATCCGACTGCTGCGCAGTATCGGCATCAATAACGCGGTCGATCATATTGCCAAGTTCGGCCTGCCCGAAGATCAGATCCCGCGCAATCTGTCGATGGCGCTGGGCAGCGCATCGTTCTCGCCGCTGCAGATGGCGCAGGCCTATGCCGTGTTCGCCAACGACGGTTTTCAGGTCAAGCCGTACTACATCGCCAAGATCGAGGATGGCCGCGGCGAAGTACGTTTCGAGGCCGAGCCCAAGGTGGCCTGCGCGAGCACGAGCAATTGCCCGGCGCTGCGGGCAACCGGTGGGGCACAGGATGCATCGCGCCTGGCGGAACGCGTGATCGATGCCGACAACGCCTGGCTGGTGGGCGACATGATGCGCGACGTGATCAAGCGCGGCACCGGTCGCCGGGCCACCACGCTCGGGCGCAACGACCTGTCCGGCAAGACGGGTACCACGAACGATCAGATCGACGCCTGGTTCGTCGGTTTCAATGCCGATCTCGTGGGTATCAGCTGGGTGGGCTTCGACAAGCTCACGCCGATGGGCAACAGCGAAACCGGCGGCCATGCCGCGTTGCCGATGTGGATCGACTTCATGCGCGTCGCGCTCGACGGCACGCCCGAGGCCATTCCGCCGCGACCGGCCGATCTGGTGACCGTCAGCATCGACCCCAAGACCGGGCAGCGGGCCTTGAACGGGGACGGCATCGCCGAAAGCTTCCGTCCCGACAATGTGCCGTCGCTCGAAGAGGCGCGGCGATCCGGCGAAAACGCGCCGTCGAACGAGGTCGAGCAACTGTTCTAATCGTCTTTCGGGAGACGCTTCAGATGAGGTCTTGGCATGGCGAGCGCACGTAAACAGGCGGCCCAGCGTCAGCACATGGCGCAACTCGCGGCGCGTCTGATGGCCGAGCAGGGCATTCGCGATTTCAGGATCGCCAAGCAGAAAGCGGCCCAGCACTTGGGTATCGACGTGCGCAACAGCATCCTGCCCAAAAACAGCGAGATCGAGGCCGCGCTTGCCGAGCATCAGCGCCTGTTCGCCGGTCACGAGCAGCCCGCGCAGCTGCGCGCCATGCGCGAAGCGGCGCTGAAAGCGATGGCGTTGTTCGCGGATTTCAAGCCGCGGCTGGTCGGCGACGTGGTGTCGGGCCTGGCGGATGCCAATTCCGATATTCAGCTGCATGTGTTCGCGGAGCAGTCCGAAGCCTTCGATTTCTTTCTGCAGGGACAGGGTATTCCCTACGAAATCGTCGAACGGCGCTATCGCGTCGGGCGCGACGAGCATCGGTTTTATCCGGCCTTTCGTTTCGTCGCCGGCGATCACGCATTCGAGGCGACGCTTTTCGGCACGACCGAAATCCGCGAAGCGCCACGCAGCCTGGTCGACGGCCGGCCCATGACGCGCGCCACGGCCGCACAGGTCGAACGCTTGATGGCCGAAGAAGACCTCAATGAGCGACTCGCCAGCCTCTGACGCTGGCGCCGATAAACCGCGCAAGTGGCCGGTGACGCTCACGGTGCTCATGGGCACCGTGGCGGTCGTACTCAACGCGACCGTGGTCAACGTCGCGATTCCGCCGATCATGGCCGATTTCGGCATGGGGCAGATCGCGGCCCAGTGGTTGTCCACC
This sequence comes from Endozoicomonas sp. G2_2, assembly GCF_017744135.1. Taxonomy (GTDB): domain Bacteria; phylum Pseudomonadota; class Gammaproteobacteria; order Nevskiales; family Salinisphaeraceae; genus Salinisphaera. The sequence goes on from NZ_JAGHQU010000004.1 coordinate 115,087, forward strand.
GGCTTTCTCGCCGCGATGACCGCGACCATGCTCGCCAGCGCGCGGGTGATGGAGCGTATCGGCCAGCGGCGCACCTTCGAGTATTCGCTCTGGGCGTTTCTTGCCGCCAGCCTGCTGGCAGCGGCCAGCCCGAACAGCGGCGTGATGATCGCGGCGCGGGTGCTGCAGGGCGCGACCGCCGGCATGGTTCAGCCGCTGGCGCTGGTGCTCATCTTCCAGGTCTTCGACGACCGCGAGCGGGGCAAGGCGCTCGGTCTCTACGGCATGGGCGTGGTGCTCGCGCCCGCGCTCGGTCCCGCGGTGGGCGGTGTGCTGATCGACTGGCTCTCGTGGCGCGCGGTCTATCTGCCGGGCATTCCGTTTGGTCTGCTCGCGCTGATCGGCGCGCGCCGTTGTCTCGATAACCAGCGCAGCGGCACGCCCGTGGTTTTCGATTGGCTCGGCATGGTGTGGCTGTCGGCCGGACTGGCGTGTCTGCTTGCCGGCCTGGCCGAGCTGGCTCATGCCAGCGGCTGGGCGGCGGCGGGCATTCTGGGCGGGCTACTGCTGCTCGCGGTTTTCCTTAGGCGCTCTGCGCGGATTGCAACGCCGCTCATCGACCTTGCCGTTCTGGCGCATCCGCAGTTCGCGCTGGCCAGCGTACTGGCCATGGCTTACGGCGCCGGCCTGTACGGGTCGACCTATCTGGTGCCCTTGCTTGCGCAGGGCGTACAGCAGTTTTCGGCCACCGCGACCGGGCTGATCATGATGCCCGCGGGGCTGGCGCTGACGGTGGTCTTTCCGGTCGCCGGGCGGCTGGCCGACCGGATGCCGGCGCACCGGTTGCTGCTACTCGGCTGTATCGGGTTCGCGCTGGGCATGGCCGGCCTCGCGCTGAGCGATCCGGCGACGGCCTTCGTCACGCTGGCTTGCTGGATCGCCTTCGGCCGTATGGCGCTCGGCGTCATGATGCCCGCGCTCAATATCGGCGGGCTCCGCAGTCTGCCGCAATCGCTGACGCATCAGGGCTCGGGCGTGATCAACTTCGCGCGTCAGCTCGGCGGTGCCTTTGGCGTGAATCTGTTCGCGCTGCTGCTGGAATGGCGCGTGGGCGCGCACCTGGGCAGCGCTGTCGACCTGCACCGGTTCTACGATGGCGCAAGCGCCGATGCCGCGTCGCGAGAGGCCTTGACATCGGGCTTTCGCGAGACCTTCATGGTACTCGGTATGGTGTTCGTTGTGGCCACCGCTTTCGCAGCCTGGATGGGGGTACTGCATGGAAAACTTCGAGAAGATTCTGCTCGCCTATGACGGCAGCGAGTGCGGGCGCATCGCGCTGCGACGCACACTACCGCTGCTCGGGTCCGGGGAAGTCGAAGTGCATCTGCTGGCGGTCGTGCCGCTGACCGGCGCGGTGGCGGCCGCGGAAGGCTTCTATACCGAGAGCATGTACGAGGCCGAGCGCGAGCGGATCGAACAGATTCTTGCCGAAGGGGTGAACCTGCTCAAGGACCGCGGCGTGGACGCCGAGGGGCATCTGCGCGCCGGCGAGCCCGCGCACCAGATCGCCAAGCTCGCCGACGACCTCGCCGTGAACCTGGTGGTGGTCGGCCACCAGCGCCGGGGCGTACTCGCGCGCTGGTGGCAAGGGTCGGTCGGTGCGTCGCTGCTCGACCGTCTGAGCTGCAGTCTGCTCGTCGTCCAGGCGCCCGGAGACGGCGACGATGTCGCTGCCCCCTGAGCGCATGCCCTTGGGTCGGCTATTCAGGAAGATAGGCGCGCCAGTCGTGCGCGGTATCGCCGAAGGCCAGGAAATGCGTGTTCAGCACGCTTTCCGTCTCGTTATAACGTAGCGGCCGTCCGTCCAGATCGGTGACCTGGCCGCCGGCGACGGCCAGCACCGCGTGGCCGGCCGCGGTATCCCATTCGCTGGTCGGACCCAGGCGCGGATAGAAGTCGGCACCGCCGTCGGCAATCACGCAGAACTTGAGTGACGAACCCATGGTCACCGGCTCGAAGTCGGGCATGCGTTCGAGCAGGGCGTCGATCGCCGCGGTACGATGCGAGCGCGAGACCAGAACGCGCGGCTTGCCTGCGTTGACACCGACGGTCGAGATCCGCTGCGGCTCGTTGTGACCCTGCTGGCGGAAGGCGCCGATTTCGCGTGCCGCAGACCAGAGTGTTTCCAGCACCGGCGCGTAGACCACCCCGAGCACGGGTTCATGGTCGACCACGAGCGCGATGTTGATCGTGAACTGGTCGTTCTTGTTGACGAATTCCTTGGTGCCATCAAGCGGGTCGATCAGCCAGTAGGTCGACCACTGGCTGCGCGTACCGAAGTCGATATCGGCGCCTTCTTCCGACAGCTGCGGCGTATCCGGCGTGAGCGCGGACAGCGCCGCCTGGATGCTGCGATGAGCAGCCAGGTCGGCCTGGGTCAGCGGGCTGTCGTCGGACTTGGTTTCGACGTCGAAGTCGCTGTAATAGATCGGCAGCGTCTTCTGGCCGGCGGCAACAGCGATTTCGCAGACCTGGTCGAGCAGTTCGCGGGTCAGTTCCATGGCGTTCGGTGGTTGGGATTCGCGCCGCGCATCATACCCGTCGTCGGCGTGCTGCGTTGCCCACCGCCGCGTTTCAGGCGCGGATTCGCTGCAGCTAGGCGCGGCGCGAGCGCGGCTTGCGGTTGCCGCCGCCTCCCTTGCGTCGGCCGCCGCGCGGCTTGCGCGGGCGCCGGGCCGGGATCACCACGTCGTCGGCAAACGCCTCGCCGTGCGGCATCTCGGCTTCGATCTTGTGCTCGATATAGGCCTCGATATCGGGCAGCGAGTACACATACTCCTCGCAGGCGAAGGAGATGGCGTCGCCGGTGTTGCCGGCGCGCGCGGTACGGCCGATGCGATGCACGTAATCCTGCGCGTCCTGCGGCAGATCGTAGTTGATGACGTGGGTCACGTCGGGAATGTGCAGTCCACGGGCGGCCACGTCGGTGGCCACCATGATTGGCAACTTGCCCTGCTTGAAGTCCTCGAGCAGACGCAGGCGCTTGTTCTGGGCCACGTCGCCGGACAGCGTCGCGGCGGTAAAGCCGTTGGCATTGAGGCCGTCCTCGATGAACTCGGCCGTGCGCTTGGTGTTGATGAAGATCAGCGTCCGGCCGTTGTCGATACGGCGCAGCGTGCCCACCAGAAGCGCGAGCTTGTCGTCCTTGGACACGTGGTAGAGCTTTTGCGTGATCGCGCCGATGTTAACCGTCTCGGTATCGGTGCGGATCAGCGTCGGACTGTTCATGTGCTCGTAGGCGAGCTCGAGCACACGATGGCTGAGCGTCGCCGAGAACAGCAGGTTCTGGCGGTTCTCGGGGCGGGGCATCTTGCGGAACATGTAGCGAATGTCGTCGATGAAGCCCAGATCGAACATGCGATCGGCCTCGTCGAGCACTGCCACTTCGATAGCCTTGAGGGTGTAGACCTTCTGCTTGTAATAGTCGATCAGCCGGCCCGGGGTGCCGATGAGAATATCGACGCCGTCCTGAATGGCCTGTCGCTGCTCTTCATAACCCGTGCCGCCGTAGCAGACGACACATTTCAGGCCGGTGCCCGATGCCAGCGGCAAGGCGTCCTTGTAGATCTGGTCGGCGAGTTCGCGCGTCGGCGCGAGAATGAGCGCGCGCGGCTGGCTGGCCTGGGCCGGCGCGTGTTCGCTCGGTTCGGGACTGTCCGTGAGCAACCGATGCAGGGTGGCCAGGAGGAAGGCCGCGGTCTTGCCGGTGCCGGTGTGCGCCTGGCCGGCAATGTCCGTGCCCTTGAGTGCCAATGGCAGGGTCTCGGCCTGGATGGGCGTGGCGTGCGAGAAGCCCCGCTCGGTCAGACCGGCCAGAATGGTCTCGTGCAGACCGAGTGCATCCAGCCGCGTGTCGGTAAGCAGATTCTGCTGGGCAGGTTCGGTGGCGGGGGCGGTTTCGGTCATGTTGGCCTTTGGAATTGAGTGAGCGATGTCGTCAACAGGTACGTCGTCGACCAGGTCGATTGGCGGCCCGATACGCAGGGGTTGAAAAACGCGCCGAGATAGGCTCCAATAGCCGCTAACGTTGCGAATACGGATATTCGCTGCACTGCCCGAGTCGGGTCGACTCGCATTCCGGCACTGTTTTTTGCAGCCCGCACTATAACAGCTTGTGATCTTCACGGTTGTCGGGCCGCGACCTTTCGCGCAGCTTGCAAACATCTTTTCGCGCCCTTAATTACCAGCTCAGTAGCGCTTTGCTCCCCCGCGGACAGGCGCGAATTTCATTTGTCCCGTTTCATTTCCGAGGACGCCCAATGAGTGAAAACATCATCAAAGTCAGTGATGACAGCTTCGACAACGAAGTGCTGTCGGCTTCCGGCCCCGTGCTGGTCGATTACTGGGCAGAGTGGTGCGGCCCGTGCAAGATGATCGCGCCGGTGCTGGACGAAATCGCCGATGAGTACGACGGCCGGCTGACGGTCGCCAAACTCAATATCGACGATAACCCGAACACGCCGCCGCGTTATGGCATCCGTGGCATTCCGACCCTGATGCTGTTCAAGGACGGCGAAGTGGCCGGAACCAAGGTCGGTTCCGTGTCCAAGACGCAGCTGACCGAATTCGTCGATCAGCACATCTGATCCCGATACCGCCGCCGGCTCGAAGCCGGCGGCTTTCGTTTGATCTGCAACGGATCAAGCGCCCGCCCACTGCGAAACCTCTGTCATGACGCTTTCGCTGCAACTCATAGATAGCCGTGTCTGAAGAAACAGTCGACGAACGCCAGTCCAAGGATTCGAACAACAACGGCGGCAACGGTGGCAACAACCGCCGCGGTCGGCGTCGCAAGAATTCGAATGGCCCGAACAAGCCGCGCAACAACAACGGCAATCGCGGCAAGGGCGGCGGCCCGAACAAGGGTGGCAACAACCCGCCTAACGAAGACATCGATGAGGCCGAATTCGAGGCCTATGCCGGCGTTGCCGGCGATGGTCCGATCCTGAACCTGAGTGAGCTCAAGCAGAAGACCGCTGCCGAGCTCATGGAAATGGCGCAGGACATGCAGCTCGAGAACCTCTCGCGCATGCGCAAGCAGGACCTGATCTTCGCCATGCTCAAGGGGCACGCGAAATCGGGCGAGCGCATCTACGGCGACGGCGTACTCGAGATCCTGTCGGACGGCTTCGGTTTCCTGCGCTCGAACGAGTCGTCGTACATGGCCGGCCCGGACGACATCTATGTGTCGCCCAGCCAGATTCGGCGCTTCTCGCTGCGGACCGGCGACAATATCGAAGGCCGTATCCGTCCGCCCAAGGAATCCGAGCGTTATTTCGCGCTGCTCAAGGTCGACAAGATCAACGAGGACCCGCCCGAGAAATCCAAGGGCAAGGTCCTGTTCGAGAACCTCACGCCGCTGTTCCCGACCGAGCGGCTGCACATGGAGCTGGGCAACGGCTCCACGGAAGACATCACCGCGCGCACCATCGACCTGGTCGCGCCCTTCGGCAAGGGCCAGCGTGGCCTGATCGTCTCGCCGCCCAAGGCCGGCAAGACGATGATGATGCAGAACATCGCCCAGTCGATCGCGACCAATCATCCGGATTGTCACCTCATCGTGCTGCTCATCGACGAGCGGCCCGAGGAGGTCACCGAGATGGAGCGCAGCGTGCGCGGCGAAGTGGTCTCGTCGACGTTCGACGAGCCGGCCTCCCGCCACGTGCAGGTCGCCGACATGGTGATCGAGAAAGCCAAGCGGCTGGTCGAGCACAAGAAGGACGTGGTGATCCTGCTCGATTCGCTGACCCGTCTGGCGCGCGCCTACAACACCACCGCCCCCTCCTCGGGCAAGGTGCTGACCGGCGGTGTCGACGCGAACGCGCTGCAGAAGCCGAAGCGCTTCTTCGGTGCGGCCCGTAACGTGGAAGAAGGCGGCAGCCTCACGATTCTGGCGACCGCGCTCATCGAGACCGGCTCGAAGATGGACGAAGTCATCTACGAGGAGTTCAAGGGCACGGGCAACATGGAGGTCCATATGGACCGCCGAATCGCCGAAAAGCGCATCTACCCGGCGATCCACGTCAACCGCTCCGGCACGCGCCGCGAGGAAAAACTGGTGCCGCAGGACGAACTGCAGCGCATGTGGGTGCTGCGCAAGCTCCTGCACGGTATGGACGACCTGGCGGCCATGGAGCTGCTCATCGATCGCATGAAGCAGACCAAGACCAACGCCCAGTTCTTCGAATCCATGAAGCGCTAGGCCCGGCCACGGTGCCAGGCATGAAAAAGCGGGCTTCGGCCCGCTTTTTTGTGTCCGCTCGCAACCGAGCGACGTGACGCCGGCGCCGGTGCGTTCGCTACCGCGCCTCGCGGGCGGCGGCCTGAATGCGAGGGGCCAGGTCGCGCGCACTGGCCCGCCATGCGTTCGACAGGCTTTCGACCAATGCATCGTAGCCGTCGTTGGCCAGCGGCTCGCGGCGCTCGAAGCGCTCGCGCACGACGGTATTGCCCTGGGCATCGACAATTCGCCACTGCCCGGCGATATGTGCATGCCCGTCGTAATGGCCCATGAAGGCATCGACGCGTGTCGCCAGTCTCAGAACGGGCCGCGACGTCTCGGCGGCGTCTGCCTGTAACTGCACTTGCAGCCGCGGCAGCGCAGCGGTCAATTCGGCCTCCAGCGCTTCACGCAGTTGTCCGGCCAGTGGTGCTGCCCAGCGGTTGTTGTTGGCGATGGCCACGCGGTGGGCGCTCGTCTGGTACACGATGCCGCTCTCGTCGAGATAGGGCGAGAGCCGGACCGGCGCGATGACCAGCACGCCCTGCGAGCGGTCTGCAGAAGCGGGTTCGGCCGGACGATCCCGGTCGAGCAGGAACATGGCCGGTGCATTGGCGCTGCTGGCACAGCCGGTCGTGGCCAGCACGGCACATAACGCGAGTAGACGAATCGATTTCATCGGGCAGCCTTGGGGATCGGGTCCTTGCCTTCGGCGGGGCCGAAGATGAGGGCGTTGGGATCGTTGCGCAGTGTGCGCGCCAGCGGTGCCACGTCATCAAGCACGCGGTTGAGGCGGTCCAGCGAGCGGTTGAATTCACCGTAGGCGGGTGCGCCCTGCTGGAAACCGTCCAGCGTCTGCTGCAGCTCGCCGAGCGTCACGCGCAGGGTGCGCGGTAGTTCACGCGTATCCTCGGATTCGAGCAGCCGGTTGATGTTGCGTGTCGCGCGGTGCAGCTGGTCGAGCGTGGCGTTCGAGGTTTCCAACGTGTGTTTCAGGTCGTTCGCGATCGGCCGGATATCGAGCGCGTTGAGCTTGTCCATCAGGTCCGACAGCTGCGTCTGGATGCTCGTGATGCTGCTGGGCACGCTCGGAAAGACCTCGTACTGGCCGATGGTTTTCGGGGCGTAGTCCTGCGCGTTGTTCTCGAACTGCAGGTTGATGAACGTCGAACCGGTTAACAGGTTGCCGGACTTGATAGTGGCACGCAGGCCGTTGGCGAAGAAGCGCCGGTTGTTCTCGCGCCATTGCGCGTCGCTCCAGTCGGTCCAGCTGTTGGCCGGACGCTGGGGCTCGACCGAGATCAGGACCGGAATCTTGAAGTCCGAGAACTGGCCGAAGTCGAAGTCGTCGCGGAAGTAGGGCACCTGCTCGACCGTGCCGATGCGCAGGCCGCGGTATTCGACGGGCGCACCGTTATTCAGGCCGCGCACCGAGTCGTCGAGGAGAATGACGTACTCGATCTTGTCGTCGAAGCGATCCTGGGCGGCGGCGTTGCGGGTCGGATACAGCTTGAAGCCGTGTCCGGCCTCGACCGCGGCGCCCGGTTCCACGCCGGCGGGCAGGCCGAAGGTCACGCCGCCGGCAAGAATGCTCTGCAACGAGCCAGTCTGGACATCCACGCCGTCCGAGCCGAGATGGAAATCGATGCCGGAACGCAGCCAGAACTGGGTCGTGCGCGTGACCAGACGCGAGAACGGTTCGCGCACGAACACGCGATATTCCATGCGCTGCGCGTCGACGGCGAACTCGCTGGACTCGATCTGGCCCACGGTCTGGCCCTGGTAGATGATCGGGTCGCCCACGGCCAGCGAATTGTCGGCATCGCTATTGAGCGTGATCACCACGCCGGGTTCGTCGGGCGAGCGTGCCGGCGGCGTATCCTGCACCGCGAACTCGCGCCGCGAGGTCTCGGCCTGGCCGGGTTGCAGCTGGATGTAGGCCCCGGACAGGATCGTGCCGAGCCCGCTGATGCCCTGGCGTCCCACGCGCGGTTTCACGACCCAGAAACGGCTGTCCTTCACGAGCAGATCGGCCGTATCGGGATTCATCTGCACGGTCGCGACCGCGCCGTTGTAGTCGTCGGCGAGCCGCACGTTCACCACATGCCCGACCTCAACGCTGCGCACCTTCACCAGGGTCTTGCCGGCTTCGAGGCCTTCCGCCGTATCGACGGCCAGCGTGATTTCCGGGCCGTGCGACATCACGTTCTGGTAGATGAGCCACAGGCCGATGAGCGCGGCGCCGAGCGGAATCAGCCATACGGGCGACGGGCGCCAGGGGCCCGGGCGGGCGGTCACGGCGGTGTTCGGGTCATTACTCATGCACTATCCGCGTTGAAGGTGTCGCCCCAGAGGCGTCGCGTGTCGAAGGTCAGGGCGGCGACCATGGTCACCACGACCACGGCCGCGAACGCCAGCGCTGCCGGGCCCGGTTCGATGGCCATCAGCGCGCCGGCCCGGACCAGCGCCGCCAGCACCGCGACCACGAACACGTCGATCATCGACCAGCGCCCGAGCTTTTCGGTCACGCGATAGAGCCGCATCTGTGCCTGCGAATCGTCGTGCCAGCCATGGCGCGCGGCCAGGCAGAGCCAGCCCAGAGCGACGATCTTGCTGATCGGGACCACCACGCTCGCCACGAATATGACCAGCGCGATCGGCCACGACCCGGTGTGCACGAGGTGCAGAACGCCGCCGATGATGGTCTGCGGTTCGGTGCTGCCGAGACTCGTCGTCGACATGATCGGGTAGAGATTGGCCGGAATATACAGGATCGTGGCGGTGACGAGCAGCGCCCAGGTCAGCTGCAGCCTGTCGACGCCGTAATGCGCGTGGCGTCGGCCGCAGCGCGGACAGTGGTGGCGACGGTTGGCGCGAAAGGGCGTGTCGCAGCCGCGACAGACGACCAGTTGCTGACTCGCGCCGGTACGGCCGGTCTGTATGGCGGGCGCGGCTGCCGGCACGGGCGCGAGCCGGTCCCAGAGGCTCGACCAGTCCACCAGCGTCAAGGTGCGCAACAGCAATAGCGCGTAGACACAGAACGCGACGAACGACAGGCCGATGTGTACATCGGCGAGGGTGACGATCTTGATCAGGCTGACCAGCACGCCGACGATGAACACGTCCGACATCATCCAGGGTTCCAGCGGCTTGAGTCGCCGCGCCAGCTGGATCGCGAGGCGATGCCCGCCTTCGCCGCGCGCGGCCACAGCGCACAGATACACGAGTGCGAGCAGGTAAGCGCCCGGCAGACCGACCGTGGTCAGCAGCAGCAACGTTGCCAGGCTCGGATACGCGTAACCGGCGAGTGCGCCGGCAGCGTCCACGAACGACATCGTATGCCCTATGCCCTGGGTCGAGAAGCTCAGGAAATCGAAGGCGAAGACCAGCCCGAGCATGATCAGCGTGCTCAGCGCCCACGCCAGCGGGCGCTGCATATCGCGCTGCGCGGGCGCCGCCACGTGGTGGTGGCAGCGCGGGCAGTGCGCGGATTCGCCCTCGGCACGCGGCGGCACACGCATCACCCAGTCGCACTCGCGACATAGCGCGATACGATCGGTGCTTGCGTGGGGTCGGGCGTTCATCGTGGTGCCATAGCGCGGACAGGCGGTTACAGGTGCACCGGGCAAAAAAAAGCGGGCCGCAGCCCGCTTTTTCGCCGCCGCGTGCTAGCGGTTGTTGATGTCGACGTAGTCGCGCAGCTGGTAGCCGGTATAGACCTGACGCGGACGCGCGATGCGCATGCCCGGATCGGCCATCATTTCCGACCAGTGCGCCGCCCAGCCGACCGTGCGCGCGATGGCGAACATGGGCGTGAACATGTTCACCGGAATGCCCAGCGCCTGGTAGATGATGCCGGAGTAGAAGTCGACGTTCGGATACAGCTTGCGCTCGACGAAGTAGTCGTCTTCGAGAGCGATGCGCTCGAGCTCGAGTGCGAGTTCGAAGAGCTTGTTGTTCTGCATCCCGTAGTGCTCGAGGATCTCGTGGCAGTAGCCGCGAATGATCTTGGCGCGCGGGTCGAAGTTCTTGTACACGCGGTGGCCGAAGCCCATCAGACGGAACGGGTCGTTCTTGTCCTTGGCCTTTTCGAGGTACTTCGGCACCTGCGAGACGTCGCCGATCTGGCCGAGCATGTTCAGCACCGCCTCGTTGGCCCCGCCGTGGGCCGGCCCCCACAGCGCGGCGATGCCCGAAGAGATCGCGGCGTAGGGGTTGGCGCCGGTGGAACCGGCCATGCGCACGGTCGAGGTCGAGGCGTTCTGTTCGTGGTCCGCGTGCAGGATGAACAGCACGTCCAGCGCCTTGGCGGCCACCGGATCGACTTCGTATTCCTCGGCCGGCACGGCAAAGCACATGCGCAGGAAGTTGGCGGCGTAGTCGAGATGATTCTTCGGGCCGATCTTCGGCTGGCCAATGGAGTGCTTGTAGGCCGCTGCCGCGATCGTCGGCATCTTGGCGATCATGCGATGAGCGAAGATCGCGCGATGCTCCGGATCCCGGATGTCGGTGGTGTCGTGATAGAAGGCCGAAAGCGAACCCACGATGCCGGTGAGAATGGCCATCGGGTGGGCGTCGTAATGGAAGCCGTCATAGAACTTCACCAGCGACTCGTTGAGCATCGTGTGATGCGTGATCGCGTGGCGGAAGTCTTCCATCTCGGTGGCGTTCGGCAGTTCGCCGTTGAGCAGCAGGTAGCACACCTCGAGATAGCTCGAGTGCTCGGCCAGCTGATCGACGGGGTAGCCGCGATACATCAGGATGCCGTTCTCACCGTCGATGAAGGTGATATCCGACTTGCAGCTGCAGGTCGCGGTGAACGCGGGATCGTAGGTGAATACGCCCTGTTTCGTGTTCAGGCCGCGTACGTCCACGCCCGGCGTACCGAGGGTGCCGTCGACGACCGGCAGCTCGGTGCTGCTGTCGCCCTGCGGATTGCTGATCTTGAAAGCTTCGCTCGTCATCTACGATCTCCCGGGTTTAGTCCGTCATGTCCGGTATCAGGCCTGTCAGACCTCGATCACCGGTTGCGGATAATGCGAAGGGTATTCGGTACGTGCCACGCCGGTTTCCACGGCAGCCTGGGCCACGGCGGGCGGAATGAAATCGATCAGGCGCGGGTCGAACGGGCTCGGAATGATGTAGTCCGGGCCGAACGACATGGCGTCCTGATCGTGGGCTTCCAGCACGCTGTTGGGCACCGGCTGGCGGGCGAGTTCGCCCATGGCGCGGGCTGCGGCGACGCACATGGTCATGTTGATGCGCCGCGCGCGCACATCGAGCGCGCCGCGAAAGATATAGGGGAAGCCCAGTACGTTGTTGATCTGGTTCGGATAGTCGCTGCGGCCGGTCGCCATGATGAGATCGTCGCGCACGCTCTTGGCGTCCTCGGGCGTGATCTCGGGCGTGGGGTTGGACAGCGCGAACACCACCGGCTTGGCCGGCATCATGCCGATCTGTTCCTTGGATACCGTCTCCGGGCCGGACAGGCCGATAAACACGTCTGCCTGCTTCATGGCGTCGTCGACGGTGCGCAGGTCGGTCTTGGTCGCGAACTGCGCCTTCTGCTCGGACAGGTCGTCGCGATCGGCGTGGATCACGCCTTTGCGATCGCACATGAACACATTCTCGAGCTGCGCGCCCATCTCCAGCAGCAGGTTCATCGACGCGACGCCTGCCGCGCCCGCGCCCATGCACACGATCTTCGCATCGGCGAGCTGCTTGCCCTGCAGTTCGAGCGCGTTGATCAGGCCGGCCGCGACGATGATCGCGGTACCGTGCTGGTCGTCGTGAAAGACGGGAATATCGAGACGTTCGATAAGCGTCTGTTCGATCTCGAAACAGTGCGGCGCTGCGATGTCCTCGAGATTGATCCCGCCGAACGTCGGCGCGATGCGCATCACCGTATCGATGAAGTCCTTCGGGTCGTCGGCGTCGACTTCGATATCGAAGACGTTCACGTCGGCAAACTTCTTGAAAAGCACCGCCTTGCCCTCCATCACCGGCTTGCTGGCCAGCGCGCCGGTATCGCCGAGGCCGAGCACTGCGGTGCCGTTGGAGATCACCGCGACCAGATTGCCCTTGGAGGTATAGCGAAAGGCGTCCTCGGGGTCGTTCTGGATCGCCTTGACCGGTTCGGCCACACCCGGCGTGTAGGCCAGCGACAGCTCTTCGTACGTGGTAAAGGGCTTGGTGACCGAAATCGCAAGTTTCCCCGGCTTGGGCTTTGCGTGGTAGTCCAGAGCTTCCTGTTTGCGCGAGTAATCGGCCATGCAGTTTTGCGGCTTTGCGTTCCGGCAGAGGGGCCCGTCAGCGCGCGGTTCGCGGCGCTAGGGCGATTATCAACGAATACCCGAGTATACCGGCGGTCTCGCCTTGCGACTAGCGATGCCTGTGTGGCTCAGCTGTTTTCCGGCTGTGCGTCGACCCCGAGCAGCGCGCCGTCCGGATCGGTCTCGACGCTGACCGCGATCGGTTGGCAGCACACGAAACAGTCCTCGATATAGCTTTGATCGCCCGCCGAGCAGTCGATGAGCAGGGTGATCGGTTCGCCGCAGTAGGGGCAGGTCACTGTCGCTTCTTCGAGCATGCGCGTTTCGTTCGGGCGGTGGTTCAGGGCAGCAGTTCGGCGAGAATGGTATCGAGAAAACGCCAGCCACGATCCGTCGCGCGCAGCCCTCGCGCATCGAACGCCACCAGTCCCCGGGCGATCGGCGTGGCCAGGGCGTCGCCCAGTTCGGCCCAGCACAGGCCGCTGCGTTGTTCGTATTCCTCGCGCGATACGCCCGCCCGCCGGCGCAGGCCGTTGAGCAGGTATTCGAAACGCGCGTCGTCGGCGGTGAGCACGCGTGTTTCCGTGATCGACGCAGGCCGGCCGGCCACGCTCATATAGCCCGTGGGCCAGCGCTGACGCGCCGTGCGTTCGATACGCCCGTCGGCGCGAGTGCGCTTGCCGTGCGCGCCCGCGCCAATGCCCAGATAGTCGCCGAAGCGCCAGTAGTTGTCGTTGTGTCGACACGTCGCGCCGCCTTTCGCCCAGGCCGACACTTCGTACTGTGCATAGCCGGCAGCAACCAGACGCTTGCCGGCCTGCTCGAAAATCTCGACTACCGTGTCCTCGTCGGGCAGGGCCGGGGGGTGGCGATAGAAGGGCGTGTTCGGTTCCAGCGTCAGCTGGTAATAGGAGATATGGCCGGGATCGCGCGCGATGATCGGGTCGAGATCCCGCATCGCGCGCTCGACGTCTTGTCCGGGCAGCCCGAACATCAGGTCACAGTTGAGCGCGTCGAAGCCGCCGGCGCGCGCGTCGTCGATCGCGGCGAGTGCTTCGGCCGCGCCGTGAATGCGCCCGAGTGTGCGCAGGCAATCCTCGTCGAGACTTTGAATGCCCAGCGACAGCCGGTTCACGCCGACCGCACGCAGATCGGCGAAACGCGCGTGTTCGGTGGTGCCGGGGTTGGCTTCCAGGGTGATTTCGCAGTCGGCGGCGAGCCCGAGGCGATCATCGATCGCGGTCAGAATGCGGCCGATCGCGGCGGCCGAGAACAGACTCGGCGTGCCGCCGCCGAAGAACACCGTGTCCACGGTGCGGTTTTCCTGTGTGCACGCCAGAGCCCAATCCGCGAGCAGCGCGTCTATATAGGCCTCTTCCGGCAGATCGGTCGGCGCCCGATGCGAATTGAAATCGCAATAGGGACATTTGCGCACGCACCAGGGCAAGTGCACGTAGGCCGATAGCGGTACGGCTTCGCGGCGTGCGACCGCCGGGGCCGGGGTGGCGTTGTCAGTCGCCGTGGCCATGGGCACGCAATTGTTCGACGAGCTGCTGCATCGCCCGGCCCCGGTGGCTGATTTCGTTCTTGCGCGTTGCGGTCAGCTCGGCGGCACTGGCGTTCTCGCTGTCGACCCAGAACAGCGGGTCGTAGCCGAAACCGCCGTCGCCGCGCACTGCGTCGAGAATCCACCCGCGCCAGACGCCGTGTGCAATCACCGGCACCGGATCCTCGGCGCCGCGGGTGGCGACCAGGCAGCAGTGGAAGGCGGCGCCGCGCTGTTCGGCCGGCAGGCCTTCAAGCGCGGCGAGCAGCTTGTCGTTGTTGGCGTTGTCGTCGCCGTGCGTGCCGGCATAGCGCGCCGAGTGGACCCCGGGGGCGCCCGCCAGGGCATCGACGGCAAGCCCGGAATCGTCAGCGATCGCGGGCAGGCCGGTATGGGCGGCGGCGTGGCGCGCTTTGATCAGCGCGTTGTCGACGAAGCCGATGCCGGTCTCCTCGGCGGCGGGGACGTCGAATTCGTTCTGGGCAACGAGTTCGATGTCCAGGCCGGCCAGCAGGCTGCGCATTTCGGCGAGCTTGCCCGCATTGCCGGAAGCCAGGACCCAGCGTCGTGACGACATGCCCACGCGCCTAGCTTTCGCGGGCGGCCCGCTGAAGGGCGATCAGCTCGCCAACGCCTTTCTCGGCGTGGCCGAGCAGGGCATCCAGTTCGCTGCGCGCAAACGCATGACCTTCGGCCGTGCCCTGAATCTCGACAAAGCCGCCGGCCTCGTTCATGACGACATTCATGTCGGTTTCGGCCTGCGAGTCCTCGGCATAGTCGAGATCGAGCACCGGCGTGCCGTCGTAGATGCCGACCGAAACCGCCGCGATCTGGCCGTGGATGGGGTTGGACTTGAGCTTGCCGGCCTTGACCAGGGTGTCCATGGCGTCCACCAGCGCGATATAGCCGCCGGTGATGGAGGCGGTGCGGGTGCCGCCGTCGGCCTGAATCACGTCGCAGTCGACGGTTACCGTGCGGCTGCCCAGCGCGTTCATGTCGACGACCGCACGCAGGCTGCGCCCGATCAAGCGCTGGATCTCGACGGTGCGACCCCCTTGCTTGCCGCGCGCAGCCTCGCGCCCGTTGCGGCTGCCGGTGGAGCCGGGAAGCATGCCGTATTCGGCCGTCAGCCAGCCGGTGTTCTGGCCGCGCAGCCACGGCGGCACACGTTCCTCCACGCTGGCGGTACAGATCACGCGCGTATCGCCGAAGCTCACCAGCACGGAGCCGGCGGCGTGTTTGGTGAAATTGCGTTCGAAGCGCACGTCGCGCAGTTGATCGGCAGCTCGTCCGCTGGGTCGCGTGGTCAAGGTTTCTGGCCTTTCATCGTCGAGTGTATGAGGCCGCAGAGTGTAACAGCGGCCCGCCAGCCGATCTGCCGCCACCCGCGCTGTTCGGTTCGGCCTGGCCTGATCCACCCGTGCCTGTGCGATACTGCGCCGCCAAGCCCGGTGCCATACAACGTAACGGACTCAGCCGATGACCCGCAGCATGACCGGTTTCGCGCGCAGCCAGACCCAAGGCGACTGGGGCGAGCTCGTGTGGGAACTGCGCAGCGTCAACCACCGCTATCTGGATATCCATCTGCGTCTGCCCGAGCCGCTGCGCGCGCTCGAGCCGGCAATCCGCGACGCGATTTCCCGCGTGCTGTCGCGGGGCAAGGTCGACGTCGCGGCCAAACTGCAGACGGCGGACAATACCCAGACCATCGAGATCGACGAGCAGCGGCTCACGGCGCTCGCCGATGCGCTGTCTCAGGTGCGCGCCACGGTGATCGACTGTCAGGCGCCGGATGCGCTGCGTTTGCTCAGCTATCCTGGCGTGCAGCGTGAGGTCGAGCCCGACATGGACGCCATTCATCGCGATGCGTTGACGGCGTTGAACGATGCGCTCGGTCAGCTGCAATCCATGCGCGACGACGAGGGCAGCCGACTGGCCCAGATGCTCGTGGAGCGGGCACGCCATATTGGCGAGCATGCCGATGCCGCGGCCGCGCGCGTACCGCAGGTGCGCGACAGTTGGCATGCCAAGATGCGCAGCCGGCTCGACGAGCTGGACACCGAAACCGATCCGGCCCGGCTCGAACAGGAGCTAATATTTACCGCCCAGCGCATGGACGTTGCGGAGGAAATCGACCGCCTGCACAGCCACGTCGCGGCACTGGAAAGCGCGCTCGAGAAAAGCGAGCCCATCGGCCGGCGGCTGGATTTCCTCATGCAGGAGTTCAACCGCGAGGCGAACACGCTCGGCTCCAAGTCCCAGGATGCCGAGCTCACCGCCCACGCAGTGGAAATGAAGGTGCTCATCGAACAGATGCGCGAACAGGTTCAGAACATCGAGTAGCGACGCGCGTGAACGATTCCGCTTGTCCATCATCCCGCGGTCAGCTCTACGTCATATCCGCGCCTTCCGGGGCCGGCAAGACGAGTCTGACCCATGCCCTGATCGAACGCCTCGCCCGTCATGGCCGCAAGGCGCGCTTTTCCGTGTCCTACACCACGCGTGACGCGCGCCCCGGAGAGGTCGACGGCGAGGATTACCATTTCGTGCCTGTCGCCGAGTTCGAGACCATGATCGAGGACGGCGCCTTTCTCGAACATGCGCGGGTCTTCGATCGCTATTACGGCACGTCCGCTGCCGAAACCGAGCGCTGGCTCGCACACGGCCAGGACGTGGTGCTCGACATCGACTGGCAGGGCGCGCGTCAGGTGCGCGAACGCGCGGCAGGGGTGATCAGCATCTTCATCCGTCCGCCGTCGCGCGACGAACTCGAGCGGCGGCTGCGTGCGCGCGCTTCCGACGATGAGGCGCAGATTGCGCGCCGCCTGGCCGAAGCCGACGACGAGCTCGCCCGTGCCGACGAATACGATCATCAGATCATCAACGATCATTTCGACGATGCACTGGACGCGCTGGAGCGGATCTTTCTGTCGGCCGCACAAGGGCCGTCGGCGCCGCGCTCACAGGCCTAGCCGGGCGCGCATGTAGTCGTTATACTGCGCGGTTTGCCAACCTCGTCGCGAGAGTACCGCCATGGCCCGAGTTACCGTCGAAGACTGCCTTGAGCACGTAAACAACAAGTTCGAGCTCGCCACGATCGCGGCCAAGCGCGCGCGCCAGCTGGCTCGCGGGGCCAACGCCCGCTTGGCTTGGGAGGACGACAAGCCCACGGTGATGGCCCTGCGCGAAATCGCGGCCGGCGAAGTCGACATCTCCATTCTCGAAGAGCCGGATCTGCCGCCGGTGAGCACCGGCATGGACGCGCCCCAGCCGGCCGAGCCGAGCGAGGAAGAGCTGGAAGCCGAGGGCGAGAAGAAAGCCGCCAAGCCGGCCGCCGACGCGGACGCCGACACCGACGAATAACGGCACGTTATCGGCCTGTTCGGCTGGCGTTGTGACCGCGAAAAGCCGCTGGCGACAGCGGCTTTTTTGTGCGCGTCGTAAAATCCTTCAAGGCCGTCTTCCGCGAATGAACGCGAATATAAGACAGATATAGGGTGAGGGCGGTTTGGCCGCAGCGGTCTTGCGGCAGGATCATCGCTCCTCTTTATGAATGGCAATTAGCCACTAAAAAACGCCTCGCGCAAAGGCGTCAAGGCGCAAAGTAGAAAATGACTGTCTTCTTGGCGCCTTCGCGTGAGCCAAATGCAATGACGCTGTCGCCGGATTTTCCGTCTTCTGTCGTCTTCGCGTTTCGTTTGCGGGCCAATGGGGCCTTGGCACTGGCTGAATGCGGTGCTGTAGCGATATAGCCGCAAGCCATTAACCGCCTCGCGTGCGACAGTAAATCCAGCGACTCAATATATTCAGTCTCGTTCGCGTCTGTTTCCTTCTTTATCTGTCTTCTCATTTGCGGACGATTTCCAGGGGCGAGCTCGAACGCCCGGCCGACCGGGGGACGATTCGGTCGTCCATGTCGTCAAGGCCGTGTTTTCGCAGTACGCTTGAGCCATGGAACTGACCAGCGGCATCAACCGACTACAGACGCGTATCCGGACCTCGCGTATTTCGCGCGAGTTCGGTATCGATACGCTCGCCGAGCATCTGGAGAGTTATCTGCCGGAGCCGGCGATCGCGCGCGTGCGCGCAGCCTACGAATTCGGTGAACACCAGCACCGTGGGCAGTTCCGCAAGACCGGCGAACCCTATATCTACCATCCGCTCGCGGTGGCACGAATCCTGGCCGAGATGCGCCTGGATGCGACCACGCTGATCGCGGCCATCCTGCACGACGTCATCGAGGATACCGACGCCGCGCGTGAAGAGGTCGCCAAGCGCTTTGGCAAGGAGGTGGCCTATCTCGTCGACGGCGTAAGCAAACTCGACAAGGCCCAGTTCCACAGCCGTGAGCAGGCCACTGCCGAGAGCTTTCGCAAACTGATGCTGGCGATGACGCACGATATTCGCGTCATCCTGGTCAAGCTGGCCGACCGCCTCCACAACATGCGCACGCTCGAGGGCATGACCGCGAAAAAACGCGCCGCGATCGCGCGCGAAACCCTCGAGATCTATGCGCCGATCGCGCGGCGGCTGGGTATCAACAGCATGCGCCAGGAGCTCGAGGAACTCGGCTTCGCGAACCTCTACCCGCGTCGCTACGAGG
Organism: Endozoicomonas sp. G2_2; assembly: GCF_017744135.1. Lineage (GTDB taxonomy): Bacteria > Pseudomonadota > Gammaproteobacteria > Nevskiales > Salinisphaeraceae > Salinisphaera. Next base: position 133,767 of record NZ_JAGHQU010000004.1, read on the forward strand.
TGTTGCGCCGCGCCAGCCAGTCTGTGACCGGCGACCGGCGCAGCCTGTTGCGTGAAATCGAGGAAACACTCTCGCGCGCGCTGGCGGCCGAGGGCATCGGCGCGATGGTCAAGGGCCGGCGCAAGAATCTGTACAGCATCTACCGCAAGATGCGCGAAAAGCATCGGCGTTTTCTCGACGTGTTCGATCTGTATGGCGTGCGCGTGATCGTCGATGCCGTGGACGAGTGCTATCGCGGCCTGGGCATTGTGCATCACCGCTATCGGCCGATCACCGAGCAGTTCAACGATTTCATCGCCAATCCCAAGCTCAACGGCTATCAGTCGCTGCATACCACGGTGATGGCGCGCGGCGGGATCAAGTTCGAGGTGCAGATCCGGACCCGCGAGATGGACCAGATCGCGGAGTCCGGCATCGCGGCGCACTGGCAGTACAAGCTCGGGGAAAAGGCCGGCAAGCTCGGCAATCTCGATGCCGATGAATGGCTCGGTCATCTGGCCGAGATGCACGAGGGCGAGCGCGATTCGTTGCGTTTCGTCGACAACCTGCGGATGGACCTGTTTCCCGACGAGGTCTACGTGTTCACGCCCAAGGGCCAGATCATCCGGCTGGCCAAGGGCGCGACCTGTGTCGACTTTGCCTATGCCGTGCATACCGAACTGGGGGATCGCTGCGTGGCGGCCCGTGTGGATGGCCATCTGGCGCCGCTGAACAGCCAGCTCGAATCTGGCCAGACGGTGGAGATCATCACCGCCAAGCACGCGCGGCCGAACGCTGCCTGGCTGCATTTCCTCAAGACCGCGAAAGCACGTACGGGCGTGCGCAACTTCCTCAAGAATCAGCGCGAGGACAAGGCCCAGCGTCTGGGCGAGCGGCTTCTCGACAAGTCGCTGAGCGACCTCGGCATGTCGCTGCGGCGCTTGTCGCGCTCGGATATCGAGCGTGGCCTGGCCGAGATGGAAGAGCCGAGTCTGCCGGATCTGTATACCGCCATCGGCCTCGGGCGTCGGCTGGCGCCGCTGGTCGCCCGCCATTTCCTGGAAAGCGATGCGCCGGTTGCCAAGGGGCGTCGCGCCAAGCCGCTGGCGGTGGAGGGTACCGAAGGGCTGGTGGTCGAGTTCGCCAAGTGCTGTCACCCGGTGCCGGGCGACGCCATCCACGGCCAGGCGAGCCTGGGGCGCGGGCTGGTCGTGCACCGGTTTGGCTGTGCGTACTCGACCCGCAAGGGCGCCTCGGCGGATCGGGTCGAACTGACCTGGGCTGACAACGTCACCGGCGACTACGATGTCGAACTGCGGGTGACGGCCAGCAACAAGCGCGGCCTGCTGGCGACGCTCACCGCGAAATTTGCCGACGCCGACTGCAATATCGAGAACATCACCTTCCCCGAAAGCAGCGGCGCGTTGATCACCATCCGGTTTCTCATCGACGTGCGCGATCGTCATCATCTGGCGAACGTGATCCGCCGCCTGCGTCGCATCAGCGCTGTGGAGCGCGTCGAACGCTGCTGAAAAACGGGTACGCGGCCTCTGCCATGGCCGGGCCGCGCTGTGTGACAATGCCGCCAACCCTTTCAACGGCATCGATATCATGATCCAGCCCGCCAGCCATCAGATCATCAACACCAAGGAAGCGCCGGATGCGATCGGCGCCTACTCCCAGGCCGTGCAGGCCGGGAACACCGTGTATATCTCCGGGCAGATTCCGCTCGATCCGGAAACCGGCACCCTCATCGACGGCGACATCGAGGCCCAGATCGAGCGCGTGTTTGACAATCTGGATGCGGTGGCGCGCGCGGCAGGCGGCACGCTCACGCATGCGGTCAAGTTCACGATCTATCTGACCGACATGGATAACTTCGCGGTCGTGAACAAGGTCATGGAGCGCAAGCTCGCCAAGCCGTACCCGGCGCGTGCCGCGGTCGGCGTGGCCGCCCTTCCGAAAGGCGCAGGCGTGGAGGCCGATGCCATCCTCGCGCTCGGCTAAGGCGGCCCCCAGGCGCGAACGTCGCCGGGCCGGCGATTCCTGCCGGCGTCTCGAGGGCGTCGGCCCGAAACTGGCCGACAAGCTGGCCACGCTCGGCATCGAGTCGATCGGCGATGTGCTGCTGCATCGCCCCCTACGTTACGAAGACCGCAGCCGGGTCACGCCGGTGGCCGAGATCATTCCGCACGGGATGCCGGTTATTGCCGTGGTGCGTGTCGATGCCGCCGAGGTGCGGCACGGCCGGCGGCGCAGCCTGCTGGTCAGCACCAGTGACGGGGGTGGTCGTTTGTGGCTGCGCTTCTTTCACTTTGCCCCGGCCCAGCAGGCGAAGTTCGCGCCGGGTGCCTGGTTGCGCGTGTTCGGCGAGCCGCGCGGCGGTGTGTATGGCACCGAGATCGTCCACCCCGAGTATCAGGTGGTCGCCGACGCCGCGGCGGGGCACGATTTCGTGCCCGAACTGCGCGCGGTGTACCCGGCGACATCCGGTGTAACGCAGAATCGTCTGCGCGACATGGCCGCCCAGGCCCTTGCCATGCTGGAGATGCCCGATTTCTGGCCCGACGCACTGCCGCCGGATATCGCTGCCGAGCTGTCCGCGGGCGGGCCCGTGATGGCTGTCGATGCGGCCCTGCGGATGATCCACCGGCCCGGCCCGAACGTGGACCTGGCCGCGCTGATCGACGGCAGCCATCCCGCCGTCACGCGTCTCGCCTTCGAGGAGCTGCTCGGCCACCAGCTCGGCCTGCGCAGCCGGCGGCGGCGGATCAAGACCGAACGAGCGCCCGCGCTGGGCGATGCCGGTCAGGGTCTGGCGCCATTGTTCGAGCAGCTGGGTTTTTCGCCGACGAACGCCCAGCGACGGGTTATCGGCGAGATTCTGGCCGACATGGCGACGCGCCACCCCATGCTGCGGTTGATCCAGGGCGACGTGGGCTCGGGCAAGACGGTGGTAGCGGCCGCGGCCGTGCTCACCGCGATCGAGAACGGCTGGCAGGCCGCGTTCATGGCGCCGACCGAACTGCTGGCCGAGCAGCATCATGCCAATCTCGCCGGCTGGCTCGAGCCGCTTGGGATCTCGGTGCTGCTGGTGACCGGCCGGCGCCGGCGTGACGATGCCGTGCTCGCACCGATTCGCGATGGAACACCGGCCGTGGTGGTCGGCACGCACGCGCTGTTTCAGGAATCGCTGGATTTCGGTCGTCTGGGCCTGTGCGTCATCGACGAACAGCACCGGTTCGGCGTCGATCAGCGTCTGGCGCTGCGTAACAAGGCGGCGCGGCATGGCCTGAGCGCGCACCAGCTGATCATGACCGCGACGCCTATCCCGCGCACGCTGGCGATGAGTGCCTATGCGGATCTGGATACATCGGTCATCGACGAATTGCCGCCCGGGCGCACACCGGTGGTCACGGTCGCGGTACCCAACACCCGTCGCGACGAGGTCATCGCGCGTATCGGGCGGGCGGTGGCCGGGGGGCGGCAGGTCTACTGGGTGTGCACCCTGATCGAGACGAGCGACAAGCTCGAGGCCCAGGCCGCCGAGGCCGCGGCCGAAGCGCTATCGGTCGCGCTGCCCGATGTCCAGGTCACGCTGGCCCACGGCCGCATGAAGCCGGCCGCCAAGCAAAAGGCGATGAATGCCTTCAAGGCGGGCCATATCGACGTGCTGGTCGCCACGACGGTGATCGAGGTGGGCGTCGATGTGCCCAACGCATCGCTGATGATCATCGAGAACGCCGAGCGGCTTGGTCTGGCCCAGTTGCACCAGTTGCGCGGCCGGGTGGGGCGCGGCTCGGTGGAAAGCCACTGCGTGCTACTTTATCAACCGCCGCTTTCGGAGACCGCGCGCCGCCGGCTGTCGGTATTGCGCGATACCGGCGACGGTTTCGCCATCGCCCGCGCCGATCTCGAGCTGCGCGGGCCCGGCGAAGTGCTGGGCACGCGCCAGACCGGCGCGGCCAGCTTTCGTATCGCCGATCTTGTGCGCGACGGCGTATGGGTGGAAAGAGCGCTTGCCGTGGCCGACGACGTACTGGCCTATCACCCGCGCGAGGCGGAGCTGCTCGTGGAACGCTGGGCCGGTGGCGGCGGCGGTTATGCCGGCGTCTAGCGCGTCGCGGTTCGCGTATTCCCTGCGCTCCTAGGAGACCTGCATGAAGCTTCTGGCCCGTATCCGCAATCTCGTTCAGTTTCAGCTCGAGCAGTTCATCCTGCGCGGGCCGCTGTCGCGCCTGATGGTGATCGCGCTGGCCATGGCGCTGATCGCACTCGGCGCGGGGCTGCTGGTCTACAACGCGCCGACCGGTCAGGACTACGACGACCCCTGGTCGGCGATCTGGTGGGCCTTCTTGCGCCTGACCGACTCGGGCTATCTCGGCGACGACGAAGGCAGCGTGCTGCGGGTGGTCTCGACGTTGCTCACGGTCGCCGGCGTGGTGCTGTTTGTCGGCGCGCTGATCGCGACCATGACGCAGTGGCTTAACGACACCATCGAGACGCTGGAAGCCGGCTATACGCCGATCGCCAAGAACAACCACGTGCTCATTCTGGGCTGGAACAACCGCACCGCCGCGATGGTGGAGGATCTGGTCCAGTCCGAAGGGCGGGTGGCACGATTTCTCAGCCGTCACGGTGGGCGCAGCCTGCATATCGTGATCCTGGCTGAACGGGTCACGCCCGCGCTCGCGCAGGAAATTCGCGACAAGCTCGGTCGTGGTTTCGACATGCGCCGCATCACCTTGCGTTCCGGCACGCCGCTGCGGCTCGACCACTTGCGCCGGGTCGACTATCAGCACGCGGCGGTGATTCTGCTGCCTACGCGCGAATTCGAGGCCGGCAGCGCGCCCGACGAGCTCACCATCAAGACGCTGATGAGCGCGGCGCATCCCGACGACGACATCGAGGCGGCCGACATGCCCCTCGTGGTGGCGGAAATCTTCGACGCCGACCGGCTCGAAACCGCCCGCCGCGCCTATCCCGGCCCGGCCGAGTTCATCGGTACGCCGCAGATCATCAGTCGCCTGCTGGCCCAGAACACGCGGCATCGCGGGCTATCGTCGGTATACAACGAGCTGCTCAGCGGGGCGGGCCAGCAGATCTATGTGCGCGAATGCCCGAGCCTGGAGGGTCGGCGCCTGGTCGATATCGCGGCCTGTTTCGACCAGGCCGTGCTGCTCGGTGTCACCCACGATGGCCGCCTCGATGCGCTGTATGCGGATAATGAACAAACCGTGGCTGCCGCCGACCGGCTGGCCTTCATCGCCCGCGAGTTCGAGGACTGCACGCCCACGCGAGAACCCGAAAGCAACGCCTCCGGGCGTATCCATGCGGCGTCCGACGCCGAGGTCGAGGCGCGTCGTCGGCGCGTGCTCGTGCTCGGTTGGAACCAGAAGGTTCCGTCCCTGCTGGCGGAGTTCGATGCCTATACCCGCGAGCGTGTCGAGGTCGATGTGTTCTCGCTCCTGGCGGTCGACGAGCGCGAGACCATCCTGCGTCGCAAGGGCGTCATGCTGAATCACGCCCGGGTCCGCCATATCGAGGGCGATCTGACCTCGCATTACGAAATGACGCGGCTGGACGTGTCCGGCTACGACAGCATCGTGCTCGTCGCCAGCGATTGGCTCGGTTCCGCCGACGCGGCCGATGCGCGCATGCTGCTCGGTTACCTGGTGTTGTCGCAGGTGCTCGAGAACGTCGAGACCAAGCCTGCTGTGGTGGTCGAATCGATGTCCACGGATAACGCCAATCTGTTCGATCAGGCCAACGTGGAACGCCTGGTATCGCCGGATCTGCAGGCCAGCATGCTGACCCAGGTGGCGCTGCGCCGCGAACTTCACTGGGTGCTTGAGGAACTGTTCAGTGCCGGCGGTGCCGAGATCGAGTTCCGCCACGTCGACCGGCTGGGTCTGGCCGACACGTCCGAAAGTTTCGATACGCTGCGTCGTGCGCGCGCCGCTCACGGCGAGGTGCTTCTGGGAACACTGCATCGCAGCGACGAGTCGATGCCGCGGCTGTTACTCAATCCCGAGGACAAGTGGGCCCCGATCGCGTTATCGGCCCGCGACGAACTCGTGGTGCTGGCCATCGGCTGAGTGCGGCGCGTCGGATCAGGCCCGCGCTACGCAATAGAGATCGACACGTCCCGCGCCCGCGCCCAGCAGTGTCCGAGCGACCGCGGTGGCCGTATGGGCGGTCGTCACCACATCGTCGACGATGGCGACATGCTCGCCGGCCAGCGGTGCGCGCACAGTAAACGCATCGCGGACGTTGGCGGCGCGCCGGTTGGCCGCCAGGGTGCTCTGTGGCGCAGTGTCGCGCGTACGTCGCAGCAGGTTGCTGGCGACGGGGCTGCCGATCGAGCCCGCCAGGCGCGCGGCGATACGCTCGGCCTGGTTGAAGCCACGGCGGCGATAGCCTGCCGGGTGCAACGGCACCGGAACCAGCATGTCGGGTAGGTCAAGATCGGCGGCATGGACACGCGTGGCCAGCAGATCGCCGAGTAGCCGGGCATGGTTGAGCCGACCCTGGAACTTCAGTCGCGTGACCAGCCAGTCGATCGGCGGCGCGTAGTGGAATACCGCGACCGCGCGATCAAAACGGGCGCGCCGGCGACAGTCGCTGCATGCGCGGCTGCTCGCGTCGTTGCTCAGGGGCAACGCGCAATGACGACAGGCCGCTTCGAGCCAGGGCAGGTCGGCAAGACAGGCGTCGCACAGTTCGCGGCGCAGCGGTGCCGGGGCGGCACACAGCAGGCAACGGGGCCCGAGCAGGGCGTGTTGCGCACTTTTTAACCATCCGTCAAGAACAGACACGTTTTCACCTTGACAGCGGGTCGGGGCTGACCAAAGCTTGGGGTTCGAATTCCAAGCCGATACTGCCATGACCGAATCCATCGGTGCCGCGCCGCTGCGTCACGACTGGCGCGCCGAAGAAGTCGCCGAACTCTTTGCGCTGCCCTTTGCCGACCTGATTTTTCGTGCCCAGAGCGCGCATCGAGCCCACTTCGATGCCAACGCGGTACAGCTGTCCACGCTGATGTCGATCAAGACCGGCGCCTGTCCGGAGGACTGCGCCTACTGCCCGCAAAGCGTGCGTTTCGATACCGGCCTCGAGCGCGAAGCGCTGCTGCCGCTGGAGCAGGTGCGCGATGCCGCCCAGCGCGCGCGCGCCGCGGGTGCGACGCGGTTCTGCATGGGCGCGGCCTGGCGCAGCCCCAAGGACCGCGACCTGAAAAAGGTCATCGACATGGTCCAGGCCGTGCGCGACGAAGGGCTGGAGACCTGCGTGACGCTGGGCATGCTCAAGACCCAGCAGGCGAAAAAACTCAAGGAAGCCGGGCTGGACTACTACAACCACAACCTCGACACCTCGCCCGAATATTACGAAGACATCATCACCACGCGCACCTATGACGACCGGCTGGACACGCTGGAGCACGTGCGCGACGCCGGCATCAAGGTCTGCTGCGGCGGTATCGTCGGCATGGGCGAGTCGCCGATGGATCGGGCCGAACTGCTGCGCCAGCTGGCGAATCTGCCCGAGCATCCGCAAAGCGTGCCGATCAACAATCTCGTTCAGGTCGAAGGCACGCCGCTGCACGGTGTCGATCCGATCGACCCGCTGGATTTCGTGCGCACCATTGCGGTTGCCAAGATCATGATGCCGGCGTCGTATGTGCGCCTCTCGGCCGGCCGCGAGGAAATGTCGGAAGCGGTGCAGACGCTGTGCTTTCTCGCCGGCGCGAACTCGATCTTCTATGGCGATCAGCTGCTGACCACGGCCAATCCCGCCCATCTCAAGGATCTGGCCCTGCTGGAAAAACTCGGCATGGCGCCGGAAGCCTCGCCGAAATACAGCGATCTGGAGCCGGCAGCCGCGCCCAGCCCCGAGGCTGCGCCCCAGGCGCGCTCGAGCCGGTGCGGCCGGAATACGGCAGCCGCTGGCGCTTCGTGACGCGGTCGCTGGCCGCCCATTGTCGCGACCGGCTGGCGGCGGTGCGCGCGGCGGACCGCTTTCGCCGTCGGCGAGTCATCGAAGGGGCGCATGGCCCTGTGGTCACGGCCGACGGCCAGCGCTGCGTGAATTTCTGCAGCAACGACTATCTCGGTCTCGCATCCGACCCGGATCTGTCTGATCGGCTTGCCAGTGCTGCGGCCGACGTGGGTACGGGCAGTGCCGCCTCCCAGCTGGTCACCGGCCATAACGCGGAACATGCCGCGCTGGAGGCAGAACTGGCCGACTGGGTCGGGCGCGAGCGGGCGCTGGTGTTTGCCACCGGGTATGCGGCCAACGTCGGCGTGATCAGCGCGCTGATGGGCAAGGGCGACGATGTCGTATCCGACGCGCTCAATCATGCCTCGCTGATCGATGGCGCGCGCCTTTCCGGTGCGCGCAAGCATGTTTATGCCCATGCCGACGCCGTTGATGCCGCGGAAAAACTCGCCGGCTGCGGCCATGGCAATCGGCTGCTGGTCACCGACAGTGTGTTCTCCATGGACGGCGATACCGCGCCGCTGGCCGATCTGGCCACGCTAGCCAAGCTGGCCGGGGCCCGCAACGCGGAACCCGCCGCCTGGCTTGCCGTGGACGACGCGCACAGCCTTGGTGTATTCGGCCCACAAGGCGCGGGGCGTGTCGCCGAGGCGGGCCTGGGCAGCGCCGAGGTGCCCTTGCTCATGGCCACACTGGGCAAGTCGGTCGGCGCGGCCGGCGCGTTCGTCGCCGGCGATGCCGACGTGATCGAGGTCATTCTGCAAAGCGCGCGCTCGCTGATCTTTTCCACCGCGCCGCCGCCCGCCGTGGCGGCGGCGGCACGGCGGGGCGTCGCCCTGGCGCGTGCGGGCGATGACCGGCGCCGTCATCTCATGCGCCTGATCGAACGGTTTCGAGAAGGCGCGCGGGCGCTGGGCCTGCCGGTCACCGACTCCGACAGCCCCATCCAGCCGCTCGTGCTCGGGGCCGAGAGCGCGGCGCTCCGGGCCAGCGAGGGGCTTCTGGAGCGCGGTTACCTGGTCGGTGCGATCCGTCCGCCCACGGTCGCGCCGGGTACGGCACGCCTTCGCGTCACGATTACGGCGGGCCACGACGAGTGCCAGGTGGACGGCCTCCTGGACGCGCTCGGTGCGGTGGTTGCGCCCATCCGGCATGACCTTGCCGCCCGGTGCTCGGCATGACGCTGCATGTGCGTCGCGTCGGCGAGCAGGGCCCGGATCTGGTTTTCCTGCATGGCTGGGGGCTGTCCGGGCGCATCTGGGAGCCGCTGGCGTCGCGCCTGAAACAGGATTTTTGCTGTCACCTGGTGGATTTGCCCGGGCATGGCGAAAGCGCGCCCGGCGCGGCGGGGCTCAACAACTGGGTCGACGAAGTGGTGACCGCGATCGGTCGGCCGGCGATCTATATCGGCTGGTCGCTCGGCGGGCTCGTCGCGCTGGGGGCCGCGCGGCGTCATCCGGACCAGGTTCGGGGGTTGGTGCTGGTCGCGATGCTGGCGCGTTTCATCCGCGAGGCCGGCAACGACTACGGCATGAAAGCGAATGCGATCGAGGCCACCCGCGCCGGTCTGGCCGGCGATTTTTCGACCACGCTGAGCGAATTTCTCATGCAGCAGGTGCTTGGCGAGCCCGGGGCCGCGAAGGCGGTGCGCAGCCTGCGCAACGACCTGATCGATCAGCCGCCGGCCCGGGAAGGGCTGGAACGCGGGCTGGACATCCTGTTCGAAGCCGATTTCCGTGGTCAGCTCGCCGCCGTCCATGTGCCCTGTCTGGCGGTCGCCGGGGCGCGTGATCGCATTGCACACCCCGACGGCATGGCGGCCATGGCCGAGCGCATGCCGCAGGCCGATTTATGGCGTATCGACCGGGCGGCGCACGCGCCGTTCATCTCGCATGAAAAACCGTTTGCCGCGCGTCTGCGCGAATTCATCACGCATCGCGTTGCGGGAGCAGCAGAATGACGGCAAAAACGCTGTTCGTTACCGGGACCGACACCGGTATTGGCAAGACACGCATCGCCGTGGCCCTGCTGCACGGGCTGCGCGCGGCGGGCCATCGCGCGGTGGGCTACAAGCCCGTGGCCAGTGGTTGCGAAACCACGCCCGACGGGTTGCGCAATGAAGACGCGCTGGCGCTCTGGCGCGCCAGTACGCCGGGCTGGGGTTACGACGACATCAATCCGATCGCGCTGGTCGACCCGATCGCGCCGCATATCGCGGCGGCCGATGCCGGGGTCGCCATCGATACCGGCGTGCTAGACGCCGGCCATGCGCGGCTCGCCGCGGCCAGCGACTGGGTCGTTGTGGAAGGCGCCGGCGGGTGGCATGTGCCGCTTTCCGACGAGGCCGATTTCGCCGACTGGGCCGGTGCCCACGGCTGGCCGACGCTCCTCGTCGTCGGCATGCGGCTGGGGTGCGTGAATCACGCGGTACTCAGCGCCCGTGCGATCGCTGCGAGAACGGCGTTGGTGGGCTGGGTCGCGAACACGCTGCCGCCCGTCCAGCCGCGCCTGGAAGAGAATCTGTCCTGTCTCGAACGCATGATCGATGCGCCGCTATGCGCGCGGGTCGACTGCGACCCGCCGGCCGATCTGGCCCTGAATCCCGAGCCGTGGGTGGCGCGTATAAAGCCTCGTGAATGAGGGCTTAACTGTTTGCCAGCGCATTAGTGCTTCGCATAAACTCTCGGCCGGAGGACACGGCGGGATGTCGAGCCGACACGAAACTACCGAACACATGCGTCGACTGGTCATCGCCCCGAACGGGTCGCTGTCGGTCGCGCAGGCACAGTGGTTCTTCGTCGGCATGTGTGCCGTGTCGTTCGGGATTGCGGGGTTCATGACCGTGTTCGGGCTATGGCTCGTCTGGCCTTTTGCAGGGCTGGAAATGGCTGCGCTCGGAGCCGGTCTCTACCTGAGCCTTCGCGATAACGGTTACCGCGAGGTCATATCGGTTTACGAAGATCGAATCGAGGTCGAGGCCGGTCTCAATGAACCGCAGCGTCGTTGGGAGTTTCCGCGTCTGCTGACCCAGGTTCGGCTGAGTCCGGGGGTCTATCGGAACAGCCCGTCACGCCTGCTGCTGACCCGCCACGGTCGCGGCTGCGAGCTGGGCCGCTGCCTGACCGAGGAAGAGCGTGAGAAGGTCGCCGAACGCCTCAAGGCCTGGGTGACCGCGCCGGAACTGTCGTGACAGCGCGCGACGGCCGGCAACGTGTTTTATAGAGAGTGACTATGAATAAAATCAGCATTCTGTCTCGATCGGGCCTGGTGGCGCTGGGGGCACTTTTTGTGTCGCCGGCCTACGCCGAATGGACGCTCAACATGAACGAGGGCGTCACCGATCTGACGAGTGAAGTCTTCGGCCTTCACATGCTGATTTTCTGGATCTGTGTGGTCATCGGCATCGGCGTATTCGGCGCGATGCTGTATTCGGTGATCGTGCACCGCAAGTCCCGCGGGTTCGAAGCCTCGCATTTTCATGAGTCCACGGTCGTCGAGATCGCCTGGACAGCCGTGCCGTTCATCATTCTGATCGTGGTGGCGATCCCGGCCGCCGGCACGCTGCTCCAGATCGAGGATTCCAGCGATCCGGACATGACGATCCGCGTGACCGGCCACCAGTGGCTCTGGGAATACGACTATGTCGACCAGGGCGTGCATTTCTTCAGCCGCCTCGACCGCGACAGCGACAAGGCACGCCAGCAGAACTCCGGGATCGACCCCAATACCGTCGAGCACTATCTGCGCAACGTGGACAAGGCGATGGTCGTGCCGGTCGACAAGAAAGTGCGTCTGCTGCTGAGCTCCGGCGACGTGATCCACTCCTGGTGGGTGCCGGATCTGGGTGGCAAGAAGGACGCCATCCCCGGTTACATCAACGACATGTGGTTCAAGGCCAACGAGACCGGCACCTATCGCGGTCAGTGTGCCGAGCTGTGCGGTCGTGGCCATGCGTTCATGCCGATCGTGGTGAAGGTCGTATCGCAGGACGAGTACGACCAGTGGGTCACCGACCAGGGCGGCGACGCCGGCGCCGACTCGCAGCTGGCACAGGGCCAGCCGAGCACGGATGCCGCCAACGCCCAGGCCCAGACCGAGGCCGACAGCAGCCCGACGGCGGGTAACGCCACCGAGGGTCGCACCGAGGACGGCAGCGAAGTCGAGCCCGACGAGACGAGCGAGACGCTCGTCGGCGAAGGCGAAGAGAACAACCAGGGTGGCTCGCCCGACGATCAGCGGGACACCGATGCGGCGCAGGCGTCGTCCGATCGCGGTTCGCCCAAGGTCGAGGACGAGTCCGTCGAGTCCGACGCCGAGGACGGCTCGGATTCCGGCGACGGCGCCGACAACGCAGAGCAGCAGGGCGACAGTCAGAACGACTCGCCGGCTGGTGGCGATCAGGCCGCGGACGACAGCGCCGGTGGCGAGATGTCCAAGGACGAACTGATGAGCCAGGGCGAGGAGGTCTACGGCAACCTCTGCGCGGCCTGCCACCAGCCAGATGGCAGCGGTATGCCCGCCGCCGGTTTCCCCGCGATGAAGGGTAGCGCGGTTGCCACCGGCGATGTCTCGACGCATATCAGCCAGATCCTCAACGGCAAGGGCGCGATGCCGCCGTACAAGGGGACTCTGGACGACAAGCAGATTGCCGCCGTGGTCACGTACGAACGCAACGCGTTCGGCAACGAGACCGGCGACGTGGTACAGCCTTCCCAGGTTGCCGAGCAGCGATAAGTAGGCCGCCTGACGGGCGCCCCAGGAGTTTGTGATGAGCACTGTCAATCCGACCCATTCCCACGACCATCACGGTCACGACGATCACCACCACGGTCCGGTGACGCTGGCCGACGGCGTGTGGCCGTGGATGAAACGCTGGATCGGCACCACGAACCACAAGGATCTGGGTACGCTGTACCTGATCTTTTCGTTCGTCATGCTGTTTATCGGCGGTCTGATGTCGCTGGTGATCCGCGCCGAGCTGTTCGCGCCGGGTATTCAGTTCGTCGACCCGGGCTTTTACAACGAGATGATCACGCTGCACGCGCTGGTGATGATCTTTGGCGGCGTCATGCCCGCGTTCGTGGGTCTGGCCAACTGGATGGTGCCGATGATGATCGGCTGCTCCGATCTGGCGCTACCCCGTGTCAACAACTGGGGTTTCTGGATCCTGCCGTTCGCCTTCACTATGCTGCTGGGCACGCTGCTCCTGTCGGGCGGCGGGCCGGCTTCGGGCTGGACGATGTATCCGCCACTGGTCATGCAGACGGGTAACGCGCTGCCGCTGATGGTGTTTGCGCTCCATCTGGCCGGTATCTCGTCGATCACGGGCGCGATCAATATCGTGGTCACCATTCTGAACATGCGCGCGCCGGACATGCCGCTGCTCAAGATGCCGCTGTTCGTCTGGACGTGGTTGATCACCGCCTATTTGCTGATCGCGGTCATGCCGGTACTCGCCGGTGCGGTCACCATGATCCTGACCGACCACTTCTTCGGTACCACGTTCTTCGACGCGGCCGGTGGCGGTGACCCGGTGCTGTTCCAGCATATCTTCTGGTTCTTCGGGCACCCCGAGGTCTACATCATGATCCTGCCGGCGTTCGGCATCGTGTCGACCATCATCCCGACCTTCGCGCGCAAGGCGCTGTTCGGGCATGACTCGATGGTCTACGCCGTGGCGTCCATCGCCTTTTTGAGCTTCATCGTATGGGCCCATCACATGTTCACCGTGGGCATGCCGGTCTCGGCGGAACTGTTCTTCATGTTCGCCACCATGCTCATCGCCGTGCCGACGGGCGTGAAGGTGTTCAACTGGGTCGCGACCATGTGGCGCGGCTCCATGACCTTCGAGACGCCGATGCTGTTCGCGCTCGGCTTCGTGGTGCTGTTCACCATCGGCGGGTTCTCGGGCCTGATGCTGGCGCTGACCCCGGTCGACTTCCAGTATCACGATTCCTATTTCGTGGTCGCGCACTTCCACTACGTGCTGGTTCCGGGCGCGATCTTCTCGATCATCGCCGCGATCTACTACTGGATCCCCAAGTGGACCGGCGTGATGTACAACGAGAAGCTCGGCCAGTTTCACTTCTGGTGGAGCGCGGTCTGGATCAACGTGCTGTTCTTCCCGCAGCACTTCCTCGGTCTGGCCGGCATGCCACGTCGTATCCCGGACTACGCCGTCCAGTTCACCGACTTCAACATGATTTCCTCGGTCGGCGCGCTGATGTTCTTCCTCGGGCAGTTCGTGTTCATCTACAACATGATCATGTGCATGCGCCGCTCGGGTAAGAAGGCGACAGGCCGGGTATGGGAAGGCGCACGCGGTCTGGAGTGGACGGTGGCCTCGCCGGCGCCGTATCACACCTTCGAAACGCCGCCGAAGATCGACCCGCGTGAACTGGCGTAAGCTGGAGCACAGGTTCAGATGTCGCCGAAACGAAAGAACACGCTGCTTGCGCTCGCCCTCGCGGGCATAGCAGTCGGCGTCTATGTCGCCTTCTTTTTCGAGATGGCGGCCAGATAGCCGGCCGAGTGGCGCTCGCATGCTTGGGGTGTGCGAGCGCTACCGTCCGGACGCGTAGGGGTACAGGGGCGCGCACTGCGTGTCACGACGCCGGATCGCCTGCCGACGCGGGCGTGAAGCAGCGAAAGTAAAAGCAAGGAACGAGTGTTATGGCCACGCATACCAGCGAACACCACAAGTATTACGTACCGGAACCGTCGCCATGGCCGTTCATGCTCACGGTGGCCCTGTTCCTCATGCTGGGTAGCGCGGGCTTCTGGCTGAACGGCAGCACCACGGTCGCACCGTATATCTCGGCGATCGGTCTCGCCATGGTGCTGGTGATGGTGTTCATCTGGTTTCGCGACGTGGTGCACGAGAACCGCACCGGCGCCTACGGTGTGCAGGAGGACCGCACCTATCGCTACGCGATGATGTGGTTCATCTTCTCCGAGGTGATGTTCTTCGCCGCGTTCTTCGGTGCGCTGTACTACACGCGCATGATCGCGCTGCCCTGGCTCAACGGTGAAGGCGAGAAATTCTTCACGAACGTCTATCTGTGGCCGCAGTATGAGGGCGCTTGGCCGACCAACGGGCCCGGCGGTATAGGCGGCGACTTCGAAACGGTCAATGCCTGGCATCTGCCGCTGATCAACACACTTCTGCTGCTGACTTCCTCGGTCACCATCACCTGGGCACACTGGGGCCTCAAGGAGGACAACCGCTGGAAGCTCTGCCTGGGGCTCGCGGCCACGGCCGCATTGGGTGCGTTCTTCCTGTACTGGCAGGCGGTGGAGTATGTCGAAGCCTATGAGCATCTGGGCCTGACCCTGGGTTCGGGTATCTACGGCTCCACGTTCTTCCTGCTCACCGGCTTCCATGGCATGCATGTGACGCTCGGCACACTGATGTTGATCATCATCCTGCTGCGTTGTCTGAAAGGCCACTTCAGCTCCCACGACCACTTCGGCTTCGAGGCCGTGGCCTGGTACTGGCACTTCGTGGACGTGGTCTGGCTCGGCCTGTTTATCTTCGTCTACATTCTGTGACGCTGGCGGCCGGGTTCTAGCCCGGCCGCGCCGTTTCGGGCGTTAAAAGCCGGACATCTCCTCGCGCTACTGCCCGAGATTGTGCGGCTGCACAATTCCGGTCAGATAGCCGATCACCAGCAGGGCGATCAATAGCAGCGACAGACTGATCCGCCATGTCAGCGCCTTTACCGTGCGTCGCGTATCGCCGGTATCGCGTACGAGAAACACGAGTCCTGACCCCAGGGCGGCGATAATGGCGATCAGAAACACGACGATGAAGATCTTGAGCATCATATGCGCTTAGGGCGCTATCGGTTCGCGCCCCCGTTGTGGGGTGTGGTGCTTGCGCTGGTGACCATCGGCTCGATGGCCGGTCTGGGCCTTTGGCAGATCCAGCGGGGTGAAAGCAAGCAGGTGATGCTAGCGCAGCGCCAGGCTGCGAGCAAAAGCGCCCCGAAGGATTTCGCCAGCGCAAACGACCCGACCAATGCGACGCCCGCCTATGGTCAGCGATACACGGTTAGCGGGCGCATGGATGCAGACCGCCAGATACTTTTCGACAACCAGGTGCATGACGAGCGGATCGGTTACCGCGTCTGGACGCCTGTGGTGCTGGACGACGGCCGGCGCGTGCTTGTCGACCGTGGCTGGGTGCCACTTGGCCCGCAGGGCCGTACCGAGCCGCCCGAGCCGTCGGCACCGCAGGGCGAGGTGACCATGACGGGGCTTTGGCGGGATCTGCCGCGTCCAGGCATGCGCCTTGGCGACACCGCGGCTTGCGATACGCAAGGCTGGCCCCGCGTGTTGAACTACCCGACGATCGAACAGCTGCGCTGCCAGTACGCCGGGCGGGTGATAAACGGGCTGCTGCTGCTCGACGCGGCCGACGCGCGTGGCTTCGTGCGTGACTGGAACCAGCAGCTCGTTCGTATGCCGCCGGTGCGTCATTTCGGCTACGCCCTGCAGTGGTTCGCCATGGCGGTGGCCGTGGCGGTAATTTTTCTCGTGATCAACCTCAGGCGAATTCGATGAAGACACAGACTCGCGCCCGCCTCAAGCTGGTGGGCGTGTTCATGATTTTCGTGGGGCCACTGGCGCTGGCCTATCTGCTCTACTACGGCTTGTCCTACGGTGGCGCCGGTACCAATGGCGGCGAGCTGGTGGACCCGGCCATGCGTCTGCCCGATATCGCGCTTACGGATGCACAGGGCGAAACACGCCCGAGTGGCGCGCTGTTCGAGCAGAAGTGGACGATCCTGCAGGTCGCTCCCGATGGCTGTGGCGAGGCCTGTATCCAGAGTCTGGAAGAGACGCGCCAGATCCGTGCGCTGTTGCATCGTCGTGCTGCGCGCGTACAGCGGGTGTTGTTGACCGACATCGATAGCGCGCACCCGCAGATCGAGCGCCAGCCGGACCTCGCGATCTATCGTGCGCCGCTGGCCCCGATCGACGAGATTTTCGAAAGTCAGGGCGCGACGGCGCCGGGGATGATCTATCTCGTGGATCCTCTGGGCAACTGGATGCTCTACTATCCGCCTGGCGGTGACGGCGGGGCGTTGTTCAAGGACGTCAAGCACCTGCTCAAGCTGTCGCATATCGGTTGAGGACTGCGCCGTGACTCGTTTCCGATTGAACCTGTTGACGATCTGCCTCGCGTTCGTGGTGATCACGCTCGGCGCTTTCGTGCGGCTGTCCGACGCCGGTCTGGGCTGCCCGGACTGGCCTGGCTGTTATGGGCATCTCGATGTGCCCACGGCGGAAGCCGATGTGGCCGCTGCCAACGAGCGTTTCGCGCATCGGCCGGTGGAGGTGCCCAAGGCCTGGAAGGAGATGATCCACCGCTATGCGGCCGGCGCTCTGGGGCTGCTGATTCTGGCCATGGCACTGGTTTCGATCCGGCGCACCAGCGACCCGAATCAGCAACGGGTTTTGCCCTGGGTGCTCGTCGTGCTCGTGATATTCCAGGCGTTGCTCGGCATGTGGACGGTCACGCTGCTGCTCAAGCCGCTGATCGTGACCGCGCACCTGCTCGGCGGCATGGCCACCTTCGCGCTGCTGGGCTGGTGTCTGTTTCGCGAAGGCGGACTGTTCCGCGGTTATCAGGCGGTAAAGCGCGGCGCGTTGCGGCTGGCGGCCGGTGCGGCGCTCGTCCTGCTGATCGGGCAGATATTCCTCGGCGCATGGACCTCGACCAACTACGCCGCGCTGGCCTGTCCGGACTTCCCGACCTGCCAGACCTACTGGTGGCCGCCCACCGACTTCAGCACCGCGTTCACGCTTTGGCACGGGCTGGGGATCAACTACGAATACGGCATTCTCGACAGCATTCCCCGCGCGACCATTCACTGGACACACCGCCTCGGCGCGATCGTGGTCACGCTCGCGCTGGCGGGCCTCGCCGCGGTTCTCTGGCGCCAGTCCGGGGTCGACCGGCGGTGGCGCGGGCTTGCGGTGGCGCTGCTGGCGGCTCTCGCGCTACAGGTGTCGATCGGTATTTCGGTGGTCGTATTCCACCTGCCGCTGCCGGTGGCCGTTGCCCACAACGGGGGCGCCGCCCTGTTATTATTGGCGCTTATGGCGATCAACCATGCAGTCTGGAGCGCTAGCGACCATGTCTAGCGGGCACGGCTCGAGCGCGGCGCTCGATCGGCCGACGCTGTCACAGCGTCTGACCGATTACTACGAGCTCTGCAAGCCGCGCGTGGTGCTGCTGATCGTGTTCACCGCCATGGTGGGCATGTTTCTGGCCACGCCGGGCATGGTGCCGATCGATGCGCTGCTGTTCGGCACGCTCGGCATCGGCCTGATGGCGGCGTCTGCCGCTGCGGTTAACCAGATGCTCGACCGCAAGGCCGATCAGCGCATGGCCCGCACCCGCAAGCGGCCGCTGGTGACCGGTCATCTGGACATGATGCAGTCGGCGCGCTTTGCGGCCGCTATCGGCCTGATCGGCATGGCGATCCTGCTCTGGCTGGTCAACCCGCTCACCGCTTGGCTTACGCTGGTTACGCTTGTCGGCTATGCCGGCGTGTATACCGTTTATCTCAAGCGTGCCACGCCCCAGAACATTGTCATCGGCGGCGCCGCGGGTGCCGCGCCGCCAGTGCTCGGCTGGGCCGCGGTGACCGGCACGGTCGACGCCCACGCGCTGATCCTGTTCCTGATTATCTTCATCTGGACACCGCCGCATTTCTGGGCTCTGGCCATCGAGCGTCATCGCGAATACGCCGAAGTCGATATTCCGATGCTGCCGGTCACGCATGGCCTGGAGTACACCCGCACCCAGGTGCTGCTCTACACGGTGCTGCTGTTCATCGTGTCGCTGTTGCCGTTCGCGACCGGCATGAGCGGCCCGCTGTACCTGATCAGCGCGATCGGGTTGTCGGGCTGGTTTCTGATCTACGCGATTCGCCTGAAATATGCGCCGAAGCCGGGCCTGGCGATGCGCACTTTCGGCTACTCGATTCTCTACCTCATGGCACTGTTCACGGCACTGCTCGTGGACCACTACGTGCCGGCGGTCTTCGGTAGCTGACCGCTGGGCCGGGCGCTAGCAGCCGGTCGCTAGCTCGGCGCTTCGCCGTCGGCAATCATGCGGTCGAACCGGCGCAGGTGATCGACCAGCGTTTGCTTGCCGCGGCGCTCGTCCAGCGCTTCCTCGGCCAACGGCGCGATCGCGCTCGCGCCCGGCAACGTGGCGTTGTCCTCGATCAGCGCGCGCATCCGCGGAATGAACACGAACTGCAGCCACTCGCTGAACGCGAGTGTGTCGGCGCAGAACGGTGTCCGGCTTGCCATCGCGGCCGGCGAGGGCACCTGGGCGTGCCAGAAATCGGCCTCGCGCATGGCCTGCTCGATTGCAAGCAGAAGATCGGCCAGGGCGTGCAGTTGCGCGTGTGTCGGCGACATGAGATCCCGTTTGATGCGTCGGATGGGTGATGAACAGCGGCGCGGCGAGCCCTAGAACGGCCACCACCAGGGGTTTGGATGTTCCAGATCGACACGACACCCCTGTAGCTGGGTCGCGTAGCGGCCGGCACGTGCATTCACCTTGCCGGCCGTGCGGCGCAGCCAGGCCTTGCGCTTGTACGTGCCGCGCTTATAGCCGGTCTGACCCTCGTGATAGGCCAGATACTGACTGTAGGCATCCCATTTCGAGATGCCCAGCATGGCGTTGCTCTTGGCCACATACCAGCCGACGAAATCCGTGGCGTCGTCGAAATCGTCGCGATCCGCCCAGCCGTTGCCGCTGTCTCGCTTGTACCAGTCCCAGGTGCTGTCCAGCGCCTGGGTATAGCCATAGGCCGAGGTGATATGGGTCCACGGGATGAACCACAGCAGGCGTTTGCGCGGTGGGCGCGCATCGCCGACGAAGCGCGATTCCTGATAGATGATCGCCATCTGCACATGAATGGGCGCGCCCCAGCGATCATAGGCAGCGTCCGCGGCATCGAACCAGCCGTCCTTTTCGTAGAAGATGTCGCAGACATTGCTGGTTGCGCGCGGCGGCGCCGTGGCGCAGCCGCCGATAAAGGCTGCGAGGACAAGCAGTACGAAGCGGTGCATGGGTAAAGACTAGCAGAGGCTGAAACCGAAACGCCCGTGCAGGGTATAATGCGCCGCCCGGGCACCGAGGTACGTCGCCTCCATATCCGCCAGGATATGTAAAAAAGTTATAATAAAAGAAAAAAACAGACGTTTTCACGCAGGTAACCGCCCGATAACCTGCGCCGTCGCAGGCCGACGGTCTGGCGAACCAACCTTTTGCGGATTGTTGATGAAGGCGACCCCCATCCAAGAACATACGAGCCCGCTGAATGCGCAGCAGGCGCAGCAGCTCACGGCGCTGATCGAGACGCTCACCCCCATGCAGGTGACATGGATCAGCGGCTATCTGTCGGGCATCAATGCGTCGGCGGCGACCGGCGAAGTGGCCGCGCCGGCACAGGCGGCCGCGCCCGCGGCGCAGAGCGAGGCCAGTGAACCGTTGACCATTCTCTACGGTTCGCAGACCGGCAACGCCGAGGATATCGCGGAGACGCTGCGCGAGCGTGCCGAAGCCGCGGGGCTGAATGCCACCGCGCACGACATGCTCGACTACAAGCCGAAGGATCTCAAAAAGGAAAAGAACGTCATCGTCTGTGTGTCCACGCACGGGGAGGGCGATCCGCCGGACAACGCCGAGGAGCTGCATGCCTTCATCTACGGCAAGAAGGCGCCCAAGCTCGACGGTATGAAGTTCTCGGTGCTTGCCTTCGGTGACACCAGCTATGAGCATTTCTGCCAGACCGGCAAGGATTTCGACGCGCAGCTGGAAAAGCTCGGCGGCAAGCGCCTGACCGATCGTGTCGATCTGGATGTGGATTTCGACGAGGCGGCCGAGGCCTGGATCGAGGCCGTTATCGACACCTACAAGGACGAACTCGGCGGCGGCGACCAGCCGCATCCGACCGTCACCGCCATGCCCAGCGCAGGCGGTGCAGCCGCGCCGGCGGCCGAGGCCTACTCGCGCAAGAACCCCTATGAAGCCGAGGTGCTCGAGAACATCGTGCTCAACGGTCGCGGCTCCGACAAGGAAGTCCACCATATCGAGATGGACACCGAGGAATCGGGGCTCGTCTGGGAGCCGGGCGATTCGCTGGGCATCATCCCCGAGAACGATCCGTCGGTAGTCGAGGAACTCATCGCCGCACTCGGCCTGTCGCCGGAGGAAAAGGTCACCGGTATCGACGGCGAGGTCACCCTCCAGCATGCGCTGACCCATCAGTACGAGATCACCACGCTGACGCGGCCGCTGATCGAGAAGTATGCCGTGCAGGCCCAGAACGAGGCGCTCGACAAGCTGCTCTCCGAAGACCAGCGCGAAGCCCTCGCGGATTACATGCACGGGCGTTTCATCATCGACGTGGTCGAGGACTATCCGATCCAGGGCATCACCGGTCAGGACTTCGTGCGGCTGCTGCGCAAGCTGCCGCCGCGGCTGTACTCGATCGCCTCCAGCCATGCTGCCAACCCGGACGAGATTCATCTCACCGTGGCGGCCGTGCGCTATGAAAGCCAGGGCCGGGCACGCCACGGCGTGGCGTCGATCCAGCTCGCCGATCGCAGCGAGGACGTGAAGCTGCCGATCTATATCGACCACAACAAGAACTTCAAGCTGCCCGAGAACGACGAGGCGCCGATCATCATGGTCGGCCCCGGGACCGGCGTCGCGCCGTTTCGCGCCTTCCTCGAAGAACGCGAGGAGCGCGAGGCCAGCGGCGACAACTGGCTGTTCTTCGGTGCCCAGCACTTCCTGACCGACTTCTATTACCAGACCGACTGGCTGCGCTGGCGCAAGGACGGCCTGCTCACGCGCATGGACGTGGCGTTCTCGCGCGACCAGGAAGAGAAGGTTTACGTACAGGACAAGATCCGGGCGGCCGGCAAGGAACTGTTCGACTGGATCGAGCGCGGCGCGACGGTGTATGTCTGCGGTGATGCCAATGCCATGGCCCACGACGTTCACGAAGCGCTGCTCGAGCTGATCGGCGAACACGCCGGCCTCGACGCAGAGGGCGCCGCCGGGTACCTGAAGAATCTGCAGAAGGAAAAGCGTTACCAGCGCGACGTCTATTGATTGCGGGCCATCGCAACGCCAGATTCATAGACAGCGCACGCTGCTCAAACAACGATTTCGAGCCAGAGCCATGAGCGACGACAAAGAACTTTCCCCGGTCGAACACATCAAGATCGCCAGCAACTATCTGCGCGGCACGATCGCCGACGGGCTGGCCGACGAACTCACCGGTTCGATCGCCGAGGACGACACCCAGCTGACCAAGTTCTACGGCTTCTACCAGCAGGACGACCGTGACCTGCGCTCCGAGCGCAAGACCTCGAAGCTGGAGCCGCATTACCAGTTCATGCTGCGCCTGCGCCTGCCGGCGGGCGTGGTCACCGGCGAGCAGTGGCTCAAGATCGACGAACTGGCCCACCAGTACGCCAACGGTACGTTGCGCCTGACCACGCGTCAGACGTTCCAGTACCACGGCGTGCTGAAGAAGCATCTGCGCCCGCTGCTGCAGGACGCCTACCAGGTCGGCGTCGACGCCCGCGGCGCCTGTGGCGACGTCAACCGCAACGTGATGGCCACGGCCAATCCCGATCTGTCCGCGCTGCACCAGGAAGTTCACGACTGGTCGATCAAGATCTCCGAGCATCTGGCGTGGAAATCGCGCGCCTACGAGGAAATCTTTCTCGAGCAGAAGCCGCAGGGCGAGGATCACGAGCCGATCTACGGCAAGACCTATCTGCCGCGCAAGTTCAAGATCGCCATCGCCATTCCGCCGGAGAACGATGTCGATGTTTTCGCCAACGACATCGGCCTGATCGCGATCGTCGAAAACGACAAGCTGGTCGGCTTCAATATCGCCATCGGCGGCGGCATGGGCTCGACCCATGGCGACGAAGCGACCTATCCGCGCCTGGGCAGCGTGATCGGCTTCGCCACGCCCGAGAACACGCTCGAGGCGGTCGAGGAGCTGGTCAAAATCCAGCGCGATCATGGTGATCGCGCGAACCGCAAGCATGCGCGCTTCAAGTACACCATCGACGACCACGGCCTGGGCTGGATTCACGAACAGCTCGAGGAACGTGCCGGTATCAAGCTCAAGCCGGCGCGCGAATACAAGTTCGAGCGCAACGGCGATCCGCTGGGCTGGGTCGAGGGCGATAACGGCAACTGGCACCTGACGTTGTTCATCGAGAACGGGCGCATTGCCGATTTCGACGACAACGGCACTGCGCACTACGGCCAGTACCACGGCCCGGCCGGCTACAAGCTGATGACCGGCCTGCGCGAACTCGCCAAGATTCATACCGGCGAGTTCCGGCTCACCGGCAACCACAACGTGATCGTTGCCAACGTCAAGCCCGAGGACAAGGCCAAGGTCGAGGAACTGGTCGAGCATTATGGTCTCGACGACGGCAACAAGTATTCGACGCTGCGGCACTCGGCCATGGCCTGCGTGGCGTTCCCCACCTGCGGGCTGGCGATGGCCGAGTCCGAGCGCTATCTGCCGGAGCTGGTGACCAAGATCGAGAAGATCGTCACCGACGCCGGCATCGAGAATCAGCCGATCGTGATCCGCATGACCGGCTGCCCGAACGGCTGCGCGCGGCCGTTCCTGGGCGAGATCGGGTTCGTCGGCAAGGCGCCGGGCAAGTACAACCTGTATCTGGGCGCCGGTTTCGACGGGGCGCGGCTGAACAAGCTCTATCGCGAGAACATCGGCGAGGAGGAGATTCTGGCCGAACTCACGCCGATCATCGAGCAGTACGCCGCTGAGCGGAACAAGAGTGAACCGTTCGGCGATTTCGTCATTCGGGCCGGTATCATTGCCGAAACCACCGAAGGACGATACTTCCAT
Source organism: Endozoicomonas sp. G2_2 (assembly GCF_017744135.1). Lineage (GTDB taxonomy): Bacteria > Pseudomonadota > Gammaproteobacteria > Nevskiales > Salinisphaeraceae > Salinisphaera. The sequence continues at coordinate 157,688 of NZ_JAGHQU010000004.1, forward strand.
GAAAACGTCGGTTCGCCCGAAGCGGCTTGATTGCCTGAATAGAAACGGCGCGGGGTTGGGCCTCGCGCTGCTGGCCTCCTCTTTGCTGACTTGGCCACCGCTCGGCCAGACCCAGGCCACGCCCGCCGCGGGGCAGGGCGCGGCGGCTACCCGTCAGGCGAACACGAACGCCGCGCGCAAGGACGACGTGATTCGCGAGTTGATCGCGCTCACCGACGCGGAACAGCTGGAGGCGATCTTCTCGCGTCAGTTCATCGATCGCGTGGCCAATGCCGTGGCGCTGTTTCGGCCCGATCTCGACCCGCAGACCATGCGCGTGATCCGCCAGGAAGCCACGTCCGTGATTCGCGAGCGGATCGAGTCCGGCGACGCGTTGTATTCGGTGCTCTATCCCGTCTACGAGAAGCACTTCAATATCTTCGAGCTCAACCAGCTGGTCGAGTTCTACCAGTCGCCGGTCGGCCAGAAGCTGGTGCGGGTGTCGCCGGAACTGCTGACCGAGTCGCTCGCACTCGGGCGCGAATGGGGGCTGTCGCTCGTGCCCGAGATCATGGAGCGGGTGCAGACACGTCTCAACGCGACGAACTAGCGCGCCATCGCCGCGACGCTTGGGCTTCCTCAGGCCCTGTCGGGCCTTATCGTGCCTGGGCCTTTCACCCGAGCGATGAACCTGCCGGTCGACTTGATCGAACGCGGCGCCAGCGGCGTTTTTCGCTCGTGGCTGATCTGGACCGGTCTATGCCGTCGTATCGGCATCGGCGGGGCGGCTTTCCCAGCGCCCCACACCCATGAAGATCAGGCGCAGCTGTTTCTCCGCGCGCAGCATGAGCGCGTCGTCCTCGGCGTTATCCGGGTCCACGTCCAGAATGCGCTCGGAGAGCGTGATGACGGTGTTGACCACCAGATCCGAGATGGTGCGCAGGTCGTCGTGCGAGATGTGCGAGAACTCGTCGAAACGGGCGAGGTCCGCCGCCAGGGCATCGGTCACGAGCAGGATCTCGTTATGGATCGCCTCGCGCATGGCTACCGTGCCCGAAAAGCGTTCCTTGACCACGAACTGAAACAGCAGCCGGTTGTCGCGCACGTAGTGGGCGAACAGTTCCACGGAATAGCGGACCAGGCCCTTGAGCGGCAGCGCGGATAGCGAGGCATCGCTCAGAATCTGGCGCAGCGAGCGAAACGTGTTCTCGATGAGCGTCAGGCCCAGCGCGTCCAGATCCTCGAAGTGGCGATAGAACGCAGTCGGCACCACGCCGGCCTGGCGCGCGATGCGGCGCAGCGATATGGCGGAGAAGTTCGCCTCGCTGGCCACGAGCTCGAGCGCGGCCTGCATGAGGGCCTCGCGTGCTTCGCCGCGCCGCGGGGCGCCGCGCCGCTGTGTGGCGCGCGTCTTGCTCTCGCGAGAACTCATGGGCGTGGAGGGTGCTGCCATTCGGGTGTCACGGGCATGGGTAGCGACCTTAGCCGCTTGTGTGCCGGAAGAAAATACGTGGCGCGGCCGGCGGCCGCACATTGCGCCCACAGCGCGCCGAGACATTCTTTGTGAACAAGTGTTGACTTGGGCGTTGCGATACCCCTAAAGTGTACACGTGTTCACATTCATGAGGAAGCGGCGATGAAGCCAGTCGTGAAGAAACTGCTCGGTAGCTCCTTTGTCGGCGCGCTCGCCAGCCCGCTGTCGGTGGATGATTATTTATCGCTGATCGACAGCCGCCTGTCGCTGAGCGAACCGCGCGGGCGTGTCACCCACGTCGTGCGCCAGACGTCGGACAGCGTCACGCTGGAAATCGAGCCCAACGACAACTGGCAAGGCCACCGGCCGGGTCAGCACGTGCTGCTGGGCGTGGACCTCGACGGCGTACGTCACAGCCGCTGCTTTTCCGTGGTCAGCGCGCCCAACGAGCCGATGATCGAGGTCACGATCAAACGCAACGGCGATGGTCGGGTCAGCAATTTCCTGGTCGATCACGCCGAGCGCGGTCAGCTCGTGCACCTGAGCCCGGCCGAAGGCGACTTCTACCCGCATGCCGAGGCGCCGCGCAAGGCGCTGCTGCTCAGCGCGGGCAGCGGCATCACCCCGGTGATGAGCGTGTTGCGGCACTGGATCGCTCGGGACGAGGTCGCCGACGTGGTGTTCGTTCACTATGCGCGTACCCGCGACGACATGATCTATGCCGCCGAACTCGAAGCGATGGCCCAGCGCCACGACGGGCTGCGCGTCGAGACCGTGTTTACCGCGGATGGCGGTCGTCGTCTGGACGATGCCACGCTCGACGTGCTGGTTCCGGATCTCGCGCAGCGGCCGACGTGGCTGTGTGGCCCGGCCGGCTTCATGGACGCGGCCGAACCGCTGATTGCCGCGCGCAGCAACGAGACCCTGCACCGCGAGCAGTTCGCCGCCACGCGTCGCGAAGCCGCCCATGGTGAAGGCGCCGTGCGTTTTCTCAACAGTGATGTCGCGGCCTCGGGCGAGAGCGGTTCGCTGCTCGAAGTCGCCGAAGGCGCCGGCCTCAAGCCGAACTACGGCTGTCGCATGGGCATCTGCCATGCCTGCAAGTGCCGGGTTGCCGAGGGCAGTGTGCGCGATCTGCGCACCAACCGGGTCCGCGACGTGCGCGACACCGACATCCAGCTTTGTATCCACGCCGCCGCAGGTGACGTGGCGGTCGAGCTCTAGACGCAGTTCTCGAGCCGGTCGATCAACGAAATTCATCACAGACGCCCAGCGGCGTCCGGGAGTAGAAGACATGGGTAAGCCCACACATCTGAGCAAGGCCGACATTGCCGAATTCGGCCGCGAACTCGACGCCATCCGTGACGAGGTCATGAACGACCTCGGCGAGAGCGATGCGCGCTATATCCGCAACGTGCTCAAGACGCAGCGCTACAGCGAAGTCGCGGGCCGGGCGCTGCTCATGGCCGGCTTTCTGCCGCCGGCCTGGCTGGCCGGTACCGGTCTGCTGTCGTTGTCCAAGATCCTCGAGAACATGGAGATCGGACACAACGTCATGCACGGGCAGTGGGACTGGATGAACGATCCGGCGCTGGACTCGTCCACCTACGAGTGGGACAACACCTGCCCCGCGCACCAGTGGAAGCATTCGCACAACTACATGCACCACACCTTCACCAACATCGTGGATCTCGATCGCGATGTGGGCTACGGCATCCTGCGCATGAGCGAGGACCAGGACTGGCGTCCGCAGCATCTGGCCCAGCCGCTCACGGCGGCCACACTGGCGGCGTTCTTCCAGTGGGGTGTGGCGCTGCACGACCTCGAGGTCGAACGCCTGGGCAAGGACAAGACCTTCAAGGAAGCAGCGGTGCAGCTGCGCGACATATGGGGCAAGGCGCGCAAGCAGGTGCTCAAGGACTATCTGCTGTTCCCGGCCCTTGCCGGCCCGATGTTCGCGCCCGTGCTCGCCGGCAACTTCAGCGCCAATCTCAACCGCAACCTGTGGTCGTTTTTGATCATCTTCTGCGGCCACTTCACCGACGAAGTGGAGATGTTCGACGAATCGGAAACCGCCGACGAGACGCGCGGCGAGTGGTATCTGCGCCAGCTGCTGGGTTCGTCGAACCTGACCGGCAGCGTGCCGTTCCATATCCTGTCGGGCCATCTGAGTTATCAGATCGAGCATCATCTGTTCCCGGACATGCCGTCGCACCGGTATCGGGAAGTGGCGCCGAAGATTCAGGAGATCTGCGAGCGCTACGGCCTGAACTACAACACCGGCCCGCTCTCCAAGCAGTTCGGCGGCGTGGTCAAGCGCATCCTGCGCATGTCGTTGCCGCATCGGCGTAAACGCAATACGCTGACCTTTGAGACATCCACGGATGCCCCGGTCTATGCTGAAGCTGCTTGAAACCCTCAAGGATTCGGCCGAGTCGACCGTCGACTCGGCCGCTTCGCGCGTGGAGAACGTGCATCGCCTGATCAGCGGTTATGTCGGCAGCCAGGCGCGCAGGCTGCGTGGGCGGTCCAGGGCGGACGCGCCACCGAACGTCGATAGCCCTGCGCAAAACGCGGACAGCACCATCTACGACGTGCTGCGCGGCGTGAACCGCGAGATCGGCGAATTCGGCACCGATGTGTTCGAGATCATCGACGATGCGCGGGCGCGCCGCGCGGTCGACAAGGAGGGTGACCCGGACAAGCGCGACTGACGCTCGCCGTCACCCTGCGTGAGCGCGTAGAATCGCTGTGCATCCAGCCGACTAGGGCGCGCATGGCGGTAGCCGATTTCATACGTCGAAGCATGGCCTGGGCTCTGGTCGTGCTGCTCGTCGCGGTGGCAGCGACAGCCCACGCCCAGCTGTCGAACGGCGACGCCGAGGCGCAGATCTCGGATCTGCGCAAGCGTGTGGATGCGCTTGGCGCGCGCGACGATGTCGAGTCTGCGGTACGCGAGCGCGTACGCAACACCTACCAGCAAGCCATCGCATCTCTCGAGGCGGCGCGCAACGCACGCCAGCGCACGCGTGAATTGCGGGAAGAGGCCGGTGAGGCGCCGTCCCGCATTCGCGAGCTCAAGGCCGAACTTGCCGGGATCGAGGCGCCGCCGCCGATCGACGAACTGCGTGCCCTGTCCGGCGGCACGCTGGCGTCGCGGGTGGATACAACCAGTTCCAGGCTGGCGGACAGTCAATCCAGCCTTGCCGATCTGCGCGATCAGCTCACGCGCCTGGCACAGCGCCCGGAAGCCGCGCGCCAGGAACTCGCGGATGCGCGTACCGCGCTGCAGGCCCTGGATACGGCGTCGGCAGACGATACCGGGCAGTCGTCCCTGCTGCTGGAGGCCCAGCGCACGCAAAACCTGGCACGCCGCGAGGCGCTCACGGCCGAGATCGAAAAGCTGCAACAGGAGCTCGGTAGCCAGGATCCGCGGCAGCGTGAACTCGAAGCGCGTCGCGCGCTGGCCGAAGCACGGCTGGCGCACGACACCGAACTTCTGGCCGCGCTGCAGCGTGCCCTCGGCGAGCGTCAGAACGAAACCGCGATCGAGCTGCGCAGCGCCAGCCAGGCCAAGCTTAGCGAGCTGCGCACTGCGGTCGAACCGATCGCCTCGACCGCGCAGCGCAATGTCGAACTGGCCAATCAGCTCACCGACGTCACCCGCGAAAGCGAAGCGCTGGCGACCCGGCAGGTGCGCGAGCGCAAGCGCGTCGAGGATATCCAGCGACGGCTGAATCTGGTGCAGCGCCAGCTCGAGATCGGTGGCTCGTCGGTTGCGCTGGGTGACGTGCTGCGCGCGCAGCGGCGCGATCTGGCCAAACCCAGGCTGTTCGAAACACGCAGCGAATCGAGTGCCGAGGAGCCGGAGATCGCCTCGGCCGAGCTCATGCGGTTTCAGCTGCAGCAGCAGCGGGTGGAACTCGAGGATATCTCCCGGCGTGTCGGCGATATCCGCGACGCGGCCGAGCAGACGCTCGAGCCGGGCCAGATCGACTCGCTGCGGGCGCTGCTTGAGCAGCGGCGCGATATTCTCGATCTGCTGATCGATGCCGAGGGCCGCTTCATCGAGATCGGCCGCGATCTGCGCGGGCTTTCGCAGCAGCATGAAGAGACCGTCGACTCGTTCAACCGTCTGCTCGACGAAAGACTGTTCTGGCTGCCGTCGTTCAACCCCATGCAGCTGGACTGGTTTGCGCGTACTGGTCAGGACCTGCCCTGGGCCTTCGAGCCCCAGTCCTGGGAGAAGGCGTTCCTGAGCGTGGTGGAAGGCGCGCGCACGCGCCCGATCGTCACTTCGGCGGTGCTGCTGTTCATTGCCGCGTTGCTTGGCGTGCGGCGGCCGCTGCGCCATCGTCTGCGCCAGCTGGCGGAGCCGGTGGGCAACGTGCGCCGCGACACGGCGTGGCTGACCCTGCGCGCGGCACTGATTACCGTGCTGCTGTTCATCCCCATCGTTGCGGTGCTGCTGCTGGCCGGCTATCTGGCGCGCGCGCCGGGGGATGCCGGCGTATTTACCCAGGCCGTGTCCCAGGTCTTTGTCCAGCTCGCCATTCTGGCGCTGTTTCTGGAGCCGTTTGCGCAAGTCTGTCGCAAGTTCGGCCTGGCACACAGCCATTTTCTGTGGAGCGACGAGGCGCGCCACGGTCTACACCGCATGCTGCGCTGGCTGCTTGCAATGCTCGTCATACCCACGATTCTCGTGACCTTCACGGAAGCGTTCGACGACGACGCCAAGCGCGAAACCATCGGCCGCGGGGCGTTCATGTTCGGATCGCTGGTGATCGCGGTGTTCTCGTGGCGATTGCTGCACCCGGTGCGCGGCGAGCTTGCCGGCGTGATCAACGCCGAGGACGAGTCGCACTGGCGGCTGGGTTATCTCTGGCTGCCGATAGCGGTCGGCGTGCCCCTGTTGCTGTTCGGGCTGGCCGGTTGGGGGTACTACTACACCGCGCTGCAGCTGCAGAGCCGTTTCTTCTATTCCGCCGGTCTGCTGGGCGGCTGTTTTGTGCTCTACGCGCTGATCGTGCGCTGGCTGACGGTTGCCGAGCGCCGCCTCGCGCTCACCCGCGCGCTGCGCAAGCGCGAGGAGGCACGCGAGGCGCGCGCGACGCGTGATGCGGCCGCCGCCGCGGGCGAGAGCACGCCGGAAAATCTCGACACGCTCGAGATCGATCTCATGCAGATCAGCGAGCAGACGCGCGGGCTGATCAAGGTCGTAATCGCGCTGATCACGGTCGCGGTGTTGTGGATCATCTGGTCCGATACGCTGCCCGCCCTGCAGCTGCTGGACAACGTCACGCTCTGGCAGTACGCGACCGAGATCGACGGCAAGTCCCAGCTCACGCGCGTGACCCTGGGCGCGTTGCTTCTGGCGCTCGCGCTCGGCGTGGTCACGGCACTGGCCGGTCGCAACTTGCCGGGCTTTCTCGAGATCACGGTGTTGCGGCGTTTCTCGATGGACGCCGGCAGTCGTTACGCGATGGCCACGCTGTTCCAGTACGCCATCGTGATCATCGGTCTGCTGGGCGCGGTGGCCCTGATCGGCTTTCGCTGGTCCTCGATCCAGTGGCTGGTGGCCGCGGTTGGCGTGGGTCTGGGTTTCGGCCTGCAGGAGATCTTCGCCAATTTCGTCTCCGGCATCGTGATTCTGTTCGAGCGCCCCGTGCGGGTGGGCGATACGGTCACGGTCGGCACGCTCACCGGCACGGTGTCGCGTATCCGTATCCGCGCGACCACGGTCACCGACTGGGACAACAAGGAAGTGGTGATCCCGAACAAGACGTTCATTACCGAAACGGTGATCAACTGGACGCTCACCGACGACATCACGCGCCTGATCATCCGCGTGCATCTGGCGCTGGACACGGATACCGAGCTCGCCGAAAAACTGATCATGGACGTGATTCGCGACGAGCCGGTGGCGCTCGACAACCCGGCGCCGACCGTGTTTTTCGTCGGCTACGACGACAGCGCGCTGATCTACGAGGCGCGCATCTTCTATCACGATCTGTACAACCTGCTGCCGTTGCAGCACGCCATCTACAAGCGTATGCACGCGGCGTTCAGAGCCAACGACGTGGTGGTGTCGTTTCCGCAACAGGATCTCCACCTGCGCTCGATCGACGAGTCGTTCGGCGAGGTGCTGGGTGCGAAGCGAAACGCGCGCGGCGCGCAGGACGATGGGGGCGACGGATCGTCGACGCCGTCGCCGGCCCGCTAGGCGCGCATTCGCGCCGCGGGCGTTGTGCTATGCCTTGCCGTCGTCCTCGTCGGCGGTGAGCCGGCGCGGTAGCGCCTGCGGATAGTAGGCGTACAGCCAGGTTTCGGTGAGTATGCGGCCCTCGTGGCCGAGCGTGGCGCGCAGTTCGACGGGCTTATCGTCGGGCGGGAGTTCGCCTTGCCAGTCGAAGATCACGCGCCAGCGGCCGGTATCCTCCACGTGCTGCACGTAGGGATTGTCGATTCGTCCGTGGGTGGTGGCGACATCGGGTTCGGGTTCGTCGTCCGGCGTGAGGCCGCTAAGTGCGTCGCCGGCGAAATCGATCACGAACTTGCGCGCAAGGACCGATTGATCCTCGTAGGTGCCGGGCCCGCCGGCGCGGCCGGTGCGTGTCGAGACCACGCGTGCGAGTTCGGGCGGGTAGGGCTCTTCGCTGCACCAGTGCAGGCGATAATCGAACCGCCATTCCTGCCCGGCGACCGTCTTGTCCTGCGGGACCCAGAACACGTTGATGTTGTCGTAGACCTCTTCATCGGTCGGCAGCTCGAGCAGACCGACATGGCCGGCGCCCCAGCCGCCGCGCGGCTCGACCCAGAGGCTGGGGCGCTTCTCGAACCCGACTTCCGGGTCCTGATAGTGGTCGAACGCCCGATCGCGCTGGAGCAGGCCGAAGCCTTTCGGATCCTGGTCCTGAAAGGCGCTGTACTGTACCCGCGGCGGGTTGCTGAGTGCGCGCCAGAGGCGTTCGCCCTTGCCTGTGGTCATGGCCAGGCCGTCGCTGTCGTGGATTTCGGGACGCCAGTCCACGCCGCGGCGCGCGTTCGTCTCGGAGAACCAGAACATGCTGGTCAGCGGGGCGATGCCCAGGCGCTGGACGGCATTGCGCTGGAAAAGCCGTGACTCGATATCCATGATCACGTTGCCCGGGCGGCGCACGCGCAGGCGATAGGCGCCGGTCAGCGCTTCGCCCTCGAGCAGCGCGCAGATGGTGATTTCACGATCACCCGGGGCAGGCTTGATCAGCCAGTAGGCAGAAAAGCGCGGAAACGCTTCCTGTTCGCCGTAGCCGGTATCCACCGATATTCCGCGCGCGGACAGACCGTACTGGTTGAGCCCGCCAGGACTGCGGAAATAACTCGCGCCCTTGAACGCCAGCCATTCCAGCTCGTCACCACTGCGATCCACGAGCCGAAAACCTGCGAAGCCGAGATCGTCCGGCAGCCGTTCGGCGAGTTCCGGGTCCTCGTAGCTGAACAGGTCGGCGTCGTAGGCGATATGCCGGCTGCGCCCGTCTTCCACGACATGAATATCGACGGGTTCGCGCGCGTTCTGGTCGAGATGGAAGAACTCGAGCCGTACCGGCGTATCGGAATCCGACCAGAGGGCGGCCTCCTTGCGGGTATCGATCCCCATGAAGGATTCATAGCCCAGATCGTCGAGCAATTTCTCGTAGTGGTCGGATGGCGGCGTATAGGGTTGCCCGGCCAGCGTACGCGCATGGGCGACGAGGGCGTCGAAACTGAACGGCTGGCCATCGCCGGGGCGCGCCGCGTGCGCGAGCCGGCTCCAGCCGCCCAACGCAGAAACGCCTGCAAGTGCCGTCGTGGACACAAGCAGGCGTCGTCTACCGAGGTCTGTTTCCATAGGCGCCGGCCGTCAGGCCGAGTGGCTATCGGCTAGGCAGGCACCATGGCGCCACGCAGCTTCTTGATCGCGGCGACCTCAAGCTGGCGGATACGCTCGGCCGAGACCTGATACTTGTCGCCGAGCTCTTGCAGGCCGATCTTGCCGTCTTCGCGTAGCCAGCGGCTTTCGAGAATGTCGCGGCTGCGCTCGTCGAGCTGGGTCATGGCGCGCGAAAGATTCGCGTGCTGGTAGGTTTCCCAGTCGCCGTTCTCGATATCCGAGGCCGGATCATAACCCTCGTCGGCGGACAGATAGTCCTCCGGCGCATAGCTTTCCTCGTCGGAAGCGCCGGGCAGGGCGTTGTACGAGGTGTCGCCGCCGGACAGGCGCCGTTCCATCTGCAGTACGGTCTCGGGCTTGACGCCAAGATCGCCGGCCACGGCGTTGACTTCCTTGTCGTTCATCCAGCCCAGACGCTTCTTGGAGCTGCGCAGGTTGAAGAACAGCTTGCGCTGCGCCTTGGTGGTCGCGACCTTCACGATCCGCCAGTTGCGCAGGATGAACTCGTGGATTTCGGCACGAATCCAGTGCACCGCAAACGAGATCAGGCGCACGCCCACGTCGGGGTCGAAGCGCTTGACGGCCTTCATCAGGCCGATGTTGCCTTCCTGGACCAGATCGGCCAGCGGCAGGCCATAGCCCGAATAGCCGCGCGCAACGTGCACCACGAAACGCAGGTTGGACAGAATCAGCTTCTGGGCCGCCTGGATATCGCCGTCGTCACGCAGCTGGCGCGCGAGCTTCTGCTCGTCGTCGACATCAAGAACCGGGATATTCGAAACCGCCTGCAGATAGGAGTCGATGCTGCCCGAGGCAAGCGTCGGCAGGTTCATCTTGGACGGCGAAAGAGAAATATCGTTAGCCATGTGCAAAGCCTCCTTGGGACTTTTGCTAGTTGCATCCAGTCTAACAAAAAATCGCGGATTACGAGGGATCGATTATAGGCGCAACGGTATGACCGCAACGTTGCCGTTAGGTTCCGCCTATCGTGGTTCAATCGCGGCCAGGCGCCGGTTCACGGTCAGTGCACAGCCGGCCCAGCCGAGGCCGACGCCCGTGCCGAGCATGACCAGTACGCCCTTGAAGCTCAGACCATGTAGGGCGAGCGCGCCATCGTAGGATCGCGTCAGCGCGCCGAGCGGCTCGGCCAGCGCGATGAAGCACGCCCCCAGCAGAAGGAGCGCCAGAATCGCCCCCACGAGCCCGTACCAGAAACCGCTGTAGAGAAACGGGCGGCGAATGAATGCGTCGGAGGCCCCGAGCAGCTTCATCACCTCGATCTCCTCGCGACGATTCTCGATGTCCAGCCGGATGGTGTTGCCGACGATGAACAGCACCGCTACCGACAGCAGCAGCCCGATCACCCAGGCCGAGCGTTCCATCACCGACAGGATGGCATAAAGCCGGGCCAGCCAGGCCTGATCCAGTTCCGCACGCGCGACCCCCGCCTGCGACTCTAGATCCACCAGCAGTTCGCCGACTTCGGCGCGCGGCATCTCGGGCCGGGGCGTGACCACGATGACGGCCGGTAGCGGGTTGTCTTCGAGGGCGTCAAGCGCGGCCCCGAATCCGGAGGATTCGCGAAACTGTTCGAGGCCTGCCTGGGCAGATATGAACCGCGTCTCGGCGACGCTGTCGCGGTCGGCGATCTTTTCGGCCAGCGCTTCGCCGCTTGCGGTATCGACGCTGTCTTCGAGATAAAGCGATGCCTGGACAGCGCGATGCCAGCTCTGCGACAGGGTGTCCAGATTGGTCATCAGCACGTACAAGCCGGCCGGCAGAGCCAGTGCGATACCGATGACAAAGGTCGTGAGCAGGCTCGCCACCCAGCGCCGGTGCAGCCGACCCAGGCTTTCGATCAGGCACCGCGCATGAGCGCTGGCCCAGCCCTGGGCCGGCGCGGCGAGGGTGCTGGGCGTGATCCGCCGGCGGCTGGTATTCACCGCGGCACGTTGCGGGGATTGACTACGGCGGGCCATGGCGTCAGCCGTTTTCCAGATGGCCGTGATCGAGCCGGATACGGCGGTAGCCCAGCCGCTCGACCAGATCGATGGCGTGCGTGGCGATCATGATGCTGGTGCCGGCTTCGTTCAGGCGCGTGAACAGGCGCATGATATCGGCCGAGAGCGCCGGGTCGAGATTGCCGGTGGGCTCATCGGCGAGTATGAGATACGGCCGATCGACCACCGCGCGGGCGATGCCGACCCGCTGCTGCTCGCCGCCGGACAGCGTGACCGGGAACTTGCGCTCGTGGGAGAGCAGGCCGACGGTGTCGAGCGCCGCGCGTACCCGGCGCGCGATGTCCGCATGGCCAAGTCCGCGGATCACCAGCGGCAGGGCGACGTTGTCGAACACCGTGCGATCGAACAGCAGATTGTAGTTCTGGAAGATCAGCCCGAGCCGCTGGCGATAACGGGGAATCTGGCTGCGCTTGACCGCGCCAAGGTTGGTGCCGTTGATCACCACCTGACCGCGGGTGGGGCGCTCGATCAGCCCGATCAGTTTCATCAGGGTCGATTTGCCGGCCCCGGAATGCCCCGTCAGAAAAGCCATCTCGCCACGCCGCAGATGCAGCGATACGCCATCCAGCGCGATCTTGCCGCCGGGATAGCGCTTGATCACGTTCTTGAAGGCGACGATATCGGTCATGGGCGTGCGGCTGGCCGGTTACTGCTTGCGATCGAACAGGGCGTCCATGAAGTGCTCGGACTCGAACACGCCCAGATCCTCGACCTTCTCGCCGATGCCGATGAAGCGCAATGGCAGGCCGAGCCGCTTGGCGATCGCGAATACGATGCCGCCCGACGCGGTCCCGTCGAGCTTGGTGATGGTGATGCCGGTCAGGCCGACGGCCTCGTGGAAGGCCACGGCCTGCTGCAGCGCATTGCCGCCGGTGGTGGCATCTACCACGAGCATGACTTCATGCGGCGCGTACTCGTCCTGCTTGCCCAGCACGCGCTTGACCTTCTTGAGTTCGTCCATGAGATGGCCCTGCGTATGCAGGCGCCCCGCTGTATCCGCGATGAGCACGTCGATGCCGCGCGCCTTGGCTTTCGAGAACGCGTCGAAGACCACCGACGCCGAGTCGGAGCCGCTGCCCTGGGCGACAACGGGGACGTGGTTGCGCTCGCCCCAGCCCTGTAGTTGTTCGACCGCGGCGGCACGGAAGGTATCGCCCGCGGCGAGCATCACCGATTGACCGGCATCCTGGAATTTCTTCGCCAGCTTGCCGATCGTGGTCGTCTTGCCGACACCGTTCACGCCGACCATGAGAATGACATAGGGGCGGGTATGCGCGGGGATCTCGAGCGGTTCCTCGCAGGGTGTCAGGATCGCGCCCAGATGCTCGCGCAGCGACTTGCCAAGATCCTTGCCGGTGCGCAGGCGGCCGCCGTCGTACAGCGTCTGCAGGCGCGCCATCACCTGGCCCGTGGCTTCGACGCCGACATCGGCAAGCAGCAGCTGGGTCTCGAGTTCGTCGAGCGCGTCCTGGTCGACGGTTTCGCCGGGCAGCAGGTTGCGCAGGTCATAGGTCAGCCACGAGTCGCCCTTGTTCAGGCTGGCTCGCATACGGGTGAAGAAGCCGGGTTGCTTGAGCTTCGAGGTCTTGCGCGGCTGCGGATCGTTGGCCATTGAGTCTGCGTCGGCTGCGATGGATTTGAATGAAACGAACGGCCCGGCGCGGCCGTGGGTTCACGGCGCGGGCAGGCGGCGCTGATCGGGCGCTACTTTAGCATCGACCTCGGTCTCTAGCGCGTCGATCAGGAGCACGGGCTCGTCAGGCTTGCCGCGCCGGCGATGTATCACGCCGGCCTCGTCGAGATCGCCGGCCAGTGCCTGCAGGGCCCCGCCATAGCGGCGCTGGTCGGTCGCGGTGGCAAACAGCTGCAGGCGCTGCTCTACGCGCTGCACATCGGTACTGCCGACCCAGAGCGGCCGGTCGTCCTCGGCGCGCCGCCGATCGGTGCGCCACAGTCGCAGCACCCGTCGGCGCGTGCGGTCTGCGCCGGCGTCGCCCGGTGCGGGTATCTCGTGTACGAGCGTGATGCCCGGCTGGCGCCCGTCGTGAATTCGCGGCAGTACGGCGAGCTCGTCGATACCCGTATCTGCCACCAGCCAGCGCAACGGCTGGCTCACGCCGAGATTCGGTGCGGCGAGCCAACCGGCGCGCCCGAGCGCGGCACGCACCTCGGCCAGGCTGCCGACCGCCTGCACGTTCAGCGGCGCGCTCTCGCGCCCCGCGATGTCCTTGATGCGTTGATCGAGGCCGGCATAGCCCGTGTCCGGCCAGTCGTGTACCAGCGGCGGCGTGCGCGCGGCCTCGGCCCGGGCCCAGGCGCGATAGGTGGTGTCCGGGAGAATGCCGGCGACGACGGCAACCATCGCGAAACCGGCCAGCACGCCGAGCACGGGCCCGCCGCGTACCGGGCTCGGGCGCTGACGCCGGTAGCTGATCACCAGCATGTTCAGCCACACGAAAGCGATGGCCAGGCCGATGAGCAGGTCGCTGGCCCAGTCGAGGCCGAGATACAGCCGCGCGAGCGCGATGAGCACCACGCCCGCGACGGTGATCGAGTGGTAATAGGGGCGCTCGGTCGGTGGCCGCCCGGCCGCGATCATGATGCCGGCGAGGCCGTAGACCGTGGCGCATAGCAACAGATCCTGGCCGCCGCCGGCCAGAAACAGCGGGTCGGTCACACCCCCGTGGAAATAGCCTGTCGGTGCGGGAATCGCCAGCCACCAGCGCAGGATCAGCGCGACCAGCGCCGAGAAGCCCAGCGCGACGATCCAGTGCCCGGCGGCCCGCATGTTGCCGATCAGCGCAAGCACGCCGGCCAGCACCGCCGCGAATGGCAGGTAGATCAGCGGCGAGCCCATCTGGGCGATGGCGAAGGCGATGTGGTCCGAGATCGGTGTCTGCAGACTCTGGACGATATAGAACGCCAGTGCGTCGAAGCGCCCGGGAAAAACCGGCCGTTGCCAGCCCCACATGAGCAGGTAGGCCAGCCCGGTCGCGAGCATGAGCAGACCGGCGCCTACTGCGAGGGCGGGTATTTCCGGCTGGCGCGGATCGGCCAGTGCCGGGCCGAGCAGACCCAGACGGCGATGGCGACGACTCCACGCCATCAGACGCACGGCATAGCGGCGCGTCACCACACGCCCGCCCGCCAGCAGAAAGCGCACCCCAACGGTGGTGGCCCAGAGAATCGCCACCACCGCGAGCAGCAGAACCGCGAGACGGGTGGCGACCTGGGCCGCGATATCCAGCGACGCGCCGAACACCACGCCGGGCAGGATATAGCAGGGGGCCCAGATCGCGGTCGCCACGAGATCCATGGCGATGAAACGGCTCACCGACAGGCCGGCCGCGCCAGCCACGGTCGGCATGATCGGCCGCAGGGCGCCGATCAGGCGGCCAAGGATGATGGCCTTGCCGCCGTGATCGCCGAGAAAACGTTCACCGCGGGCGACAAGCACCGGGGCGCGCGCAAACCCCGGCAGGGCGGTCAGCCGCCCGACATAACGTCGCCCCAGGGCATAGCTGAGGCCGTCACCGGCGAGGGTGCCGGCAATGGCGAACGCGAAGGTGGCGCCCAGCGGCAGCAGGTTGGCCCCGATGAGCGCACCGAACGCGAACATGAACAGTGCGCCCGGCACCAGCAGGCCGAACACGAACAGCGATTCGCCGAGCGCGATCGCGAAGACCAGGGCCAGCGCCGCCCAGGGGTGTGCGCTGACCCAGGCCAGCAAGGCCGCGAACAGGTCGTGCCCCATCCGGGTCGTGGGCGGCGCTACGCTTGCGCGACGGCGACGAACGCCGCGTCGGCAGCCTCCAGCGTACGCGCGATCGCAGCGTCGTCATGGGCCTGCGAGATAAACGCCGCCTCGAAGGCCGACGGCGCCAGATAGACACCGTGATCGAGCATGGTGTGGAAGAAGACAGCGAACTTGTCGGTGTCGCAGGCCGCCACGTCGTCGAAACGGCTCACGCGCGCGGCGTCGGTGAAGAACAGGCCGAACATCGCGCCGACCCGCTGGGTGACAAACGCCACCCCGTGTTTGTCTGCGCGCGCCTGCAGGCCGGCCAGCAGGCTGTCCAGTTTAGGCGCGATGGCCTCGTGCACGCTGCCGTCCTTGAGCCGCGATAGCGTGGCGATACCGGCGGCCATGCCCAGCGGATGGCCCGACAGGGTGCCGGCCTGGTACACCGGCCCGGTCGGCGCCAGCGTTTCCATGACCTGGCTGGGCCCGCCGACCGCGCCAACCGGCATGCCGCCGCCGACGATCTTGCCAAGCGCGGTAACGTCCGGCGTCACGCCGAAATGGGCCTGGGCGCAGCCGGGATGCACGCGAAAGCCGGTCATCACCTCGTCGAACACCAGCAGCGCACCGTACTGATCGCACAGGTCGCGAAGGCCTTGCAGGAAGCCGTCTTCCGGGGGCACGCAGTTCATGTTGCCGGCCACGGGTTCGACCATCACGCAGGCCACGTCGTCGCCATGCGCCTTGAAGGCCTCGGCGACCGAGTCGAGATCGTTATAGGTGGCAACCAGGGTGTCCTGCACCACCGCTTCGGGTACGCCCGGCGAGCCGGGAATACCGAGCGTGAGCGCGCCGGAGCCGGCGTTGACCAGCAACGCATCCACGTGGCCATGGTAGTTGCCGGCGAACTTGATGACCTTCTTGCGGCCGGTGTGGCCGCGCGCGAGCCGCAGCGCGGTCATCGCTGCTTCCGTGCCCGAATTGACCATGCGTACCGACTCGATCGAGTCGACCATCGAACAGACCAGTTCGGCAAGCTCCGTCTCGAGCCCGGTCGGCGCGCCGAAGGACAGGCCCTTGGCCGCCTGTGTCTGGACCGCCTCGACCACCGCCGGGTGCGCATGGCCGAGAATCATCGGCCCGAAGGAGCCGACATAGTCGACGTACTCGTTGCCGTCGACATCGTGAATATAGGCGCCCTGGGCGCGATCGATGAAGGCCGGGGTGCCGCCCACGCCGGAAAAGGCGCGAACCGGCGAGTTCACGCCGCCGGGGGTCACGCGGGCGGCGCGTTCGAACAATTCGGCAGAGCGGGGGCCGGGGCGCTGCCACTGGGCGTTCGCGGTCTGGGTCATCGAAGATCTCCTGAACAATCATGTGCTGTAACTGGGCTCGCCGCTGTCCGGTCGAACAGCGCGCATAGCCGGCGTGCGGCCGCGCCGCTGTCCGGGGCCTGAAACAGCGCGCCGGACACCGCGATCAGGTCGGCGCCGGCGGCGATCACGTCGCCCGCATTGTGCGTATCGATACCGCCGATGGCGACCACCGGTACGCCGAGCGCGCGTGCCTCGCCGAGCACGGACAGATCGGCCGGCGGCGCGTCCGGCTTGGTGCGCGAGTCGAAAAAGCGTCCGAAGCTGACATAGCTCGCACCGGCCGCGATACCGTCGCGTGCCCGCTGGATACGGGCCGAGCAGCTCACGCCGATGATGGCATCCGGGCCCAGGGCGGCTCTCGCCTCGGCGACGCTGCCGTCGCTCTGGCCCAGATGCACGCCGTCGGCCCCGATGGCGCGCGCGAACCGCCAGTCGTCGTTGACGATGAGTGCCGTGCCTGCGGCCCGGGTGCGTTCACGCAAGACCTGGAGCAGTGTCCGGTCGGGCGCGTCGGGTCGCTTGTCGCGATACTGCAGCCAGACCGCGCCCGCGGCGAGCACGGCATCCACCCGCGCCAGGTCGTCGTCCAGCGTGGTGCGATCGTAGATGGCGTAGAGCCCGCGTGCGCTCATGAGTCGCGCGCGGGCTGGATGCGTGCCGGAATGTGCTGGCCACGGCCGGCCGCGAAAGCGTTGTCGAGCGTGCGCCAGACGTAGGCCTGGGCGCGGCGCACTGCGGTTGCACGATCGTGCCCGTGGGCAAGCTGGGCGGCGAGGGCGCTGGCCAGGGTGCAGCCCGAGCCGTGGAACACGCCGGGCAGCCGCGGCCAGCGATGCATTTCGCGCGGTTCGCCGGCGACATACTCGCGGTTGATGACTTCGCTGTCGCCTTCGTCGCCGCCGGTAATCAAGGCGCAGCGGCCGTTGGCGCTGAGGCGCGCACCGCAGCGGTCGATATCGGCCTCGCCGTCGCAGAGCAGGCGCGCTTCGCCGGCATTGGGCGTGACGACATCGGCGTGCGCGAACAGGTGGTCGCGCAGCGCCTGACCGACGCTGTCGTCGGCGAGCGTGCCGCCACCGGCCGCGCGCAGCACGGGGTCCACCACCAGCGGGACGTTCGGCAGGCGTTCGGCCAGGTCGACGATGCGCATCACCTGTTCGGCGTTGGCAATCACGCCGACCTTGATAGCGGCGAAGTCCATATCGGCCAGCGCGGTCTCGAGGCAGCGGTCGAAAAAATCCGCCGCCACTGCCTCGACGCCATGGACATTGGTGGTGTCCTGACAGGTCAGCAGGGTGATCACGGTGGCTGCATGGGCGCCGTTCGCCGCAGCGGCTTCGATGTCGGCCTGAATACCGGCGCCGCCGCTGGGATCGTGGCCCGCAATGACCAGAATATTGGGACGTTTCATGGACGCCGAGTCTATCATCGGCGCCCGCCGGCGGCGGGCTTATACACAGTAGAAAACGAGCGTCGTCGGAGCGCGGTGAAAATTTTTCAGGTGCAGGCGTACTCGTCTTCTGAAATATCGCAAGTATCTGATAATAAATGCGTGTGTCGAGCTGGTTACAAAATCGCCGCTTCGGGGAAATTACTGAGAACATGCCGTTTAACGGCACTCGTCCGAACAGTTTCCACACACTTATCCACAGCTTCTGTGTATTTCTGTTCTTTAGCGTTTGAGCTCAACCGTTTAGCTCGTTTTGCTCATCGAGTGTCTGCGCCGAGAGGCGGGTTATGCACAGTGTCAACACGGTTGCCGTTGGCGAAAAGGTCTGATATGACGCTTAGCGTCACATTGTGTTTGTTCGTAAAATTCTGAAAATAAATAAAAATAATATTCGAATGCCCGGGTTGCCGCCCCTTTGAGCCCGGGCCGGTCAGGTCCGGCTCGCGCGTCCGCAATTCGTCCCCAGTTTTATCCACAGGCCAGCCGTGCGGCTTCAACGCGACGCACGCGCGATGTCATGTCGCCGTCGGGTGTCAGCGTGAGCACGCGATAGCCCGGTGCGCGCTGCGCGTCTTCGGCGAAACCGTGCGACTGCGGCAGGAACTGACGCATGGTCGCAGGCGTGACGAAGCAGGGCCGGCCCGCAAACGTGAGCGCTGCCTGCTGATGGGCATGGCCACAGACGATCGCCCGCACATGCGGGTGTCGCTCGATCACGGCGGCAAGCGCGTCGCGATCCTGCAGACCGATGGCGTCGATCCAGGCGCTGCCCACCGGGCAGGGCGGGTGATGAACGAACACCAGCGCCGGGTTCGGGTGCCGGCTGAGCTGCGCGTCCAGGTCATGCAGCTGTCGGGCGCCGACACGTCCCGCTTCGCTTGAGTCCAGATGGCTGTTCAGGGCAAAAAGCTGCCAGCCGCCGATTTCCAGCCGCGTATGCACGCGGGCATGGCGCAGATGGGCGGCCATGCGCGCCGGGTCGTCATGATTGCCGGCCATGGCGAGCACCGGACGCCCGAGTGCGGCGAGACGATCATCGAGCCGCGCATAGCCCGCGGCGGTTTCGTCGTCGACCAGGTCGCCGCCGAGCACGAACGCCGCGGCGTCAGGGACCGCATGGCAGATATCGTCGAGCACGAGCTCGAGGGCGCGCTGCACGTGCCAGCCGTGCAGCCGGGCGTCGGCCTCGCCGAGCAGGTGAAAGTCGGTGAGGTGGACGAGTCGGACAGAGGGCGGCATGCGTGGTTAACCCGGTGTTGGCATGGGGGTATGCTGCCATGAAGACACGTCACGGAAAGGGCGCCGGTCCGTCCGTCCGGCCTTGCGGAGGGATTCATGTTCGACAGCGAACTGGTCACTTATCTACGCCATGCGAGCCTGCGCGAAACCGACATCATGGTCGAAAATCGGCGCGTCACCGCGGCGCGGGACGATGCCAACTTGCAGGTCGATCCGGAGCAGGGCCAGCTGATTGCCCTGCTCGTCCAGCTCATGGGCGCGCGCCGCGGCATCGAGATCGGCGTCTATGCCGGCTATTCGAGTCTGTGGATTGCGCAGAGCCTGCCGGCCAGCGGTCGGCTGCTGGCCTGCGATATCGACGCCGAGATCACCCAGCGTGCCCAGCGCGACTGGGCGGCGGCCGGGTTGGCCGATCGTATCGAGCTGCGGCTCGGCCCGGCGCTGGCCACGCTCGACAACGAGATCGCGGCCGGCATGGCGGGTCAATACGACTTCGTGTTCATCGACGCCGACAAGGCCGGATATATCGACTACTACGAGCGCGCGCTCGCGCTCGTGCACGCAGGCGGTCTGATCATTGCCGACAACACGCTCTGGCACGGTCGGGTCATCGACCCCGACGATCGCAGTACCGATACCCAGGCGATCCGCGACTTCAACCGCTATCTGCACGGCGACGAACGTATCGACCTGAGTCTGGTGCCGATCGGCGACGGCCTCACGCTGGCGCGCAAGCGATGAGTGTGCAGATCGGCGACAACAGCGCGGCCGAACGCAACAAGCGTCCGATCTTCGATGCGTTGCTGCCGTGGCTGCGTGATGCGCATTGCGTGCTCGAGGTCGGCGCGGGCGACGCGACCCATGCACGCCATGCCCGGCAGCGGCTGCCGGAGACCGTCTGGCAGACCAGCGAAGCGCCGGGCCATCACCGCCGGCTGGTCGCGGCGCTGGCGGATCGCCAGGAACGCCATCTGCCGGCACCGCTGGCGTTGGACGTGCGAGGCCGCTGGCCCGACGGCCCCTTCGACGCGGTCTACGGGGCCAACGTCGCGCACATCATGGATTGGGTCGCCGTCGAGGCATTGTTCGCCGGCGCGGCGCGAACACTGGCACCGGCCGGTTTGTTGTGCCTCTACGGCCCGTTCCTGCGCGCAGGCGTCGCGCCCGAGCCCGGCAACGCGGCGTTCGATGCCGCATTGCGGGCTCGCGACCCGGCCATGGGCCTGCGCGAGATCGAGGCCCTGGATACGCTCGCCGCGCGTGGCGCGCTGACCCGTGTCGACGATATCGCCATGCCGAGCGACAACCGCCTGCTGGTCTGGCGCAAGCGCGACGTCTAAGGCCTTGCCATGACCGGGGTCAGTTCACCCGGTTGCGGGACTCGCCGTTGCGGAAGGCGTCGATATTGGCGGCCACGCCCTCGAGCATGCGTTGCCGCGCGCCGCGGCTGCCCCAGGCGCTGTGCGGGGTGACGATCAGATTCGGAATCGTGGCATCGGTGAGCGGATGATCGGCGGGCGGCGGTTCCTCGTCGAGCACGTCCAGCGCCGCACCGGCGATGGTGCCGTTGCGCAGCGCCTGGATGAGCGCGTCGCTGTCCACGATCGCGCCGCGGGCGGTGTTGACGAGAAATGCGCTGTCTTTCATTCGCGCCAGGGCATCGGCGTCGATGAGATGCCGGGTGTCTTCGGTGAGCGGACAGTGCAGGCTGATCATGTCGGCACGTTCGAGAACGTCTTCGATGGCCACGCGGCCGTTGCGGACACTGCGCGCGCCCGGGCGCTCCGCCACCAGCACCTGCATGCCGAAGGCCTCGGCGAGACGGGCCACCGCCTGGCCGAGTTCACCGTGGCCGACGAGACCGAGGGTCTGGCCGTCGAGCTCCTCGATCGGGTAGTCGAGAAGGCAGAAGAATTCGCCGGCTGCCCAGTCGCCGCGCTTGACCGCGGCGTCGTAGCTGGCCCAGCGCGTGGCGTGGGCGAGCATGAGCGCGAGCACGTGCTGGGAGACGGCCGGCGTCGCGTAGCCGGTGACGTTGACGACCGGTATGCCGTGCGCCGCCGCGGCGGCGGTATCGACGTTGTTGAAGCCGGTGGCCGCCACACAGATCAGCTTGAGACGATCGGCGGCGGCGATCGTGTCGGCATCGAGCACCACCTTGTTCGTGACCGCGATATCCACGCCCTGCAGGCGCTCGACGACGGTCTCGCCGGTGGTGTTGTGGTACCAGCGCCAGTCCTCGACGCTGGACTCCAGACACGACCAGACGAGGCCGTCGCCCATCGAACCGGCATCCAGAAAACAGCCTTGCATCGCAACTCCCTAATTTCGATATACAATGCGGATCGTAACCGAGGCGTGCCGATAACGCTGCGCCGATCGAGGGTCGCATCGTGTTCTCACGTGGCTTCCCGCGGTGTGAAATCATGTGTCGCGTACATCGTGTAAGATGCAAGCGTTCGCCGAAAGGGGGCGGAATCCGACATTTTCCGGGTATTCAACCGAGGCTGACGAATCAACCATGATCCACAGGACAGAAGAACACGACGAGTCGCTGGGAAACCATCTGCCCACGACTTGCCCGTCTGTGGAAGCGCTGGAATACGAACTGGCGTTTCTGGTCCGCCGGCTGGAAGCCGCGCGGCGGCGTTTCAACTTCGGTCTCGAGCGTGCCCACTATCTGCTGCTGATCCTGCTCGAGCGCAAGGATCGCCAGTCGGTGGGCGCATTGGCAGAGCAGGTCAATCTGGACGCATCGACCGTAACCCGCCAGGTGGCGGCGATGAAGCAGGCTGGCCTGGTCGACAAGCTCGACAATCCCGACGATCGTCGCGGCGGTTTCGTGACCATTACCGATGCCGGCCGCGATGCCGCGGCGCGCGTGCGTGATCGGCGTCTCGAACGCGTGGAGAAGGCGTTCGACGAATGGTCCGAGCAGGAGCGCCAGGAGTTCGCGCGGCTGACGGCGCGTTTCAACGACGCCATGCGCGAGGAACTCAACGACGTCTCATAGGACGTCCCATCGTCTTCGCTATAGCCCGTGGCGTCGCCGCCGACCACACACGTCGGCGGCGAACATGCGGGCGCGGCGTATGGCCGCTCAGCCGGTCTGGCTGGCGCGGCCTTGCGGTACCGGCAATCCGAGATCGCGCCAGAGCGCAACGGTCGGCGCGGCCTTGTTGAGGCTGTAGAAATGCAGCCCGGGGGCGCCGCCGGCCAGTAGCTGTTCGCACAGGCGCGTGACCACCTCGTGGCCGAAGGCCTGCACCGAGGCCTTGTCGTCGCCGTAGCCTTCCATCTTCTGGCGGATCCAGCGCGGAATGTCCGCCCCGCACATGGCCGAGAAGCGCGAGACCTGCCCGAAGTCGGTGATCGGCATGATGCCGGGCACGATAGGGATATCCACGCCCCGGGCCGTGACTTCATCCATGAAGTTGAAATAGGCGTCGGCGTTGTAGAAATACTGGGTCATCGCCGAATCGGCACCCGCGTTCACCTTGCGCACGAAGTTGTCCACGTCGTCGGCCGGGGTGGGCGCCTGCGGGTGATATTCCGGGTAGCAGCCGACTTCCAGATGGAAATCGTCGCCGTGGCGTTCCTTGATATAGGCAACCAGTTCGTTGGCGTAGCTGAACACCCCGGGCTTGTCCATGCCCTCGGGCAGATCGCCGCGCAGCGCGACGATGCGATCCACGCCGGCACTCTTGTAGTTGTCCAGCAGTTCGTCGATCGACTCGTAAGTGCCTTCGATACAGGACAGATGCGGTGCCGCGGCGATGCCGGTGCTTTCCATGCTTTGTTGCACCGTCTCCAGCGTACCCGAGCGGGTCGTGCCGCCGGCGCCGAACGTCACCGAAAAGAAATCCGGGCCCAGGGTGGCGAGTTCCGCGCGTGCCTTGTCGAGACGCGCGGCGCCTTTCGGACCCTTGGGCGGAAAGAATTCGATACTGAAAGAGTTCTGCGAGATATGCGTCATGTCGTCATCCACGAGCAGGGGCAGGGCGCTGTGGCTGCCCGCCGCATAAAAAAACCCGACCCACGCGGTGCGCGGGCCGGGTCGATGCAATGGCCTGCGCTATCAGGCGGCCGAACAGCCGTTAATAGCGGTAGTGGTCCGGCTTGTACGGGCCGTCGACCGGCACGCCGAGATAGTCCGCCTGCGACTGCGTCATCTTGGTCAGCTTGGCGTTGACCCGCGCCAGATGCAGCTTGGCGACCTTCTCGTCGAGATGCTTGGGCAGCACGTAGACCTTGTTCTCGTAGCGGTCGCGATGGTTCCAGAGCTCGATCTGGGCCAGCACCTGGTTGGTGAACGAGTTGGACATCACATAGCTCGGGTGGCCGGTGGCACAGCCCAGGTTCACCAGGCGGCCTTCGGCCAGCAGAATGATCTTCTTGCCGTCCGGGAAGGTGATGTGGTCCACCTGCGGCTTGATCTCTTCCCACTCGTACTGCTCGAGCGAGGCCACGTCGATCTCGTTGTCGAAGTGACCGATGTTGCACACGATCGCCTCGTTCTTCATCCGCTTGAGATGATCGTGGTTGATCACGTGGTAGTTACCGGTGGCGGTCACGAAGATATCCGCCTGCTCGACCACGCCCGGGTCGTCCAGATCCACGACGCGCAGGCCTTCCATGGCTGCCTGCAGGGCGTTGATCGGGTCGATCTCGGTCACGCATACGGTCGCGCCCAGACCGCGCAGCGACTGCACGGAGCCCTTGCCGACGTCACCGTAGCCACACACCACGGCGACCTTGCCGGCCACCATGACGTCGGTGGCGCGCTTGATGCCGTCGACCAGCGACTCGCGACAGCCGTAGAGGTTGTCGAACTTGGACTTGGTGACCGAGTCGTTGACGTTGATGGCGGGGAAGGTCAGGCCGCCTTCCTTGGCCATGTGGTACAGGCGATGCACGCCCGTGGTCGTTTCCTCGGACACGCCGGTGATGGCCTTGCCGAGCTTGGTATAGAAGTCCGGCTGCTCCGCCAGGCGCTTCTTCATCACCTTGAACAGCGCCTTTTCCTCGTTCGAGCCCGGGTTGTCGAGCAGGGACGGATCCTCGGTGGCCTTGACGCCGAAGGTGGCCAGCGTCGTGGCGTCGCCGCCATCGTCCAGGATGAGGTTCGGCAGGCCGCCGTCATGCCAGTCCATGATGGCGTGGATGTATTCCCAGTACTCCTCCTGCGACTCGCCCTTGTAGGCGTAGACCGGAATACCGCGGTCGGCGATGGCGGCCGCCGCGTGGTCCTGGGTGGAGAACACGTTGCAGGACGCCCAGCGGATATCGGCGCCGAGTGCGGCCAGCGTCTCGATCAGCACGGCCGTCTGGATGGTCATGTGCAGCGCGCCGGCGATACGTGCGCCCTTGAGCGGCTGCTGGTCGCCAAATTCCTCGCGCAGGGCGACAAGACCCGGCATCTCGGTTTCGGCGATCTCGATCTCGCGACGACCCCACGGGGCCAGCGAGATGTCGGCGACGACGTAATCCTGATCGATCTTCTCGGCAGGTGTGCTCATATTCGGTTACTCCTGATGGAATCTTTCGGGACGACCCGCCCCGCCGCGCCGGCATGGCGCGCTGTCGGGGCAGGGCGTGTGTCGGGGTGTGGTGCGCCTCAGGCGGCCTGCAGGCCGGCGTCCTCGGCCAGCGCCTTGGCCTTGTCGGTGCGCTCCCAGGGCAGGTCCACGTCTTCGCGACCGAAATGGCCATAGGCCGCGGTCGGGTAGTAGATCGGACGCTGCAGATCGAGCATCGTGAGGATGCCGTAGGGACGCAGGTCGAAATGTTCGCGAATCAGCTGGGTGAGCTTCTCGTCGTCGACCTTGCCGGTGCCGAAGGTCTCGACCCAGATCGAGGTCGGCTCGGCCACGCCGATGGCATAGGACAGGGCGACTTCGCACTTCGAGGCGAGCCCGGCCTTGACCACGTTCTTGGCCACATAGCGCGCGGCATAGGCGGCACTGCGGTCGACCTTGGACGGGTCCTTGCCGGAGAACGCGCCGCCGCCGTGGCGGGCCATGCCGCCATAGGTATCGACAATGATCTTGCGCCCGGTCAGGCCGGCATCGCCCAGCGGGCCGCCGACTTCGAACTTGCCGGTCGGGTTGATATGGATCGTCGGGTCGTCGGTCAGCCATTCGCCGATCACCGGTTTGATGATCTCTTCCTGAACGGCTTCCTTCAGATCGGCCTGCGAGATACTCGGATCATGCTGCGTGGAGAGCACCACGGCGTTGATCGCGGCCGGCTTGCCGTTCTCGTATTCGAAGGTGACCTGCGACTTCGCGTCCGGGCGCAGCCAGTCGAGCTTGCCGGATTTCATCAGCTCGGCCTGGCGACGCACGAGACGATGCGCATAGGTGATCGGTGCCGGCATCAGCACGTCGGTCTCGTCACAGGCATAGCCGAACATCAGGCCCTGGTCGCCGGCGCCCTGTTCCTTGGGGTCGCCACGATCCACACCCTGGTTGATATCGGCCGACTGTTCGCCGAGCACGTTCATGACCGCGCAGCTATCGGCGTCGAAGCCCATGTCGGAGCTGGTGTAGCCGATATCGCGCACGGTGTCCCGCACGATCTTTTCGACCGGCACGTTCACGTTCTTGCTCTCGTCGGTCTTGATCTCGCCGAAGACCATGACGAAGCCGGTCTTCGTGGCGGTCTCGCAGGCGACCTTGGCGGTCGGGTCCTGCTGGAGATAGGCGTCCAGGATCGCATCCGAAACCTGGTCGGACAGCTTGTCGGGGTGCCCGCCGGTAACGGATTCGGACGTAAACAGGTGTCGGCTCATAGACGTTATCTCTCTATCCGGATGAACGGATTTGAGTATACGTAAGACCCTCGCCGGTTTCCATGTCGACGGGCAAATCGGCATGAAGCCATATCGCTGTCGGGCGCTGCGGCCGCGGCTCGTTCCAGGTTCTGCATGTCTCGTGATCGCGCGAAGTTGTTGAGCTGACTTGCTTTACGGCGCGCATACACCTGGGTGCCGCGCTCTACGGCTGCGGCGAGACGGTTTTTGCGGTGGCGCGCAGAACAGGGCGAACGCCGCGAGGACGCTTCCGCCAGAAAGCGATTGCGTTCGGTGACGGCGCCCGGTAACGTGACATCAAACAATGTCACACTAAAAAAAGACAACAACTGCCGAGGACGCCGCGATGTTTCGTTCCAGAAAACTTTCCCGCCAGGCGAACGCCGTGATCACCGGTGCCGGTAGCGGCATCGGTCAGGCCTTTGCCATCGAGCTGGCCGCCCGTGGCGGCGCCGTCGTGTGTTCGGATATCGACAAGGCGCAGGCCGAAGTCACGGTCGCACGTATCGAAGCCGAAGGCGGCCGCGCGCTGGCCACGGTCTGCGACGTGACGAAACTCGACGACGTGGAAACACTCGCCGACACCGCCGAAGCGTGGTTTGGCGGGCCCGCGGACCTGGTCATCAACAACGCCGGTGTGGGTGCCGGCGGCCACGCGATCGGCGAAATAACCCTGGCCGACTGGCGATGGGTGCTCGATATCAACATGTGGGGCGTGATCCACGGCTGTCACGTCTTCGCGCCCAGGCTGCGCGAAGCAGGGCGCGGCGGCATCATCAATGTCGCCTCGACCGCGAGCTTCGCGGCGGCGCCGCGCATGGGCGCCTACAACGCCAGCAAGGCGGCCGTGCTGGCCGTCACGGAAACGCTCGCCGCGGAACTGGCGGACACACCCATCCGTGTCACCGCACTGTGTCCCACCTTCGTGCAGACCAACATCATGAAAGCCGGGCGTATCAGCGCGTCGTCGTCGAAGATTGCCGACAACCTCATGCGCTGGACGGGTGTCCCGGCCGACACGGTGGTCAAGAGCGCGCTGGCCGGTCTCGATCGCGGTCAGCTTTACGTGTTGCCGCAGTTCGACGCGCGTCTGGTGTGGCGTCTCAAGCGTCTGCTGCCGGCCGGGTATACGAAGGGCGCGGGTTTCATCAATCGGTTTGCCGCCAACGACACGCCCGATCGCGCTCGCGTTTCGGCTTGCGAATAAATCGTGCGCGGCATCGGCACCATTCTGGAATATGACCTGCGCGCGCTCGATGTTCGTGAAGACGCCCAGGCCAAACACAACGCCGCGTTGCAAAAGCGCCTGGCGAGGACCAACTGGAACTGTGGCTGTTCGAGCTGGTATCTCACCGAGGACGGTTTCAACGCCACCATGTATCCGGGTTTCGCCACCCAGTACAAGAAGCAGATGGCGCACTTCGTCGCCGAGGACTATCGCGCGATTCGCTACGACCCGACGTTTTCCAGAACGGCGGAGGGGTAAGCGGCCACCAGGCCGCTCGATCTCGGATCACTGATGGCGGCGGTAGAAAGCAAGCCCAGCGTATTCAAGATGGTGGCTATCACGCGCACGGCCGCGCGCCATGCCAGGTCGAGACACACTACTTAAACAGACCGCGAGGCCAGCGATTTCAATCGTTGTCGCCGATAGGCGCTGAACGGGCGCCAGAAACGAGTGCGTGCGTCACTGCGCGACCGGAAAAGTCGTCGCCGTCAGGCACTGCCGGTGCGCTTTCGGGCGGCCGCTGAGCGTGGGGCGTCATCCGGGGGCGCGCAACGCTTACGGCTTGGCGATCGCCCGCCAGAGCATTTCGAACAGCACGTTGACCTGTTGCGACAGCGGCGGTTCCTGCTGGCGCAGGTTCTGCATTTGAATCAGCCGCGCGAGCACGCCGTAGAAATAGTCGAGCAGGATCGCTTCGCTGACCTGGTCGTTGAGAATGCCGCGTTCGCGGCCCTCGGCCAGCACTTCCATGAACAGATTGGTCAGCCGCCGCTGTTCGGCCGTCACGTCGTAGCGCATCGCGCCGGGGTAGACCGAGCCGAGGATCATGCGCGCGACCTTAGGGTGCTGCTCGAAGAAGTCGAGCACGACCCAGAACACCTTTCGTAGCCGGTCCTTGTAGGTCTCGATGCCTATGAGGTGATCGGTCATGCGCGCCGCGAGGGCGTTCGCCCAGTTGAGGACGCAGGCATCGAGCAAGGCCTGTTTGTCGCCGTAATGGCGATAGATGGTCTGCAACGAGGCGCGGGCGGCGCGCGCGATTTCATCCAGCCGGACTTCGTGGAAGGCGCGCTCGGCGAACAGATCGAGCGCTGCGGCCTCGATTCGTTCGCGTGCAGCCACGGCGGCAGTCGTGGTCGCCGGCCGGTATGGAATCGTTGAATCGCTCATGAGACGGGCATTATCTGCGTGTACATAGAATTACACTACAGTAATAAAGAAAATATTGTTTTCCACAATTGTTGACATCAGGCGATGACAAAGACTATCAATACGCGAAAGCGCGTCGCCTTAGTGCGATGCAGCAAGTGTAAATAGTGTTACGTCACACGGTTCAAGATTCGAACAGGACAGTCTCATGGCGGCAGAGAGCGCGAAGACCCGGAGCGCGGGTCGGTCGGATTCCCAGGCGATGAAAGGCCCGGGTGGGCGTATCGCCATCGTGGCCGGCGTGCGTACGCCGTTTGCACGCATTGCCACGGCGTTTCGCGATGCGGACGCCGTGGACCTGGGCGCGATGGCCGCGGCTGAAGTCCTGGCGCGCACCGGGCTCGCGGCCGGCGAGATCGAACAGGCCATTTTCGGCATGACGGTCATGAAGCCGGAGGCGCCGTTCATCGGCCGCGAGATCGTGCTCGCGTCGGGCATGGACCCGCGTACCGACGCGTATTCCATCACCCGCGCCTGCGCGACGAGCTTTCAGACCGCGGCCAGCGGCGCCGAGGCCATCGCCCTGGGCCACGCCAACGTGGTGATGACCGGCGGTACGGATTCCACCTCGGATATCTCGGTACCGTTGTCCAAGCGCATGGCCGATGCGCTGCGCGATGCCTCGCAGGCGAAGACCAACGGCGACCGGCTCAAGATCCTGTCGCGGCTGCGCCCGAAAGACCTGGTTCCGCGCAAGCCGTCGATCACCGAGTATTCCACCGGCAAGACGATGGGCGAATCCGCCGAGCAGATGGCCAAGACCTGGGGCGTGACCCGCGCCGAGCAGGATGATCTGGCCCATGCCTCGCACAGCAATGCGGCGGCCGCGCTTGCTGACGGCCGTCTCGACGAACAGCGTATGACCGCGTTCGTGAGCGCGGGCGACAAGACCGTGCCGGTCTCCGACGACAACCTCGTGCGCAAGAACAGCCAGCGCGAAGGCTACGACAAGCTCAAGCCGGTGTTCGACAAGAAGCTCGGCAGCGTGACCGCGGCCAATTCGAGCCCGCTCACCGACGGCGCGGCGGCCATGATCCTGATGAGCGAGGCGCGTGCCAAGGCGCTCGGCTACGAGCCGCTGGCCTATATCCGCAGCTATGCGTTTGCCGCCAAGACGCCGGAACGCGACCTGCTGATGGGGCCCGTACTTGCAGCACCCGTGGCGCTGGAGCGCGCCGGCCTGTCGCTGTCCGATCTCACGCTCATCGACATGCATGAAGCGTTCGCCGCCCAGGTCGAGGCCAATATTCGCGGCATGGAATCCCGGACCTATCTTAAGGAGATGACCGGCCGCGGGCCGCTGGGCACGATCGACCGCGACATCCTCAACGTCAACGGCGGCTCCATCGCTTACGGCCATCCGTTCGGTGCCACCGGCGCGCGCATCCTCATCCAGACCGCACACGAGCTCAAGCGCCGCGGCGGCGGGCTGGCGATGACCACGGCCTGCGCGGCCGGCGGGATCGGAGCCGCCATGATTCTCGAGCGCGACTAGGCGGCGAATTTTCTAAAGACTTGCACAGCGATACCCGAACATGAGTACAGCGACAGCAACCAGGCAGGCGCCGGCGGGCGACGATATCTTCAAGCTCGAGAAACACGCGGACGGCATCGTCGTGCTGCGCTTCGGCGTGCCGGGCGCGAGCCAGAACACGATCAAGGCGGATTTCGCGGATGCCTTCGATGATGTGCTCGAAAAACTCGAGCACGACACCGAAGTGATCGGCGTGGTGCTGATCTCGGACAAACCCGGCTCGTTCATGGCCGGCGCCGATATCGGCCTGTTCAACGGCGTGAAATCCGCCAGCGAGGTCGAAGCGTTGTCGCTGGCCGCGCAAGCGGGCTTCAAGCGCTTGTCCAGGCTGCATGTACCGGTGGTGGCGGCGATCGCGGGCAGCTGTCTCGGCGGCGGTCTGGAAATGGCGCTGGCCTGCGATGTGCGCATCGCGGCGGATACGCCGGCGACCACGCTCGGCGTGCCGGAAGTCATGCTCGGCCTGCTGCCGGCGGCGGGCGGCACCCAGCGACTGCCGCGGCTGGTGGGCATTCAGTCCGCGCTCGACCTGATGCTCACCGGTCGCAAGCTGCGCCCGGCCCAGGCGAAGAAGCTGGGCCTTGTCGACGGCGTCGTGGCACCGGAAGCCCTGCTCGACGAGGCCATTCGGCAGGCCCGCTCCGCGGGCAAACGCTCGCTCACGAGTTCGGCTTCGGTGATCGGCCGGGCACGCGAGCGGGTCGGCGCGGGCGTCGCCGGTCTCACCACTGCCGCACTGGAAGACACAACGCCGGGGCGGCGCGTGTTGTTCGACCAGGCCCGCAAGCAACTGCAATCGAAGACGAAAGGCCATTACCCGGCGCCCGAACGCATCATCGACGTGGTGGCGACCGGTTATGCGAAAGGTGTGAAGGCCGGCTACGCCGCGGAAGCGAAAGCCTTTGGTGATCTTGCGATGAGTGAGGTTTCGAAATCGCTGCGGCATGTCTATCACGCCACCGAGGCGCTCAAGAAAGCGACGTTCGTGGCCAAGAACGTCAAGCCACGCGAAGTCCGCCAGATCGGCGTGCTGGGCGCGGGCTTGATGGGCGCGGGCATTGCCACCGTCACTATCGACAAGGCCGGCCTGCCGGTGCGGCTCAAGGACGTGAGCGACGACGGACTGGCCCGCGGCATGCAGCACGTCAACGCGTTCTATGCCAAGCGGGTGGCGAAGAAGGCGATGACCCGGGCGCAGGCCGATCGTTGTCTGCATCAGGTCACCGGCACGACCAATTACAGCGGCATCGGCGCCTGCGACATCGTCATCGAAGCCGTATTCGAGGATCTCGAACTCAAGCAGCAAATGCTCGCCGACGTGGAAGCCGCGGCCGACGCGCGCGGCAATACCGACTGCATTTTCGCGACCAACACCTCGTCGCTGCCGATTTCGGAGATCGCGGCGAAAGCCAAGCGCCCGGAGAACGTGATCGGGCTGCATTACTTCTCGCCGGTAGAGAAGATGCCGCTGCTGGAGATCATCGCGACCGAGAAGACCGCCAAGAAGACGATCGCCACCGCGGTCGCCTTCGGCAAGGCGCAGGGCAAGACGGTGATCGTGGTCGCCGACGGTCCGGGCTTCTATACCACCCGCGCGCTGTCGCCCTATCTCAACGAGGCGGCGCGGCTGCTCGCCGAAGGCGCAGGCGTGCGCCAGATCGACGAGGCGCTGGTCAATCACGGTTTTCCGGTCGGCCCCATGACGCTGCTCGACGAAGTCGGGGTCGACGTGGGCGTGAAAGTGGGCCCGATTCTGGAAGCGGCCTTCGGCGAGCGCATGGCCGCACCGAATGCCTCGGCGAAGATGATCGAGGCCGGCCATCTGGGCCGCAAGTCGGGCAAGGGTTTCTACGACTACACCGCGCCAAAGAAAAAAGGCGAGAAACGTCCGATCAACGCTGATCTGGACACGCTTCTTGCCGGCGAGCGCGACGGCGGCCGCGCGCCCGACGACGCCGAGATCGTCGAGCGCTGCACGCTCCTGTTCGCCAACGAAGCGGCGCACTGCCTGTCCGAAAAGATCATTCGCGAGCCCATGCATGGCGATATCGGCGCGATCTTCGGCCTGGGCTTTCTGCCGTTCACCGGCGGGCCGTTCCGCTATATCGACACGATGGGTGTGGCGCTGTTCGTGGACCGTCTGGACGCGCTGGCCGAAAAGCACGGCCCACGCTTCGAGCCGGCGCCGATTCTCAAGACGATGGCGAAAGCCACGTCCGAATCGCATCGTGGCTTCTACCCCTGATCTGACACGCGCCATCGACGCACAGCGCACCGCCCGGAGGCTAGCCATGTTCGAAAAACTCATGCACTGGATGCAGACGAATAACGTCCTGCCCAACATTTCCGATACCGAGCGCCAGGCCCTGGAAGCCGGCGACGTCTGGATCGACGGCGAGTTCTTCGGCGGGCGGCCCGATTTTCGCCGCATGCTCGACGCCCGCTATGGCCGTCTCAGCGCGGAGGAGCAGGCCTTCATGGACGGCCCGGTGAACGAACTGCTTTCGCGTGCCGATTGCAACGAGATCGCCCTGTCGCGTCGGGTGCCGCAACACATCATCGACTACATGGCCGAGCAGGGCTTTTTCGGCCTGATCATTCCGAAGGCCTATGGCGGCAAGCAGTTCTCCACGCTCGCGCGCTCCGCGATCATGGCCAAGGTCACGCCGCATTCCGGGATTCTCTCGGCGTATGTCGTCATTCCGAACACGCTCGGCGCGGCCGAACTGCTGGTGGAATACGGCACGCCCGATCAGAAGGAGCATTATCTGCCGCGGCTGGCCCGGGGCGAGTATCTGCCGTGCTTCGGCTTGACCGAGCCGACGGCCGGTTCCGATGCCGCGTCGATCACGGCCGACGCCGAGGCCTTTCGCGATGACAACGGCGACATCTCCCTGCGGCTGAACTTTCGCAAGCGCTATATCACGCTCGGCCCGGTCGCCAACCTGATCTCGCTGGCCTGTCGCCTGCGCGACCCGGACAATCTGCTCGGCAAGGGCACCGAACCCGGCATCACCGTCGTGCTCATTCACGGCGGCACGCCGGGGCTCACCCAGGGCGATCGTCACGAGCCGATCGGCGAGGCGTTTCCCAACGGCCCGCTGGTCGGCGAGAACGTGGTGGTCAACGCCGACAACATTTTGGGCGGGCGCGAGCAGGCCGGCGGCGGCTGGCGCATGCTCATGGAGAGCCTGGCCGGCGGACGCATGGTGTCGCTGCCGGCGACGGCGGTGGGCGGTATCCGTACCGTGGCCGCGGCCACCGGGGCCTATTCGATGGTGCGCCAGCAGTTCGGTCTGCCGATCGGGCGCATGGAGGGCGTGGCCACGCCCATCGGTCGTCTCAACGCGCTGGCCTACATGACCGAAGGCGCGCGCGTGCTCGGCTGCACGGCGGTGGACGATGGTATCGACCCGCCGGTGGTCTCCGGTGTGATGAAGGCGTATACCACGGAGCTGGCGCGCCAGTCCGCGACGGATGCCATGGACGTGTTTTCCGGCGCCGGGGTGATGCAGGGGCCGAACAACATCATCGGCCGCGGCTATTGCAGCGCGCCGGTGGCGATCACGGTGGAAGGCGCGAACATCATGACGCGCACGCTCATGGTCTTCGGCCAGGGCGCGATCCGTTGCCACCCGCATGCGCTCAACGTGGTGCACGCGGTCGAGAACGACGATGCCAAGGCGTTCTCGAAAGGCATGCGCGGCTGGATCGGCCACTTCTTCGCAAACATGGGGCGCACTTTCGGCCACGGCCTGACGCGCGGCGCGTTCGTGCGCGTGCCGGATGTCGATCGTGCGACCCGGCGCTATTACAAGAAGCTCGGTTGGGCCGCGTCGCGTTTCGCGTTGTTCACCGATCTGGCGCTGTTCTTCGTCGGCGGCAAACTCAAGATGCGCGGCAATCTCACCGGCCGCTATGCCGATGTGCTGGCCTGGATGCTGTTCGCGTTCACCACCCTGCGGCGATTCGAGGCCGAAGGCCGACAACAGGCGGATCTGGCGCTCGTGCATTACAGCGTGCGGTTGGCCCTGGCCAAGGTGCAGGACGCCTTCGAAGGCATCTACGAAAACTTCGACGGACCCCTCGGCAAGTTGCTGCGTGGCGTGTTCCTGCCGTTGCTGCGGGTGAATCGTCTTGCCCGGCTGCCGAACGACAGCCAGGCGATGGCCGCCGCGTCGATTTCGCAGCGCGTCGACGAACAGAGCGCGCGCCTGAACGCCGACATCTTCATGCCGGAGAACATGGATTCAGGCGTCGGCCGGCTGTTCGACGCCTTTCATCGCGTTGCCGATACCGCGCCGCTTGTCGAGCGTATCAAGGCCGCGCAGAAGGCGGGGCGACTCGAGGCCGGCGAGCCCGACGCACTGGCGCACGCCGCGCGCGAGCAGGGCATCATCGACGCCGCCGAGGCGGAGCGCGTGGATGCGGCCCGTGTCGCGCGGCTGGCGGCGATCGAAGTCGACGTGTTCAGCGAGGACGCGTTCTTCGCGCGGGCCGTGCAACAAACCGGCGCGACGAAATCCCGGGCCGCATAAGCCATAGGCTGGCGCGCGTCATGAATGCTCTGTCCATCGTTTTCGTGTTCAAGATCGCGGCGACCGTGCTCGTCTGGTGTGCGCCGCTGATCCTGTTCCCCGCAGACTGGCTCGCGGCGGCCGGTTTTCCGGCCGTGGCCGAGCCCATGTTCGTACGCATGCTCGGCTGGGCCTATCTCGCCCTGTGCGTCGGCTATGTTTTCGGGCTGCGTGAATCGTTGCGCGGTCGTCAGGCGCCAGCTGCGATCTGGACCGGCATCGTCAGCAACGGCGGCGCCTGCGTCTATCTGCTCTATTTTGGCGTGACCGGCGCCTGGGTCGAGTGGGGCGGCTTCATTCGCTTCGTGGCCTGGAACTCGATGCTTGCCACGCTGCTGATCACGGCCGGCCTGGTCGAATACGGTGTGCGCCGGCCGATGTCGCCGCGATGAGCAATTCGTTGCTCGACGGCGTGCGCGTGCTGGATCTCACCCGGCTGTTACCCGGGCCGCACGCGACCCAGTTGCTCGCCCAGCTCGGCGCCGAAGTCATCAAGATCGAGGACCCGGACGGTGGCGACTATGCGCGATCCCTGTCGCCAGCGCTGTTCGAGCAGGTCAATCGCGGCAAGTCGTCGATCACGCTCGACCTGCGCGCGGCTGCGGACGTCGACGCGTTCAAGCGGCTGGTTGCAGAAGCGGACGTGGTGATCGAATCCTTCCGTCCGGGTGTGATGGAACGCCTGGGCTGCGGTTACGACACGCTGGCCGCGATCAATCCGAAGCTCGTCTATGCGGCGCTGACCGGCTACGGCCAGACCGGCCCGCTGCGCGAGGCAGCCGGCCATGATCTGAATTATTTGTCGCTGTCCGGTGTGCTGGATCAGAACGGCACGGCAGGCGGGCCGCCCGGCATATCGAACGTACAGATCGCGGATCTGGCCGGCGGCGCGCTGACCTGTGCCGTGGGCGTGCTCTCGGCGGTGATCGGTGCGCGGGCGAGCGGGCGGGGCAGTTTCGTGGATGCGGCCATGCTCGACGGTTCGCTGGCCTTGCAGTCGGTGGCGATGGCCACGCGCGCGCAGTTCGGCCGGAGCCAGCCGCGCGGCGCGGATACCCTGACGGGCGCGTTGCCCAACTACCGGGTCTACAAGTGCCGCGATGGGCGCTATCTGGCCGTCGGCGCGCTCGAGCCGAAATTCTTCGGGCGGCTGCTCGAGGCGCTGCGCCCGTTTGCGGGCAAACCGGCGCGCGCGCCGGCACCGGCCGGGAAAACGAAACCGCCGCGCGCGATCAAGCCGGCCGCGGCGAAGCAGGGCCGGACGTGGGCCGACCGGGTCAGCGCCGCACTGTCCGATCCGCGTCGCGCGCGACGGCTCACCAAACCGGTCCACTGGGGGCTGGGCGCGCTCTTTCGTACGCGCCCGCGCGATGCCTGGGTCGCCTTGCTCGACGGCGCCGACGCCTGCACGACGCCGGTGCTGACTCTCGAGGAGGCGCTGGCGCATCCGCAGGTGCAGGCACGCGCCATGGCGCAGGACGATACGCTCGGCTGTCCACTGCAATTCGACGGGATCCCGCGCGATCCGCTGCCAGCCAGCCCGGCCCTGGGGGCAGACAACCGGCGGCTGCTCGATCGCGATTAGAGCGCGATGATTTGGGGCTGTTCCAGCGGAATGGATAGACTGCGAAGCAGACCACCAGACAAGGAACGCCAATGTCCCTGACCGATTCCACCATGATGCCGCTGGGCAAGAAAGCGCCCGAATTCTCGTTGCCGGATACGGTGTCCGGCCAGACCATCTCGTTTGCCGACGTCGCAGGCGAGAAGGGCACGGTGGTGATGTTCATCTGCAACCATTGCCCCTATGTGTTACACATCATCGACGAGATCGTGGCCGTGGCGAACCACTATCAGCCGCAAGGCGTGGGTTTTGTCGCGATCTCCTCCAACGATGTGGGCGAGCGTCCGGAGGACGGCCCCGAGCAGATGGAAGTCTTCGCCGAAAGCCGTGAATTCGCCTTTCCCTATCTCTACGACGAAAGCCAGGCGGTCGCCAAGGCCTACGACGCCGTCTGCACGCCCGATTTCTTCGTGTTCGATGCCCAGGGCAAGTGCGCCTATCGCGGGCAGTTCGATGAATCGCGACCGAAGAACGGGGGTGCGGTCACCGGCGCGGAACTGCGCGCGTCGCTCGATGCGCTGCTCGAGGGCGACATGATCCCCGAAGATGTCCAGGTGCCCAGCCAGGGCTGCAGCATTAAATGGAAGGCGGCCTGAGCACCATCGGGAATCCACAACTGGTCTGAATGACGTTCATGCCGGCGCCGCCGAAACGGGGCGCCGGCCAGGCGTCGGGCCGCGCGAAGCCACGCCGGATCGACGGCGGATCGACGGCGGATCGGCGGCGTGGGCGTGCCATGCGCCGAGCGTGTATGGTTTGCACCGATTGATAACGATGCAAAGCATGACGAGGAGAACGCATGACCGGTAATCCCCCCACCTATCCCGACGTATCGCTGCTGATCAACGGCGAGTGGAAAGCGGCGCAGGGCGGCGACACGCTGCCCGTGATCAACCCGGCGACGGGCGAGACCATCGGCCAGCACGCCCATGCGCGCCAGGCCGATCTGGACGCTGCACTGGAAGCGGCGGATGCCGGTTTCAAGCAGTGGCGCAGCGTGCCTGCGGTCAAGCGCGCGGCCATCCTGAACAAGGCGTCCGCCCTGTTGCGCGAGCGGGCCGACGATATCGCGCGCCTCATGGTGCTCGAGCAGGGCAAGCCTCTGGCCGAGGCACGCGGCGAAACGCTGGGCGCGGCCGGTACGCTCGACTGGTTCGCCGAGGAAGGCAAGCGGGTCTACGGCCGTGTGATTCCGGCGCGTGCGGACAACGTGCAACAGATCGCCAGCAAGCATCCGGTGGGCCCGGTTGCGGCGTTCACGCCGTGGAACTTTCCGCTCAATCAGGCGGTGCGCAAGGTGTCGATCGCGCTGGCAGCAGGCTGCTCGATCATCCTCAAGGGGCCGGAAGAAACGCCGGCCTCCGTGGCCGAACTGATCCGCTGCTACGTGGATGCCGGTGTGCCGGCCGGGGTGGTGAACCTGGTTTATGGCGTGCCCGCGGAGATCTCGGAATACCTGATTCCGCATCCCGTGATTCGCAAGATCTCGTTTACCGGCTCCACGGCCGTGGGCAAGCAGCTCGCGGCACTCGCCGGCGCGCACATGAAGCGCAACACCATGGAGCTGGGTGGCCACGCGCCGACCATGATCTTCGACGATGCCGACATGAAGAGCGCCGTGAAGATGGCCAGCATCGGCAAGTTCATGAACGCTGGGCAGGTGTGCATCGCGCCGACGCGTTTTCTGGTGCAGGAAGGCGTGTACGAGGAGTTTGTCGATCAGTTCGTCAAGGCCGCCGGTTCGATCAAGGTCGGCAACGGTCTGGAAGAAGACACCCGCATGGGCCCGCTCGTGCACGATCGCCGGCCGGGCGCGGTGGGCGACATGGTCGACGACGCGAAGAAGCAGGGCGCCGACGTGCGTCTGGGTGGCAAGACTGCGGACGGGCCGGGCTATTTCTTCGAGCCGACCGTGCTCACCAACCTGACGCCCGAGATGAAGATCATGAACGAGGAGCCGTTCGGCCCGGTCGCCGTGTTCAATACTTTCAAGGACACGGATGAAGCGATCGCCGAAGCCAATCGGCTGCCGTACGGGCTCGCCGCCTATGCGTTTACGTCTTCGATGAAGACCGCGCACCGGCTCGGCCAGGAGATCGAGGCCGGCATGATCTCGATCAACCATCTGGGCCTGGCCTTGCCCGAAACGCCGTTCGGCGGCGTGAAGGATTCCGGCTACGGTTCGGAAGGCGGCAGCGAGGCGATCGAGTCCTATCTCGAGACGCGTTTTGTGACCACGGCCGCGGTCTGATTGATCGCCTGGTCGTACGGCCTATAAAAGCGAAAAGCCGCGCAGAGCGATCTGCGCGGCTTTTTTGTGCGTGTTCTCGGTGCGTGAGGGCTTTCAGCTCGGTATCAGGCGTCCCATGAGGCGCCAGTAGTTCACCGGCACCAGCCGTGAGACCGCCGAGATGATCTGTGCGTCCACCCCGATAAGGCAGCGGCCCTTCTTTTTTGCCAGGTCGGCTAGGATCTTGCGGGCTGCCTGATCGGGCGTCGTGCGCGCCAGCTTGTCGACGAATTCGGTGGCCGACTTGGACTGGTCGCTGCTGCCGTTGGGGCCGACATAAAAACGCGCGGCATGCGCGATGCCCGTCTTGATGCCGCCCGGGTGCACGCACATGACATGCAGGTCGGTGTCGGCCGTCTCGTGGCGCAGGGCTTCGGTAAAGCCGCGTACCGCGAACTTGGTGGCGTTGTAGGTGCCCTGGGTCGGCACGCTGATCAGCCCGAAGACGCTAGAGATGTTGACCAGTGCGCCCCCGGGGTGCTTCTTGAGCTCGGGCAGAAACGCCTTGGTGCCGTACACCACACCCCAGAAATTGATGCCCATGATC
Organism: Endozoicomonas sp. G2_2; assembly: GCF_017744135.1. Taxonomy (GTDB): domain Bacteria; phylum Pseudomonadota; class Gammaproteobacteria; order Nevskiales; family Salinisphaeraceae; genus Salinisphaera. Next base: position 196,701 of record NZ_JAGHQU010000004.1, read on the forward strand.
CATTCGAAGTCTTCGTAGCTCGTGTCCTCGATGGTCTGGGAATGGGCGACGCCGGCATTGTTGATCACGAGATCCACGCGACCGTACTCGGCCACCACGGCGTCCCGAAAGCCGTCCACGGCTGCGCGGTCGGACACGTCCAGCGGCGCCGTCAATACCGACGCTTTGTCGCAGCGGGCGCGCGTTTCGGCCAGGCCCTCGACGTTCACATCGCACAGCGCGAGTTTGGCGCCGCGGCGCGCGCACTGCTCGGCCAGGCTGCGGCCGATGCCCGACCCTGCGCCGGTAATCACCACGACCTTGTCCTTGAGGTCCTTCATGCCTTGTCCTTTTGTTCTGTAAATACCGGGTCGGCGGCCGGTTGGTATCGGCGGGCCGAGGCACGCGGCGAGACCCAGAGCGCGCACCATTGATAGATCGAAACTGACAATGATCAATGTCAAATTACGTTTGACAACGAATAATGTCAATATGGCGGCATGACGACCCGAATATCCTCCTCATCGTCCCGCGGTCGCGCGTACGGCGGCCGCAGTCTCGACGAGCGGCGCAGCAAGCGGCGCGCGCAGTTTGTCGAAGCCGGCATCGCCGTCTTCGGCCGCGACGGCTTTCGTGCCGCAACGGTCAAGTCGCTCTGCCGTGAGGCGGGCCTGACCGAGCGCTATTTCTACGAGTCGTTCGCCAACAGCGAGGCGCTGTTCGCCGAGGTCTACAAGACCCTGGTCAAGCGTCTGGAGGACGACGTGGTGGCCGCGATCGACGCTGCGCCTGCCGAGCCCGAAGCGACCGCTCGCGCGGGCCTGCATGTCTTCTTCGAGACGATGTACCGGCAGCCCGGCACGGCTCGGATCCTGCTGATCGAAATCTTCGGTATCAGCGGCGATATCGACCGCCTCTACCGCGAGACGACACAGAATTTCACGCGCATGCTGCAGGAGCTGGTCGGTAGCATCTTCGCGCTGGGCGAGGGCAGCGGTACCGATGCCCGGATTCTGTCGACCGGCCTGGTGGGGTCGACCATCCATATCGCGATGTACTGGACGCTCAACCGCTATGGTGACCCGCTCGAGGTCGTGGTTGAATCGAGTCTCGCGCTTTATGTCGCGATGGCGCGCCAGTCTCGGGCGCAGGACCGCGCCTAGCGCTTGACCGTGCGGCGGCCAGGCGTTGTGCGATAAGAACGGCGCGGTGAATGCCGCGCCGTTCTTGCAGCGGGCAGGCGTCGGCCGCCGATCAGTGATGGGTGGCGTAGGCCGCCTCGGCATCGTCGACCAGCCCGTCGATCTCGGCGAGCAGGTCGGCATTGTTCTGCTGCCACGGATGGAAGCTGTACTTGAAGTAGCTGGCGAACTCCGGAAGCATCTTGCGGATGAAGCCAGGCTTGCCGAACATGAAGTTGGCAAGCTTCAGGTGGCCGCGCCAGCCCTGCTTGCGGCAGTTCTCGTCGGCCTGGGCCATCTGCCAGTAGAAACTCATCAGTATCGGCCAGAACAAGGCGGTGGCAAGCGTCATCGCGAAGCTGCGCTCGGCCCAGTTGCGCGGGCCGCGGCCGATGCATTTCTCGTACACATCGTAGGCGACGGCCTTGTGCTCGACTTCCTCGAGCGCGTGCCAGCGCCACATACGCTCGAAGTCCTCCTGCGAGCCCTGCATCATTTCCGGATAGCGTAGCAGCATGTCGCCCATGAGCGCCGTGTAGTGCTCGAGCGCGATGGTGGCCGCCAGCGGCATCGACTTCCAGGTGCGGGCCTTGATGCCGTCGAGCAGATTCCAAGTGAAGTTATCGAGCTTGTGAGCGGGCAGGCCGGCGTTCTCGAGCAGTTCGTTGTACTCGATGTGCTCGCGCGAATGCATCGCCTCCTGACCGATGAAGGCGGTGGCCGCCTTCTTGAGATCCGGATCCGGAATCTCATCGCGATAGCTGCGAACAGCGTCGATGAACATGCGCTCGCCGGCCGGGAAGAGCAGCGACATGGCGTTCATGAACTGGGTGACGTTCGGACCTTCCTTGTGCCAGTCGCAGATGCGATCGGCCGGCGGCAGGAAGTGCAGGTCGCGCCGCTCGGGCATGACCGTGACGTTGTCGCTGTGCGGGATCTCGCGCTCGGTGTAGCGCGTCTTCTTGTTCATGGCGGTTGCGTTCTTGCTCATGTCGCCCTCCTTGGATGGGTGTCGGTTGCGCCGTGTTCGGCGCGGTGTTGGTAGTGCGTGTTCACGCGGCGTGGCCGGCATAGGCAGATTCCGCCTCGTCGACCAGCGTGTCGATTTCGGCGAGCAGGTCGGCGTTGTTCTGCTGCCAGGGGTGAAAGCTGTATTTGAAATAGGCCAGATACTCCGGCAACAGCTTGCGGAGATAGCCGGGCCGGCCGAGCATGAAGTTGGCCAGGTGCAGATGCCCGCGCCAGCCCGCCTTCACGCAGGCCGGGTCGGCCGCGGCCAGGCGCCGGTAGAACAGCATCACGTGCGGCCAGAAGGTGGCCGTGGTGGTGAGCATGATCGCGCTGCGCATGGCATAGGCCTTCGGTCCGCGGCCGACGCATTTTTCGTACACGTCGTAGGCCACAGCCTTGTGCTCGACTTCCTCCAGTGCGTGCCAGCGCCACATGCGCTCGTAGTCTTCCTGCGAGCCGGCCATCTGCTCGGGGTGGCGCAACAGGGTGTCGCCCATGAGCGCGGTGAAATGCTCGAGCGCGATCGTCATCAGCAGCGGGGTCACCTTGCTGCTGTGCTTCTTCACGTACTCGGTGTGAGCCCACACCTGGGCATCCAGCTCGCAGGCCGGCAGACCGGCGGCCTCCATGAGCTGGTTGTATTCGATGTGCTCGCGCGAGTGCATGGCTTCCTGACCGATAAACGCGGTCGCGGCCTTGCGCAGATCGGGATCCGGAATCTCGTCGCGATAGGCGCGCACAGCATCGATGAACATGCGCTCGCCGGCCGGAAAGAACAGGCTCAGCGCGTTCATGAACTGGGTCACGTTCGGCCCGGCCTGGTGCCAGTTGCAGATGCGATCGCCCGGCGGCAGGAAATGCAGGTCACGCCGCTCGGGCATGACCGGACCGCTGTAGCCGGTGAACGCGTTGTCGATATCGGCCGTGGTCTTGCTCATGAAAATCTCCTCAGGCGCCACTGCGTGCGCGTTCGTCTCGCGCCGGCGAGGCGGTCGCGGTCCGCGTCTTGTCGGTATGGCCCGCCACGAACTCGCGGCAGTGCGCGGCGATCGTCTGCGGATGGGTCTGGATCGCCCAGTGCGCGGCGTCGATGGGGGTGACGGTCAACGACTCGACCCAGCGATCGAGGCCGACCACGAAACCAGGGCCGACGAATGGATCGCGCTGCGGGGTGATCACCTGCACGGGCGCCTGTGCATGGCGCGCGCGCGGGTGCCGGAGCCGTTCGAGAATGTTCGCGCGGTACAGGCGGATACCGTCCGCGCCATCGCGCGTCTGGCTCGGGTTCTCCGGCAGCGACTGGCCTTCCAGGCGGCTCGCGATGGCATGCCAGCGACGCCCAAGCACGCCGTGCCAGAGCAGTCCCGGGACGAACGGCATGTGAAACGCGAGGATGTACCAGGACTTGCGCATCTGCTTGAGCAGGCCACTGCGGTCCGCCTGCCACTGGCTGCGCAGCCAGTGCCCGACATGGTCGAGACAGGGGCCCGAGATCGACGTGTAGCTGGCGATGCGATCGGCCATGGCAGGATCCGTGACCGACTCCCAGGTTTGGATCGAGCCCCAGTCGTGACCGATCAGATGTACCGGCGCGTTCGGGCTGGCCCAGTCGATGACGGCCTGCAGATCCGCCTGGAGGTGGTCGAGCGTATAGGCGCCGGTGTCGCTCGGGCGGCTCGACTCGCCGGCACCGCGCACGTCATAGCGCACGCAGCGATAGTGCGCGGCCAGTTCCGCCACGAGCCGGTCCCATACGCGGTGGTTGTCGGGATAGCCGTGCACGAAAACGAGCGCCGGTGCGTCCGCGGGGCCGCAGACATGACAGGCGAGATCCACCCCATCGCCGCGCACGAAGACCGTATCGTCGTGCGCCTCGGCGTTGTTGTTGGATTCACCCATATGCCATGCCTGATGTAATCATTACATCAAACGATGTCACAAAGAGTGATGGGACGCAACTTGATTGTTGCGCTGCGGCATCAATGCATGCCGGGCGCCGGGATTGGCGGCGATCTACGCGCTATCGCGCGTCGTGCAGATGCTCCATGAGCAGTGCGAGACGATCGCCAAGATGCTGGTCGGCGGCCTTGCCCATCGCGCGTGCAACCTCGGGCAGCACGGCCATCTCGACCAGCGGACGAAAACGCCAGACCAGATCGGCCAGCTCCGGCATGTCTTCCTTGGGCGGCAGCTGGCCCTCGCCGTACTTGTCGAAGACATGAATCGCGACCAGGCGCACCATTTCGTCGGCCGCCTGTTCGACGTTGCGGCGCAGATACGCCACCACGTCGAGCATGTCCTCAAGCGGAATGCCGACCGCCACCAGTTCTGCGCCGGCGTGCAGCATGCGCGGGCTGGGCACGCGATAACGCATGCCCTCGGGACGAATGACGTCGAGTTCGATCGCCTTGTTGAGTGCCGTGCGCGAGAACTTGCCGCCGAATTTCTTCAGCAGCTGGGGCATGGTGACGTAGTCGGGTACCTCGTCGGTCCACGGACTCGCCACCGCGGTTTCCAGGCCCAGCAGGCGACCGATATCGTTGCCGCGCTCCCAGCTTTCGATCAACTCCGAGATATTGGCGAGCGTGTAGCCGCGTTCGAGCAGCCGGTTGATGATGCGCAACCGCGACAGGTGGGCATCGTTGTAGATGCCCTTGCGGCCACGGCGCTCCGGCGGCGGTAACAGACCGCGATCCTGATAGGCGCGAATGTTGCGCACGGTGCTGCCGGTCTCGCGCGCGAGCGCGTCGATAGAGAACTCCGGCGGCGCGGCGGCCGGGGCTTCGGTCTCGCTGACCTCGGCGGCTGATTTTCTGGAAACGCGTCTCATGGCCAAAGGATAGCCGGCCGCCGGGTTCGCGTCATCCGCAGGCCCGTCAGGGCGGGCCTGCGCGCGTCTCGCCTCAGGCGCAACGCGCGGTCCGTTCGCTGCGGTAGGCGGCGATCTCTTCGATGGTGAGCACCGGCAGGCTATGCGCTTCGGCATAGCGTTCGATGTCGTCATTGCCGGCCATGGTGCCGTCGTCGTTCATCAGTTCGCAGAGCACGGATGCAGGACGCAGTCCGGCGAGTACGGCCAGGTCGAGCGAACCCTCGGTATGACCACGGCGTTCGAGCACGCCGCCATCGCGTGCGCGCAGGGGAAAGACATGCCCCGGGCTCACGATCTGACGCGGCCCCTCGACCGAGGCCAGGGCGGCCGCGATGGTGCGCACGCGATCCGCCGCGGAGACGCCCGTGGTCACGCCGCTGGCGGCCTCGATGGATACGGTGAAACCGGTCCCGTGCCGGGCCTGGTTGTCGCGCACCATCGGTTCGAGCGCCAGGGCGTCGGCACTGGCCTGATCGAGGCACAGGCACACAATGCCGCTGCCGTTGCGGATCATGCGCACCATGGTTTCGGTCTTGAGGTTCTCCGCGGCGGCGACGATGTCGGCCTCGTTCTCGCGGTCGGCGTCGTCGAGCAGCAGCACCGGATCGCCGGCGCGATAGGCCGCGATCGCGGCCGCGAGGCGCGGGTGATTGTTGAAGTCGTGGCTGAAATTGTGACGGGGCATGAAACGTCCTCTGCAATGAGTCAACGTTCCAGGGCGACAGGCGCTGAGGACGTGCACCGGAACGTGGCCCGGCTTGCCGCCATGCGTCTTCTTTCATCCGGACTGTAACCGTCGGCTCTGGCATCGCACCAGATCTGCGGACCCTCGAACGAAGATGCTCGAGGCGCTCGCGGGCTCGTCGTGAACGACATACCGCCGGTGGGGAATTGCACCCCGCCCTGAAGACGGCGTCGAGTATAGCCGATCGTGCACGCACCGGACAGGTCGCCGCGCTTGATGCGGCCGTGATCTCCCGGTGGCTGGCAGTTGGAGTGCTAGCATTCGGGCCTGTCTTCGGCGTCGGATTCTTCATGCAGATCGAAACCAAGCTGCCGCAGGTCGGCACGACCATTTTCAGTGTGATGAGCCAGCTGGCGCAGGAATACGACGCGGTGAATCTCGGTCAGGGGTTTCCGGATTTCGAACCGCCGATGGCGCTGCGCGACGCGCTGTCGCGCGCGGTGGCCGACGGGCGCAATCAATACCCGCCCGGGATCGGCGTTGCGGCGTTGCGGCAACAGGTGGCGAAAAAGACCGAGTCGCTCTACGGGCGCGCGACCGATGCTGACACCGAGGTCACGATCACCTCGGGTGCCACCGAGGCCATCTTCGCGGCGATCGCGGCGACGGTTCGTGCCGGCGATGACGTGATTGTTCTCGACCCGGCCTACGACTGCTATGTCCCGGCGATCGAACTGCAACAGGCGCGCGCCATTCGCGTGCCGCTTCAGCGCCCCGGTTTCGCGATCGACTGGCAGCGCCTGGCCGACGCGATCACGTCGCGCACGCGCATGCTCATCGTGAATTCGCCGCACAATCCGACCGGCGCGGTACTCGCCGCGGCCGACCTGCAACAACTCGCGGCCCTGCTGCGCGACACCTCGATTGTGCTGTTGTCGGACGAGGTCTACGAACACATGGTCTTCGACGGCGCGCTGCACCAGAGCGTGGCGCGCCATCCCGAACTGGCCGCGCGCAGCTTCGTGATCAGTTCGTTTGGCAAGACCTACCACTGCACGGGCTGGAAAATCGGTTACTGCGTGGCGCCGCCGGCGCTGACCGCGGAGCTTCGCAAGGTGCATCAATACCTCACCTTCGCCTCGTTCGCCCCGGCACAGTGGGCACTCGCACAGATGCTGGAAGCAGCGCCCGAACATCACCTCGAACTGCCTGCCTTCTACCAGGCCAAGCGGGATCGCTTTCGGGCATTGCTCGCCGACACGCCGCTGATGCTGCAGGCGGTGCCGGGCGGTTATTTCCAGCTGGTCGACTATTCAGCGGTGCGTGACGTCGACGACATCGCGTTCTCGCAGTGGCTGGTACGCGAGGCCGGCGTTGCCGCCGTTCCCTTGAGCCCCTTCTTCGAAACGCCGCCCGATACGCGCCTCATCCGGCTCTGTTTCGCCAAGAGCGACGCGACGCTCGAGGCGGGCGCTAGTCGGCTAGTATCCCTCGATAATGCGCCGCGGGATCAGTGCTAGCTATCGTTGCTCGCGCCAACACATCCTTGACCATTTGGTGCGATCGCGTCAGGCGCCGGCATAAGCAAACAGGTTCGCGCTATGTAATCGGTCGGTACGGCTCTCTCGCGTGCCTCGACGGCGAACATGCCGCGGTGCGCCGGCGCGGAGGATCTGCAGTTTTTTAGCGGGTCGCCGTACGCGACCCGTCTGCTGCCGCGATGCATTGACCAAAAAAACCCCGGCCTGGGCCGGGGCTTCGTTCGCCGTTGGCAAAACTCAAATAACAACGGCCATCCTAGCTGTTGCTGGCCTCTTCCATCGTGTCGGTGTCGCTATCCGGGTCGTCCATGCTCGTGTCATCTCCGCCCATGGGAGCGCTACCGCCGCTCGTCGTCAATGAGGGCATGGCCGGAATGCGCGTTCCCTCGGGGAAGAAGCCGCCTTGCGACACCGCGTTTGGATTGAGGTACACGACGTTATGTACCTGCGCCGGCGTGCGAGAGAAGGTAATACCGCTATCATCGGTTGGCACGATGTTCGTCGCGTCGACGTCGGTACCATAAATATCCACGGTCGAGTCGCTGTCGCCGATGCCTTGATCGAGATCGGTATCGCCGTCGACCAGATCGCGGGCGTCCGAAATTGCGGTAATAACCGTGTACAGCGGGATCGGGTCGGTCGTGCCCGCATCGTTCCCGTCGCTATCCCGTAGCGGGAAAGTCACGGTTGCACCATCCTCGGCACGCGCGGTCAGGACCGTACGTACCAAGCCGGCGTGGTAACCCTCCACCGAAAGAATACCGGCGGCGGCTTCGAGGAAGTCAGGGTTGCTCAAGAATCGGGCGCCGCCTTTGTAGGCACTCACGCCAACGTCCTCGAAAATGAACGCTCCGATCAAGAACGCCAAAGGGCTACCGTACGGATCAAACAGCGCCGTCGTATCGCTGTTGATCGCGTCGGCGTTTTGAAGCGCCACCGTCGCGGCCGCATCGAAAGAGGCCCGAAGGTTGATCGCCGGCCGGGCAATCAGCCCGCCCGCGCCCTGCAGGCCGGTGCGCAGAAACTGTACGTGATCAAGTTCGTCGGAGGCGATCTCTGCCGCGTAGCGACCGATCAAGCCTTCACTCATGAAATCGACGCTCGTGGTGCGCGGTCCAATCACGGTGCCGGGCGACATGCCGCCGTCCATGCCGGAGATCGTATCGTCCTGCAGTCCCATGCCGTTGTTCACGGCACGCAGATAGTATTCCGCTTCGAGATACTCTAGGTTCAGGGCGAACTGAAGAACGGCGGCATCGCTGACGGCATCACGTGGGTCATCATTACCCTGATCGTTATTATCCTGCGCAACCGCAACATTGCTGTCGCCGTCGCTGCATGCTGCAAGCAAAGTGCTGCCGACCAGGCCGGCCGAAAACATGCCCGCGTTGCTCAAAAAGCGCCGCCGGGAGTTGCTGATCGGCTTGCCCGTCGAGCCGCTCACGATGGCAACGCGACGTTCGCCTTCGTCTTGCTTGGTGTGATCTGCCATGACCGGATCCCTCTCATTGATTTCTTGTGTTGTGAACCTGCTCGGGTTCTCTCGGGGTGGGTTGTTGCAAACTGATTGCAGCACTTTCTGACTGCGGTGCCATATTGGCTGAATATCTTTGGTAACCCGGGTACCCGTCCATCGAACCTAGCACACGAAAATCCCGTGCCGAATGACAGTTAGCGATTGTTGCGGCGCCATATCCGCGACATTCCGGGCGGGCAATACTGTGCTGAATGGGAAAAAACACCCAATGCGTTGATAACGATAATTTTTATTTCTGATTGAGCATTCGCTTTGCTTATCGTTATTTCGTTCAGCAAAACAAAATTAAATGGCATTCCGGTGGGGATTTCGGCGCCATCCCGGCGTCGTGGCGTACCGGGGATTCGCTGCGGAAGGGGAGCCTCTCGGCAGATCTCGGGACGCTGTTCGTGTTGCCCGGCCAATCGCTTTAATAGACAATGACCGGCCTTTGTCAAGCTGCGCCAGAGGATTATCGATGCCAGCCCGTCGTGATCTCGCCAACGCCATCCGGATTCTGTCGATGGACGCCGTCCAGCAGGCCAATTCGGGTCATCCCGGCATGCCCATGGGCATGGCCGATATCGCCGAGGTGCTCTTCAATGATCACTTGAAGATGAACCCGGCCAACCCGAACTGGGTGGACCGCGACCGCTTCATCCTGTCGAACGGGCACGGTTCCATGCTGCAGTACGCGGCGCTTCATCTGGCCGGCTATGATCTGTCGCTCGACGACATCAAGGCGTTTCGTCAGCTGCATTCGAAGACGCCGGGCCACCCCGAGAATTTCATGACCCCGGGGGTCGAGACCACGACCGGCCCGCTCGGGCAGGGCCTTGCGAATGCCGTTGGCATGGCGCTGGCCGAAGCGGCGCTCGCCGATCGCTTCAATCACGACGACGCCACGCTGGTCGATCACCACACCTGGTGTTTCATCGGCGACGGCTGTCTCATGGAAGGGATCTCCCATGAAGCCTGCTCGCTGGCCGGTACGCTCGGTCTGGGCAAGCTGGTTGTCTTCTATGATGACAACGGCATCTCCATCGACGGCGAGGTGCACGACTGGTTCACCGACGATACGCCGGGCCGCTTCGAGGCCTATGGCTGGCAGGTGATTCGCAACGTCGACGGTCACGACGCGGAAGAGATCAAGACCGCGATCGACACCGCGAAGAAAGAGGCCGGTCGACCGACCCTGATCTGCTGCAAGACGGTGATCGGCTGGGGTTCGCCCAACAAGCAGGGCACTGCGGGTGTGCACGGCGCGGCCCTGGGCGACGACGAGATCGCCGCCGCGCGTCAGCAGATCGGCTGGGCCGATGAGACCCGCTTCGCCGTTCCCGACGACATCTACGCCGCGTGGAACAAGCGCGAGAAGGGCGCGGCGGCCGAAAAACAGTGGCAGGACGCGCGGGCGGCCTATGCCGCGAAGTACCCGGAGGATGCCGCCGAGTTCGAACGCCGCATGGCCGGCGACATGCCGCGCGACTGGCCGGCGCAGTGCCGCGCCTTCATCGAGAAGGTGCAAGCCGAAGGCAAGCGTACGGCCACGCGCAAGTCGTCGAAGGCGGCGATCGAGGCCTACGCCAGCGAATTGCCGGAACTGATCGGCGGCTCCGCGGACCTGTCCGGCTCGAACGGCACCGACTTCAAGGGCCACGTGCCGATGCGGGCCGGCGACTACAGCGGCAACTATATCTATTACGGCGTACGCGAATTCGCGATGACCGCGATCACGAACGGGCTGAGCCTGCACGGCGGGTTCACGCCGTTCGGCGCGACGTTCCTGACGTTTTCGGACTATGCGCGCAACGCCGTGCGCATGGCCGCACTCATGCGCTCGCGCAATATTCTGGTCTATACCCACGACTCGATCGGCCTGGGCGAGGATGGCCCGACGCATCAGTCCGTCGAGCACATTGCCAGCCTGCGCCTGATTCCCAACCTGCATGTCTGGCGCCCGGGCGACGATGTCGAGACGGCCGTGGCCTGGCAGGCAGCGATCGAGCGGGTGAACGGCCCGACGGCGTTGGCCTTTTCGCGTCAGGACGTCGATCACCAGCCGCGTGATGCGGCGCAGCTTGCCGCGATTGCCAACGGCGGCTACGTGCTGCGCGAGGCGCAGGGCGAACTGCAGGCAATCGTCATCGGCACCGGCTCCGAGCTCGAGCTGGCAGTCGCTGCGGCCCAGCAGCTCTACAGCGAGGGCGTGGGCGTGCGCGTGGTTTCGATGCCCTGTGTCGAGGTGTTCGATGCCCAGAGCGCCGATTATCGCGAGTCGGTACTGCCGGCTGCCGTGACCGCGCGGGTCGCGGTCGAGGCCGGCGTGAGCGATTCCTGGTACCGGTTCGTCGGCCCAGCGGGCCGGGTCGTCGGCGTCGACGACTTCGGGGCCTCCGCGCCGGCCGGCGATGTCTACGACGAGTTCGGCGTGACCGCAGACGCGGTTGCCGAGGCACTACGCGCGCAGGTGCAGGGCTAGCCCCACCGCAGCATTCATTCAGTACTTATCGGCCACCACGTTTGGCCAGTTCGATAGAGAGGTAGTTATGGCAGTCAAAGTCGGCATCAACGGTTATGGCCGTATCGGGCGCAATGTCCTGCGTGCGCTATATGAGTCCGGTCGCAACGGCGAGATCGAGATCGTCGCGATCAACGACCTCGGCGATGCCGAGGCCAACGCGCACCTGACCCAGTACGACACCGCGCACGGTCGCTTCCCGGGCGAGGTCTCCATCGAAGGCGATAATCTCGTCGTCAACGGCGACAAGATCAAGGTGCTCGCCGAGCGCAATCCGGCCGACCTGCCCTGGGGTGATCTCGGTGTCGACATCGTGTTCGAGTGCACCGGCCTGTTCGCCAGCAAGGACAAGGCCAGCGCGCACCTCGACGGTGGCGCCAAGAAGGTGCTGATTTCCGCGCCGGCGGGTGATATCACCACCATCGTCTACGGCGTGAACCACGACACCATCACCGCCGACGACAAGATCATCTCCAACGCGTCCTGCACCACCAACTGCCTGGCACCGCTGGTCAAGCCGCTGCATGACGCTTTCGGCATCGAGTACGGGCTGATGAACACCATCCACTCGTACACCAACGACCAGGTGCTCACCGACGTCTACCACAAGGATCTGCGTCGCGCGCGCAGCGCCACCCAGAGCATGATCCCGACCCAGACCGGCGCGGCGAAGGCCGTCGGCCTGGTGCTGCCGGAACTCAACGGCAAGCTCGACGGCTTTGCCGTGCGTGTGCCGACGATCAACGTGTCGATGGTCGATCTGACGGCCCAGGTCTCGAAGGAGACCAGCGTCGAGGAAGTCAACGCCGTGCTCAAGAAGGCCGCGGAAGGCGAGCTCAAGGGCGTGCTGGCCTACAGCGAAGCGCCGCTGGTCTCGCAGGACTTCAACCACGACCCGGTGTCCTCCACGGTCGACGCGCCGCTGACCAAGGTCGCGGGCGGCAAGCTGATCAAGATCTGTGCCTGGTACGACAACGAATGGGGCTTCTCCAACCGCATGCTCGACACCGCGCTGGCGCTGGCCAAGGCCGGCTGATCCAGTCGCTACGTCGACAACTGCAACCGAGGAGCGCGACATGACCGCCATGCTCAAGATGGAAGACGTGGATCTCGCCGGCAAGCGTGTGCTGATCCGTCAGGATCTGAACGTGCCGTTCGTCAACGGGGAGGTCAGTTCTGCCGGCCGCCTCAAGGCGTCGGTGCCGACAATCCGCGCCGCGCTCGATGCCGGCGCCCGCGTCATGGTCATGTCGCACCTCGGTCGCCCGAAGGAAGGCCAGCCGGACGACGAGCACAGTCTCGCGCCGGTGGCCCGCTATCTGTCCGAGCTGTTGCGTTGCGATGTTCCGCTCGCCAAGGACTGGCTCGACGGCGTCGAGGTGGGCGAGGGCGAGATCGTGATGTGCGAGAACGTGCGCTTCAACGTGGGCGAGAAGTCCAACGACGAAGCGCTGTCACGCCGCATGGCCGATCTCTGCGATGTGTTCGTGATGGACGCCTTTGGTACCGCCCATCGCGCGCAGGCATCGACTGAAGGCGTAGCGCGGTTCGCGCCGGTGGCCTGCGCGGGGCCGTTGCTCTCGGCGGAAGTCGAGTCGCTGGAAGCAGCTCTCGGCGATCCCGAGCGGCCGTTGGTCGTCATCGTGGGCGGCTCCAAGGTATCGAGCAAACTCGAGCTGCTGGAGAGCCTGGCCAACGTCGCCGATCAGCTCATCGTGGGCGGCGGCATCGCCAATACCTTTCTCGCGGCAGAAGGCCATAACGTCGGCGCGTCGCTCTACGAGCCCGATCTGGTCGGCGCCGCGCGCCTGATCGATCGTGAAATCCGTTCGCGAGGCGGTTACATCCCGTTGCCGACCGACGTCATTGCCGCCACCGAAGTCTCGCCCGAGGCGCACCCCGAGGTGCGCCCGGTCGCCGAAGTCGAGGACGACGAGATGATTCTCGATGTCGGCCCGGCCACGCGCGATGCCTTCGCGGATATTCTCGTGAACGCCGGCACCATCGTCTGGAACGGGCCGGTTGGCGTGTTCGAGATCGACCAGTTCGGCGGCGGCACGCACGTGCTCGCCCGTGCGATCGCACGCAGCGACGCGTTTTCCATCGCCGGGGGCGGCGATACGCTTGCGGCCATCGAAAAGTATCGGGTCGAGGACGACGTGTCCTATATCTCGACCGGCGGCGGCGCCTTTCTGGAATTTCTGGAAGGCAAGACCCTGCCGGCGATCGCCGTGCTCGAGCAGCGCGCAGCCGGTTGAAGCTCGCGCGAGCGCGCTTGCGCTCGCTTTTTTACACGGCATCTGCAGCGCGTGTACCGCGTTGCGCCGTACCGGCGCTCAATTGAAAAGCCGTTTCATTTGCACGACACTAGATGTTTGCGCGCGGCGCGCGCGAACCCCAATCCAGCGATACGCCTATGACCACCCAATTCACCGGGACCGACCGTTACGTCGCGACCGATGATCTCAAGCTCGCGGTCAACGCCGCGGCCACGCTGCAGCGCCCGCTGCTGATCAAGGGCGAGCCCGGCACCGGCAAGACCATGCTCGCCGAGGAAGTTGCGGCCGCGCTCGAAAAGCCGTTCTATCAGTGGCATATCAAGTCGACCACCAAGGCCCAGCAGGGCCTGTACGAGTACGACGCCGTGTCGCGCCTGCGCGATTCGCAGCTCGGCGACGAAAAGGTCCACGATATCGCCAACTACATCGTGCCCGGGCCGCTGTGGGAATGCTTCACCTGTGATACCCAGCCGGTACTGCTGATCGACGAGATCGACAAGGCGGATATCGAATTCCCGAACGATCTGCTGCGCGAAATCGATCGCATGGCGTTCGACGTCTACGAAACGCATCAGACGATCGAAGCGCGTCACCGCCCGATCATCATCATCACGTCCAATAACGAGAAGGAACTGCCGGACGCCTTCCTGCGCCGCTGCTTCTTCCACTTCATCTCGTTCCCGGACAAGGACACGATGCGCGAGATCGTCGACGTGCACTTCCCGGACATCAAGAAGAACCTGCTGTCGGATGCGATGGATCTGTTCTTCGACGTGCGTGACGTGCCGGGCATCAAGAAGAAGCCCTCGACCTCGGAGTTGCTCGACTGGCTCAAGCTGTTGCTGGCCGAAGACATCCCGGCCGAGGCGCTGCACTCCGACAATGCGCGCGACGCGCTGCCGCCGCTGCATGGCGCGCTGCTCAAGAACGAGCAGGACGTGCATCTGTTCGAGCGCCTCGCGTTCATGACGCGCCGCTAGGACAGAAGAACTCACGCAAAGGCGCAAAGACGCTAAGAAGAGTGAGCCAAGAGAACGATATAGCCCGACGCGTCGTCGATGCTGCATACCACATCCATGTAGGCCTTGGGCCTGGTTTGCTTGAGTCAGTTTACGAAGCAGTGCTCGCACACGAGCTGAGGGCGCAACAGCTTGATGTTCGCAGGCAGGTTCCGGTACCGGTCGTGTATAAGGATCTGCGTTTCGATGAAGGGTTTCGGGCGGATCTCATCGTCCAAGACCGCGTCATTGTCGAACTGAAATCTATCGAGCAGATGGGGGCAGTCCACGCAAAACAAGTGCTGACTTATTTGCGGCTAGCCGATAAGCGACTTGGCTTGCTAATTAATTTCGGCGAGTCATTGTTCAGAGATGGCGTAAAGCGAGTCGTCAATGACCTTCAAGATAGATAGGCTGCTTATTCCGCACTTTTTCTTCCTTGGCGTCTTTGCGCCTTTGCGTGAGACAAAATGCTGATCGAATTCTTCTACGAGCTGCGCGAAGCGGGTCTCAAGCCGTCGGTCACCGAGTACCTGACGTTGCTTGAGGCGTTGGATCATCATGTCGGCGGCATGAGCGTGGAGAATTTCTACTATCTATCGCGCGCCACGCTGATCAAGGACGAGACCAAGTTCGATCGCTTCGACCAGGTATTCGGCCATTACTTCGACGGCATCCAGGCCGCAACCGAGGATCTCACCACCGATATTCCGGACGAATGGCTCGAGAAGATGAAGCAGCTCGAGCTGTCCGACGAGCAGAAAGCCCAGATCGAGGCCATGGGCGGCTGGGACAAGCTCATGGAAACGCTCAAGAAACGTCTGGAAGAACAGGGCGAGCGCCACGAGGGCGGTAGCAAGTGGATCGGCACGGCCGGCACGTCGCCGTTCGGCGCCTACGGCTTCAACCCGGAAGGTATTCGTATCGGTCAGGACGGCTCGCGGCATCGCCGGGCTGTCAAGGTTTGGGACAAGCGCGAGTTCGCCAATCTGGACGGCAGCCAGGAAATCGGTACCCGCAATATCAAGATGGCGTTGCGCAAGCTGCGCCGCTTCGCCCGCGAGGGCGCGGACGAAGAGCTGGATATGGATCGCACCATCCGGGCGACCGCGAAGAACGCCGGCAATCTGGATCTGCACATGCGTCCGGAGCGGCGCAACGCGGTCAAGCTGCTGATCTTTTTCGATGTCGGTGGGTCGATGGACGATCACGTGGCCACCGTCGAGTCCCTGTTCTCGGCCGCGCGCGCCGAGTTCAAGCATCTCGAGTACTACTACTTCCACAACTTCCCCTACGAAGGGCTGTGGCGTGACAACCGCCGCCGGCGCACCCAGCAGCATTCGACCTGGGACGTCTGTCATACCTATACGGCGGATTACAAGGCGATCTTCGTGGGCGATGCGACCATGAGCCCCTACGAAATCGCCTATCCGGGCGGCGCTGTCGAACACTGGAACGCCGAGGCCGGGGCGGTCTGGCTGAAGCGCCTGCTCGACAGTTTCCCCGATGCGGTATGGCTCAATCCAGAGCCGACCCAGCGCTGGGACTACACGCCGTCGATCCAGATGACGCGCGAACTCATGGATGACCGCATGTACGCGATGACGCTCGACGGCCTCGAGGCCGCGATTGATCGGCTCGCGGACTGAGCCGTCGGGGGTGCCGGCTGTCACCCGCATCGGGCGGCTGGCTGTTAGGATTCACCGATATTCTGCGTACCGCGGTACGCCGGTAGCGATTCCATGCCCGCCTTGATTCGATCCCTGATATCGCACGGCGCGACGGTCAACCGCATCGCGCGCTTCGCGCTGACTGCCTGCGGTGCTGTGCTGCTCGTCCTGCTGGCCGCGAATGCGTGGGTGGTCACCGCGACGCGCAACCTCATCATCGACGACATGGCGCGTCTCGGCGTGCACGACGTCGGGGTGGTGCTCGGTACGAGCCCCTATACCCGCTACGGCAACCAGAACCTGCTGTTCACGCATCGCATGATGGCCGCCGCCGAGCTCTACGCGGCGGGACGCGTTCGTCATCTGCTGGTGTCCGGTGCCAATCCGGACAAGACCTATAACGAGCCGCGCAAGATGTATCAGGCCCTCCGGCGGCTGGGCGTGCCGGATGCGGCGCTGACGCTCGATTTTGCCGGCTTCCGTACGCTCGACTCGATCGTGCGCGCGCGCCGGATCTTCGGTCTCGAGAGTTTCGTGGTGATCTCTCAGCGCTATCACGACTATCGGGCGCTGTTCATCGCGCATTACAACGGGGTGCGGGCGGTGGCCTATACCCGTCCGCAGGAAGACCGGCGTCAGCCGCTTCGGGCAGAAGCACGGGAATATCTCGCACGATTCAAGGCCGTGGTCGACCTGTTCCTGCTTTCCAAGCGTCCACGGTTTCTCGGCCCGGAACGCCCGATCGAGATCGAGCCGGTGGCGCCGTTCGAATTTCTGGTGCGGCAGCAATTGATGGGGCCCCTCTTTCGCGCGCCGCTCGACGAACAACAGAGCACGGTACCGCCACTGCGCGCGGCGCAAGAATCGAGCGCCGACGAACCCACCGCCGCGCTGCCGAACGCGGATGCCTCGAACGCGCCGCCAGAGACGCGTTAGCACGTAATGCCGATCACAATCCGCCGGTGCTGCGACAGACCGCTTCTCGCGCTCGGGGTGTTAGCTGCCCGTCGGGCAGGCTGGACGTGTCGAAAATCCCGCGGAGTAAGGCGTCGATGAGGGGCCTCCAGTCGCGCTCGGCGTCGTAGGTTTCCGGATGGCGCAGCACACATTCATAATTGCCGCACATGAACGCCATGATCATATGGGTGGCGTCTCGCGCATCGAGTCCGTCGCGAAGCTGGCCGAGCTCGGCGATTTCGTTGCACAATGAAAGCAGCACGGCACGCGCATCCTCGAACATCGCGCGCATCAGCGCATCGGCCGGGTGGCCGTGTTCCGTAACTTCACAACGATGCATCACGATATGGCAGACGGTGCGGTGCTGGGCATCGTTACCCAGCCGCTCCAGACCGTGGCGCATCATTTCGCGCAGCAGCCGAAGCGGTTCGCTGCCGGGGATATGCTGACTCAGACACTGGCACAGATCGCGCAAGGGGAGGTGGGTACGCGACACCATGGCTTCGAGCAGGGCGCGCTTGTCGGCGAAATGCCAGTAGATGGCGCCACGCGTGACTTGCGCTCGCTTGGCGATGCGATCGAGCGATGTCTGCGATACGCCGCGTGCCTGCATCTCGATTTCCGCGGCATCGAGAATGCGTTCGCGCGTCTGTGCGGATTCATCCTTGGTTCGGCGTGCCATCCCGTCTTCACTCGGCCATGCTAATGATTTCATAATAGCGCAAATTGTCACTTACATACATACTCGAATGTATGTATGATTAACACCATGCTCACCTGGTTTTTCGGTTTCCTAGGGAAGACCTCTATGCGTCACTCGTATTCAGCGCCGGCTCGTGGCGGCTCGTTCGGTCTGCGCGCTTCATGGATGCTCGCTTTGACCGTGGCGCTCGCGGCCTGCGGCGGTGAGAGCCCGCAGGGCCAGCAACAACAGCAGCAGCCGCCCGTGCCGGTGGATGTGAAGACGGTGATTCCGCACACCGTGGATGTGATGTCGGAATATCCGGGCCGCGTGCGCGGCCGGCGGACGGTCGAAGTTCGCGCGCGCGTCGAGGGCATTCTCGAACGGCGCTTCTATAACGAAGGCGAGATCGTCGAAAAGGGCGACATGCTCTTCACCATCGATCCCAAGCCATTCCAGGCCGTGGTCAACCAGCGCAAGGCCGAGCTGGCCAGCGCCAAGGCCAGCCTGAATCAGGCGCAGCGGACATGGAATCGCGTGCGTCGTCTCTACGAAGTCGATGCCGTGAGTGAAGCCGAGCGGGACGATTCCCTGTCGCAGCTGGAAACGTCGCGCGCCATGGTGCAGCAGGCTCAGGCCAACCTGGACGCTGCGCAGATCGATCTCGGCTACACCAAGGTCGAAGCGCCGCTGACGGGCGTGACCAGCCTGCGCGATGTGGATGAGGGCGCGTTGGTGAGCAGCGGCACGCAGCTCACGACGATCACCCAGCTCGACCCGGTGCAGATTCTGTTCGCGCTGCCCGAAGACGATGCGATCGCGCGTCGCACCGCGCTTGCGGCCATGGGCAACCGAAGCACCGACGAGCGTACGCGCGAAGCGACGATTATCCTGCCCGACGGCAGCGAGTTTCCGGTCAAGGGGGTCGTGGACTTCACCCAGAGCACCATCAATCCGGAAACCGGCACCGTCCAGCTGCGAGCGGTGGTCAAGAACACCAACAACGCGCTGATGCCGGGCCGGTACGTGCGGGCACGCATCCGTCTGGATACGCGCAACAACGCAATCGTGGTGCCGAACATCGCGGTTTCGGACGGCGAGCAGCAAACACAGGTGTTCATCGTCGAAGACGGTAAGGCGAAACCGGTGTCGGTGGAGCTGGGGCCTGTGGTTGAGGAAGGCCGGCTCGTCGAATCCGGTCTGTCGGGCGGCGAGCAGGTAATCGTATCCGGCCTCGGTCAGGTCAAGCCGGGCGCATCGGTCAAGGCCGAACCTGAGAATGCGTCCAATGGCGCGGGTTCGAACCAGAGCCAGCCGAAAGGCCAGGGCGAGAGCCCCGGCCAGAAGCAGAGTGGACAGGGCGAGTCGGGCACGCAGACGACGGGCGAGTCGGCGTCCTCGGATGATGACGACGCCGCAAGCGATGCCTTGGCCGGCATCGAAAACCCCTCGCTACGGCTTCGGCTGAGCCCGCGTGAGCCGCTACAGACAATGCAGCAGCCGCGTCTGCGCACCAGCGCGCACGGGTATCACGCCGCCGATAATGCGTATGCCGCCAACGTCGGCCGAGGCAGCTAACCATGATCTCGCGTTTCTTCATCGAACGGCCGGTATTCGCGACCGTTCTGTCGATTGTGATCACGCTCGCGGGCCTGATGGCCATGCGCGGCTTGCCGATCTCGCAGTATCCGGACGTGGTGCCGCCGGAGGTCGTCGTGCAGGCGACCTATCCGGGCGCCAGCGCGGAGGATATTGCCGAAACGGTGGCAGCGCCGATCGAGCAGGAGATCAACGGCGTCCAGGACATGCTCTACATGACCTCGACGGCCTCCGACGCCGGGACGCTGCAAATCTCCGTGACCTTCGCGATCGGTACCGATCCGGACCAGAACACGATCAACGTCAACAACCGCGTGCAGGCGGCGCTGTCTCAGCTGCCGCAGACGGTGCGCAATACCGGCGTTCAGGTCGACAAGCGCTCGAGCAACATTCTCACCGTGCTCACGCTGTTCTCGCCGGATCAGAGCTACGACACCACCTATATCAGCAACTATGCGCTGGTGAACATCATCGACGCGCTCAAGCGTGTCGAAGGTGTGGGCGATGCGAGCCTGTTCGGTTCGCAGGATTATTCCATGCGCATCTGGCTCGACCCGAGCAAGATGGCGCGCTATGAGCTCACGCCGGCCGACGTGCAGTCCGCGCTTGCCGAGCAGAACTCGCAGTTCGCGGCCGGCAGCTTCGGCGCCATGCCCAATGCCAACGAGATCGCGTTCACCTATACGGCAAGCACCGAGGGTCGCTTCTCCAACGCCGAGCAGTTCGAGGACATCATCCTGCGCACCGAGGAAAACGGCCAGGTGCTGCGTCTGGGGGATGTGTCGCGTGTCGAGCTCGGGGCGCAGAGCTACAGCACCAGCGGCTCGTTCTCGGGTAATCCGGCGGTTCCGTTTGCGATCTACCTCGCGCCGGGCGCGAACTCGCTGGCCACCGTGGAGCGCATCCGCGCACGCATGGAAGAGCTCGGCGCGAACCTGCCCGACGGGCTGGAATACGAGATTCCGTTCGATACCACTAAGTTCGTCGATGCCTCCATCACGGACGTGGAACACACCTTCATCGAGGCGATCATCCTCGTCGTGCTGGTGGTGTTCCTGTTCCTGCAGAACTGGCGCGCGACGCTGATTCCATTGCTGGCGATACCGGTGTCGATCATCGGCACCTTCGCGGGCATGTTCGCACTCGGATTCTCGATCAACTTGCTGACGCTGTTCGGCTTGATTCTCGCGATCGGTATCGTGGTCGACGACGCGATCATCGTGATCGAGAACGTCGAACGCATTATGGAAGAGGAGGGCAAGTCGCCCAAGCAGGCCGCGATCAAGGCCATGGAGGAAGTCAGCGGCCCGGTGATCGCAGTCGTGCTGGTGCTTTCTGCCGTGTTCATTCCGGTCGGTTTCCTTGGCGGGCTGTCCGGCCAGATGTACCGACAGTTCGCGATCACGATCGCGGTTTCGGTGGCGATTTCTGGCCTGGTGGCACTCACGCTCACGCCGGCCTTGTGCGCGGCCTTTCTCAAGCCGCGCGAAAAGAAACCGAACTGGTTCTTCCGCAAGTTCAATGCGATGTTCGACAAGGCGACGGGGGCCTATCTCTGGGGTGTCGACCTGTTGCTCAAGCGTGTCGTGTTCGGCGTGCTTCTGTTCGTCGGCGTGCTGGTATCGACCTGGCTCGTCTCGACCCAAGTGCCGGGTGGTCTGCTGCCGCAGGAAGACCAGGGCTATATTTTCGCGACCTATACTCTGCCGCCGGGCGCGTCGCTCCAACGCACCGAAGACGTGCGCGACGATCTCATAGACCAAAGCCTTGAGGCCATGCCGGGCGTCGCCGATATTGTTGGCGTTGCCGGCTACGACTTCCTTGCCAGCGCGCGCCGGACCTATTCAGGTATTGCCTTCCTGACGCTCGAGGATTGGGGCGAGCGCACCGGTGACGGCCAGGATTCATTTTCACTCGTCGGCCAGACGTTCGGGTTGGGCGCCGGCATCCCCGATGCGCAGATCATTGCCTTCAATCCGCCGCCGATCATCGGCCTGTCCACGACCGGCGGCTTCGAGGGCTATCTACAAAGCCGTGCGGGCGCGAGCTTCAATGATATCCGCGAGGCGGCCGGACGCGTGGTGGCCGAGGCCAACAAGCGGCCCGAGCTATTGCAGGTGCGTACAACGCTCACCACGAACGTGCCGCGCTACAAGCTCGATGTCGATCGCGAGAAAGCCAAGACGCTGGGCGTGCCGATCGATCAGCTGTTCGCGACCCTGCAGGCGACGTTCGGCTCGCTCTATGTCAATCAGTTCACCTATCTGGGGCGTAACTGGCAGGTCAATATCCAGTCGGACGCGCCGTATCGCGAGAAGCCGGAGGATCTTGCCAAGGTGTTCGTGCGTTCCACTACCACGGGCGACATGATTCCGGTCAGTTCGCTGGTGAGTACGGAGCGCCGCCTGGCCGCGGACGTGGTCGAGCGGTTCAATATCTTCCCGTCGGCCAAGATCCTGGGTTCGCCGGCCCCCGGTTACAGTTCTGGGCAGGCGAATGCGGTGATCCAGTCGGTAGTTTCCGACGTGCTGGGTGGCGAGAATTACCAGTTCAGCTTTACCGGCACCGCCTATCAGGAAGAAACCGCCGCCGGCTCGGGTGGCATTGCGGTGCTGTTCGGCATGGTGATGGTGTTCCTGATTCTCGCCGCGCAGTACGAAAAGTGGACCTTGCCGCTGGCGGTGATTACCGCGGTGCCGTTCGCGGCGCTCGGCGCGTTCGTGGCGGTGTGGCTGCGAGGCATCGACAATAACCTGTATTTCTCCGTCGGTCTGCTGGTGCTCATCGGTCTGGCGGCGAAGAACGCGATTCTAATCGTGGAGTTCGCCGTAATCAGCCGCGATCAAGGCAAATCGCCCGCGGCTGCGGCCTACGAAGCAGCCAAGTTGCGCTTCCGGCCGATCGTGATGACGTCGCTGGCGTTCATCCTCGGCTGTGTGCCGCTGGCCATCGCTTCCGGCGCATCGGCGAATAGCCGTAACGCGATCGGTACGGCGGTGATAGGCGGCATGCTTGCCGCGACGTTCTTTGCGATTCTGTTCGTGCCGATGTTCTACGACCTTGTGGAACGTGGCAGCGCGAAGGTGTCCAGCGTGATTGGGCGTAAGAAAAAAGATGAAGACAACGGCAGGATTGCGAGCAACGCCAACAACGAGGGACATGACAATGCGTAAGGCCATTCTGCTGCTCGCGGTGGCCGGACTGTCGGCGTGTACGCTTGGCCCGGACTACGAGCGCCCGACGATGGATCTGCCGGACTCGGCGCTCGATGCCACGCTGCTGAGCAAGACCCAGCAGGACGCCATGGCCTACTGGTGGACGCGCTATCGCGATCCGGTTCTCAACGAACTGATTGACGACGCGCTGGACGACAACCTCGACGTGGCCCTGCAGGCCGCGCGTTTCCGCGAGGCACGTGCTCAGCTGGGCCTGGCCAACGCCAACCTGTTTCCGTCGATCCAGGGCCAGGCGCAGGCGGCGCGCCAGAAGACCAGCTATCTGGGCGCGAGCAGCGGTGGCAGTGGCGGTGCAGGCGGCGGCCCATCGTCGGGCTCGGGTTCGACCCAGGCGGCCGGGCAGCGCTACAACTACTTCTCGGTCGCGGCCACTCTCAGCTACGAGCTCGATGTGTTCGGAGGGCTGCGCCGTGCCAGTGAACAGGCGCGCGCCCAGCTGCTATCGTCAGCCTATACGCAGGACTCGATCCGCCTCGGCGTGGTCAGCGACGTGGTCACCAACTACATGTCCCTGCGCGCGCTCGAGCGCCAGATCCGGGTCACCCAAGAGACGATCAAGACCCGCCAGAAGGGCCTGGAACTGGATCAGCAGCGCTACAAGTACGGTGCGATCGACAAGCTGACGCTGCTGCAAACGCGCTCCCTGCTGGAGACCGCGCAGGCGCAGCTGCCGCCGTTGCAGCAGCAGGCCAGCGAGCTGCGCTCGTCGCTCGCCGTGCTTACCGGCCATACGCCGCGCGAGATAATGGCCGGATCGAACGTGGAACCGGGTTCGTTCGAGGACGTGCACCTGCCAGAAGACCTGCCGGTCGTCATGCCCTCGTTGCTGGTCGAGCGCCGGCCGGACATCCGAGCCGCGGAGGCGTCCCTGATCGCGGCCAACGCCAGCATCGGGGTCGCCAAGGCGCGGTTCTTTCCGACCTTCGATCTCACGGCGATGATCGGTACCGAAGCGCTCGATGTGGACGATCTGTTCGAGCCGTACTCCGAAACGCAGAGCATTTCCGGTGCGATCACCGCGCCGATCTTCGATTTCGGGCGGCGACAGGCCAACTACGACACCGCGATCGCGCAGAAGGATGCGGCCGAGATCATGTATCGGCAGACGGTGCGCCAGGCATTTTCGGAAGTGCGCGATGCGCTGGTGGCGGTGAACCTCACGGATCGTCGGCTGGAGTCGGTGCAGCGACAGGTCGATGCCTACCGCGAGACGCTGGAACTCGCCAACGTGCGTTATGACGTGGGCCGTACCGCCTATTTCGAGGTGCTTGACGCGCAGCGTCAGCTGTTCAACAGTCAGCTCGACCTGGCGGAGGCAATCCGGGATCGCTTCACCGCGACCGCGAATCTGTTCAAGGCGCTCGGCGGTGGCTGGACAGAAAACAGCGACTCGCTGAACGATGAACTCGAAGCCGCCCGAGACGTGTACCGCAGCGACGAAGACACGCCGCGGGAGGCGTCGGAAGAACCGGCCGCGCAGCCCGTGTCAGAATAGCGGTATCCGCTTCGAGATCTCGCGAGCATCCGTGCCGCAAAGCGCGTCGCACAGCCAACTCTATCGTATCGAATCCCGGAACGGCGCCGCGGCTCTCGTGCTGGGCGGCGACTGGGGAGGCGCGTCGCGATTGCCGACGTCGCAGCGTCTGGTCGCCGAGCTGGTCGCCGCGCGTGGGGACAGTGAAGCGCCTATAACCATCGAGGGGCACGATCTGGAGAGCGCGCACCCGCGCGTGGCCGCGCTCGTCTATGCCGTGAGTCAGGGGTTGCGCAGCCGCGAGATTGCGGTGGCGTTCACCGGCTTGCCGGCAAGCGTGTCGTCTCTGGTCGCGCTTGCGCGCCCACCCGCGGCGGACGCGGCGCCGGGCAGTCGTGCGCACTGGCTCACGCGGCTGGGCGCGGTGGGGCGCAACCGTATGGAAGCGTTCACGCGGGCCGCCGAGATGGTCGGGAACGCCTTCGTGGCCACGCCGCGGCTCAGCGTCGGCAAAGCGCAGGCCCGGTGGGTGGACTTCATGGCGCTGCTGCGCGAGACGGGCGCGTCTTCGTTGCCGGTGGTCACGGTTGTGAATCTGCTGATCGGCGCCGTGCTCGGTTTCGTCGGCGCGGTACAGCTCGCGGCGTTCGGGGCGGGCCTTTATCTGGCTGATCTCGTCGGGATCGCGGTGGCGCGCGAGATGGCGGCGATCATGACAGCGTTCATCATGGCCGGGCGTATCGGGGCGACGTTCGCGGCGCATCTGGCGACCATGGAGGCCAACGAGGAAATCGATGCGCTACGCATGATCGGCGTCTCGCCCTTCGAGTTTCTGGTATTGCCGCGGCTCACAGCGCTTACCCTGATGATGCCGCTGCTGTTTCTCTACGCCGCCGCGCTCGGCATCGGCGGCGGCATGATCGTCGCCGATCTGGTGCTGGATACCTCGCCGGCGAGTTTTCTCGGCCGTCTGCAGGACGCCGTCGCCGCGCGCCACTTCGTGATCGGTTTCGTGAAGGCGGTCTGCTTCGGCATTCTCATCGCGCTCGCCAGCTGTTATCTGGGCATGCGCGCGGGACGCAACGCGGCCGAGGTGGGCCGCGCCGCCACGCGTACCGTTGTGGTGTCGATCATCGGGATCATCGTGATCGACGCCATCTTTGCCTTGTGTACCAACGCGTTGGGGGTCTAGCGATGGCGGTTCTGGATCGAACGCGCCCGCCGGATTCCGGTGTGGTCGTGCGCGACCTCACGCTGGCGTACGGCTCGACGGTCGTTCAGCATGAACTGTCGTTTCATGTGCGCCCGGCAAGCATCTTCGTGATCATGGGCGTGTCGGGCTGCGGCAAGAGTACGTTGCTGCGGCACATGATCGATCTCGAACAGGCGGCGCAGGGCGACATCACCTTCGACGGCCAGCGGCTCTGGACCGAAAACGTCGCCGAGCGCCGGGCGTTGCAACGACGTATCGGTGTGCTGTTCCAGAGCACTGCACTCTGGAGTTCGATGACGGTCGGCGAAAACGTGGGTCTGCCGCTACAGCTGCATACACGCCTGAGCGCTGCGGAAATCCGCGACCAGGTAGCGTTCAAGCTCGCGCTGGTAGGATTGGCCGGCCAGGAGTCGCGCATGCCGAGCGAACTGTCCGGCGGCATGCAGAAGCGGGCCGGCCTGGCCCGTGCGATCGCGTTGGACCCGGACTATCTGTTCCTCGACGAGCCCAGCGCGGGCCTCGACCCGATCACGTCGCAGCGGCTGGATTCGCTGATCATGAATCTGCGCGACGCGCTGCAGCTGAGCGTGATCGCCGTGACCCACGAGCTGCCGAGCATCTTCACGATTGCCGACGACAGTATCTATCTCGACAATGAAAGCCGCCGCGCGATCGCCCACGGCGATCCGCGCGCACTGGCGGCCGACGCGGAACACGCGCGTGTGCGCGCCTTTCTCAATCGCCAGTCGGTGGACGCCAGCACGCGTGCCGAGGGCGACGGTCCGGAGTCTCCGGCCAGATCAGAGGTTCTCTAGATGGCAAGCAATCGCAGCTACACCGTAATCGGGCTGTTCATGTTCGGCGCGATCGCGCTGGTCGTCGTGGGCGTGCTCGCCCTCGGCGGCAATCGTCTGCTGTCCAACAGCCGTCAGGCGATCATCTTCTTCGACCAGTCCGTGCTCGGTCTGAGCAATGGTTCGAAAGTGCTGTTTCGCGGCGTGCAGGTCGGCACGGTCAAGAACGTGCAGCTGCGGCTCGATCCGAACGTGGGCAAGGCGCGTATCGGCGTCACGATCGAGATGGCCGGCAACAACACGGTCATGATGAACGGCTCGCCGACGAGCTCGGACGTGACCACCGAGGAGTTGGTGCGTCGCGGCCTGCGCGCGCAACTCGTCGTCTGGAGTTACGTGACCTCGCAATTGGCCGTGAACCTGGATTTTCAACCCGATACGAAGCCGCGGTTTGTTGCCAACCGCGACGACATGGAGTTGACGGAAATCCCGGCGGTACCCTCCGAGATCGAGCAGCTGAAGGATACGGTGACCGGGCTGCCGTGGAAGGAAACGCTCGAAACGGTGAACGAGACCATGGAATCGGTGGTCACTCTGGCCAACGACATGGATCAGTTGCTCAACCGCATGGGCCCGAATCTCGAAAAGACCACGACGACCACGCGCGAAGCGATCGCGGCCGCGCGTGATGCCGTGTACATGAACAGTCGCCAGTTCGAAAAGACGCTGGAAAGCGTGCGTGCACTTACCGATAACGTGAATACGCAGATCGAATCGCGTGACGAACAGCTCACGCGGCTGCTCGACAATGCCGAAGCGACCAGCGCCAATCTGCAACAGCTCTCGGAGAATCTGGAGGATCTGACCGACCCCAATTCGGGTACGCGCCAGGACGTGGAAAGCGCGATCCGGGATCTGTCGGCCGGTGCGTCCTCCATGCGGCGATTTGCCGAAACACTCGAACGTGATCCCAACGCTTTGCTCTTCGGTGGAGGCCAGCGATGATGACAAGACTAGTGCGTGGCGGTGTGACTGCGCTGTTCGTGGCGACCACTGCGGCCTGTAGTGGTGTACCGCCGTTACAACAGGTTTTGCTATCACCGCCGCAGACCGCCCGCGCGAACAGTCAGGCGAGCAGTTGGCAGGTGCGCCGGGTACGTGTACCGGAATATCTGGACAACTATGATATTCAGCTGCGTACCGATGAGTACGTGCTTACGCGTATGCCGAATGCAAAATGGGCGGAGCGGTTGCCGGTGGCTATGACACGGCTGCTGCAGCAGACCATCGACGAAAAACTCGTTGGCAATCGGGGGCGCGACTACGAAGTGGATGTCGTGGTCGATGCCTTCGAGCCACAGCCGTCCGGGCAGGTGGTGCTTGCTGCGCGCTGGAAGGTCACCCAATCGAAATCCGAAACCGTGGTCGCTCGCGATAACACCGTGATCCAGCAGGCATTGCCGGCCAGGCCACGCGATGCGGCGGCGATTGGTCAGGCTATGTCGGATGCGGTCCGGGAACTTGCATTCGAAATTGTCGCCAAGGCGGGCTGATACGGCGGGCGTCGCGGATCGCCCATCTGCGTTGAGTCGAGAAACTCGATAGTCGCGTTATTCGGCAGGAGCGCACACAAAAAAGGCCGCCCAACTGGGCGGCCTTTTTCTTTATGGCCTCGCTACAGGCTAGGCCAGCGTTAGAAATGCATGCCGAACGACAGCTGATAGAGCACGGCCTTGAAGTCGTTCGTGGAGCTTACGGTACCCACATTGATCGGCCCGACCGTCGGGCTAAGATTGGGCGCGTTGACCACGATATTGTTCACCTTGGCTTCCACCTCGGCACAACCGACGTACTTCACATCGGCCGTCAGGAACATCTTCTCGGTCAGCTTCATGTCCATGCCGAGCTGGCCCACACAGGCGACCGGCTTGGTCAGGTTCAGCGTCGGCTCGTTGCCATAGGCGTTGAGCACTTCGTTGTTCACGTCGGTGTCATAGGTGTAGAGATACATCGCGCCGGCGCCGATATAGGGCTGGAACATCGTGTCCACCCACGGCCGGTAGACGATGGTCAGGTTGGGCGGCAGCGCCTTGAGGGTACCGATGGACTGACCCAGCGGTGGAATCCCTGTTTGCAGGCCGCCATTCGTTTCGGGCGCGAGCGATTCGTCGATCGCATTCTTGCTGACTTCGAAGTCCAGCTTGAGCGGCGGCGCGAGTGTGACTTCCATGGCCAGATGCTTGCCGGTCTTCGGAATATACATACCGAAGGTGCCGCCGAGCGTGGTGAGGTTGCCGGTGGACGAGCCCGTGTGGTCCAGGCGGCTTTCACCGGACCCGAAGCCCTGGGCTGCCAGGCCCTGGGCGTTTTCGACCTTGAGTCGTGAGCTGGTGCCGTAGTACTGGAAGTGCAGTACGCCGACACGGAAATAGCTGTTGTTCTTCGTATATTCAAAGACCTGGTGCAGCAGGCTGCCCTTGTCCTCGACGGTATCGGACGAATCGTCGTCGCGCATCTGGCCTTGAGCGAGGGCACTGCCCGCGGCAAGCAGGCTGGCGCAGCCCAGAATCGCAACGGCCGCTCGCTTCCCCAGCGCACGACGTACGGACATGTTGTCCTGAATCATCTCCCTTCTCCTTGTCTCGTTTGTCTTGTAGAGAGTCAGGATCCCGGCCGCTCCCCGCGGCCGGGATCGATCATCGAGCGCTAGCGGTTAGCGATCCGGGAATTCCCGGCCGCCGTGGGTGGGTGAACCTGCCAGCTGGAAGTTCAGGTTGCCCGGATCAATCGTGGCTGTAACCGGCAGCAACCCCAGCGCGGTGGCTTCGAGTTCGATCGTGTTCGTGTTCTTCAGCGAGATCACGAGACGGCCGTTCTGCTCGAACGTTACAGGGCCGACGATATTCGCCGGGAACGACTGTTGATCGACGCTTGCGCCTTGGCCGTCGGGGGCATTCGCGACCAACGACAACGACGCGACGAAGCAGGGTTCGAAGTCGTAAGGCAGGCCAGCGATAGAACCGCGGCATTTTTCGACGATATACCCAGTCTGTGCGACGCCGTCTGCAACATCCTCGCCGGAATCGTTCGGGAATCGAAGCAGAATGCGTCCCGTTTGTACGGGCTCCAGCAGGCCGTCGAGGCCGGCTTGAGCCAGAATGCCATCGACGATACTGCCAACGCCTGCGAGTGCATCGCCTATCGTGCCGGTGCCTTGCCCGCCGGTCAGGATTGTGTCGGCGAGATTGCCGAGCGAACCCAGCGTGCTACCCAGTAAGCCTAGGTCAGCCAAGTTGGCTGTGTCGCCGCCAAGCGCTTCGCTAGCACCATCCAACACTTCGGTGAGCGGATTGGTCAGGGCGCTGACACCGATATTGACGCTGGTCAGCGAATTGATGCCACCCGGCAACAACTCCACCTGAATGCACGCATCAGTTTCGACTGAGAGCGTGCCGGTCGCGAAGTTGCTTAGCTCCTCCTGGCAGCTGTCCTGAGAGTCGCCGATGATGATCGGCCGGGTCAGGGACAGGTAGGAGTTGTAGTCCGAGCCAAGGATGGTAACGATGCTCCGGTTGCCCGGTTGTGCATTCTCTCCATCGTCAAACTGGCCGTTACCGTTGGTATCGGCTTCCGGCAGGGTGAACTGGTTCGCGTAGTATTTCTGGGTCGGGGCCACGGCATCGAACGGCATCACGATGCTCGGGCCGCCGGCGGCAGGTGTCAGAGCTGATGCGGTCGTAGAACCGGTGCCGTTCAACGGATCGGTATTCAGCGCCGCGCCGTCCGCATCCTGAATCTGGTTGACACCGGTACATACCGTACCGTCGGTACCGCAGATCACGATCCAGTAACGCGTGCCCTCTTCGAAGGGCGAACTCGGCCGGAACGAGAACGAGCGGGTATAAATGCCGTTGCCGCCCAGATCGCCGCTGCTGCCGGTGCTATTGCCAAACGCCAGTTCGCCGGGAACCACCCCTTCGCACTGCGTGCCGTTCATGCGCTGAACGGCCATGGTTGCCGTAGCGCTGTTACCCGCCGGCGGGCCATTGCCAGCCAGACAACCGTCGGCAAGAACGATCGAGTCGGTTCTGACGAACTTCGAGAAGAAACCGTCGATCGCGACATTGGCTGGATTTTCGAATACCGGGAAGTTGGTCGATTCGGAACCGTCGGCCGGATCGTCGCCGACGCAATGCCCGGCAGTTGCGCCGTCTGCCTGCGTCTGGAAGTTGCCGCCTTCCAGTGCGCAAGGAACGCCGGGTGAAAGCGTGCCCAGCAGTGGCGGTGTCGAGTCGGTCAACACCTGCGGTTCGGTAGTGAAGGCAATCGTCTGACCGGGGCCGAGCGTGTTTTCGAAACTCACCGGGTTACCGGCCAGGTCCTTGGGCCGACTCTCCTCAATCTGGTTGATGACGAGCCGGTATTGGCTGTCCGGTGTGAGCAGGTCTGCGGGATCGATGACCACGCTGAAGCCTTCCACTCGGTAGGTGGCCGCGACGCGCTCGCCATTTTCATCCTGTAGTTCGATGCTGTCGGCAGTCACTGTAGCCGGATTCAGCGGCTCGCTGAACGTAATCGCGGGACTCGAGTCGATCGGAAAGCTGTTGACCGAGACACCCAGACCACCGTTGGGTGGCGGATTACCAGTCAAGGTTGCTTGGCAGAAGGCTTCCGGGAAGGACGTGGGATTCGCGGGCGCGGGATTCGTCTGCGTGGGCGTGTAGAAACCCGTATAACCCGGTGAGCCGAACGCATACAGACAGGCGCTGGGCGACTGGGCTGTCACGATCGGGGCGATCGTATCGGCCACCAATTTATCCTGCTGTTCGAAGGCCTCGTTGGGCAGCAACAACGTGAGTTCGAGATCCACGGTTGCATTGTCGGTACGGTTTACGTTGATTGGAAAAGTACCCAGGGTGGCAATCTTGAGATCGCCATTCGGCATGGGGGTCGCCAGACCGGCCGCTTGGATGTTCAGCGCGCTCTGGTTGAAGACACCGTTGGCGAGCGACTGCCTGATGTTTTCAGGCGTGCCGGCAGCTTCCGTGATGAGCGTGCCAATGCCGAGGTCGAAACGCAGACGAACAGCCGTGGGCGCTTCGATATTGCGGTAGTCGTTCGACATGAGGGTCACGTCGACGTCGCTGATGAAGTTGACATCGATCGGGCCACTCGGGTTAATCGAGGTTTCCACATCGCCGTTCAAAAACAGACGAAGTCCGGTCAGCTGAATCTTCTGGCCGGCGCGGATGGTGGCCGGGATGACATCGCCGAAGCCCTGCGCGCCGGATTTCGGAAGCTCGGTCTGAACGGTATTACGCTGGGGAGAAGCGCTTGCCGGCTGGTCGTTAGAGCCGATCAGCTGGGAGTCGATGTTGACGTTGTTGATCGCCAGACCGTTAAGGCTGTTGGCTGGCAGATCGCCGACGTTATCCTCCGAAGGGGTGAGCTCAAGGTTGGCCTTGATCAGCTCCCCCGGATCGATAACGCTACGCGTTGCCGTATAGGCGCTGGTCAGGGTCTTGCCGAACTGCGACGTGACGGAGGGGGCGACCGTGATCGTGTAGTTGCCGGCTTCCAGATCGTCGATCGGGTCGAATACCAGATAACGACCCAGCGCAGTAATACGGCCTTCCACAGGACCGTTGTCGCCGGTGACGGTGAAGCTCTCGGCATCCACGGTTGCCGGGTCGACCGGTTCGTTCAGAATGACGCGGAACGTACTGAACGTCGTGACAATCGACGTACGATCAGTGACCGGATTGGTGTCGCCCGGGGTCGTGCTCACAACCTCGAGGTTGTCGCTGTCGGCCGGGCGCCCTTCGGCAGGACGCGTGGTGAACTGGAACAATGTGTCGCCGTCGGCGAACGCGGTGTTGCCGCCGGAAAGGCTGCGCGTAGCAACGACCGAATAGGTCTGAGCCGGCTGCAGGTCGCCTGTGTAGGTCAAACGCAGGATATTCGGCTGATCTTCATCCTGCTCGACCGCGATCTGCGGCTGCGCAGTCTCACCATCGATTTGTAGTTCCAGCGCGTTTTCGGTGCGGCCGGAGACTTCGCCATCGAAGTTCACGACCATCTGGGTATCGAGTACGACATCCTGCTGGCCGTTGAACGGGTAGGTAAAGTTCAGTCCGCTTGCGGTGACTTCGTCACGCGGGTTCGGCTCACCATTGTCGCCGCCGCCGCCGCTGGAACAGGCGGGCAGAACGGCCGCTGCCGCGATGAGAAGTGCTGCGACCGCGAGGCGGCCGGAGCGCGGATGGCGCGCGGTGTAGGCGCGGGCGAGCGTCATGGTGTCCGAATTCTGAGCAGAATCGGCACAACGCATCCGACGGGAATGCATCGATAGCACGGCTTTGTCTCCCTTGCTGTGTGGCGTGTCAATTGCGACACGCGTTCTTTTTAGAATACCCCGAAAGCGACAATAAACTAGATTCGAACTGCACGCCACCCGTGCCGGGAAAATATTGAATGCAATAGAATTTGTCGCATTGCAGCAATCGGGCAGGGAGGTCTCGCCACGTGTTCGGCGGCCCGTAATTAAAGGATTTCGGGGACGGTTTTCCCTGCGAGACCCTGTCATCGGTTCGTTGCTGCGGTCGGCATTACGAACGCCGTTGATGCGGCGGTGCGCTTGTGCACGCATCGCTGCGCGCAAACTTTTTCGCAATAGCGGCTTTCGCGACCTGGCTCAGACGTTTTTCGAAAGGCCCGCCAAGACGTTGATTCACGATCGATTCCGCGGCCCTGATGCCGCGGGGCGAGATCGCGTAGCCCTGCTTTTATCAGGCCGCGCGCGAGCTGTCGTCGTTGTTTTTCTTGCGCACGGACCGCATTTCGGCGGGATCGAAATCATCCACGCTTATGACGGCCATTTGCAGCGCGTAGAGTTCGCGCATGCGTTCGGTCTCGCTTTCGTCGAACACATGGGCCGCCAGCGCTTGCTCGATCTGATCGCGGGGGTGGTCGGCGGTGATGCGGCCGTCCTTGCCGGCTTTGGTCATTTCCCCGAGGAGATCCGAGCAGCCGATCGTGGCCTGCATGGCGCGCTCGAACAGAGCGATACCCTCGGATTCGTTCTGCGAGATATAGCAGCGGGGTGTCAGGCGATCGCGGGTCTTGCCGGGCGTCTGCAACAGCTGCGCGATGCGCTGACCAAGCGCGTCGCCGGGCACACGCGCATGCAGGCCGAGCGGGAATATGAGAAAGCCCGCGAGCCAGGCGGCGGGCCGGTTCGGCAGATGCCGTATCACGCCCGCCATGCGTGATTCGATGGTGGCAAAGGCGTCTTCGCACACCCATTGCACCAGCGCCAGGTCCTCGGCGTGGGCGCCGTCTTCGGCGTACCGTTTGAGTGTGGCGCTGGCGATATACAGTTGTGACAGCACGTCGCCCAGACGTGCGGACAACGCTTCCCGAAACTTCAGGCTGCCGCCCAGCGTGGCCATCGCGATATCCGAAAGCAGGGCGAGGTTGGCCGAGTAGCGATTCATGGCCCGGTAATAGGGCGCGAGTTCGGCGACCTTGCCCGCGGTCGTGCCGCGACCGCCGGTGAACCCCATGACGAGCGATCGTGCCGCGGCGGCAAGGTCATGGCCGATGTGGCTGTAGAAGATGTCGTCGAAATCGGCGAGTGCGGCGTCGCGATCCGGGTTGTTGGCGGCCTCGATCTCGTCGAGCACGTAGGGATGACAGCGGATCGCGCCCTGGCCGTAGATCATCATGCTGCGCGTGAGGATGTTGGCGCCTTCGACGGTGATGTTGACCGGCGCGGCCTGGAAGCTGCGTGCTACCGGATTGCCGGGCCCGAGCATGACGGCCTTGCCGGCGTGGACATCCATCGCATCCTTGGCGACGTCCTGGGCCATAGTGGTCACGTGATATTTGGCGATCGCGGAGGCCACGGACGGTTTCTCGCCCAGATCGACCGCGTTCGACGTGAACCGGCGCACGGATTCGCAGGCATAGGTCTTGCCGCCGATCCGTGCGAGTGCTTCCTGAATGCCCTCGAACGCGCCGATGGAGACATTGAACTGGCGGCGCACGACCGCGTAGGCGCCGGTCAGGCGCGCGTTGGAGATCGCATCGCCGGTCGAGCCGGACGGCAACGAGATGGAACGGCCGACCGACAGGCACTCCATGAGCATCCGCCAGCCCTGGCCGATCATGTCCGGGCCGCCGATGATGGTGTCGAGCGGCACGAACACGTCGGTACCCCAGGTCGGGCCGTTCTGGAACGGCGCGCTGGCGGGGAAATGCCGGCGCCCGCTATGCACGCCGGGGGTGTCGGTTGGAACCAGTGCACAGGTCACCCCGAGTTCGGTCTCGCCGCCGAGCAGTCCGTCCGGGTCGTACATCTTGAAGGCCAGCCCGAGCACGGTCGCTACCGGCGCGAGCGTGATATAGCGTTTCTCCCAGGTGAGTTTCATGCCCAGGATCTCTTCGCCGTTCCATTCGCCCTTGCAGACGACGCCCCGGTCGGGAATCGCGCCCGCGTCGGAGCCCGCATGGGGGCTGGTCAAGCCGAAACAGGGAATTTCGTCGCCCACGGCGAGTCGCGGCAGGTAGTGGTCTTTCTGCGATTCGGTGCCGTAGTGCATCAGCAGTTCGGCCGGCCCCAGCGAGTTGGGTACTGCCACGATCGGCCCGACGGTGCCGCCGGCCGGACCGCTACCGACCTTGGCCAGCACGCAGGAATGCGCATACGCCGAGAATTCCAGACCGCCATAGCGCTTGGGGATGATCATGCCCCAGAACCGGTTTTCCTTGATGAACTGCCAGGCCTCGGGCGAAAGATCGGCGTCTTCGTGCGTGATCTGCCATTCGTCGCACAGGTCCAGCAGCTGCTGGACCGGGCCGTCGAGAAACGCCTGTTCTTCTGCGGAAAGTTCGGCCGCGGGCAGGCGCTCGAGCCGACGCCAGTTCGGCGCGCCGGAGAACATCTCGCCTTCCCACCAGACGGTGCCGGCATCCAGCGCGGTGCGTTCGGTGGCCGAGAGCGTCGGCAGTACCTTGCGAAAGATATCGAGCACCGGACGTGTGATGTAGGGCCGGCGTATTGCGGTCACGTTGAGCGGAACCGCGACGGCGAGAAACACCAGCCAGAGCACGAGGCCTCCGGCCCAGCCGGTGCTGGTGAGCGTGCAGGCGGCCAGCAGCAGGGCGGTTACGGCCGTGGCGGTCTTGAGCCCCACGCGGTTGTAGGCCAGCGCGACGAATGCGCCAAGGAACACGACGATCCAGACGATTGCGGTCATGACAAGGCTCCAGGGCCGGGCCAAACCGGCCTGCATCGGACTTTAACCGCAGCCTAGGCCAAGCGCGGAGCCCCGGCAAACTGCGCTGTGCTGGGGCGGCGGCGCGGCCGCTCAGGGATGTGCGTCGACAAACGCGCAGATTTCCGCGGCCACGGCCTCGGGTTTCTGAAGGTGCAGCATATGGCCGCATCCGTCGACCACCACGCGCGTGACATTCGCGAAACAGGCGCGGCGGCGCTGCATTTCCGCGTCGTCGCAGAAATAGCGTGCCGGCGAGTCGCCCCCGTCGATACACAGCACCGCCGCCGTGACTTCACGCCAGAGCGCCATCGCCTCGCTGGCGCGAAACGCGTAGGGCAATGCGACCCGGTGCCAGGGATCGACACGCATCTGCCGGCGTCCCGTCTCGTTCTCCTCGGCCGTCCATTGGCGTGCGAGAAAATCGGTCTGTTCGGCGCTGAGTTCGGGGTAGCGACGGCCGATGCGCGAGATCGCGGTTTCGAGATCCTCGTAGACCTTCGTGATTGGCGGGTTGGCATGGGCGTCGAGCCAGCCGCGATAGCGGTCGGGCACGTTCGCCGGGTCGCTGTCGGGCACGTTCAGGCTATCGAGCGTGATCAGGCGTGCCACGCGTTCGGGCCGGGTGCCGGCATAGAGGCTTGCGATCTGTCCGCCCATGCTGTGTGCAACGAGCGTGACCGGGTTGGCGCTGCCGCGGCCGGTCAGCTTGTCGAGCAGGCGTTCGAGATCCAGCAGATAGTCGGGAAACCAGTAGCTGTCGTGTATCGCCTCGGTGGCGCCGTGACCGCGCCAGTCCGGCGCGATGAAACGATAGCGTTCGGGCGATCGCTTCTCGATCGCGGCCACCAGGGCGTCGAACCCGGCGCCCGTATCCATGAGGCCGTGCAACAGCAGGACCGGTTCGCCCTCGGGATTGCCGGCCTCGCGTACCGCATAATGCAGCGGGCCGAGCGTGTGAAAGGTGATGTTGTCGATCAGGCTCATGGGGCGATTCCCTGCGGGCGACGCGCGGCAACCGCCTCGCGCCAGTAGAATAATGTGAGTGCGACGAGAATGATGGCCACGGCGAACAGCGTCGGCCGGCTCGGCACTTCCGCCAGCCAAAGCCAGGCCCAGATCGTGCCGAACACCGTTTCCAGCAACATCAGCAGACTGACCTCCGGCGCTGGCAGATAGCGCGGGCCCTGGCCGATCAGGGCGAACGCGGTGGGCAGCACGAGGGCGAGGCCGGCGAGCGCGGCGAATCCCGATGCGGAAAGTGAGAATGGCGTGGCGAATACGGCCGTGGTCGCCGCGATCAGCGCGCCGCCCAGGGCCAGGCCCGGCAGGGTGTCGCCGTGTCCGGTGGCGCGCATGACCACGAAGGTGGCCCCGAACACGATCGCCGTCGCGATGCCGCTGACACGCCCGATCGCGCTGCCGGCACCGTCGAGTGCGATCAGGAGCAGGCCGCCGGCAATGGCGGCGGCCGCGATCCATGTACGCCGCGGTGCGCGCTCGCCGAGAAAGATCACGCTGAACAGCGCAGCGAAGATCGACGCGGTGGCCAGGCAGCCGAGCGTATCTGCAATGGTCGTGTGCTCGACGGTGAAAACGAACAGGATATTGCTCATCGCGAACAGCAAGGCCAGCCCGCAGCCGAGTGGGCTGCGTATCTGCGCGGCAATGGCGCACGTGCGCCCGCGCTCGCGCACGAGAAGAAATCCGCCCAGGCCGATAGCCATGGCGATGCCGCGCCAGAACAGCGTCGTCGCCACGTCGGCATCGAGCAGCCGGATCAGGATGGAGTCCGGGCTGAGGACGAGCACGCCCGTGCCGGTCAGCGCCATGCCGACAATGCGCGGGCTCAAGACAGCGCGCCCGAATGCAGTGTTGCCCGCGTGGTGTCGGCGCGGTCGGTCAGGCGGTCTCGAAGGGCTCGATCACGCGGTGAATGAACTCGAGCTTGGCGCGGGCGCCGGCATTGAGCACGAACGGGTAGGCGTCGGCCAGGCCCATGCTGCGGTTGACCGCGTTCATGCCGATCGCCAGATGTGTCCATCGGTGCATGAGGGCGTCGAAGTCGCGCGGATTCTGCTGCCACGGCGGTGAGCGTACGAGCTGGTACTCGGTTGCGGTGTCCAGCGTGTCGCGTATGTGCAGATAGTGTGCCCACGATTCGGCCCAGTCCTCCCAAGGGTGGGCCGAAGCATAGGGGGTGACGAAGCGATCCTGCCAGTCGGGCGGCGCGCCGTTGGCGTAGTGGGCCTGCAGAGACGCGCTGTAATCGGCGCGCTCGTCGCCGAACATCGTGCGGTATTCGTCGATCCAGGCGCGGCCGTCGATCAGCCGTGCCCAGTAGTAGTGCCCGATTTCGTGACGGAAATGACCGATCAGGGTGCGGTAGTGCTCGCCCATCTGCTCGCGCATGCGCGCCCGCGCCACGTCGTCGGCTTCGGCGATGTTGATCGTGATCACGCCATTGGCGTGGCCGGTGGTGACCTGCGCGCGCCCGGCCAGCGGCTCGGTGAACTCGGTCTCGGCGTCCGCGTCGGCAAGGAAATCGAAAGCCAGGCCGAAATCGGGGTCTGCGTCACGGCCCACGATCGGCAGCCTCAGCTGATGCAGATTGAAGATCAGGTGCCGCTTGGCGTTCTCGAGTCGGCTCCAGAGTTCGATGTGTCTTGGTGCATCAAGGTCCGGAATGGTGCGGGTCAATCGGCACGACGGGCAGAAATGGTGCGTCGACTCGGCCGGGATGAGCCAGTTACAGACATCGTACTGGGTGTCGTTCCGACAGCGACGATAGATGCGGCCCTCGATTCGACCCGAGGCGGGCACCTGCCACCGCGCGTCGTCGAGTGCGTCGAGCGCGGTCATGATGCCGGCCTCCGGCGCGAAGCCGAGTCTGCGGCGACACACCAGGCACTGGGTATTGCGAAAGAAGATCGAGTTGCCGCATTGGCAATAGAAGTCGCGCATGGCGTGTGTTCGAAGCCCCTGAATTCGAGCGGATCGTGATGATGGTCGGGTTCAATGCTGGAAGTAGCGATCCTGAATGGCGTTGTTGATGCCGTTGAGCTCGATCTGAATGCGGTCGAGAAACTCGCTCAGCCGGTGGCCCTTGAGCGTGCTCAGGTCGGCATCGCCAAGCACGTGCATGGCCGCGTCGATCGACGCACTGCAACGCCCGGGTGCCGGCAGGCGCGACAGACGCTGGCTCGCCCGTTGCAGACAGAAGCGCACCGAGCGCGGAAAGGCGGTGTCGGCGAGAAGAAAACGCACCACGCCGGGGCCGGTGACGCGTACCCGCACGTGCCGCCGATACATCTGGAACGCGCTGAGCGACTTGAGCACGCTGATCCATTGCACCGTCTGGTACGGACGCAGATCGCTGTTTTCGTCGACCAGCAGGTCGCTGCTGCGCACGTCGATGATGCGGGTGGTCATGTCCGCCCGCTCCAGCGACAGCCCCAGCGTGAGCATGTCGTAGGCCGCATCCCGGCTCATGCCGGATTCGATCATGCCCGCGATCTGGCGCGCGCTGTGGACCACGCGCTCCATGACCCGCGATCGGGCCAGTCGCCGTTCGATGTGCTGGCCTTCATCGGCAATGAACAGGTGCAGGCCGTTGATTTCTTCCCACACCTCGCGCGGGACCAGGTCACGCGCGCTGCGCAGGTTTTCGCGGGCCATCGCCAGCGCGCTGGCGATCGAGCTGGGGTGCATGCGATCGGCGACGAGAAACCGCATCACGCTGGCTTCGCTGTCGTCCGGATAGCGCTGCGCGAACGCATCGTCCGCGCCGACGATCTCGACCAGCGCACGCCAGTCGAATTCGGTCTGACGCGGCATGTCGAGCAGCAACAGCGTGGTCGCGTTGATGAGCCGGGCGGTCGATTCGGCGCGCTCTAAATAACGGCCGGTCCAGAACAGGTTCTGTGCGAGTCTTGAAAGCATCGTCCTAGCCCTCGTTGCCGCCGAGATCGTCCTCGACGATCCAGGTGTCCTTGCTGCCGCCGCCCTGGGAGCTGTTCACCACCAGCGAGCCCTCGCGCAACGCGACGCGGGTCAGCCCGCCCATGGTCACGAAGGCGTCGTTGTGCGGACGCGAGACGATGAACGGCCGTAGATCGACATGCCGTGGCCGTGCCGTGTTCTCGATCAGTGTCGGTGCGGTGGACAGCGCCAGGGTGGGTTGGGCGATGTAGTTGCGCGGGTTGCGGCGAATGAGCTGGGCGAACTGGTCGCGCTCGCCTGGCGTGGCGCGCGGGCCGATGAGCATGCCGTAGCCGCCGGATTCGTTGGCGGGTTTGACCACCAGCGAATCCAGATTGGCGAGCACGTGATCGCGCTGCGTGTCCTCCATGCACAGCCAGGAGGGCACGTTCGGGAGTTTCGCGTCCTGATCCAGATAGTAGCGGATGATCTGTGGCACGAAAGCGTAGACCACCTTGTCGTCCGCCACGCCCGCCCCGGGCGCATTGGCGATGGCCACATTGCCGGCGCGCCAGGCCCGCATGAGCCCGGGCGTGCCGAGCACCGAGTCGGCACGAAAGACCTCCGGGTCGATGAATGCGTCGTCCACGCGCCGATAGATCACGTCGACCCGCTGCGGGCCGAAGATGGTGCGCGAATACACGCAGTCGTCGCTGTCCACGTAGAGATCGCTGCCCTGGACCAGCTCGGCGCCCATCTGGCCGGCCAGCCAGACGTGCTCGAAAAAAGCGGAATTGAACACGCCCGGCGTGAGCAGCGCGACGTTGGGCGTGACGTCCTGGCGCGGCGACAGGGCGTTGAGCGAATCCAGCAATTCACTGGCGTAGTCATCCACCGGCAGGATATCGCTCTGCGCGAACAGCTCGGGGAACACGCGCTTGGACACCAGTCGGTTCTCGACCATGTACGACACGCCGGAGGGCACGCGCAGGTTGTCCTCGAGCACATAGAAATCGCCGGCGCCATCGCGCACCAGGTCCGAGCCGCAGATATGCGCCCAGATATCGCCGGGCGGACGCACGCCGACACATTCGGGCCGAAAGTTCACCGACTGCGCGAGCACTTCGCGCGGGAACACGCCGTCCTTGATGATCTGCTGTTTACCATAGAGATCGGCGATGAACAGATTGAGCGCAGTCACCCGCTGTTGCAGCCCCTCGCGAACGCGATCCCACTCGCGGCGCCCGATCGTGCGTGGGAGCACGTCGAACGGCCAGGCGCGGTCGATCATCCCGGCGTCGGAGTAGACGGTGAAGGTGATGCCCATCGACTTGATCGACAGATCGGCCGCCATCCGGCGACTGTCGATCTCCTGTGTACTGAACTCGCCGAGGTAGCGCACGAGTGCGTTGGCGGCGGGCCGCGGTTGCCCCGAGTCGTCGAAGACTTCGTCGAAGAAGCCGGGACTGCGATAGTCCTGCCAGAGTTGATTCATGAATAGCTTCTTCCAATCGTTGAGAGGGCGGTTTGGCGCCTATTTCTATGCAAGAGGCAGACCGTAATGCGCAAGCAGCATGCTAGACTCGCCGGCTTGTTTTCAGAGTAGTTCGGGCATGGCGGACACAACCACCGCGGCCGGTACCGGCGTCGTGTTCAAGGGTCGCATGATGACCCTTACAGTACTCGAAGTCCGTGAAACAGACGGCAGCCGCATCGCCAGTCAGATCGAGGCGCAGCTCGCACGCGCCCCCGGTTTCTTCGAGCAGATGCCGGTGCTGCTGTCGATTCCGGACGCGGTGCCGGATCTGGCCGAAGTCAGCGAGATCGTGCGCCAGGCGGGCATGGTTCCGGTGGGTATTCTCGATCCCGGTCCGCAGGCGCGCACGGCGGCCGAGGCCGCCGGTCTGGGCGTCATGGCCTCGCCGGCCCGTGGCGGTAGCGGCGCAGATGCCGCGAAGACGCGCGAGCCGGAAGCGGCCAGCGCCGATGCCGACAAAAAGGCGTCTGCGGAGGCACAGGCCGCCCCGGTCGCGCGCGAAGAGCCGCCGCGTACGCCGACCCGGCTCGTGACCAAGCCCGTACGTTCCGGCCAGCAGATTTACGCGCGCGGCGGCGACCTCGTTATCGCCACGTCGGTGAGCGAAGGTGCGGAAGTACTGGCGGACGGCCACATACATATTTATGGTGCACTGCGAGGGCGCGCGCTGGCGGGCGCCACCGGAGACACCGAAGCGCGGATCTACTGCCGCCGTTTCGAACCCGATCTGGTCGCGATCGCGGGCTGCTACAAGGTGGCCGATGCGATAGAAGAGGGGGTACGTTCCAGGGCCGTTGCGGTTCGCCTGGACAACGATAACTTGAGCATCGAATTGCAGGAGTAAAGAGTGGCAAAGATCATCGTCGTCACGTCCGGCAAGGGTGGGGTCGGCAAGACCACGACCGCCGCCTCTTTCGCAGCCGGGCTTGCCATGCGGGGGCACAAGACCGTCGTCATCGATTTCGATGTCGGTCTGCGTAACCTCGACCTGATCATGGGGTGCGAGCGCCGGGTGGTGTTCGACTTCATCAACGTGATCAGCGGCGAGGCCAACCTCAAGCAGGCCCTTATCCGCGACAAGCGGCACGAGAATCTTTATATCCTCGCCGCCTCGCAGACACGCGACAAGGACGCGCTCAACCAGGAAGGTGTCGAGCGCACGCTCAACAAGCTCGCCGAGGATTTCGACTACATCATCTGTGATTCGCCGGCCGGCATCGAAACCGGCGCGATCATGGCGATGTACTACGCCGACGAGGCACTGGTGGTCACCAATCCCGAGGTGTCCTCGGTGCGCGACTCCGACCGCGTGCTCGGCATGCTGTCGAGCAAGACCAAGCGCGCCAAGGAAGGCGGCGAGCCGGTCAAGGAGCATCTCGTGGTCACGCGCTACGCGCCAAACCGTGTGGGCAAGGGCGAGATGCTGTCGCTGGACGACATCAACGACATTCTCGGCATTCCACTGCTCGGCGTGATTCCGGAGTCCGAGAAGGTGCTCAACGCGTCCAACTCGGGCATGCCGGTTGCCATGGAAGAGAACGCGGACGCGGGCCAGGCGTATCTGGATCTGGTGGCGCGTTTTCTCGGCGAGAACCGGCCGATGCGGTTCACCGAGGCCAAGAAGAAGTTTCTCGACCGGCTGATGGGGAGGTAAACCATGGGTTGGCTCGACGTATTTCGTAACAACGAGAAGAAGACCTCGGCCCAGATGGCCAAGGAACGGCTTCAGGTCGTGGTGGCCCACCGTCGTACCGGGGGTGGCGATCATCCGGCGTACTTCCCGCAGCTGCAACAGGATCTGCTGGCCGTGCTGCGCAAGTATGTGCAGGTCGGCGACGATGCCGTGCAGATGGAGATCGAGCGCGAGGGCGATCTCGAGGTGCTGGAACTCAATATCACGCTGCCTGAAGACGCCCGTCACTAAAACATAAAAGACAACACGAACCAGGAGGAGCCGCGATGCCCACGGAAGAGCAGACGTTCGACTACATCATCGTGGGGGGCGGCTCCGCTGGTTGTGTACTGGCCAACCGGCTGAGCGCGGATCCGAACGTGTCCGTGTGTCTGCTCGAAGCCGGGCCCGGTGACTGGAATCCGCTGATCCATATCCCGATCGGCATCATCGGCCTGATGTGGTCGAAGATGTTCAACTGGGCGTACTACACCGCGCCGCAGAAGCACATGAACGGGCGTGAGATGTTCTGGCCGC
Organism: Endozoicomonas sp. G2_2; assembly: GCF_017744135.1. Classification (GTDB taxonomy): domain Bacteria; phylum Pseudomonadota; class Gammaproteobacteria; order Nevskiales; family Salinisphaeraceae; genus Salinisphaera. Next base: position 239,854 of record NZ_JAGHQU010000004.1, read on the forward strand.
GCGGCAAGACGCTGGGCGGCTCCAGCTCGATCAATGCCCAGTGCTACACCCGTGGCAACGCCTGGGATTACGATCACTGGGCCGAGCTCGGCAACCGCGGCTGGGGGTTTCGCGACATGCTGGGCTATTTCCGCAAGTCGGAAAAGCACGAGGGCGGCGAGAGCGAGTACCACGGCGCCAGTGGCGGCTATTGCGTCAGTGCGCTGCGCCACGTTAACCCGCTCAGCCATGCCTTTGTCGATGCCGCCGTCGGCTGCGGCTATCCGCGCAACGATGACTTCGGCGGCGCCACCGAGGAAGGTTTCGGTCTCTACAGTGTCGCCCAAGACAACGGCCGTCGCTGCAGCAACGCCGACGCTTTCCTGCACCCGGTACGCCACCGCGACAACCTGACGGTCATTACCCGTGCGCGCGCCAAGAAAATCCTCGTCGAAGGCAAGCGCGCGACCGGCGTGACCTACAAAAAAGGGTGGTTCGGCGGCGATCGCACACTGACCGCACGGCGCGAGGTGCTGCTGTCTGGCGGAGCGATCAATTCGCCGCAGCTTTTGCTGCTGTCGGGCATTGGCCCGGCCGCAGAGATCGAGCCGCACGGCATTCCGCTGATCCACGAGCTCAAGGGCGTGGGGCGCAATCTCCAGGACCATCTCGATGTCAGCGTTATCGAACTGGAAAAAACGAAGATCAGCCTGCGCCTGAGCCCGAAATTCCTGCTCATCGATGCGCCCAAGGCGGCCTACGAGTATTTCGTGCACGGCCGTGGCCAGCTGGTCAGCAACGTCGCCGAGGCGGGCGGTTTCGCCAAGAGTGACCCCTCGAACGCGCTGGCCGATCTGCAGCTGCATTTCATTGCGACGATCGAGCAGGATCACGGCCACAACCTCTGGAACACGATCAAGCATCACGGTTACACGCTGCGTGTCTGTGATCTGCGGCCGAAATCCCGCGGGCATATCGGCCTGAAGAGCGCAGATCCCATGGCCGATGCGTTGATCGATCCCAACTATCTCGACCATCCGGACGACCTCGCCCAGCTGGTGAAAGCCGTGAAGGTCGGTCGCCAGATCATGCGGGCCGAGCCCCTGGCGCGACATCGTGAGCGGGAGTTCGAGCCGGGGGAGGGCGTCGACGACGATGCAGCCATCGAAGCCTTCATCCGTGAGCGTGCCGAAACCATCTATCATCCGGTAGGCACCTGCCGTATGGGACACGACGACGAGGCCGTCGTGGACGACCGGCTGCGGGTTCACGGCATGCAGGGGCTGCGCGTGGTCGATGCATCGATCATGCCCACGCTCGTGGGCGGCAACACCAATGCGCCCACCACCGCGATCGCCGAAAAGGCAGCGGACATGATTCTGGAAGACGCCGCCGCCTAGCGGCGTTTTTCTCGGTCGAAAAAAATCGGCGCGGCGCTTGTCAGGCGCTGGGCGATCGTATAGCTTTGGCTTCAGGAATTAGCCATGGCTAAACTTGAGCCGCCCATGAAAGAAATGACGCAGGCTGCCATATTCACCGCGCGCCGACGCCTGCCGGCGCTGTTCGGCCGTGATGGTCTGCGCTGGGGCGTGCCGGTGCTCATCCTGGCCGTCGTATTCAGTGGCAGCGATATCGGGCTCCTCGTGCGCGACACCCTGGCCGAGGCCTATCTCCAGGTCAGCGTCTTCGTGGCCGCGACGCTGATCCTGCTCTACGCGCTGGAACAGCGCTTCGCCATCGATCTCGACACCCGGCTGGCCAACGCCGGGCGCGCCCAGGTGCCGATCGCGGCGTTGCTCGGCATGCTGCCGGGTTGCGGCGGCGCTATCGTGGTGGTGACCCAGTTCGTCAACGGGCGTATTGGTTTTGGCGCGCTGGTGGCCGTGCTGGTCGCGACCATGGGCGATGCGGCGTTTCTGCTGATCGCGGCGGCGCCGCAAACGGCGGGCGTGGTGCTGGGTATCAGTCTTGTGGCCGCAATCGTTTGTGGCTGGGTGGTCGACGCCGTACATGGTCCTGGCTTCATGCGTCACGAGGCCGCGCCGTCGGGCCAGCCCGCAACGCGTGGGCCGGATGCGCTCGCTTCGGGACGAGAGGCGCCGGCCTGGCTGGATCGCGGCTGGATGCTGGTGTGGGCGATGGGCGTGCCCTTCGCGCTGGCGATTGCCTTCCAGCAGGAACCGAACGACTGGTTTGGTACGTGGGCCGGCTACGAGCCGGTGACCTGGCTGGGCTTTGGCGGCGCCATGCTGGCCATGGGCATGTGGGCCGCGCGGATCGGCGGCAACGGCCCGGGCGATATCCACGATTCGGCGTTCAAGGTCTCGGCGCTGACCAACCCAGGCCACGATACGCGCGACGACAAGCCCGCCGGTGGTCTCATGGCCTGGGGGCGACGCGCGCGCACCGACACCAATTTCGTGACCGTGTGGGTGATCGCGGCTTTTCTGGTATTCGAGCTTGGTGTCGCGCTGACGGGCGCTGAGCCGGAAAGCTGGTTCAATATTGCGGGCCCCTTGATGCCGCTCGCCGGCGTCCTGGTTGGATTCATTCCGGGCTGCGGGCCGCAGATCCTGTTGACCACGCTCTATCTGAGCGGTGCAGTGCCGATGTCGGCGCTGCTTGCCAACGCCATCAGCAACGACGGCGACGCGCTGTTCCCGGCGATCGCACTGACGCCGAAGGCCGCCATCCTCGCGACCGCTTACTCGGCCGTTCCGGCGTTGCTGGTCGGCTACACCGCCTTCGCGCTCGGCTACTAGCCCCCCAAAAAAAGCCGCCGGCCCGTGCGGACCGGCGGCTTTGTCGCCACGAAGGCGGCTTTACTTGCCGCGCAGATCCTTGCGCAGAATCTTGCCGACGTTGGATTTCGGCAGTTCATCGATGAAGGCCACCTGCTTGGGCACCTTGTAGCCGGTCAACTGCTCGCGGCAGAAGTCGATGAGCTCCTTGTCGGTCAGGCTGTCGTCCTTCTTGACCACGAAGATCTTCACGGCCTCGCCGGATTTTTCGTCGTCGACGCCGATACAGGCCGCTTCGAGCACCTTCGGGTGCTGGGCAACAACGTCCTCGATCTCGTTCGGGTACACGTTGAAGCCGGACACCAGGATCATGTCCTTCTTGCGGTCGACGATGTAGCAGAAGCCCTTGTCGTCCATTTTCGCGACGTCGCCGGTGCGCAGGAAGCCGTCCGGGAAGAAGGTCTTTTCGTTCTCTTCGGGCTTGTTCCAGTAACCATGCATGACCTGCGGCCCACGGATGCACAGCTCGCCGGGTTCGCCGAGGGGCAGGTCATTGCCCTCGTCGTCGCGGATGACGACTTCCGTGGAGGGAATCGGCAGGCCGATCGAACCGTTGTAATCCTCGAGATCCAGCGGATTGATGCAGGCCGCGGGCGATGTCTCGGTCAGACCGTAGGCCTCGATCAACGGGATGCCGGTGATCTTCTTCCACTTCTCGGCCACCGCCTTCTGCACGGCGGCCCCGCCGCCGAGGGTGAGCTTGAGACGCGAAAAGTCGAGCTTGGCGAAGTGTTCGTCGTTGACCAGCGCGTTGAACAGCGTGTTCACGCCGGTGAAGGCGGTCGGCTGGTGCTTTTCGAATTCCTTGGCCAGCGCCGGGATGTCACGCGGGTTGGTGATCAGCACGTTCTTGCCGCCTTGCTGCAAGAACACCAGGCAGTTCGCGGTCAACGCGAACACGTGATAGAGCGGCAGCGGCGTGATGATCAGCTCCTTACCACGCTCGGTCCACGGGTCCAGCCATGTGCTGGCCTGGGCGATATTGGCCACCATGTTCCGGTGCAGCAGGGTCGCGCCCTTGGCGAGGCCCGTGGTGCCGCCGGTGTACTGCAGGAAGGCGATGTCGTCGGGCTTGACGTCCGCCGGCTTGAACGTCTGGCTCGCGCCTTTCTTGAGCGCATCGTTGAACGTCGTGGCGCCGGGCAGGTTGAAGCTTGGCACCATCCGCTTGACGCGCTTGACCACGAAGTTGACCAGCGTGCGCTTGACCGTGGGCAGGCAATCGCCAATCTGCGTGGTGATGATCGCCTCGAGGGCGACCTTGTCCGCCACCTGCTCGAGGGTGGCGGCGAAGTTCTCGACGATCACGATCGCGCGGGCGCCGGCGTCGGTGAGCTGGTGCTCGAGTTCGCGAGCGGTATAGAGCGGGTTGACGTTCACCGCGACCATGCCGGCCCGCAGAATGCCGAACAGCGCAATGGGGTATTGCAGCAGGTTGGGCATCATGATCGCGACACGATCGCCCTTGGCGAAGCCGAGATCGTTCTGGAGATAGGCGGCGAAATCGCGGCTGCGCCGTTCCAGTTCGGCGTAGGTGATGTCGCAGTCCATGTTGCTGAACGCGACCTGGTCGCTGAAGTTCCGGCAACCGTCCTCGATGATGTCGACGAGCGTCTCGCTCGCGTTTGCATCGATTTCGGCGGCGACGCCCTTGGGGTAACGGTCTAGCCAGATTTTATCCACGAATTCTCCTCATGATCGGCAAGATTGGTCCGCACGACTTGGGTGCGAACGCTTGGGAAAAGTATATCAGCCACACACGCGATCCCGCCGCAGCAGCGGGATCGCGGCCTGTTCGCTGCCAATGGCAGCCGGTTAACGCAGTTCCTTGCGAAGAATCTTGCCGACATTGGATTTCGGCACTTCGTCGATGAACTCGTAGTGTTTGGGCACCTTGTAGCCGGTGAGATTTTCACGACAGTAGTCGCGCACCGTATCGGCGGTGAGACCGGGGTTTTTCTTCACCACGAACAGCTTCACCGCTTCGCCCGATTTCTCGTCCGGTACGCCCACGGCGGCGGCCTCAAGAATGTCGGGATGGCCGGCGACGACGTCCTCGATCTCGTTCGGATACACGTTGAAGCCGGACACAAGGATCATGTCCTTCTTGCGGTCGACGATATAGAACAGCCCGTTCTCGTCCTGGCGCGCGACGTCGCCGGTGCGAAAGAAGCCGTCGTCGGTGAAGGCTTCCGCGTTGACATCGGGCTTGTTCCAGTAGCCCTGCATGACTTGCGGGCCGCGCACGCACAGCTCGCCCGGCTCGCCAAGGGCCAGCGAATTGCCGTCGTCGTCGCGGATATCGACATCCGTGGAAGGCATGGGCATGCCGATCGAGTGGTTGAAACTCTTGATACTGAGCGCGTTGCAGGTGGCCACCGGCGAGGTTTCGGACAGACCGTACCCTTCGATGATCGGCTTGCCGGTCGTCTGCGCCCAGCGCTCGGCGACCGGCTGCTGGGTGGCCATGCCACCCGACATCGAGAACTTCAGCGTGGAAAAATCCAGGTCGGCGAAACCGTCGGTGTTCATCAGCCCGTTATAGAGCGTGTTCACGCCGGTGATCGCCGAGAAGGGGTACTGGCTGAGCGTCTTCACGAACGCCGGCATGTCCCGCGGGTTGGTGATCATCACGTTGTGGCCGCCGACCGAGAAATAGACCAGCGTGTTCACCGTGAGCGCGAAGATGTGATACATCGGCAGCGCCGTGATGATCAGCTCGCCCTCGGCACTCATTTCGGGCTTGAACCATTCCTGGCACTGGAGCACGTTGGCGACCACGTTGCCGTGGCTGAGCATCGCGCCCTTGGCCGGGCCCGTGGTGCCCCCGGTGTACTGCAGGAAGGCGAGATCGTCCCGGTTGATGTCCACCGGCTCGAACTGCTGGCGCCGGCCGCTGGCCAAGGCGGTGTTGAAATCGGTCGCGCCCGGCAGATTCCAGCTCGGCACCATCTTCTTGACGCGCTTGACCACGAAATTGGTCAGTAACCGCTTGATCGGCGACAGCATGTCGCCCAGCTGGGTGGTGATGACCGTCTCGACCGGGACGTTGTCGTAGATCTTTTCCAGAGTGGCCGCGAAGTTTTCCATCACGACCAGCGTCTTGACCTCGGCATCCGACAGCTGGTGTTCGAGTTCGCGCGCGGTGTAGAGCGGGTTGACGTTGACCACGATCAGCCCGGCGCGCAGGGCGCCGAACAGGGCGGTCGCGTACTGCAGGCAGTTGGGCATCATGATCGCGATGCGCTCGCCCTTGCGCATGCCCAGCGTCTGCTGCAGGTAGGCCGCGAACGCCTCCGACTCGGCCGCAATCTCGGCGTAAGTCAGCGTGGTGCCCATGTTCGAGAACGCATTGCGATCGGCGTACTCGCGACAGCTTTTGTCGATAATTTCCGCCACCGACGCGAAAGCCTCGGTATCGATAGTGTTCCGAACCCCAATCGGATAGTTTTCGAACCAGTTCTTTTCCATGTGCCCTCCCTTCGGCATCTGGTTCAGCCGGATACGGATCCCCGTCAGCGCACCGGCTGTGCCCCCTTGGCTGCATCGTCAATCTCGCCGTCGCGCATGGTCTCGATCACCAGTTCCCTGAGCGACAGCGTCCCGAATGTCTGGGCCCGCGCCTGCGCATTGCGCTCGACCCACCGACCCACTTCGCGGTGGAGCCGGTCATCGCGCGGGCCTGGCGCCGCGGCGGCGTCGCCGCTGCGTACCGCTTCGATGATGTCCCTGACCTTCAGGCATTCAATGTCCTGGCGCGGCAGCAACGTCACGCTCGTGTCCCCACTTTCTATCAGCATGTTCTTCGCGACAAGCTGGTCGACAATCGCGTAGACATGGTCCGGTGCCGTGCGCAGGTAGCGCGACAGCCGCGCCACCTGCCACGGCGGATTGCCCTGCATGAAGTTATAGCCGATCAGGCCCATCATCAGAAGCGCGATCTGCTCGCGATCGGCCGCACCGAGGCGTGGCGGGTAGGGTTTGCGGGTCAGCTGTTCGGTGTGTTGAAGCAGAAACGACACGCGACAGCCGGTGAGCATGATCAGCCACGAGACATACAGCCAGACCAGCAGCAGGATGATGATGGCGAAACTCGAGTAGATGGCGTTGTAGTTGCTCGAATTGGCCGCGAACACGGCGAACCCGAGGCTGGCGGTCTGCCAGAGCACGCCGGCGAACACCCCGCCGCCGATTGCGGGCAGCAGGTTCACGCGCGTGTTCGGCATGAACGCGAACAGGAACGTGAAGCCGATGCTGTAGAGGAAATAGGGCACGAGCCGCCCGGCCACGTACAACGACGTACCGAACGGCTCGATGGTGCTCAGATACGACACCACCGTGTTGCTCGACAGCGAGGCGGTCATGCTGCTGGCTGCGAGCACGACGATCGGCCCCACGATGAGCACACTCAGATATTCAGTGAAACGACGTCCGAGCGAACGCGGCTTGCGGACCTGCCAGATGTAGTTGCAGCCGTTCTCCACCTTCTGGATCAGCGAAATCACGGAATACATCAGCAGTACAACGCCGATGGCCCCAAGCACGCCGACCTGCACGTTCTCGACGAAGCCGACCACCTTGTCGATGATGTCGTCGGCCTGCGGCCCGAGCGGCGCGAGAAACCGATGCAGCACCGGGCGCAGCGCGTTGTCGACGCCGAACGCCTTGAGCATGGAAAAGGCAAGAGCGAGCAGCGGCACCAGCGACAGCAGGGTGGTGTAAACCAGCCCCATAGCCCGCATGGTAATCTCGCCGTTCTGGATATCGCGCAGCAGGACCTGGCCAAGACGCACGGCCGTCACGCCCCAGCGCCTGGGCGCCTTCATGTTCTCGAGCTCGGGCTCCCAGATGGCGGCGTTGAAACGGGTGCTTATCCCACTGAGCATGCGTCGAGTTGCCCTTGAAGTCGGTCAAGCGGCATTGTAACCATGTCTGCCATACCATTTCGTATGGTCCACGCCCGGATTTCGCTTCGCCGTCGCCGAGACCGCCCGGCGGCCACTGGATACCCGACCCGCCATGAATGCAGTCGCTTCGGATCAGGATATTACCCGCAGCGGTGACAGCTCGCCGCGCGCGCTGCGCGATCTCACCGGCGCCTACGCGTTCGTGGGTTCGCGCTGGGGCGAGGCGCTTTCCTCCGGGGGCGAGTTGCTCAAGGTGCTGGCCTCGCATCCGGTGGCGCTGGCACGGGCCCAGGCCAGTCTGTCGCTGGAGATGACGCGCATCACCCTCGGGCGCTCACGTCTGCGTCCGGACCCGGAGGACCGCCGCTTCACCGACCCCGCCTGGCGCGACAATCCGGTATTTCGCCGGCTTTTGCAGGGTTATCTGGCCTGGTCGAGCGCGCTGCTCGAGCTGGTGCATGGCCTGCGTATCGGCGCCGATCAGCGCCGGCGGCTGTTGTTCGTGGCCGAACATCTGGTGGCCGCGGGCGCACCGACCAATCTGTTCGTGACCCATCCCGGTTTTTACGATGCGGCCGCGCGCTCGCGCGGCGGTTCGATTCTGGCCGGCGTGCGTCATCTGATCGAGGATCTGCGTCACAACCGCGGATTGCCGCGGCAGGTGGACAAGAGCGCTTTTCGGGTCGGCCGTAATCTGGCCACGACCGAAGGGGCGGTGATTTTTCGCAACGAGGTGTTCGAGCTCATCCAGTACAGCCCGCGCACCGCGACCGTGGATGCGCAGCCGGTGCTGGTGTGTCCGCCACAGATCAACAAGTATTACGTGCTCGATCTGTCGCCGGAAAAGAGTTTCATACGCCACGCCCTGGAGGCCGGCCAGCAGGTTTTCGCGATTTCCTGGCGCAACCCCACCGCGACCAAGCGCGACTGGGATCTGGCGACCTATGTGCGTTCCACCGCGCGGGCGATCGACGTCGTGCGCGATATCAGCGGCGACCAGCCGGTGAAACTGCTCGGCGCCTGCGCGGGTGGTCTTACCGCGGCGGTCACCGCGGCCTGGCTGGCCGGTCGCGGCGAGCAATCGAAACTGTCGTGCCTGTCGCTTCTGGTGACCATGCTCGACTCGCCGCGCAGCCGCCGGCTGGCGCGGGTGGCCGACGACACGGCCGTGACCGCCGCGCTCGCGCGCTCCCAGTTCTCCGGCGTGCTCGACGGGGGCGACATGGCGCGCACCTTCGCTTGGCTGCGGCCCAACGAGCTGATCTGGCATTTCGTGGTCAACAATTACGTGCTGGGCAACGAACCGCCTGCCTTCGACGTGCTTTACTGGAACAGCGACACGACCCGCCTGCCGGCCGCGCTGCACGCCGATCTGCTGATGATCTATCGCAACAATCGGCTGCGCAGCGGGGGCGACTTCGCCATCGACGGGGTGGAAATCGATATCCGTCGTATCGACCGTGACGTGTTCGTGGTTGCCGGCGCGCGCGATCACATCACGCCCTGGCAGGCGTGTTACCGCTCGATGCAGATGTTTCGCGCGAACATGCGGTTCGTGCTCGGTGCGGCAGGCCATGTGCAGTCGATCCTGTGTCCGCCGGATGACGACAGCGCACGTTTTTACGTGAACGACGACTACAGCCTCGATCCGGCGGCCTGGCGCCGTGGCGCGCGCGAGCAGCGGGGATCCTGGTGGCCGGCGTGGGTCCGCTGGTGCGAAAGCCACGGCGGCGAACGTATCCCGGCGCCCGAGGTCTACGGCAACGATGACTACGGTCCCGTCGAACCGGCCCCCGGGCGCTATGTCCGCCAGATCTGAGCCGCGTCTGCTCGAGCACGTGGCGCTCGACGGCGAGCGTCTGCATACGGTGTTCACGCCCGGTCGCGGCACGCCGCTGCTGCTGTGCAACGACTTCATCGCCAATCTCGACGTGCTCGACGAGTTCGTCGCCGCGCTCGATCGGCCGGTGCTGTGTTTCGATCTGCCCGGTATCGGCACGTCGGCGGATGTCAGCCGCTTTCGGCGCATGTCCGCTCTTACCCGTCTGCTGGCGAGGCTGCTCGATCATTATCGGCTCGACACGCCGGTGGACGTCATGGGTATCGGCTGGGGCGGGCTGCTCGCCCAGCAGTTCGCGCACGGGCATCGCGATCGGGTGCGGCGCCTGGTGCTTGCGGGAACCTCGAGCGGGCAGCTTATGTTTCCGGGCCGGCTAGCGAGCCTCATGCGGCTCGCGCGTCCGGGCGCACTGGGCGCGATCGCGCCGGATGGCCAGAATGCCCGAAGCGTCTTCGGTGGTCGGCGCAACGACGAATGCGGCGCGATCGCGCAGGCCATGGCGCGCGCAACCGCGCCAACCAATCGCGGCTATGCGGCCCAGCTCTATGCGTTGGCCGGTTACAGCAGCCTGCCGTGGCTACACCGGCTGAACGTGCCCACGCTGATCATGGCGGGCGACGACGACGCCATCGTGCCCATGGTCAACGCCCGCGTGCTCGCGCTTCTGCTGCCGCAGGCGAAGCTCAAGATCATTCGTGGCGGCGGCCACTGGTTCGTGCTCGAACGCACCGATGAAGTGGTCCGGATTCTCGACGAGTTTCTCGAATCCAGGTTTGCCCCCAGCGCAGCCGATCAGGACAGTACGTTCTAGAGGGCTTTTGCCACCTCGACCGCGCGCCGCGATCAAGACGGGCGACGCCTTGTGTTCCGCCAACGAACATTTCCGGAAGCTTTTGGCGGGGGCTCGTACGAGACGGCACGAGACCCTGGACGCGGTCAGTGACCGTGTGAAAGACTCGCTATATTGCAGTGCGGCAAAGGTCGTATCTGCATGAGCGTGCCGCTGCGGCATACTCGAAGTCGGGGATTGGAGGACGAAGACCACGGTGAGCGCAGTTATCGCTGAAAAACCGGCGCCACGTCGCAACCTGCCGCCGAGCCTGAGCGTGCTGCGCAAGCGCACGCGCATGCACGTCGAATTCGTCGACGTGGACGGCGTGCGGGTACGTGTCGGCGTGCGGCGGGGCCGCGGGCGGCCGATGCTGTTGTTCAACGGCATCGGGGCCAATCTCGACATGACGCTGCCGCTGGTCAACGCGCTCGACGATGTGGAAGTCATCGTTTTCGACGTACCCGGGGCCGGGGATTCGCCGGCGTTGAACATGCCACATCGTTTTGGCTGGCTGGCGAAACTGTCGGCCCGATTGCTGGATCGGCTTGGCTACGACATGCCGGTGAACGTGGCGGGCGTGTCCTGGGGGGGCGCACTCGCGCAGCAGTTCGCGCTGGATTTTCCCGAGCGCACCAATCGCCTCGTTCTGGCCGCCACTTCGACGGGCATGCTGGCGCTGCCGGCCCGCTCGAACGTGCTCAAGCGCCTGACCAACGCACGCCGATTCCAGAAAAACGAAACGCTGGCCCAGCTTGCGCCGGCGCTCTACGGGGGCCTCATGCGTCGTCGTCCGGAGCTGCTGGAGCGCAACGGGCATTTCTCGCCCGACCCGTCGACCCGTGGCTATATCAACCAGCTGCTGGCCGGGCTGGGCTGGACCAGCGTGCATCGGCTGCATCGCCTGCGATGTCCGACGCTGATCATGGGGGGCGACGACGACCCGGTCATGCCGCTGGTCAATATTCGTCTGCTGTACTGGCTGATCCCGAAATCCTATCTGCACATCGTGCGCGGGGGCGGGCATCTGTTCCTGCTGGTGCGCGCGAACGAGAGTGCGGCGGTGATCAAGCGCTTCATCAATGAGCGCCGCTACGACGGCACCGATGGCCAGGATTACTACGCGGCGCAGAATCTGCCGCCGGACGGCGTTCTCAGGCCGCTCACCGCGGCGGCCGACTCGCTGCCGCCCGCCGGGACTTGATCGCGGCCATCGATTGCCGGTGGCTGATCGCCATGTAGCTGGCTTCGGCCAGGCTGCGACGATCGAACCCGCGCGGGTCGATGGGTGCACACAACCGCAACTGGGCGCGCATGTCGTGCACGCGAAACAGGTCCCGGAAGTGCGGCCACAGGGCCGCTTCGTTCACCCAGGGCGCGAGAGCATGGTGCATCTCGGCCGGTGTGGTGTCGTCGCAGTAGCGCAGCGCCACGGGTAGCACCGGATAACCGCCGTCGATGGCCGCCGCGAACAGACGCGCGTGAAAGCGCTTCGGCTGCGGGTCGGTGGTGGTCGTGCCCTCGGGAAAGAACAGCACCGAGCGCCCGGCCGCCAGCACCGAACGGATCTTTTCCGATGTCTCCGAGGTTTTGCCGGCTCCGCGGGCCAGAAACAGCGTGCCGGCCGCGCGGGCGAAGGAGCCGACCAGCGGCCAGCCGCCGATTTCGGCCTTGGAGACGAACGACGCGTTGAACGCGTGGCCGAGCACGACGATATCGAGCCAGGAGCAGTGATTGGCCACGATAAGCGTCGGGCCGACCGGAACCTCGCCGTCGATCTCGATCTCGACGTTGAGCACACGCAGCATGCGCCCGTGCCACCAGCGCACCAGCTTCCAGGATCGGTTGCCGATCAACGGCACGACCGGCAGCAGCAGCACGCCGAGCAGCAGTAGCGCGACGAGGCGCAGGCCTTTAAGGCACAGCGAAAGACGACCGATCAGCGGCCGCGGCGGGGCGGTGAAGGAAGTGTCGGGCATATCGCGGGCACAAGTTAGCGACTTGCAGATGCATGAACAAGTCCGCGACATGAAAATCGGCGTCCCAGTACGGTGCGCCGCCGACCGTTGCGCCAAGCCGGAGATATGCCTTGAGCAGCGGCGGGCGCGTGAAGTGCGCTTTCGCCGCGCTCGCCGGCGGCAGTGGCCGGCGCGGGCGCACGCATGCGTTAGCGTCGGAGCGTTCGTCGCCGCGCAGGCCCGCGTACAGACTGTGGGCGCGGTCGCTGCCGTCGCGCGCGTCGATACTCGCGCAGCCGATCAGGTGGGCATAGCCGCCTTCACGCACAAAGGCGCCCACGCCTGACCAGAGCGCGGCGATCACCGCGCCCTGGCGCGCGGCCGGGGCCACACAGGTGCGCCCGAGTTCGAGGAAACGGCCGGGGCGATCGAGCACGGCGCCCATTTCGAACTCGGACTCGGAGTAGAAGCCGCCCAGGCGTGCGGCCGTGGCGCTGTCGAGAAGCCGTGTACTGGCGAGCAGCTCGCCGCTGGCGCCGTCATGCACCAGCAGATGCTGGCAATGCCGATCGAACGCGTCGCTTTCCAGACCGCCGGATTGCAGGGGGATGTCGGCGCCCATTTCCTCGACGAACACGCGATAGCGCAGTCGCAGGCTGGCCTCGATATCGGCCGTCGAACGGGCAAGACGAACCTGTGGTGTGCGCGCCGTCTGGGGGAGGCGCAATGCGCGTACAGCAACTGCCATGGCATGACCTTTCGCCGGTAGATGTCATGCGCAGGCTAGGCAGGCCAAATTGAGGAACGATGATGTTTCGGTGACCGCCCGATGACAGCGCGGTCGTCGGCGTCTTTACCTATTCCTGCGGCAGCGGCGGAATGTTCTCGTAGACCGGGCGAAAGCGGTTGACGATGGTGCAGAACAGCCGCGCGGTCTGTTCGGTGTCGTAGCGCGCCGAGTGAGCGGCGTCGTTGTCCCAGCTCATGCCGGCGGCTGTGGCGGCGCGCCGGAGTACGGTCTGTCCGAGTGCCACGCCGGCCAGGGTGGCCGTATCGAAACAGGAAAAGGGGTGGAAGGGGCTGCGCTTGATGCCGGTACGGGCAATCGCGGCGTTCAAGAAACCGAGATCGAAATGCGCGTTGTGGCCCACCAGGACGGCGCGCTTGCAGCCGGTTTCCTTGAGCATGGCGCGTACCACCTTGAATACGCGGGCAAGCGCCTCGCGCTCCGGCAGCGCCGGGCGCAACGGATGGTGCGGGTCGATACCGTTGACTTCGAGCGAGGCCGGTTCGATGTTCGCGCCTTCAAAGGGTTCGACGTGGTACGACACCGATTCACGCAGCTCGAGATCGCCTTCGGCATCGAAGTCGACCGTGACGGCCGCGATTTCGAGCAATGCGTCGGTCGCGTTGTTGAAACCGCCGGTCTCCACGTCGATGACGACAGGCAGAAAGCCTCGGAAGCGCTGGGCGATGGCAGGCAGGCCGGTTTCGGCCCCGTCGTTGGGGTGTTCGAGTTCTGTCATGGCGCGATACTAGCAGCCTGCCGAACAGGCGTGGCGGAGCGGCTATGCCTGCATACGCGCTGTGTGCCGCCGCGCGATGCGCCGTCGATGACCCTGAGCAGCCCGAGACGCGGTACGGCGCACGCCCGTCCATCGTGCTGCGCGGCAGGCCCGTGCGTATAATGCCTGGCTGTTTCAGCCATTCATCTCGCAACCGTTAGAAATCGAAGCCTATGAGCGACGTCAACAAAGTGGTGCTGGCCTATTCGGGCGGCCTGGATACTTCGGTCATCCTCAAGTGGCTGCAGGACACTTATAACTGCGAGGTGGTCACGTTCACCGCCGATATCGGCCAGGGCGAGGAGCTCGACGAAGTCCGACCGAAGGCCGAGGCGCTCGGTGTGAAGGAAGTCTTCATCGACGATCTGCGCGAGGAGTTCGTGCGCGATTTCGTCTACCCGATGTTTCGCGCGAACGCGATCTACGAGGGCGAGTATCTGCTCGGTACCTCGATCGCGCGTCCGCTGATCTCCAAGCGCCTGGTCGAGATCGCCCAGGAAACCGGCGCCGACGCGATCGCCCACGGCGCTACCGGCAAGGGTAACGACCAGGTGCGCTTCGAGCTGTCCGCCTATGCGCTGATGCCGGGCATCCAGGTGATCGCCCCGTGGCGCGAATGGGATCTTAACTCGCGCGAGAAGCTGCTCGCCTATGCCGAGGAAAACGGCATCGATATCCGCAAGAAGGCCGACGGCGGCTCGCCGTATTCCACCGACGCCAACGCGCTGCATATCTCTTATGAAGGCGGCGTGCTGGAAGACCCGTGGACACCGGCCGAAGAGGCGATGTGGGAATGGAGCGTGGCCCCGGAAGCCGCGCCGGACACCCCGCAGGAAATCGACCTCACCTTCGAGAAAGGCGATATCGTCGCGATCGACGGCAACCCGATGACGCCGTATCAGGTGCTGGCCAAACTCAACGAACTGGCTGGCGCGCACGGCATCGGCCGGATCGATATCGTCGAAAACCGCTATGTGGGCATGAAGTCGCGTGGCTGCTACGAAACGCCCGGCGGCACGGTGATGCTGCGCGCGCATCGGGCCATCGAATCCATCACGCTCGATCGCGAGGCCGCGCATCTGAAAGACGAGCTGATGCCGCGCTACGCCAAGCTCATCTACAACGGCTACTGGTTCTCGCCCGAGCGCGAGATGCTCCAGGCCGCGATCGACCGCTCGCAGACGCATGTCAACGGCACCGTGCGCGTAAAGCTCTACAAGGGCAGCGTGAGCGTGGTCGGCCGGGCCTCGGAGAAGGACAGCCTGTTCGACGAGGCGATCGCCACCTTCGAGGACGATCGCGGCGCCTACGACCAGAAGGACGCGGCCGGCTTCATTCGCCTGAACGCGCTGCGGCTACGTCTTGGGCATCGCCAGCGCTAGGGCCTGCTAGCGCCGGGCCTGCCTGCGCGGCAGGCGAAGCAAACAAAGCGCGTGTCGCCGTCGCGGCACGCGCTTTTTTGTGCGAAGAAACACTGTCGCAATGCGTTGAGCAGGCATAGAATATCGCGCCCTAAACACGCTTGCGCGCGGCTTTCGCCTCTGCCAGCGTCACACGCTGGAGGTGCAGCCCATGGGTCAGGTCGTCATATCGCTGGCTGCGATGTTCGCAAGCCTCACGCTGTTCATTGCGGGCACCGCGCTGCTGACGACCGTCGTCGCCGTGGAACTGGCCTCGGACGGCCTGACCACGACCCAGGTCGGCCTCATTCTGGGCTGTCACAGCGTCGGTTTCGTGTTCGGCTCGCTGTTCGCGACGCGCGTGGTGCGGCGGGTCGGCCAGATTCGCTCGTTCGCTGCCTTTGCCGCGGTGGCCTGCGCGGCCTCGCTGATACACCCCATGCTTTTCGACGGCGGTCTCTGGGCGGTGCTGCGCGTGCTCGTGGGCTTCTGCGCGGCTGGATTGATCATGGTTCTCGAGAGCTGGATATCGGGCCGGGCCACGCCCGCGATTCGTGGCGCGTTGCTGGGGGTCTACCAGGTGGTTTTCTTCTTCGCCGCGGCGCTCGGTCAGTATCTGGTCGCGCTGGGTGATACCGACGACTATCCGATATACAGCGTGGTGGCGATGCTGATCGTCCTGTCGCTGGTGCCGCTCGCGCTGACGCGCTCTGAGGCGCCGGCGCCCGGTGCCGCACAGCGGCTGCGGTTTCGCCAGATCTATGCACTCTCGCCCAGTGGTCTGTTTGGCGGGATCGCCGGCGGGGCGCTCGTGGCGGGGTTCAGCAGCCTCGCGCCCGTCTACGCCAGCGAAATCGGCATGAGTCTCGGCGAAGTCTCGCGCTACATGGCCTTCGCGGTGCTGGCCACCATGGCGGTGCAGTGGCCGGTGGGACGGTTATCCGATCACTTCGACCGTCGTCTGACGATCGCTGTGATCAGCACGGTGGCCACACTCGCCGCAGTGGCCGCGGCCTGGGGTGGTGCGCTGGATGTGCGCGTACTGTATGTCGCGACGGCACCGTTGTTCGGGCTGGCGGCCTGCCTGTATCCGATCAGCCTGGCGATGATCAACGATTACATGGAAACCGGCGACCCCATCGCCGCGAGCGCGGGCCTGTTGCTGGCCTACGGCCTGGGAACCTGTATCGGCCCGGTGGCCGGCGCCTATGCCATGGAACTGCTCGGCCCGGCGGGGCTGTTCGTGTTCCTTGCGGCCGTGTTCGGTTGCTATTCGCTCTACGTGTTCTGGCGGGGCTTCACCACGCCGGCCGTACCCGTGGGAGAACAGGGCCGCTACGTCACGATCGTGGCGGCGAACACCAGCCCCGCCATCCTGGAACTCGATCCGCGCCACGACGTGTATATCGAGACCCCGCATTTTCTCGACGAGTCGGTCGCTGCCGGTACCCGAACGGCCGATGCCGGGGGTGGTGACGCCGCCCGCTGAGCGGGCGCCGGCAACGTCGTCTTCGGACGACGCGAGCGCCGGCCGGCCGGGCATTTCGGGATCGTGAAAGCGCCTTTTTCTCCCTCGGGCTTTAGCGTAGGCTTGCGGGTTCCAAGAAATGGACATGGATGATTTCAATGAAACGATATGTTGCTCTTTTGGCGTGCCTGTTCGCGCTCACGGCATGCGGTAACCAGTCTGATTCCGGCGATGCCTCGAGCGATGCGTCGGCCTCGAACGGCAGCGACAGCAGCGCCCAGGCCGACGGCCAGGCCGGCAGCGGTGACAAGAGCGGCGATTTCGACAGCCCGGAAGCGCGTCGCAGCTATGCGCTGGGCATGGATATCGGCAATTCGCTGAAGGAGCTGCCGGTCGACATCGACGTCGATTCGCTGGCCGAGGGCGTGCGTGACACCGTCAACGGCGACGAAACCCGGCTTAGCCAGAAGGAACTCGACGGCGTGATGCAGGGCTTCGTGCAGGACATGGAAGCGGCCCAGCAGAAGAAGGTCGACGAGCAGGCGCAGACCAATCTCGACAAGGGCAAGCAGTTTCTTGAAGAGAACAAGGGCAAGGACGGCGTCGAAACCACCGATAGCGGCCTGCAGTACAAGGTCGTCGAGGAAGGGGACGGGCCGAGCCCGGACGCCGGTGACAGCGTGACTGTGCATTACACCGGCAAGCTTATCGACGGTACCGTCTTCGACAGCTCGCGCAAACGTGGCGAGCCGGTCACCTTCCCGGTCGACGCCGTGATCCCCGGCTGGACGGAAGCGCTGCAGCTGATGAAGCAGGGCGCCAAGTACGAGCTCTATATTCCGGCCGATCTCGCCTACGGCGAGCGTGGTGCCGGTGCCCAGATCGGCCCGAACGAAACGCTGATCTTCGACGTCGAGCTCATCAGCGTCGACAAGAGCGATGGCGCCAGCGGCGACGACGCCACGTCGCAGGGCGAGCAGGGCGGTAACGCCAGCGAGTAGCGCTGCTGGATGATCGGCCCCGGTCGATCATCGCGATGAAAAAGGCCGCCGGCGCGAACGCCGGCGGCCTTTTTCGTGCGGGCTGCATGATGCGCGGCCCTCAGTAGACCGTGCCGCCTTCCGACTCTTGGCTGCATTCGGCAAGCCCGGCATCTCCGGCACAGCGGATTTTCTTGAGCAGGCGCTGCATGCGGTGGCTGTACCACTCTTCGCGCCAGAGCTGTTCGCGTACGCGGCGAAACATCGCGCGGTACTGGGTGGTCTGCTGTTCGCTGACGGCCACCCAAAGGTCGTCGTCCAACGCGTTTTCGGCCTTTCGGGCACGTGCCAGCGTGGTGTCGAACAGCGTATCGAACACCCAGGCACGCGAACGTGCGCCGAAGTCGGCATCGAAGCGATCGCGATGGATAACGATCTGGCCCGAGAGCATGGCGAGCACGAAGTTAGCCATGCCGCCATCGGGCGTCACGCCCTGGCCGAGTTCGAGCGGCGCATAAGCGATAGCCGGCGCATAGGTCAGATCGGCGCTGCCGTTGTTGAACAGCGGCCCCAGCGAGGCAATGCTCGCGGGCACGGGCGAGGCCCCGGCTTCTTCGGTGATCAGACGCGATGCGCGGTCGTACTCGAGAATCGCGATACGTTTGCCGGCCAGCTTGTCGAGGCTGGCGAGGTGCGCGCGGTCGCGCGCGAACAGAAACACTTTGCCCAGCGGTACGACGCCGGCGACTTCATAGCCGTTCGCGCGCATCAGCGGCGCCGCCTTCGGACCCGACATTGCACCGATCGCCTTGCGCATATCCGCGTAGTGTTGCAGGCCGCCCGCCATGTCGAGGCTGCCGGCGAACTTCACGAACTGACGGGTGCGCACGCCCGACAGAACGGCCATGTCGCACTTGCCGGCCTTCAGGTCGTTGGCCGCGACGGCTTCGTCCGTGTAGGCGCGGATGTCGAGATCATAGCCCCATTCGCGTGCCTGAACGGCGTAATCGCGGAACAGGTCGTAGACGAAACCATCGGCGCCGACCGGGTCGAAAACGCAGGCCTGGCGAGTGTCGTCGGAAGCGGCCGGCGCGGTGGTCGCGGCTAGGGCGATCAGCAGCGCGAGGCCGGAACGGATCAGGTGTGTCATGACGGCGAGTACCATTCCCTAATGTGAACAGTTGTACACATTAGGGCCGCCTCGTCATCAAGTCAACACTTGTTCACATCGCGCCTGAAACGCCGGCTCCGATGCTTCGCGATACCGCTTCGATCGTCGCCGAAAGTGCTTAGGCGCGGCCTCGGCCGACGGCCGGGGCGAGCGTTACATGACGGCTTCGATACCCAGCTGGTCGAAGCCCTTGGCCGCATAGTTGTCGCGGAACATGTCGCGCAGCATTTCCGCCTGTTTGTCGTAGGCGGCCTTGTCGTCCCAGGTGTTGCGCGGGTTCAGGATCTCGCTCGGCACACCAGGGCAGCTGGTGGGCATGGCGAGATTGAAGATCGGATGGTTTTCGTACTCGACCTTGCCCGGGTCCAGATCACCAGCCAGCGCGGCGTTGAGCAACGCGCGCGTGTGCTTGATCGAGATACGCTTGCCGACACCGTGCGGCCCGCCCGACCAGCCGGTGTTGAGCAGGATGCAGCGCGCCTGGTGCGTCTTCATCTTCTCGGCCAGGATTTCGGCGTAGACCGAAGGCTTCTGCGCCATGAACGGTGCGCCGAAGCAGGCCGAAAAAGCGGCCTTGGGCTCGGTCACGCCGACTTCGGTGCCGGCGAGCTTCGCCGTAAAGCCGGACACGAAGTGATACATCACGTCCTTGGTGTCCAGCAGCGAGACCGGCGGCAGCACGCCGAAGGCATCGGCGGTGAGCAGTACGATGGTTTCCGGATGCGGTCCGCAGGCGCCGTCGGCCACGTTGGGGTTCGCCGACAACGGATAGGACAGGCGCGTGTTTTCGGTAATCGATCCGTCGGTCAGATCGAGATCCTGCGGATCGGTTTCGGCCATGGCCTTGCCGGGCAGCGGCGGCACGTTCTCGATCACGCAGCCGGGGGTGGACAGGGCCGCTGCGATCACCGGCTCGGCCTCCTTGTCCAGATCGATGAGCTTGGCATAGCAGCCGCCCTCGAAATTGGAGACGCCGTCGGTGGTCCAGGCGTGTTCGTCGTCGCCGATCAGTTCGCGGGCGGGATCGGCCGACAGGGTCGTCTTGCCGGTACCGGACAGGCCGAACAGGATGGCGCCATCACCGCGCGCGCCGACGTTTGCCGAGCAGTGCATGGGCATCTCGCCCATTTCCGGCAGCATGTAGTTCATTACCGTGAACATGGTCTTCTTGACCACGCCGCAATAATCCGCGCGGCCGAGAACCAGGCCGATGCGGTTGCGCATGTCGACGATGACCGCGCGGCCGGATTTGGTGCCGTCGCGTTCCGGGTCGCAGTGGAAACTGGGGACGTTGAGCAGCGTCCAGCGTTTGTCGTCCGGGTTCGCGACGTCCACGCCGTCGGCGAACATGTTGGTCGCGAACAGGGCGTGGGTGGCGAATTCGCCCACGAAGCGATACGGCACGGCATAGGACGGATCCCAGCCGCAGTAGACGTCCTGTACGTAGAGATGGCGACCGCGTTCGTTCAGGTGCTGTGCGACGCGCTCGAGCAGCGGGCCGAAATGGGCCGGATCGAATTGCTGGAAGTCGGACTTCCACCAGACCTTGTCCTGTACTTCGGGCCAGGCCACGGCGAAGGTGTCCTGGACGGGACGGCCGGTGCAGCTCGGGTCCGAGTAGTAGACCAGCGGCCCTTCAAGACCGAGCGCGGTTTCATAGGCCTTGGGTTCGTCGTCCGGCCCGTCGGCCCGGATACGGCCGCGGTCATTGGCGAGCGCTTCGCGGAAGAGATCGTCCTTGCTGAGATTATGGCGATACTCGAGGCCGTCCAGGCCCAGTGTCGTATTCAACTCGGCATTCAAACTCATGTGCACTCGTCCTGGACTGGCGGGCCTGCCGGGCCGGCAAAAACGCGCAGATTACCGATAAGGCCATACCGTGGCAACATACGGGCGCGCGCGAGACCGGCAGGCGCCGTGCTAGCCGCCGTTGCTGTCTGACGAGCGCGGCGTCAATCCGCTGTTCTGCTGCGGATCGACATCATCCTCTTCGAACGTGTTGGGAACACGAACTATCAAAGCGCCATCGCGCTTCGAGCGGATCGTGCCGGCCGCGCTCTGGGCGCGGTAGTGGTAGAGATGGAAGTCCAGCGGCTCGTCGCTATCGCTCATCAGCTGCAGATTGGCGTTGACCAGGAGCGTGGAATAGAAGCGCGCATCGCCGGACTGCAGCCAGATATAGCTGTCGGCCGGTTCCGGCGGGTCCACATAGCCGGCGTCGCTGGTATCGCTGCCAAAGGTCAGGGTCAGCCCCTCGTCGCCGAGTTGCGCGTCGGTGATCCGGTCGATCTTGAGCCGGGGCGGCGGGAACAGTGTTTCCGGATTCATCAACAGCTGGTTGCCCTCCAGCTTCACGCCCGTCCGGTCGAAGGGGGTCAAAGCCGCCAGCGACAGCTGTGCCGTGTCGATCAGGCCTTTAACCGGCATGCCGAACTGGCTGACGGAGTCGGGCGTATAGACGAGCCAGTTGTCCTCGGCGACCTTGATCGGACCACTGAGCGTGGTGGGCAATCCGCCGACCGGCGGGATGAAACGGAACAGCCGCGCGCCGACAGTGACTTCCAGTGTGTCCTTGCGGGTGTGGTTCTCGACCGACGACAGGGCGCGCGGTTCGTAGGTGAGTACGTAGTTGTTGAACAGCGCGTCCAGATCCTGGGGCCGGATGAGCACCTCGCCCGACAGGATATGGATGACGTACTGCTCCGGATCGTCGAAATCGACCGGTTCCCCGGGCTCGACCGGCTCCAGTGCCGCCTTAAGATGCTTGACGTGGTAGCCGACCTCGTCGTCGAGATAGAAATCGACGTTGCGGGCCTCGAGCGCGACCGAGCTCACGCCGGAATTGCTGGGCCGGGCGGCGCCGATATCGCCGGCCAGACCGGATGGGACCCGGCGCTGACCCCAGACCTTCTCGAGCGCCTGGTACTGCTGTCGCTGCTCGCGCACGATCGAGGGCACGATGCGATCGTCCGGGTCGAGCTGATTGTCCGGCCCGCCGGTACTCGGCGGGCCGCCGTCGGTTTCCGCGGCCTCTTCGTTATCCGAGGCTTCGTCGTCGTCTTGTTCGTCGGCCTGCGTTTCATCTTCGGCCTCGGTCGACCCGGCGGGCTCGGCGGTTTCGCTGGCCGCTGAAGAAGGCCCTTCGGTTTGACGCATCTGGCCCTGGGCGAGCGCCGGGTTGGCGGTTGCCGCGACCAGACCGAAAAGCAGTACGGCCAGTGCGCAAGCCGGTCCGCCTTTGTTCGCCCTGTTGCGATCGACGGCCGCGCCCGACAGGCGCATGAAATCAGGACGCATCGTCGTCATCCTCCGGCTGGGCAGGCGGCAGGTAGTCCGCCGGCTGGTAGGGGCCCAGATAGGCCACCAGTTCGCCGGCCGGGGTGGCATCGAACAGGCCGGCCAGAATCTGTTCGCGATAGCTGTAGAGCGAGGCGTCGAGCTTGCCGCCGTCCTGGGCCACCATCTGCAGGCGCGCTTCGGTGATTACCGCGCGAAACGTCTTGATATCGCCGCCCTGGATCATGACGTAGCTGTCGGAATCCACGATCGTGGGCGGGAACTCGGGATTGAAATCGCTGGAGAACGTCAGATGCACGCCGGCCTCGTCGATCGACATGTTCGCGACGTTCACGTCCTGCGCGGGCGGCGGCAGCGAATGATTGAGATCGAGCACGACGTTGTTGCCCGAGAATTCGGCGCCCTGTGTCTCGATATCGAGCAGGCTCGACAGTTGCAGCCGGATGCTTTCGAGCAGCCCCTTGGCTTCGATCTTGGCGACCTCGATCTTGCTCGGCTCGTACACGAACAGATGGCCCTGTTCGACGCGTACGCTGCCCTCCATGTGAAAGGGCAGCCACAGGCCGGGCACCTTGGCGGTCTCGCCTTCGACGATCAGCTTGCCCGGCGTCGTCCGTACCGTGGTATTGCGCAGCTGGGTCCCGTCGTAATCGGTCAGATACTGATTGAACAGCGCCGCCAAGGCCTTCGGCGGCATGGTCACCGAACCATTGAGCGGATGGAACACGAAAGAGCCGGGATCGTCGAGGATGACCGGCTGCGAAGCGTCCTTGGGTACGAGCAGGGCCGACAGGTGCTCGGTATCGAAGGCGATATCGCCGGCGATACGGAAATAGGTGTTGTGAATAAACAGGCCGACGGCGGCGCGGCCCGAATCGCGCAGCGTGGGCTCGCGTTCACGGGGGTTGAACTCGCCGGCGTAGTTTTCGTGGGCCTGCGTGAGTTCGTCGAGCGCGGCGAGCTGGGCCTGTTTCTCGGCGATCATCGGCGGGGGCGAGTCGTCGACGCTTTGCGCGAGCCGCATCGCGACCAACGCCACGATGAGCAGCAGCATAATGCCGCCACCCGTAAACAGGGCCTTTTTCTTTTTTGCCATCGACGTCCTCCGCGCACGTCGTCAATTCAGCGCATCCTCCCGTAACGCCGCATAAATGACAACAGGTCTTTTTAGATTTGGCGTTGCGGTGCTCAGGGCGCGTTCGACGCCAGAACGGCGAGTGAATCCGTCACGTGATCGGGCGCGCTATCGGCGATCGGTTCGCCGTGGTTGTAGCCGTAAGTCACCGCCAGTGTTCTGAATCCGGCGGCCTTGCCGGCCTGCACGTCATGGCGCGAGTCGCCCACCATCAATGCCCGCGCCGGGACGATGCCGGTGTGTTCGGCCGCATGCAGTAGCGGTGCCGGGTGTGGCTTCTTTTCGCGAAGACTGTCGCCGCCGAGCGTGAGCGCAAAGAAGGGCCCAAGCTCGAAGCGTTCCAGGATCGCCGGCAGAAACGCCGACGGCTTGTTGGTCACCAGTACACAGGCGATGTGGCGTGCCTGCATGGCCTCGAGGCACTCGCGCACACCGTCGTAGAGCAGCGTGCGGTCGCAGGGCGCGGCCGCGTAGTGGATGAGAAAGCGCTCGTGCGCCGCGTCGACCTCGGCCTTGTCCAGCGTATCGCCCGCCACATCACGGGCGTCTGCAAGCGCGCGCTCGACCAGCTTGTACGAGCCGTTGCCCACCCAGCGGCGTACCTTGTCCACGCCGGCGGGCGGCAGGTTGCGGTCGCCGAGCGTGGCGTCGACCGCGGTGGCCAGATCCGGCGCCGAATCGATCAGTGTGCCGTCGAGGTCGAACACCACGAGGGCGATATCGGTAAGAGCCGGATGCATGGCCTGTCCTTTTTCTTGTGAGGGGCTGCGCCTTGCCGCTTCGCTCAGGCAATCGTCCATTCAGCCGGCGCGAGCTGCGGGGACGACAGTGCCAGATGCATGCCCGGATGCACCGGGCCCACGCCCTCGGGCGTGCCGGTAAAGATGAGGTCGCCGGGCAGCAGCAGCCAGTGGTGGCTGAGCATGGCGATGAGATCGGCCACGCCGACCAGCATGTGGGCGGTGTGGCCGCGCTGGCGGGTTTCACCGTCGACGGTGAGCTCGAAATGCAGATCGGCCAGGTCGATATCGTCGGTCAGTGCAATGAGCGGGCCGAGCGGCGCGCTGTGATCGAACGCCTTGGCCTTTTCCCACGGCTCGCCGGTGTTTTTCAGATCGGTCTGGACGTCGCGCAGGGTCAGATCCAGGCCGAGGCCGATACCGGCGATATGTTCGCGTGCCCGTTCGGGGGCGATGTCGCGGCCGCCACTGCCGATCTCGATTACCAGCTCGGTCTCGTAATGGATCGCGCCGACATCGTCGGCTAGGGTGATGGCTTCGCCTGGCGCGATCAGCGCGCTGGCCGGCTTCATGAAGACCACAGATTCCTGCCCGCTGAGCGTGTTGCCGAGTTCTTCGATGTGCTTGGCGTAGTTGCGGCCGATGCAGAAGATGCGCGGCGTGTTGCGCGCGGCGAAGGCGTCGGCGGGACGGGCGGAGTGGGTGGCCATCAGACGGATTCCTCGGTGAGATTCTTGTGCCGATACTCGCACAGGTCGACGATGATGCAGTCGTCGCACAATGGCTTGCGGGCACGGCAGGTGTAGCGTCCGTGCAGGATCAGCCAGTGGTGCGCGTCGAGCAGGAATTCCTTGGGCACCAGCCGCATGAGCCGGTCCTCGACCGCGCGCACGGTCTTGCCCGGCGCGATGCCGGTGCGGTTCGAGACCCGATAGATATGCGTGTCCACCGCCATGGCCGGCTTGCCGAAGGCGGTGTTGAGTACCACGTTCGCCGTTTTGCGACCCACGCCGGGCAGGGCGACCAGTGCTTCGCGCGTGTCCGGTACACGGCCCTCGTGTTCGTCGACCAGTGCGCGGCAGGTCTTCATGATGTTCGCGGCCTTGCTGTTGTAGAGGCCGATCGTCTTCACATACGACTTCAGGCCGTCCTCGCCGAGATCGAGAATCGCCTGCGGCGTGTTCGCTACCGGAAAGAGCTTGGCGGTGGCCTTGTTCACGCCGACGTCGGTCGCCTGGGCCGACAGGATCACCGCGACCAGCAGCTCGAACGAGGAGTCGTATTGCAGCTCGGTTTTCGGGCTGGGGTTCGCATCGCGCAAACGCGTGAAGATTTCGGTTCGCTTGGCCTTGTTCATGGACGTGGGGACATCGGTCAGTCGCGCTGTTCGCGTTTTGCCTTGGCCCGGGCGATGGCATCGGCAATGGTCGATTTCTTGGCTTCGGCACCCGCCGCGGCGTCCTCGCGGGCATCGACGGTGGCGTCGTGTCGGTTCGCGCGGCGCCGTCTTGTGGTCTGGCGGTTCAGGCGTTTCTGGCGGGCCTCGAACAGCTCGCGCGCCCGTGCGGCGCGTTCGGCGTCGACGTCGCGCTCGGGCGGCCATAGCGGCTGCCCGCTCTCGGCATCCGATTCGGGCATGTCGATACAGTCGACCGGGCAGGCCGGCACGCACAGCTCGCAGCCGGTGCAGTCGTACTCGATCACCGTATGCATCTGCTTGGCCGCACCAATAATCGCGTCGGTCGGACAGACCTGGATACAGCGCGTACAGCCGATGCATTCGTCTTCACGAATGAACGCGACCTTGGCCACGCTCGCATCGCCGCACTCCGGATCGATGGGTTTGATCGACGCGCCCGTCAGCGTGGCGAGCCGCTCGACGGTGGCGTCGCCGCCGGGCGGGCAGCGGTTGATATCCGTCTCGCCCGCGGCGATCGCTTCGGCATAGGGCCGACAGCCGTCATAGCCGCAGCGCCGACACTGCGTCTGCGGCAGGAGGGCGTCGATGGCGTCGACAGACGGCGCGCTCATGGGGCTATTTGATCTTGTCGCCGGGCTGGGCGCCGTCGTCGGGCGACAGGATATGCGGTGAGTCACCGGCGGCAAGCACCATGCCCTCGGACAGGCCGAAGCGCATCTTGCGTGGGGCGAGGTTGGCGACCATGACGGTCAGCCGGCCTTCCAGTGTCTCGGGGGCATAGGCGGACTTGATGCCGGCAAAGACTTGTTTGGTGCCCAATGCGCCCACGTCGAGCGTGAGTTTGAGCAGCTTGTCTGCGCCTTCCACATGTTCGGCGGCGGCGATACGTGCCACGCGGAGGTCGACCTTGGCGAAATCGCCGATTTCGATCTTGTCGTCGCCATCGGCCGTATCCGGCTTTTTATCTGCCGGCTTCGTGGCGGCTTTCTTTGGCGCCTCCGCTTCGGCCTGCGGCGCGGCCTTGGCCGCCAGGTCTTCCTGGCTGGCTTCGATCATCTTGTCGATGGCCGGCTGTTCGACACGGCGCAGCAGCGGTTTGAACTTGGCGATCTCGTGGCCGGTCAGCGGCGTGGCCAGATCGGCCCAGGTCAGATCGCCGACCTGCAGGAACGCTTCGGCGCGCTCGGCCGTCTCCGGCAGCACCGGCTTGAGATAGATCGTGAGCTGGGCGAACAGGTTGAGCGCGGTCGTGCAGATCTGCTGCAGCTCGTCCTCGCGGCCCTCTTCCTTGGCCAGCTGCCAGGGGGCGCGCTCGGCGACATAGGCGTTGGCTTCGTCGGCCAGCGCCATGATCTGACGAACCGCCTGGGCAAAGCGGCGCTGCTCGTAGTGCTCGGCGATTTCGTCGGCGGCCGCGGCGAAGCGCTCGAACAGCTCGGGCTTGTCCAGCGTATCCGCCAGCTGGCCGTCGAAACGCTTGGTGATGAAGTTCGCGCAGCGGCTGGCGATGTTGACGTACTTGCCCACCAGGTCCGAATTGATCCGGGCCATGAAGTCGTCGAGGTTCAAGTCGAGATCCTCGACCTTGCCCGACAGCTTGGCGGTGAAGTAGTAGCGCAGGAATTCCGCCGGCAGATGTTTCAGCCAGGTGCGCGCCTTGATGAAGGTGCCGCGCGACTTGGACATCTTCTCGCCGTTGACGGTGAGAAAGCCGTGCGCATGGATCGCCGTGGGCGTGCGATAGCCGGCGCCTTCCAGCATCGCCGGCCAGAACAGGGCATGGAAATAGACGATGTCCTTGCCGATGAAGTGGTACAGCTCGGCGTCGGAATCGGCCTTCCAGAAATGGTCGAAGTCGAGCGCCTTGCCCTCGGCCTGGCGCCGCTTGCACAGGTTGGCAAAGCTCGCCATATAGCCGATCGGCGCATCCAGCCAGACATAGAAATACTTGTCTTCGGTGCCCGGGATCTTGAAGCCGAAATAGGGCGCGTCACGGGAGATGTCCCAGTCCTTGAGTCCGGCCTCGAACCATTCGTCGAGCTTGCGGGTCACGGCTTCCTGCAGATGATCGCTGCGGGTCCAGTCGTGCAGGAAGGCCTCGAAATCGGCGAGCTGGAAGAAATAGTGTTCGGAGTCGCGCTCGACGGGCGTGGCGCCGGAGAGCACCGAGACCGGATTGATCAGTTCCGTCGGCTGGTAGGTCGCGCCGCAGACTTCGCAGGCATCGCCATACTGCTCTGCCGTGCCACATTTCGGGCATTCGCCGCGGATGAAGCGATCCGGCAGGAACATCTGTTTTTCTTCGTCGTACGCCTGCGAGATGGTGCGACGGGCGATATGACCGGCCTTTTCCAGGCGCGTGTAGATCTCGGCGGCCAGCTCGCGGTTTTCGTCCGAATGGGTCGAGTGGTAGTTGTCGAAGCCGATCAGGAAGTCATCGAAATCCTGCTTGTGCTCGGCGCCGACGTCGGCAATGAGCTGCTCGGGTTCGATGCCCATGTCGCGCGCCTTGAGCATGATCGGCGTGCCGTGCGCGTCGTCCGCGCAGACATAGACGCAGTTGTGGCCGCGCAGCTTCTGGAAGCGCACCCACACGTCGGTCTGGATGTACTCCACCAGATGGCCGAGATGGATCGACCCGTTGGCGTAGGGCAGGGCGGAGGTGACAAGAATATCGCGCGCCATGGCTAGGTTTTCCCGAGCGTGTTCGTGGCTTTTGGAAGCCGGCCAGTATGCCATACGCACCCCGGTGGCCCGCTTGTACTTGCTATCATCGCCACCGTTTCAATTTGCGCAGACAATCACCGGGTGCACGCCATGAGCGATTCCCTGAAAAAGACCGTCGAGACCGAACTCGGCCGCTTCAACGAACCCTATCTCGATACCGATCTGATGAGCGCACGCGCGGTCCGGTCGCTGGAGGTGACCGGCGAGCGCGTTACGCTCGAACTGGATCTCGGCTTTCCCTGCGGAAACTACGGCCAGAAGCTCGCCGAGCAGGTCCGCGCCATGCTCGAAGCCGTCGACGGCATCGAGCGCGCCGACGTGACGGTGGGTTTCTCGGTCGCCGCCCGTGCGGTCCAGCCCTCGCTCAAGCGGGTCGAGGGCGTACGCAACATCATCGCCGTGGCCTCGGCCAAGGGCGGGGTCGGCAAGTCCACGGTCGCTGCCAATCTGGCGCTCGCGCTCAAGGGGGACGGCGCGTCGGTGGGCTTGCTGGACGCCGATATCTACGGCCCAAGCCAGCCGCGCCTGATGGGTATCGAGGGCCGCGCCCAGGCCAAGGACGGCAAGACACTGATCCCGATGGAAGCCCACGGCATGCAGACCATGTCGATCGGTTACCTCATCGACAAGGAGTCCCCGGCGATCCTGCGCGGGCCGATGGTGACCTCCGCGCTGCAGCAGATGCTGTTTCAGACCGCCTGGGACGACCTGGATTATCTGATCATCGACCTGCCGCCGGGCACCGGCGATATTCAGCTGACGCTGTCGCAGAAGGTGCCGGTTTCCGGCGCGGTGGTGGTGACCACGCCCCAGGATCTGGCCCTGCTCGACGCGCGCAAGGGCGTGGAGATGTTCAAGAAGGTCAACGTGCCGGTGCTGGGCATCGTGGAGAACATGAGCACCCATATCTGCTCGAACTGCGGCCACGAAGAGGCGATCTTCGGCGCCCACGGCGGGCGCCAGCTGGCCGAGCAATACGGCGTGGATCTGCTCGGCGAACTGCCGCTGGATATTTCCATCCGCGAGAACGCGGATGCAGGCCACCCGAGCGTGGTCGCCGAGCCCGACGGCAATATCGCCAGCGCCTATTTCGACATGTCGCGCAAGACCGCCGCACGGCTGGCGCGCCAGAAGAAGGACTACGCCAGCAAGTTCCCGAACATCAAGGTCGAGAACAGCTGATCCGGCCGCTCAGCGCGGTCGCAGCGCCTGGAATGCGGCGCGCACATGCTGCGTGAGCGCCTTGCCGGCTTCGGCGCACTGGGCGCCGACCACGAGCGCGACATGCGTGTCGGGCAGTGCCGGCATCTTCGGTTCGTCGATGAGCTCCAGCAGCGGCGAGCCGGCAAGCGATCGCGGCAGCGGCGCCACCGCGAGATCGGCCTGTACCGCCGCGCGTTGTCCCGCGCTGTGTTCGCTGCTGTACGCCACGCGATAGGTACGCCCGGCACGATCGAGCGCGTCGACCGCGCTGGCGCGCCACGCGCAACCGTGATCCGCCAACGCCACGGGTAATGGTTCGCGCAGACGCGCCGTGCCGTCGGCGCGCCCGACCCACACCAGTGGCTCGGTATGCACGATCTCGCCGCGCTCGCTCTGTACGTCGCGGTTGCCGGCGGTGATCAGGGCGAGGTCGATCTCGCCGGCGTCGAGACGGGCCAGAATGTCGCGGCTCGCGCCGGTCATCACGTCGACCTGGACCGCGGGATGCGAGCGTGCGAACGCCGCCAGCACCCGCGGCAGGATGCGTGTGCCCACGTCGTCCGGTGTGCCGATGCGTACCGTGCCTTCCAGCGTCGGTGCAAGAAACGCGTTGACCGTCTCGGCGTTGAGCTGGAGAAGCTGGCGCGCGTAGCGCAGCAGCAGCTCGCCGTGCTCGGTGAGCTGCACGCGTCGCGCTTCGCGCACGAACAGGCTCTTGTCCAGCGTGGTCTCCAGTCGCTTGATCTGCATGCTCAACGCCGATGGCGTGCGAAACACGGCCTTTGCCGCGTGCGTGAAGCTGCCGTACTCAGCGATGGCGACGAAGCTACGCAGCACATCGGTATCCAGCAGTGGCTGAGTGCTCGATGCCCGCGGTGCGGGGGCTTGGGTCATGAGCTTTCGTTAAGAAATAGTGAACGCATAGTATAAATCTTTTCGCTGGATTGAACAGTTGGGCAAGCGCAGGCTGATCCCGTGCCTCGAATAACGGGGCACGCGATGTACCTCGGCGGCCTTCGACGGCACGCCATATGGAGAGCAGCTATGCGTGACTATTCCAGCCGATCCACACCGCCGACTGCGCAGCAGGTCGAACGGCAACATGCCGCGCTCGAGCGGCTGTACATGCCGGCCATGCCGCCGCTCTGGCTATTCGCGCTGATCGGGCGCGTTGTACAGCGCTGGCGCGAACGCCGGGCGATCAAGGCGCTGTTGAAACGCGACGACCATATCCTGTGCGATCTCGGCCATAGCCGGGCCCGGCTGCGCCAACGCCTGCACGAGCCCGGGCCGCACGATGCCCGTCTTCGCGACCATGCGGCACGCAGCGGCCCCTAGAATCGTTGCTGCCGGAATTCTCGGTCGCTGGATCGACATCATGGCGGCCCGGGCACGCGCCGGGCCGCCAGGCGCCCGTCTCAGGCGTTGCGGGCCTCGTTGCCGATATCGATCACGATCTTGCCGACCGCGGCACCCGCTTCCAGGTGCGAATGCGCAGCTGCGATGTCGTCGAGGGTGAAGCGGCGCTCGTCGAGCAGTGGCTTGAGCTGGTTCGTCGCGGCGAGCTGACCGGCCTTGGTGAGAATTTCGCCGTGGTGCTGCGGGTGGATGCCGTGGAGCATGCTGGTGAGCATGAAGATCGTGTGCAGCGTCAGGCTCTTGGTATGCATGGGCGTGAGATCGGCCTCGTACTGCGACACGATGGTCGCGACCTGGCCATTGACCCGCGCGCCGGCGAACGAGGTGGCGATATCCGAACCGCCGGTCGCATCGAAGACCACGTCGAAACCGCGCCCGCCGGTCAGACGTTCGACATAGTCTTCGACGCTTTCCTCGCGATAGTTGATGATGTCGTCGGCACCCATGCGCCGCGCGATATCGGCTTTCGCGGCCGACGATATCGTGGCCGCAACGCGCGCCCCCTGGGCCTTGGCCAGCTGGATGGCGATATGACCTACGCCGCCGGCGCCGCCGTGGATGAGCACATGATCGCCCGGCATCACGCGCGTGCGATCCACCATCGCTTCCCAGGCCGTGATCGTGACCAGCGGCAGGGCGGCGGTTTCGCGCCAGTCGAGCGCCTCCGGCTTGAAGGCCATGAAGGCGGCGTCGACCACGATGTATTCGCCGTAGGCCCCGCCGCGTCCGCGCAGCCCGCCGGCGCAGCCATAGACCGCGTCGCCTTTCTTCAGCCGCGTGACGCCTTCGCCGACCGCTTCGACCACGCCGGCCACGTCGCAGCCGAGCACCCCCGGCAGCTCGGGCGCGATGGGGGGACCGGCCGCGCGCAGCTTGGTATCGACCGGGTTCACGCTCGACGCGATCTGGCGCACCAGAACCTGGCCGGCGCCGGGGGAGGGCGTATCGATATCGGCGGCCTCGAAGACATCGGGCGTGCCGAATTCGCGGATAAGTTGAACCTTCATGGCTGGGCTCCTGGAAACGGTTGAAGCATTGATGTGGCAACGATACGCCATCGCGTCGCATGGCTCAGCCCCGGCGTAGGCGCACAGCGCTTCGAGACGCTAAACTGCGCGCTTTGCCCGCCGCGCAGAGCCGACCCCGATGAGCATCAAGTCCGACAAGTGGATCCGCCGCATGGCCACCGACCACGGCATGATCGAGCCGTTCGAGCCCGGCCAGATCAAGGAAAACGAGAAAGGGCGCATCGTGTCGTACGGTGTGTCGAGCTACGGCTACGACGTGCGCTGCTCGCCGCATTTCAAGATTTTCACCAACATCAACACCGCGGTGGTGGACCCCAAGGCCTTCGACGAAAAGAGCTTTCAGGACTTCGAGGGCGAGACCTGCATCATTCCCCCCAACTCGTTCGCGCTCGCCTCGACGGTGGAATACTTTCGCATTCCGCGCAGCGTGCTCACGATCTGTCTGGGCAAGTCGACCTATGCGCGCTGCGGCATCATCGTGAACGTGACGCCGCTGGAGCCGGAATGGGAAGGCCACGTGACGCTGGAGTTCTCCAACACCACCACGCTGCCGGCCAAGATCTACGCCAACGAAGGCGTGGCGCAGATGCTGTTCCTGGAGTCGGACGAAATCTGCGAGACCTCGTACAAGGATCGCGGCGGCAAATACCAGGGCCAGCGCGGGGTCACGCTGCCGCGTACCTAGAACCCGGATTCACTAGCGCGACAACGCCGGCTTGAATGCGCGGCCCGGAATCGCCCGAACAAGGATCACGCCAGGGCGCGGGCCTGAAAGAAGGCATATGTTGGTCGCGCCCGGGCGGCTTTGCGTGCGACCGGTCTGTGTGTTGCAGGACGGCCGGGCGACAAGACTTTATCCGCGAGGTCTGACGCGGGGCTACTGCGCAGTCCGCGCGCCCGGCCGGTCGAGGCTGGTCAGCGACATGCGGAATATGCCGTCGTCGCCTTTCTGGTGTTCGACGCGCACCGGAATCCAGTCGGCGTTGCGCGCCAGCCAGAAGCGCAGGTGGCGCTTGTCGTCGTCCACGCGTTCGACCAGCAGGGTGTCGTAACGCCCGGCCGGTGTGTCGATGGTGCCGCCGTCGCGGGCGCGCAGGGTGTAGGTCTTGGTTTCGTCTTCGTCGACGAGGGTGAAATCTGCCGTGCCGAGGTTGTCGGGATCGGCGGCGGCCGCGACCCAGCGCCGCGCCGCGATCTGGATCGAAAGCGGATCGAGGCCCTGTTCGCCCAGCGCCATCGTTTCCTGTCGGCCGGCTTCGCTGCGATATACGACCTGGCGTGTGTCCCAGTCGTAATCGAGCGTATAGCTGTCCTCGGCGTCGCCCTGCATGTGATGCGAGAAGCGGCTCGGGCGCAGCGCGTCGTCCTCGATACAGAACCGGCTCTCGTCGCTGACATCGCCGATGAACACCCGCACGAGCGCGTTCGGGTTGGCGCGCCCGGAATAGACATAGCAGTCGGCGGTCTGCGCACGGGCGAGGCTGAAGGTCGTGGTGCCGAGTCCGATCGAGCCGCGGTTGACCTTGAAATGGGCCGTGAACGGATCGGTGACCGCCGCGCCGGCGCTACTGCTGAACAGGGCGCCGACCAATAGGGCCGCGCCCGCGAGCCCCCGGCGGGTATCAGGTCGTGGCGATCGAGTCGTAGTCGTCATGCGGGCACTGCTCCTGTATCTGGCCATCGCGCCACACGACACCGTCGTAGAACCGCACCGTGCCGGCGATCAACTCCGCAAGCGCCGCCGGGTAGAGCCGCTGCTCGACGTCGGCCATGAGCCGGTCGGCCAGCGTTTCGGGCGTGTCGTCGTGGGCGATCGCGATGCTGGCCTGACGAATCAGCGGCCCGTCGTCGAGATCCGGGGTCACGAAATGAACGCTGGCCCCGTGACGCGCATCGCCGTTCGACAGCGCTCGCTCGTGGGTGTTCAGTCCCTTGTAGCGCGGTAGCAGCGAGGGATGGATATTCACCAGCTTGGACTCGAAACGCTGGACGAACGCTGAACTCAGGATGCGCATGTAGCCGGCCAGCACCACCCAGTCCGGCCGAGCGGCCGCGATACGCGCACCCAGGGCACGGTCGAAGTCATCGCGGCGCTTGAACCCTTTGGGTTCGATGCAGACACAGTTCAGCCCCGCCAGGCGGGCGATCTGCATGCCCGGCGCATCGCTGCGGTTGCTGATCACCAGCGCGATCTGCGCGTTCAGATCGCCGGTTTCGATAGCGCGGATGATCGCCTGCAGGTTGCGTCCGCGCCCGGAGATGACAACGACAAGACGTGGCGCCGTATCGCGGGCGCCTTCGTTCGGCCCGATCAAACCAGGCGAACGGCGTCGTCGCTCGCGCTTTCGCGCGCGTGGATATGGCCGAGCGTGAAGACCTGTTCGCCGGCACCGCTGAGAACGTCGATCGCCTGCGCGACCTGATCGGCCGGCACGACCACGCAGAAGCCGATGCCGCCGTTGAAGGTGCGCGCCATCTCGGCGTCAGTCACGTTGCCGGCCTCGGCCAGCCAGTCGAAGATTGCCGGGCGCTGCCAGGCGCTGTGCTCCAGCGTGGCCGCCAGATGCTCGGGCATGACGCGCGCGAAATTCTCGGCCAGCCCGCCGCCGGTGACATGCGCCATGCCCTGGACATCCACCACCTCGAGCAGCTGCTGGATGGCCTTCACATAGATTCGTGTGGGCGCGAGCAGGGCGTCGCCCAGGCTCTGGTCGCCGAGCCGCGTATCCAGGGTGGCGCCGGCCACATCGAGAATCCGGCGCACGAGCGAGTAGCCGTTCGAGTGCGGGCCCGAGGAGCCAAGGCCGAGCACCACGCTGTCCTCGGTCATCCGGCTGCCGTCGATACGGCGGTCGTATTCCACAACGCCCACGCAGAAGCCGGCGAGGTCGAAATCGCCGCTGGCATACATGCCGGGCATTTCCGCGGTTTCACCGCCGATGAGCGCGGCGCCGGACTGCCGACAGCCTTCGGCGATGCTCTTGATCACCGGGGCGGCCACCGCGGCATCGAGATGTGCGGTGGCGTAATAGTCGAGAAAGAACAGCGGCTCGGCGCCCGTGACCAGTACATCGTTCACGCACATGGCGACCAGGTCGATGCCGATGCCGTCATACCGCTGCGCGTCGATCGCCAGACGCAGCTTGGTGCCGACCCCGTCGGTGCCGGACACCAGAACCGGACGGCGATAGCGATCGACCGGCAGTTCGAACAGGCCGCCGAAGCCGCCGAGACCGCCGATCACTTCCGGACGGCGCGTGGCCTCGACCGGCTCGCGAATTTCGTCGACCAGGCGGTTGCCGGCGTCGATATCCACGCCGGCATCGGCATAGGTCAGAGAAGGGCGTTGACTCACGTCGAAATCGCTCGTGTTTGAAAGCATTAGCCCCGCCGAACGGCAGGAGCGCGTGTTATTGTAACGCGGCAGTCGGGGTCTGCCGCGATTCGTTGCCATCCGAGTGCCGGCACGCCGTGATTTCAAGTGTTTCGGGCGCGATTTTCCGGCCGGGCTCGCGCCGCAACCACGCCGCCCGCGGCGCGTCGCGGGTGCGAAAGCGACAGACCCGTTCGGCGATCCGGCAACAGGGGCAGGCGCGTGCGGCAACGAGGACGTTCATGACAACAGACGCCGAAGGCAGCCGCTGCATGTCTTTTTCACCG
Source organism: Endozoicomonas sp. G2_2 (assembly GCF_017744135.1). GTDB lineage: Bacteria > Pseudomonadota > Gammaproteobacteria > Nevskiales > Salinisphaeraceae > Salinisphaera. Next base: position 275,381 of record NZ_JAGHQU010000004.1, read on the forward strand.
CGCCCCGCCCGCGTCAGCGCGTTCGTTGTTGAAGGCGCGCCCTTGCCTGTGGCCGCGCGCCGGGCGGAGGTCGTCTCGCCATGACGAAGCGTCAGCGCAATCTGGCGATCGGCGCGCTCGTGTTCGTATTCGTCTCGGTGTGGCTGCTCGGTTCCGTGCTCACGCCGTTTCTGATCGGCGCGGGTCTGGCCTATGTCTGTGATCCCATCGTCGATCGTCTCGAAAGGCTGCGTTTGTCCCGTACGGGCGGCGTCGTGGTCGTGTTCGCGGTGGTCGTCGTGGTGTTCACGCTGTTGCTGTTGCTGTTATTGCCGCAGCTGCAACAGCAGGCCAATACGCTGGTTCAGAACCTGCCGCGTTATGTGGACTGGATCCAGCGCGCCACGGCCCCCTATCTGGGCGGGCGCGCGCTGGATATCGAATCCATCAAGACGCTGATCGCCGAGAACTGGGGCACGGCCGGCGGTTTTGCCTCCTCGGTGGCCAAGCAGGCTTTTTCCTCGGGCACCGCGCTCATGGCGATCGCCATGAACGTGCTGCTGATTCCGGTGATCATGTTCTACCTGCTGCGCGACTGGGACCACATGGTGGCCTGGATCAAGTCGCAGCTGCCGCGTCGTTACGTCGGCACGATCACCGAACTCGCCGAGGAAACCGACCAGGTATTGGGCCAGTTCATCCGTGGCCAGCTTCTGGTGATGACCGTGCTCGGCTCGATTTATATCGTCGGTCTGTGGCTGGCGGGCCTCGATCTGGCGCTGGTGATCGGTCTGGGCGCGGGGCTGGTGAGCTTCGTGCCTTATGTTGGCGTGATCAGCGGCTTGCTGGTATCGAGCATTGCGATGCTCGTACAGACCGGCGACCCGTTCCAGCTGGTCTGGGTTTTCATCGTCTTCGGTATCGGTCAGGTGCTCGAACAGGTGATTCTGCAGCCGCTGCTGCTGGGTGATGCCATCGGCCTGCATCCGGTGTGGGTCATTTTCGCGGTACTGGCCGGCGGTCAGATCCTGGGCTTCGTCGGTGTGCTCATTGCCTTGCCGGTGGCCGCGGCCGTGGCTGTGATCGTGCGCTACGGTGGTCGACAATGGCGCTCCAGCCGAGCCTATCTCGACCATTGATGTCTGTGTGTTCGACGAGGTCGCGATAATGGCGACACAGCTCATTCTGGGGGTTCAGCTGCCGCAGAGCGCGACGCTCGACGCATTCGTGGGCGAAACGAACGCGCCCGTACGCGCAGCCGTGACCCAGATTGCCGATGGCCGCAGCGAGCGCCTGTTCGTGCACGGCCCCGAAGCCAGCGGCAAGACGCATTTGCTCCAGGCGGTGTGTCGTGCAGCCGGCGATGCCGGCGATCGCAGTGTCTATGTGCCGCTGGATCAGGTCGCCGATCAAGCCGAGTCGCTACTGGCCGGGTTACAGGATATGGACTGTGTCTGTATCGACGATGTAGCGGCGATCGCAGGCGACCGCGACGCTGAAATCGCGCTATTGAGTCTCACAGACGGACTGCGCGCGCGCGGCGGACGTTTGCTGGCAGCCGATCGACAGCCGCCGGCGGAACTGGGTCTGGCGCTACCCGATCTGGCCAGCCGACTGGTCTGGGGCGGGGTGATCGCGACCGCCGAACTCGATGATGCCGACAAGCATGCATTGCTCGTCGAGCGTGCCGCCCAGCGCGGTATGGAAATGCCCGATGCGACAGCCCGCTGGCTGCTACGGCACGGCGAGCGCGACGTGCCGGCACTGATGCGCGCACTCGATACGCTCGACCATGCATCGCTTGCGGCCCACCGCCGTCTGACCATTCCCTTCGTCAAGCAGACGCTGGGCGCGGCCGCCGACGGCTGAAGACGCCGGCACGCCGCGGCGTGCCGACGCCCGTGACTTCAGCTCAGCGCTGAATACAGCGCCTCTTCGAAGTCGGTATAGACCGCGAACACCCGCGGCTCCACGAACGGCAGCGTCTGGGTATAGATCGCGCCGGTCACGCCGCTGGCCTGGTCGACCCAGAAATGGGTATTGAACAGTCCGGCCCAGGCGCCGCTGCCTGCCGCCCGCATGCCGGGCGCCTGGCGGGTGTTGAGCAGCAGGCCGAAGCCCCATTTGAGCCCCGGCCCGCCATGAAAGGCCGCGGTGGTCTGCGGTTCGGCGGTAGGGATGGTCTCGGGGAAATCGAGATCGCCGATCTGGTTGGTGAAAGCGGCACGTACGCTCTCGGCCGACAGAATCCGTTCGCCGTCGAGTTGGCCGTTGTTGAGCAGCATGCGCTGAAACGCCAGGTAGTCGCGCGGGGTGGCATACAGGCCGTGGCCGCCGGCCCACCACTCGGGCTGCTGGGACCAGTCCACCTCGGTAGGCACCCACTGGCCGTCGTCGTCGCGGACATGGATCGGGGTCGAACGGGCCCGCTGGGCGTCGTCCATCAGGAACACGGTATTGTCCATACCCAAGGGCTGGAGCACGTTGTCGTGCAGGTAGCGGTCCAGCGATTCGCCGGCGGCGACTTCCACAACGCGGCCGAGCCAGTCGGTATTGATGCCGTATTCGAAGCGCGTGCCCGGGTCCGCGACCAGGGGCGCCTTGAAGGCCTCGTTGCTGCCGCTGAGCACGTTGGGGTTGCCGGTCGCTTCCTCCCAGCGCTTGAGGTCTTCGTTGAAGAACCAGTAACCGAGCCCGGCGGTATGCGTGATCAGCTGCCGGACCGTGGCCTTGCTCGCCGGCGGGCGCAGGATCGGCGCCTTGCCCTCGAAGCCGTCGAGCACCTGCAGATCGGCGAATTCGGGCAGCAGCTCCTCGACCGGCGTGTCGAGATCCAGATTGCCGCGCTCGACCTGCTGGAGCGCGCCGACGGTGGCGACCATCTTGGTCATCGAGGCGATTCGAAACATCGTGTCGGCGCTGATCGGCTCATTGCTGCCGACAGCCTGCGGCCCGGCCGCGCCTTCATAGATCGGTCCGTTCTCGTCCGCGGCCAGGGCCACGACGTGCGGCACGTCGCCGGCGTCCACGGCCTGTTGCAGTACCCGGTCGATCGCTGTGGTGTCGTGTAGGGACGTCATGTCGTTCTCCTCGTTGTTGTAATTGTCTTTATATCCGTCGCGCCTGGGGCGCGAAGCGCGGCGCGTTCGATCCGCCTTTGGTTTTTGTACACTCCGGAAAGCCCCGGCGGCTAGCGCGCCCGCCGGATGCGCGAACCGCAGCGCCCGAAAACGAAAAACAACGATAACAAAATCGAAAATCGAGTCGGCGCCGCCGTGCGGCGGCCTCGGAGGAGAAGCGCTTGAACAAGACCCGCAACCCCATGGGCTGGGGCTATAGCGAAGACGCGATCGATCGCGCCGAGCTGCGGCCGATTCTGGACGTCATGGCACCGCTGCTCGGTGGTGCCCCTGCCGAGGCGCGCCCGTCGCCGAAGCCGTCCGACGTCAGATTGGCCACGCCGGCGATCGAACCACCGGCCTCGCTGGCGGCGTTCGTGTCCACCAATCATGAAACCCGCCTGCTGCACGCCGCGGGGCGCAGTTTTCGCGATCTCGCCAACCTGCGCGCCGGCGCGGCGTTACCCGCACCGGCCGCGGTAGCCACGCCGCGCAGCACGGACGAACTCGCGGATACGCTGGCCTGGGCATCCGATCGCGGACTGGCCGCGATCCCTTTCGGCGGCGGCTCCAGCGTGGTCGGCGGCATCAATCCCGAAGATATGGATGACTGGCCAGGCGCGGTGACGATCGATCTTCAAGGTCTCGATCAGGTCATCGAAATCAACGAGCGCGATCGCGTGGTTCATGCCCAGGCCGGCATTCTCGGCCCCGCGCTGGAGGACGCACTCGTGGGTACAGGGCTGGCCGTACGCCATTACCCGCAGTCGTATTTTCATTCCACGCTCGGCGGCTGGGTCGCCACCCGCGGGGCAGGGCATTTCTCCACCCTGCGGGCCAAGATCGAGGATCGCGTACAGGCCTTGTCGGTGATGCTGCCCGACGGGCGCACGGCTACGACGCGTGCCCTGCCGGCCTCGAGCATCGGGCCCGACCCGAACCGGCTCTGGTGCGGCAGCGAAGGCGCGCTGGGCGTGATCACCGATGTGCGCCTGCGTCTGGTCGCGAATCCGGCGCACAAGCTGTCGGCTGCGATCGGTTTCGACGATTTCGAGAGTGCGCTGGAAGCCACCCGCGCGATCGCCCAGGCCGAGATCTGGCCGGCCCAGATGCGCGTGCTAGACCCCTTCGAGCATATGGTCTCTACCGCGCTGGCCGGCAGCGCAGGCGAGGGCGCGCTGATGATTCTCGGCTTCGAGGGTGAGTACGACGTGTCCCACGCGCGTGATGCCGCGGTCGACATCGCGCGCGCTCATGGCGGCACCCCGCGGGCGTCGGGCGACCAGGGCGCGGGCAACTGGCGCGACGCCTTCTTTCGCCAGCCCTACCTGCGCGACGCGCTGCTGGATCACGCCGTGATCGTCGACACCTTCGAGACTGCCTTGCCCTGGTCCGCGGTGCCGGCGTTCTATCACAGCGTCATGGAAGCGACCGGCGATGCCCTGGAAGACGTCTGCGGGCACGGCGGCGTGGCCTGCCGCGTCACCCATGCCTACCCCGACGGCGTGGCGCTGTATTTCTCGTTCTACGCCCCCGGCGAACACGCCGCGCTACTGACTCAGTGGCAGCAACTCAAGGCCGCGGTGTCGGAAGCGGTCGTCGACGGCGGCGGCACGATGAGCCATCACCACGCCATGGGGCGCGATCATCGTGACCATGCGCGCACCGAAATACCGGCCGCCTTTCGCAGTGCGATTCGCGGCGCCAAGTCAGCGCTCGATCCGAGCGGCATGCTCAATCCCGGGCTCTGGTTCGACGATTGACGCGGCGCGGTCAGTCGGTGGGGGGCGTGTCCGTTTCGGCGCCGGCCTCGCGCTCGCGGGCATCCCACTTCGCGAACACGACCGTGCCCACGAACATCGCGATACTGCCGGCAAGACAGATATCGACGGCCAGCGTGCCGGCGCCGGCGATGTATTCGACCATCGCATAGGCCATGTAGAACAGCGCGGCCATCGAGGCCCAGGCTGCGGTGTATACACGGGCCCGGCAGAGCCCGTTGAGCGACGCGAGCAGCGGCAGGCTGAATACGACCGCCAGAATGAGTCGCGCGCCGGTATCCGTGCCGGCCAGCAGGAACAGGCTGGCGATCAGCGCCAGATTGCCGGCAACGGCGAGGCCGAGTGCATAGCGAGACCAGCGCATCAGTGGCTTCCCAGTTTGAGCGCGGTACGCGCAACGCGTTCGCCGAGATTGCGCGCCAGTTGCTTTTCGATATCGGTGAGCCCCTTGTCGCCCAACACGCCGGATACGTGGCTGGCGCCGTAGGGTGTGCCGCCGCTGTCGGTCTCCGCCAGGAGATTATCGGCGGTATAGGTGAGGCCGACCAGCAGCATGCCGTGGTGGATTAGCGGCAGCATCATGCTCGTGAGCGTGGTCTCCTGGCCGCCGTGCAGACTGCCGGTGGAGGTGAACACCGCGCCCGGCTTGTCGGCCAGCGTGCCCGACAACCACTGGCCCGACAGCGTGTCGATGAAGTATTTCAGGGGCGCGGCCATGTTGCCGAAACGCGTCGGCGAGCCGATGATCAGCCCGGCGCATTCCTCGAGATCGTCGTGACTGACATAGGGCGCGCCGCTGTCCGGTACCGGCGCTGCGCTGGCCTCGGTGTCCGGCGAAACCTCGGGCACGGTACGCACCCGGGCCTGCATCGGCCGCGCGCGGGCCACGCCCCGCGCGACCTCGTTGGCGAGCGCGGCTGTCGCTCCGTTGCGGCTGTAGTAGAGCACCAGGATGTCGCGGTGTTCACCGGACGCTGGACGGTCGGTCGCGGGCTGATCGCTCATGCGCTGCGCTTCTCTAGTGATTCGCGGGATGGTGATTCGCGGGACGGTCGACGAGTTCGAATACGCGTTCGGGCGGCCGGGCGATGAGCGCGCGCTCGCCGGTGTCGAGCACCGGCCGCTGCATCAACGCCGGCGTGCGCTGCAACACATCGATCACCGCCTCGCGGGTGAGCGGTGCCCCTGCCTCGCTATCGAATGCCTTGTCGGTGGTACGCACCAACGCGGTCGGCTCGACGTCGAGGCGGTCGATCAGCGCGGCGAGTTCGGGTGTATCGGGCGGCGTGTCGAGATAGGCCACGATCTCGACCGCATGGCCCGCGTCTTCGAGCAGCTGGCGGGCGGCACGCGACTTCGAACAGCGCGGGTTGTAGTACAGGCGCATGGCAGCGGACAAGTGTGAACCGGCGGCATATCCTGCGGCCCGGACCACGCGGACGCAATCGTCGAACGGATTTCTTCGCTAGCGCGCGTACCAGCGCGTCTGCAGCGCGGTGGCCACGCGCGAGGGATACCAGTACTGGCCCAGACTGCCGTTGTAGCGCGCCAGGGCACGGGTGAGGTCGCCGTTTTCGCGGTCGAGATAGTGCGCCAGGATCGTGCAGCCATATCGCAGGTTGGTACGCATGTCGAAGAGATTGTCGTCGGGGCGGCCGATCTCGTCGATCCAGAACGGCATCACCTGCATCAGCCCCATGGCGCCGGCAGAGGACACGGCAAAGCGCTTGAATGCGGATTCCACCTGAATCAGCGATAGCACGATCTGCGGGTCGAGCCCGGCACGGGTCGCTTCGGCGTGCACCGTCTTGAGCAGCGCCATGCGCCGGCCCACGTCCGGCACCTGTCGCGCCAGCCGGGTGGACATGTCCATGAGCCAGACTTCCGCCTCGAAGCGATTCGAAAACGTGGCGGATTCCTGGACGGCCGCCACCAGCGCGCGGCGCAGCGCGGGATCGACGGTCGCAGGCTGCGCGGCCGCGGCATGGGCCTGCACGCCGGTACCCGCGGCAACGCCCAGCGCTACAAGCAGGCAAAAGCCGTGTGCAAGGCGCCGAAAAGCCGCGCGCCGTTTTGAAGCCTTGATGAACAAATTCTGTCGCCCCCGAAACCCCATCTGAGCCGACGGCCCGGCGACCGTCAAGCGTTCAGACACCGTGCCCCGCGTGGCCACGGCGTATCGACAATATCGGCCGCGGGCCGCGAAGGCTTAGCCCGCAGGCCTCACGGGCGGCGCGCTAGCCCTGCGCGAGTTTCTGACGCAGGGCCTCGAAGCTGAACTCGATCTGGCTGTTCTCGCTGTCGCGGCGGCCCTTGTATTCCAGCGTGCCGGCCTCGATGCCGCGATCGGAAACCACCACGCGATGCGGGATGCCGATCAGCTCGGCATCGGCGAACATCGGGCCGGGGCGCAGGCCGCGGTCGTCGTAGGCCACGTCGATACCGGCCTCGCGGCATTCGGTATAGAGTTTTTCGCAGGCCTCGCGCACGGCCGCGGACTTGTCGGCCTTGATCGGGATGATCACCAGCTCGAACGGCGCGATCGCGGTCGGCCAGCAGATGCCGGCGTCGTCGTAGCACTGTTCGATGGCCGCCGCGACGATGCGCGACACGCCGAAGCCGTAGCAGCCCATCTGCGGCGTCACCGCCTTGCCGTTCTCGTCGAGCACGGTCAGATCGAGTGCGGTGCTGTACTTGTCGCCGAGCTGGAAGACGTGGCCGACCTCGATGCCGCGCAAAATCGAAAGCGGCGAGCCGTCCGGGCTGGGGTCGCCGGCGACGACGTTGCGCAGATCGGCGAACTCGGGCTCGACGGCGTCGCGGCCCCAGTTGAAGTTCACGAAATGGGCACCGTCGTAGTTGGCGCCCACGGCCATGTTGGCGGCGTTCTGTACGGCATAGTCCGCGATCACGCGGATATTGACGTTGACCGGGCCGAGCGAACCGGGCCCAGCGCCGAAGTGTTCGCGGATGACGTTTTCCTCGGCGAACTGCAACGGCGTGGCGATGCCGTCGATGGCCTCGGCCTTGATGTCGTTGAGCGTGTGGTCACCACGCAGCACCATCAGCACCGGCTTGTTGTCGTCGCCCATCACCACGATCGCCTTGGCGGTGGTCTCGACCGGCAGATCGAGCGATTTGCACAGGTCGGCAATGGTGGCCACGCCGGGGGTTTCCACCTTGCGCAGCTCGCCGGACGGGGCGGGGCGCTCGCCGTCGCCCGCCGTGGTGATCGCGGCTTCGATGTTGGCGGCATAGCGGCCGTCTTCCGAGACCGCGAGTTCGTCTTCACCGGCGTGGGCAAGGACGTGGAACTCTTCGGATTTGGCGCCGCCGATGGCGCCCGAGTCGGCGGCCACGACGCGATAATCCAGGCCGATGCGGTCCAGAATCGCCGTGTAGGCGGCGCGCATGGCGTGATATTCACGATCCAGATCCGCGTCATCCATGTGGAAGGAGTAGGCATCCTTCATGATGAACTCGCGTGCGCGCATCAGGCCGAAGCGCGGCCGGATCTCGTCGCGGAACTTGGTCTGGATCTGATAGTAGTTCACCGGCAGCTGCTTGTAGCTGGACAGGTCGCGCTTGGCGTAGTCGGTGATCACTTCCTCGTGCGTGGGCCCGAAACAGTATTCGCGGCCGAGGCGGTCGTTCATGCGCAGCATAAGGTCGCCCATGGCGTCCCAGCGACCGGACTGCTGCCAGAGCTCGGCCGGCTGCACGGCGGGCATGAGCACTTCCAGCGCGCCGGCGGCGTCCATTTCCTGGCGAATGATGTGTTCGACCTTGCGCAGCACGCGCATCCCCAGCGGCGCCCAGGTGTAGAGCCCGGCGCCCAGCTTGCGGATCATCCCGGCACGCAGCATCAGCTGGTGCGACACGATCTCGGCATCGGCCGGGGTTTCCTTGGTGGTGGACAGCGCGAAGGCGGATAGACGCATGGGCTAGGCCGGTTGAGCGGGTGAACGGATCAGGCCGCGATTCTACAAAAAAGAAAAGGCCCCGGCCGAGAAGACCGGCGCTGCGATGTGCGTGCGCTCAATCCATGACCGTGAGCACGCGTTCGGCCATTTCGCCATCGGCGCGCTGCCAGGCGCGCATCTCGAGTACGCCCTTGATGTTGAGAGAAATGATCAGATAGAGCGCGTCGGGATAGCCAAGCCCTTCGAGATCGTGGATCGATGGTTCGGGCGGTGCGCTGGGATGCGAGTGATAGATCGCGAACAGGGTTTCGCCGTTCTCGCGCATGGTCTTCATCGCGGCGATCTGGTCGCGCGGGTCCATTTCGAAGCGACGGGCCGGGTCGGCGGCGACATTCGTCACCGGATAGATCTCGCAGGGTTCGCCGTCGCGCGCACCGAGAAATCCGCAGACTTCCAAGTCTGGCTGTTTCTGTGCTTCGAACAGCAGCCGGGTGGCCAGCGGCCGACTCATCTTCAAAGGTGTCACGCCTGTTGCTCCCGCCCTCGAAAAATCGACGCGCATCATAGCGTCCGAAGCGGCCGGCGACGAGCGCCGTGGTGCAGTCAGGCGCCCGGTATGTGCATCTGCGCGGCGCAGCGCCGGGCGTCGACCGGCACGAGTTCGAAGTCCAGCAGCCGCCAGTCGAGGCGTTCGATCTCCTCCCGTGTCTGCGCCAGGCGATCCAGCAGGGCGGCGGTGTCCGCCTGGGGGCACACGAAAGCCATGCCGGTCAGTCGCCGGCCTTCCTCGCGCAGCCGTACCCGCGCGTCGGCCACCCAGTCGAGCGCCACCAGATGGCTGTGGATCCTGGCGCCCAGCGGGTCCACGGCGCCGGTATCGAGCCGGCGCGGTACTTCGTCGATGAGATCGCAGACCGCAGTGCGGGTATGTCGCGCGCCGTAGCGCAAAATATCGGCGCCAATGACGAGCGTGGCGACCCAGTCGACCCACCATAGCCCGAGGCCGATGCCGAGTACCCCGACGATGGCCGCAGTCCCGGCCAGCCAGTTGGCTCGCCCCATCGTGGCGTCTGCGTACAGCCCCTTGTCGTGCAGGGCGATCGCCAGGCGTTGCCGCGCGCCGCCGGTGATCATCGGCACGGCGATGCTGTAGGCCAGGGCGGCGATCACGAGCCAGCCGTGCCATTGCGCGAACGGGCTGGCCCAGAGTGTGGCCAGCGCGGACGTGCGAGCGGTGACGAGCCCATGCAGGCCGGTGTAGCACAGGAAGACGCCCATCGCGCCGAGCGCGAGTGCGCCGGCGAGAAAGGCGATGGTGCCGGCACGGTAGAAGCCGTAGGGAAAGCGTGGCCGAGGCGCGCGTTGCTCTACCCGACACGCGACCAGAAAGGCCACCGGGGGCAGCAACGCCCAAAGGCTCTTGAGCCATACCGCCGTAAGTGCCTGGGTGCCGCCGAGCGCGAGATACAGCGCGCCCGCAACACTCATACGCAGGCCGAGCGTGAGCCATTCCAGGCGCTGCGCGTCGCGGAGCGCGAGCCGCTTGTCCTCGGGCAGGGCGTCGGGGTTGCGCGGCTTGAGATGGGTCATGCCGGCGGCCGCGGGCCCGCGGCTAGGGGTAGATATGGATACGCGTGCCGTCGGAGACGCGATCCCATATCTCGTTGATCGCTTCGTTGGATACGGCGATACAGCCGTTGGTCCAGTCGCCTTCGCGTTCGCGATCGTCATAGTCCGGCTGGCCGTGGATCATGATCAGATCGCCGGGGTCGACGCCGCGCGCCTCGGCCTGGGCGCGGTCCTGCTCGTTCGGATACGACACGTGGATGGATCGATGAAAAATGCTGTCCGGATTACGCCAGTCGAGCCGGTAAAGGCCTTCCGGGGTGCGGTTGTCGCCGCGCTGGCGCTTGGTGCCGATCGGGTTCTTGCCGAGCGCGATGGGGAACTGATCGACCATCTCACCATCGGCATACAGATACAGCACGCGATTGGCCTTCATCACCACGACCAGATCCACCGGCGCCTGGCTGCCGTCGTCATGGACATCCTGTGCGACCCCGGTGGCGGACACCGCGAGCAGGAGTGCGCCGACCAGACCGAGGACAAGCGGGCGACGTGGACAAAGGGCTTTCAAGCGCATGGCCGGCTCGGGTGTTGTGGGTATCGAATAACGCGACTGGCGGCGCCGATCGCACGCCATGTTGTCAGGGCGGCAACGCCGCGATCCGCAATTCTGCCGTGCCGGGCCGGCCCGCGCCAATTTGCAAGCCTGCCATGGGCGTACGGATGGCGGTAGCGGGCGGGTGCTAGGATTAGGGCCATATCGAATGGAATCACGAGCGCCGCCGTTTCTCTGCGCGCAGGCGGCCACACACTTCGAGGTGGAAGGAATCGTCATGAGCAAAACGCCGGTTACAGTCATCAAGGGCGACGGCATCGGGCCGGATATCGTCAACGCCACGCTGCGCGTGCTCGATTGTCTCGATACCGGGCTCGACTACCAGGAAGTCGTCGTCGGCCAGGCGGCTCTGGATGCCGGCGAATCGGAAGTGATGCCGGAATCGGCGCTGAAGTCGATCGAAAAGACCGGGCTGGTCCTCAAGGGGCCGGTGACCACGCCGTCGGGCAAGGGCTATCGCTCGGTGAACGTGGCGATGCGCAAGCATTTCGATCTGTACGCCAACGTACGGCCGACGCTGTCGATGCCGGGCACGCAGTCGCGTTACAACAATCTCGACATCATCACCGTGCGCGAGAACACCGGCGGCATGTATTCCGGCCAGGGCCAGAAGGTTTCGGAAGATGGCAACCGCGCGGAGGCACTGTCGGTGATTACCCGTTCCGAATGCGAGCGCATCATCCGTTTCGCTTTCGAGATGGCGCGGGCGCGCGGTCGGCGCAAGGTCACGCTGGCGCACAAGGCCAACATCATGAAATCCACCTCCGGGCTGTTTCTGGAAGTGGGCCGCCAGATTTCCGAGGAATACGACGACATCGAGCACGACGAGGTGATCGTCGATGCCTGTGCGATGAAGCTCGTCATGCATCCCGAGCGCTTCGACGTGATCGTGACCACCAATCTGTTCGGCGATATTCTTTCCGACCTATGCGCGGGACTGATCGGCGGTCTGGGGCTGGCGCCCGGTGCGAACATCGGCGAGAGCTGCGCGATGTTCGAGGCGGTGCACGGCAGCGCGCCGGATATCGCCGGCAAGGGCATTGCCAACCCGACGTCGGTGATCCTGGCTGCCGCGCTCATGCTCGAGCATGTGGGCCAGGTGGAGAACGCCAACCGCCTGCGTCGCGCCGTGCGCTCGGTCGTCGCCGAGCATGATCGCGTCACCCCCGATCTGGGCGGCAACGCCACGACGGAACGCTTCACCGACGCGGTGATCGAACGGCTGGGCTAGTGGCTAGTGGCTAGCGCTCACTCGGGCGCGAAGTGGAGATCGCGATACGCGGCGGTCGCCTGGCCGCCGGCGTTGTCGCAGTCGGTCATGATCGCGACCGCGTCGATGGCATCCAGGTCGAGATCGTAGAAGCGCTTGAAGTCGGCGCGCACATCGCGTGATTCACTCACCCAGGTGGTCGCGTCGCGCGGCGCGCCCGACTGTACGGCCACCATCATCGCCTGATCGGTGAACGGATTGGGCCAGTGGGTACCGGCCTCGCTTGATCCGGCCCACACATAGTTGATCGCCCGCGTGCGCCATTTCAGCAGTCCGCCGTCGTGAATCACGTAGACCCGCGCGGCGAAGTCGTCGCCGCCCTTGCTGCGCTCGTCGAGGCCCTGATGGACGCCGGCGACGCGCCATTGCCAGTGCAGTACCGGGGTCGTATTCAAGTCGACCGGCACCCGCCGGGCAATCGCGGAGGCGGTGCCGTCGCAGCGGGCTTCGAGCACGCGCGTCGCACCCGTGCCGGTCAGGCGATACGCGGTTTCGCCCTCGAAGCCGCGGCTTTCCCAGGCCGACAGCGCGCCCGGCGCGAATAAGCCCACGTCGACGCGTTCGGCGGCCGATGCAGCCTGGCCGGAGAAGGAGAGCGCGGCCGTCGACAGGGCAAGGCCCAGCGTCGTCGAAAGCGCCGCCTGTCGGAGCGCCGGAATACGGGTCATTGTCTGTCCTCGCCGAGCCGTCCGTGGGTGACCCGATCGTTGCCGCCGAGGTCGCGCTGGGTAAGCACACCTGAAAAGCCGGCGGCGATGAGCGATGTGCGTACCGCGGCGCCCTGGTCGGCGCCGTGTTCCAGATAGAGGGCACCGCCGCCGGTGAGGTGGGCCGGTGCATCGCGGGTGATTTGCTGGATATCGGCGAGGCCCTGCGCCGACGCAACGAGCGCGGCTCGTGGTTCGTGGCGCAAAGCCGGGGCGTCGAGATGGACGTCGTTGGGCGCGACATAGGGCGGGTTCGACACGATCACGTCGAAACGCTGCCCTGTGATCGGCGCATACCAGTGCCCGGCGGCGAAGTTCACGTTGGCCAGGCCCAGGCGCTCGGCATTGGCCGCGGCACAGGCGAGCGCGGCCGTGCTGGCGTCGGTCCCGGTGAGCCGCCATTGCGGACGCTCGCTGGCCAGCGCGAGCGCGATGGCGCCGCTGCCGGTGCCGAGGTCAGCGACCCGCAACGGCGCGCTGTCGTGATGGGCAAGTACGGTTTCGATCAGGGTTTCGGTATCCGGACGGGGCACGAGCACGTCCGGCGTGACGGTGAGATCGAGCGTCCAGAAGCCGGCGCGTCCGATCACATAGGCGAGCGGTTCGCCAGCCAGGCGGCGTTGGAGGAGGGCGTCGAAGCGTGTCCGTGGTGCGTCGTCGAGACGGTCGCCACCGTGCACGATCAGCCAGGTCGCACTGCGCTCGAGCACGTGCTCGAGCAGACGCCGCGCATCGATGTCCGGGCTGTCGCTCGTCTGTGCCAGCCGTACCCGCGCGTCGCGCAGCGTCGCATCGATGGTGGCCGGCATGGTTCGCCCGGTCAGGCCGCGCCCATTTCGGCGAGCAGGTCGGCCTGGTGCTCGCTGGTAAGCGCGTCGACGATTTCCTCGAGGTTGCCGGCCATCACGTCGTCGAGCTTGTAGAGCGTGAGGTTGATGCGGTGATCGGTCACGCGGCCCTGGGGAAAGTTGTAGGTGCGGATGCGCTCGGAGCGGTCGCCACTGCCGACCAGCTTCTTGCGGGCGGCGGCCTGTTCGCTGTCCTGCTTGTCCTGCTCGGCGGTCATGAGCTTCGTCTGCAAAAGGCTCATCGCCCGCGCCCGGTTCTTGTGCTGCGAACGCTCCTGCTGGCATTCCACCACCACGCCGGTGGGGATATGGGTGATGCGGATCGCCGAATCGGTCTTGTTGACGTGCTGGCCGCCCGCGCCGGCCGCGCGAAAGGTATCCACGCGCAGGTCGTTGGGCTCGATCTTGATCGCCTCGACCTCGTCCTGCTCGGGCAGCACCGCGACGGTGCACGCCGACGTGTGGATACGGCCCTGGGACTCGGTCGCGGGCACGCGCTGTACGCGGTGCGCGCCGGATTCAAACTTCAGGCGCGAGAACGCGCCGGTGCCGATGAGCCGCGAGATCACTTCCTTGTAGCCGCCGTGCTCGCCTTCGCTGGCCGACAGGATCTCGACCTGCCAGCCCTGTTTTTCGGCATAGGTGGAATACATGCGCAGCAGATCGCCCGCGAACAGGGCGGCTTCGTCGCCGCCGGTGCCGGCCCGGATCTCCAGGTAGAGATTGGCGTTGTCGTTGGGGTCGCGCGGGATCAGGTGCTTGCGCAGCGCAGCTTCGAGTTCCACCAGGCGCTCGCGGGCATCGCCCAGCTCGGCCTCGGCCATCTCGCGCAGCTCGGTCTCGTCTGCGCTTTCCATGTCTTCCAGATCGGCGATCTCGTCGACCAGCGCACGCCAGGCGCGATAGTCCTCGGCCAGCGATTCCAGCTGGGCGTATTCCTGGGACATGCGCCGGAACTTGTCCTGATCGTTGATCACCTCCGGATCGGACAGGGAATGCGCGAGGTCCTCGTGGCGTTCGACCAGTTCCTCGAGTTTGGCGCGCAGGGAATCTTTCATTCGTTGTCTTCTGTAGTCGTTTTGGAAGAGTCACCGTCATCGAGCGAGAACAGATGACGGGCACTGGTCAGCAGTTCCTGCTGATGCGCGCCGCGCGCCTTGCGCAGCGCCGCACTCGGCTCGTGCATCAGCTTGTTGGTGAGCGTGCGTCCGACGAAGGTCAGCACGTCCTCGGCGTTCTCGCCGCGCGCGAGCCGGCGCTGGGCCTTGGCCAGCACATCCTCACGCGTGGCATGTGCCCGGTCGCGCAGCTGGCGGATGGTATCGGTGGCCTGGCGTGAATCCAGCCAGTCGATGTATTCCTCGATGCGCACATCGAGCATGCCATCGGCCAGCGCGGCGGCCTTTTCGCGCGAGCGCCGATTGTCGTCGATCACGCTCTGCAGGTCATCCACCGAATAGAGATAGATGTCCTCGAGCTCGCCGGCGGCCGGATCGATATCGCGTGGTACGGCCAGGTCGAGCACGAACATCGGTTTGCGGCGACGCTTCTTCACGGCGCCACGCAGCTGGTCGTAGTGCACGAGATAGCCCGGCGCGGCGGTGGAAGACACGAGCATGTCGGCTTCCGCGAGATGCGCGGCCACGTCGTCGAGCGCGATGGCATAGCCGTGATAGCGGGTGGCCAGCGACTGGGCGCGTTCGACGCTGCGATTGGCGAAGATCATGCGGTGTACGCCGGCTTCGGCCAGATAACGCGCGGCCAGGTCCACCGTTTCGCCCGCGCCGATGAACATCGCGCAGGTTTCCGACAGATCGGCAAAGATCTGGCGCGCCAGGCTGACCCCGGCGTAGGCGACCGATACGGGATTGGCGCCGATCTCGGTCTGGCTGCGGATCTGCTTGGCGACCGCAAAGCTGTGTTCGAATAGCCTTGTCAGCAAGGGCCCGGCGCCGCGCGCCGCACGCGCGCTGCGATAGGCGTTTTTCATCTGGCCGAGGATCTGCGGCTCGCCGAGGATCATCGAATCCAGCCCGGCCGCCACTCGCAGGCTGTGGCGCACGGTGTCGCGATCGCGATGAATATAGAAATAGCGCGCCATCGCGTCGTCGTTGAGGCCGCGCTGGGCGCACAGCCAGTGGCGCAGCTCGGCGTCGCCGGGCGCGTCGGTGACCGCATACAGCTCGGTGCGATTGCAGGTCGACAGGATTGCGCCTTCATGCACATGCGGCAGGCGCAGGAAGTCGTCCAGCGCCGAGTCGAACTGCTCGGGCGGGAACGCCGCGGTCTCGCGGACCGATAGCGGGGCGGTGATGTGGTTCAGGCCGACGGTCAGCAGCGTCATGGCGTCATTCTACCGTTCCCGTCACGTACCGCGTGGCGTTTGCATAGCCCCTGGTTCGATCGTCGCGCTATCATCGCGTCATGCATATCAACGACGTGAATTGTGCCGGCCCGGCCACGGTGCGGCGGCTCGGGCGTGCCGCGCTCGCGGCGGCGTTCGTCGTGCTGCTGGCCAGCGGCTGTGCGAGCCAGCCGATCGGCGAGCGGCCCGCGTCCGATGTGCGCATCGATGCGAATGCCGTGAAGCCGTCACAGGTCAGTCGGCGCGAAGCGTACGAATATCATGTCCTTGCCGGCGAAATGGCGATTCAGCGCAACAAGCGCGCGCTCGCCGCTCGCGAATATGTGGCCGCTCTCGAATATTCCAACGACCCGTCGCTGGCCAAGCGCGCCACCCGTATTGCGCTGTTCGCGGACAAACCCGCGCTGGCCTATCGCGCGGCCGGCATCTGGGCCGAAGCGGCCCCGGACTCACTCGATGCCCAGCGCACCGCCACGCGCATGGCGATCGCAAACGGCGACGCCGAGGGCCTTCGCGTCTATGCGCCGGCCCTCGTGGAAGCCGCCGCCTCGCCGGACATGGGCTATCGGCTGCTGGCCGACGTGATCAGTGGCGAGCCGGAATCCGCCGATATCGCTATCGAGGCGGCCAGCGCACTGGCCCAGCAGGACAGCGACAGCGCCCCTGCCCAGTACGCGCTCGGTGTGATCGCGATGCGCTACGACCGCAACGAGATCGCCGCCCGGGCGGCCGAGCGGGCGCTCGCGCTCGATCCGGACTGGAACGACGCGGTGCTGCTCCAGGCCGGGGTGTGGATCCGCTCCGGCGAGACCGAGCGTGCCCAGGCCCTGGTCAATGGCTTGCCTGGCAACGATGCAAGTCGGGCCCAGTATCATCTCGCGCTGGCCCGCCTGCTTATCGAAGCCGACGAGGACGACGCGGCGCTCACCGAATTCGAGCGCGCGATCGCGCTGCAGCCGGACAATGCCGACGCCCGCTATGGGCTGGCGATTCTGGCACTGAGCGTGGGCGATCTCGACCGCGCCGAGATCGCGCTCACCCGGCTCTACGAGAACAACGATCGCGCTGACGATGCCGCCTACTATCTGGGCGCCGTCGCTGAACAGCGGGAGGATTTCGTCGCGGCGCAGCGCTGGTACCAGCGTGTCGAGAACGGCGGCCATGCCTTCGATGCACAGGTCCGCGCCGCGCGCATGATCTACATGCAGGGCAATCTGCCCGGCGCGCAGCGGCGGCTTACCGAACTGCGCGACGTCTACCCCGAACTGGTCGACCAGCTCTATGCCGCCGAAGGGCAGCTGCTCTACGAGGCCGACGAGCCGCGCGCGGCGCTGGATATCTACAACCACGGCCTGGAGGCGGTACCTAGCAGCACCGAGTTGCGCTATGGCCGCTCGATGGCCCACGAACGCCTTGGCAACATCGAGGCGGCGCAGACCGACCTGCGGGACGTGCTCGCCCGCGAGCCCAATGACGTGCGCGCCCTCAACGCGCTCGGCTATCTGCTCACCAACCACTCCGACCGCTACGAGGAAGCGCTGGGCTATATCGAACGCGCGCTCGAGGCCGATCCGGAAAACCCGGCGATTCTCGACAGCATGGGCTGGGTGCAGTATCGGCTCGGCCACCTGGCCAAGGCGCGCCAGTATCTCGAACGGGCGTACCAGGACTTCCAGGACGCCGAAGTCGCGGCCCATCTCGGCGAAGTGCTCTGGCAACAGGGCCAGCGTGAAGCCGCCCGCCAGCTCTGGCAGGGTGCGCTCGACGACAACCCCGACCACCCGGTTCTACGCGAAACCGTGAACCGTCTCGATCCATGAAAAAACTTCTTCTGTCTCTCGTCGTGCTCGGCGTACTCAGCGGCTGCGCGATCATCCGCAAGCCGGCGGAAACCGAACCCGGGGTCGTGAACGCATCGGCCTGGGCGGCGCATAAAGAGGCGCTCGCCGATTTCAATGTCTGGTCCCTGCAGGGGCGTGTGGCGACGGGGCAACTGCTGGGCTGGACCGGCAATCTGAGCTGGCGTCAGCAGGGCGAAACCTTCGACGTGCGCCTGTCGGGGCCGCTGGGCGCCGGCGGATTTCGCGCGCAGGGTGCGCTCGAGGACGAGGTGATCATCCAGACCCGCGACGATCGCTTCGTCACGACCGAGCCGGATGCGCTCGTCGAGCAGACACTGGGCTGGACCTTCCCGTTGGAGCCGTTGCGCTTCTGGGCGCGTGGCGTGCCCGCGCCGGGGGACTACGAACGCATCAGCGTGGACGACCAGGGGCGCATGATCGCGCTGGAGCAGCAGGGCTGGGCGCTGTCCTTTCCGGATTACGTGGAGCCCGAGGGCGCGCCGCCCGTGCCGCGACGTATCGTGCTGGATAACGGGGAAACCCGAATTCGCCTGGTCGTCGATCGCTGGTTCGACGTCGACGGTGTATCGCGCGCGAATTGACAGCGGCCCGGGCAGCCAAGAAAATACGCGGCCTTCGTTGGAGGGGCACGGCTCGTAGAGTCTCTTCCCGGTGGGCTCGTCGCTTTGGCCTGTATGGAGCGGCAAAGCGCCGGCGTTTGCAGTTCTGTACGCATCTATTATTGCTGCAAGCGATAGCGAAAAAGTTAGATGGGGCGTAGCCAAGTGGTAAGGCATCGGCCCTTTTAAGATAATAGATCCCGTGTACCGCAGGTTCGCAGCCTGGCGTGTAGCGGCAGGATTCGAAGGAACGAAGACGACAAGTTAAATGGGGCGTAGCCAAGTGGTAAGGCATCGGGTTTTGATCCCGTGTACCGCAGGTTCGAATCCTGCCGCCCCAGCCATAGTTGGATGTCCGCTAGGCGGACACGAAAACAGCCGGGGGCGGCTGGAAGAGAACCTGCAGGTTCGACGCCGCGCGCGAAGCGCGCAAGAATCGTGACGCGCAGCGGCACGAGCCCGCAGGGTGAGGCATCGTAAGATGCCGAGTCATTCTGCCGCCCCAGCCAATCGAATGCCCGCGTGCAGCGCGGTGCATGGGGCCGACGTGCCAGGCGTCGGCCGTTGCTCATTTCAATCGACAGCACGGCAGCACGAACCCATGGCGGATTCCAGGTTGATGGTCTTTACCGGCAACGCCAATCCGGCGTTGGCCAAGGATGTGGCCGGTTACCTCAAGTTGCCCGTGGGCAAGGCGAATGTCGGCAAGTTCTCCGACGGTGAAATCACGGTCGAGATCGAGGAAAACGTGCGCGGTCGCGACGTGTTCGTGGTCCAGCCCACCTGCCGGCCGACCAACGACAACGTCATGGAGCTGCTGATGCTCATCGATGCACTGCATCGTGCATCGGCAGGGCGCATCACGGCGGTGATCCCGTATTTCGGCTATGCCCGCCAGGATCGGCGCCCGCGCAGCGCCCGCGTACCGATTTCGGCCAAGGTGGTCGCCAGCATGCTCGGCGCGGTGGGTACCGATCGCGTGCTCACGGTGGATCTGCATGCCGACCAGATCCAGGGCTTTTTCGACATGCCCGTGGACAACGTCTATGCCTCGCCGGTGCTGCTCGGCGATATCTGGCGCCAGAAGGACGAGAAGCTGATCGTCGTTTCGCCGGACGTCGGCGGCGTGGTGCGTGCACGCGCGCTTGCCAAGCGTCTCGAGGACGCGGATCTGGCGATCATCGACAAGCGCCGGCCTAAGGCCAACGAAGCCAAGGTGATGAACATCATCGGCGACGTCAGCGGCAAGACCTGCATCATGGTCGACGACCTGGTGGACACGGCGGGCACGCTCTGCCAGGCCGCCGACGCGCTCAAGAACCAGGGCGCGACCAAGGTCAAGGCCTACGTGACGCACCCGGTGCTGTCGGGCAAGGCGATCGAAAACATCAGCAACTCGCGCCTGGACGAACTGGTGGTCACCGACACCATCCCGCTCTCGCCGGATGCCGCGGCCTGCGGCAAGATTCGCCAGCTGCATATCGCCGCGCTGCTTGCTGAAACCATCCGCCGGGTCAGCAACGAGGAGTCGGTGTCCACGCTTTATGTCGACTAGCGTGAATTTCCGGCCTTACGGGTCGTGCATTTGACGCTCAAGCGCGTATACTACGCGGTCTTTTGAGATCGGTGGGCGGCGGCCCGCCATGAAAACAACGATCGAGCGACCGGCGGGAACCCCGGCGGCCGTCCTTATTATTGGAGCGAATCGATATGGAAGCTTTCGAGCTGAATGCGGAAAAACGTACCGCGAAGGGCCGCGCCGAGAACCGTCGCCTGCGTCGTGAAGGCCGTGTGCCGGCCATCATTTACGGCGGTAACGGCGAGCCGGTGATGCTGACGTTCGAGCACAACGACCTCGAGCATCATCTGGACAACGAGGCATTCTTTTCGCACATCATCAAGATTCACGTTAACGGCGGCCAGACCGAGGAAGTCGTACTGCGTGATCTGCAGCGTCATCCGGCCAAGCCCTTCATCGAGCATGCCGATTTCCTGCGCATCGTTGCGGGTGAAGCGCTGCGCATGAGTGTGCCGCTGCACTTCGTCGGCGAAGACGAATGCCCGGGTGTGGCCGACGAAGACGGCGTCGTTCAGCACAACATGAACGACATCGAGATCGAGTGTCTGCCGCGCAACCTGCCGGAGTACATCGAGGTCGACTGCTCGAAGCTGCATCTGCACGACTCGGTGCACCTGAGCGAACTCGTGCTGCCCGAAGGCGTCGAGATCGTCGAACTGATGGGCGACGAGGAAGACCAGCACGACCGCACCGTGGTTTCCGTGCAGGTTCCGCGCGCCGCCATCGAGCTGGAAGCCGAGGAAGAGGCCGAAGCCGAAGCGGCCGCCGCCGAAGCCGAGGAAGGCGAAGAAGGCGAGTCCGAGGAAGGCGCCAGCGACGGCGATTCCGACGAGTCCGGCGACGACAACAGCGACGACGAAGACAAGTAGTCTTCGTTCTTCGCTGACTATCGTCGTGCGAGCCCGGCACCACGGTGCAGCGTGAGCGATCCGATTCGCGCCATCGTGGCGCTGGGCAATCCCGGCGCCGAGCACGTCAGCGACCGGCACAATGTCGGTTTCCGGCTGGCTGACCGACTCGCCGACCGCTGGCGTGTCTCACCGGCGGTAGAACGCAAGTTCAAGGGCGAACTCGCACGCCATGGCATGGGCGACGCCACGGTCTGGCTGCTCAAACCATTGACCTTCATGAACAAGAGTGGCGAAGCGGTGCAGCCGCTTTGTGCATTCCACAAGATCGCGCCTGAAAGCGTACTCGTCGTGCACGACGATCTGGATCTGCCGGCCGGCACCGCGCGGCTGAAGCAATCCGGCGGCCACGGCGGCCACAACGGCCTGCGCGACATCACCCGCGTTATCGGGAGCCAGTACCGGCGTCTGCGTCTCGGTATCGGTCACCCCGGCGACAGCGCACGCGTGCTGTCGCATGTTCTGGGCACGCCCGCGCCCGACGAGCGTATCGAGATCGACAACGCCATCAATGCCGGTATCGCGGCGCTCGAAGTCGTGCTCGACAAGGGCTGGGATCACGGCGCCCAGCAACTCAATTCCCGCAAGGCTTCCTAGGACAGCTATGGCACTTCAGGTCGGTATTGTCGGACTGCCCAACGTGGGCAAGTCCACGCTCTTCAACGCGCTTACCGCGGCCGAAATCCCGGCCGAGAACTATCCGTTCTGTACCATCGACCCGAACGTGGGTGTTGTGACCGTGCCGGATCCCCGGCTCAACGCCCTGGCAGCAATCGCCAGCCCCGAGAAGACGCTGCCGACAACCATCGAGTTTGTCGATATCGCCGGCCTCGTGGCGGGCGCTTCCACCGGCGAAGGCCTGGGCAACCAGTTTCTTGCCAACATTCGCGAGACCGACGCCATCCTGCACGTGGTCCGCTGTTTCGACGACGACGACGTCATGCACGTCTCGGGCCGGGTCGATCCGATCGCCGATATCGAAACCATCGATACCGAACTGGCGCTCGCCGACCTGACCACGGTCACGCGCGCGGCCGAGCGCACGGCCAAGGCAGCGAAATCCGGCGACAAGACCGCGAAGCGCAACGCCGAGCTGTTCGAGCGGGTGCGCGAACATCTCGACACGGGCGCGCCGGTGCGGGCCATGAATCTGGGCGACGACGACCGGCTCGCGCTGCGCGAGCTGCATCTGATCACCGCGAAGCCCGCGCTGTTCGTGGCCAACGTCGACGAGGAAGGCTTCGAGAACAACCCGCTGCTCGATCGTGTTTCCGAACACGCCGCCGCGCAGAATGCGCCGGTGGTCGCGGTGTGCGCCGCACTAGAAGGCGAGCTTGCCCAGCTCGACGGCGACGACAAGAACGAGTTCCTGGCCGATCTCGGCCTCGACGAGCCGGGCCTGGATCGCGTGATCCGTGCGGCCTACGAACTGCTTGGCCTGCAGACGTTCTTCACTGCGGGGCCGAAAGAGGTGCGGGCATGGACCGTGCGCCGCGGCGCGACGGCGCCACAGGCCGCCGGCGTGATTCATACCGATTTCGAGCGTGGTTTCATCCGCGCCGAGGTCATCGGCTACGACGATTATGTCGAGCTCAAGGGCGAGAAGGGGGCCAAGGAAGCCGGCCGCCAGCGGCTCGAGGGCAAGGAATACGTGATGACGGAAGGCGACGTCGTGCACTTCCGTTTCAACGTCTGAAACCGGCGCTGCGAAATACGTGCCAGCCGTTGTCCCGCAAGGGTTGACACGGCGGCCGTCGGCGAAGAAACTACGCGGCTTTCCGGCTATGTAGCTCAGGGGTTAGAGCATCGCATTCATAATGCGAGAGTCGGTGGTTCAAATCCACCCATAGCCACCAGGCGACGTGCACCTTCGATTCGTCGGAGGTTGAAAGGGACCCGGCAAGGCGCCGGGTCCTTTTTTTTTGGCTCATGCCCGCGAGGCGCTGTCAGCGCCGCCCAATCCGGCGCGCACCGTGATTCCACGGGTCTGCCGAGCCGGGGTGACCTGATAGACTTCAACCTTTATGCGGCAGTCCACCCGACGTATGGCCAATTCTTCCGACCGTAGAGACCGGAAACCGCTCAAGCTCAAGACAGGCTCCTTCGATCGCAATGCGGCGATGGCACGCATGGGCGTGATGGCCGGCGCCTCGTTCGCCGGCCACACGCTCGGCAACATGTTCCGCAGCAAGGAAAGCAAGGAGCGCCGCAACCGCGATTTCTACGTCAAGCAGGCCCAGTTTCTCGCCGACGAACTCGGCCAGCTCAAGGGCAGCGTGATGAAGGTCGGGCAGATGCTGTCTGTCTACGGCCAGTACTTCATGCCGCCCGAGGCTATCGAGGTGCTGCGCAGCCTGCAGGACGACAGCCCGCCGGTGGCGTGGGAAGAGCTCGAGCCGGTCGTGGTCCAGCGTCTGGGCAAGAAGCGCCTGTCCGAGCTGGATATCGACCCCGAGCCGCTGGCCGCCGCTTCGCTGGGTCAGGTCCACCGTGCGCGACGCCGGTCGGACGGCCTCGAGCTGTGCGTGAAGATCCAGTACCCGCGGCTGGCAGATGCTATCGACAGCGATATCCGCACGCTCACGCAGATCGTGCGCCTGGCGCGCCTCGTGCCCAAGGGCATGGAGCTGAACGCGATCATGGAAGAGGTTCGCGAGATGATCTACCGCGAGGTGGATTACGACCGCGAACTGCGCATGACGCGCGAGTTCGCGCGTCGGCTCGAGGGCGACGATCGCTATGTGGTGCCGCAGGTCTTTCCGGAGTACTCCACGGAGACCGTGCTGGTGACGTCCTTCGAGTCCGCGCATCACGTCCAGAGCGAGGCTGTGCAGCAGCTCGACCAATCGCGGCGCAATGCGCTCGGCCGGCAGGCCCTGGATCTGTTCTTTCGCGAGTTCTTCGTCTGGGGCATCGTCCAGACCGACCCGCATTTCGGCAACTACAAGATCCGGCTGCAGGATGATGGCCCGGATCAGATGGTGCTGCTGGATTTCGGCGCCACCCGCGAGTTTGCTCCGCGCTTTCTGGGCTCCTATTACGACGTGGTCGCCGGGGCCTTCGAAAAAGACGCCAAGCGACTGATCGACGGCGCCATCGGCATCAATCTGCTGCGTCGCGATTCCCCGCAGCATGTGTTCGATGCCTTTGCGCGTGTGGGCATGCTCATGATCGAGCCGTTCGCCGACGACCCGCCCGACGAACTCGCCACTGCCGACGGGGCCTATCGCTGGGGCGAGTCGGATCTGCCGTTTCGGGTATCCCGTGCCGTATCGGATGCCGCAATTTCCCGGTGGTTCCGCATTCCGCCGCGCGAGATCGTATTCCTGCATCGGCGCATGGGCGGCGTGTTCGTGCTGCTTGCCGTACTCGAAGCCGAGGTCGACGCCCGCGACATGCTGGCCGAATATCTCTATCGCGAAACGGACGAAGCGCCTGCCGAGCGGCCCTGAATCCAGACGACGCGGCAAGCGACCCCGGCCCGGACATCGCGCCGCGATTCATTTCACGAGGAAAACCGTAGATGAAGTTCGAGGAAACCTTCGATTTCGATCATTCCGCCGCC
The DNA here is from genome assembly GCF_017744135.1 of Endozoicomonas sp. G2_2. GTDB lineage: Bacteria > Pseudomonadota > Gammaproteobacteria > Nevskiales > Salinisphaeraceae > Salinisphaera. The sequence goes on from NZ_JAGHQU010000004.1 coordinate 300,068, forward strand.
ACCATGATGCGGATGTTCACCGACCAGGATTACTTTCTGCACAAGTACGAGCGCCTGGGCGGCGGCCGCAAGCCCGAGCTCGTCGATACGCAGAAGAGTGACGCGCGTTTCTCTATCACGGTCCGCCACGCGCTCGACGCCAACAAGCTGTCGTTTCCGGACATCGTGCGCAAGCGCATCGGTGACCGCGTCATGCTGCGCCAGACCGACGTCTGGGAGATTGCCAAGCAGAGCGGGCGTATCGATATCGATATCGAGAAGACTCCGGTGGATATCGCCATCGATCTGCGGCTGAGCGAGCACGACGGCAAGGCGCGCCTGACCCTGAATTTCGATATCGATGCCCAGGTCCCGCTGGTCGGCGGCAAGATCGAGAAAGCGATCGCCGGCCCGATTACCGATCGCTTCCATCGCGACATGGTGCTGTCCAACGAGATGGCGAGCGACTACGCCGCGGCCTGATCGTGACCGACGATCGCCAGCAGGAACCCGCGCCGCACGAGGACGACACCCAAGGCCCGCCCACGCTCTGGCAGAGCTGGATGAGCGTGATGGCCGCATTCTTCGGCGTCCAGTCCAGTGCCAACCGCGAACGCGATTTCACCCGCGGCAAGGCAAGTCACTTCATCCTGCTGGGGTTGCTGGCGACCGTTGTCCTGATCGCAGTGATCATCGGCCTGGTCAAGCTCGCCATGTCCTTGGGCTGAGTGGGGCGCTGTTCGTTGTGCCTCGCGCAAAGGCGCAGAGACGCAAAGAAAGAGATTTTCTGTGGCGCGTTACTACGGTGGGGCGTAGGCCTTGGGCGCATTCGAAGACTATTAAGTCTCGGGGCGCGCGCGCTCGACTCTTTGGCAAACCGCGGGCGCGGCTCAATTTGCGTCTTGGCGTCTTTGCGTGAGACCTGTCAGGAACCCGGCTGCGCAGCCAGCCGTTTGAGTTTGTAAAGGAGATCGAGCGCCTCGCGCGGCGTCATGTCGTCGCAGTCGAGATCGATAATCGCCTCATGCAGCGGATCGGGCTCGGCGGGTGTCGTCACCTCCGGCGCCGGTTCGAACAGGCCCATCTGCGGGCCACTCTCGGCTCGGGACTGCGCTTCGAGTTCGGCCAGGTGTTTCTCTGCCTGGCGAATCACCGTACGCGGCACGCCGGCGAGTGCGGCGACCTGCAGGCCGAAGCTGCGCGAGGCCGGCCCCGGTCGGATCGCGTGCAGGAACACCAGTTTTTGCTCGCCGCCGCTGTTGTAATCGGCCACCTCGAAATGCGCGTTACGGCTGGCCGGCCAGTCCTCGGCAAGCTGCGTGAGCTCGAAGTAATGGGTCGCGAACAGGGTATAGGCCTGATTGTGCCGGGCGAGCCGCTCGGCCACCGCGCGCGCCAGTGCGAGGCCGTCGTAGGTCGAGGTGCCGCGCCCGATCTCGTCGAGCAGGACGAGCGAGCGATCGGTGGCGTGATGCAGGATCTGCGCGGTCTCGCTCATCTCGACCATGAAGGTCGACTGGCCGGCAGATAGATCGTCGCCCGCGCCAATACGCGTGAAGATGCGATCCAGCGGGCCGACGCGCGCGGCCTCGGCCGGCACGAAGCTGCCGATATGCGTGAGCAGCACGATCAGCGCGGTCTGGCGCATATAGGTGGACTTGCCGCCCATGTTCGGGCCGGTGATCAGCAGCAGGCGGCAGTCGTCGTTCAGTTCGGTGTCGTTGGCGACGAACGGCGTATCGGAAAAGCGCTCCACGACGGGATGCCGGCCGCCGGTGATCTGGATGCCCGGCGTGTCGGTCAGCGTGGGCGCGACCCAGTGATAGTCGAGCGCGCAGCGGCTGAGCGCGCAGAGCACGTCCAGACTGGCCAGCCCGGCCGCGATGGCCTGCAGTTTGGGCAGATGCGCGGAGAGCGTCTCGACGAGTTCGGCGTAGAGTGCCTTTTCGCGGGCCAGCGCCCGCTCGCGGGCCGAGAGCACCTGATCCTCGAACTTCTTGAGTTCCGGCGTGATATAGCGTTCGACGGCCTTGAGGGTCTGGCGACGCTGGTAATCCATCGGCGCCTTGTCGGCATGCACGCGGCCCATCTCGATGTAATAGCCGTGCACGCGGTTGTAGCCGACCTTGAGCGTTTCCACGCCCGTACGTTCGCGCTCGCGCGTCTCCAGCTCGGCAAGAAAACCGTCGGCATTGGCCGACAGGTCGCGCAGTTCATCCAGCGTGTCGTCGTAGCCGGGCGCGATCACGCCGCCGTCGCGAATCACCACGGGCGGGTTGTCGATCACCGCGCGCTCGAGCAGGGCGTGGACGTCTTCGGCCGGGTCGATCTGCTCGTGCAGGGCAGTCAGCAACGGGGCGTCCAGGCTTGCCAGCGTCCTGCGGATCGCCGGCAGCGCGGCGAGCGCGCGGGTCAGCCCGGACAGATCGCGCGGGCGCGCGGAGGCGAGCGCGATGCGGGTGGCGATACGTTCGACATCCGGGACTTCCTTGAGCCGTTCCGACAACCCGGCATGACTGCCCGACAGCAGCGTTTCGATCGCCAGATGGCGATGCCGCAGAATATCGAAGTTGCGTAGCGGCTCGGCCAGCCAGCGGCGCAGCGCACGGGCGCCCATGGGCGTGGCGCAGCGGTCCAGAAGGCCCACCAGGCTGTGTCGCGTGTCGCCCGAGGCGCTGTGTTCGATTTCGAGATTACGACGGGTAGCCGCGTCGAGCACCAGCGTGTCGGTGACGGCGTAGGTGCGCAGGCTCTTGATATGCGACAGCGCAGCCTGTTGCGTGGCTTCGACGTAGTCGACCAGCGCGCCGGCCGCGGCAATCGCGCGCGGCAGATCCGCACAGCCGAAGGCATCCAGCTGCGCGACTTCGAAGAAGCCTTCCAGGCGTCGGCGCGCGCTCACGGCGTCGAACAGCCAGCTCGGCCGTCGCGTGATCGCCACGCCGTCGCTCGGCAGCGCCAGGGTGGATTGTTCGCCGACCACGATCTCTGCCGGATCGAGCCGGGCCAGCTCGGCGGCGAGCGCGGTTTCGTCGGCCACTTCGGTCACCGCGAAATCGCCGCGTGCCAGCTCCAGCACGGCAATGCCGATGGCCCGCTTGGCCGGCGCGAGGGCGACGATGAGATTGGCGCGCCGGGCTTCGAGCAGCGCATCGTCGGTGACCGTGCCCGGGGTGACCACGCGTACCACTTCCCGCTTGACCGGGCCTTTACTGGCACCCGGCGCTTCGAGCTGTTCGCAGATGGCGATCGACTCGCCCTTCGCAATCAGGCGCGCGAGATAGTTTTCCGCCGCGTGATAGGGCACGCCGGCCATCGGGATGGAGCGGCCCGCCGACTCGCCGCGCGCGGTCAGGGTGATGTCGAGCAGTTCCGCGGCGCGGTGCGCATCGTCGAAGAACAGCTCGTAGAAATCGCCCATGCGATAGAACAGCAGCATGTGCGGATAGTCCGCCTTGATGCCGAGATACTGGCGCATCATCGGCGTGTGCTGACTCAGGTCCTGTTCACGTTTCATACAGCGACGCGCCGACGACTATTTTTTTGCAAGACAAGGCGCAGCGAGCGCGGTGTAGCTCCGCTACATGAGCGAGCTGTAACGCGGTATTGCAGAAAAATAGTCGTCGTCCCTTCGGGTTGCGGCCCAAAACCGCGCCATCCGGCGTTGCAGCGCTTGACCGCAGAATAGCTGCGGCCTGCGCCCTGCGCCTTGACTGGCACGATTTTGGGCCGCAACGCGGCGCTGTATGAAACGTAAACAGGACCTCTCTCGGGCGATATCTCGTTGCGTTGTTCGCCGGTGCGGGATGCGCTCATGAAGCTGTGTTGATCCGTGCAAAACGCCAGGTATGGGGCCGGCTGTGGCCGGCGGGGGCGCAATTGTAGACGCCGGGGCCTCTCTTCGCAGGCACGAGTTGGCATACTACGTCGGATGATCGCTGCCTACGATGCCCAGAAATCCATCGCCAACCTCGTCGAACAGCTCGCGACCCTGCTGCCGGGCCGTGCCCAGACGCTGGCCACGGCCGAGTCCTGCACCGGCGGCATGATTGCGGCGGCCTGTACCGACCGCGCGGGCAGCTCCGCCTGGTTCGAGCGCGGCTTCGTGACCTATTCCAATGCCGCCAAGCAGGCATGTCTGGATGTGCCCGAGGCGTTGCTGACCGCACACGGTGCGGTCAGCGAGCCGGTTGTCGCGGCCATGCTCGAAGGCGCGCTCGCCCACAGCCCGGCAGACTGGGCCATTGCAGTGTCGGGCGTCGCCGGGCCGGACGGCGGCAGCGACGACAAGCCCGTCGGCACCGTGTTCATCGGCTGGATGGCGCGGGGACAACGTCCCGATGTGGTGCGTTATCAGTTCGAAGGCGAGCGCGCCGAAGTACGTCGGCAGAGCGTTGTGGCAGCGCTGGTCGGCCTGCGCGAACGCGCCGACGCCCAGTAGCGCAGTCAGCCGGTCGTGGATGCGCAGGGCCCGGTTGCGCGCCGCTTTCGGGTGTTCTTCGCGCTGATGCCGCCCGAGCCGGTCGCACGGCAGATCGTCGACCGGGCTCGCGCGCTCGATGTGGGTGGCCGCGCGGTCAGTCGCGAGCGTCTGCATCTCACGCTGGCCTTCATGGGCAACGTCGACCGCGCCGCGCTCGATGCGCTCATCGCCCGGGCCGATTCGGTGCAGTTGTCCTGTTTCGATCTGGTTCTGGATCAGGCCGGCACATTTCGCCGCGCTGGTATCAACTGGCTCGCCCCCAGCGCGCCGCCGGTCGAACTGCTGGATTTGTCGGCGAAACTGTATAAAAATACACGCGCCGATATTGATAACACCGTTTTCCGGCCGCATGTCACGATCAGCCGACGGTCGCCCGCCCTGAAGGCGCAGCCCATTTCGCCGATTCAATGGTCCGTACGTGCCTTTTCGCTGGTTGCCAGTGGCGACAACGGCGCGCCGGGCACGTACATACAACTGCGGCAGTGGCCGCTTTCGACGCCCTCGGTGGGGTTGCGCGGGTTATGAAATAATGGCCCCGACTGAACGAATTCGATACGCCCTGCGGCTGCGGGCCGCAATCGTATCCTCATGAAAAGTGACGAAAACTATGGACGAAGATCGTAAAAAGGCACTGGCCGCCGCACTGAGCCAGATCGAGCGCCAGTTTGGCAAGGGCTCGGTGATGCGCATGGGCGATCAGGACACCACCAACATTCCGTCCATCTCGAGCGGCTCGCTGACGCTGGATATCGCGCTCGGCATCGGCGGCTATCCGCGCGGGCGCGTGATCGAGATCTACGGCCCGGAGTCCTCGGGCAAGACCACGCTCACGCTGCAGGCCATCGCGGAATGTCAGAAGGCCGGGGGAACGGCGGCCTTCATCGACGCCGAACACGCACTCGACCCGACCTATGCCGAAGCGCTCGGCGTGGATATCGAGAATCTGCTGATCTCGCAGCCCGATACTGGTGAACAGGCACTCGAGATCGCGGACATGCTGGTGCGTTCTGCGGCGGTGGATATCGTGGTTGTCGACTCGGTTGCCGCGCTCACGCCCAAGGCCGAGATAGAGGGCGAGATGGGCGATTCGCATGTTGGCCTGCAGGCACGCCTGATGAGCCAGGCGCTGCGCAAGCTCACCGCCAATATCAAGCGCACCGGCACCACGGTGATGTTCATCAACCAGATCCGGATGAAGATCGGGGTGATGTTCGGCAGCCCGGAAACCACCACCGGTGGCAACGCGCTCAAGTTCTATGCCTCCCAGCGACTGGATATCCGCCGTATCGGCGCGATCAAGAAGGGCGACGAGGTGATCGGCAACGAAACGCGCGTGAAGGTGGTCAAGAACAAGATGGCGCCGCCGTTTCGCAAGGCCGAGTTCGAGATTCTCTATGGCGAGGGCAGCTCGCGCGAGGGCGAGATCATCGACCTGGGCGTGGCCAACAATCTCATCGAAAAGGCCGGTTCCTGGTACTCCTACAACGGCGACCGTGTCGGGCAGGGCAAGGACAATGCCCGCAACTTCCTCAAGGAAAACCCCGACATCGCCCAGCAGCTCGAAGACGCACTGCGCGAGAAACTCTTGGCGCCCAAGCGCCGCAAGAAGGACGAAGACACGGGCGCCGCAGCCGGCGAAGACGAGAACCCGGATCTGCTCGGCTCCGCGCAGAGCGGCGGCCAGAGCAGCTAGCGCCGTCGGCATCACCCCGCGATCGTGAGCTACGCCGACGATAACGAGCCGCTCGACCCCGACGCCGAGCGGCTTGCGGTGCGCAAGCGGGCGATGGATCTGCTGGCCCGGCGTGAGCATGCGCCGGCCGAACTCTCGGCCAAGCTGGCCAAGCGCGATCACGACCGGGATATCGTCGCGGCCGTGCTCGACGAACTCATCGACGATGGTCTGCTGTCTGAAAGCCGGTATGCGGACGCCCTGGTTTCCTCGCGTGCGTCGCGCGGCACGGGGCCGGTACGTATTCGCGCGGAACTGGCGGCCGTTCACGTGTCGGATTTCGAGATCGACCGCGCACTCGAAGACGCCGAAGTCGACTGGCATGCCCTGGCCGAGCAGGTGCGCCGCAAGCGTTTCGGTGCCGAGATGCCCCAGGACTTTCCCGCCAAGGCCAAGCAGATGCGTTTTCTGCAGCGGCGCGGCTTCGATGGCGACCAGCTGCAGGCCGCGTTCGACGATTGATCACCGCCGGGCGTCGGCGGAAGATGGCGGAAATCGCTTGCGCGGAGGTTCTGGATGAAGATAACGGCCGAAATCTGTGTCATACCGATGGGCGCCGGCGTGTCGGTGTCGCGCTTCGTGGCGGCATGCCGCCCGATACTGGAAGCGGCCGGGCTCAATCCCGTGCTGCATGCCTACGGCACCAACGTGGAAGGCGAATGGGACGACGTGTTCGCCGCATTCAAGGAATGCCACCAGACGATCCACGATCTGGGCGCGCCACGGGTGTTTACGACCATCAAGGTCGGGAGCCGCACCGATCGCCCGCAAAGCAACCAGGACAAGATCGACAGCATTCACGCCGGTGGCTGATCGGTGTCGAATGGCGGTAGGGCGGCTGCGGGTGCTCTGCTAGACTAGCGGGCTGTTTGGCCCACGCTGATTACGTTCAAGAGGCGCCTGCCCATGATGTCCACCAACGCGTTGCGCGCGCGTTTCGTCGAATATTTCGAACGGCACAAGCATCGATTCGTTGCCTCCAGCAGCCTGGTCCCGGCTTCGGACCCCACCCTGCTGTTCACCAATGCCGGCATGGTCCCGTTCAAGGACGTGTTCCTCGGCCGGGACAAGCGCGACTACAACCGCGCGGTGTCCTCGCAGCGCTGCGTGCGCGCCGGCGGCAAGCACAACGATCTCGAGAACGTCGGCTATACCGCACGCCACCACACCTTCTTCGAGATGCTGGGCAACTTCAGCTTCGGCGATTACTTCAAGCGCGAAGCCATTCATTTCGCGTGGGAATTTCTCACCGTCGAACTCGAACTGCCGGCCGAGAAGCTGTGGGTCACGGTCTACGAAGAAGACGAGGAAGCCGCGCGCATCTGGCTCGACGAGATCGGCGTGTCCGAGGACAGCTTTTCGCGCATCGGGGCCAAGGACAACTTCTGGCAGATGGGCGACACCGGCCCCTGCGGGCCGTGTTCCGAGATCTTCTACGATCACGGTGATCATATCGACGGCGGGCCGCCCGGTACGCCGGAAGAAGACGGCGATCGCTTCGTCGAGATCTGGAACCTCGTGTTCATGCAGTACGACCGCCAGCCCGATGGCGAGATGCTGGATCTGCCCAAGCCGTCGATCGACACGGGCATGGGCCTGGAACGCATCGCCGCGGTCCTGCAGGGCACGCACGACAACTACGAGATCGATGTCTTCAAGACGCTGATGGCCGCGGCGGCCGACGCCGTGGGCATGGCCCCGGACAGCCGACACGCTTCGCTCAAGGTCGTGGCCGATCATATCCGCGCCACTGCGTTTCTGATCACCGACGGCGTGATGCCGGCCAATGAAGGTCGCGGCTACGTGCTGCGCCGGATCATGCGGCGCGCCATTCGCCACGGCCACAAGCTGGGCGCCACCGGCACGTTCTTCTACAAGCTGGTCGCGCCGCTGGTCGAGCTGATGGGCGAGGCGTTTCCGGAGCTGGCCGAATCGCAGGCGCAGATCGAGCGCGTCGTCGAGCAGGAAGAACAGCGCTTCGCGCTCACGCTGGCCCAGGGGCTGCGCATTCTCGAGGATGCCATCGGCGCGATGAGCGGCACCGAAATTCCCGGCGAGACGGTGTTCAAGCTGTACGACACCTACGGCTTTCCGGTCGATCTGACCAACGACGTGGCCCGCGAGCGCGGCCTGACGCTGGACACTCGCGGCTTCGATGCCGAGATGAGCGCCCAGCGCGAGCGTGCCCGCGCGGCCAGCCAGTTCGGCGCGGATTATCACGCCAGGCTGGACGTCAGCGACGCCACCGAATTCATCGGCTATACCGAAACGCAGGGCAGCGCGCGCCTGCTCAGTACGATCCAGAACGAACAGCCGGTGGACCGACTGGCAGCCGGCGACGAAGGGGTGCTGGTACTCGATCGCACGCCGTTCTACGGTGAGTCGGGCGGTCAGGTGGGCGATCAGGGCGTTATCGAGGCCGACGGCGCGCAATTCGTCGTCACCGATACCCAGAAGCAGAACGGCGTGTTCCTGCACTTCGGGCGCGTCGAGTCGGGCGAGTTCGCCGCCGATCTCGCCGTGGAGGCCAGGGTGGATGTCGAGCGCCGGCAGGCGATCGAACTCAATCACACCGCCACCCATCTGCTGCATGCCGCGCTGCGCGAGACCCTGGGCACGCACGTGCGCCAGAAGGGTTCGATGGTTGCGCCGGATCGGCTGCGTTTCGACTTTGCCCATTACGAATCGGTCACCGCCGAGGCGCTCGCCGATATCGAGGCCCAGGTGAATGCGCGGGTTCGCGAGAACATCACGGGCGAGTTCTACGTACGCAGCTACGACGAGGCGATCGCCGAGGGCGCGCTGGCGTTTTTCGGCGAGAAGTACGGCGACGAGGTACGCGTGGTGCGCTTCGGCGACTACTCGGTCGAGCTGTGCGGCGGCACGCATGTGCCCGCCAGTGGCGCAATCGGCCTGGTCAAGATCACCGAGGAACGCGGTGTTGCCGCGGGCGTGCGTCGCCTGGAGGCCGTCACCGGCGGCCACGCACTCAAATGGGTGCAGGATGCGTCGGCACGCGAGATTCGTGTGGCGTCGCGTCTGAAGGCGGCCCCGGCAGAGCTCGAGGACAAGCTCGAGCGCATGCTCGAACGGGTCGCCGGGCTGGAGAAACAGCTCGACCAGGCCAACCAGAAACTTGCCGCCAGCCAGGGTGACGATCTGGCCGACAGCGCGCGCGAAATCGGCGGTGCGCAGGTCGTGGTAAGGCGCATGGACGGTGCCGATCGCAAGGTCCTGCGCGAAACGGTCGACGCGCTCAAGAACAAGCTCGACAACGCGGTGGTCGTGCTCGGCGCGGCGGCCGACGGCAAGGTCGCACTGATCGCGGGTGTGGCCAAGAGCCAGAGCAAGGCGGCTCCGGCCGGCGACCTGGTGAACTTCGTTGCCGAGCAGGTGGGCGGCAAGGGCGGCGGCCGGCCGGACATGGCCCAGGCCGGGGGCAGCGACGCCGGCAAGCTCGATGCCGCTCTCGAAAGCGTTTACGGTTGGATAGAACAGCGACTCGGCTAGCGCGACACGCTGGCAGGACTCTTGCTGAGTTTCCTTAGTACAATCGAATTTTCACATCGGCGCGGGCGCGTGCCCGGCAAGGAAGACGATATTCCATGGCATTGATTGTCCAGAAATACGGCGGGTCTTCCGTCGGCACGGTCGACAAGATCAAGCGCATCGCCCAGAAGATCAAGGGCTATCGCGACAACGGCGACGAGGTGGTCGTCGTGGTGTCCGCCATGGGCGGCGAAACCGACCGCCTGCAGGGCCTGGCCGACGAACTGGAGGGTCGTCCGGTCGCCCGCGAGATGGACGTGCTGCTGTCCACGGGCGAGCAGGTCACGATCGCGCTGCTGTCGATGGCCTTGCGCCACGCCGGCGTGTCCGCGCGTTCGTTCACCGGCTGGCAGGTGCCCATCGTCTCCGACGAATCGCACGCCAAGGCTCGTATTCAAAGCATCGAGCCGGACAATCTGCGCAGCGCGCTGGACGACGGTAACGTGGCCGTTGTCGCCGGTTTTCAGGGCGTGACCGAAAGCAACGAGATCTCGACGCTCGGCCGCGGCGGTTCGGATACGACCGCGGTCGCGCTCGCCGCGGCTCTGGGCGCCGACGAATGTCAGATCTACACCGACGTGGACGGCGTCTATACCACCGACCCGCGCGTGGTGTCCGGCGCGCGTCGTCTGGAACAGATCACCTTCGAGGAAATGCTCGAGATGGCCAGTCTCGGTTCCAAGGTGCTGCAGATTCGCGCCGTGGAATTCGCCGGCAAGTACGGCGTGCCGCTGCGCGTGTTGTCCACCTTCGACGACGGCCCCGGCACGCTCATCACATTGGAGAATCAAGTGGAAGAACCGATCATTTCCGGCATCGCCTTCACCAAGGACGAAGCCCAGCTCACCGTGCTCGGCGTGCCCGACCGGCCCGGTATCGCCTACGCCCTGCTGGGCCCGATCGGCGAGAACAACATCGAAGTCGACATGATCCTGCAGAACGTCTCGGGCGATTCGAGCAGCGATTTCACGCTGACCGACTTCACCTTCACCGTGCACACCCGTGATTTCGACGCGGCCAAGGACCTGCTGGAAAAGGCCGCGAAGGATCTCGGTGCGCGCGATGTCTCGGGGCAATCCGGCATCGCCAAGGTCTCGCTCGTGGGTGTGGGCATGCGTTCGCATGCGAACGTCGCCGCGCGCATGTTCAAGGTGCTGGCGAACGAGAACATCAACGTGCGCATGATCTCGACCACCGAGATCAAGATCTCGATCGTGATCGAAACCAAGTATCTCGAGCTGGCGGTGCGCGCGCTGCACGACGAGTTCGATCTCGACGAAGAACCGAAGAAGGTGGAAAGCGAGCTCACGCCTTCGGCCGAGCAGGGCTGAGTACAGGCCGTGCTCGTGTTCGAGCGCCGCGCGGGCGAAGCGCTGCAGCTGGGCGACGAGGTCGAGGTGCGCGTGCTCGATACCGATGGGCAGACGGTGCGCATCGGGGTCGAGGCGCCGCGCGACGTGCGTATACAGGCTGTGGATGCGGCGCCCGCCGAAGAGGATCCGGACACCGGGGCAAATCAAAAGTAGACAAGGGGTTTACCCGGGCCGGTTCCACCGGTATTATTCGCGGCCTTGAACGAATGAGAGTTCGCTCTCGCAAGGCCGCTACTCCAGTAAGTCGGTTTGTTCGAACAGTCGACGCAAACGGCTCCAAAGAACAGCGGTTGCGTTCTGAAGGACAAAGAATTTCAGGAGAGGTGGCCGAGTGGCTGAAGGCGCTCCCCTGCTAAGGGAGTAAGGGGTTTATAGCCTCTTCGAGGGTTCGAATCCCTCCCTCTCCGCCATGACAACCAGTCAAGGGCCCGTAGCTCAGTTGGATAGAGCGTGCGGCTACGAACCGCAAGGTCGGGAGTTCGAATCTTCCCGGGCCCGCCATAGCAGAGAGGCTCTCCAAACACGGAGAGCCTTTTTTGTATCTGACGACACAATTCGAACTCCCGACAAATAAACAAGTTGTTCGACAGCCGCGCAGCGGCTGAATCGTGCAGCGCGAGCTGCACGAGCCCGAAGGGCGAGCGGCGCAGCCGCGAGTAATCTTCCCGGGCCCGCCATAGCAGAGAGGCTCTCCAAACACGGAGAGCCTTTTTTGTATCTGACGACACAATTCGAACTCCCGACAAATAAACAAGTTGTTCGACAGCCGCGCAGCGGCTGAATCGTGCAGCGCGAGCTGCACGAGCCCGAAGGGCGAGCGGCGCAGCCGCGAGTAATCTTCCCGGGCCCGCCATAGCAGAGAGGCTCTCCAAACACGGAGAGCCT